>NZ_CP014766.1:0-1200000 GCF_001611675.1 Pontibacter akesuensis | reverse complement strand
CTTTACCTGCTATCCTGTTAATGGCTTCTGCCTGTGGCTCTGGAAACAACGTAACAGAGGCTACCACAGCTGCCAACCAGGAGGCAACCGCCGCAGCCGAAAAGCCATACTCTGTTTGGATGGCCGACTCCGATATCAAACGCAACCCGAAAGGGTGGATGATTGACTTTAAGGAGAAGCCGAAGTGGGACTACACCCAGGGCTTGTTTGCCAGCGCCATCGAGCGGGTGTATGAGAAGACGGGGGATGAAAAGTACCTGAACTACATCCAGGCTTTCGCCGACACCATGATCAGCGAGGACGGCAGCATCATGACCTACAAGAAAACAGACTACAACATCGACCGTGTGAACCCGGGCAAGTTCCTGATAGAGCTTTACAAGGAGACGGGGGATGAGAAGTATAAACTGGCCATCGAAGAGCTCCGCGACCAGATGCGCACGCATCCACGCACGTCAGAAGGCGGCTTCTGGCACAAGAAAATATACCCGCACCAAATGTGGCTCGATGGCCTGTACATGGCTTCTCCGTTCCTGGCGCAGTATGCCGTGGAGTTTAACGAGCCGGCCATTTTTGATGACGTGGCCAAGCAAATCATGTTAGTTGATAAAAACACCTGGAATGAGGAGAAGGGGCTGTGGCATCATGGCTGGGACGAGAGCCGTGAGCAAAAGTGGGCCGATCCGGAGACTGGGAAGTCGCCCGAAATTTGGGGCCGCGCGATGGGCTGGTATGCGATGGCGCTGGTAGATGTGCTCGATTTCCTGCCAAAAGACCATCCAAAAAGAGACGAGGTGCTGCAGATCACCCAGAAAATGGCCAAGGCCATTGCGCAGTACCAGGACAAGGACAAAGGACTATGGTGGCAGGTAGTAGACATGGGCGGCAAAGAAGGCAACTACCATGAAGCATCGGTCTCCAGCATGTTCACCTACTTTTTGGTGAAGGCTGCCAAGAATGGCTACATCGACCAGAAGTACATGGAAACAGCTAAAGCGGGTTATAACGGCATCGTGAACAACCTGATCGAGCAGAACCCGGATGGCACTATCAGCATCACGGACGTGTGCGCAGTGGCTGGCTTGGGAGGAGATCCGTACCGCAGCGGCACTTACGAATACTACATCAATGAAGAGCGCCGCAACAACGATCCCAAAGCCGTGGCTCCATTCATCATGGCCTCATTGGAGTTTGAAGAGCTGAATAAGAAAACTGCCGCTGCGAACTAGAATCTGGAAAGAAGACCCACCCCTGCTCCTCCGGGGAGGGGACTTCTTCTCTTGATGAAAACTTCCCTCCTGGGAGGGGTAGGTTTATACATTGTACGGAGCGCTAAAACCGCTACTGATTATTCACTAAAGAAATAAACTGCTATGACATTCCTAAAACACGCTTCTGTACTTGCCCTGCTGCTCTGCCTTATACTTACTAAGGCACAGGCGCAGCAGCAGTATAATTTTGTAGTGGCAAAAGATGGAAGCGGTGATTTCAAAACGGTGCAGGAGGCGATAAACGCGGTGCCCGATTTCAGGAAAAAGGAAACGACCATCTTCATCAAGAATGGTGTGTACAAAGAAAAACTGGTGCTGCCAGCTTCTAAAACCGCCGTGAAGTTTATCGGAGAGGATGTAAAGAACACTATTCTGACAAACGACGACTTTGCTTCTAAAAAGAACAGGTTCGGGGAGGAAATGGGAACCACCGGCTCTACCAGTTTCTATGTTTTCGGGGATGATTTTTCTGCCGAGAATATCACCTTTGAGAATTCTGCCGGACCGGTAGGACAGGCTGTTGCCGTGCGTGTGGATGGCGACAAGGTGATGTTCACCAACTGCCGATTTCTGGGCAACCAGGACACGCTGTACCCGCACGGAGAGAAAAGCCGCCAGTACTACAAAAACTGCTACATTGAAGGCACCACCGACTTTATTTTCGGCTGGTCTACGGCTGTGTTTGAGGATTGTGAAATCTACAGCAAAAAGGGCGGCAACTACATTACCGCAGCCTCCACCCTGGAAGGAACGCCTTATGGCTTTGTTTTCTTAAATTGCCGCCTCACAGGCGATGCGCCAGCAAAATCATACTACCTGGGCAGGCCGTGGAGACCCTACGCCAAAACCGTTTTCATCAACACCTACATGGGCAACCACATTACGCCCAAAGGCTGGCACAACTGGAACAAGCCGGATGCCGAAAAAACTTCTTATTACGCCGAGTATAATTCGACAGGCCCCGGTGCCGACCCTAAGGCAAGAGTAAAGTGGGCGCACCAACTCACAAAGGAGCAGGCGCAGCAGTATACACTGGCCAATATCTTCGACGGCTGGATACCTGGCAAGCCAAGCGAAACCGTCAGCAAGTAGCCTTTTATCATTCAGAAGTATAAAATTCAAGTATAAATCGCCCCAAAAACATTTAAACTATGAGTAGTTACCGTTTCTTAAAATACCCCGCCCTTGTTGCCGCTATTGTATGTTGTAGTTCCTGCTCCGGCGTTGCCCAAAACAACACACAGAGCAAAACAGCAACAACAGCAAGCGACCTTTCCAAGGTATGGGTGGCTGATCAGGGTAACGGGACCTACAAAAATCCAATCCTTTACGCCGACTATTCTGACCCTGATGCCATTCGCGTCGGGGATGATTATTACATGACTTCCTCCAGCTTTAATGCGGTGCCAGGCTTGCAGATTTTGCACTCGAAGGACCTAGTTAACTGGAAAATCATCGGCTATGCCTTAGACAAAAATGTTCCGGCAGAGCATTATGCAAAGCCACAGCATGGCAACGGCGTTTGGGCTCCCTCCATCCGCCATCACAACGGCGAGTATTACATCTACTGGGGTGACCCCGACTTTGGTATTTACATGGTGAAGGCTAAAGACCCTGCCGGCCCTTGGGAGAAGCCAGTGCTGGTGATGGAGGGAAAAGGCCTGATCGACTCCAGCCCGCTTTGGGATGATGACGGAAACGCTTACCTCGTGCACGCCTACGCGGGCAGCCGGGCAGGTATAAAAAGTGTGCTGGCGATAAACAAAATGAACCCCGAAGGTACCAAGGTGCTGGATGAAGGGGTGATCGTTTTCGACGGGCATGAGAACCACCCCACGGTGGAAGGCCCCAAGTTCTATAAGAAAGACGGCTACTACTACATTTTCGCTCCGGCGGGCGGCGTGGCGACAGGCTGGCAGTTAGTGCTGCGCTCCAAAAACATCTATGGCCCTTACGAGGAGAAGATCGTGATGGACCAGGGCAAGACAAGTATAAACGGCCCGCACCAGGGCGCGTGGGTAACCACCCAAACCGGCGAAGACTGGTTCCTGCATTTCCAGGACATTGAAGCGTACGGTCGCGTGGTGCACCTGCAGCCGATGAAGTGGAAAAACGGCTGGCCGGTTATTGGCGAGGACAAAGACGGCGACGGCACGGGCTGGCCTGTGATGACGCACAAGAAGCCGAATGTCGGCAATACCTTCGCTGTCGCTACGCCGGCAGAATCGGATGAGTTTGAGGAAAACAAGCTGGGGCTGCAATGGCAGTGGCACGCCAACCCGAAAGCTACTTGGGCATTCCCGATGGCGAGTAAAGGCAAGTTGCGCCTCTATACCGACCAGGTACCGGAAGATCACAAGAACCTGTGGGACGTGCCGAACCTGCTGCTGCAGAAGTTCCCGGCCGAAACCTTCACGGCTACCACCAAACTCAATTTCACGCCGAACGAAAAGCTCCAGAATGAACGCACAGGGCTGGTCGTGATGGGAGAGGATTACGCCTATATCTCGCTGGTAAGCAAAAAAGACGGGCTGTACGTGGCCTATACTTCGGTGGATGATTCCCACAAAGGCACACCTGAGAAAGAGCAACTGTTGGGCAAGCTCAACGGCAATGAAGTATACTTTCGGGTAGCGGTAGACAAAGGCGCCAAGTGCCAGTTCAGCTACAGCGAAGACGGGAAAAACTTTAAGCCAGCGGGCAGCACCTTCACCGCGGTTCCCGGCCGCTGGATAGGTGCTAAAGTAGGTATCTTTGCCACACGCCAGGATAAAATAAACGATGCTGGCTACGCAGATTATGATTGGTTCAGAATCACGCCCAACGCATCAACTACAATCCAAAGCAAGAAATAAAGATTAGAGCATATGAATACGAGAAAGATATTTGCCAACCGATTTCTATTGATGATAGGTATGGCCGGAGCGCTGCAGGTTTCCTGCCAGCGCCAGCCTGTTTCGCAGCCAGAGGCTGCCACCGCTGCAAACACAACAAGCACTGTGGCAACCCCAGTGGCGGCTTTTGATATTTACGAAGGGGTCGAGTTTGACATGCCGAAAGTACTGGAGCCTTCAATCCCAAATTATAGTGTAAGTATAACTGATTTCGGGGCAGTGGGCGACGGGCTAACCAAGAATACAGATGCCTTCGCAAAAGCCATTGCGGCTGCGGCTGCCAAGGGAGGCGGCAAAGTGGTGATACCACGCGGTATGTGGCTAACTGGTCCTATCGTGCTGAAAAGCAACATCAACCTGCATGCGGAAGAAGGGGCCATGGTCATCTTCAGCAAAGACTTTGACGATTATCCGCTCGTGCAAACCAGTTTCGAGGGGTTGGAAACGTATCGCTGCCAATCACCGATTTCAGCAAGAGGTGCCGAGAACATAGCCATCACAGGCACAGGTACTTTCGACGGTTCCGGGGATGCCTGGAGACCGGTGAAGAAAAGCAAAATGACGGATTCGCAGTGGAAAAACCTGGTAAAATCGGGTGGCGTTGTGACCGAAGACGGCAAGATGTGGTATCCTTCTGCAAACTCCATGAAAGGCGACACGCCGGGTAGCAACTTTAACGTGCCGACACACCTGAAGACAAAAGAACAGTATGAGGCCGTAAGAGATTTCCTGCGCCCTGTAATGGTGAGCATTATCGAATGCAACAAAGTACTGCTGGACGGCCCAACTTTCCAGAACTCCCCGGCCTGGAACCTGCACCCGCTGATGAGCGAGAACGTGATCCTGCGCAACCTGAACGTGCGCAACCCGTGGTACTCGCAGAACGGCGACGGCGTGGATTTGGAGTCGTGCAAGAACGCGCTGATCTACAACAATACATTCGACGTGGGTGATGATGCGATCTGTATCAAGTCCGGCAAAAACGAAGACGGCCGCAGAAGGGGCATGGCCACTGAGAACGTGATCGTGAAGAACAACACGGTGTACCATGGCCACGGTGGTTTTGTGGTAGGCAGTGAAATGTCAGGTGGTGTGAAAAACGTGCACGTATCGAACTGTACCTTTATGGGAACGGATATCGGACTGCGTTTCAAGAGCACCCGTGGCCGGGGTGGTGTGGTAGAAAACATCTACATTTCTGACATCGACATGATCGACATCCCGACACAGGCCATCAGCTTTAACTTGTTCTATGGCGGTAACTCACCAGTGCTGGAAGAAGACCAGCGCGCCAGCGACGAAGCCAGAGATGAGAAGCCTGTTCCGGTTACAGAGGAGACGCCTTCTTTCAAAGATATCTACATGAAGAACATCCGTGTGGCGGGTGCCGAGCAGGCGCTGGTGCTGCAGGGCTTGCCCGAGATGAACCTCAAGAACGTGGTGCTGGAGAACGCCATACTTAAGGCGAAACAAGGTATTACGGCGGTGGATGCTGATGGAATCAAACTAATTAATGTAAAAGTAATCGCGGAGAAAGGACCTGCCCTGACCATCTACAACAGCAAGAACATTGATGTAACAGGATTGACTTACAAAGAGACGCAGGAGCCAATTGTGCGGGTGCTGGGTCCGCTAACCCAGAATGTGAAACTGGAGAGCAAAGACTTCAAAGACACTTCCAAGCAGGTTTCAAAAGGTAAAGATCTGAGCAACACAGCGCTCACCATGGAATAAAACTCTGAAAGCAGTACACAGCCGCTGTGTACTGCTTTTCATTTTTAATTTAAGTATAAAGTGAGGACCGATGTTCTCTTCAGAGTTTAGTGCATGAATAAGAGCAGTGCGAAGAAAAGTAAGGAAAGAAGTTTCGGACAATGTGTCTCTCGTTCGCTGGCGCATGCTGGTATGCCGGTGGCGTTGTTTCTCTTGTGTGCTGTTTCTTCTACTGGTTGTATCGGGCAAAAGCCAGCTGCTATCACTGTCAGAACTGATACTACCGCTCCAGCCGAAACTGTAGAACCAGTGAGGTGGAGTAGAGGCTTATTGGAGCGGGATACGGAATGGTTTGCCAGTTCTGAAGCCGTCCGCGTGGCGGATAATCTCCTGATCTACCAGCACGACAATGGCGGTTGGGACAAGAACACAGATATGGCAAAAGTGCTCTCCCCAGAAGAGGAAAGGGCGCTGAAATCACCCGCAGAAAAAGAGGGAGTATCCACTATCGACAATAGAGCCACTTTTACGCAGCTGGAGTACATGGCCAAAGTATATGCGGCCACTGGTCAGGAGAAGTATAAACAAAGTTTTTTGCGCGGGCTGGATTACCTGCTCGAGGCGCAGTACGGCAATGGTGGCTGGCCGCAGTTCTACCCGATTAAGAAGGGCTACTACGAGTACATCACCTTTAACGATGGTGCCATGATGGGTGTGATGCAACTGCTCCGCGACGTGGCTCATCAAAAAGCTCCTTATACTTTTGTTGATGCTGCACGAACAGAAATGTCAGCCAAAGCCATTGAGAAGGGACTAGATGTTATTTTGAAAGCGCAAATAAAGGTAGATGGCAAGTTAACCGCCTGGTGCGCACAGCACGATCATATAACCTTGGCTCCCCAAAAAGCCCGTGCCTATGAATTGATCTCGCTTAGTGGCGGGGAAAGTGTTGGCATTGTGGAGTACCTGATGGAACTAGAAAAACCGAGTCCGGAAGTGATTCAGGCTGTAGATGGCGCTGTTTCCTGGTTAGATCAGGTGAAAATCAACGGAATTCGGGTAGAGTTGATAAATGATCCTGCCAGGCAAGATGCGCGTGATCGCGTAGTGGTACCTGACCCAACGGCACCGCCACTTTTAGCCCGCTTTTACGAGATTGGAACAAACAAACCCATGTTTGTAGGCCGTGATGGCATCGTGCATGAAAAGCTTGCGGATATAGCGCGGGAGCGAAGGGCAGGCTACAGTTGGTACATAGACTTTCCGCAGGAGTTGGTAGAAGAGGACTACCCGGTATGGAAGCAGAAATGGGCTATCACCGAATAACTAAAGTATGATGAATAAGAAAAAAGCAATCATAACAAACACGATAAAAATAGGGCTTCTTGCGCTGCTGGTACTTCCGCTTATGAGCTATATACAGAAAAAAGAGTTCACTATTTTTCTGGTGGCCGACTCTACTGTAGCTGACAAGCCTTACGCAAAAGGTAATCCTGAGAAAGGGTGGGGGCAGGTGTTTCCGCTATACTTGCAGCAGGGCGTAAAAGTGGAGAATCATGCCGTGAATGGCCGCAGCACCAAAAGCTTCCGCGACGAAGGCCGTTGGGACAAAGTGCTGCAAAAGCTGAAGAAAGGCGACTACGTGATCATCGAATTCGGGCACAACGACCAGAAAAGTGAAGATCCGAAACGTTACGCCGCCCCCGAAACAGACTACCGCAGAAACCTGGAGCGCTACATTGCCGAAACACGCGCCAAAGGTGGCATACCTGTACTGGCCACACCCATTGTGCGCCGCAAGTTTGAGAATGGGCAACTGGTAGATACGCATGGCAAGTACCCAGATGTTGTAAGAGCAGTAGCCTCAGAACAAAAAGTGCCGCTGCTGGACCTGGAGAAACGCACGAGAGAACTGGTGTCGCGCTACGGCGAGGAAAGGTCTAAAGCGCTTTACCTGCACCTGGAGCCAGGGGAGTATGAGTCGCTGCCGGAAGGCCGTCAGGACGACACGCACTTGTCTGCCTATGGAGCCTTTAGGGTGAGTGACCTGGTGGCAGAAGAAATGAGAAAGAACCTGCCGGAGGTGGCAAAGCTGCTGAAGGAGTAGGCAAGCTTCCCATTAAAACCCTGGCGTAAGCGGATGCTTGTGCCTACATGCATTAACAAGTCTGCTAAAGAGATCTAAGTTAAAAATCATCAGCATACCAACGCTGATTTATACTTGCAGGAACAGCCTGGGTGTTGTGAGGCAGGCGAAGGCTTGTGTTATCAGCTAGAAATTATATTCATTAATATTAAAACGCCCAACTATGAAACAAAGGTATACAGCGATTCTGTTACTCTTCACGCTGTGCATTGCATTTACAGCCTTTGCACCATCTAAAAAGAAGCCGGTTAAGGTGTATCTCATTGGCGATTCTACCGTGGCTGATTACACTGGTGACTACGACGAAAAGGACTACATGACCACACGTTACCCGATTGCGGGGTGGGGGCAGGTATTCCAGCCGTTCATGCACAAAGACAGTCTTTCGCAGATCATAAACATTATCAAAGCAGACAGTGTGATCGTGGTAGACAAAGCCAGAGGAGGCCGCAGCACACGCACGTTCTTCGAGGAAGGCCGTTGGGCTGAAGTATACAAAGCCCTGCAGAAAGGCGATGTGGTGATGATGCAGTTCGGGCATAACGATGCGGCCGAGAACAAGCCGGAACGCTATACCAATGTGACGGCCTACAAGGAGTACCTAAGGCTGTACGTAAAGCAAACCCGCGAGAAAGGCGCCCTGCCTATTATTCTCACGCCCGTAAGCCGCAACTATCCTTGGAAAGATGGCAAGCTTGGCAATGTGCACGGCGATTATCCACAGGCTGCGAAGGATGTAGCAAAGGAGCTGAACGCACCCCTTATCGACCTTACACAACTTTCCATGGATGCTTTCACCGCAAAAGGCAAAGATTACGTTACGTCCCACTATTTCATGAATCTGCCCGCTGGCAAGTATGAAGCCTATCCCGATGGACAAGAGGACAACACGCACTTTCAGCCAGAGGGCGCAACTGCTGTGGCACAACTTGTATTCAATGGCATGAAGGCACTGAATCCTTCGAAGACTTCGGCTAAGAGATAAAGTTGCATAACATCCACTGCCTGCAAATGTAATAGTCCAGCCAGCAGGCAAGTATAACTTAAGTAAACATGATCAATACCAGACTTTCCAACTTTCTGCTTAGCATACTTTGTCTTCTAAGTTTTAGTGCTGTTGCGCAAACACCGGGGAAAGCAGCTTTGAAGCTGTGGTATGAGAAACCTGCTGCCAACTGGAACGAGGCACTGCCCCTAGGTAATGGACGTATCGGGGCAATGGTGTTTGGAACACCGGCTCAGGAGAAGTTGCAGCTTAATGAGGAAACGGTTTGGGCTGGTGAGCCAGGGAATAATATCAACGAAGAACTGAACAGTGCCTTGCCTGAAATCCGCAGGTTGATCTTCGAGGGCAAGCATAAGGAGGCGCAGGCGCTTGCATTGGAAAAAGTACCGCGGCAGGCGCCGGCTAACCTCAACTACGGGATGCCTTACCAGCCGGTTGGCGATCTGTTCATCTCTTTTCCCGGCCACGATGCCGCAACAGCCTACTACCGCGACTTGAATATTGAGCAGGCCATCGCCTCAGTCTCCTACAAGGTGGATGGAGTAACCTACAAGCGGGAGATGTTCTCGTCTTTCCCTGATGACGTCATCATCATCCGTCTAACTGCCGATAAACCTAAAAGCATCACCTGTACCCTACGTATGGATAGCCCGCACCAAAAGTATGCGGTAACGGCAAAACAAGACCAGCTGGTTCTTAGCGGTACTTCCGGGGATGTAGACAATAAGAAAGGAAAGGTAAAGTTTCAGGCGCAGGTCCAGCCACAGGTAAAGGGAGGAAAGGTCTCTGCCACGGACAACACGCTCCAGATTACGGGTGCCGACGAGGCGGTGATTTACGTTTCGATGGCCACCAACTTTAAGAGCTACAAAGATTTAAGCGGAAACGAAGCGGAAAAGGCTGCACAACTATTGGCTGCTGCGACTAAGCGCAAGTATAAAAAAGTGCGTGAGGAGCACATAGAAAGCTACAGAAAATACTTCGACAGAGTGTCGCTGGATTTGGGTATAACAGATGCTGTAGAAAAACCGACTGATAAGCGACTGGCTGCTTTTGCTTCGGGAAACGACCCTCATTTGGCTGCGCTATACTTTCAGTTCGGCCGCTACCTGCTCATCTCCAGCTCGCAGCCCGGCACACAGCCCGCAAACCTGCAGGGTATCTGGAACGATAAGATTTCCCCTCCCTGGGACAGCAAGTATACCGTCAACATCAATACTGAAATGAACTATTGGCCGGCGGAGGTGACGAACCTGCCGGAGATGCACCAGCCGCTATTTGCCATGATCAAAGACCTGTCGGAGACAGGCAGGGAAAGTGCCCGCAAAATGTACAACGCCCGGGGCTGGAACATGCACCATAATACCGATCTCTGGCGCATGACTGGTCCGATTGACGGTGCTTTCTACGGCCTCTGGCCGATGGGCGGCGCATGGCTGACGCAGCATATCTGGCAGCACTACCTCTTTACCGGTGATAAGAAATTTCTGCAGGAAATGTACCCGGTGCTGAAGGGCGCCGCTGCTTTTTATGCAGATGTGCTGCAGGAAGAGCCGGAAAACAAATGGTTGGTAGTGGTGCCCTCCATGTCACCTGAAAACAAGCATCAAAGCGGTGTATCTATTGCCGCTGGCACCACGATGGATAACCAGTTGGTATTTGATGTGTTTTCCAACATCATCCATGCATCTGAGGCACTGAACACAGATAAGGCTTTTGCAGACTCGCTAAGAAGCATGCGCGACAGGCTGCCGCCAATGCAGGTAGGGCAGCACGGGCAACTGCAGGAGTGGATGCAGGATTGGGACAAGCCAGACGACAAACACCGGCATGTCTCGCACTTGTATGGCCTGTACCCAAGCAACCAAATCTCGCCTTTTAGTCATCCCGAATTATTTAATGCCGCCAAAACTTCTCTAGTGTACAGAGGAGACAAGTCTACTGGGTGGTCGATGGGTTGGAAGGTAAACCTGTGGGCAAGGCTACTAGACGGAAACCGCGCCTATAAACTCATACAGGACCAGCTAACACCTGCGGGAGATGCAGAGAAAGGAGAAGGCGGAGGCACTTACCCGAACCTGTTTGATGCACACCCGCCTTTCCAGATAGACGGCAACTTTGGCTGTACTTCCGGCATTGCCGAAATGCTGGTGCAAAGCCATGATGGCGCCATACATTTGCTCCCGGCTCTTCCGGATGCCTGGCAAACAGGAGAAGTAAAGGGCTTGGTAGCAAGAGGTGGATTTATAGTTGATATGAGTTGGGAAGACGGAAAAGTAAGGACACTGACGGTACACTCCAAGTTAGGTGGTAACTGTCGAATCAGGTCGTCCGAGCAGCTAAAGCTAAGGGGCAAAGGAGAACTCAAAGCTGCTGAAGGAGCTAATGCAAACCCTTTTTACCAGCAAGCAGACATCAAACAACCTCTGGTAAAGAGCACATCAGGCGAAAATGTGGTGCCGGTGAGGGAGAAAATAGTGTATGATCTGAAAACGGTAAAAGACAAAACTTACAAATTCATACTTTAAGCTAGCGCTGCCTTTAACGAAACTACTGTCTATTTGTATGCAATCGATTGCGCATAAATAGCTATCTTAAGGTGGAGTAAGGCAGGGTCGTCTTTTATGGTGAATGTAGGTTGTGTTTTCTACCTGCCTATACTTGAAAAGAATGATTGATTGCCTGATGTTTTAGATTGAATAAAGATGCATAAAATCCGAATATCCCTGTTTAGCACCTTGTTGGCAGCAGGCTTGCTAGCCTGTGGGTCAGGTAGCGAAGGAGAACCCGAACCGCAGCCAGAGCCTGTAAGCGAAATCAGCCCCGACACAAAGCCAGAAGGAGAGGCGATAGCTTTCCCGGGAGCAGAGGGATTTGGGAAAATTACAACCGGTGGACGGGGCGGTAAAGTATACATCGTCACTAATTTGAATGACAGCGGCGCCGGCAGTCTGCGCGAAGCCGTAAACGCATTCGGCGCCAGAACAATCGTGTTTGCCGTTTCAGGCACCATCGATCTTAAGTCCTCGCTCACCATACGCAACGGCGACATCACCATCGCAGGCCAGTCCGCTCCGGGCGATGGTATCTGTATTCGCAACTTCCCGGTTACAGTGAATGCTGACAATGTGATCGTGCGTTACATGCGCTTCCGGATGGGAGATGCCAATGGTGTAGAAGGCGATGCGCTGGGAGGCCGTAACAGGAAGAACATCATCATCGACCATTGCTCTATCAGTTGGGCTACCGACGAGGTGGCCTCCTTTTATGACAACGAAAACTTCACCATGCAGTGGTGCCTGGTATCGGAGAGCCTGAATGAGTCGGTGCACACGAAAGGAGCACACGGTTACGGCGGCATGTGGGGTGGCATGGGCGCTTCGTTTCACCACAACCTGCTGGCGCACCACAACAGCCGTTTGCCGCGGTTTAATGGCGCACGCTACCACAAGCAGCCGGCAAAAGAAGTGGTTGATTACGTGAACAACGTGGTCTACAACTGGGGCGGTAACAGCAGCTACGGCGGCGAAGAGGGAAACCACAACATGGTGAACAACTACTACAAAGCGGGCCCTGCTACCTCCTCCTCCAAGAGCAGCAGAATAGTGAACCCAAGTATAAGCGATGAGTTTGGCTACGGCAAATTTTACGTTTCCGGCAATTTGGTGGCAGGCAATGCGGCCGTTTCGGCTGATAACTGGAATGGTGGGGTGCAGGGAGCACCGATTGCAGAAGTTAAGGCAGCGCAGCCTTTCAATGTCGTGGCTATACCTGAGCAAACTGCTACTGCCGCTTATGAAGAACTTTTAAATAAAGTAGGAGCCAGCCTGCACCGCGATGCGGTAGACCAGCGGGTAATTGCCGATGTACGGGCAGGCACCGGAGCAAACGGCAAGAACGGCAACGGCCTCATCGACTCGCAGGAAGATGTGGGCGGTTGGCCTGAGTTAAGATCAGAAACGGCTCCGGCAGATGCGGACAAAGACGGTATTCCAGATACCTGGGAAAACCAGAACGGCCTCAACCCAAACGAACCAAAGGATGGCAGCTACTACAAAAAAGGCACAGCCTATACTTACCTGGAAGTATACCTGAACAGTTTGGTAGAATAACGTTTTATCTCACCCCAACCCTCTCCTAAAAGCAGGAGAGGGAGTTCAGACCAAGTTGCAAAAACAGCGGCTACCTGAACCGATTCCAGTCCTTGGGTTGAGCGCCTTGTAATTGATGCGGTGCCCGTCAAGGGCAGCCCGCAGCGGAGCGAGGAGCAGCTTCAATTGCACAGCGCGATGCCCGAGGACGAGGCCTCGCGGCCGTGAGCGCTCCAAGGTATGAGGTGAAACGATAGGTATTTGGGAACTGGAGGATGAACGGTAACGAGAAAGGATAACTTGGTTGGAGTTGCGGCAAGCAGAAGCTATGGAAGTATAGCAGAAGCAGTTTAAGGCACAAGCGGACGCTTGCGCCAGATAAGCATTCAGGGAATGAACAGCAGCAAAGATGTGTAGCAAAAGATAAAGACAGTAGTCATTCATCAGAAGACAATGAAAGCACAAAGCATACTTTACATAGCCCTCCTGCTTGGCAGCCTGACTAATTGCACACCAAAAGCAACAAACCGAGCTGCCTTGCCTGCAGAAACTACGCAACAAGCCATTGCTTTTCCGGGAGCGGAAGGTGCGGGTAGGCACACCACTGGAGGCCGGGGCGGTAACGTATTTATAGTAAGTAACCTGAACGACAGCGGTCCCGGGAGCCTGCGTGAAGCGGTTCAGCAGCAGGGGCCACGCACAATTGTCTTTGCCGTCTCCGGTACTATTGAGCTGCAATCAAAGCTAAGTATAGATATGGGAGATGTGACCATTGCAGGCCAGTCTGCTCCCGGCGATGGTATCTGCATCAAAGGCTATCCGGTGACTGTGGCTGCTGATAATGTAATCATCCGGTACATGCGTTTTCGGATGGGCAATGAGCACAATCAGGAGGCAGACGCTTTAGGAGGGCGGCAGCACAAAAACATCATCGTAGACCATTGCTCTGTCAGTTGGTCGGTGGATGAATGCGTATCTTTTTACACTAACGAAGACTTTACCTTACAGTGGTCCATCATCTCCGAAAGCCTCAACTCCTCGCTCCACGCGAAAGGGAACCATGGCTACGGCGGTATCTGGGGAGGCAAACGTGCTTCGTTTCACCACAACTTGTTTGCCCACCACAACAGCCGTAACCCCCGTTTTTCTGGTTCCAAGTATGAAACCGATGTACCCAGCCGCCAGCTGGATTACCGAAACAACGTGATCTACAACTGGGGTATGAACAGCGCCTACGGTGGTGAAGAGGGCGAGCATAACATGGTGAACAACTACTACAAGTCCGGTCCGGCCACACCCGCAGCCGTGAAGAGCCGCATTGTGAATCCATCAAAACCCTACGGGAAGTTTTATGTGCAGGGCAATTATGTGGTAGGTGATGAGAAAGTAAGTCAGGACAACTGGGCGGGCGGCGTGCAGTGTGATGACCCAGCCATAACACGTAGCAGTAGCCCTTTTAACTTTGCACCTGTCACCACAACTTCGGCGCAGGAGGCGTACCAGCAGGTGTTGGCTTCAGCCGGTGCTTCTCTGAGAAGAGATGCCGTTGATACCCGTGTGATAGCGGAAGTGAGAACAGGCACCGCCACGTTTACAGGCGCAAAAAGCGGCAAGCCCGGCATCATCGACTCGCAGGAAGAGGTGGGCGGCTGGCCCGAGCTAAAATCGTTACCGGCTCCGGCAGATGCAGATAGGGATGGCATGCCAGATAGTTGGGAGCAAGAGCACAAGCTTAATCCAAACAATGCTGCCGACGCGGCTGCCTTTGCCCTTGCGAAGCAATACACGAACCTGGAAGTGTACCTGAACAGCCTGGTGCAACAGGAGTCAGCACAGTAAAATTAATGCTACCGTTGCCTTGCTTGCATGAAGTATAGCCAGCGGCAAAACAGATATCAGTAATTTTAAACATGTCTAAACGTTCCTTCTATACTACGCTTTGCAGATGTATCAGCTTTAGCCTGGTACTCGCCGTAACTTGTGCTGGCGCCTTTGCCCAGCAGGTAAAATCTGATGTGGGCAACTTTTACCCGCTGCTGGATGCCTATTCGAGCAAGAGCAACGCGAGCTTATCATACCTGGCAAAAGATTGGAAGAACACGGAGAAGTGGCGGAAAAACGCAAAGGCGAAGCTGCACGAGTTACTGGCTTTTGATCCGGCGCCAGCCCCTCTCAACACAGAAGTACTTAGCACGACCAAACGGGAGGGCTACACGCAGTACCTGGTGCGCTACAACCTAAATGCACTGCAGCAAACGGAGGCGTTTCTACTTGTGCCAGATAACTTCACCAAGCCTGCCCCAGCCGTCATTGCCCTGCACGACCACGGCGGTTTCTACTTCTTTGGGAAGGAAAAACACACCCTGACGGATGATCAGCCAGCAATTTTGAAGGAGTACATTGAGAACCTGTACGAGGGCAGGCACTATGCGGATGAGCTGGCCAAGCGGGGCTTTGTGGTGCTCTGTCCGGATGCCATTTACTTTGGCTCCCAAAAGTTAGATCCCGCAACGTTAGTGGATAACAAAGGCTATTTCGAGAAAATAGAGGGTGCCAATGAAAGTGAGCGCATCAAGATCTACAACAAGCAGGTGGCCGGGCCGAACGAGGTAGCCATGAATAAAACCATACTTACCTCCGGCACTACCTGGCTGGGCATCATTGCGCAAAACGACAGAGTGGCGGTAGACTTTCTGCTGTCGCGGCCAGAGGTGGACCCGGAGCGGATTGGCAGCATCGGGCTGTCATTGGGAGGCCTGCGCAGTACGTACCTTTTCGGACTGGACCCAAGAATTAAAACAGGCGTGGTGGCTGCTTTCTCGACCACGTACAACGAAATGCTGCAGCAGCACGCCCACCACACTTGGATGATGTATGTGCCGCGGCAGTACGAGTTTCTGGATTTGCCGGATGTGGCCTCCCTGAATGCGCCGCGCCCTTTGCTGGTGCTGAATTGCAAGCAGGACAAGCTCTTCAGCATGGAGGGAATGCAGGCGGCAGAACAGAGACTATCGCGTATCTATACCAAAATGAAAGCGCCGGAAAAATTCTCTTCCCGGTATTACGATGTGCCACACTCCATGACGATCCAAATGCAGGAAGACGCCATTGCCTGGCTGGAGAAGTGGCTAAAGTAGGTTTTGGACACAAGGCACAGGTATAAAGAAATAAGACTTTGGTGATAAAACTTCAAAGCGGCTTGGCTGACAATACAAAAAGCTGAAGTAGTACTAAATAAGAGAAACAAATAGCCATCGGTTCAAAAGAAATATAGAATGAAACTAGAACACTTTGCGCTGAATGTGGAAGACCCGCAGGCGATGACAGAATGGTATGTAGCGCACCTTGGGCTAAAGGTAGTAAAACAGCAAAAAGAAGCTCCCTTCATGACTTTCCTGGCTGATGACAGCGGCCGGATCATGATAGAGGTTTACCGGAACCCTGCTAACGAAGTACCACCTTACCGCACCATGAACCCCTTGCTCGTGCATCTGGCTTTCGTTTCAGAAAACCCAGACAACGACCGGTACCGGTTGCTGCAAGCAGGAGCCAGCCTGGAGTCAGACCAGAAATTGGAGGATGGTTCGCACCTGGTGATGCTGCGCGACCCTTGGGGGCTGGCGGTGCAGCTGTGCAAAAGAGGTACGCCCATGCTCAAAGCGAAAGAAGAAGAAAATCAAAAGTCCAGCGTGCATTAATAATTACAAACTATGAAGATCTATAGGTATGTGCGAACACTCTGCATCCTTGCCCTGCTACTAACCATGGCTGGCTGTACTAAAAAAAGCACTGTTGCCACGCAACCGGAAGCGGCTGCAGGTACAAACGAAAACACTACTTCAGATCCGTGGCAGCAGGTGGAGGGTATACTTGCCCAAATCGTACCGCCTACTTTTCCTGACAAGGATTTTGATGTGACCACCTATGGCGCGGTAGGAGACGGCAAAACAGATAACTCAGAGGCGATTCGAAAAGCCATCCAGGCCTGCAGCAGTGCTGGCGGTGGGCGCGTGGTGGTGCCAGCCGGCAAGTACCTGACCGGCCCCATCTACCTGGAAAGCAACGTAAACCTGCATGTGGAGAAGGATGCCAGAGTCTTGTTCTCTACTAATCCGAAAGATTATTTGCCTTTGGTTTACACGCGTTGGGAAGGGGTGGAGTTGATGAATTATTCTCCGCTCATCTATGCGTTCGAAGAGAAGAATATTGCCGTTACGGGCGAGGGTGTACTGGACGGACAGGCCAATGAAACCAACTGGTGGCCATGGAAAGGAAACAAGCGACATGGCTGGCAAGTGGGCACGCCTAACCAGAACGATTCTGATAAAAGAGCTGCTTTGTTTGAGATGGCAGAAAACAATGTGCCGGTAAGCGAGCGCAAGTTTGGGGAGGGCTATTACCTGCGTCCGCAGTTCGTGCAGCCGTACCGCTGTGAGAATGTGCTCATCGAGGGCGTGACGATCGTAAACTCGCCCATGTGGATTCTGAACCCGGTGCTGTGCAACAATGTGACGATACAGGGCGTGACGGTGGAGAGCCAGGGGCCGAACTCAGACGGCTGCGACCCGGAATCCTGTAAAAACGTGCTCATCAAAGACTGCTTTTTTAACACCGGCGACGACTGCATTGCCATCAAATCCGGCAGAAACGCCGACGGACGCAGAATAAATGTGCCAAGCGAAAACATCATCATACAAGGCTGTACCATGGCAAACGGACATGGCGGTGTGGTGATCGGAAGCGAAATTTCGGGTGGTGTACGGAATGTGTTTGCGGAGAACTGCACCATGAACAGTCCTTTGTTGGATAGAGCCTTACGAATCAAAACGAGTTCTATGCGCGGCGGCGTGGTTGAGAATGTGTACCTGCGCAACATTGAGGTGGGCCAGGTGGCAGAGCAGGTCATACGGGTGAACATGTTTTACGAGGATGAAGGTCCTTATATACCGACTGTACGCAATGTGGAAGTGCGGAACATGACGGTGCAGAATGGGGGTGATGTAGGTGTTCTGTTAGAAGGCTATGCCGAGTCGCCGGTACAGAATCTGCGCCTGATCAATGTGCAGATCAACAATGTGAAGGAGCCTTACAAGTTCTCAAACGTGAAGAACATCGAGTTCGAAAACGTTACCATCAACGGCAAGCCGATTATACTTCCAGACAGTATTTCGCCGGCAGGGTAGAGGTGAATCCCTGCCCCTGCGGTTAAATAAATCATCCAGAGAAAGAATACCCAGTTATAAAGAATACCCAGTTATACTATGAAAGGATACTTGTGCCTGTTTATACTTCTGGTAGCCACATTACAGCTAGCGGCGCAGCCCAAAGTTTACCCTAGCTCGTTTACGGTGGCGCAGGACGGCAGCGGCGATTTTAATACCATACAGGAGGCCGTAAATGCCGTGCGTGACTTGTCGCAGCAGCAGGTGACAATACACATCAAGAATGGCGTGTACCGGGAGAAACTGGTTATCCCATCCTGGAAAACGAAGATCTCGCTGGTGGGCGAAAGCAAGGACAGCACCATCATCACCAACAGCGATTTTTCGGGCAAACCGTTTCCGGGAAAGGACTTCACCGGCAACGAGAAGTATAGCACCTATACTTCGTACACGGTACTGGTGCAGGGCAATGATTTTGTGGCCGAGAATTTAACCATCGAAAACGCTGCGGGTCCGGTGGGGCAGGCGGTGGCGCTGCACGTGGAAGGTGACAGGGCCATCATTCGCAACTGCCGGTTGATCGGGAACCAGGATACGCTGTATGCCGCTACAGAGGGCAGCAGGCAGTTGTATCAGGACTGCTACATCGAAGGCACGACGGACTTTATTTTTGGGGAGGCAACGGTTGTGTTCCTGAACTGCACGATCAAAAGCCTGAAAGATTCTTACATCACGGCGGCGGCAACTTCGCCTGATCAGAAGTATGGCTTTGTGTTTATCGATTGCAAGCTGATTGCCGATGCCGCCGCAACCAAAGTATACCTGGGCCGGCCATGGCGGCCCTACTCCAAAACCGTGTTCCTCAACTCCGAAATGGGCAACCACATTCGCCCGGAAGGCTGGGACAACTGGCGAAATCCGGAAAATGAAAAGACGGTGCTGTACGCGGAGTATAACTCAAAAGGAGCCGGAGCCAATGCAAAGAGCAGGGTGAACTGGTCAAGGCAACTGACGGCAAAGGAGGCGAAGCAGTATACCCTGGAGAACATCTTCCCGGAGTGGAAACCGCTGCAGCGGAAGTAAAAGGAAGTATGATGAAGGGAAAATCAGCTAAATTAATGGGTTGCTGCCTGGTGCTAAATATGCTGCTGGTAGGATGCGTGGCCAGCAGGCAAAGCCGTCAGGAAGTGTGGCAACTCAACTCACTTGAGACTATAAGCGGGTACACGCCACAAGTATGGGGGCAGCCAAAAGTGGTAAAGGCAGAAGGAAAGAAGGCGATACAATTTGATGGCAAGGAGGATGGCCTATTATTAGGCGTAAACCCGATTGCCGGCGCAGATGCCTTCACGATAGAGGTAGAGTTCAAGCCTGCTGCCGCTTATCCGGAAAATGTTGAGCAGCGCTTCCTGCACATCCAGGACCCAAACAACGATAAACGCCGCATCCTGATCGAGCTGCGGCTGAATGATAAAGGGCAATGGTATCCGGACCTGTTCATGCGTACCGAAAACGCCTCCCTCACGCTGATTGACTCCACCAGAACACACCCGGTAAATAAGTGGGCAAGTATAAGACTGGCCTACAAAGACGGCCAACTGAAAGGCTATGTAAATGGTGAAGAGGAGCTGTCAGGCGAGATTGAATACCTTCCCATCAGTTCCACTGCTAAAACCTCTATTGGCACCCGCATGGATAAGCGATCCTGGTTTAACGGTGCCATCAGAGTTGTGAAGTTTAGCAAGACGGTGGAGTAGCAGGTATTAAATCTGCTCCTAACCAAAGTAGGGAGGCAATTCTTATTGGGAGTCAGAACAGACATAAAAATAAAAAGGCCCTCATAAAATAAGAGGGCCTTTTTGCAAATCAACCTAATCAAATATTTAAAGTGAAATACCGCGTTTCCAGGGAATGAAGTCATCCTGGTCAAGTTGCTGTGCTTTTGTTTTGATGTTACCGCTGGCAACCTCTATAATATAGTCTAGCATCTCCGCGCCCATCTCCTCAATGGTTTTCTCGCCTGCAATCACGGGGCCTGTGTCAACGTCGATGATGTCTGGCATGCGCTCCGCCAGTTTGGAGTTGGAGGATACTTTGACAACCGGCGTTACCGGGTTGCCTGTTGGCGTGCCCAAACCAGTTGTGAAGAGTATAACGTTGGCACCGGAGCCGGCCATCGCTGTGGTACTTTCCACATCGTTGCCAGGCGTGCAAAGCAGGTTCAGGCCTGGCTTCGTCGCATATTCAGTGTAGTCCAGCACATCCACCACCGGAGAAGTACCGCCTTTCTTGGCAGCACCCGCCGATTTAATAGCGTCTGTGATCAAACCGTCCTTGATGTTGCCCGGGCTTGGGTTCATATCGAAACCAGAACCTACGGCCTCTGCCGCATGCGCGTAAGCGCGCATCAGGTGCACAAAGCGATCGGCTGTTTTGTCATCCACACAGCGGTTGATGATTTCCTGCTCCACACCGCACAACTCAGGGAATTCTGATAACATAGACTTTCCGCCCAGTGCCACGATCAAATCGGATACCTGGCCTACGGCTGGGTTTGCCGAAATGCCGGAGAAACCGTCAGATCCGCCGCACTCCAGGCCAATCACCAGTTTGCTAAGCGGCGCCGGCTGGCGTGTTATTTTATCAGCCTCAATCAGGCCAAGGAAAGTTCTTCTGATAGCTTGGGTTAACAGTTCCTGCTCGGTACCTTCCTGCTGCTGCTCCAGCACGATCAGCGGCTTGGAGAAGTTCGGGTTCAGGGCACGAAGTTTTTCCTCCAGGATGCCTACCTGCGCGTTCTGGCAACCCAGGCTAAGCACTGTCGCGCCGGCCACATTCGGGTTGTGGATGTAACCAGCCAGCAGGGCACAAAGTGCGTCAGAATCCTGGCGGATACCGCCGCAACCGCCCTCGTGGGTCAGAAATTTGATGCCGTCGATGTTTTCAAATATGCGTCGGTGCCCGTTGCTCATTTGGCCCTGTAGCGGCAGTTGTGCAATGGCGTCCACGTTTCCGGCCTGGTACAGCTCCACCATCTGCTGCACATAAGATTTGTACAGGTCCTGGCGTCCAAAGCCAAGTTCCTCCAGAAAAGCCTGCTTGATAATGTTAACGTTGCGGTTCTCGCAGAACACCAACGGGATCACGAGCCACGTGTTGGATGTGCCTACCTGTCCGTCTTCGCGGTGAAAGCCCATAAAGGTTTTGCCTTCCCACCGGGATACATCAGGCGCCTGCCACTCAAATGACTTGTTTTTGCCGCTGAAGGTATTAGCCTGGTGCTTTACGTTTTCTGTTGAGATTCTGGTGCCGGCCGGGATAGGCAATACCGCCTTGCCAACCAGGGTGCCATACATGATGATCTCCTCTCCGGGCGCCATGTCCTGCTGCGTGAACTTGTGCTTGGCTGGCACAGCCTCTACTAGCGAAAGGGAAATGCTGTCGTACGTAATGGGTTCTCCGGCGGGTAAATCTGTCAGCGCAACCAAAACATTATCGTTCGGGTGCACTTTTAGTATCTTGTGTGACATGCTTTTCTTTTATTAATTGCGCAATCGATTGCGCTTATGCAAATAATATAAATAAATTAGAGAAATAGAAATTATAAGGCTAAAATTATTGGGTGACCGCTCACTTTTGCGCACCTGATAGCTGCCAGCTTAACAAGAATAAATCCTCTTTGTAACGGTACAACAAGCGCCAACGGGAACAAAGGCACTCTACATAAAGCAACAAATAGCATGTTAAAACAATTCTCATTAGAAGGAAAAGTAGTTGTGATCACGGGAGCCACCGGCGTACTGGGGGAAGCCTTCTCGCTTGCAGCCGCAGGCGCCGGTGCCAGGGTGGCTGTCTTGGGCCGTAACAAGGAGCGGGCAGAAAAACGCGTTGCAGCCATTCAGGCAGCGGGCGGCGAGGCGATGGCCATACTTGGCGATGTGCTGGACGAGGCGGCCATGCATGCCGCAAAAGCGGAAATACTGCAGCAGTGGGGTACTATCGACGGGCTAGTGAATGCGGCTGGAGGCAACATTCCGGGTGCCACCATCGGGCCGGATCACAACATCTTCGATGCCAAAATAGAGGACAGCCGCCGAGCCGTGGACCTGAACCTGTTCGGCACGGTTATTCCCACGCAGGTGTTTGGCAGGGTGATGGCCGAAAAAGGCAAAGGCTCCATCGTGAATGTCTCCTCCATTGCGGCCCAGCGCCCGCTTACCCGCGTGCTGGGCTACACGCTGGCCAAAACAGCCATAGATGCCTATACAAAGTGGATGGCGGTGGAGTTGGGCCAACGGTATGGCGATGGCATTCGGGTCAATTCGCTGGCACCGGGTGTATTCCTGACTGAGCAAAACAGAAGCCTGCTCCTGAACGAAGAAGGAAGTTATACGGATAGGGCGCAGAAGTTTGTCCAGAACACGCCCTTTCAGCGCCTGGGTAATCCCGAAGAGCTTACAGGCACACTGATTTACCTGCTTAGCGACGCCTCCCGGTTTGTAACCGGCGAAACCCTATTGGTGGATGGCGGCTTTAGTGCCTACAGCGGCGTATAAGGTTAATTATGCCTTAGGTAAAGGCCTCATTTAATGTTCTTTTTTATTTTCGTTATAGTAGGTGCTGTTGCCATTTGTTCTGCCGAAAGGCACATAACATGTAGAAACATTAATTTAATACTGCGTTTTTTCAAATTGTTTAACTAAGGCGTATATTTGTGGCTTGCCTTCGAAACAGTGGCTGCCGGCCGTTTCCTGCAACGCAAGCATGTTCCCGACAAATGGTAGTCACTTTAGTGTAATTAGTAGTATGGTCAAGACAAAAAAAGAGGTTATACTGGACACAGCCCTAAGCCTGTTTGCCGATAAAGGATACGATGCCACCCCTACCAGCCTTATCGCCAGAGAGGCCGGTGTGTCAGAAGGGCTTATCTTTAAGCATTATCAAAACAAGGAGAATCTTTTGGAGGCTGTGGTGAAGGCAGGTTACAGGCGCATTACCGACAAGAGCAAAGGGTTGGTGGTGGAGGACGATCCTGCCAAACTGATCTGCAACATTCTCGACATGCCGCAGAAGCTGGTGGAGGACGAGCGGAACTTCTGGCGCATGCAATTCAGGTTGGTAGACGAGGAGATATCGCAGAAGCACCACATCCGCTTTTCGCACTCGGTGATGCAGAAGCTGGTGGAGGCCTTTAAGAAATTGGGCTATAAAGAACCTGAATTGGAGTCTGAAGTAATCATGCTGATGGTGGAGGGGCTCTGGCGCCAGTTTCTGCACGACCCGGACCAGGCGCACTTCACCAAGATGCTCGACCTCATTAAATCAAAGTATAAAGGCGAGGCGGCCTGATCATAAATGACATTCGTAATAAGAGAGGCTTTGTTCAGTTAATCTGGATGAAGCCTTTTGCTTTGGTGTACTCCGGAGGAATGGCACCCATTGGGTAAACCTAGACTTAAGCGGTAAGTATATCCAAGCCAACAAAACACTATTTCGGGTTAGCATTTGGTAAGGCCTGGGCAACTTACCAGCAGGTGCTCTTACTGTTGCAGAATGTCAGAAATGTTTACCTGGTCAAGGTAGGGGTGCAGGCCTGTGTGGTTGCAGAGGCTGCGGGCAAGCACAAACCGGTCTCTCCTGGGCTCAAACCAAACCTCGGCAAAAAAGGAGTTGAAATGGTAGAGGCGGATTACGTACTGCGACCTGTACCGCACGGCCAGGTAAGTTCCATGCCGCAGGATGAGGTCCGTGCGCTGCTCCAAAGGCTGTCGGTTAAACTGGTTAAGGTTCATGGGGAAGGTGCAAAAGGGTAAAAAGCAGCCATGTGCCGGTATAGCCTTATACGAAGCTGCGCCGCGTGCTGCTATCCGCTGTTCTAAATAACGCGAAACACACAGGGTTCAGTATGCTGCAGCTGCACGTGTACCGACCCATGCTGTGTTATGGCAGTGCAAATTCCTGGGTGACGCTCCATTTTTTTTCACCGGCTGGTGCTTCCTTCGTGCCGAATGTGTTTCTTTGCAGCCTAAATTCTAAACCTTCTTTATGATGCGTAAACTCAAGAACCTGGTGCTGGTAGTGATGGCACTCACGCTGGTGTCTTCCTGCACTGTTTCCAGGAAAAAACCGACAAGTGTGGGCAAGGTGATAATAGTTAAGGATGCAAAAAAGAGCAGCGACAACGGACTGCACAAAGGGTGGTATAAAAATCCAAACAACCCGCATCACCCGCTAACCACTAACCCGGGTCATACCAAGCAGAAAGGCAAAGCCGCGAAGGCAGCCCCCAAAAAGGCGGCTCCAAAGAAGAAGACAGGCAAAGGCTAAGCTTAGCTGTAAAAAGCATTTAAAATGGCTGCAGTATACCTTTAGAAGTATGCTGCAGCCATTTTTGATTTTATTCAATAAATATTTTAACTAAACATTGTAATTACAATATATAGATTTTACCTTTGATATGAATATTAATATATAAAATTGCTAGTATCATGATGAGAGGAATTTTGATCGCCTTATTAGCCTGTGTGATTTCTTTTTCAGCTGAGGCTTCAGCAAAGGCGGCTGTTGCAAAAGGACCGGCAAAGAGCCTGTCGATACTTTCCAACAATGTGATCGGGAAGATATTCAGCAAAAATGACAGGCCGAATGTGCGCTATGTAAAGGTGGCAGCCAAAAAGAAAAGACAAGCCCAGTCGCACCGCCGCTCGTTGCTGCGCAGCCAAAGCGTACGCTAAATATACTTTTGCCTGCTGTCAGCGTATAAGCGGCTATGGCAACAGATAACACACGCTACACGCGCACCCCTCGCTCGGAAAACCTGAAATGGGTGGACTACATGGTGCACCTGATGGACAACCAGTTCAAGCTTCCGGGCACCAACTTCCGCTTTGGCCTGGACCCGCTGCTGGGCTTCGTTCCGGTAGCCGGCGATCTGGCCTCTTTCGGCATGTCGGCGGTGCTGGTGCTGACGATGGCCCGCCATGGTGCCAGTGGCAAGCTGGTAGCGCTTATGCTGGTAAATATTGGCCTTGATGCCCTGATCGGGAGCATTCCGCTGGTGGGCAACATCTTCGACTTCGCCTTTAAGGCAAACCAACGCAACGTGCGGCTGCTGCGCGCCTATTACGAAGAGGGCAAATACCGGGGCAGCGGCAAGAACATCATTATCGGCGCTATCATCGGTTTGGTGGTTTTGTTGGGTTTGCTGCTCTGGGCGCTGTGGGAACTGGCCGAGTGGGTGTATTCCTGGCTGGCGTCATACTTCTAGCCGGCCCATCTCCCTGGCCACCTCCAGCGCTTTTATGGCGCTTTCTTCCTTGTCCTTTATCTCCAGCATGATGTCCATGTTCAGGCCTTCAGTCTCGGCCAGGAAGTCGTGAAACAGCTGCTCCTCTATACTTTGCGTGTGCTTGCCCCTGCGCTCGCCTTGCGCCTGAGAGCTGTAGTCCATCATCAGAATGCCGTCCCGCTCCGGTTGCCAGGTAGCGGCAGCCATCTCCACTGCCTCGCGCATCGGCTCACCGTTGTTCACGCACTCGTGGTGGAAGTTATCAAAAATAACGGGCACCCCTGTTAGTTCATTTAGCTCCAGGCAGTCCTGCAGGGTGTACGTGCGGTCGTCATTCTCCACGCAGAGGCGCGCCTTTACTGCATCGGGTAGCATGGTATGGTATACTTCGGCAAAGCGCTGCATGGCCGAAGGTTTGTCGCCGTAGGCCCCGCCCCCGTGAATCTGCAGCTTAGCCGTGGCATCCAGCTCCATCAAATCCAATACGCTTCCCTGGTACACCAGCTCAGCAATGCTGTTGCGCACCGTTGTCTCGTTGGGCGAGTTGAGGACCACAAACTGGTCAGGGTGCATGGAGATGCGCATGTTGTTGTTCTTGATGTAAGCTCCAAGCCTCCGGAACGTCAGTTTGAAATGTTCCTGCCAGTTATACTTGTTCACCTCATGCGAGGCAAAGGGAACCAGGCCGGAGGAGAGGCGGAAGAAGTAGAGCCCGTGCTGTACGTTGTACTCCAGGATGCGGCGCAGGCAGGCAAGGTTCTGCTCCACCGTCTCGATCAGGCGCTCCTCAGAGTAGGAGGCTAACCGGAAGGTGCGGGAGGAGGAGCAGTCGAGGGTTTGGTTGATGCAGGGGTATCCGATTTTCATAGCATAGGTGTTAAGTATGTATGTAACCTACGCAGGCAACCGTTGTTTGGCTGCCTTACTGGTTGCTGGTGCTGTCTTTAAAGAAGCTGTTGTAGCGCGCCTCCTCTGCCTTTATGCGTTCCGCCTCGGCCTGTCTTTGCTTTTCTGCCCCTGCCTCCAGGTGCTTCTTCAACTGCCTGCGCTGCATTCCTTCCCTGGAGAAATAGGAGGCTGGGTTCAGCACCATGTTCGGGAGGGACTCTTCAGGTGGGGGAGGCGGCTCCAGCGCGGGGTTATAGCCCGGCCGCTGCACCAGCGCCCGCTTTTCTGGTGCCTTGCTGTGTAAAATCCGCCGCATCTCTTCCTCCGAGGGCATGCTCCGCACCTGCACCTCCTGCAGCAGCACACTGTCTTCCTGAAGTATAAGTATGAGGGGTTTACCAGACACGGCCTGTTCATCTACCAGGTATAGCACCGGTTTAAAGCCTACTGCACGTACCAGCAGCGAATCCAGCGGCTGTGCCGGAACGCTGAAACGGCCTGCCGCATCCGTAATGGTGACAGTGTTTGCATTGATGTTTGTGATTCCCGCTCCCAGGAGAGGTGTCTTTCCGTCAGAGCCGAGTACCACGCCGTGCACCTGTACCCGTTGCGCACGCGCCGGAAATACATACAGCAGAAGCAGGAGGGTCAGGGAAGTATAAATACTGGCGGGTGGCGGCATCGGGTTTGTTTTCGGTTGAGGGTAGCATGGCAAACGCTGCGTTAGCAGGGTAAAACCTTATACTATCAGAAGAGTCTTTTCCCGACGGTATGGTTGCATAAGCAAAATGCCCCGGGCTGTAGAGCCAGGGGCATTTTGCTTATTGATATCCGGTATTGTCCTTGAAGTACTTATTGTATTCCTCCCGTTCCTTCCGCCGGCGCTCCGCTTCCTGCAGTGCCTCCTCCTGTGCCTTGACTTCCTGTAACTGGCGCTTTTGCTTGCCCTCGCTCGAGAACATGTCGTACATCAGGTTAATGGGGTTCAGGATGGTGGGGGCAGGCGGCGCCTTCGGTGGTGGTGGCTCAAACCCCGGGAGGTAATTGGGGTTCTCGGTCTGGCTGGCGGTTTCGCGTTTCATGTTGCGCAGGGCACGGTCTATCATTTCCTGCGAGGGACGGCTGGTTACCTCTACCTCGCCCAGCATCACGCTGTCTTCCCGCAGCACAATGGTCACTCGCAGTTCCGACACAGGCAGGGCCTTTGGCAGGTATAGCAAAGGCTTAAAACCCAGTGCCCGGATCATCAGCGTATCTTCCTGCGCCACATCAATCAAGAACTTTCCCTCGGCATCAGACACAACGCCCATGTTGGTGTTCACCTTCATAATGGTGGCACCGGGTATGGGCGTGGTGCGGTCCTGCTCCAGTACCGTTCCGCTAATCCGTATGCTCCGCTGGCCCAATGCAGGCAGGCTGCAGCATAGCAGCAACAGGGGGAGAAGGTATAGGAGTAGGGTTCGGTGCATGAAAAACGTACAGATGCTGCTGGTTTGGGATTTCTTAGAATTAAGATCTAAAATAGTGCTTGTTTCGAAAGCGAGCGTAAGTATAACTTCAGACCAAAGCCACTGTTGCCCATCACCTTCCTTAATACGCCCAACCTGGCCAAAAAGTATGCCAGCGGTTACAAATATATACTTGCGGCTATGTAAAACAAGGAAGCAGGCACAGCGGTACCCTTACAAAAGATAAAGCGCCTGCAGCCACCAAGGCTGCAAGCGCTCTAGTTTAAGGAGATCAAACTACTGCTGCGTAGTAGTGCCTCCTGTGGTGCTGCCTGCTTTGGTCTTGGTCTGGGTCGTGCCGGTGGTGCTGTTGCCAGAATCACCGTTGCCGTTGTTGCCAGAATTGCCATTGTTGCCATTACCGTTGTTGCCGTTGCCCGTGCCATCTGCTGGTGCCGCACCGTCTGCCTGCTCTGATGCTCTCACGGCCTCCGCTGCATCCGGGGTAGGGGCTGGCGTAGCGCCAGGCTTGTTATACCTTTTATCTAGGTCGCTTAGCTGCATATCCGGGTCATAGTATACTTTCACCATTTCGATGGCCACGCTGTTTTCCAGTTCGCGGCGTGTGGCAGACTCCAGCCCGGTGGTGCTGAACGCATAGTACTGGTTAGGCTGTGGGGCTCTCGGGCCGCCGGTACCTGGTTCTCTGTCACCGTAACCACGGATGTGCAGCGGGTTTACCTCCTCATCGTCATTTGAGTCCTGGGTCTCGGTGGTTGTGCCAAAGCCAGATATCTCTTCGTAGCAAGAGGTGGTAAGAAAAAGTGTAGCAATGGCAAAAGCCGGAAGAATTACTTTTCTCATGTTATATGCGATAGTTATAAAACAATGTTAATGAGGTGCTTACAACGCAGCGCGTTGGTGTTGCCTCCTAAGTAATACGCTGCCATACCCCCAATGTTTGTCAGGTTGCGGGAATGGCGCGGCAAGGTAGCCAAATTGCGGAACTGAGGCAAGAAAAAAGCACCAGCCGTACTGGCTGGTGCCCTATATTTTATACGTGCAACGGTTACGCGCGCTTCAGCTCGAACACCGTGATCTCCGGCAGAAAGCCCACGCGCCCCGGATAACCCAAAAAGCCGAGGCCCGTGTTTACGTACAGGTGCTGGCGGCCTTTTTTGTAAAGCCCTGCCCACTGCTTGTACACGTACTGCACCGGGCTCCACTTCCAGCCGGGTATGTTCACGCCAAACTGCATACCGTGGGTGTGCCCCGATAATGTCAGGTCGATGTCCTGGAAATCTTTGTTGATCTCGCCATCCCAGTGCGAAGGGTCGTGCGAGAGCAGCACCTTGAACGGCACGTTCTCGGTTCCCTGGTAGGCCTGCCCGAGGCGGCCATACTTCGGAAAGCCCGCGCGGTTGCCCCAGTTCTCCACGCCCAGCACCGCTATCTGCTCGCCGTTTCGCTCAATAATCCGGTTCTCGTTCAGGAGCAGCTGCCAGCCCATGCGGCGGTGGCTGTCTAGCATGGCGCGCATGTTCTCTGCCTTGGCTGCCGGGTTCGGCCAGTCGCGCACATAATCCGCGTAATCGTGGTTGCCCAATACCGAGTAAACGGCTGTTTTAGCACGTATCTCGCTTAGAGCCGGAATGTGCGGCTGCACCTCGGAGGCCAGGTTGTTCACCAAATCGCCGGTAAAGAACACCAGGTCGGCCTCCTGCTTGTTTATGAGTTGCACGGCTTCTCTCAAAGGCTCCTCCGACATAAAGCTACCGGTGTGCAGGTCAGAGATCTGCAGCATCTTAAAACCATCGAAAGAGGCGGGCAGGTTCGGGAAGCGCAGCGTAACGCGCTTTACTTGGTAATCGTAGGCGCCCTTTGCCATACCGTAGATAAACGCTGTAAAAGGCACGGCCGCAACCAACAGGCCCAACTGGCTCAGAAACTTGCTGCGTGATGCATCAAACGCTACCTCGCTGGATGTAGCATTCATCACGACTTTGCCGATGCGTACAATATCATCCACAAAAAGGAAGAGCACCACCACCATCTTGGAGGCAAAAAAGATAAACAACGTGCTGGCCAGGTACGTCTGGAAATTTGTTGGCGGCGTGCCGCGCGTGGCTGAAGCCAGGGCGAACGTAACGGCAGTCACCACAAAAACAGACCAGTACAGGAAGTAAATGATGTTTCGGACAACCGGAGGTATATTTTGTGTAACCAGCCTGATGGCCTGGAAAACGTACAGGTCCAGGAGGAAGAGTATCAGGAATATGATTCCGGTGGAGATTAATTTTTGCATATAAGTATAAAACCGCCAGCTTTTGAAATTTAGAGGCTACGGCTAGTCGTTTTAGTATAAATTGTGCTTAAAAAATATATTATATAAGCAATTCATTGTTCAGGCTGAACTTATTCTGTCTGAATCTGATTTCACTTGCATCTCCTTATAATCAAAATCTGTACCGCAAGTGAAAGACAACGAAGCCACTGCCACACTGCCATACGCGCAGCCGCTAAACATCAAGACCTGGGCCGAGGAGGACAGGCCACGCGAGAAGCTGCTGCTGAAAGGAAAAGCCGCGCTTTCCGATGCAGAACTCATTGCCATTCTTATTGGTTCGGGCACCACGAAATTAACGGCGGTGGATGTGGGCAAAATTATTCTGTCGGCAGTGGGCAATGATCTGAACGAACTGGCCAGGCTGTCGGTAAAGGACCTGACAAAGCACCCGGGCATAGGGGAGGCGAAGGCCATCTCGATTGTGAGCGCGTTGGAGTTGGGCCGCCGGCGCAAAGAAACGGCAGCTACCGCTAAAACGCGCATCACCTGCTCCACCGACATTTACAATTACATAAAGCCGCAGCTGCTCGACCTACCGCACGAAGAGTTCTGGATTATCCTGCTGAACCGCGCCAACGTAGTGATGAAAAAGGAAAGCATCAGTTCCGGCGGTGTGGCAGGCACCGTGGCAGACCCCAAGATCATATTCAAACGGGCGCTGGAGCACCTGGCCAGCTCCGTCATACTGGTGCACAACCATCCCAGCGGCAACACCAAACCTAGCGCCGCCGACATTGCCCTCACCAAAAAAGCTAAGGAAGCCGGCCAGTTTCTCGACCTGCCCATCCTCGACCACATCATCTTCACCGACAACGACTACTACAGCTTCGCTGATGAGGGAATCCTTTGAGTTAGAAAGTTAAAAAGTTGTTTTTATGAATGAGGTGCGGTTGGGTAACTTTGAATTTGCGGAAGGGTTTAAGATGCGGACGTAGGCTTTTGCGTTGCGGGTGATGAAGCTTTCGCAGGCGTTGCCTGCTAGACTTGAGTCACAAGTAATAGGGAAGCAGCTATTGCGGGCAGCAACTTCTGTGGCTGCCAATTACCGGGCCGCTTGCCGTGCAAGGTCTTCTGCGGAATTTGCAGCCAAGATAGGTATTGTGCTGGAAGAGGCAGATGAATCACTGTTTTGGCTTGAGATGCTGGAAGAGTCTCAAATTATTGCGGCTCACAAATTGGTGCAGCTAAAGCAGGAAGCCGCCGAACTGACAGCCATACTTACCAGCATTAGAAAGTCAGCAGCAAGAAAAAATAACTTTCAAACTCCCCAACCTCCAAACTTTCTAACTTAAAATCAGTCTTCCGGCAATATCTCTTGGACCCGGCCCACTTCTCCGGTCTCCAACCTTACTTTTATGCCGTGGGGGTGATTGGGGGAGTTGGTGAGGATGTCCTGGACATAGCCTTCGGTGAGTTCGCCGGAGCGCTGGTCCTGCTTCTGCACGATGTTTACGTGGGTGCCCGGTTTGATATTGGCTCTTTTTCTGCCGTCCATGGGAAATATGAAGTATGGGTTAGGCTGCAAAATACGCAGTAACCACACAGGAGTTCAATTTGCGGCCGGCATCTGCTGAAACCAGGCAGTGGCGGATACCGGAATCATACGTTAGGTTGGCCCTGAAACGGAAGCGGCTTAGTGCTTTTCCAGGTGCCGTGTTTGCTTGTGCTTTTCTTCCTGTTCCCGCTCGCAGGACTGCCGCATGTGGTGCAGAATAATTGCCAGCCCCAGCGTAAGGCCGCCAAGTATGAGGTAAAGGCCCAGGTGGTGCTCCGACAGGTTCAGCACACGAACAACCACACCACTAACTACTAATAAAAATCCTATCAGGTAAAGCAGATTATCCAGAGCTTGTTGTTTCATGGGTTCTTACTTTGGTAGAACAAGAGTGCCTTTTACAGTACTGTAGCATTGTAAAAAGGCAAATTAATCTTATTTATACTTAAACAACGGTTATCAGGTTGTTTTTCGTGCCCAATTCTACGCGAGTACCTTTTACATCCTGAAAAGCTTAACTAAGCTTCAGGTACCAGCGCCATGCTGGCAACTATATATTTTAAAAAGAGCACCTACCGAAACTTCCGTTCCGGGTAAATTTATGCATTAAGGTTTAGAATGTACAGTTAAAGTATAAATTTATGCGGGGTGTCTCCTTTTCTAAACTGTTGATGATGATAAAGTTGCGGTGTAGTAGAACAGCAAACGCAGAAGGGGGACATACCTTGGGAGGTACTGCTTTAAGCAGCTACTGTTAGCAGTTTATACTTCAATGTTATGATACTTCAGCCATTCCTTTACTTTGCCCAGGTACATTTTCAGGTAGTTCTCAGTGAAGAACATGTTTGAGAAATTGTCGAATCTTTCGGCTTGAATACCGAGGTAGTAGATCCAGATGGCTAGCCCTGCATACGGAATCAGCTTTAACTCTTCGTCTGGAACAGGAGCGATGCTTTGGTAGCCTTCCAGAAAGCTCCTTCGCTTCTTTTCGTAGGCAGTTTTGTCCTGCTCCACGTAAAACAGTTGCATGCAGTAGTAGCCTATATCCAACACAAACCAGCCGTTACCGGCATTGTCAAAGTCAAATAAGGTAATTTTACCATCATCGGTTATGGTCATGTTGTCATACCAGATATCCAGGTGCACAATGCCGGATCGTAAGCTTGCTGCGGTAGCCTTGTCAAAAACTGTGTTTAGCAGTGCGCCTGATGCCTTAACAAATTCCATTTCCGCTAACGATTCAGGAAAAAAAGCCTTTATGCGTTGGTAAGGCAGTTCGGCTAGAGTATGCGTGTTATAGGTTGTTCGGTTGATGTTTTCACTAGCTGTTCGCTGGTGGATTTTTGCCATCATGGCGCCTATGGCATGACTAAGTTCCGCTGTAAGGTGACGTACTTTCCCTCCCTCGCCAAATGAGAAAAGCACGGCATGCCTCTCTCCTTCAGGGGCATTGATGTGCTGCACATACGTGCCGTCTTTGGCTGGAAGTGGGTACGAAACACCTATGTTGCTTTCTTTGAGCATGTTCAACAGCCTTATTTCCTCTGCTATTTCAGTTGCCGTGCGTTTGTTGTAGCTGTAAACCCTCAGAACAAACTGCTTGCCTGCTGCAGTCACCAGGTAGGTGTGGTTCATGTTGGTTCTGAATAGCCTGCAGGCGGTATCCGCGCCGAGTGAATACCTTTCTGCCACCCACAAGGACAGGTGCATGGCAGAGAGTGTTGAATCAATCACAGGAAATGTCGTCATCTGTATCTAAATGGATGGTGGCTGATTTGTGAGGCGTCAGAAACCGCAGCGCTCTTACTTCCTGATCGGCTGCGAAATGGAATAGCCTGCCTAGTTACGCAAACCAGGCATAAAGTCCTAAAGCCAGCATAAACAGAAATAGGCATTCTATACTTTGCGTCCCAAAATTTCCGACCTTTGCAGAAACAACAGAACCTGAGTTTTATGCAGAGACCGCTGAAACTAATCATCTTTGCCGGCATAGCGCTGGTGCTTTTCTATTTCATGAAGGATGCGCTCTTCAACGACGATAACTACATTAAGCCGCTGCTGAAGGAGCGGGAGGACAAGGACCTGTCTTTCCGGACACGCGCTAACAGTCCTTTTGACGATGCCGGACGCCGTGCCTTCAAGAACCTGGTGTACTACGAGCCAGACCTGGAGTACAGGGTGCAGGCCAAAGTGGAGGAGCTGCCGCAGCAGGACACCCTGCTCATGCCTCTGACCAACGGGAGCTACGAGCCGTACCTGCGCTACGGGATAGCCGCCTTCGAGCTCAAGGGCGAACCGCTGAAGCTGACGCTGTACAAAAAGCTTAGCGGCGAGAAAGACCAGCTCTTCGTGCCGTTCACCGATAAAACCAACGGCTTCGAGACCTATGGCGGCGGGCGTTTTTTGGATGTGCCGTATGAGGAGGGCGCGAAGACCGTTCGGCTCGATTTTAACCGCGCCTACAGTCCCTTCTGCGCCTATGATCCCGATTACGTGTGCCCGGTGCCGCCCAAAGACAATCGCTTAGCAGTGGCCATTGCGGCAGGAGAGAAGACGTACGAGAAGCCGGAGTAAGGTTGCAAGGGCTAGATTTTAGATGCTAGACTCAGGAGTGGATCGGCAAAGGAGCAGAACCATTCCTAATTCTGAATTCATAATTCCTAATTGAAGGAGACTATGTCTCCTTTTAGATATTATCCTTAATTTTGGAAAAGATTGGTTTTCGGAATGGAAACCAGGAGAACTATCAAACACAATATCATGCTGATTTCATTCGACTGGCTGAAACAACTTATACCTACTGATAAAACTGCTGAAGAAATAGGCGTACTGCTAACCGGTTCCGGCTTAGAGGTGGAGGGCATTCATACCTTCGATCTGGTGCAGGGCGGCCTGGAGGGCATTGTGCTGGGCGAGGTACTGACCTGCGAGCGCCACCCGGACGCCGACCGCCTGAACATCACCACAGTAGATATCGGTGCGGATGAGCCAAGCCAGATCGTGTGTGGTGCGCCAAACGTGGCTGCAGGGCAGCGCGTGGTGGTTGCCACCGTGAACAGCACGCTTTACCCAAGCGAGGGAGAGCCTTTCAAAATAAAGAAGTCGAAAATTCGCGGTGCGGCATCAGAGGGAATGATCTGTGCCGAGGATGAAATCGGAATCGGCGCCTCGCATGCCGGCATTATGGTGCTGGATACGGATCTGCCGAATGGCACGCCTGCCGCAAAGTTCTTTGGTTTAGGCTCTGATAAAGTATTTGAAATTGGTTTGACACCTAACAGAGCCGATGCCGCTTCGCACTTTGGTGTGGCCCGCGACCTGCAGGCCCTGCTCGATGAAAGCGCGCAGCTGCCAAAAGTGGGCGATTTTAAAGTAAACAACACCTCCCGCTCCATTGCGGTGGAAGTACAGAATACGGAAGCCTGCCCGCGCTACGCTGGTGTTACTATCACTGGTTTGAAAGTGGGCCCTTCACCGGAATGGATGCAGAAGCGCCTGCGCGCCATTGGCCTGTCGCCGATCAACAACGTGGTGGACGTGACCAACTACGTGCTGCACGAACTGGGCCAGCCCCTGCACGCCTTTGATGCGGATAAGATTACAGGCAAAAAGATCGTGGTGAAAACGGTGGAGGAAGGTACTACTTTCAAAACACTGGACGGCGTGGAGCGCAAGTTAGGTGCGAATGACCTGATGATCTGCAACGCGGAGGAGCCGATGGCCATTGGGGGCGTGTTCGGTGGTGAGGACTCCGGTGTGACAGAAGAAACCAACAGCATCTTCATCGAAAGTGCTTATTTCTCACCGGATTGGGTGCGCCGCACCGGCATGAATCACGGCCTGAAGACCGATGCCTCATTCCGTTTTGAGCGTGGCACCGACCCGAACATGGTTATACTTGCTCTAAAGCGCGCTGCGCTGCTGGTGCAGGAAGTAGCCGGTGGTGAGGTGAGCTCTGAGATTGTGGATGTATACCCGGAGGCAATCGAAAACCGCGAGATACGCCTTAGCATCGAGCGCACGCACATGCTTATCGGGCAGCACATCGGCACAGAGCGCATCAAAACCATATTGGAGGACCTGGGTATCCAGGTGACGCACGAAACTGAAACGCACCTGACGCTGTCAGTGCCGCCGTTCAAAGTGGATGTGACGCGTGAGGCCGATGTGGTGGAGGAAATCCTGCGCATCTACGGCTTCAACAACATACAGATGGACGAGAACCTGGCCACCACCTACCTGGCCAAGTTTCCGAAGCCGTACGCTGAGAATGTGGTGGAGGCGATCTCGAACTACATCGCCGACAACGGCTTTCATGAGATCATCACCAACTCTATCACCAACTCCAACTATTACGAGCCAGCAGGCGAGGCTGAAATGGCAGGCTTGGTGAAGGTGGTGAACTACAACTCTGAGGACCTGGACGTGCTGCGCAAAAGCATGGTGTTCTCTGGCCTGGAGGTGCTGCGCCGCAACATCAACCGCCGCCAGCGCGAACTGAAGCTGTTTGAGCTGGGCAAAGTATACGAGCAGCGGGAGGGCGACTACAAAGAAAGCCGCAGGCTGTCGCTATACATGGCCGGCAACACAACGGCCGAAAGCTGGAAGCAGCCAAGTATAAAATCTGCCTTCCACGATATGGCGGGCGTGGTGCAGAACGTACTGCGAAAATTAAACGCTGGCGATTTTGAAGTACAGCCGCTGCAGGAGAACAGCTACATGCGCCAGGGCATCGCCTACGTGAAGAACGGAACGGTAGTGGCCGAACTGGGCGTGCTGGATGCCGGCGTTACCCGTTTTATGGAAGTGAAAGAGCAAGTGTGGTACGCCGAACTGAACTGGGATTACCTGCTGAAGAAGTATAAAGACAAATTAGTAGCCGAGGAACTGCCGAAGTTCCCGGAGGTGCGCCGCGACCTGTCGCTGGTGCTGGACCGTAACGTGACTTTTGACCAGCTGAAGCAACTGGCCTTTAAAGTAGAGCGCAAGCTGCTACAAAGTGTGAACGTGTTCGATGTGTACGAAGGCGACAAGATAGAGGCGGGCAAGAAAGCCTACGCCCTGAGCTTTACCCTGCAGGACAAGCAGCAGACGCTAACCGATAAGGTGATCGAGAGCACGATGAACCGCCTGATGCAGCAATTCGAGAAACAATTGGGAGCTTTTATCCGCAAATAGTGTTATGCCCAAAGAAAAGCAATTACAGCAACTCCAGCATATAGAAGATAAGCTGCGAAAATTAATCCAGCGCCACACCGAGGTGCAACAGCGGCTTGCGCGCGCGCAGGAGCAGGTAAAGCTGCTCGAAGAGCAACTGGACGAAAAAGACCAGCAGATAAAAAATTTTCAAAATCAGGAGAATATTGTTAAAATTGTAGAGACGATAGCAGGAAACACTGCAAATTCGACAGAGTTAAAGCTTAAGCTAAACGAATACATTAGGGAAATTGATAAGTGTATCGCTTACCTACAAGACTAAGTATGAGCGCGTAAAGCTGGCCAATAGGGCTGGCGGCAGCACAGAAAGGCAGGTAAGCTTACCCATAAACCACGCAACGGATGAGTGAATTATCGATCAAGATTCGCATTGCGGAACGCGAGTATCCGATGCGGGTGAAGGAAGAGGAAGAAGAAAGAATTAGGGCAGTGGGCAAGGTGCTGAACGAGCGCCTGCGCTTTTTTAAGGATCAGTTTGGGATACAGGAAAAGCAGGATCTGCTGGCTATGGTGGCGTTTGAAACCATGGTGGAGAAGATGAAGCTGGAGGATGAAAAGGCCTCAGACGTGACCAAAGTGGATCAGCACCTGCAGGTTCTGGAAAACCTCTTATCATCAGTGAATAAATAAGAACAGGCGGCCGCCCTGGCCCCGGTTTATACTTCGTTAAGGAAAACAAGCTCACACTTTGTCTCTTGCAGGCACTTGCTATGCGTTTTAAACCATAAACGCGTATTATATGCCAGATATCATTTACATTTTACTAACAGCCCTGGTGGCGCTCGCAGTGGGCGTTTTCATTGGGCGCTCGCTGCTGCAGAAGGTCTACAAGCAGCAGGAGGAAGACGCGCGTCAGCGTGCCAAGAACATCATTCGTGAGGCCGAGATTGAGGCTGAAAGCACCAAGAAAGACCGTATCCTGGAGGCGAAGGAGAAATACCTGAAGCTGAAGTCCGAGTTCGAGGACGATGTGAACAAGAAGAAGAACATCATCATCCAGAACGAAGCCAAGGTAAAGCAGCGCGAGCAGCAGGTGCAGAAGCAGATGGAGCAGGCCAAGCGCCTCGAAGCTGATCTGCAGAAAGAGAAAGACGGCCTGCAGGCGCAGTTCGATAAGGAAAAAGACAACCTGCGTGCACAGCAGGAGCAGCTGAACAAGCGCAAAGAAGAGGTAGAGCAGCAGCACCAGGAGATCGTAGGGCAGCTGGAGAAGATTGCTGGCTTAACGGCCGCCGAAGCGCGTGAGCAGCTGGTGGAGGCCCTGAAAAGCGAAGCACAGTCGCATGCCTCCTCCCATATCAAAGATATTGTGGCCCAGGCCAAGCTTACGGCTACCAAAGAGGCAAAGAAGATCGTTATTGAAACCATACAGCGCACAGCAGCAGAGCATGCTATTGAAAACTGCGTGTCGGTATTCAACATCGAGAGCGACGACATTAAAGGCAAGATCATTGGTCGTGAAGGCCGTAACATCCGCGCCCTTGAAGCCGCTACAGGTGTAGAAATCATTGTGGATGATACCCCGGAGGCGATTATTATCTCTGGCTTCGACCCGGTTCGCCGCGAAATTGCCCGTCTGTCGTTGCACCGCCTGGTGGCCGATGGTCGTATTCACCCGGCCCGCATTGAGGAGGTGGTGACCAAGACCCGCAAAAACATAGAGGAAGAGATTGTAGAGATCGGTGAGCGTACGGCTATTGATCTGGGTATTCACGGTCTGCACCCAGAGCTGATCAAGATGGTGGGCCGCATGCGTTTCCGCTCGTCTTACGGTCAGAACCTGCTGCAGCACTCACGCGAAGTGGCCAACCTTTGCGCCACGATGGCGGCCGAACTTGGCCTGAACGTGAAGCACGCGAAGCGCGCCGGCCTGCTGCACGATATTGGCAAGGTAACGCCAGACGAGCCGGAACTTCCGCACGCGATTATCGGTATGGAACTGGCCAAGAAGTATAAAGAGCATCCGGATGTGTGCAACGCCATCGGCGCTCACCACGATGAAGTAGAAATGACCGCCATGGTTTCCCCGCTGGTGCAGGCCTGCGACGCCATCTCTGGCTCAAGACCAGGTGCCCGCCGCGAGATTATGGAGTCGTACATCAAGCGCCTGAAGGAGTTGGAAGAAACCGCTGTTTCGTTTGAAGGCGTTAACCAGTGCTACGCTATCCAAGCGGGCCGTGAGTTGCGCGTGATGGTGGATGCCGACAATGTAACGGACGAAAAAGCAGCACAGCTTTCCTATGAAATTTCGCAGAAGATCGAGAAGGAAATGCAGTATCCGGGCCAGATCAAGATTACGGTAATCCGGGAGATGCGCGCTGTTAGCTACGCGAAATAAGCTTTTACTTGATATTATATAAGGTTAACCGCCTGCTACGTGAGTGGCAGGCGGTTTTTTTATGTCTGATGCTTCCGCAGCGTTCCAGATAATTAGAATCATCACTGGTAAGTAGGAGGACATAAATAGCTAGATGTATTTTTTATTGTCATCCTGAAAGGATCTTGGTGGCGAACGGCAGAAGCAGGCAATTAGTGCTTCCCGAGCTTGCCCACAAGATCCTTTCAGGATGATAAACTAGTGTAAGATATTTCTGTCTCAATACTTATGTATAAAGTTTTCATCTATCAAAGCAATTAATAGTATACTTTTATAGCTATAGTTTATAAAGTATATTTGAGCAGCATTTAAGTAGATGATACATGACACTTGTTCAATTAGAATATCTGGTGGCGGTAGATACGCACCGCCATTTCGCCACGGCCGCAGAACATTGCCACATCACGCAGCCCACCTTAAGCATGCAGCTCCAGAAGCTGGAAGAGGAGATGGGGGTGCAGCTCTTTGACCGAAGTAGGGTGCCGGTACGGCCCACTGAGATAGGCCACGAGATTATTGCGCAGGCGCGGGTGGTGCTGGCTGAGAGCCGGAAGATACAGGAGATTGTGCAGGACCAGAAGCAGGAGCTAAGCGGTGAGCTGCGCATCGGCGTTATTCCTACGCTGGCCCCTTACCTGATTCCGCTGTTCATTACAGGTTTCCTGGAGAAGAACCCACACGTACGGGTGGTGGTGCAGGAGCTGATGACCAGCCAGATCGTTGAAAAGCTAAACCATGAGCTGCTGGACGTGGGGCTGCTGGTAACGCCGCTTGAAAACAAGACCATCAAGGAGCTGCCGCTGTTTTACGAGGCCTTTGTGGCTTATATCAACTCTAAACACCCGCTTGCACAGCAAAAGGCGATAACGGCCGACCAGCTGGATCTGAATGAGCTGTGGGTGCTGAACGAAGGACATTGCTTCCGAAGCCAGGTGCTCAATATCTGCAACCGCGGCGGGAGCATGGCTAATGGCCAGGGAGGCCACCTCGACTATAAAAGCGGATCGCTGGAAACCCTCAAGCGCATCGTGGAAACGCAGCATGGCCTCACGCTGCTGCCCGAACTCTCAGTACTGGATTTGGCGGAAGATAAGCTAAAGCTGGTGCATGGGTTTCAGGAGCCCCAGCCGCTGCGCGAAGTAAGCATGGTGGTGCACCGCAGCTTCCTGAAGCGCAAGCTCATAGAAGCACTGAAGCAGGAAATTATAAGTTCCATTCCTGAACACATCCGCTCACGCAAAAAAGAGCAGGTGGTGGGCGTAGTATAAAGCAAAGCGAAAAGCTCTGATATCAGGAAGTATAAAAAGAGAAAGGCTGCCTTTGCGGGGCAGCCTTTCTCTTTTTATACTTTATAGCGCATACTTGCAAGTATAAATACCCAAGTACGAGCGCAGAATTATATGTCTACTTATGCGTTGATGCCAGCTTCCTGAAGCGCTTTTACCATCGCGTCGCCAATCTCGGCAGGAGACTCCACCACGTGGATGCCGTTTTCGCGCATGATCTTCATTTTAGCGGCAGCTGTATCATCAGCACCACCCACAATAGCACCAGCGTGGCCCATACGGCGACCGGCAGGAGCAGTTTGGCCAGCGATGAAACCAACCACTGGCTTTTTGTTGCCGGTTTCGCGGATATACTGTGCAGCCATTGCCTCGTAGTTACCGCCAATTTCACCGATCATTACAATCGCATCCGTCTCCGGGTCGTTCATCAGCAATTCAACCGCATTTTTAGTTGGCGTTCCGATGATCGGGTCACCACCGATACCGATGGCAGTGGAAATACCCAAGCCAGCTTTCACGATCTGGTCGGCAGCCTCATACGTCAAGGTACCAGACTTAGACACGATACCGATACGACCTGACTTGAACACGAAACCTGGCATGATACCAACTTTTGCCTCACCCGGAGTGATAACACCTGGGCAGTTAGGACCGATCAGGGTCACTTCCTTGTTCTTCAGGTAGTTTTTAGCCTGCACCATGTCCTTCACAGGGATTCCCTCAGTGATCGCCACGATAACCTTGATGCCAGCGTCAGCGGCTTCCATGATAGCGTCAGCAGCGAAAGCAGGTGGTACGAAAATGATGGACACGTTAGCGCCAGCCTTCTCAACAGCCTCGGCAACAGTGTTGAACACCGGACGGTCGAGGTGAGTAGAACCACCTTTGCCAGGCGTTACGCCACCAACTACGTTCGTGCCGTACTCGATCATCTGCTCTGCATGGAACGATCCCTCAGTGCCGGTAAAGCCCTGTACGATCACTTTTGAATCTTTATTTACTAAAACACTCATGTGTATCTTATTTAGTTGTGTATAGACGGTACTAGTATAAGGTTGTGCAAAAATAGGCTTTTTTGTGGCCTGAACAAAAAATTGTTACGGCTAATATAAGGGCTGCCCCGGAACCCGCATCCCATGCTTCGGGTTATACAGGGCGGCCAGGCAAAGGGAGTGCAGCTGTACTGTAAACCGTTGTGCCTTTCCCGCTGTGCCTGTCTTACTTCCCACTGCCCAAGGCCTAAGAGCCAAGCAATGTTGAACACAACAGGCAAAGTTATTTTCCTTACATTTGCACCAAAATCCAAAATAGAAAACAGATGAAGTATCTGAATCATATTATAGAAGCAGTGGGTAATACGCCACTGGTTAAGCTGAATAACGTAACGGACGGCGTAAAGGCTACAGTGCTGGCCAAAGTCGAGTATTTTAACCCGGGCAACTCTGTAAAGGACCGCATGGCTGTTAAAATGATTGAGGATGCCGAGAAAGCGGGTTTGCTGAAGCCGGGCGGAACCATCATAGAGGGCACATCCGGTAATACGGGCATGGGCCTGGCACTTGCTGCCATTGCCAAAGGGTATAAGTGCATTTTTACCTTGTCTGATAAGCAGAGCAAGGAGAAAATGGACGTGCTGCGTGCCGTGGGTGCTGAGGTGATCGTTTGCCCTACCAACGTGGCGCCTGACCACCCGGATTCCTACTATTCTGTGGCTAAGCGCCTGAACCAGGAAATCCCGAACTCATTCTACCCGAACCAGTACGATAACACCTCCAACGCGGCGGCCCATTACGAGACGACCGGCCCCGAGCTTTGGGATCAGACAGATGGCAAAATCACGCACTTTATCACAGGCGTGGGTACCGGCGGCACGGTTTCCGGCACATCAAAGTACCTGAAAGAGAAAAACCCGGACCTGATCACGGTCGGAATCGATACGTATGGCTCTGTTTTCAAAAAATATAAGGAGACAGGCGAATTTGATGAAAAGGAGATTTACCCGTACGCCACCGAAGGCATTGGCGAAGACATTCTGCCGAAGAACGTTGACTTCGACATGATCGACTCGTTTGTAAAAGTAACTGACAAGGACGGTGCAGTGATGACTAGAAGGCTTGCCAAAGAGGAAGGGCTTTTTGTGGGATGGTCCTGCGGATCAGCGGTCTATGGTGCGCTGGAGTATATCAAGCAGCAGAATCTGACGGAAGACGATGTGGTGGTAGTGCTGTTGCCAGACCACGGTACCCGTTATCTGGCTAAGATCTACAACGATGAGTGGATGCGCCAGCAAGGCTATATAGATTAACATTTCACAAAGTATAAAGAATGCAGAAAACCCAGTCTAAACAGGCTGGGTTTTCTGTTGTTATACCACTAATCTTCTTCATTTGCAAGGTAACATCGTGCCAAAGTAGTAGTATAAGGGTAAGTGGCTTACGCCAATGGCTCCCGATTTTTAGGCCAATGGTAACAACAACCGATTTCGGAGGTTTGAAGTAGGGTCTGTTTCTTGATAAAATCAACACCGGGCACTCACCTGCCGGTGGCGAGAAGAGCATACTGTTTATGTCCTTGGTTAAGATTAGATTGTATACTTTTGTGTGTTGTATCAGCTAATTATTCCCTTTAGGGTTTGATTTTTTGCCGCTGCTGCTGATATTGCATACTACCTCGCTTACTATGCGTGACAATAGCACCATGAGAAAACTTTCTGGCGTTCTGCTTATAGATGACGATGACACCACTAACTTCCTTAACCAGCGGCTGCTGGACAGAATGGAGGTTACGGATAACATCAGGACATTTGTGAACGGCAAACAGGCATTTGACTACCTATACAACGTTAGCAACAACAACTACGAGGAGGAGAGCAGTAATTATTTCCTGCCGGAGCTTATTTTCCTGGACATCAACATGCCGGTGATGGATGGCTTCGAACTGCTGGATCTGTACGAACGGTTGGACGCTAGTTTCAGGGAGCGGATTGTGATGGCGGTACTGACCACCTCCACCCATCCGCAGGACACAGCCAACTCCAAAAAGTATAATGCCGAGTACCTCACCAAACCGCTGACGGCCGAAAAGGTAACGGCACTGCTTAACCAGCACTTTAAAACGCAGGAAGAAAACACGAAGTAACATCCCGAAAATAAAAAGCAGCGAGGCAGCTCCAAAGTAGGGGCTGCCTCGCTGCTTTTAAGCGATACTTATACTTTATACTTACTCTGCCACAGGCACAAATTCAAACACATCCCCGTTAAAAAGTCCTTTGTCGCTTAGCTTGAGCGATGGGATTACGAGCAGCGCCATGAACGAGAGCGTCATGAACGGAGAGGCGAGTGTGCTGCCCATTTCTTTGCTCATCCGGTCGATAGCCGAGTATGCTTCGGCCACTTTGTAGCCATCCTGCGCTGACATAATGCCTGCCACCGGCAGGGGAAGCAACTGCTCTTTCTCGCCGGCCACAGCAGCCACGCCGCCCTTGGCCTCGATGATCAGGTTTACGGCACGCGTTATACTTGCATCATCCACGCCCACGGCCACAATGTTATGGGAGTCGTGGCCTACGGAAGAGGCGATGGCTCCTTCCTTAAGACCTACGTTTTTAATAAAGGCCACGGCTGGGATGCTGTTCTCATAGCGATTCACGACGGCTATTTTCAGCACGTCCTGGGCCACATCAGAGATAATGAAGCCGTTGTCTACTTTTGGCGTTGCCCATACTTCTTTCGTGATCAACTGTCCGTCGTACGCCTCTATCACCCTGATCCTGCTGGCATCGCCCAGGGCCACCTCAAACTGGGCTTCTACTTTTATATCCGTTTCGAAGTTGTTGATCTCCTCGCTTGGCGTGTACGCAATTTTCGACTTGCCCTGCTCGGCCACCAGCGCCCCGTTGATGTAAGTTGCCTGCACGTTAAAGTCTTTCGGATTGTCCACAAGTATAAAGTCAGCCGCCTCACCTTCGCGCAGCAAGCCCACCTCCAGTTTATAGTGCGTTACCGGGTTTACACAAGCCGCCTGCAGCACATGGAACAGGTCGTTGCCTTTGGCCAGCGCGCGCTTCACCAGCAGGTTGATGTGGCCCTCCACCAGGTTGTCGGGGTGCTTGTCGTCGGAGCAGAACATGATGTTTTGATAATGCTCCGGCAACAGTTCAATAAGCGCCTCGAAGTTCTTGGCCGCGCTGCCTTCCCGGATCAGAATTTTCATGCCTGCGTCCAGTTTGTCCAGTGCCTCTTCTGCCGTGAAGCACTCGTGGTCGGTGGTGATGCCGGCGGAGGCGTACAGTTTGGCCTGCTCGCCCATCAGGCCGGGCGCGTGCCCGTCCACGGCTTTGCCACACTTTTTGGCCAGCTCAATTTTCTCCATCACGTCCGGGTCGCGGTTCAGCACGCCGGGCCAGTTCATCATCTCGGCCAGGTACTTTATCTCGTCGCGCTGGAAAAGCGTTTCGATGTCGGCAGCCGTGATCTCGGCACCGGCCGTCTCGAAAGGAGTGGCCGGCACACAGGACGGAGCTCCGAAATAGAACTTGAATGGTACTTTTTTCCCGTTCTCCACCATGTACTCCACACCCTTTACGCCGAGTACGTTCCCGATCTCATGCGGGTCCGAAACAGTGGCTACCGTACCGTGCGGCACCGCCAGCCGGGCGAACTCACTGGGCACCAACATGGAGCTTTCCACGTGCACGTGGGCATCCACAAATCCGGGTAGAATATAATTTGTGCCGCTGTTGGCCTCACGAACTATTTTAGAAATGCGCCCGTTTGAAACATGGACGGTGCCTTGGTAAATTTCACTGTTATGGATGTCAATTATATGTCCGGAGACGGAAAAATCGTTGTGCATAATACAAGGTGTTTGTGCTGATAAATTGCCCGTGTATGGGCTTAAAAAGTTAAATTACTTTATATTTGCGTTAAATTCAGTCGTTTTGAGAAAGATAATTTCATACATTCTATTGGCGGGCTTCCTGGCCACCGGCACCCTGTCGGGCTGTTCAAATAAAACGCCGCAGCAGAAAAAAACGGCTAAGTACATGAAGAAAAGCAGGAGCGGCAACCAGCCCTGCCCCTGCGACTCAAACTAATTTCCCGTGCCTGACCACCCAAAAATGAAGAAAATTGTAATCGCGCTTGATGGGTACTCCTCATGCGGCAAAAGCACCACGGCCAAGCTCGTAGCAGCCGAACTTAACTATGCCTACATTGATACCGGCGCCATGTACCGGGCGGTTACACTCTACTTCCTGCAGAACCACGTTTCCCGCACCAATCCAAAAGAGATTAAAGAGGCGCTAAAAAATATTGAGGTAGAGTTTCACTACAATCCTAAAAAGAAACGTAACGAAGTGTACCTGAATGGCCTGAACGTTGAAGATGAGATACGGAAAATGTACATCTCCAACCAGGTAAGTGAGGTGAGTGTGATAGCAGAGGTGCGGCACGCCATGGTGGCGGAGCAGCAGCGCATGGGCCGCAAGCGCGGTGTGGTGATGGATGGCCGCGACATTGGCACGGCTGTGTTCCCGGATGCGGAGGTGAAGATTTTTATGACCGCCGACGTGGACATGCGCGCCAAGCGCCGGCAGGTGGAGCTGCTGGAGAAAAACCAGTTGGTGAACCTGGACGAGATAAAGGAAAATCTGCAGAAGCGCGACCGGATCGACTCTACCAGGGCCGAAAGCCCGTTGCGGCGGGCCGAAGACGCCGTGTTGCTGGACACCACCCACATGACTATAGACGAGCAGGTGGAGTTTGTGCTGGAGCATGTAACAGCGCATCTCCTGAATAAAGAATGTGCAGAGCAACAGAAATGACGCTAGACAAATGAACGTAACAATAGATAAGAACTCCGGCTATTGCTTCGGCGTTGAGTTTGCCATCCAGATGGCGGAAGACGAAATGGAGCATTGTGAGGAGCTTTACTGCCTCGGCGATATTGTGCACAACGGTATGGAGGTGAAGCGCCTGTACGAGAAGGGCCTTCGCATCATAGACCGGGAGCAACTCAAGGAACTGCGCGACTGCAAAGTGCTGATACGGGCTCATGGCGAGCCGCCTGAAACGTACCAACTGGCCCTCGAAAACAACATCGAGCTGATCGACGCTTCATGCCCGGTGGTGCTGAAACTGCAGAACCGCGTAAAGCACGCGTTTGACGCAGGCAAGCCGGACAATGCCCAGGTGGTGATTTACGGCCAGGTAGGGCATGCCGAGGTGATTGGTTTGGCTGGCCAGACACGCGACGAAGCTATCATCGTAACAACAGAGGAAGACCTGGAGAAGATAGACTTCACCCGACCGGTGACGCTATTCAGCCAGACAACTAAATCCACAAAAGGCTTCTACCACATCAAATCACTTATTGAGGAGCGGCTGCAGCAGGCAAACCAAGACAGTACCGCGGTGCCTAACCTGAACGCCAACGACAGCATTTGCCGGCAGGTATCGAACCGCGAGCCGCAGCTGGCGAAATTCTCTACTGAGCATGATGTGATCGTGTTTGTGAGCGGCCGCAAGAGTTCGAACGGCAAGGCCCTGTACGGCGTTTGCAAGCACCACAACCCCAACAGCTATTTCATCGAAAGCGAGGAGGAATTGCAGGAAGAGTGGTTTGCCGATGCGCAAACCGTGGGTGTGTGCGGCGCCACATCTACGCCCATGTGGTTAATGGAGCAGGTGGCCACCAGTATAAATGCGCTGGAGCCTGAGCAAGTATAAATAGGAGCGTTATACTATAAAAGCTTTTAACTAATTTAGGCCTTGCTTCGGCAAGGCCTATTTTTTTGCACCCAAAAACATGAAGAACCTCTTCCGCTACTTCTTAAACGGACTCCTGATTATTGCACCCATCGCCATTACGGTGTTCATTGTGGTGGGCATTATCGATTGGATGGACAGCCTTTTTGACCTCGGCATACCTGGTCTGGGCATCCTGCTGATGGTGGTGCTGCTAACCATCGTGGGTTTTATCGGGTCCTCGTTCTTTGTAAAGCCTTTCCTGGTGATCATGGAGCGGCTGCTGCACAAGGTGCCGCTCGTGAGCATTATCTACTCCAGCATAAAAGATCTGTTTGATGCCTTTGTGGGCGACAACCAGAAGTTCAACAAGCCGGTGCTGGTGAAAATGACAGAGGACTCGGAAAACTACAAGATGGGCTTCGTGACGCAGGAGGAGCTGCTGCAACTGAACGTGGAGGACAAGGTGGCCGTGTACTTTCCGCACTCCTACAACTTCTCCGGCGAACTGTTCCTGGTGCCCATGCGCAACGTCACCTACCTCGACCTGCCCAGCAGCGAAGTGATGAAGTTCATCGTATCCGGCGGAGTTTCGAAGTTATAATGTTAAAGGGTTAGAAAGTCAAGAATTGGGATATTCTTAAGTATAGCAGCTACTTGCTGATCATCCACACTTTCCCCCATTCCTAATTCGTAATTCATCATTCATAATTAATCGTTTGCCTTCCCTTTTAAAAGATAGATCAAAGCTGCACTACCGCGTTATCGGGCACGGGCCGCGTGTGCTGCTGGCCTTTCATGGGTATGGGCAGAGCAGCGCCTATTACCTGCCCATGGAGCAGGCGCTGGGCGAGGATTACACCATCTACGCCTTCGACCTGTTCTACCACGGGCAAAGCAAGCTGCATAAGTATGATTCGCCGCTGACCAAAGAGTTTCTGGCTGAGTTTGTGGCGCAGTTCCTGGCCGAAAAGCAGGTTGAAACTTTTTCGCTGATGGGCTTCAGCATGGGCGGAAAGTTTGCGCTCACGCTGGTGGAGCACATGCCCGAGCGCGTACGGGAGCTTTTCCTGATTGCGCCGGATGGCATCAAAACCAGTTTCTGGTACAACATTGCCACGTACCCCGGCTGGCTGCAGCAGCTCTTCAAGCGCACGGTGATAAAGCCTGAGTTCTTTTTTGGGCTGCTGCGCGTGCTCGACAAGTATAGCCTGGTGCACAAAAGTATGTTGCGCTTTGCGCACTTCCAGATGGACAGCACTGCTAAGCGCCTGCGCGTGTACCGCAGCTGGATCGGTTTCCGCGACCTGAACTTTGATATCCGCAAGATCGTTTCGCTTCTCAACAAGTATAAAACGCCGGTGGTGATGTTTCTGGGGGAGTATGACGAGATTATTTCCCCGAAGCGCGTGGCCGTGTTTGTAGATGCGCTGGAGGATGGCGAACTGGTAATCCTGAAGACAGGGCATTCTCATCTGCTGCAGGAGGTGGCGGAGATGCTGCACGACAAGCGCAAATCCGGTTAACACTAGTTTTGCTGTGCCTTGGTTGTCAAAGCAAGTATAAATACCGCTGAACGGCTGGCTGCACAGGTTAAGTATTGCTGAAAGCGGCAGGTGCAACCACTTCTGGATTCAGAGGGAGCGAAGGATATACTTGTATTCTTTAGCCTTGAGGTGCAGCCGGCAACGCAACAAACATTGTACTTCCGTATCAGTATACGTACCTTAGTGTGTCGGGCGATGTGGGTCCTGGTGCCTTGCCAGCCATATTAACCCGAACCATACCGCAACCTAAACTAAATCAAACATGAAAAGAACACTGCGCCTGCTGGGTGTGGGCCTTACCCTTTCGGCCATCAGCCTTAGCTGCTCCTCTGACAATGCCTCCAACAACGAAGTTACCAAAACAGGGCCTACCGAAACGGAGCAGGCTACCTCAGAAGATTTTAGCATCGGTCTGCCTTCCGGCCCTATCGCCGAAGACCTGCAGCAAATTAAGTTACCAAAGGGTTTCAGAATAGACTACTATGCCAAAGATGTGGAGAATGCTCGCTCTATGGCCCTAAGTGAATCCGGCATCCTGTTTGTCGGCACGCGCAGCAACGATAAAGTGTTTGCGGTGGTGGACAAAGACAGGGACGGAAACGCCGAGGAAGTAGTGGAGGTGGCCTCGGGCCTGAACTCCCCGAACGGCGTGGCTATTCACAAGGGCGACCTGTACGTGGGGGAGATTAACCGTGTGATCAAGTACCCGAACATTGAGCAGACGTTCCGCGACAAGCCAAAGTTTGAGGTGGTCAACGACAAATTTCCGAGCGATGCGCACCATGGCTGGAAGTACATTGCCTTTGGTCCGGATGATAAGCTGTATGTGCCGGTGGGAGCCCCGTGTAACATCTGTAAGTCAGAGAACCCAATCTACGCCAGCATTACGCGCATGAATGCCGATGGCTCTGATCTGGAAATATATGCCGAGGGCGTGCGCAACACAGTAGGATTTGCCTGGCACCCCGAAACGAAGAACCTATACTTTACCGACAACGGCCGCGACATGCTGGGCGACAACACGCCGGCCGACGAACTAAACCGCGCCACCGAAAAAGGCCAGCACTTTGGCTATCCTTACTGCCACGCAGGCGACGTTGCAGATCCTGAGTTCGGCAAGCAACGCCCGTGCAGCGAATTTGTGCAGCCGGTTCAAAAGCTGAGCCCACACGGCGGTACTCTGGGCATGAAGTTCTACACCGGCAACATGTTCCCGGCCGAGTATAAAAACCACGCTTTTATAGCTGAGCACGGCTCCTGGAACAGAACCGAAAAAATTGGCTACCGCGTAATGCTGGCTAAAATGGATAATAGCGGCAACGTGACCAGCTTTGAGCCTTTTGCCACCGGCTGGCTGCAGGGGCAGGATGATTGGGGACGCCCGGTGGATGTACTGCAAATGAAAGACGGCTCGCTGCTGGTGTCCGACGACAAGAACAACGCGATCTACCGCATCACCCATACTTCACAGAATTAGAAACTAGAAATTATGAATTAGAAATTTTGAACTAGCATGAAGTATAGGTTGATTTAAACCCATTCATAATTCATCATTTCTAATTCATAATTGTTTTGAGCTGCCGATGAAAGAAAAAAAGAGCATCCAACCAAAGCCAGAAAAACTGCTGATAGGGCGGCGCGAACTGGTGTCTTTCCCGGACCTGGACCTGGAGGGAATTGAGGCGAAGGTAGATACGGGTGCCTACACGTCGGCCATTCACTGCTCAGACATACACGAGGAGGTAAGGCCGGACGGTACCAAGGTGATTTGCCTGGATCTGCTGGACCCTTCGCACCCGCAGTACAACCACCGCAAACTGAACTTCAGCGAGTATGAGTTGCGCGAAATTAAAAGCTCTATCGGGGAGAAGCAGGAACGCTACGTTATCCGTACTAAGATAAAACTGTTCGATGAGGTGTTGGAAGAGGAGTTCTCGCTCTCAGACCGCAGCGACATGAAGTACCCCGTATTGCTGGGCCGCAGACTCCTGCAGGGCCGCTTTGTGGTTGATGTATCCAGGAAAAACCTGGCGCACAAGTATAAGATCAAACAGAAACAGAAATAAGAAGCATTTATGAAAATTGCTATACTCTCCCGCAATCCACGCCTATACTCCACCCGTCGCCTGGTGGAAGCGGCAGAACAGCGGGGGCACCAGGCCATTGTGCTCGACCACCTGCGTTGCGACCTGGTGATAGAGCAGGGCGACCCGCACATCCTGTACAAAGGCGAGCGACTGACGGATGTTGATGCCGTTATTCCGCGCATCGGTGCCTCAGTTACCTTTTACGGTACGGCCGTGGTGCGCCAGTTTGAGATGATGAAGGTGAAAAGCGCCGTAGACTCGCAGGCCATCGTACGTTCCCGCGACAAACTGCGCTCGCTCCAGATCCTAAGCCGCGCCGGATTGGGCATGCCGAAAACAGCCTTTACGAACTACTCCAAAGAAACATCAGGCCTGGTGAAAGAGGTAGGCGGAGCGCCGTTGGTGATTAAACTGCTGGAAGGCACACAGGGGCTGGGCGTAGTGCTGGCCGAAACGCGCAAAGCCGCTGAGTCGGTGATTGAGGCGTTCCATAACCTGAAGGCGCGTATTATTGTGCAGGAGTTTATCTCCGAGGCCGGTGGTGCCGATATCCGTGCCTTTATTGTGAATGGCGAGGTAGTGGGCGCTATGAAGCGCCAGGGCAAGGAAGGGGAGTTCCGCTCTAACCTGCACCGCGGGGGCAAAGCCGAACTGATCAAACTCTCGCGCCAGGAGAAGGCCGCCGCCTTGCTGGCCGCCAAATCACTGGGCCTGGGCATTGCCGGCGTAGACATGCTGCAATCGAAGCGTGGCCCGCTGATTCTGGAGGTGAATTCCTCGCCGGGGCTGGAGGGAATCGAGAAAGCCACACAAAAGAACATCGCAGGAAAAATAATTGAGTACGTGGAAGGGCTGGCTGAAAAGCGCCCGAAGTCGCGTGTAAAGGAATAGCATGCCAGAAACGATTGAAATTAACGGGAGGAGCATCGACCGGGGCGAAAAGGTGCTCACCAAGCTAGTTGTCAGCAAGTTGCCCAGCGGCACGGTTATCGAGATCCCCGTTTATGTTTTCAGGTCGGTGCACGATGGGCCGGTGGTGCTGCTGATGGCTGGCATGCACGGCGACGAGGTGAACGGCATTGAGATTGTGCGGCGCATGCTGGCCAAGAAAATGCTGTACCCGCTCAAGGGCACTATCATTGCCGTGCCAGTGCTCAACATCTACGGCTTCCTGAATTTTTCGCGGGAGGTGCCGGATGGCAAGGACGTGAACCGCAGCTTTCCGGGTAACCGCGACGGCTCACTGGCCAGCCGCGTGGCGCACCGCTTTATGAAGGAGGTGATGCCGTACGTGGACTATGGCCTTGACTTCCATACCGGGGGCTCCAGCCGCAGCAATTACCCGCAGATCCGCTGTGTGCTCGACTACAACACCAACCGCGAACTGGCGCAGGCCTTCGCCCCGCCTTTTATCATGAACACACCTTTCCGGCAGGGCTCGCTGCGCAAGGAAGCCTCCAAAATAGGCAAGTCTATACTTGTGTACGAGACCGGGGAGAGTTTGCGGTTTGATGAAAAAGGCATCAGCATAGGTATTGAGGGCACCTGCCGCGTACTGCACCACCTGGGCATGATGGCATCCTGCCCACCTGTTACTGAGCAGCCGGTAGTGTGCATGAGGGACATCTGGCTGCGCGCTAAAAACGCAGGCCTGTGGCGCAGCCAGATTAAGCTGGGCGAATACGTGAAAAAGAACCAGCTCATCGGCAGCATCACCGACCCCTATGGGGAGATGGAAGTACGGCTGAATGCCCCGGCGGCAGGCTACGTGATCGGCCTTAACAACATGCCGGTCGTGAACCAGGGCGACGCGCTGCTGCACATCATTTTCTAAGTATAGCACGGGGGGAGCCGAGGGGTTAACCCCCGTGCTATACTTATCTATACAAATAAAAATATAGTCCTATTTTCTTGCAGCACTAGCCCCGTAAGGAGTATATTGTAGTAGCAAATCATTGTTATTCAATCTATTCCGTTAGATGAACAAAGCCTGTGCTTTCTTTTGTAGTGCCCGGCTGTTGCTGCTGTGCCTGTTGTGGCTGTGCAGTGTAGCTACCTCGGCTGCACAACAGCGCCATACCATCAGCGGGTATGTGCGCGACGCCAGTACCGACGAGAACCTGATAGGGGCGGCGGTGTACGATGTGCGTTCCGGCCTGGGCACCTCTACCAACAACTACGGCTTCTACAGCCTCTCGCTTCCCGCCCAGGACTCCGTTTCCCTGACAGCTTCTTACGTAGGCTACGACCGCAAAACACTGCCCCTGCTGCTCACAAAAGACTTGTCCTATACTTTTGCCTTAACAGAAAGCTCCAGCAGCCTGACAACCGTGGAAGTAGTGGGCTCGCGGCAGGAGGAAATCGAGGAAACCACGCGCATGAGCACGATCTCTGTGCCGATAGAGCAGTTGAAGGCGGTGCCTGCGCTGCTGGGCGAGGTGGACGTGGTGAAAGCACTGCAACTGCTGCCCGGGGTGCAGTCGGGTTCGGAGGGAGCCAGCGGGCTGTACGTGCGCGGCGGCGGCCCCGACCAGAACCTGATTTTGCTGGATGGTGCCCCGGTATACAATGCCACGCATCTTTTCGGTTTTTTCTCTGTGTTCAACGCCGATGCCCTGAACCATGTGGAGCTGGTGAAAGGTGGCTTCCCTGCGCGCTACGGCGGCAGGCTGTCCTCGGTACTCGACATCAGCATGAAAGAGGGCAATATGAACGAATTTCAGGGCGAAGGCTCTATCGGGCTTATTGCCTCCAAGCTAACGCTGGAAGGGCCTATCAAGAAGGATGTGGCTTCGTTTATCGTCTCCGGCCGCCGCACGTATATTGATTTGCTCGCGCGGCCTTTCATGAAGAAGGAGGAGGGTGTTGTCGGCTATTTCTTCCATGATCTCAACGCCAAGCTGAACTACCACGTCACCCCCAACGACCGGCTATACCTGAGCTTTTACACGGGCATGGACAAATTCTACTCGCGCTTTGAGAACGATGAGCCTGAGAACAACTACCACAGCGAAGACAGGGCCGGCCTCGATTGGGGCAACAATACACTTAGCCTGCGCTGGAACCGCATTCTCACCAACCGCCTGTTCCTTAACACCACCGCCACCTACAGCCGCTACCAGTTTGATGTGGGAGTGGAGAGCGAGTCGGAGCGCAACCCGCCGGGCGAGCCTGCCAGCAGCAGCAAGTATGCCCTGCTATACTTGTCCAACATCCGCGACTACAGCATCAAAACTGATTTTGACTATCTGCCCAACCCCAACCACTACGTGCGCTTCGGGGCGCAGGCCATCACGCACCAGTTCCGGCCGGGCGCTTTGCAGATGAAGGACGTGGACGACGGGGAGGTGCGCAATGAGCTGGAGGAGGGCTCCAGCACCGTGGGCAACGAAGCCTCGGTGTACGTGGAGGACGACGTGCGGCTTACCGATAAACTTAAGGTGAATGTGGGCGCGCGCTTTACGGGTTTCTTTGTAGAGGGGGAAGTTTATACTTCGCTGGAGCCACGCGTGTCGGCCCGCTACCTGCTCAGCGACAAACTGGCGTTGAAAGCCTCCTACGCCAGCACAAGCCAGTTCATTCACCTGCTCACCAACTCTGGCATTGGCTTGCCTACCGATTTGTGGGTGCCGGCCACAAAGCAGATAAAGCCGCAGCGGGCAAGTCAGGTAGCCATCGGCGCCGCGCAAACCATTCTGGATGGCAAGTATGAAGTGAGTGTGGAAGGCTATTACAAGACGATGAACGGCATTATCGAGTACAAGGAGGGTTCTGATTTCACCTCTACCGTGAGCAACAACTGGGAAACCAAAGTAACGGCAGGCGAAGGCTGGGCCTACGGGGCGGAGTTCTTCCTGCAGCGGAAAGTGGGCAGAACCAGCGGCTGGATCGGTTATACTTTGGCCTGGTCTAACCGGCAGTTCGCAGAGCTCAACTCCGGCCGGAAATTCCCTTACCGTTACGACCGCCGCCACGACGTCTCGATGGTGATCTTTCACCAACTGCCGCGCAACTGGAACGTGTCGGGCACCTGGGTTTACGGTACGGGCAACTCGGTTACGCTGTCGGAGTCGCGGTACCTGGTGGGGGAGTATGAGGTGGTGGATAATTACGGCGCACGCAACGGCTACCGCATGCGCGCCTACCACCGCCTGGATGTGGCCTTCAGCAAAACGAAGGAAAAAGATTGGGGGCAGGTGGTGAATACCTTTGGCCTGTATAACGCCTACAGCCGCCAAAACCCGTTTTTTATGTACTTTGAAGGAGGCAAGGATGGCGAAAAGGGAGCCTTTAAGCAAGTGGCGCTCTTCCCAATCATCCCTTCTTTCACCAAAAGCTTTAAGTTCTAAGTATGGGAGCGAACAAGTATACAAGCCAAGTAATTTCTTTCCTGCTGTGCCTGTGCCTGCTGGGATGCGAGATGGTGCAGGAGGTGGATATTCCGCCGCATCAGCCCAAACTTACCCTGCGCGCCATCCTGGACAACTCCGGCCAGAGGCCCGCCGGTTTTTACGACGAGGACAAAGTATACATTGGCATGAGCCAGGGCATTCTGGAAAGCGATAACCTGCAGGGCGTGGATAATGCGACTGTGCGGCTTTATAATGCGGCGGGGCAGGTGGTGGAGGAGTATGCGCACAAGGGCGTTATGATAGAAGGCTATCGCAGCCTGTGGGGTGTGTACATGCCGGTAAGCGGTTTCCAGCCCCTTGCTGGCGAGACCTACACCATGCGGGCAGAGGCCCCGGGTTTTGAACCCATTGAGGCCACTACTTCGGTTCCCGCGCTCCCTGTTGTTACAGCGGTAAGCTTTGATGAGCGCGAGGCCGGGGATTTAGGTTACGGTTTGGAGATTGAGGGAACGCTGCGCCTGACGATTCAGGATAAGGCGGACGAGAAAAACTTTTACCGGGTACGGGTGTACGCCCTCGATAGTGCCTACCAAGCCACAGGTTCCACAGCCTACTCCATCGATCCAGACACCGACATTGAGCTGGGAAATACGGAAGAAGTGGAGCTTAACAGCCTTTTCAGCGATGAGTTTTATACATCCGGCATCATCAGCTTTTCAAGCGACATACGCGTCTTCAGCTACGGTTTTGAGAAGGGCACGGGAAAGGAGATTCCGGTGAAGTACCTGGAGGTGCAGGTGACACAGGTGACAAAAGAGGAATACCTTTTCCAGAAAACCCTGCAGGCGCAGAACAACACAGAGGGCAATCCCTTTGCCGAGTACAGCAACGTGTACAGCAACGTGAAGAACGGCTACGGAGTGCTCAGCGGCATGTCCATTACGCGGGTGGTGGTGGAACTGCAAGAATAAAAGTATACTTGTAAAGTATAACAGAAACGAAGGACCATGAAAATGATCATGCAAAACTTTAAAAAAGAGACACTCGGAAAACTCCTGCAGCTTTGGCTGCGAAACCGCTACATGAAGATTCTCCTGCTCTTGGGGGCGGGTTATTTCATATTCCTGTTCGGTAAGGGTGTCGGGGAATTTCTTTTCTATATAACGCGCTGAAAGTAAGGTATTGCGAATGCATACAGTTTGTTACCTTTCATAAAATTTTAAGAACAAAGTATGGAAAAGCCTAAGCACACGCGAGCGTACCGGTACCTGGTGCTGGCTGTTTTCTCCCTCTTCGCGATGAGTTGGCAATGCGGAGAGTATGCTGAGCCGGACTACACGCACATCATCCGCGAAAAAGTAGACCTTTATCCGTACAAAAAAGCCTATGCCGTGGGCGATACCATCTGGATCGACACAAATATAACTGACAGGTTCCTTTACGATGAAAAGATTTCTCAACGCGTTGAGATAGATTCTGTAGCGCTGCCGCTGAAACTAAGCTTCAACAAACTCTATAAAAGGTATCAGGGAGAAACAGGACCGTTCTTTGAGGCCATCTACGCTGACCCTGTTCAGAAGCACCCAGAATATTTGTTTTTCACTTACGCCTGCAACCAGCCGGACTACGACTTCAGGGTAGGGATCGTCCTGCTCAAACCCGGCATTTACTCCCTGGTCCTGCACGACCAGAACTACTTTTCTAACTGCATTACAGAGGGTGCTTACTCAAGAATCTACTACACGTTTAATGTAGCTGACAGTAACAAGGATGTGTTTTTGTCTATTCCTGCCATATCGCGGGGCGGGCTGAACACAGACAGGATGGATTCGAAGGAGGAGTTTATTGTGCAGGTGGTAGAGTAGCCGCTTTACTTTAAGACAGGCGGTGTGCCAACCATGCTTAAAACCAGAAGCGCCTGCTAAAGTATAGCAGGCGCTTCTGGTTTTAAGTATAATGCTAGTTCGGGTGATTTCCTAGAATACGTACCGCACGTGTAGGGCCGAATCCCAGTAGCCGCCGCCGCGTGGAATGTTAAAGTATGGCTTCACATCGGCACCAATGGTAAAGGGTATGTCGCGGATGTAGTATTCCAGGCCAAGTATACCGTCTACCCCCAGGGCTACCACATCATCGCCGTAATGCTTGTGGTGGCGATCGTAATAGTCGTGGCCGTTCCAGAAGCCTACGTGGCCACCTATACCGTAGTACCACTGCAGTCCGCTAACACTAAATGCCTGGGCGTGCTTCTCGTACAGCACGGTAAGCACCGTACCCCTATACTTAAAGCCTGTGCTCAGGATGCCTTCGATGGCTGCATCGCTCTTAATAAAGTGTTTCACGGTAAGGCCGGAGGCAATGCCGCCGCGAAGGCCGATGCCGGTTGTGTAACCGCTTTGGGCCTGTGCACCTATGGCCGATAATAGGATAATTGCAAGCGCAATAGTAAGTTTTGTAAAGGTTTTCATCGTAGCTAATTGAATTTATGATAGTGCGGCAACGGTTGCTGCTGCAGCCGCGAAATTACAAGTTATAACGATGTATGCTACTAAAATTTTATATGCGCCCTTACTTTTTACGCTTTTGTTTGTAGTCCTGCAGGTAGGCCGATTTCTTGGTGCGCCGACCTATCAGTTTAAAGAATGAGATAAAACCCTGGTGGTCGTGCTGCAGCGCTTTGGCAAAGGGGTCAGGCTTGCCTTTCTCCTCAAAATCCTCAATATAGTGCTTGCGCACCAGGTCGGCCTCGGCCAGCTCCTCGGCAGCGGTTATGTGCACCAGTCCTGTTTTCTCCCAAAGCTTGCGCCACCAGGCAATAGTATGTATAAAGTACCAGTAACGCTGGTAATCGTTGCGCAGGAAATCAGGCACCTCCTCCAGCGATTCCACCTCCCGGGTAAAGCACACATCCACAATGGCAATGCACCCATCAGGCTTAAGGAAGCGGGCAATGTAGGGCAGGTACTTTTCGTCGGTCCCAAAGTAAGTATAGGAATCCACCACAATCACCACATCAAAAAACTCCTCCGCAAAGGGCAGGGCACGGGCGTCAGCCTCCAGCGGGATCACCTTATCGGCGCAGCCTTCGCTGCAGATGCGCTGGTAATTTTCGCTGGCCGAAACGGCCTCATCCACGGCATACACCGTAACGCCAAATTCTTTGGCCAGAAAGATAGAGCTGATAGCCTTGCCGCAGCCCAAATCCAGCACGCGCATGCCTGGTTTCAGGTCAAGTGATTTGGTGAGGCTTTCCAGGTTAAAGAGCACGTTCTCGCCCATCGAATGCTTGCGCACCCACTCTGGGTCGTAGTGCAGGGCCTTCGGGAAAACGTGCTGGAGTGCTTTTGCTGCCATAAGTATAAACAGAATGAGCGGCTTGTATGGTAACAGCGGCTAGTGCGCCTTGCCTAAGTCCGCTATTTTATCGGATGGGTAAATGTTAACGCCGGGCTTCTCCAGCGTGGCGGCAGCGAGCATGGCGTTGGCCACCGTCTCGGCCTCGATAGGCTTATACTTCTCCAGCGGCCCGATCATCAGCTTGCTCAGCGGCGTCATTACCTTGGAGGCAAATTCCTCGCCGGTGCGTTGCTCCTCGCGCTCACCGAGCAGCAGCGAAGGCCTGAATATGTGCACTGCATTGAACGGCTGCTGCTGCACGTCGCGCTCCATTTCGCCCTTCACCTTGTTGTAGAAAACAAGCGAACCGCTGTCTGCGCCCATCGCAGAAACCACCAAAAACTGGGCGGCACCTTTTTTGGCTGTGCTTTGGGCCAACTGCACTACATAGTTGTGGTCTACTTTATAGAATATCTCTTTGGAGCCTGCTTTCTTAATGGTAGTGCCGAGGCAGCAGAAAACATCGTCTACGGCCAGGGTGGCAGCGTAGCTCTTGATGTTCTCGAAATCGACTACCTGCTGTTCCAGCTTTGGGTGTATCAGGGGCAGGTCGTGGCGCCCGATGGAAATAACCTGGCTATAGCGTTCGCTGGTGAGAAGCAGGCGTAGCAGGTGCCCGCCCACCAGGCCACTGGCTCCGGCTATGAGTGCAGTTCGTACTTTTTGCATAGGTGATTTGGCTTATGCAGCAAGTACGTTTTTAAGCGAAATGTAGTCTATAAAGTAGAGCAGTTTAACGGAGAAATTATTGTTCTGCGGCACAGCAAAGGTGCTGGACACGTTTTCGAAGTAGCGGTTCTGAATCTGACTGCCCCTGTCCTCGATAAAGTTTTTCCACACCACCCGCAGTTCGCTGCCGGGGGCAAAGCGCCAGCTGTACACCAAGTCCATGGTAAAGGTGTTGTAGTTAATGTCGGCGATGTTAGAAGTATAAGGCTGTTGCTCCTGCGTCAGCTGTTGCAGCAGGCCCTGCTTCGTCAGCTCAAAGAAGTCCTGATAAGCCGCTCTCGACCAGTAGTGGCGCATGTTTAGCGTAAGGCCCGATCGCTCGTTGAAAATATAGGCGCTGCTGATGGTGGTGCTTACGGTGGTGATGGTGCGGTCGCCGAACAGGATGTGCCGCTGACTTGCCTCGTCGGTATACTTCCTGGCAAAGCCGATGTTGCGGACCTCCTTCTCAAAGTTGTTGCCGTTGATGATGGACAGCTTATCGTTCACGCGGAAGCGCGGTGAGAAGTTCAGCCACCAGCTATTTTGGTCGTACTGCCCAGATCGCCAGAAGCCGGTGGAGGCATCGAGGGCGACGCGCCTGCGGTAGTCGGTGCTGATGCCCACGTTGGAGCTATAGGCGGCCGGGCGCACGAACACCTGCGGAAAGGTGCGCGCCTCGAAATAGTCGTACTGCTCGCCGGGGCGAACGCTGGCGTTCATATAGGCGCTGGTGAAGTTGCGGAAGCGCACGTTGGTGCCGGCGTTAAAGCTGAGGCTGGTAAACGCACCTGGCTGGTAGAGCCTGCTGTGGTGTATGCTGAAGTTGTTGCGCCACGAGAGAAACTTCCAGACCGGCTGGTAAAAGTTATAGCTCACCCTGGCGCTGGTGTTCATCTCGTTGTTGTTGCCGATAAAGCCCAGGTCGTTGATGTCGTACGTGTCGGATTCCACGTTGTGGTCGAAGCCGTACTGCAGGTTGCCGCTGATCTTGCTCAGGTTAACGAAGTACTGGTGGCCCAGCGTGGCACCGTCGTTTGTCAGTGGGTCCCCGTCCACCTCTTTGCCGTACAGCTGGCTTAGGTTTCCGCCGGTGGTCAGGGCAAAGAGATTGCGCTTATCGGCAAAACGCATGCGCAGGCCGGTTACGTTGGCATCGTAAAAACCGCTGGTGCGCGTCACATTGGTGTTGGTAAAGGTGATGTAGGAGTTGCGCGGCAGCGTCTGGTCGAGCACAAACACGTTGTAGTTCGATAACGGATCTGTCAGGATCTCACGTGTGGCACCGGTTACCGAGTCCTGTACGGTGGCGTAGGAGTTGCCGGTAAAGGCGTTGAACAAGCCAATGCCCAGGCCACGGCGCGTCCTGCCCGATACTTTTGCGGCATTCAGCAGCTGTGTCAGGCTTGGGTTCCGGATAATCATTTCCTGGTCAACTAGCTGGTCGTCCACGGCGCTGTACCCCACCGGCCTTGCCCCGATGCGGCGGGAATAGAAGAGGCCGGCCTTGTTGAACAGTTCCGTGCCTTCTGTAAAAAACTGGCGGTTCTCGCTGTACTTCACCTCAAAGGGGCTCAGGTTCAGCACCTGGTTGTCGGATTGCGTCTGCCCGAAGTCCGGGATCAGCGTAACGTCCAGCGTAAAGGCATCGTTGATGCCATACTTCACGTCCATGCCGCCGTTAATCGACTTCGTAAAATCTTTCTGTTTGTTGCCTTCGTCTCTGCCTGAGTAGTGGTTGATGTAGCCCGACACGTAAGGCATAAACTGCAGCCGCACCGGCGACTCAATGCCATCAATGCCGATGGCGCGGCCCTCCTGGTTGATGAGTCCATCCACCGAATTGTCTACGTGGCTCCAGAACGATTTTTCGCGGGTGCGGCGAATGATGCGCATGTAGTTGATGCCCCAGGTCTGCACGTCTGCCTTCGGGAAGCGGATAGCGCCGTACGGAATGCGCATCTCCACCGTCCAGCCGCGCTCATGGGTGCGTACGCTGCTTTTCCAAACGGCATCCCAGTTCCAGTCCTCCCGTCCCTGAGAGTGCTTGATGTCTGTCTGCACCCCAGCCGCCGACACCAGGAAGGCAAACGCGTTTTGCTTGTCGTTGTAGGTATCGAGGTACACGCCAAACATATCAGAGTTGTTCTCACCTGAGTCGCGCTGGCCGAGTTGGGTGAGTACCGAGTCGGGTGCCGTGTCGTGCAGGATGGCACCGATGTATATGGCGTCGTTGTCGTAGAGCATGTACACCTCCGTTTCCTGCGAAGAGGGCTTGCCGTTGTGCGGGTCATACCGCACAAAATTCGTGGCGGGCACTACCTGCGCCCACACCTCCGGCTCCAGGTGCCCATCCAGCACGGGGGGGGCCTGAGTGCGTACAGCCTTGGTGGTTTTATTTCGCTTGTTCTTTTCTGCTGTAGGGTCATCGTTTCCGGAGGCGTTGGCACTCCCGGTGAATAAGCTCAGAAGAAGTATAAAAGGTAAAATTCTGGTAAACATGCTTAATGGCCGCCTACGGCAGGACGGCGGTAAATTTTAAGGTAAGATTGGGGATACGGGTTGTGTTAGTAGCGGAGTTGCGGGTGGCGTGTTTTTACTTTTTCAGGCGGATGCTGTCGGGCTGAATATCAATTTTACCTGCCTTGTACAGGCTGCCGATGGCGCGCTTAAACGTTTTCTTGCTCATGGCCAGCGTCTGGTAAATGTCCTCTGGCGAGCTGCTGTCCGAAATCGGCATCCAGCCGCTGCCTTGCTCGAGCAGGCGCAGAATTCTGTCGGCCGCCTCGTCTTTCTCGCCCACCAGGGTAGCGCCCGGTTTGCGCAGCGTCACGTCTATTTTATTATCCGGGCGGATAGCCTTGATGTAACCCGTGGTTTTGTCGCCCATGCGCAGGTCGCGGAACACTTCGTTTTTGTACAGGATGCCTACATAGGCGTTGTTGATGATGACTTTGATGCCGATTTCGGTCGGATTGGCAATGAGTAGCTGCACCTCGTCGCCTTCGTTCAGCTGGATGTCATCGTTCTGCAGATATTTTCCCAGTTTGGAAGTGGCCACCACACGGTCGGTCGTCTCATCCACGTACAGGTACACGCAGTATTTCTTGCCCACCTGCATCTTGTTTTTCTGGTTGTGGAGCGGCACGAGCAAATCCTTTTCCAGGCCCCAATCCAGGAAAGCGCCGAAGGGCGTTTCGTCGGTGCAGGTAAGGCAGGCAAACTCTCCCACGGTGGCGTAGGGCTCCAGGGTGGTGGCAATAATGCGGTCCTCGGAATCGCGGTACACGAACACGCGCAGCCAGTCGCCAGGTTTCGCACCCTCAGGCACGTACTTGCCCGGCATTAGAATGTCTCCGTCTTCTGAGGTAAAGTAAACGCCGAAGTCTACTTCACGTGCTATTTCCAACTCGTTAAAATTGCCAAGATCAACCATTTTCTGATGTGCTTTTGAGGTATAAAGGGGCAGCTGCGCCGCGCCTCTACAAATCTACTAAAAAGACAGCGACCCTGAAAGGCACCGTGTTAGATTAAGCGAAAAGGGAGTAGCAAGTATAGATACTCCCTGCTTTCTTGGAGTGCAACAGGGAAGTTAACGTAGCTGTAGCGCACTAGCTGAAAGTCTCACTTCCATCGAAATGACAGAAGCGCATGTGGCGCTTGATACTGTTGCCAACAGCATCATCAGAAAAATATAAGCCCTGGCTGCTTGAGGGCAACCAGGGCTATACTTTATACTTCTGTTCAGGCTTACGCCTTTGCTTTTTTCTGCGGCTTGCGCGCCGACTTGGATTCCTGTGCTTCGCCGTCCTCCATGATGTCTTCCGGCATGTGCAGCAAACCGATGCTCAGGCCATCCTCACCCAGGAAGTGCTCGATGTGGTGGCAACGGTCCTCTGTCTTGAGCAATATGCCTTCCAGCAGCGACTTAGTGGCAAAGTCTTCCTGCTTCAGCGCTATCTTGATAGACTTGCGTAACTCCACCGCGATGTTTTTCTCATCTTCCATGTCTTTCTTCAGCATCTCGCGGATGCGGAACTCGCCTTCTTCCTCGTGCTCGAGGTACGCAATTTTTAACTGGTTTGCCGGGTGGCAGGTCGGACAGTAGCCCATTACCGTCAGTCGCTCGGCAATGGCATCGTACTGCTCGTGTATCTCGGTGTAGTGCTCCTCAAAAAACAGGTGCAGGTCGCGGAACTGAGGACCTTCAACGAGCCAATGGTGTTTGTGGTATTGGTGGTATAATACGATAAAGGAAGCCAGGTGGCGGTCCAGTTCTTTGGCCATGGCCGTGGCTGTTTCCTTTGTTAACCCTACCGGGTTTCCTTCATATTCGTTTTTCTCTCTTACCTTTTCCATAGTTTGGTTTATAGCTTCTAAATCTGTTACCCTTATATAACCGGTGAAGTAGCCAAAAAGATACGGAGAGCCTAATAATAGTCGGCTACGCCCGGCCGCGTGAACTGGAAATCCCGGAAGTCATAGTACTCGGAGGAAGACTCGAAAAGCCTGAAATCGCGCATGTTACTGTTGGGCGGCAGCTGCGGGTAATACCCCAGCGTAACCTGTATGGTGCTGAAGGAAAGGAATTCGTTCCGAAGCCTGAAACCGATGCCGTAGCTCTGGTAGGGCGTGTCGGTGAAGGGATTGCTTTGGTTGCCGGTAGAGAGCCAGGCCACATCGGCAAAAACGAACGTTGCCAGCCTGAAACCAAGCAGGGAGAGGGGCGTGTACAGGCTGGCCTCATAGTTCAGGGAAACCCGCCTGGTGCCGCGCACCATATCCGAGCGAAAGCCCCGGATGCCACTTTCGTTATTGATAAAAAGCAGCTCCTCAGGGTAACGGTTAATGCCGATGGTACCCCGGCCGAGCACGTAGTGGCGCAGCTTCCAGTCGCCCCATTCCGCCAGCCTTGTTATGTACAGGGCCTCGACATCGAGTACGCCCTGTTCCCACCGATCATCCCGGATGTAGGTGCCGTACCCGGCCCTGCCAAAAAGATAGCCAAAACCAGGGCCATACCTTGCCACGGAAAGGGAAGTGCCCAGGTAGGTGCGGTCCCAGATATCGCCTTCCTGGTAGCCGCCGGTCACCGAGAATAGCGTGCCCACCGGAATGTCCTCGGTGCGGCCAAAACCAAACAGGTAGCGGTCTTTGTAGTACTTTCGGATGCTGTAGCCCACGCTGCCCAGCAGCAGGGTGTTGTCCTGGAAATTATCGGTTGGGGTGGCGCTGTAATTGGTGTTGATAACCCGGGAGCCAAGTATGATTCTCCCCCGGGGCTCATACCCCAGGTTGTAGCTCTTGAACTTGAGGGAGCGCCCCAGCCACACGTCCTGCCGGTTAAAGTTTACATTGCCGTACCGCAATACCGTGTCGTCGGGCGCGAGGGGAAGCTGGAACCGGTCGTTAATCCAACTCACGTTCACCGCACCGGCATACTTGGTGTTCACGGTAAAGAAGTTACGCGACAGCGACAGGCTTTTCTCCTTGTAGTAGTTCTGGTCCACATAGGCCACGTCCGCCGTGATGTAGGTTCTGCCGATGTTCTCTATCGTGTAAAAGCCCGCTGCCTCCCAGGGGCGGGGACGGTCGAGGTTAAACTTATAGGTGCCCTCCACCTGGTGCGCCTGGCCCAGGAAGTTAAGCTCGCGCAGCGTAACGCGCCCCTTGCCCGATGACAGGGAGTAGGAGCCGGAGCCCCCGAGGCTGAAAATGTCTTTTGTTACCACAAACACGTCCACGCTGTCGTTGGTGGAGGTTTGCTCATTCACCACGATACGCGCATCCAGCAGGTGCCTGGTCTGGCGCAGCAAACGCTCTGATTCGATCAGGTCGAGCGGCTCCAGGGGCTCATGCTTGCGGAAGAGCAGCTTGTTGCGCACTTCGCCGCGCCCGGTTTTCACGTGGAGCGAGTTGCCCAACTTCTCAAAGAAGGAATCGGGGACACGGGAGGTGTCGTTAACGGAGTAGCCGAAGGCGTCGAGGGTGAGGATGTCGATGTTGCGCACAATCTTGTAGTTGTGCTTCTCATACTCCTTCTGCACCAGTTCGGCGTTCATCCGGGTGGCTTCCTCATCGGCAGGGTCAAAATCCAGCAGCGACTTCAGGAGCTTCCCCATGATGGTTTTGCGCTCCGACATCTTCTTCAAATTCTCGATCACGTTGTCGTTGAAAGACTGCTTCACAGAGTCCACCTTAGTTGTGTCTGCGGGCAACACCTGAATCGTGTCTGGCACCACCACCTGCGCCTGGCCTATACTTGCGCTTAGCAACAGCAGGCACAGCAGGCATGCGCGTAGCAAACGTACAGGATGAGCGTGTAAAAGGGGCATAAGAGTTGGTGCGTTGCAATCTGGCCGTATTCCGGCCTCCTAATATAACGCTTTCTGAAGCGACAGCGATACCGATGATCTATAAAAATAGAAATCGCCGCCGCCATACATGCAGCTGTAGCAGTCTGTAGTACTTTTTGTGCTAATGGAATTAGTTTATTAACAAGTGTAGATAACCTTGTGGATAAAAAATTACTAATTATATTGGCTTAAACTAAATACACATCGTATCTTTAACACGTTGAAGGGGATGAAGATAAGCGCAATGGACAGCAAGGTAACAGATAAACTAAAGATATTAGCAGATGCCGCCAAGTATGATGTTTCCTGTTCCTCCAGCGGTGCAAAGCGGAAGAACGAGAACAAAGGGCTGGGCAACGCAGAAGGCATGGGCATCTGCCATAGCTACACCGAGGATGGCCGCTGTGTGTCGCTGCTGAAGATCCTGCTGACCAACCATTGCATTTTCGATTGCGCCTACTGTGTTACCCGCAAAAGCAATGATGTGAAGCGCGCCGCCTTCACAGTGCAGGAAGTGGTGGATCTGACGATCAACTTTTACCGGCGCAACTATATCGAAGGGCTGTTCCTGAGCTCGGGCATTTTTAAGAACGCCGACTACACCATGGAACGTCTGGTGCGGGTGGCGAAGAAGCTGCGACAGGAGTATAAGTTCAACGGCTACATCCACCTGAAAACCATACCGGGGGCCAGTGAGGAACTGATAAAGGAAGCTGGGTTGTACGCCGACAGGCTGAGCGTGAACATTGAGTTGCCCTCGGACGTGAGTTTGCAGCAGCTGGCACCGGAGAAGAACTACAGGGAGATTCTGGTGCCGATGGGTAACATCAGCCAGCAACTGTTGCAGGCGAAGGAGGAGAAGAAGCTTTTCAAGTCGGCACCCGCTTTTGCGCCGGCCGGGCAAAGCACCCAGCTGATTGTGGGGGCATCGGCTGAGAACGATTACCAGATCCTGCAGCTGTCGAGCAAACTGTACCAGGACTATAGCCTGAAGCGGGTGTACTACTCGGGCTACGTACCGGTGAGCAGCGACAATCGCCTCCCGATTATCACGGAGCCGCCCATTATACGGGAGAACCGCATTTACCAGGCCGATTGGCTTATGCGCTTTTATGGTTTCGATTCGAAAGAGATTGTGGATGAACAGCAGCCGCACCTGGACCTGGACATTGACCCGAAACTGGGATGGGCGTTGCGCAACAGGCATGTCTTTCCGGTGGAGATTAACACGGCGGATTACGAGGTGATTCTGCGTGTGCCGGGTATCGGGATGAAGAGCGCACAGAAGATTGTTTCGGCCAGGCGCTTTACACCGCTCCACTTCGAGCACCTGCGCCAGATGGGCGTGGTGCTGAAGCGGGCAAAGTACTTTATCACCTGCCAGACCAAAAGCCTGCAACGGCAGGACTTTGCGTCGGAGGCGATCCGCAGAAAGATAGTGTTTGGCGATGGATCGGTGCGCAGCGCATTGCTGACACAGCAGCTGGATCTGTTTAGCAAGGCAGGGTAAGCAAAAATGGAGAAGGGGAGAGGATGACAGCCAGGAAAAAGAAATCAGGTATACTTAATTATACTCCTAAATCGATAGTTCAAACCAAAAAAGTAGTTGTGATGAGAAAGAACCAGAAAGTTGCCCGCGTATCGCTTTACTGCAAGCTAAACATGCTGGTGCCGCAGTTGCAAAACCTGTCGGCGCGCATGAAGGCCGAAACCGCAGACAAAGCGCGCAACGCCGTTAAATAATTTAATTTATACTTGCTGATGCACTTCTATACTTACGATGGCACGTTTGAGGGGCTGCTGACGGTGGTGTTTGAGGCTTTTGAGCGCAAAGCCTGGCCCACCGACATTGAGCAGGAGCACCTGGCGCAGCCAAGTATGTTTGGCGAGCACATTGCCGTGGTAACCGACGAAGAGAAAGCAGGGCGCGTATGGGTAGGGCTGCAAAAGAAGCTGAGTGCAGGCGCGTTGCAGTCGCTGTACCACACATACCTGTGGGAGCAGCCGGGCTTTGAGCAAACCATCTTCAACTATGTTAAGCTGGCGTTTGGTTCAGAGCGAAGTATAGAGGGAAACTTTGCGGCGCCTTGTGTGCTGCAGGTGCAGCAGGCGGCCAAGCAGGTGCACCGCGAAAAGCACCGGATGGAGGCGTTCGTGCGGTTTCAAAAAACGGCCGACGATTTGTTTTACGCCACCATCTCCCCGGATTTCAATGTGCTGCCCCTTGTTATCCAACACTTCGAGAAGCGCTACGCCGACCAGCGCTGGGCTATTTATGACACCCGCCGGCGCTACGGTGCTTTTTACGACCTGCAGGCAGTGTCGCTTGTGCAGTTGGAACTGCCGGCGCACCAGCGGCATGCTGCGTTGGCTACCGAGGCCAAGCACGCTGACGAGGATGGCTACCAACACCTGTGGCAGGTGTACTTTGATCACGTGAACATTCCGGAGCGCAAGAATCCAAAGCTGCACCTGCGCCACGTGCCGCGGCGCTACTGGAAATACCTTTCTGAAAAACAACCCCGGATACTCCGGAAATAGCTTCTTCTACAGCTTCAAGAGAGTTTTGCACTTAAACAAGGGTAAAAGTATACTCAATGCGCAACTTTTTGTTGCCTCTATACGTTAATAGGTATATATATTGCTTTTACTGTAATGCAGAAACGGTTTTCAGGCTTGCACCCGGCATGATTGAACCAAACCTGCGCCATATCTAAATTTGCACTATGAATTCACGCGTACGAAAGAAACTCATTCAAGTAGCTCGCGGCAGAGCACATCTGATGTCCTTCCAAAACCTGATCTACGAGGCTGAACTAGGCCTTAACCTGGAAAACTCTCATGAAAAGTCGATGCTGACTGACGTGATAGACGAAATTTCTGAAAAAGAGTATCAGGAGGGCAGGCCACTGTTAAGTGCTTTGGTCCGGGTGAAAGGACAAAAGAACCAAGGCGATAGCTTTTTCAGGATGTGCGAACGCCTGGGCTACGGCAACTGGAAAGAACTTAAACGGAACTCCAAATTTATTGAAGAGCAGCGCGAAGCCTGCCGCGAGTTCTGGTCCGACAAGAAAAATTTTACATCGTATCTTTAACTACTAACCGTTAAAGCTACCAACAAGGCGGGGCATCAGGTAATTTACCTGATGCCCCGCCTTGTTTTGTTATGCACTCTTCTAGGCGTTTTCCGCATTACACACTGGTGTGGTTTAGTGAAACCAACCGGTCAGCAGCGTGGCAGGTTTAAGTCATCTTTAGCCTCTTTAGGAAGCATTTATGCTTCCTAAAGAGGCTATGTCTCCTTGTGTGCGTTCAGTTGAAACCTTTGTAAGTACAAATATTGCAACTATGACAGCGGGAGCGGGCGCGGTTTGGTAGAGCCAAAAAGGAAGTATGAATATTCAAGTATAAGTTAACAGCCCTTAAAAAGCTGCAGTAGCTTCCAATTATATAAGCCGCCCTAGTTGTTGCACAAAACCAGCGTTTTAAACTGCGTGTGGGCTGTATGGAGTATATTTTAAAGAATATTTATAGAATGTTTTGAATATATAAAAATTGATTGCTTTCTTTAGAAAATAAACAGAAGCTGTAGCGCTCCCACCTAAGCCCTGCCTGCTCCGCCCGAATAAGAATCTTTTAACTGCCTAATAATTCTTGTTAATTTCTAATTGCCCATGAAAGCAAATTTTACAAAACTGTATGTGCTGGCTGTTTTGCTGGTCAGCTTCACTTCTTCGGCGTTCGCCCAGGATGCTAAGTTTGGAAAGGTCTCCGAAGCGGAGCTCAAAATGAGCGTCTATGACAAAGACACTTCCGCCGCCGCCGTTATTCTTTCAGATTACGGCTTTACCCGCTTCGATTACATCGGAGAACTGAAAGTGGTGTTCGAACGCCATATACGAATCAAAATCTTCAAAAAGTCCGCGTATGACTGGGCCGATGTGGTGGTTCCGTTTTACATGGATGGCTCCAGCAAAGAGAAGGTGACCGCCATCAGAGGGTTTACCTTTAACCTGGAGGGTGGCAAGATTGTCAAAGACAAACTGGAGGGCAAAAGTATATTTGAGGAGAAAAACTCGGAAAACAGCTATGCCAAGAAGTTTACGATGCCGAACGTGAAGGAGGGTTCTGTACTTGATATCACCTACACCGTCAACTCCGATTTTGTATACAACCTGCGCGATTGGGAGTTCCAGACCAGCATCCCGACAATCTGGAGCGAGTACCGTGCCCAGATACCAGAATACTTTGATTACAAGTTTCAAATGCAGGGATACCAGGGGCTTTACAAGAGCGAGAACAAGCGGGAGACTGTTGCTGGAACTGCTACAGTCTCGACCCCGGACATGCAGAACAATGCTTACGTTTGGGTGATGAAGGATGTGCCTGCCCTGAAGGAGGAGAAGTATATCACCACCGTACGGGATTACCAGTCCAAGATTGAGTTTGAGCTGCAGCGGGTTCATTTTCCGGGCCAGCCTTCGCGTGTGATGACCGGTGACTGGAATAACGTGACCAAAGATTTATTGGAGAGCAGCTATTTTGGGGTGCAGCTGAACCGTAGCGGCTTCTTTAAGGAGGAACTTGCCGTGGTGCAGGCAAAGCACAAGGACCCGCAGGCGCAAATGGCCGCTATATTCGATGTGGTGAAAAAGCGCATGACCTGGAATGGCGAATCGCGCCTGTACACCAACACCACCATCCGCAAAGCATGGGACGAGCGCAAAGGCAACTCTGCCGACATCAACCTGTTGCTTACCTCTATGCTGCTGGAGGCAGGACTTGACGCTGCCCCGGTAATTCTAAGCACACGCAACCACGGGCGTATCAACACATCGATGTCTGCCATGAAAAGCAAGTTCAACTACGTAGTGGCTATGGTGCGCATTGGCGAGAAGGAGTACCTGCTGGATGCCACAGACCCGCTTGTAACACCTGGCATGCTGCCTGCCCGCTGCCTGAACGGCAGTGGTCGCCTGATCAAGAAAGCAGACCAGCGCTGGGTAAGCCTGCAGCCATCCGACAAGGCTATTAACCTGTTCAACGCTGAGCTGACTATCAACGAGAAGGGCGAAATTGTGGGCACAGGACACGAATCATCCGGTGGCTACAGCGCGTTGAACCTGCGCAGAACGATTCTGGAGGAAGGCGAGGAGAAGTATAAGGAGCGCCTGACCAAAGAAGTAGGTGACTTCAAGATGTCTAAGGCAACTATCAGCAACCTCGACCAGCTAAACGGAGCCCTGGATATCAATTACGACATCAACATCAGCGGCAGTGGCCGCTCCAGCAACATCATTTACCTGAACCCGATGCTGGGCCGTGGCGAGGATGAGAACCCTTTTAAACTGAAAGAGCGCCTTTACCCCGTAGACTTTGCCATGCCGCTTGACCAGACCTACATCTGCCGCATCACCATACCGGAAGGTTACCAGGTAGACGAGACACCGAAGAGTGTTGCCGTGAATCTGCCAGAGAGTGCCGGGCGTTTTGTGTACATGGTGCAGCAGCAGGGTAACTCCATCCAGGTTATGAGCAAGATAAGCATTAACAAGCCTGTATTTTATGCCCCTGAGTACGCGTACCTGAAAGAGTTCTTCGACCAGATTATCGCGAAGCAGGCCGAGCAGATTGTACTGAAGAAGGTTGCAGCTAACTAAGCACATTTTTAAATAAGGCATGTAACGGGAAAGTACAGCGATGATTATCCTGGAGTGGCACCTGCTGCTGCAGGATAATCATTTTCTGTTTGCCTGCTTACGCGCCCTAAATTCTTTAAGAGATGAAAAATACATCAAGCCCAGCCTGTGCCATTATGATTCTGTGGCTGTTTACGCTGTTGTTCCCTGCCGCTGCCTTTGCGGTTGGAGAGGGTGGCAGATCGGAATTGGCCAAAGGGGCAAATGCCGTTATCCAGACGGAAGAAACGGTGTTTACAGTTAACTCGCTCGGCAGCGGGACCACGCGTTTTAAAACCACGGTCGTTATCCTGAACGAGAACGGAAACCACCGGGCAAGGCTCTATGTGCCCTACGACAAGCTCAGCAAGGTGGGCTACATTAAAGGCGCCTCCTATGATCGGTACGGGAAGAAAATCAAGACACTCAAAAACAACGAGATAAAGGATGTGAGCAACAGCGACGATACTTTTTTCGGGGATAACCGCCTGAAGATTGCTGACCTGGAGTACAGCATTTACCCGTACACGGTGGAGTTTGAGTACGAGGTAACAAGCAGGAACATGATGTTCTACCCGAACTGGTTCCCGCAGGATGGGGAGCGGCTGTCGGTGGAGAAAGCTACGTTTGAGGTGCTGATGCCTGCCGGCATGAAATTGCGCTACCGCGAAAGCAACCTGACAAAGAAAGTGGCCGTGAGCACTGTGGGCACGCAGGAGCGCTATTTCTGGGAGGTAAGCAACCTGAAGCCGCTGGAGACAGAGCCGTATGGCCCAAGCCCTGAGGAGTTGGTGCCAAGCGTGCTCACTGCCCCGAATGAGTTTGAGGTAGAGGGCTACAAGGGAAGTATGGCCACCTGGAAAGACCTCGGCATCTGGCAGAACAAGCTGAACGTGGGGCGCGATGTGCTGCCACAGGAAACAATTCAGAAGCTGAAGCAACTTACTGCCAACGCCAAAACAGAGGAGGATAAAGTGCGCCTGGTGTACGATTACCTGCAGGGCAAGACCCGCTACGTATCCATCCAGTTGGGCATTGGCGGCTGGCAGCCCTTTGAGGCGAGCTTTGTGGACACCAAAGGCTACGGTGACTGCAAAGCCCTTACCAACTATACCAAAGCCATGCTGCAGGCGGTGGGCGTGAACTCGGTTTACGCGCTCATAAAGGCCGGAGACAATGTGGCCGATATCAAGACTGACTTCCCGAGCAGCCAGTTTAACCACGTGCTGCTGATGGTGCCTATGGCGCAGGATACCATGTGGCTGGAGTGTACTAGCCAGACGGAGGCTGCCGGCTACAACGGTACCAACACCGGTAACCGCCATGCCCTGCTGATAACACCAGAAGGGGGCAAGTTGGTTAAGACCACCACGTACGGGGCAACCGACAATCAGCAGATCAGAAGTATAAATATAAAGCTCGACGAGAAAGGCAGCGGCGTGGCCAAGGTGCAGACCCTTTACACCGGCTCGCAGCAGGAGATCCGTGATGGGGTGATGAACCACCTGAAGCCCGAGGAGCAGCGGAAGTGGCTGTATGAGCAGGTAAAGGCGCCGCCGTTTGAGATCAGCAAGTATAACTTCAGCCAGAAAAAAGACCGCTTGCCCAGCGTAACGGAAAACCTGGAGCTAAGCCTGCGCCAGTGCGCCACCCTTAGCGGCAGGCGTATGTTCGTGTCGCCGAACCTGATGAACAAGTGGACATACGCACCGCAGCAGAAGGCAGAGCGCCTTAGCGACGTGGTGCGCCTGTCGGCTTTTCTGGATGTGGACACCGTGGAAATTGACGTGCCAACCGGTTACGCGGTGGAGTATCTGCCGGGTGAAATAAGTTATAAATCAGTGTTCGGTGAGTACAGTGCATCGGTGGAGGTAGAGGGGCAGCGCGTGCTGTACGTGCGCACCATGAAAATGTACAGGGGCCGCTATAAGCCAGAGACTTATGCTGGCTTGGTGGAATTCCTGAACAACGTGATTAAGGCAGACGCCGAGCAGGTGGTGTTTGTGAAGAACGTGCCGTAAGTATAATTGCAGAAATTTTTGATAGAAGCTGCCAGCTTTGGGGAACATGCCCAAAGCTGGCAGCTTTTTTTGTTCAGGTCTTGATCAATCTGCGGGTACTGTATACTTCAGGCCAAAATTTTTTGGAATTATTTGATGTGATATACCTGTAAAATGCCACATCAAGATTGAGTGAATCATAAGCGCTAAGTCAACTAAAAAATAAGCTTAAATATTTTTTCTATATCCTGCGTCTTTTCTGACATGGCTCCGTCATCAGAGTGTAATCAACGAAAACACCTTAAAGACACAGCCATGAAAAGATTTCACGTAAACGTAAGAGTAAAGAATTTAGAAGAATCCACCGCCTTCTATACCGCCCTTTTCGGCACATCACCAACAGTCCTTAAACAAGACTACGCCAAATGGATGCTCGAAGACCCGCGCGTCAACTTTGCCATCTCCTTTCACCCCGAAAATGCGGGCATCGAGCACCTGGGCATACAGGCGGAAAGTCCGGAAGAACTAAACCAGGTATACGGCCGGCTGAAGCAAGCGAAAGGCGCTATCCGCGAAGAGGGCAAATGCACCTGCTGCTACGCAAAATCCGAAAAGTCGTGGATCACGGACCCACAGGGCGTGGACTGGGAGGCTTTCTATACTTTCGGCGAATCGACCGTTTACGGGGAGGGAGCCAACGCCAACGCGACAGCCGAGGCTGTTTAGGCGCTATACTTCTGTGTTTCTTTCCCACTGGCTTATAAGTCAGGCAACGCAGCAAAGTATGGGCCGCCATACCCTTAGTACAAAACAATCCATGCAATCAGGCGGAAGGTATAGCAATATGCCTTTCGCATGCTTATATTTAGTAACTGATAAGAAGATGGAAACGACCACACAACGCTCAGTTTTGGTATCGGCGATGCTGGCTGAGCACTATCCGCAGGTAAAGGAAATCTACGAACGGGGTATGGCTACCAACAACGCCACCTTGGAGACAAAAGCGCCCGAGTGGGCGGAGTGGGATGCGAAACACCTGAAAAGCTGCCGTTTTGTAGCCACTGTGGAAGGACGCGTGGTGGGCTGGGCGGCGCTCTCGCCGGTATCGGGGAGGTGTGTGTATGGCGGGGTGGCCGAGGACAGTGTTTACGTACACCCTGATTCTATGGGGCAGGGAATAGGCAAGCGGCTTTTGCAGGAGCTGGTTCCAGCTTCTGAGCAGGCTGGAATCTGGATGCTGCAGGCCCACATTCTGGTAGAGAACACCGCAAGTATAAAGTTGCATGCCCAGTGCGGCTTCCGAACGGTTGGCGTGCGTGAGCGCCTGGGGCAGTTACACGGGCAGTGGCGCGACACTTGCCTGATGGAGAGAAGAAGTAACTTAGTAGGTGTATAAGTATGGAAAAGTGCTGTACCAGTCCTATCGTCAGCAAGCCGGATGACAGTTGCGCGGCTGTGGCCCCTGTTTTCCTGGAGTATGAGGCCCAACTGAAAGGCTTTGTGCAGAAACGGGTAAAAGACAAAGCCGAGGCCGATGACATTCTGCAGCAACTCTACCTGAAGCTTTACAAGAACTGTGAACAGTTGGAGGAAGTAAACAACCTGAAAGCGTGGCTTTATCAGGTGACGCGAAACACTGTACTAGATTTTTACAGGAGTACTGCCCGCAGGCAATCCTTAAACCCTGAAGTAGAAATGCACGAGCCAGAGGAACTGCCCGAAAAAGCACGGCAGGACGTGGAGGCGCTGGTGGAGCCGTTGATAAACCTTCTTCCAATCGAATACGCCGAAGCCTTGCGCCTAAGTGAACTCGAAGGAATGAGCCAGAAAGAGGTGGCGGCACGGCTGGGTATCTCTTATTCAGGAGCGAAATCCCGGGTGCAACGTGGCCGTGAAAAGCTTAAGCAGCTGTTCCTGGAGTGCTGCCATTTAGAGTTTGGCCACCAGGGGCAGGTACTGAGCGCAGCTGTGAAAGACAGTTGCAAGGCAGTAATAACTTCTCCTTCCTCCGAAGGTGGAATTTCGTAGGGCCGGGTCGCGACCTGTCCCTACGAAACGCTTGGACAAACTATAATCAGAACTGATACCGCGCCTGCACCTTCACATCCGATCTTCTGGGGCCTGTTATCAAATCCAACCCTGACCCAATGGTATCCTGGTTGCGGTAATGGGTGATGCCATACTTTACCCATACATCCAAATGGCGCGTAGGGCGCAACTGCAGCAGGGCGTAGAGGCGCGTGCCCTTGCCGCTGAAAGCCGGTATGGAGAAAGCGTACAGCACATCGCGCTCATAGGCGTATTGGCGGGTGTTGTAGCTGTCGGTGTCGAAAATAGCGTAGCGGGTGCTGAGGCGTACTTTGTCAAAGGTTAAGTTGATGTCCTGCGCGATGAGGTAGCCCGTTTGCTGCGGTGACTCCTGCGCATAGGTACTGAACTGCACCCGCGATTTCAGGTTGAGCGTTTTGGTGGGCGAGGTCTCGAAGTATAGCAGGTAATTACGCCGCTCGGCCTGCGCCACAAAGTCCACAGGCGTGGTGTTTGCAGCCATGTTTCGGCCTTTGCTTTCGTGCCGCACCTGGGCGTACAGGCTACTTTGGCGGTTAGGTTTGAAGTATAGGCGCACCAGGTATTCATCTCCACGCGAAGGGGCATCCACCAGGTAACGAAGCCACGGAAACGAGAACCTGTCGTAGTAGGCGGTAATTTCCCACTTGGGCATTGGCTTTATTTTGATGCCGGTATAGAAGCCCTGCTCGTTTATGTTGCGCGTGCTTTCGCCAAAGGCACCGCCGTAAAAGGAATGAAAATTACGGGCATAATAGCGGTACAGCAGCGACATTTCCACCTTGTTCGATAGATTTGCGATCAGTCCGTTCACGCTCCCGATGCCGCCGCTTTTGCTCAGCGCCGTCTCCCCGAACACGTAGTAGTTCTGCCAGGTGTAGCTGTAGTTCGCGCCAAGGTTATAATTGTCGGTGCCGCTAAACTCGAAGCGCTGGTAGGGAGCGCCTGCTTTTTGAATTCGGGAACTGTAGTGGGTGGCAAGCGCCGTAACGCCTACCTGCAGTGTTTTATCTACCGATTGGTACTGCGCACTGGTCCCGTACACCTGCTCCCGCACCTGGCCTTTGTTCGCCAACTCGGTGGGTGTGCGGTGAAAGCCGGTAGTTTGCACGCCGCTGAAAAATTGCTCATCAGCAAGCAGGGTGTCCAGCTGAGACCGCAGGCTAGCGTCTACACGTTTGTTTGAGTAGAAGCCGGTGATGTCTATCTTGCCCGCATCGTACGTCACTGCCCCGCCACGCAGAAAGGCATACTCCAGCACTGAGTTGTAGGGACGGATGCCGAGGTTAGGCCTGCTGACAGTCGTAATAGTTTCGCTGCCCTTGCCCACGCTGTAGCCCGAAGAGAGCAGCAGGCCCTGCCCGATCTGCAGCTGGTAATCACCCAGGGCAATCGTTTTAAAGCGGCCCTTGTTGTAGAGCTGCAGGTGCATCGTATAATAGTCGAAGCCATAGCGGCGGGTACCAGGGCTCCAGGTAAAAGCCTCACCGGCGTCTTTCTCGGCTGTCAGGCCAAAGCTGTAGTCGCGGGCGTGGCTGATGCGGTAGCGCAGGTACAGTTTATCAGGGGAGCCGAGGTAGCGCGTCCTGGAGCGACTGGTGTCGATGGGGGTGTAGCCTCTGCGCTGTTGCAGCGTGCGCTCGTACCGCAGGATCAGTGCGTTGTTGTCTTCGCCCACCACCCGCTGCCACAGCGGCCGAGTATCCGCCTGTAACTCGGCATCTGCCACCCGGACAAACGGCAGCAACTGGTTAATAGTGAGCCTGTCGAAGCCGGGAATGGCCTGCAGCTCGTAGATGCTTAGCAAGTCGCCGTTCTCCTGCAGGTAGGTAAAGAATGAGACAATCTGCGGGCGGGAGAGCAGGTATAGTGACGCCAGTTCTTCGGGTGTGGTGCGGTTGAGGTCGATGGGGCGCTGGTAGTACTGAAACAGCGTTTCGTACAGGTCTTCGTAGGACACGTTTTCATCGTCCTGCTCAGCGAACAGCTCCTGCACCAGCAGGTCCAGGTCGATGGGCTGTCGCGGAAAGTCCTGTGCCAATAGTGGCAGCAAAGTTATCCACGCAAACCAACTCAAGAGAAACCTACGTACCATACAAGCAGGAGAATAGTGACATCAAGGTATTTTCATACTTAAACTAACCTTTAAAGTTCAATTTAATCTTCTTATGGGGCTACTTCACCTTCTCGCGGTTATACTTGTCATTTCTGCCTTCTTTGCATACATCAACAAAAAATACACAAAGCTACCGAACCCCATTGGTTTGCTGCTGCTGTCGCTGGTGGTGCAGGGGCTAATCCTTGAGCCGTTTATAAAGCAGGTTTCAGCAAAAGTAGCTGCAGCTCCTGAACCGCTAAAGAGCCAGCATCAGCGCTGGAGCGAGTAGGAAACGGAGAGGTGGTGGCTAATGCCGATAGGGGTAGTGGAGCCGAAGGCGTAATCTACCTGCAGCTGCCTTGCCCGAAAGCCGGCGCCAAACGTGAGGCTGCTGGTAAGCGTGCTGATACCGGTGCGAAGTATGAATTTCTCCTTCAGCAGCTCATAGGCGACACCCGCTTTGAAGTCAGCTTTATGATCTATGTTTTTCTCTGTTTCTGCCGCAAGCATGAGCCTGGCAGTCGGGCGGTAGGAGAGGCCGGCTTTCATGATGGTAGGCAGGCGCTCGTCTTCAAAAGAGGCTAGCTTGGCCTGGTTCAGGTTATAGGCGAAGGCCCCGAAGTATAAGTCCGGTATAATCTCACCCATTCCACCCACCGAAATCGCCACCGCTTTCTGACTGCCATAACCTTCAACAGCCACTTGCCAAACATCGGCCTTGGCCCCCAAACTGAACTGACCAAGCTTGTGGGCCACTCCAAATCCGGCATGTTGCTGGTTGAAAAGCGCATCTCCAAACCTGCTGAAGCTAAGGCCGTAGGTGCCGTACTGCTGCGTGGGGTAAACAGCCTGCAAGGCCACCGTGGTAAAGGCGCTTTCGCCAAACCTGTTTTCGACATACACCCCAGCAGTTGGGTGCTCCAGAAAAGCCATTCCGGCGGGGTTGTTGCCCAATGCCCACACATCCTGAAGCGTTACCGCTGCCCCGCCCATACCTGCTGCCCGCGCCCCGAAATTGCACAGTTGCTGCGCCTGCACCTGGCTGGTACAAAAAAGCATTAGCAGAAGTATAAATGCGTAGTTTGTCTGCATAGAAGAAAAGCAACTGTACCTGTATGCCTATGGCAAAGCTGTAAGGCACAGGCAGTTTTTGCTTCTACGAAAGTATAGCTATAATGATATTTTATTTTGCTATTCGGTGGTTGTGCCCGTCTGTAACTATACAGCTTTTAAAAAAAATGGGGTAGCGGGTGTAAAAAGAAGGGCTGCACCTCGCGCAGCCCCTGAAGTCTCGTAGTTACACTTGTAGGTTACTCCACGGTCAGTTCATCCACCATGAGCCAGGCTTTCTGTCCGGCAGAAGGATATTTCTCCGGACTCTTTCCCACATTGCGGGCGATTACCTTGATGTAGCGTGCTTTGGTGGCCGGGATTTCGGCTACCACGGCTTTGCGCAATATGCCCTCTTCCTGGTTTGGACTTTCGATCACCTTCACCGTTCTGAAGTTCCTGCCATCTTCCGAAACCGCATAGGTTACCTGCGTGGGCAGAAACACGCGGTAGCCGATGTGCTGGAAATAAGAGCTACTGATCTTGCTGACAGGCTGCACCTGCTGCAGGTCGATCACCGCCTCCAGGTCGGTGCCGAGCAGGCCGAGCCACTGGCCGTCGTATTGGTCGGTGGTGCCGTGGAGGCCGTTTACAAGTATGGCGGGCGCCGCAAAGCTGGCGTGCGGCGCGTTTTTCAAGGTTATCTTTTGGTTTAGGGCTTTCGTAGCGTCGAATACTTCTGTAGTAACCTGTCCTACCAGTTTTTCATCCACAAAAGAACCTGCTTTTATCACAGTGGCTTTTTCTACTTCAAACGGCTTGTTATACTTCTGAGATTTGGCCGTCGGTGTGGAGCCGTCTACGGTGTAGTACATGTCTGTGCCGGCTGCGTCTGTCTCGAACGTTACTTTGGCGGTGTTGCGCTTCGGGTCTAACTTTAACTGCTGGCGTACCTGGTAGGCGCTTTTGGCGTAATTCAGGCCCATGGCGTCGTAGCGTTGGTACTGCTGCTGCATGCGCTGCTTAAAATCATCCCAGTTCTTGCGTTTTGCCGGTGTCCACAGTACTTCCGAGAGGGCGGCGATGCGCGGGAAAACCATATACTGCACATGCTCTTCCGTCGGAATATATTCTGTCCACACGTTGGCTTGCGCGCCCAATATGTACTTTTGCTCGGCTTTGGTGAGTTCTGCTGGCGTGGGCTCAAAGGCATAAACTTTCGACAGTGGGCTGTAGCCGTGAATGGCAGTTGGTTCGAGTTCACGGTCGCCCTGGTAATGGTCGAAGTATAGGTGCGTGCCCGGTGTCATCACCACATTGTGCTTTTGCCTGGCCGCTTCAATGCCGCCCTTGGTGCCGCGCCACGACATAACGGTGGCATTCGGTGCCAGGCCACCCTCCAGAATTTCATCCCACCCGATGATCTGACGGCCCCTGGCGTTTACAAATTTCTCCATGCGCTGCACAAAATAGCTTTGCAGTTCGTGCTCGTCTTTCAGGCCTTCCTGCGCCATGCGCTGCTGGCACTTAGGGCATTCCTTCCAGCGGTCCTTTGGACTTTCATCGCCCCCGATGTGGATATACTCGCTCGGGAACAGCGCCATAACCTCCGTGAGCACGTTCTCGAGGAAGGTGAACGTCTGCTCATTGCCGGCGCAGAACACGTCTTTGAAAATGCCCCACTTGGACTCCACATGGAAAGGGCCGCCGGTGCAGGAAAGCTCAGGGTAAGCAGCGAGTGCGGCTACCGCATGGCCCGGCATCTCAATCTCAGGCACCACGGTAATATAGCGCTCCTGCGCATACTTCACCACTTCCTTTATTTGCTCCTGGGTATAGAAGCCGCCGTGACGCTTGTCGTCGTAAGTCTGGGGCAGGTCCCAGTAATGGCCGATGAGCGTGCTGTCGCGCCAGGCCCCTACCTCGGTTAGTTTTGGGTATTTTTTAATCTCAATACGCCAACCCTGGTCGTCGGTCAGGTGCCAATGGAAGGTGTTCAGCTTGTGCATGGCCAGGTAATCGATGTACTCCTTTACGAACGCCACCGGAAAGAAATGCCGCACCACATCCAGGTGCATACCGCGCCATTCGTAGCGGGGCTTGTCGGCAATGCTCACTGCCGGAATGGCTACAGGCGCGGTGTTAGAACCTGGCGGCAAAAGTTGCTTCAGCGTCTGCGTGCCCCAAAAGAGACCGTTTGGCTGGTTAGCAGCAAGCATGATTTTGTCGGGAGATACCTCCAAGGTATATCCTTCCTTGCCAAGCGTGTCGGGGGTGGAGGTGAGGGTGAGTTGGATGCTGTTTTTTGAATTGGCAGGCGCTCTTTTTTGCAGTACCTGTGGCTGCACGGCTGTGGCCGTTTTTATACTTGAAGCCAGCTTTTCGGCGATGCCTTGCAGTTCGGCATTATCGGCTGGCACATAAATTTTTGTATCATTATTAAGTATAAACTGCCCGCTTTTTTGGGTGAGGTGCTGAGGTTTCGGAATAATGGAAACAGGAGCCGCTTCTTTTGGCTCCTGTGCAAAGGTGCAGCCGGCATGCAGCAGCAGGAAAAAACTGGATAGCAGGTATAGTACAGTAGATGATTTCATGCAAGGGGAAGAGGGTGGTTAGGACATCAAGGATAGCAATTATTGTGCAGAAATGCCAACAGGAAAGACTTTGGCTTGTGTCTAAAGACTTGGCAGCGTACGCAGCCCCTGCGAGCGTCTGATTCAGTTAGCGTCCGAAGTTTCGTTGCTTCAAAGCTTTTCGGTAAACAATAGGTATTTCACTTTAAGCCCTGAATTGGTTAACATTGCACCTGTTTTATACTTGCTTTAACTTTAAAAGCACGCTGTGACCTTAGCTGATAAGATTATAACCGGCAGAAAAAGCAAAGGCTTTTCGCAGGAAGAGCTGGCAGAGCGTGCGAAGGTGAGTCTACGAACCATCCAGCGCATAGAAAAGGGCGACAGCGTGCCCAGAGGGTACACTTTGCAGGCCATTGCTGGAGCCTTAGGCAGGCCGGTAGAGGACTTTGCTGCGTTTGCAACGGAGCCGCCTGAAGTTGTGGCAGAAGAAACTAACATACACGTAGCTGCTGTAGCCCAGGACGACGTTACCGCGTACCTGCAACTCATCAACCTCTCTGCCTTGAGTTACCTGGTGCTCCCGTACCTGAACCTGATTATCCCGATTGTGCTCTGGCGAAAGAAGCGGCGTGAACTGGAAATTGATGCCGTCAGCAAGAAGATCATAAACTTTCAGCTACTCTGGACAGTGGCACTGCATGTGTCCCTGCTGCTCATGCTGGTCTTCCAACTGCTGCTGGCCTACTACTTTAAAACCAAACCCGGGCCAGGTATACTGATCGTGTTCTTTATCATGTACCTGCTTAACGCACCCGTCATTATTGCGGCCTCTCTTAAGCTGAAAAAAGTAAGAACAGACGTTTACCCTTTCGGACTGAACATCTTTTAAACGCCGTGTGAAGTATAAAAGCTGCTTTAACGCCTGCAAAAGGCCTTTGGCGTAAGAATGTCGTAAAGGTGGCGTAAGCGCGGCACAAGCAGCCTGCCCGCAAATGTGTACCATTGCTAAAACGAAATCAACGCCGTAGCACACACATGAAACGCTTCAGAAACGTCTGCCTTTCCCTTTTAGCACTCTTCATACTTAGCAGCGCCGGAGGTTATTTATACTTCAAGCGCGCATTCAAAGCGCCGCTCAACCAACTGGTAATTCCGGAGGGAGCGTACCAGGTTCCTTTCATTTGGAAAGCAGATTCGCTAAACGGCAAGGCTAGCCCAAATGCTGCCATGCTCCTGCCTGTGACTGTGCCAGGCTGCTCTAAAATCTTTTACATGCAGTTCGATTTAGGAGCACCCTATTCCCTGGTTTATAAAGGAAAGCTGAAAGCGATCGCCGAGCGGACTTCAGGTGTAACTATTCAGGAAACTGAAAGTGGCGCTGTACTGAAGGATTTTAGGTTTAAGGTGGGAAGCATGGACATTCGTGCCGAAGAAGTCAACGTGCTGGCTTATGGCAACGAAACTATTAACTGGGCAGACACGGCAAGTATAGACATCATCGGTACCCTCGGCGCTGACGTGATAGATAGAAAAGTGCTGGTGCTGAACTACCCGCAGGCGCTCATGCAATTTAGCGATGAAGTACCGACTGCTATAGCCGCAGAAGCCGTATTTACGACACTTGCCTTTGAGGAAAGAAGAGTAATTATACCTGCCGTCATCAACCAAAAGGAAACGCAGGTGCTGTTCGATAGTGGCTCAAGTGCGTTTGAACTGCTGACAGATAGAGAAACCTGGCTGGAACTCGCTAAAAATAAAGCAGCTGAAAGTATAACTGCTGTTAACTCCTGGGGTAACACACTCACCGTGCACAGTATTGCATCCGACAAAAACATCAACTTTGGCCAAACAGCCTTGCCGCTTCGAAACGTGCACTACATTGATGGAACAACCTTTATGCAGCGAACGCTGATGCAGTTTTCGGGTATGGCCGGAATGGTGGGCAACACACTGTTTCTGGGCAAAGTGATCGTGCTGGATACGAAGCACCGTCGGTTTGGAATTGTAAAGTAGGCTCCATTTGCTTCTAAAGACCTCGCTGCTCCTGCGAGTGCCTAACTGTAATAGCGGCTGCAGCAGAAATATAAAGCATACTATTCTGGCCGCCGGTATTGTATCCAACTGTCCTTCCTTGTCTAAGGAGGGGAATGAATTGGGTAAAAGCAAAACAGGCGCTGGAGATATCCCCAGCGCCTGTTTCTATACTTTAGAAAAGCGGTTGCTTAGTCTTTAATCTGAAGTTTTACCTTCACATCGCCTTTCTTCTTCTCTACTTTAAACTCTTTTTTGCCGTTCTGCAGGTTTTGCTCTGCCTCGGTAACTACCGCGTTCAGCAGTTCGGCCTGCGTTGTTTTGGCTTCAGCCTTGGCTGCGTCACCGGCTCCCGGGCTGTTGCCGTCCACAATCGTCATCTCGTTGATCAGGTTCTGCGCACCTGCATACTTGTCGATGAGGAACAGCAGGTAGCGCGAGTCCATGTTGATGCAACGCTTGTAATCCGGATCGTAAACCAGGTCACCCGTCATGGCTTCCCAGTTACCGTCAAAGGCCAGGCCGATCAATTCTCCTTTGCCGTTGATCACCGGAGAACCGGAGTTACCGCCCGTGATGTCGTTGTTGGTGATGAAGTCGGTTACCAGCTCGCCTTTAGAGTTAGCGTAACGGCCGTAGTCTTTGGCCTCGTACAACTGCTTCAGTTTAGCCGGCACCACAAACTCTTCGTTGTTCGGATCTTCTTTGGCCATCACACCATCCAGCGTCGTATAGTAGTTGTACAACACGCCATCCTGTGGGCTGTAATCCTGCACCGTTCCGTAGCTTAGGCGAATGGTAGAGTTAGCATCCGGGTAATACGTTTTGTCCGGGTTCATCAGGCGCAGGCCAGCCACGTACAGGCGGTTTGCCTTGTCCAGCTTCGCATTGCTCTCTGCCAGTTTAGGCGCAATGTTGTTTCTGTAGTTCTCGATGATGGAGTTCACAATCTGGAAAGCCGGGTCGTTCTCCAGCGTCTTCTGCGTTGGGTTCTTCAGGAAGTTGTTCAGCTTCTGCTGATCCACCACCACGGAGTTGTTGTACACATGGTCGGCCAGCTTCTCAAAGTTGCCGTTATACTTCTTCACCATGCTCTTGAACGCCTCTGGCTGCTGGTCTTTGGCGATGTCCTCGTAGTAGTACTTCATCATAGCCGTAAACACTTTCTTGTCGGCGGGCTTGTAGTAGTCCTTGAAGAAGCCATCAGCACGCGACTGCAGGTCCTTTGCGGCTGCCTGTGCGGCCTCCTTGTTGCCTGCTTTCAGGGCGTTGTAAAGCGGGGCCATGCGGTACGCCATCAACAACGATTCTGTGCCCAGTACTGCCTCGTTCAGGTAAACAGTGCCCAGGTTATACTTCTCAATATTCTTGTAGGCCTCGTTAATGTCGCTTAGCACGTTACCGTAAGTAGCTTTGCGCGATGGATCGTTTGCCCAGTTCTGGAACTTGTCTTCGTCCACGATCTTGCCCTCGATGGTGCGCATGCGTTTGATGCCTTCGTTCTGGCCGATGGAGTACTTGTAGTAGTTAGAGGTGGAGGCGTACTTAGACGCATACTTGATGCGGGTATCGGCGCTCTTGTCCATTTCCTCTTTCCACAGGTTCAGCTTGTCCTCGCGCAGTTTTATGCGGGATTTGTTCAGCTGGTTAACCTCCAGTTTCAGACCGTGCGAGGTCATAAAACGCTTGGTGCGGCCAGGGAAACCGAATACCATGGTGAAGTCGCCCGGGTCTTTGTCGCCAATGTTGATGGGCAGGTGGTGCTTTGGCTTGAACGGAACGTTGTTCTTGCTGTAAGCAGCCGGCGAGCCGTCGGGCGCCATGTACACGCGGAACATGGAGAAGTCGCCGGTGTGGCGTGGCCACATCCAGTTGTCAGTGTCGCCACCGAACTTGCCGATAGATGAAGGCGGTGCTCCCACCAGGCGCACATCGTTGTAGCGGTTGTAGGCGAACAGGTAAAATTCGTTGCCGTTAAAGAAATCGCGCACATACGTTACGTACTTGCCGTTTTCAGAGGCTTCTTTAGCAAGCGCCTGCGTGCGCTGTGCAATCAGCTGGGCACGCTGCTCTTCCGGTGTGTTGCTGTCAATGCCCTCCAGCACTTTGCCGGTCACATCGTCCATGTGGTGCAGGATGTCCACAAAAAGGCCTTCGTTCGGTAACTCCTGCTCCTTAGAGGTTGCCCAGAAACCATCCGTCAAATAATCGTTCTGTGGCGTGGAGTGCGACTGAATCTGGCCGTAACCGCAGTGGTGGTTAGTGAGCAGCAGGCCCTCGGGCGAGATGAACTCCCCGGTACAGAAACCGCCGAACTGCACGATGGCGTCTTTCAGGCTGGAGTTGTTAACAGAGTAAATTTCTTCGGCAGTCAGCTGCAGGCCCTGCTTCTGCATGTCTGTATGGTTCAGACGCTTGATGAGCATCGGCAGCCACATACCTTCGTCTGCCTTGGCCGAGAACGGCGCTACCAGCGAGACTAAAAGTAAGAGGGAAAGGATTCTTTTTAACATGTAGATTTGTTTAGGTGAATTAAACTAAGAGTATGTTTAAATTTCGTTTTTGTTAGCGAAACTTGATCAGAAAGGGTTCTGGCGAAACAGCTTTTGAGCCGCATAGCAGCGCTATGGGGCGGTAAAACTGTAAAGTCAGGTTCCTTAATGAGCAAATTGCGGCGCAAAGGATCAACTTTAAACGTACTCTAGTGCAAATTTAATAAATTATTACGGCACCTAACAGCTGTTAGGGTACTTTCGCTGTCGCAAAAACCAAACCATGACCTGGATTCTGAAGAAAATACTGCTGGCACTGGTGTGGATGTACCGGAACATGATCTCGCCCATCACCCCGGCTGCCTGCCGTTATACCCCCACCTGCTCGCAGTACGCCGTGGATGCCCTGAACAAGTATGGCCCTTTCAAAGGAGGCTGGATGGCGCTGAAGCGCATTGGCCGTTGCCACCCCTGGGGCGGCGGCGGATACGACCCTGTCAAGTAAGCGAAAAATATTCTTTGCTATATAGTGCGTTTAAGATGAACTAGCCTTGATTTGGTGCAGCTCCTGGAAATAAAAGGAAGAATGGGGTGATGCTTTCTGTATATTTTTCGTAAACTGCGTTTATACAGCTCCAATTACAGCCGCCTGTATTTTGTTTTACAAAAATGTAGGCAACATGACCAGCCATATTAAAGGGCCAGATGGCTCTTCCAGTACACAGATTTTGCTCAAAGATATTTTATATCTGGAAACGAAGCAGCTATGCTTTTTCGACCGGAAGATTTACAGCCTGTACGTCTACATAAAAGACAAAAAGGACCAATATTTTCACCTGTTTGTGTACAACGAGCCCACCGACGTAAAATTAGCCTACAAGCAACTCTCCGCTACCTTAGCGGCTGGCCTGGAGGAAGACCATGTAGTTGAATTCTCCTCAGTTGTGGTAGCTTAGGCGGCCTCTCTCCTCACATAATCACCCGCGGCAGGCACTATGCCCTGTTTCCAGCTCAAGGCTCTTGTTAGTAGTGGAAGCGGTACTGTAAGTATAAACTTTTCTTTGGTTTGTCTAAAATGAACCGCGTGTAGTTTGAAATTGCAGCATATTCTAAGCATATTTAGAAAGTCATATACTTTCTTACACAGCCGCTATGTTTCTCACTTTACTGTCTCACCAGGCGAAGGCCAGCCGACGTTCTTCTGTATTTCAGAAAAGCCTGGTCCTTAACATCATCATGGTCCTGCTGATCTTGTATTTCGGCGGAATATTCCTGCTGCTCGGCTTTACGCTGCACAAGATTCTGGCAGAGTTGTTTCCGGGGCAGTCGCCGGTGGTGCTGTTTAACGGAGCGCTACTGTTTTACTTCCTCCTCGACCTGTTTTTCCGTTTTCTGCTACAGGAACTGCCGGTACTCGCAGTGCAGCCTTACCTGCACCTGCCCATTAAAAAGAGCAAGCTGGTGCATTTTGTGCTGGTTAAGTCGCTGCCAAGCATGTTTAACCTCATCATGCTGCTGGTGTTCGTGCCGTTTATGATCTCCGCCGTTATACCGGCCTATGGTATTGGAGCGGCGCTCGCCTGGCTTTTTGCCCTCATCGCCCTTACGTTTTTCAACAACTTCCTGCTGATTTACTTCAAGCGGCAACTCAGCAGCAACTCCAAGCTCACGTTGCTGTTCGGGCTGGTGGTGATTGGGTTGTTTATAATCGATTATTTTGATGTGTTCTCGCTGCGGGCAGTCTCTGTGGCCGTTTTTGGGGCGGTGCTGGCGCAGCCGTGGCTGTTGGTGGCGCCAGTGCTGCTGCTGGTTGGCGCCTATTGGCTGAACTACCAGTTCCTGAAAGCCCATACCTACCCTGAGGAGCTGGCGGTGCGCGAGACAAAACGGGTGGAGGGCAAGGATATTGCCTTCCTGAACCGCTTCGGCGAGATAGGCAAGCTGATTGAGCTCGAACTGAAGCTGATCTGGCGACACAAGCGTTCTAAATCCGTGCTCACCATATCGGTGCTTTTCCTGTTTTACGGTTTCATTTTCTACCACGACGAGAAGTTTCTGAGCGGCTTTGCCATGCTCATCTTTGTGGGCATCGCGATGACGGGCATGCCCATGTTTAACTACGGGCAGTTTATACCAAGCTGGCAAAGCGGCCACTTCGATGCCCTGCTTACCCGGCGCATTTCGCCTTACCAGTTTTACGCCGCCAAATTCTGGATCTTCGTGCCGATCACAACCTTGGGTTATGTGCTGACGCTGCCTTACGGCTTAATCGATTACAAAATATTCCTGATCAACACAGCCGCCTTCCTCTTTACCATCGGGGTGAACGTGTTTGTGGTGTTCTTCTTCTCGGTGTACAACACCAGCCGGCTAGACCTTAGCAAGAGCTCTGCTTTTAACTGGCAGGGGGTAGGCGCCTCTAAGTTCCTGATGATGCTGCCCATGCTGCTGTTGCCTTTGCTGATCTTTGCTCCCTTCGGATTTATGGGCGTGCCCTACATGGGTATTGCGGCCATTGGGTTGCTGGGCCTGATCGGGTTTGTGTTTCAGAAGCAGCTGCTGCAGTGGTCGGCAAATCGGTTTGTGGCGCATAAGTATAAACTGGCAACAGGCTTCCGGCAAGCTTAGAAGGCTGGAGGTTTACAAGAATGAAAGCATTTTCTCGAGGTCCCGGCTTACCCGAATTACCGGGAAAAGCGGGCGAGTAAACGGCTGAAAGTAAATGATAAATCAAAAGTGTACATATTATAAAATCCCCCAAGGCAATGATAGAAGTACGAAACATTGAGAAAAGCTACAACGGCAAGGTTGTGGTGAACATACCGGCGCTAACTGTAAATGCTGGTGAGGCTGTAGGGCTGGTTGGCAACAACGGCGCAGGCAAAACCACGCTTTTCCGGATGGTGCTGGACCTGATCAGGCCGAGCAAAGGCGAAGTATTCCTGAAAGACGTGAACGTGGCGCAGTCGGAAGTATGGAAATCCTACACAGGCTCGCACCTGGATGATGGCTTCCTGATCGATTACCTGACAGCCGAGGAGTTCTTCAAGTTTATAGGCGATTTGCACGGCCTGACGGAGGGTGATATTACAGAGCGCCTGCTGCCGTTCATGGATTTCTTTAACGACGAGATACTGAACCAGCGCAAGTACATCCGCGATTTCTCGAAGGGAAACCAGAAGAAGATCGGGGTGGCCGCCGCTGCACTCTCTAACCCCGAGCTGCTTATCCTCGACGAGCCCTTTGCCAACCTCGACCCCAGTTCCCAGATCCGTTTGAAGAACCTGCTGCGCAACATGCGCGAGCAGAAGCGCATCACCATGTTTATCTCCAGCCACGACCTGAGCCACGTGATCGAAGTATGCGAGCGCATCGTGATCCTGGACAAAGGCCAACTGGTGCAGGACATGCAGACAAACGAAAACACACTTCGCGAACTCGAAACATACTTTACAGTTTAGTTTGGCAGAGAGTTTACGCCTTTGGTTGATTTATACTAAATAGTACGGGCGACACCTTTTTGCCGGTGCCGCGAAAAGGCAAGGACAGGTTTACGGACCCGCCCTTGCCTTTTTATGAAGATTATACGTGCTATACCGCGTGCTCTACCACGTGTTTCGCAGCTCGGTTATACTTCAGTACCATCATCTCATATATTACTTTAGCCCAGATCAGGATACACGGAACAGCTTTAATGACATAAGGCTCAAAGAATCCATCGCGTATAAACTTAGGAAAGACGTCTGTTGCAGCCAGGCCCGTGAACACAAAGGCTGCGACAAAGAGCGCCACGTTAAGTATAGTGCGCTCACTCCTCATGTACCACAGCGCTACACCAGTCATGGCAATGATAAAGGTTGGCGATTCTGCCTTGTGATTAAAAATAACTACCCAGATCAGGATAGATGTTAGGGCAAGGTACCGAAACGTATCAACGCCGTACTCCTTCAGCCTGACAAAAGGAATCATAAACACTAATGCGCCCAGAAGCACCACAACGTTCTTGTTGAACTCCAGGTTAAACCAGGTGTTCAGCCAGCCCATCACCGAAAAACCGTAGGAAGCGGAGTGGTCGTTGGCCAGCATCTCGCCGTACTGCGAAAATAGCCGCAGGTACTGCTCATAGCTCACGAACAGCAGCGGCACCAGGAAAAGCACGGCAGTCCAGAGGGTGGTGTAGAGGGCCATTTTCCACTTTTTAGGGTAAAGCAGGAACAGCGCAAAACCCACAATCCCAAACAGCTTGATGTAAGCCGAAAATACAATACACAGCGTGGCCAGCAGGTATTTACGTTTTTCGAGCAGGCCATAAGCCAGCACCAGCAAACCCGCAATCAGTGCGTTCGACTGTTCGTTCTGCATGGAGGTGAGCAGCTCCGCCAACACGATCAGCAGCACCAGCCCCTTCTGCAGGTTACTTAAACGTGGCAGGTAATAGATACCGAAGAGCAGCACAAGCGCATTGAGCAGGTTCCAAAGGCTAAGCCCCAGCCAATCCGGAAACATGGCGAACAGCCCGAAGAACACCGAAAAGGTAGGAGTATACTTGTAAAGGTCGCCGTGCTCCTGCGGGTAGGTAACGTAGAGGTTCTGGTTGTTTTTCAGGTGGTAAAACGACCGCTCAAAAATTGTGTAGTTATTGTATCGGTTGTACTCATACTCGATGCCCTTCTCCACATACGTCCTGTTGCTGCCGAAATACGACTGTAAGCTCGCGAACACCGCAAACACTGCGAAGATGATAATCAGATTCCTCTTATTTGCTACAAAGCGCTCAATACTAACTCTCATTGCTATTAACTGGATGGCACGCAGCCCTGGTAGATAAGGACAAACTTACGCTTTTTCAAGACTTCTGCAGCCGTTTGCGCGCCATCTGGTAAAATATATCGCGTTGCGCACTAATGTCTTGCAAATTGGGAAAGGGCTATTTAACTACCTCCTTCATCCAGTTAGCAATTGTTTCCAGGGCAATGGGCGCTACAGTTTCCTCAAGTTGCCCATACTCTGCCGGAGAGCCGGTTTCAGCTGTCTGGAAAAGGTGGTTGAGGTTGGGCAGTTCTTTGATGGTATACTTCCTGTTTCCAGCTGCTTTCAAGGCTTTTTCGGTGGCGGACAGGTTCCGCTGGGCGGGTACCTGCAGGTCTTTGCTACCGTTAAGAGCCAGTACGGGCATTTTTAGTTGGCGCAGGGTGGGGGCGGGGTCATAGGCCAGGTAGTAGCGCATCCAGGGGGAGCTAAGCTGCGCCACAAGGGTCTGAGCTGCCTGGTCGGTGAGGCCCAGCTGCTGTTGCTCCTGCTCTGTCATACCTGCTTTTGCCTGCTGCTCCAGTTGCCTGATTTTTTCTGCTGCTTTCGTCATGTCGGCCTCTGTGGCAGCCACTTTGAACTGCGCCTCGCGGAGGGCCAGGTATTTTTGCAGTTGCGCCTGCGGCACGCCAGCGTTTTGCAACAGGGCTTTGTTCTGCGCCACAAGCAGCTCTGTGCCCGGCACGGCGTTGCCAGCCAGCAGCGCCACAAAAGCAGCATCAGGATGCCTGGCCGCTACTTTTGCGGCTACCAAGGCGCCTTCGCTGTGGCCGAGCAAGCCGATCTTCTTTTTGTTTATACTTGGGTGATTCTTCAGGAAATTAAAAGCTGCCTCGGCGTCGGAAGCAAAGTCTTCGGTGGTGGCTGTGGCAAAGGTGCCGCCAGACTTTCCCACGCCACGGTCATCGAGGCGCAGCACGGCAAAGCCTTGGCGCGTAAGGTAGTCGGCGAGCAACAGGAAAGGCTTATGGCCAAGTATGGTTTGGTCGCGGTCCTGCGCGCCGGAGCCGGTGAAAAGGACAACTGCCGGATGCGGACCCTTGCCCTGAGGCGTGGTGAGGGTGCCAGCCAGCGTATTGCTTGCAGTTTTGTTCTCCACCGTTACCTCTGTTTCCTGGTAAGGGTACGGCTTGGTAGGTTCCTGTGGCTTTTTTGTTTCCTCGGTAGCGCCTTTTTTCAGCTGCATCGGAAATGATTGTCCGCCCTGCTTCCATTGCCCGTCTATGGTTTCCGGCCCTGTGATCTTGCCTGCGTAGGCCCCGCCAATCGCTTTCATGTCGATGTACAGGCTATCCTGCGCCAGCTTTACTTCCTGCACCGGAATGCCTTTGGCTCCCTGTTTGGGGCTATCCATGGTGGCGGTGAGGGTGCCATCCGGCGCTGGGCTGATGTGGAACACCAGCGGCAGTTCTGTGCCCATCACACGTAGGGCGCCGCTCCAGTCGCCGGTTACACGCGACTGCTGCTGTGCCGCTGCCGTGCCTGCCAAAAGTGTAAAAAAGAGGAAGAGGAGGAGATTAAAGGTTTTCATAGGATTACAAAGTATAGGTTGTTTTTATAGTGCGAAAGCGGGATAGTTTGGATTTAGGCTTACTGGATGAAGCGTTGCTTGAAAGAGGTACACAGCGTCTTAGCCCCGCTTGTTGAAAATGGTTAGTGCCAGGCTGTTTCCTTCCGCAATCAGCTGCACATGAGTTTGCTCCACATCATCAAACTCCATTTGGAAACCGTCGTCGTATCCGCGTTGGTTGGTCATGCGCCAGATATAGAGAATCCTTTTGCGCCGGTTGGCAATCTGTGTCCTGCTGAACTGCCTGTCTAATATAGTAAAATCAATCTGGGGCAGCATGGAAAGTACCACCTCGTCAGAGTTTACATCAAGCGAAACGAGCAGAAACATGTCCTCCAACTGAAACAGCACTTGCTGCAGCAAACCGTTTTCCAGGTCGTGCAGCGCATAAGCATGGGTTACTTCTTGCCCCGTCAGGATGTCAAAATCCGTTATGTCTTCCATTCGATTCAAGGTATAAAATAATACTTTTCCGACCTATAGCTGTACCTGACTAATTACCACAAGTATATGTCAGAAGGCTGCGTACGGGATAAAGCGAGGGCCTCAACGAAGTGCACTGAAGTCCAAAACGGACAGAAACAACTATACTTCCGGCGCGCTTTCTTATTTTTGCAAGGCGCCAACATACCAGCACATGAAAGAAATCAGATTAGTTGCCTGCCTGGCAGGACTTATACTTGCCTCTTGCTCCCAGGATCAAAATAAAGCAGCTGGCGCGGTTGATGCGCCAACCTCAGTCACTCAAACAGATACTGGCTATGTGGAAAGTATAAACCAATGGCATGCGGCGCGGGAGCAGGACCTGCAGCAGGAGACGGGATGGCTGGCACTGTCGGGGCTGTACTGGCTGGAGCCGGGTGTGAATACCTTTGGAAGTGCGGCGGGCAATGATGTGATTTTTCCGGAGGGGAAGATAAACGCCCGGGCAGGCAGTTTTATACTTGAAGGCGATACCGTTCGGCTGCAGGTCAAGGAGAAAACAGATGTGCGGTTAGGCGGCAAACCCGTGCAGCAGGAAGCTCTTGTTTATACTTCGTCGATGGCGCACGCGCCCGAGATGCAGCATGGCCCGCTGAAGTGGCTCGTGATCAGGCGCGGCGACAAGTATGGCATCCGGCTTTGGGATGCAGACCGGGCAGCACGTAAAAGCTTTACTGGCATCACACGCTACCCGGTGCAGCCGGAGTGGAAACTGGAGGCAAGGCTGGAGCAGAACCCGCTTCCCAAGCAGATCCCGATCACTAACGTGCTGGGGCAAACATTGCAGGAGCCGTCGCCGGGAGCGGTGGTGTTTAGTCTGAATGGCCAGCAACACCGCCTCGACGCGCTGGAGGAGGGCGAAGAGCTCTTCATCATCTTTGCGGACAAAACCAACGGCACCGACACCTACGGCTCCGGCCGCTACCTCTACATGCCCAGGCCGGGCGCCGACGGCAAGACTGTTATCGACTTCAACAAGGCCTACAATCCGCCCTGCGCCTTCACCGATTTTGCCACCTGCCCGCTGCCTCCCCGGCAGAATTTCCTGCCTGTTGCCGTTACTGCCGGGGAGAAGAATTATGCTGTGGGTAAATGAGTGGGTTTTGCGTTAGTGGTAACATACTGGCGCAAGCGTCCGCTTGTGCCTTGCGTGAACAAAGCATCTTATTAACTAACGCTTTTTGTTGTCCCGAACGAGAGCAGTGTAGGAGCTGAAATGAGTTCAGTTAGCTGTAGAGAACTATACATGGAATTGTCATCTCGACGATAGGAGAGATCTTTTCAGAATTTCGGATAGATTTCTCACTTGTGCTCAAAATGACATTAATGTATTTAAACCAAGGTTGCTTAGTTCGTGCACGTCGGCACAAGCGGACGCTTGCGCCAGGGATAGTTTTTAGGGGAGTGAAGTATGAATTACTCGAATTATACTTAATCTCGTTCATCACTCATCCTTCAAATATTGCCTAAACCATTCCAGAGTTTCTTCTATCGCTTGGGGCATGGGTGTGCGGTGAAGGTTTGGTAAGGTTTGGTGCAGTTTTGAATCGTCCAGCAGGATGGTGTTCTGCCAGAGATAGCCCATTTCGCTGATCTCGCGCATGCCGGGTGCGACCAAACCCATCAGTCTGAAAAGCCAGCCCGGGTATACTTTATACCTGGGTTCTGTGCCGGCCGCAGCAGCGATCTGCGCCTGCCACTGTTTTATACTTGGCACCACCTCCCCTGCATAGTTATATTCGGTGTAAGGCTGCTGCAGGGGCAGCTTCGACAATTCGTAAAATGCGTTTGCGGCATCGGGGGTGTACACGAGTTGGTGGGGGATATCGTTACGGTAGAGCCAGGGCATGGGTTTGCCGGTCAGAGCACCTCTAAAAACAGGCGCAATTCCCTCATTCAGCACATTAGGACCCCAGAAATCGGGAAGACGGAGGTTGATGACACGGCACCTGCCCTGGGTTGCCGCCTGCTGTAGCAGAAGCTCCAGTTGCACCCTTATTTTGCCCTTTTCGGTAGTTGGGTTAGCGGGTGTGTTTTCGGTGATGACATCAATTAATCCAAAATTATATATGTTTCCCGGGAAAAAAATGGTAGCTTTGTTTATGGCCGCGGCCTCAATAACGTTTCGCGTGACATGTTCCATGTAGTGCTTCCACTTCTCGTACGGGTAATTTATCCCGTGGAAAATGTGCGTCGCTTCTGCTGCCACGGACTTCAGCAGTTCTTCGTCTTGCGCATCGCCACTTACCAGCTCTAACGTGGGCCAGTGGCCAAATAACTTTTGTGCCTTCTGCCTGTTTCTTACCAGTAGCGTCACGTGTTCCTGGTTTCGCAGAAGCGTTTGTGCAAAGGCATACCCAATACTGCCTGTTCCGCCAAGTACTAAAAATCTGGTGCTTTTCTGTGCCATATGCTTTGGTTTTAGGTTGATGCTGTACCAGCAGTTACCGTCGCGTTTACACATGGCCGCTGCTGCAAAAAGGACCTGCCACAAAACATTCGGGTGCAGCGGCAGCACACATCAACGGGAAATTTGCTGCAGGCAGGTGCGGAACCATTTGGGCTGGAACGCCTGTAATATATAGAAAAAGATATTTCGAACCATTATACATACCACATGATTGAAACACCCATGGCAACGAAAACGATTACGAACGAACAGCTGGCAAACGCCATCACCTATACCCAGTACCGCGACCTGATTGACGCCCTGCTTGCAGAGGGCAAGACAACCGGAACCAACCACTCCGAGGAGATGGTGGAGTACACGCGCATGAACATGCACCGCATGCGCCGCATGGAGAAAAACACCGTGCTGCACGATGATGTGATCCAGGTGCTGCTAAGCGTGCAGACGAAGATGATTTGGGTAGTGCTGACGGAGGCCTGGTGCGGCGATGCGGCACAGAACCTGCCGGCACTCGTGAAAATAGCGGATGCTTCCCCATTAATTGAGCTGAAATTGCTGATGCGCGATGAGAACCCGGAGCTGATGGACCAGTACCTGACAAACGGCGGCCGCTCCATCCCGAAACTGATCGCCCTTGACGCCAACACCATGGAGGTGCTTGGTACCTGGGGGCCACGCCCTGTGCCCGCCCAGGAGCTGGTGCTGGAGGCAAAGGCAAAAGACATGCCCTTTAAAGAAATGGCTGAGCAGCTGCACGGCTGGTACGCAAAAGACAAGAGCAACACTTTGCAGGTGGAGCTGCGTGAACTGATCAGCCAGTGGTCTGAACTGACGGCCCCTGCTGAGCTTAATGTAGCCCGCTGTTCTTAAAACCTTACTTGTATTTAGCCCGCGATTTGTTGCAAAAGTTAAAGTGATTTTGCGGCTATTTTATACTTGAGACCAGTTAAAGCACAAGAGGCTGCCGGGAATCGGCAGCCTCTTGTGCTTTAACTTATTCCGGCGGTAGGCATGAGCACCAGCCGCCAGCCATCCGGGTCTTCTACTGTTACGGCGCTCTTAGCTTTCCAGTAGGGGTTTTCAGGCGCCACCTCCGGATAGCCCAGTTGCCCGAGCCGCTCCACTACCTTTTTTTTACTTGCTTCATCCGGAATGTAGAGCACCAACAGGTTGTCTTTGGAGGGAGCAGGGCAGGGGCTACCATTCTCGTGTTGCGTGAACTCCAGGTGGTACGGGAACCCAGGCAAGCCAAGCATCAGGCCATCATACCCCTCGTGCCCGGTAAAGCTGCCCAGCTTTTGCAGCCCAACACCCGCGCAGTAAAAACGCTCGATTTCCTGCAATTTGTCTGTAGGGCGTGCAATCCGCACCTGTGCCACGGGCAGCGAGTCAGGCCATGTGTGCATCATCTACAAGTATAAAGTATGGTCTGGCAAGTATAAATTCTGTTTTACAGCAAACTACCGCGCCGCGCCGGATGCCACTGGCAGTTGCTGCAACAACTCCACATCCACAATTTTGTCGCCTACCTCCAGGCGGTGCACCACATCCATGCCTTCTATCACTTTGGCGAAAATAGTGTAGCGGCCATCGAGGTGCGGTGTAGGGGAGTGGGTGATAAACCACTGGTTGCTCTCAGTGTCTTTCCCGGCGGAGGCCATGCCCAAATAACCTTCCCGGTAATTCAGGGGCGCAAATTCAGAGCGGATGGAGTAGTCGGAGCTGCCCCAGCCGTCACCGCGCTTGTCGCCGCCCTGGGCAACGAAGTTAGGCACCACGCGGTGGAAGTACAGGTTATCGAAGAAGTCCTGGCGGGTAAGTTCTACAAAGTTGGCCACCGTACCAGGGGCGTCCTCCACAAAGAGTTGCAGTTTCACGTTTCCCTTCTCAGTGCGCAGCAGCACCTGCTGGTCTACGGGAATGGTACGCACCAGCGCCCAGTCGATGGGGTGGGTAAAGGGATTCTGCGGTGTCTCGGTCTCTGATTTGCCGTTCAGGTAGTCAATGGCCTTTTGGAGCTCAATGTTGGTTTCCATGTCGCGGGGTAGCTGCAGCTTCTGCTGTGCCTGCGTCAGGAAGCTGAAGTCGGGGTACTGGCTGCGCAGGTTGAACTTCGGGTCGCGGATGGCGGCGGCAGCCATGCCTACCAAGGCCACATCGCCTGTGCCCACCGCACGCTTAAAGATAGTTGCAAAGTCGCTTTCCAGCCGTTTCGGGAAATCAGGTTGCTGGCGCATGAGGATGAGGGCATCCATGGCCGTGGTGGCGATTACGGGCTGCTCCGCTGCAAACATTTCATCGGCAATGTAACGGTAGTTCTCCACGTCGCCGGAAAGGCCTTTTAGCAGGTGTGCCTTGTGGTAAGGCGTGCGGGCATTCTCATACTGCTGCTTGTAGCGCTGGTTCAAAAAACTGCGGCTGTGCGGCTGGCTGTTTTTCAGAATTACCCACATCACGTTGCTGCGCACGCGGGCGTCCTGCAGGTTGGGCAGCACCTGTAGCAGCGGCTCTGTGGGCGCGCCGGCGCTGTTGCCCAGCAAAAACTCCGAGGTGGCTACGGCGGTATTGATGTTCTGGTCCTGCAAAGCGGCAAGTATGGCCGGCTGAATCTCCTTGAAGCCCAGCCCGCTCATGGCCCGGATGGCGTTCAGGCGCACCCGGTAATCCGGGTCGCTTTGCGCCAGTTTCGATAGGAACTGTGCTTTGTCCACGGCTCTTACCTTGGCCAAGGCCTGGGTGGCGGCCATGCGTACCTCAGGCGTCTGGTCGTTGGTGGCCGCGTTTAGGAGTGGCTCCCGGTACTTCGTTAAATCCAGCTTTGGGGTGCGCGCCAGAAACTGGCTGGCGCCCAGGCGGGCCTCGTAGGGGTTGGTGGCAGCTAACAGGGCAACTGCCTTCTCCACGCCTAGCGGCGTGTGTTGCTGGCGGCTACCGGCACGGTACAAGCCCCAGGCCTGCCCGCCAAGCGCCGTCAGGTTAGGCGCCTTATACTTGGCCAGGAAATCAACACCCTTGGCCGTGGCCACTTTCCCGAGTGCCTCCAGCAACTCTGCCTGCACTTCCTGGTTCTGCTCCTGCTGGATGTGACGGATCAGGGCATCTTCGGCTTTAGCATGGCCTACCTGCCCCAGGGCATAGGCGCTGGCCTCGCGCACGGCTACGGCAGAGTCGCCCAGCAGTGTTTGCAGCGACGGAATGGCCAGCGTGTCCTGCACAGAGGCAAATGCCAGCGCCGCCTGCTCCCGGTGCGCTGTGTTAGAGCTGCCCAGGTAGGGCAGCAGCTCAGTGGTATTGCGCCTGTCCTGCAAGGTATAAATGTGCTGCAGGGTAGCATCACCGAACTTATTGAAGGACGGCTCAGCAGGCGTGGCAGTTTTGTTGAGGGGCAAATATTGGCAGGAAGCCAGCGTGCCAAGCGCCAGCAGCCAGGTTGAAGAGAGTTTCATGGGTATCTGTAATTAGTAAGCCTAAGTTACTAAAATGTGCCGGAAAGCAGCAATACAGAATATTTTGAATATTTAAGATAATTAGCTATTTTTAGACGGAAGTAAGGAATTTGGCTGCTTTAGATAAGTAATATAGTACTTTACCTTTATCGTACTAGGCTAAATTCAAGGCTTTGGTAAGGCAGGTGCTTGAAAATAAAGCAGCAGGTGCCGCATCCGGAGCCGCTCATACGCATATTACACAGCAGCAGGCAGAGGGGTAGCCAGAGTAGCGTATAGACCCGGAATACAGTTAAAACAAACCGCGAACCAGTACTGACCAGAGATTCTATGTACGTAAACCTTTACCCCAGCAAAGCATTCCAGGAAACAAAAAGATCGTTGTTACTGATGGGTATGTTTCTTACCCTTGGCGGTGGCTATGCCTTGTTACGCGAGCTTCTTTGGATGGACATGTTCCGGGAAGGTTGGGCCGCAGCCAGTGTTTTGCTCGTGCTGGTGGGAGCCACCATGCTGGCTTTCGGTACGGATATTTTCCGACTGCAGGACGCCTTCTTTTCCATGACGCCGAAGCGGATTGTATACCGGGTGTCTGTGCTGGGACGCCAGCAGGAAATCAACTGGGAAGAAGTTAGCGCCCTGGATATCACCGAATCGCTGGTCACGTTTGTGCTTGTGTCCGGTCGGCAGCGTTATTTGCGGCTGGGTGCCATACAGCAACCCGAAATAGCCCGCCACGTTTCGCGCAGCCTGCACCTGGCCGCCATTGAGAAGGGGCTTGTCCTGAACGGAATAAAAGCGTCCTCTTTCAAACCCGCGCTGCAGGCGTAGGGTTGTACTTTCCAGTTCACTTTTCCGCGCTTTATACAAGTTCCCACAGTTTGGTTTCAGAGCTTTGGCTCAAGTATAAGCCAGATCAAGGTACTTGCTGAAAACGCCATTCCTAAGTATAAACCAAGGCAAAACACAGTTTCACCCATCTCCGGCCAACTTCTAGAGGTTATAAAGAACTGCTTTTGTAAATCTTTCCATTCCAAGGAACTGCCTGCGTAGCGCCTACGCCTTTCAGCTATACCAGAGGCAGCTGTCATCTCAACGGGAATTCTGCTAAATTGCGCCCTCAAACAGAGAGAATGGCAGCACAGACAGCGCGCGTGTACGGATTACAGTTTTGGTTACTCTGCCTGAGTTCCTTTCTTTTCTTCTCCAGCTTCAACATGATCATCCCTGAGCTGCCGGACTACCTGACCAGCCTGGGAGGAGCCGAGTACAAGGGCCTGATCATCGCACTATTTACCATTACGGCTGGGCTCTCCAGGCCATTCAGTGGCAAATTGGCCGATACCATCGGACGTGTGCCGGTGATGATCGTTGGGGGCGTGGTGTGCATTGCGGCGGGTTTTATGTATCCGTTGGTGGGGTCGGTTGGGGCTTTTCTGCTGCTGCGCTTTCTGCACGGGTTCTCCACTGGGTTCACACCCACGGGCAAGTCTGCTTACGTGGCCGATGTGGTGCCGGTGGCGCGGCGCGGCGAGGCCATGGGGCTCCTGGGCCTGTCGGGCAGTTTGGGAATGGCGGCCGGGCCAGCCCTGGGCGGTTTTATCGCGAATCAGTTTACCGTGGATGTGATGTTCTACACCTCGTCGGCGGCGGCTTTTCTGTCGGTGGCGGTGATCTGGCACATGCACGAAACGGTGAAGAACCCGGAACCCTTCCGGCTGGGCCTGCTGCGCATCTCGCGCCGCGAAGTGCTGGAGCCACGCGTGCTGGCACCCTCGCTGGTCATGCTGCTCAGTACTTTCTCCTTCGGCACCATCCTGACTATTATTCCTGATTTCAGCGAGTTCCTAGGCATTCAGAACAAAGGACTGTTCTTTACCTCATTCACCCTTTCGTCGCTGGCCATCCGTTTTCTGGCTGGCAAAGCCTCGGATAAGTATGGGCGCGTGGTGGTGCTGCGTGTAAGCACCGGCCTGCTCACCCTGGCCATGGTAACGATCGGAATGGTTTCTTCGGCCACGGAACTGCTGCTGGCCGGGGTGCTGTTTGGAGTGGCGACAGGCATGAACTCGCCCACCGTCTACGCCTGGACCATCGACCTGAGCCACGACGCCCACCGGGGCAGGGCCATGGCCACCATGTACATTGCGCTGGAAATCGGCATCGGCCTGGGTGCGCTAGGCTCAGGCTGGCTTTACGGCAACCAAAGCAGCAATTTTACGCTTGTTTTCTGGTCGGCAGCTGTGTTTTCGCTACTGGCGTTCCTGTACCTGATGCTGATGGTAAAGCGCCGGCATTCTATGGAATACGTCTAGTTGTTCCTGCGCGTGGCCTTTCCGCAACCACCCGCTCCTGCAGGTATCGTTTGCTGCTATAAACGATAGGACGGTTTTCTTACCCCGACACCTTCGCTACAGTTATGCTGGTAATGCCGCGTTGGTCAGCACGCATAATGTTAAGGTACGGCATCAAGCTTTTTCTTCGGTTTGATGGGGCCATGCAAGGGTTTTATAAAATTGCACAAAATCTATACTTGTCACGCAGCCGAATAGTACCTGAAAAAGCACAGTTTTTTAGAGTGTTTGTTATTCTCAAGGTTGCAGACGAGTTGTGTTATTCATTTTAACTATTCTAAAAATAGCATCCACAGTTGTTTTACTGTCATTCACTTGTTTTTCAAAGCAGAAACACATTATCACTCATACACTCCCTCCAAAGCTCCCGTACATTTCTACCATGTTGAACACATCTATAATTTAAGCTATGAAGAAAAACACACTCAGAACCTTTGGCCTATGCCTGGGCTTACTTGGCCTATTTAGTTGCGAACAAGAAAACATGGTGGAGCCAGACCTTGCAGGTGTAGCCGTACAACCTGCCGCTGAACCCGGCTACTATACCATCGACTTCGAGCAGTTTACAGCAGAAAACCCTGAAAACCTTCCTTTTATTTCTGAAGTATCCGGCGCTTATGGCGTGGTGGGCGTGCACAACATGCTTCGCACGTCCAGTGGTGCATGGCAGGAGACAAACGTGGCCCGCATTTATGATGCCATGAACCCCACCGGCGATGACGCCCATGACCTTGGCCAGCCAAAGCAACTAGGCAAAATGCTGATCGCCAACCAGTATACTGAAGCATATATTGCCGCCAACCCAGATGCAATAGATGGCGTGAACGGAAGAATTGCAGGGCCGAACGACAACGCCTGGGGAGCGAAAATGAACCTTGACTTCTCGAAGGCTAAAGGTGCCGTTACCATGCGCTCTATCACGGTGGTGGACATCGACACAGATGACAACGAAAACCAGTCTTACGTGATGCTGACTACCACAGACGGGAACACGCATAAATTCGACCTGGAGATGTATTCTACAGAAGGATATCCGCAGGTAGTGGATCTGAAAGGAATAACCAATGTAGTGAAGCTGGAAGTAATGTTTGACGGCGAGGGAATTGTGGGTTCCGGCGCAATCGACAACATCGTGTTTAAGGTGGTTGAAACTACGCCTCCGCCAGCTGCGCCGTACGGCTGTACCCTAACCCAGGGCTACTGGAAGAACCATGCATCCGGCAAGAAGTATGACGCCACGTGGGATGGAATGGAAGACGATGTCTTCTACAACAGCGATCAGACATACCTGCAGGTACTGAACACAGCGCCAAAAGGAGGAAACGCTTACTACATTTTAGCGCATCAGTTCATTGCAGCTAAGCTGAACATGAAGAAAGCGTCTTCTACGCCGGAAGTAACGGCGGCATTTGAAAAAGCGATGTCTTATTTTGAGGATGCGACACCTGCCAATCCGTATGCTACTGTTTCAAAGGAAATGTTAGTGGAGTGGGCCGGTATCCTGGCTGACTATAATGAGGGCAAAACTGGTCCAGGCCATTGCGATTAGCCGTATAAGCTATACTTTTAGAAATTAGAAAAGAGGGTGCCTAACAAGTACCCTCTTTTCTTGTTACCCTTTGAACACGATCCCGCTACATACGTTTTAGCCTAAAGTATGAACAGCCAATTTATAAATGCACTTTTTGAGCGCCACCAGCAGGCGCGCCACCACGTGCCCGCCTCGGCCATGTGCCACCTGGTGGAGGGCGTGCTGCAGTTGCTTTTCCCGCCCCTGGCCGATGAGCGTTTTGAGACAGTGCAGGAACTGGAGGATTTCGCTGAGCGGCTGCGCGAAGACTTGCGGCGCATTCTGGTAAGTATGGCGCAGGAACTGCCATTGCCTCCCGCAGAAGTGGCCGAACACATGATGGAGCAGCTGCCGCACATCCACAACCTGCTGCTGCTCGATGCCGAAGCTATCGCCGCCGGCGACCCGGCCGCACAAAGCACCGGTGAGGTGATCCGCACCTATCCTGGCTTTAAGGCCATTGCTGTTTACCGCCTGGCGCACGCCCTGTACCAGCTTCGGGTGCCGCTGTTTCCGCGCGTGCTCACAGAGTACGCTCACGCCAGCACAGGCATCGATATACATCCCGGTGCGCAGATTGGGACGCACTTTTGCATCGACCACGGCACCGGCATCGTGATAGGGGAGACGGCCATACTTGGAAACCAGGTGAAACTGTATCAGGGCGTCACGCTGGGGGCGCTGAGCGTAGACAAGGCGATGGCTAACATTAAACGCCACCCTACACTGGAGAGCAAGGTGATTGTTTATGCCGGAGCCACCATACTGGGCGGGAACACGGTGGTGGGAGCCAACAGCATTGTGGGCGGTAACGTATGGTTAACCGAGAGTGTACCGCCCCATTCACGCGTCTACCACCGCCCGCAGATAGACGTCAGACGATCCCCGGATCCCCAGAACGCTATAAATTTTTCCATCTGAAAACATAAAGCAGCATCATATGAAAGCCAACACTGTATTAGAGATCATCGGAAACACGCCGCATGTGCGCATCAACAACCTGTTTGACAAAGATGTGGAAGTATGGATGAAGCTGGAGCGCAGCAATCCCGGCGGCAGCATTAAAGACCGCATCGCCCTGGCCATGATTGAGGACGCAGAGCGAAAAGGCAACCTGAAAGAGGGAAGCATCATCATCGAACCCACTTCAGGCAACACAGGCGTAGGGCTGGCCATGGTGGGTGCCGTGAAAGGCTACCAGGTGGTGTTGGTGATGCCGGAGTCCATGTCTATCGAGCGCCGCCGCCTGATAGCCGCCTACGGGGCCCGATTGGAACTGACGCCGCGCGAGTTGGGCATGAAAGGAGCTATTGCACGTGCCCGGGAGATGGTGGAGGAAAATGCCGATGCCTGGATGCCGATGCAGTTCGATAACGAAGCCAACACACAAATTCACGTTGACACTACTGCCCAGGAGATTTTGAAAGATTTCCCGGATGGATTTGATTACCTGATCACAGGTGTGGGTACCGGCGGACATATTACAGGTGTGGCGCAGGTGTTGAAAAAGCAATTTCCGAACCTGAAGGTGTTTGCCGTAGAGCCGGCTGCATCGGCAGTGCTGAGCGGCGGAGCACCAGGCCCGCACCCGATCCAGGGCGTTGGAGCCGGCTTCATCCCAAGTATAATGGATACTACTTTGCTGGATGGCGTGATACAGGTAGAGGCAGACGAAGCCTTTGACTACACACGCCGGGCAGCCCGCGAAGAAGGCTTGTTCATCGGCGTTTCGTCTGGCTCGTCGCTGGTGGCTGTTGCCAAAAAGATAGAGGAGGAGATTCCCGCAGGCGCCAAGGTACTCACGTTCTGCTACGATACCGGTGAACGTTACCTGTCTGTTGAAGGTCTGTTCGTATAAATTTATACTTGTAGAAAGTCTGAAAATGCCTCCTGCCACACCTGGGCAGGAGGCATTTTTGTTAATCACCCGCTACCAGGGCTGTCATGCGCCACTTTCCGTTCCTGCCTTTGTTCAGCAGCGCGCGGTAGCCGACGGGGCTATACACGTCGGTGTGGTGCACGTAGCCCTGTAGCTTTCCATCAGTGGTCTGGGCCGCCCACCATTCCTTTTTCGGTGCCTGCTCCCCCTGCGGATAGGAGTTTTCGTAATCTACCTGCAGAACCACCCTGTCTAGTGTGCAAATGCCTTCAGCGCTGACAGCAGGTTGCTCCCGAAGCGTAGCCCCGTCTTTCACCACGGCCACGTGCGAGAACGCGTCAATGGAATCGGGCCATTTGCTGTACACATAAGGCAGCGCGTACAGGTTCTTGTCTTCCACGATCGGATAGCCCCCACCCAAACGCAGCAGGTGATCCAGGAGCAGCCATACTTCCGCATCCTTGTTTTCAGGGTGCCATTGCTCTGTAAAGCTGCTCCAGCCGCCCGTGCCGCCAAAGCTTGTTTTGATATTTGGGTCTAGCAACTGTTGCAACTGCTCTGGGTTCTGCGTTTGCACCGCTTGCCGGAGATCTGTCAGATAAGCATTTAAGCTTGCATCCTTTACAGTTGCCTCAGATGGCAGCAGCAACGGCGACTCTGTGGTGCAGCCCGGTACCGCAGCAACGCCAGCAGCTACTGAATCCTGTGGGGCGGTTGGCTGTGTGGTGGTGGCGCTTTGCAATTCTGAGCTGTCCGGGCTGCTGCAGGCGCTCAGGCAGCCGCTAAGTAGGAGGGCAAGTATAAACGGGTGGTATTTCATGGTGTGGTAAGTATGGATGCTTATTTCCGGCTTACATACGGGAAATGCGCGGCAATCGCCAGGGGCTGGCTGAATTTATACTTGCGGCGGAACTGCAGGGATAATAGCTGCTGTGACTTTAGCTTGAAGCAGGAGGCTGTACTTATTAGGTATAAAATGGAATCTGAAACCAGTATGAGAAATGTAAGTACAAAAAAAAGCACTTACAATTTTTAGTCGTAAGTGCCTTTTTATCAAGTGTGGAGAATATCGGAGTCGAACCGATGACCTCTTGCATGCCATGCAAGCGCTCTAGCCAGCTGAGCTAATCCCCCTTGTGTGGCACAAAAATAGGGGAAATAATTTAGATGCAAAACATCTCCTCAAAATTTTTGTACAAAAAAAGGGGCAGCGAAAGCTGCCCCTTTTGTCATGTGTGCCGAAGCACGATTTTAGCTTAGTTGAAGATGTAACGAACACCAAGCTGTCCCTGCCATCTTGAATCGAACTGAGAGAGGTTGTAAGCTCTGCTGTTCGGGTTGAAGGTGAAGGTTGGCTCGTTTGTTACTTTGTCTCTGCCTGCATAACGAAGTATCTCGTTGGCGCTGTTGCCTACGAAGTACTGGTGACCCCAATCCTTGTTGATCAGGTTGCCTACGTTGAACACGTCGAACGTGATTTGCAGTGTGTGCTTCTTCTCGCCTGCGTTGATATAGAAGTCCTGCAACAGACGAAGGTCAAACTGGTGTGTCCACGGCATACGGGCACCATGGCGCTCGGCATAGCTGCCTCTGTTTGCGCTCAGGTAGTCATCGTTCGCGATAAAGGCATCAAGTGCTGTCCACTGGTCGTCAGGGCTGATAGTTACATCACCAGATTTGAAAGGAACAAGGTTGATCTCTGAACGGTCACGTGGGATGTAAAGCAAGTCGTTTCCACGGTTTGCATCGTTGTTCAAGTCCTGAGAATATAGGTACGTGAACGGAAGGCCAGACTGTCCCTGGTAGAACAAAGAGATACCAGTAGAGAAGTTGTCGCCATACTTAAACGTGTAACCTGTAGTTCCTACAATTCTGTGGCGCAGATCGTAACGGGAGTAACCAAGCTCAGGGTTGTTCGGGTCGTTTACAATCTGGTTGAATTCCCAGTTAGACAAAGCAGTTGAGCTTGTGCCAGAGTTTACGTCCTTAGACTCTCCGTACGTATAGGCAATTGATGTCTGCAATCCGTTGATAAAGTCCTTGCGCAACTGCCCTGTAAGGCTGTAACGGTATCCTTTATTTGTGTTGTCCAGCAGGATTACGTTAGTGTAGTCGTTGTTCACACGACGCTCTGATGAGCTAGAGGCATAAACGTTACGGTTGTCAACACCTGGCAAGGTTCCAACAGGAGCTGTCAGGTTCAGGTTTCTGTATACTACATCGTTCAGAGTCTTGGAATAGATACCTTCCACTGTCAGTACAACTTCACCAGGAAGTGTGTAGTCAAATGCCAGGTTGCTTCTCCATACCTGCGGTAACTTGAAGTCTTCTGAAACAACGTTAACCTCTACCGTTGTGTTGCTGGCACCAGCGTTGCGCTGCTCATCGATATCTGTGATAAACTCTTTCGGGTTGTTCTGGAATACTGTTCCGAAGATAGTACCTGTGTTAGTGAACTGGTTAGACAGCCAAACAAAAGGAACACGGCCAGTAAAGATACCAGTACCACCACGAACCTGGAAAGAACGGTCTTCAGTTGGCGTATAGTTGAAACCAAAGCGAGGTGCCCACAGGATGTTTCCACCTGGTGTGCGGTCGGTTCTTAAACCAGGAGCTACCGTAGCAAAGTCATTCTCAAACTTCTGGTTTCTTGGAGGCGCGTCCGGGAAAACCGGAAGGTCGGCACGCAAGCCAAGCGTCAGTTTAAGTTTTTCAGAAGCTGTGAACTCATCCTGAATGTAGAAACCAAGCTGCATGGCGTTAAACTCAGCGGCTGGTCTGGCGTCGTCAGTCAGAGAGTAAGTAGCCTGTACACGTGAAGCTCTTTCTGCATAGAAATCTTCAAGGCTATTGAAATCCCAACGGCCGTTAGCATTGTTGATGAACAGGTTGCGGAACTTGAAGAATTCGTTGTGCGTACCCACTGTGAAATTGTGGCGGCCTAAGATGTACGTGAAGTTGTCAGTGATTTCGAAGATGTCCTGATCCAGCTCATTCGCAGTGGAAGAACGCTGTGCACCAAATTCAAATGTTCCGATCGGGTCGTTGATAGTCACCTGTGGGAACAGGTCTCCTGCAATGGCGCGCTGATCTCTGATGCGGGAATAACCCAGAATCAGGTTATTTGAAATTTCGTTGCTGAAGCGGCTGTTCAGTTCTACAACAGAGCTGTTGGTAGAACTTGTGAACTGGTACGCGTTGTTACCAAAGCGCAGGAAGCTACGGCTTCTGGAGAATTCATCCTGGAATGCATCAACGAAATTATGGCGAACTGTAAGCTGGTGCTGGTCGCTGATGTTAAAGTCAAGGCGGGCAAAGAACTTGTCGCTGTTTGTCTCGCGGTCAAAAGCACCGAAAGAACCTACGTTGTAGCCATAGGTTTCCTGTACATAAGCAGCCAATTGCTGGGCAGCGCCCAGTGGAATCTGTGATTCAGCTGAACCTGGTGCAAAGCGTAGTGGCTCAGTAATGCGTGTGGCATCGTAGTTAAAGAAGAAGAACACCTTGTCGCGGAGGATCGGGCCACCAACACGAACACCGTACTGGTAGTTGCTGAACTCATCCGCTCTTACGCGCTCGCCTTCTACTGCCTTACCGATTGTTTTTTCGTTACGTCCAAAAGCATAAACAGAGCCTGTGAAGTCGTTTGATCCGGAACGTGTTACGGCGTTGATACCGCCGCCAGTGAAGTTACCCAGCTTTACATCGTAAGGGGCTACCACTACCTGAATCTGCTCAATGGCATCAAGGGAAATAGGCTGCGTGCCTGCTCCTCCACCTGGAGTGCCGCTGCTCGCAAGACCGAAAACGTCGTTGTTCACGGCACCGTCAATGGTGATGTTGTTGTAGCGGTTGCTAGATCCGGCGATAGAGTTGCCGGAAGCCTGTGGCGTTAAACGCGTGAAATCCTGAAGGCTTCTGCTCAGGGTAGGCAGGTTCTCAATCTGCTCGCGCGATACGTTTGTAGCGGCACCGGTGCGATCCTGGTTGAAAACGTCGTTTTTCTCTCCAACAACCTCTACCTCGCTTAGCTGACGGGTGTCTTCTGACAACGTGATGTCAACACGGGCTGTTTGGCCCAGGCTCAGCATCACACCCTCAACTACCTGCTCCTGGTAGCCGATGTAAGAAGTTCTAACAGTGTAAGGCCCACCTACACGCATGTTCTGGATGTTGTAACGGCCATCCGAGTCAGTGCCAGCCACATATTGTGTGCTTGTAGGGGTGTGCACTGCAATAACAGTTGCACCTGGTAAAGCTGTGCCGCTCTGGTCCTTAACCGTTCCGATCAAGGCAGCGGTCGTGTTACCCTGTGCCCAGCTGTACTGCACAGTCAGTACCATTGCCAGAAGGAGGCACAGTTTACAATAAAAGTTTTTCATAAAAAATAAATTGGAGTTGATTGATTTTCCCGCAAAGGTAAGTTAGTCAAGGGTATTTATCATAACATTGCTGTTAATTCTGTGTTAAAATCTTCAGGCCTTAGCCCAGCACAGCGCACGGCAACTATTATGTAACGGAGAAAGAAAAAACGCAGGGCGACACGCTACATTCCCGTGCGTATCGCCCTGCGTTTTTTGTTGGACTGCTACTACAGCCCTGCCTATTTATACTATGTGTTAGCATGATTAGAACACCGGAGGCCTGACGGCCTTGACAAAGATTTTCTGGTAATGCGGAGCGTACAGGTTGTTCTCGATCACACCCAGGGAGGAGGAGGCGTGTATAAACCGTACTTCATCCCGGCTTATCACTTCTGTTACCATGCCTACGTGCGTAATGTCGCGCTTGCTGGAGCCGAAGAAAACCAGGTCGCCTTCCTTCAGGTCCTTTGGCTTAACAGGTTTTCCATACTCGCTCTGCTCCTCTGAAGTACGCGGAAGTATAACATCTATACTTTGGAAGGAGGTGCAGAGCAGACCGGAACAATCCATACCCACCCGCGTGGTGCCGCCCCATCTGTAAGGTACGCCGGTATACGACCTTGCCGCACTGATAACAGTGGCTACATCCTTGTCAAGGTTCCGGTTCATGCGGGTGCGGCTGGTGCGATCTTTAGACCTGGAGGCAATTTTCCCACTGCCTGTGCCCCCCTTGCGCGCAGCGCGCTTCTCGGCGGCTATCTCACGGGCTGATTTATAGTCTTCGCCCCGCTTGCTAAACGTAGGCTTCGATGTCTGGCAGGAGGCCATCAGGACCAGAAAAAAGATAAAAAGGGCGGCAGTAGCAAAATGGGTTTTCAAAGCGTATTTTAGCAAGTCTGGTAGAACATACGTTTATTCACAGGCTAATTTAAGGAGAAGCCTTTCTAATTGAAAATGAAATTTAACCAAATCACACCCGAAGCTGTCGAAGCTTTCGCCGCCATCGTTGGCCGGGAGCACGTGCTGCTGCCTACCGCCACCGACGATATGCTGCGCTATACCCACGACGAAACAGAGGACCTTCGCTACGTGCCCGAGGTGGTTCTTAAACCTGCTAACGCGGCTGAGATCAGCCGTATTATGCAGTATTGTCACGAAAATATTATTCCCGTTACTCCGCGTGGGGCAGGAACAGGCCTTAGCGGCGGGGCACTGGCTATTCATAAAGGCGTGGTGCTCTCCACAGAGCGCCTGAATAAAATCATCGAGATCGACGAGCGCAACCTACAGGCGACGGTAGAGCCGGGCGTGATTACGCAGGTGTTTCAGGAGGCAGTGATCGCCCGAGGCCTGTTTTACCCGCCAGACCCATCCAGCCGTGGCAGTTGCTTTCTGGGCGGCAACCTGAGCGAGTCGAGCGGGGGGCCAAGGGCGGTGAAGTATGGCGTCACCAAAGACTACGTGCTGAATGTGGAGGTGGTGCTGCCATCCGGTGAGATTACCTGGACGGGAGCGAACGTGCTCAAGAACGCCACCGGCTATAACCTGACGCAGCTTATGATCGGTAGCGAGGGCACACTGGGCATCATCACCCGGATTGTGTTCAAGCTGATTCCCTTTCCGACCCAGAACCTGGTGATGCTGGTTCCCTTCCGCAAAGAGGAGGAGGCCTGCGAGGCGGTATCGAAGATATTCGTGGCGGGCATTGTTCCCTCTGCGCTGGAGTTCATGGAGCGCGAGGCGATAGAATGGGCCGACCGCTACCTGGGAAACAACATCGAGCGCCCGGCAGATGAGTTGGCGCACCTGCTCATCGAGCTCGACGGGAATGACATGGATCTGCTCTTCAAAGATGCGGAGCGGGTGTATGAGGTGCTGGAGGCCTTTGATGTAGGGGAGATTCTGGTAGCCGACAACGAGAAGCAGAAAGCCGAGCTCTGGCTGTTGCGCCGCAATGTGCCGCATGCGGTTAAGGGCAACTCCATCTATAAGGAGGAAGATACAGTGGTGCCTAGGGCGGAACTACCCATGCTGCTAAGAGGCGTGAAAGAGATTGGGGCGAAGTATAACTTTAAATCTGTCTGTTACGGGCACGCTGGCGACGGTAACCTGCACGTGAACATAGTGAAGGCCGATATGAGTGATGAGGATTGGAATAACAAGCTGCCCGATGGGATAAAAGAGATATTTGAGCTGTGCGTGCGATTGGGCGGCACGATCTCCGGTGAGCACGGCATAGGACTGGTACAGCGGCCATACATACACATTGCCCTGAATGAGGTGCAGTTGCGGCTGATGCGGGGCATCAAAGAACTGTTCGACCCACGGGGCATCCTGAATCCCGGGAAAATATTCTAAAACAGAAAGAGGCGCAGTTTGTAACAGCTGCGCCTCTTTTTATACTTGTGGCAGGAGGTAAACTCCGCCGTCTTCAGTTCGATCTTTTCTTGTCCTTCTGGCCCTGGTCCTGGGCTAGTTTGTTGTCCATGCCGCGCAGGTTAAGCCACGACTGCATTAAATTCAGGTGAGACTCGTTTAAGGGTGCTTCCTGTGGCCACTCTGGCAGGGGAGTAATTCTAGGTATTTTCATGGCAGGTATAGTTTGTTGTGTTTTACTTGGCTGTATAGCAATTTTGTTTTTTTCTGGTTTGCTGTTGTTTTGTATGTTGTCTGTTTTCATGGTGTATAAGTATGGTTATGGATGTACAGGCTCATGCTTCTTCTTTTCTTCCTGTACGAAGTTGCTTACATAGTTTGATATTTCGTCTGCGCTGTCCTCCTGCAGGAAATGTCCGCCCTCCTCAAACGGAATCACGTAGCACTCATGGAAAAACTTCTTCCAGCGCTGCAGTGCTTCAATGTGAATTAGCTTGTCTCGCTCTCCCCAAAGTATAAGCGTCGGTATCTGCTGAATCTTTTTGCGTTCCTGCCAGAGTTCATCGTACCACTTGGTTGCCCCGACCAGTTCCCGCGCGCAAGCCAGGTTCCGGACATGGTCTTCAGGGCTTCCCAGGGCTTTTATATAATGCTGCTTGATAGGTTCAGGCATATTCTCCTCCTCTTCAAACAAGTCGTGAATCAGCGTAGCAGCTGATACATTGAGCTTGGAGTGCAAAAACTGACCCAACGGGCCCACGAGCAGCTTGCTTGATTTGGGGAAGGTTTCGTGCCTGGAGAGCGACCAGGTCCAGGAATTAAGCATCACGATGTTCCGCACATTATCGGGATGGTTGATGGCATAGGCCATGCCTATGGGGGTGCCGAAATCATGTACAAGCAGTGTTATATCCTGCAACTGCAGGTGCTCCATCAGCTTTTCAAAGTTCGCCGCATGCGCCCGTGGCTTGTAACTCCAGTCTTCCGGCTTGTCTGAAAGGCCAAACCCAATCATGTCCATCGCAATGCAGCGGTACTTTTTAGATAGGATCTTGATCAGGTTGCGGTACAGGAACGACCAGGCCGGAGTGCCGTGTATCATCACAATAGGCGTACCCTCCCCCTCATCGATATAATGCATTCTGCCCGCCTCAAGCGTAATATAATGTGACTTAAAGGGATACTCCTTCTTATCAAGCCAGTTTGGTTTCATAACCTAAGGGTGATACGTGTATCTTATCTATACTTCAAAAAGAGGGGCAGGTTGTTGATTTAACTTAAAAAGAAAGCCGCTTAAACAGAAATCATAGAAGACATTGCAATTTTATGCCGCTTAGCCCCAATTTATACTTTAGACTAAGTAAACAGAGAGGAAAAGGGACGTTCAAATTATCCTTTATACTTCTATATAATAAAAAACTAATCTTTAAAAGTTAACGTAAGGAGTGCCGGTAGTGTCTGTTGCCGCTCATTGGCGGGAGATTTCACCAGCCTTTTGAATTATACTTGAAAAGTCCGGTCTGGCAAGCTTGTTGCGACATTGAAGCAGCATCAAGTAACGCTACACCTGGCTTGCGTTACTTGATACAGGTGTTAGGTCTGATTTCCTGGTGTTCCTGTTAATGGAATCAAGTTCAAAATGTATCAGAGATAAATTATTTATATTTGCAGCCTTAACTTTAAAATGTAGTCTATGAGAATAGCAGTAGTTGGCACTGGATATGTTGGCCTGGTGACGGGGACGTGCTTTGCGGAAGTGGGCATTGACGTGACCTGCATCGATATCGACGTAAAGAAAATAGAGAACCTGAAGAAGGGAATATTACCGATTTACGAGCCGGGGCTGGAGGAGATGGTGGCGCGCAACTTCCAGAAGGAGCGCCTGACGTTCTCCAACGACCTGGCCGGCAGCATACAGGGCTGCGAGGCTGCCTTTATCGCCGTGGGGACCCCTCCGGGCGAGGACGGCTCGGCTGACCTGAAGTACGTGCTGGCCGTGGCCCAGGGCATCGGCCAGAACATGACCGACTACCTGGTGGTGGTGACCAAGAGCACCGTGCCGGTGGGCACCGCCGAGAAAGTGCGCAAGACCATTGAGAAGGAGCTGGAGGCGCGCGGCGTGGACATTCCGTTCGACGTGGCCTCTAACCCGGAGTTCCTCAAGGAGGGCGCCGCCATCGACGATTTCCTCAAGCCGGACCGCATCGTGGTGGGCGTATGCTCCGAGCGTGCCGAGAAGGTGATGAAGAAGCTCTACAAGCCGTTCCTGATGAACGGCCATCCGCTCATCTTCATGGACATCCCATCGGCCGAGATGACCAAGTACGCCGCAAACGCCATGCTGGCCACCAAGATCAGCTTCATGAACGACATCGCCAACCTGTGCGAAATCATGGGCGCCGACGTGAACATGGTGCGTAAGGGCATCGGCTCGGACGTGCGCATCGGCAACAAGTTCATCTACCCGGGCATCGGCTACGGCGGCTCCTGCTTCCCCAAGGACGTGAAGGCGCTCATCCGCACGGCCTCTGAGAACGGCTACAGCATGCGCGTGCTGCAGTCAGTGGAGGAGGTGAACGAGAACCAGAAGTCAGTGCTCTTTAATAAAATATACAACCATTTCAACGGCGAGTTGGCCGGCAAGACTTTCGCGCTGTGGGGCCTGTCCTTCAAGCCGAAGACTGACGACATGCGTGAAGCGCCTTCGCTGGTGATCGTGCAGAAACTGCTGGAGCAGGGCGCCAAGGTGCGCGCCTATGACCCTGTGGCCATGAAAGAGGCCAGGCACATCCTGGGCGACACCATCGAGTACGGCAAGGACGAGTACGAGGCCCTGATCGATGCCGATGCCCTGCTGATGATCACCGAGTGGCCCGAGTTCCGCTCGCCCAATTTCAACGTGGTAAGCAAGCTGATGAAGGAGAAGGTGATTTTCGACGGCCGCAACATCTACGAGGGCGCCGACATGCGCGAGAAGGGCTTTACCTATTACGGCATCGGCGTGAAGCAGCAGGTGGCGGAAGTGAAAGAAACCGTTTAGAAAAATGACACAAAAACGCATATTGATCACGGGGGGAGCCGGGTTTCTCGGTTCCCACCTCTGTGACAGGTTTATAAAGGAGGGGTACCATGTCATTGCCATGGATAACCTCATTACCGGTGATCTGAAGAACATTGAGCACCTGTTCAAGCTGGAGCAGTTCGAATTTTACCACCACGATGTGTCGAAGTTCGTGCACGTGCCGGGCCACCTGGACTACATCCTGCATTTCGCCTCGCCTGCCAGCCCGATCGACTACCTGAAGATACCGATTCAGACACTGAAGGTGGGCTCGCTGGGCACGCACAACCTGCTGGGGCTAGCAAAGGCCAAGCAGGCGCGGATGCTGATCGCCTCCACCTCCGAAGTATACGGCGATCCCCTGGTGCACCCGCAGCAGGAGGACTACTGGGGCAACGTGAACCCGGTGGGCCCGCGAGGCTGTTACGATGAGGCCAAGCGCTTCCAGGAGGCCATCACCATGGCCTATCATATGCACCATGGCTTGGAGACGCGCATTATCCGCATCTTCAACACTTACGGCCCGCGGATGCGCCTGGATGACGGCCGCGTGCTGCCTGCCTTCCTGAGCCAGGCCCTGCGTGGGGAGCCGCTGAGCATTTTCGGCGACGGAAGCCAGACGCGCTCCTTCTGCTATGTGGACGACCTGGTGGAAGGCATTTACCGCCTGCTGCTAAGCGATTACCACCTGCCGGTGAACATCGGCAACCCATCCGAGATCACGATCCGCGAGTTTGCAGAGGAAATCTGCAGGCTAACGGGCGTGGAGCTGAAGGTGGAGTACCAGCCGTTGCCCAAAGACGATCCACAGAAGCGCCAGCCGGACATTTCCCTTGCCAGGGAGGTGCTGGGCTGGGAGCCGAAAGTAGATCGCGCCGAGGGTCTGAAGCGTACGCTGGAGTACTTTAAAGAAGCAATTCTGAGCCCGGAAGAGCAATCGGTTTAAGTACAACTAACAAGTATAAAACAGGAGCGGCTGCCAATTTGATTGGCAGCCGCTCCTGTTTTATACTTTAAAAGGCTATCCCCGGTTTGCTTTCAGGAACTGCTTGGCCTCTTTATAGTTGGCAGATTTCTTATCGCTAGTTTTCAGCACGATAGCATAGTACTTGTTGGCGGCGGCATTGTCTTTCTGCTGTTTGGCAATACGGGCAAGGTTCAGATAGGAGCTCACAAAATATCCCGACTCACGCTCGTTATTCATCTCGGCATACATAATGGCGTTTTTGTAATGCTCCTTCGCCTTCTCAAAGTCGCGGTACTTGTGCTGGTTGATGTAAGCCAGGATGTATGACGCATACCGGCCACTTACGGATTCATAGCCTGGCATGTCCTGCTCCAGCTTATGAAGCATCTCCAAAGACACACGCTCTGCCTTGGAGAAAAGCCCGTTTACAAAAAGCAGGCGGGCATAGTAACGTTGGAAGTATGCATTGTCGGGGTACTTCAGCGCAAGATCCTCAGCAACCTTCAGGGCCTCATCCGTGCGCTTTTCCTCATTAGCATAGATCTTCATCAGGAAGGTTTTAGACTCGGTTCCTGTATAAAATCCACTGTTTGAAACGTAAGCCAGTTGCTTTAAGCCAAGGCGCTTGTCGCCATCAGGGAAAAACACCAACACAGGGCGCAGCATCGTGTAGTTCTCATGAATCCAGATGGAGTAGTAATTAAACAGCGCCTCGCCGAACAGGAACTCCGGGCTTAACCCATTACCGGCTTTCGCCTTCTCCATAAAGTCAAGGGCGTGTTTGCTGGCAACGGTGGCTTTGCGCCAGTTGCTCCGCTCAGAGTGCAGGCGGGCCGTAAACCCATAGGAAGCGGCCAGGAAGAAAGCGGCCTCTACGTTACGCTCATCCTTATCGTACATGGCCTCCGCTTTCTGGATCGTCGTGTCCATGTAGGCAAAGAAGAGGTTGTCATACTTGAGGGTTTCTATGTTTGTCGGCAGGATTTTCCACCACTGGCTAAGGCCCATCAGGAAGTAGGGAAGGGGGTGCTCTGGGTAGCGGCGGCGCAGGGATTTGAACTGCTTCTCGGCCCGCTCGAACTTGAAATTGTACATGTTATCTACCGCCCCCTCCAACTCATACTGGATGTCTTTGTTCAGCAGCAGCATGCCTTTTACCCGTGCAGCCTCTGGTAAAACCTCAATTTCGTTGAAGGTTACCTGGCGCATGGCAGTCGTGTCGATGGACACGGGGTGCTGTTGCGCTGAGGCAATGCAGGGGAGTGCAAGGGTGAAGAGCACAAAGAGTAGTTTCTTCATAGATAACATGCGGAATTAAGCTGTTTAAAGGCACTTCTGCTACTGCCTGCCTTTGTTAGTAATAAAAGTACAACAAATCTATTAAATTTGAATTCCATGAAAAGAATTTATTTATGAAACTTCTTGAGCAGCTGTGTAAAATACACGCCCCGTCAGGCAACGAGCAAAAACTGTCAGAATTCCTGCTACGCTATATTCAGGAGCACAAAGGCAGCTGGAAAAGTCAGCCCCAGGTGCTCCATGGCGAGGGTTTTCAGGACTGCATTCTGCTGGTGTTCGGTAAACCAAAGAGTGCAATTTTTGCCCACATCGACTCCATCGGATTCACGGTGCGCTACGGCAGGCAACTAGTCAGAATCGGAGGTCCGGATTTGGAGAATGGCTACACCTTGGTGGGGGAAGACGCGGAAGGGCCCATCGAGTGCACACTGAAGTATGACGAGGAGGAGCATGACCTATCGTATGAGTTTGAGCGGGAGATAGCGCGCGGCACGGAACTGGTGTTTAAGTGTGATTTTCGGGAAACGGAGGAAACAGTGCAGAGTTGCTACCTCGACAACCGCCTGGGCGTGTGGAGTGCCTTGCAAGTAGCCGAGACGCTGGAAAACGGTATCATTGCCTTCAGCTGCTGGGAAGAGCACGGCGGCGGCTCAGTTGCCTATCTGGCCAGGTATATTTACGAGCAGTACGGCGTGAGCCAGGGCTTGATTTCAGATATTACGTGGGTAACCGAGGGCGTGCAGGTAGGCAAGGGAGTTGCCATTTCGCTGCGCGACAGCCTGATTCCGCGGCGCGCGTACGTACAGCGCATCATCCAGATTGCTAAAGAATCCGGTATATCTTACCAACTGGAGGTAGAGGGATCAGGCGGCAGCGATGCCAAAGAACTGCAGCACAGCGCCTACCCATGGGACTGGTGTTTTGTGGGTGCGCCTGAGGATAATGTGCATACGCCCAACGAGATCGTGCACAAAAAAGACATCGAAAGCATGGTGGCGCTCTACAAAGTGCTGATGGAAAAACTGTAATAGAATTACGAAATACGAATTACGAATTACGAATTAGGTAATTTTAGCTACTGTTGCGATCTACACCTATGATGTTAGGACCGCATACTTACTCTTGCTGATTTTATTCCCTGATTAACCACTAATGAAATCAAACCTACTTCTGCACCCCGTCCTGCTGCTAGTTATACTTGGCTTACTCTCTTCCTGCGAGCGGTTGTTCGATAAGGATGCGCATTACAGCTACCGTATCGTAAATGATACCATTGCGCCCATGGAGGTGGTGGTAGAAATAAACCCAGGTACCCGCGTGGAGGTGATAGGCGATTCTAAATCATACTACGTCCTTCCGATGGGCGACACTGAAGAAGTATGGGCTACCTCCGGCTTTGCCGCCGACGAAGTGTATGACGAGGAAAAAAAGAATACGGAGCTGTACTGGATAAGCGTGACAGCCACCAGCAACGGCAGGCCATCTAGAAGCAACCTTAGCAATGCAGGCAGGTGGGTGTTTAATAAAACGGAAAACTACAAGGCCACCTATACTTTAACCTTAACCGGGAATGATTTTTAAACCCGTCCGTTCCTCCCGCAAGTATAGACTGAGCACTTAGCGCAGAGGCGGGCAATAGCGCAAGAAAATCCACAGAAGGCTGGTTCCCATATCGGGAACCAGCCTTTTTCTTTGCTGTGGAACCTGCCGGGAAACCTTTTATCAGTTGAAATGATGCTTTTTTATACTTGATGTTGTAACTTCTTAAACGAAAGCCGTATAGCCTGCAACTTGCACCCCCATCCTTTGCTGTGGAACATTTGGAAATGTCTGAACTATACGCTTTATTTAATAGCTATATATTCTAATATCGTCTAACCTTACTATCTGTTAATGGAACCTATTCTCTACGCAATTCCAGGATTTGGACTGGCCGCACTTGTTTACACGTTTATCAGGGCGGGCTGGGTCACGAAACAGCCATCCGGCAACGAACGCATGAGCACCATTGCCCGCTACATTGCCGACGGCGCCATGGCCTTTTTGAAGGCGGAATATAAGGTGATGCTTTACTTTGTGATCATCGCGTCTCTGTTTCTGGGTTACCTGGGCTATACCGGTGAGAAATCACATCCCCTGATTGTCGGCGCCTTCATTATTGGGGCGGTGCTCTCGGCCTTGGCCGGCTTTATTGGCATGCGCATCGCGACTAAAGCGAACGTGCGGACGGCAGAAGCCGCGAAAACCAGCCTGCCGAAGGCGCTGGCTGTTTCCTTTGCCGGTGGTAGCGTAATGGGAATGGGTGTGGCTGGCTTGGCCGTTTTGGGGCTTGGCTCGCTGTTTATTGTGTTTTATTTCCTGTTTGTGCAGCGCACAGGTGCCCCAGCCAACGGCGTAGAAATGGAAATTGCGCTGGAGGTGCTCATGGGGTTCTCTCTTGGCGCTGAAAGTATTGCCCTGTTTGCCCGGGTGGGCGGCGGTATCTATACCAAGGCTGCCGATGTAGGCGCCGACCTGGTAGGCAAGGTAGAGGCAGGTATCCCTGAGGATGACCCGCGCAACCCGGCCACTATTGCCGATAACGTAGGCGACAACGTGGGCGACGTGGCCGGTATGGGCGCCGACCTTTTCGGCTCCTATGTGGCCACCATACTTGCAACCATGGTACTGGGCCGTGAGGTAGTGGTGCAGGATAACTTCGGCGGTTTGTCCCCGATCATACTTCCGATGCTGATTGCGGGCCTGGGTATTGTTTTTTCCCTTATCGGGATGCTGTTTGTGCGGGTGAGCGAAGGCGGCGATGTGCAGGCGGCCCTCAACAGGGGCAACTGGATATCGGTTATACTTACAGCCATTGGCTCCTACTTCGCCATCAAGTGGCTGCTACCCGATAACCTGAACCTGCGTAATTTCGACTTCACTTCAACGGGTGTGTTTATGGCCGTGATGGTAGGCCTGGTAGTGGGAGCCCTGATGAGCATTATCACTGAATACTACACCGCCATGGGCAAGAAGCCCGTGAATTCCATCGTGCAGCAATCGTCCACAGGCCACGCTACAAACATCATTGCCGGTTTGGCGGTAGGCATGCACTCCACCGTGTTGCCGATTATTGTGCTGGCGGCTGGCATTGTGCTGTCTTACTCTGCGGCTGGCTTGTACGGCGTGGCCATTGCGGCAGCGGGTATGATGGCCACTACAGCCATGCAACTGGCCATCGACGCATTCGGTCCGATTGCCGACAACGCCGGTGGTATTGCCGAAATGAGCGAGTTGCCGAAAGAAGTACGTGAGCGCACTGATATTCTGGATGCCGTTGGAAACACCACTGCTGCCACGGGTAAAGGCTTTGCCATTGCCTCTGCCGCCCTTACGTCACTTGCCCTGTTTGCCGCATTTGTGGGCATTGCCGGTATCGAAAGTATAGATTTGTACAAAGCGCCCGTTCTCGCCGGTTTGTTTATCGGTGCCATGATACCGTTCATCTTCTCTGCCCTCTGTATTTCGGCGGTAGGCCGGGCGGCCATGTCGATGGTGCAGGAGGTCCGCCGCCAGTTCCGCGAGATTCCAGGCATTATGGAGGGCACGGGCAAACCGGAGTATGAGAAGTGCGTGGCTATCTCCACTGAGGCGGCCATCCGTGAGATGATGCTGCCGGGTGCCATTGCCCTGCTGGTTCCCATCATCATAGGCTTTGGTTTGAAGGGCGTGTTGCCAGATACCTCCTCTGCCGAGGTGCTGGGTGGCGTACTGGCCGGTGTAACCGTGTCGGGTGTGCTGATGGCGATGTTTCAATCAAATGCCGGTGGTGCCTGGGATAACGCCAAGAAATCGTTTGAAAAGGGCGTGATGATCAACGGCGTGATGGAGTACAAAGGCTCTGAGCCGCACAAAGCATCCGTAACCGGCGATACCGTGGGCGACCCGTTCAAAGACACCTCCGGGCCAAGTATGAACATCCTCATCAAGCTCATGTCGATTGTGTCGCTGGTGATTGCGCCGCACATTGCCCTGGAGCAGGAGCCGGCCATCCCTGAGGCACCGGTGCAACTGGAGCAGATCAACAAGGTCGAGCATCAGGCTGCACCATCCACGGCAAGTATAACTACTGAAAAAACGGTTATGATAAGCGCTGTAAACGCAGCAGCATAACCTTCGTCCATACTTTAGAAGAGCCCAACCAAAGCGTTGGGCTTTTTTTTTAATTTATACTTACCTTTGTTAGAGCATCAACTTACTACCCCATGAATCCGCGCACCATCAAACTACACGATTGCGAGTTTAATACCTACATGTATGAAGAGGAAATTATAGCGCGCATTACCATGCTGGCCGAGCAGATAGACCGCGACTATGCCGGCAAGCAGCCGCTGTTCCTGGCCGTGCTGAACGGCTCATTCATGTTCGCCTCCGATTTGCTGAAGCGCGTGACCATCCCTTGCGAAATATCTTTTATCCGCCTCTCGAGCTATCAGGACATGCAGAGTACGGGCCACGTGAAGGAGGTGCTGGGTTTGAAAGAGGACGTGGCGCACCGCCACGTAATCGTGCTGGAGGATATTGTGGACACCGGCCATACGGTGAACAACCTGCTGCAGCAGCTAAAGGAGCGCAAGCCGGCATCGGTGGAGACGGCTACTTTACTCATGAAGCCTGACTGCCTGCAGCACCCGCTGGAGGTGAAGTATGTGGCGCAAACCATCCCCAACGACTTTGTGGTTGGCTATGGTCTGGACTACAACGGCCTTGGCCGCAACCTGCGCGACATTTATAAGATCGTGTCGTAACCACTACGCAGGCGGCACCGTTAGCAGGCCTTTAGGCCACGGAACAGCAGCAGCCGCTACCCCCTCCAAAGAATCAGGAAAAACAGTAAATTTATACTTACATTTGCTTTTTATATTTAGCTAGAAGATATGCTTAACATCGTTTTGTTTGGCCCTCCAGGTGCTGGTAAAGGTACCCAAAGTCAAAAACTGATTGATAAATACAGTCTGATTCACCTTTCAACCGGTGATCTGCTTCGCTCTGAAATTGCCGCCGGCACCACCCTTGGGCTGGAAGCGAAGAAGCTGATGGACAACGGCCTGCTGGTACCTGACGAAGTGGTGATAGGCATGATCGAAAACAAAGTGAAGGAGCACCCGCACGCAACGGGCTTTATCTTCGATGGCTTTCCGCGCACCGTGCCACAGGCGCAGGGCCTGGACAAGCTGCTGCACGACAACAACACTGAGATTTCCTGTATGATCGCGCTGCGCGTGGACGATGAGGAGCTTACCTCGCGCCTGTTGCTGCGCGGCAAAACCTCCGGCCGCCCCGACGACCAGAACGAGGAGCTGATTCGCAAGCGCGTGCAGGAGTATAACACCAAAACAGCGCCGGTGGCTGATTATTACGCAGGGCAGGGGAAATTCTACGCTGTGGATGGCATCGGAGAGATTGAAGATATTTTCAGCACGCTGTGCCAGCACATCGACGCGCTGAAAGAAAAGCAAAAAGAGAGTAGATAGGCTTACCTAGTTTCCAGATTTTGGCATCAAACAACTTTATAGATTACGTTAAGGTATGCTCGCGCTCCGGGCATGGTGGCGCCGGGTCGGCACACCTGCACCGGGATAAGAAAACGGCGAAAGGCGGCCCTGACGGCGGTGACGGCGGCCGGGGCGGGCATGTCATACTCAAAGGCAACGCCCAACTCTGGACACTGCTGCACCTGCAGTACCGCAAGCATGTGATTGCCGAAAATGGCCTGAACGGCGGCTCCTCCCACTCATCGGGTGCACAGGGCAACGATGAGGTGCTGGAAGTACCCCTCGGTACGATTGCCCGCAATGCCGAAACAGGCGAGGTGATGTGCGAGATTACTGAAGACGGGCAGGAAATTATCCTTACGCCCGGCGGCCGGGGCGGCCTGGGCAACGCCCACTTTAAATCCCCTACTAACCAGACGCCCCGCTACGCCCAACCAGGCGAGGAAGGCATAGAGGAGTGGGTGATTCTGGAGCTGAAGCTATTGGCTGATGTAGGCCTGGTGGGCTTCCCGAATGCCGGTAAATCCACGCTGCTTTCAGTAGTGTCGGCGGCGAAACCCAAAATAGCGAACTACGCTTTCACCACCCTGACGCCTAACCTGGGTGTGGTTGCTTACCGTGATTATAAATCCTTTGTGATGGCCGATATTCCGGGTATCATCGAAGGCGCATCGGAGGGAAAGGGCCTTGGCATTCGCTTCCTGCGCCACATTGAGCGAAACTCTATCCTGCTGTTCATGATCTCGTGCGAGAGCCCGGACATTGTGGAGGAATACAAGGTGCTGCTGAACGAGCTTAAAACGTTTAACCCTGAGCTGCTCGACAAGAAACGCCTCCTGGCCATCACCAAGTCCGATATGCTGGACGAGGAACTGGAAAAGGAGATGCGCGGCACCCTGCCAGAGGACCTGCCGACGGTATTTATCTCCAGCATCACCGGGAAAAACCTGACGCAACTAAAAGACATGATTTGGAACGCGCTTAACAGCTAGGCAAGTCCTGCAAGTATAAAAACCAGAAGATCGGTAGCGGCTAATTGCTTCTACCGATTTTTTTATGCCCGGGGCACGCCTAATTTTAGTAATTTTGAATGTTTGGGGCAGTTGAGCTGTAGTAAAGTAAGGCTGTTGATTCAAGATAGCCAACTTTCCCGGCGCCTGCAAAGGCTCAGGCAGGTAGGTGAAATCAGCAGTTTATATTTCAGGGAAAGGCTGCAGCAGCGAAGGCGGCAATTATAACGTTCAGTTATTCAATCACTCACCTATTCAAAATTAAACAGTGTCAGATTGGCACAAATCAGGTTTTGGCAAGTTAATTGACTACCCATAGAAGACCTATTAACCTAAATTTTTAAGGCATTATGTCAGATAAAAATAATCACAAGGATCAGGAACAAGACGAAATGAAAGATACGACTGCTAACGTAGCTGCAGATGAGAACCAGGACCAGGTAAACGATACTGCCGAAGAGGAAACTCAGGAGCAGGAGGAAATCGGACCGGCTGCAGAACTGGCAGAAATGAAAGATAAGTATGTGCGCCTGATGGCGGAGTTCGAAAACTTCCGTCGCCGCACAGCCAAGGAGCGTCTGGAACTGTCTAAAACAGCCTCGCAGGATGTGCTGGGAGCCTTGCTGCCGGTAATCGATGACATGGAGCGTGCGCGTCAGTCGATGGAATCTAACATTGACCCGGAGGTGATGAAGCAGGGCCTGGATTTGGTGTTTAACAAGCTGAACCAGGTAACGCAGCAGAAAGGGCTGAAGCCGATGGACCTGAAGGCGGGAGATGACTTTGACAGCGATACGCAGGAGGCCATCACACAGATTCCGGCCCCTTCGGATGAGCTGAAAGGCAAAATTGTAGATGTGATTGAAAAAGGATACACCCTGAACGAGAAGGTGATCCGTTTTGCGAAAGTTGTAATAGGAGCGTAAGCTATGGCTAAGAGAGATTATTATGAGGTTTTGGGTGTAAGCAAAGGTGCTGCGCAGGATGAGATAAAGAAAGCTTACCGCAAAATCGCCATCAAATTCCACCCTGATAAGAACCCCGACGACCCCACTGCCGAAGATAAGTTTAAGGAGGCGGCAGAGGCCTACGAGGTGCTTAGCGACCCGCAGAAGCGCCAGCGTTACGACCAGTTCGGCCACCAGGGCATGAACGGCGGCTTCGGTGGCGGCGGTGGCATGAACATGGAGGATATTTTCTCGCAGTTCGGCGATATTTTTGGCGGAGGCGGTGGCAGTCCGTTTGAGAGCTTCTTCGGAGGCGGCCGTTCGGGCGGTGGCCGGCGCACACGCAAAGGCTCTAACCTGCGCATCAAGCTGAAGTTGAACCTCGAGGAGATAGCTAACGGCGTAGAGAAAAAGATTAAGGTAAAGCGCTACGTAGCGTGTAGCACCTGCGGCGGAAACGGGGCCAAAAACGGCACTGACATGCAAACCTGTAACTCCTGCCAGGGATCGGGCCAGGTACGCAAAGTGGTAAACACAATGCTGGGCCAGATGGTGTCCACGGCCACGTGCCCTACCTGTAACGGCGAAGGCCGCATTGTAACCCACAACTGCGAAGTGTGTAACGGTAGCGGCAGAGAACTGCAGGAAGAAGTAATCAGCATCAACGTGCCTGCTGGCGTAATGGATGGCATGCAGCTGTCTATGAGTGGCAAAGGCAACGTGCCGGAGCGCGGTGGCGTGGCTGGCGACCTGCTGATCCAGATTGAGGAAGAGGAGCACCCAAGCCTGAAGCGCGAAGGGAATAATGTGATTTTCGATCAGTATATCAGCTTTGTGGATGCAGCCCTGGGTGCCGAGATTGAGGTGCCGACGATTACAGGCAAAGTAAAGATCAACATCAAACCTGGTACGCAAAGCGGCGAGATATTCCGTTTGCGAGGCAAAGGCATTCAGGATTTGAACGGCTACGGCAAAGGCGATCAGCTGATCCACATAAATGTATGGACGCCGAAGACCTTGAGCAGCGATGAGAAAGCGGTGCTGGAAGGCCTGCGTTTCTCAAACAATTTCGCGCCAAGCCCTGGCAAGAACGAGAAAGGATTTTTTGATAAAGTAAAGGACTACTTCCAGTAGAAGATTCCCCTATACTATAGTTTTAGCCCGGCTTTCCGATTTTGGAAGGTCGGGCTTTTGCTTTCTGCCTGATGGCGTGTATGCTTGATCCGGTTTATACTTGCCTTAGTCGAATTAATACAGGTAGCCAAGTATACTCTATGGCAGAATACTTATATTTGAGAGAACCAAAACCTTAATACCCTTGAGCATCCTGAAGATTGAAGGCGTTACCAAGACCTACGCCAACCACACGGCGCTCGACAATGTGAGCTTTGAAATTCCGCAGGGCTGCATTTTCGGCTTGCTGGGCCCGAACGGAGCTGGCAAGACATCGCTTATCCGCATCATTACCCAGATTACGGGCGCTGACAGTGGCAAAATATACTTCCAGGGCGAGCGCCTGAAGCCTGACCACATCAAGGACATTGGTTACCTGCCGGAGGAGCGGGGCTTGTACAAGAAAATGAAGGTGGGGGAGCAACTGCTGTACCTCACGCAGCTGAAGGGATTAAGCAAGGCAGAGGCGACCGCACGCATCAAAATCTGGGTAGACCGCTTCGAGATACGGGAGTGGCTCGACAAGCACATCGAGGACCTGTCGAAAGGCATGCAGCAGAAGGTGCAGTTCATTGCCACGGTACTGCACGAGCCAAAGCTGATCATCCTGGATGAGCCTTTCTCTGGCTTCGACCCCATCAACGCCAACCTCATCAAAGACGAGATTCTGGCCCTGCGCGACAAAGGCGCGACGATCATCTTCTCCACGCACCGCATGGAGTCGGTGGAGGAACTGTGCGATAACATTGCCCTTATCAATCGCGCCCAGAAAGTGCTGGACGGGCCGGTAGGGGAGATCAAGGATGCGTACAAAACGAATACGTTCCAAATAATAGGCAGCGGCCAGTTGCTGATTACCTCGCCAGACTTTGAGGTGCTGGAGCAGCACGATAACCACGGCGTGTTCAGAACGCATGTACGCTTGCTGGGCAACGCCTCACCAAACGACCTGCTGCGCTACCTGATCCAGCGTGTGGAGGTGCACTCCTTTGTGGAACTGGTTCCAAGTATAAACGATATCTTCATCCGAAAAGTAACCGAAACACACCATGTCTAAAATCTGGTTGATTGTGCAACGCGAGTACCTGACGCGCGTGCGCAAAAAGAGCTTTATTATCATGACCCTGCTGACGCCGCTTATTATGGCGGCCTTTATGATTCTGCCCGGTCTGATGATATCCATGTCGGATGAAACGGAGACGGTGATGGTGCTGGACGAGAGCGGCCTCTTTGCGGGCAAACTGCAGGACAAGAAAGACCTTAAATTCATTCCGCTGGCGGGTAACCTGGAGCAAGCCAAAACCATCTATCAGGAAACCGATAACACGGCGCTGCTCCACATCCCGGAAATGAGCATCGATGATCCAAAGCGCATCACCATTTTCGGCAAGAAAAATACCAGTTTCCAGACACAGGTGCGCCTGGAGAATATTCTGGAGGAAGAGATCGAGAACCAGCGCTTCCTGGCTTCGGGCCTCGACCGCGCCACCCTCGATAAAATCGAAGCAAATCTGAGCCTGGAGGCGGTGAACCTAAGCGATGGCAGCGAGAAAGACAACAATGCCATCGTTACTTCAGTGGCCGGTATTGTGGGCGCTGTGATTATTTACTTCTTTATTTTCCTATATGGTGTGCAGATTATGCGCGGCGTGATTGAGGAAAAGACAAGCCGCATTGTGGAGGTGATGATTTCCTCGGTAAAGCCTTTTCAGCTGATGATGGGCAAGATTGTGGGCATTGCCGCCGTTGGCCTGACGCAGTTCCTGCTCTGGATTGTGCTTTCCTTTGTAGCGGTAACCGCCGTTTCAGCCGCCTTTGGCATTGATGCTGCACCGTCGCCTGCAGCTCAGTTTGCTGCCGGTCAAAATGCGGCGCAAGGTGAGGATATAGAGGAGGTTGGTGATGCCAGTGCGGTAGAGAATCCGGAGGGCCAGGATGAATTTGCCAGCACCATGAGCGACATTAAGACCAGCGTGGGCAACCTGAACCTCGGCTTGATCTTTGGCTGCTTCCTGTTTTACTTCCTGGGCGGTTACCTGCTGTATGGCTCACTTTTCGGGGCCATAGGCGCTGCCGTAGACAACGAAACGGACACGCAGCAGTTCATGATGCCGATCACCATTCCGCTGGTTATCTCCTTTATCATGTCGTACTCCATTGTGCTCAAGAACCCTGATGGCCCGGTGGCGTTCTGGATGTCCATCATTCCGCTCACATCGCCTATCGTGATGATGGTGCGTATTCCGTTTGGCGTGCCTACCTGGGAGTTGCTCTTGTCGATGGGACTGCTGGTAGGAGGCTTCATCTTCACTACTTGGATCGCCAGCCGCATTTACCGCGTGGGCATCCTGATGTACGGCAAGAAAGTGAACTATAAAGAACTGTCGAAGTGGCTGTTTTATAGAGTATAGGTTGAGACACAAATAGCAGGACTCAAGACGTTGAGCCGTTGATGCTAATTAAAAAAAGTAAAGCATGAAAGTACTGGTGCCGATTACCCTGCTGTTGCTACTGTTTGGGTGCCAGCATGCGAAAGAGAGTTCTTCGACCAAGACTGTAGGAGTGGAGCAGCAGCCTGATTATGCCTCTTTGCAAGCAGAGTTGGAGGCGCTTTATGATCTAGACCAGAATATAAGGGATGTGAATTGGGATTCAGTCAACGCTGATCCTGCCGTGCAAATGGTCTTTATCAAAAAGATGCGACTAGTTGACTCAACAAACCAATCTAAAGTTCTGCCTATACTTGAAAAATACGGATGGCTGCCGAGAAGCAAGATTGGAGAGAAAGCAGCAGATGGTATCTTCTATGTGGTGCAGCACTCCAATACGGCGACGATGGAAAAGTACCTGCCACAGATGGAGGAGTTGGCCAGGCAAGGGGAGGCCAGCGGCACAGACGCAGCTAAAATGCGCGACAGGTTGCGCATGTGGAAAGGGGAGAAGCAGCTCTACGGTACTCAGGCAGTCAACTTTATCAGAAAAGATGGCAGGCAAGCCATCTGGCCGATAGAGGATGTGGCACACGTGAACGAGCGTAGGCGAGCCGTTGGTTTTGAAGAGACAGTTGAGGAGTACGCCAAAGAAATGAATGTTATTTTTGACCCGAAGGAAGAGCTGCCTGACATGCAGATCAACTTTAACTAAGCGCACTAAGTATAAAGTATAAAAATAGCCGGTACCTCCTGTGCCGGCTATTTTTGTTGTCTTGAAGTATAAAATCAGATGAACTCCATAATGAAGTATAAATTCCTGACACTTCTTTTGATAGCTATCACGACTGTAGCCATGGCGCAGAAAAAGGACAAACCCGCCTATCGTCTCTTCACGGCAGAAGGCAAAAGTATAGAGTACGGCAAGATGCTGCAGGAGCTGCAGAAGGCGGATGTGGTGCTGTTTGGTGAGCAGCACAACGACCCGATTGCGCACTGGATGCAGTTGGAGCTAGCTAAGGACCTGCACCAGGCCAAGCCAAAGGACTTTGCTCTCGGCGCCGAAATGTTTGAGTCTGATGTGCAGCTGGTGCTGGATGAGTACTTGGCGGGGCAGGCACCGGAGAAGAACTTTGAGCAGGAGTCGCGGCCATGGCCCAATTACGCCACAGACTATCGGCCGGTGGTGCGCTTTGCCAAAGAGCAGCAGATTCCCTTTGTCGCCACAAACGTGCCACGGCGCTACGCCGCCATGGTGTCGGCTGGAAGTTTAAGTGCCTTGGAAGGCGTATCGGCAGACGCTAAAAAATACATGGCACCGCTTCCGGTTGTGGTGGACATGGAGCTGCCAGGTTACAAGAATATGCTGTCCATGTTCGGGGGCAGTACGCACGGCAACACCAAAAGCCAGAACATTGTGCAGGCGCAGGCGCTGAAAGATGCCACCATGGCCCATTTTATACTAGGGCAGGTAAACCAAGGCAAGCAAGTACTGCACCTCAATGGCGCCTATCACTCCGACAACTTCGAGGGGATAGGCTGGTACCTGAAACAGGCAAAACCCAACCTGAAAACCCGCACCATCACCACCGTGCTGCAGCAGGACCTGGAAAGGCTATCGGAGGAGCATCGCAATAAAGCCGATTTTATCCTTGTGGTGCCGGAAAGTATGACGCGGACGTTTTAGGGGTTTACCCCTCCCCTAAAGACAGGGGAGGGTTCCGCTATTTGTTGATGTATAAGCGCTGTAGAACGGCTTGATGGCACTTCCACCAATATCCTTTCAGGATGACAAATGTGTGTGTGGAAGGAGTATGGTGTAATGGTTGAAGCAGGAGAAAGATTAGTGAAGCGTCAGCAGAAGTAAAACACCCCTGTAGTCCCCTCAAGGGGACAGTTATACTTGTTGCATAGCGCTGCTTTTGCTACATGAGCTGTTCTCGGTCCTTGGGTTGAGCGCCTTGTAATTGATACGGTGATAAGCGACAGCGAGGCAGCCTGCAGCGCAGCGGTGGCAGCTTCAATTGCACAGCGCGATGCCCGAGGACGAGGCCCCGCGGCCGTGAGCGCTCCAAAGCAAGAAGTGAAACATTAGGTATTTGGGAGCTGGAGGATGAACGACTGCTAGAAAAGATAGCTTGGTTAAATACAGTCGAACAGTAGCTGGAACAGTGAGCTGTTTAGAAAATAGATAAAACAACAAAGCCTGGCTCTACAGCCAGGCTTTGCCTATCAAAAAGAAAGAAGATACTTTTAGCTTTATGCAGAGAAAGAGCTGCCACAACCGCAGGTGCTGGAAGCCTGTGGGTTGTTGAAAACAAAACCACGTGCGTTCAAACCATCCTGGAAATCAACCTGCATGCCCATCACGTACATGCCGTGCTTCTTGTCCATGATCAGGTTCACGCCGTCCAGTTCAAATACTTCATCCGTCTCCTTTGGCTTGTCGAAACCAAGCAGGTAAGACATGCCTGAGCAACCACCACCCTGTACGCCTACACGCAGGCCATACTCGGCTGGTACGTTTTTCTCGTTCAATATATTCTTAACCTCCTGCAAGGCTTTTTCTGTCAAAGTTATAGGGGCAGTTTTAGTTTCTGTTGCCATAGTATGAGAATTATTATTTGTAGCCACAAACTTACGTAATTATATGCAAAATGCGTAGCACCTTGCGCCGTACTTAGTAAACAGGGCAAGGGCTGAAATGATTCATGCATCCTAAATTAATTTTTTACGATATTTATACTTTCTAAAAACAGAAGATGACGGACTTATTTGCGCTACTGATAGAATTATTAAAACTCATTCTTCCTGCCCTGGTGCTGGTGGCTGGCGGATATTACCTGCTGCAAAAGCATTATGAGCGCGAAGACCGCCTGCGGACGGAGCAGGCGCAGCAAACAGATAAAAAAGGAGCAGAGGTGATTACGCCGATACGACTGCAGGCGTATGAGCGCATTGTGCTGTTGCTGGAGCGCATCACACCCAGTAACCTGCTGTTGCGCGTCAGCCCGATGGGGCATTCGGCAGCAGAATACCACCGGGTGCTGCTGGCGGAGATTAGGAGCGAGTTTAGCCACAACATGTCGCAGCAGGTGTACATGAGCGAGCAGGCCTGGCAGCAGGTGAACCTGGCGCGCGAAGAGGTGGTAAATATGATCAACAAGAGCTTTCAGGATTTGCGGGAAGGATCAAAAGGCACCGATTTAGCCAAGCTTGTGCTGGAGAATGTGCTCACCGCTGAGCAGGACCCCACCGCCCGCGCCCTGAATTTCGTGAAACAGGAAATCAGGCAAACGTTCTGAGGTAGAAAGTTAGAAGGTTAAAGAGTAAAGAAGTTATGGGCTAAGGGAAATACTTTTAGTCGACGTTCTTAAACTTTCTAACCCCTAACTTTTTACCTGTCTAACTCACGCAGTTTTTCCACCAACTTTTCTACCTGCTCCACGCTGTGCGCCGGAAAGTTGGCGATGCGAATCTGGCTTTCTTTGTACTTGCCGTAGCCGCTGCCTACCTGCATGTCAGATGCAGCCAGATGCTTGTTAACTTCTGATGCGGGCATGGTTGTGTTTGCCACAATAGTAGTTTTGGAGCGATGTTGCAGGTTGGCTACGGCGGGAGCGAAAATAGCGCTCTGCTCCAGGAAAGTATAAATCCCGCTTGCTTTGGCTTCCGTTTCCTGACGGATGGTTTGAATGCCTTTGCTGTTCATGTCTTCCAAAACTTTGCCCAGCAGGTAAATGGCCAGCACGTTTGGCGTTTCTACCGTTTGGTTTTCCCGGGCTTTCTCTAACAGCGCGGGCAGGCGGTGATAGGAGCCGATAGAAGCACCAGATGCAAGTATGGCTTCGGCCTTGGCGATGCACCTGTCATTTACCAGCCACACCCCCAGGCCAGCCGGTAAGCCAAAGCATTTCTGTACCGATGCATATACCGAATCCACTTTAGAAAAATCGAAGGCAGGATAGGGCAGAGAGGACACGGCATCCACGTAAATAAGTGCCTCACCTAGGCTTTTCTCCCTGAACTGGTTTATTTCCTCCACTGGCATGCAGGCACCAGAGCTGGTTTCGTTTTGGATAAGCGCCACCAGTTCGGCCGTCTTCGGTACGCGTATACTTTCCACGTGAAATCCCTGCCCGAAAGGCGCCTCGTGCTGTTGCGCGTGCCGCCCCAGTTCCTGCGCTGTTTCATAAAAGCGTTTAGAGAAAGAGCCGTTCACGAGGTGAAAACTCTCCTCGCGCACATTATTCTGGATAGCACGCTCCCACACTTCCGTTGCCGATGCCAAAAACAGCACTTCGTAATTGTCCGGCAGTTGCAGCAGTTGCTTCATGCCTGCCACCGCCCTGGCGTAAATCTCCTGAAACTGCTTGCTGCGGTGCGAAATGCTCCCGATTTTCTGCTGCATCGCCTCCTGCATGTGCTGCGGCACGGTGGGGTACAGCTCGGAAGGGCCAGGGGTGAAGTATACTTTGTTGTTCATGGAATATCTTTTAAACAATAAGGATGCTTGGTATAAGCGTCCGTATGTAACCTGCGATTGCGGAATTACACTTGACTAGGCCCAAGCTGCTTTAATCTCTTTTACACTAATTGTCATCTCGACGATAGGAGAGGTCTCCCCGCACTCCAGATAGATTTCTCACGCTGTTCGAAATGACAGTAGTAATAGAATATGTTTTAGAAGGTTTTTTTCTGCATGCCGCACAAGGGGACGCTTGCGCCATGTAATGCTCTGCTCTTGCTGCTAGTACAGCATCCGGAATTTAATGGTATGCGGAACCTGCCGCATATCCTGCACTACGGCTTTGTCATAGACCTTGTCGATGTCGGTAATCACGTAGCCCACGCGCTCATTGGTTTTTAGGTACTGCCCCAGAATGTTCACCTGGTTTTTGGCGAGTACCTGGTTGATGTTAGCCAATACGCCCGGCACGTTCGCATGAATGTGAATGAGGCGGTGCGCGTTCTTAAGCTCAGGAAGCTGCAGGTTCGGGAAGTTAACGCTGCCGTAGGTGTTGCCTGTGTTGATGTAATCCATAATCCGGTTCGGAACAAAATTGGCGATGTTCACCTGTGCCTCTGAGGTGCTGCCACCAATGTGCGGCGTCAAAATCATGTTGGGCAGGCCCCGCAGTTCGCTCTCAAATGGATCGCTGTTGGCGGCTGGCTCTTCCGGGAACACATCCACCGCCGCGCCCCGCAACTTCCCTGATTTCATGGTTTGCACCAGCGCATCCAGGTCCACCACATGCCCCCGGCTCAGGTTCAGAAAGATGGCGCCATCCTGCATGGCTGCAAACTCTTCGGCACCAAACATGTTCTTGTTTTCCGGCCGGCCGTCCACATGCAGTGTAACGATGTCTGCTTTACCCAACAGTTCGCGCAGTGTATGGCACTTGCGGGCGTTGCCGAGTTGCAGCTTCTCCACCACATCGAAGTAGTATACTTCCATGCCCATGGCCTCGGCCAGTACAGATAGCTGCGCCCCGATGTTGCCATAGCCCACAATGCCCAGTTTCTTGTCGCGCACTTCAAAACTACCCGCTGCAGATTTGTCCCATTCACCCTGGTGCATCTTGTTACTCTTGTCAATTACGCCACGGCTAAGCATGATGATTTCGCCTAAAGCCAGTTCCACTACGCTGCGCGTGTTGCTATAAGGTGCGTTGAAAACAGTTATACCGGCTTCCAGACAGGCATCCAGGTCTATTTGGTTGGTGCCGATGCAGAAAGCCCCCACGCACATCAGGCGGTTAGCGTGTTCCAGCACCTTGCGCGTGACCTGCGTTTTACTGCGGATGCCAAGTATGGATACGTCCTTTATCTTCTCGATCAGCTCTGCCTCACTCATTGCACCGCTTGCCGTTTCTACCTGGTAGCCTTCCTTGCGGAATAGCGCGACTGCCTGCGGATGCACATTCTCGAGCAGCAGCACGCTGATACGGTTTTTGGGGTATGATATTGCCATTGGTAATTTATTCTGGTACAGGAATTCATCCAGGCTGGGCGCAATGTGCTCGGCCTTTGCCACTACCTTATCGCGCACCACGTTTTCGGTGAAGGCGTAAAATTTGTTAGCCAGCCCGGCTTCTTTTATCTCATAATCGGTGTAGCCATCGCCCAGCACATATACATCGCCTGGAAGCGCCAGTTGCTCCAGTAACTTGATCTTGCCCTTGTCCTTACTCAGCAGGTTATCCTCATCGAAACCAGTCAGGTTGCCCTGCTCATCCTGCACGAAGGTGTTGGCGTAGATGTTTTCTTCTTTGATGCCATACTCCGTCACGATGGGCGTAATAAACTCCTTAAACCCGCTGGACACGATGTAAATCTGATCGGCGTAGGCCTTCAGGAAATCTTTATTGCGGCGGATCGAGTCAGATACTTTTTCCTTTAGTTGGCTGATGAGCTGCGGCAAATGGTTTTGGTGTGCCTGCAGCAGCTCAAGCCGCTTAGTCAGGCCCTCGGCAAAGGAGCTGTTGCCGCCCATGGCGCTGTCGGTAATGTGCTTTACCTGCTCCAGTATACTTTCCTTGTCAGGGTGGTTTTGCAGGGATATGGCGCCTAATTCATCAAGCGCCTCTACCTGCGTAAAGGTGCTGTCGAAATCGATGATGTAGTATTTATCTTTGCTCATAGTGGTATGCTTACTGGGAAGCTGAAGTATAAATCAACCTAAAAGGTATAAAAAAAGAACCGGCTACGCAGCAGGTAACCGGTTCTTTTTATACTGTATCGACTTGATGATTGCTACAGGGTTGCCAGCTGCTCGTCTATGGTGCACTGGTAAATATTCTCATAGAGCGGTACGATCTTTTGCACATCGAACTCATGGGCGCGCTTCAGCGCATTTTCCTTGAAGGTAGGCAGATTTGCATCGTCCAGCACGTAAAGCGCGTTTTTTACCATTTCCTCCACCGCGCCCACCGGGCTAACGAAGCCGGTAACGCCATCAATGTTCAGCTCTGGTATACCGCCGGCGTTTGAGGAGATAACCGGTACCTCACAGGCCATGGCCTCCAAGGCGGCCAACCCAAAGCTTTCTTTCTCGGAAGGCATCAGGAACAGGTCCGCGATCGACAGCACTTCTTCCACTGCCTCCAGCTTTCCCAGAAAGCGCACGTCCTCGAATATACCCAGGTCGCGGCAGAACTTCTCCATCTTCGGGCGGTCCGGACCGTCGCCGACCATCAGCAGCTTGCTTGGTATCTGCTCGCGCACCTTCGCAAAAATGCGGATCACGTCCTCCACGCGCTTTACGCTGCGGAAATTAGAAGTGTGCACCAGCAGCTTCTCGTTGTTGGCGGCGATGGCCATTCGGAAATGCTCTTTTTTCTGGCGTTTGAATTTCTCGAGGTTGATGAAGTTCGGTATTACGTGAATTTCCTTCTCAATCGGAAAGTAATCGTACGTTTCAGCTCGCAAACTATCCGAAACGGCTGTTACGCCATCTGACTGGTTGATGCTAAACGTTACGACTGGTTCAAACGAAGCGTCCTTGCCTACCAGCGTGATATCAGTACCGTGCAACGTGGTGATTACAGGAATGTTGATGCCCTTGGTGCGCAGGATCTGCTTGGCCATAAAAGCCGCCGAAGCGTGCGGAATGGCATAATGTACGTGCAGAACGTCCAGCTTTTCGAACTGCACGATATCCACCATCTTGCTGGCCAGCGCCAGCTCATAGGGCGGGTACTGGAAAAGCGGGTACGACGGAATGTATACTTCGTGGTAGAAGAGGTTCTCGCTGAATATATCGAGGCGTGCAGGCTGGCTGTACGTGATAAAATGCACTTTATGCCCTTTAAGGGCAAGGGCTTTGCCCAGCTCGGTGGCTACTACGCCGCTTCCGCCAAAGGTGGGGTAACAAACTATACCAATTCTCATAGTTCCGGATGTGAGACAAAACAACAAGTGCAGCTAACATTTGTTGCTGCACTCGCTAATCTACTGCTTATTTTTTAGGTTTTTGGCACCATGGCTTTGTAAACCACATCATGTATACGGGTGCGTATGTTATACTTCACCAACTTAGAATTTCCGGCATCCGGGTAAACCCTGTTAGACAGGAAGATGTAGATCAGTTTGTTCTCTGGGTCGGCCCACGCAGCAGTACCCGTAAAACCGGTGTGGCCAAAGGTTTTTGCTGATGCCAGGTTAGAAGTCGGACCACCACTGCCATCGATGGCTGGCTTATCCCATCCCAAACCGCGGCGGCTGCTCTTAAACTGCTGCTTTGCAAATTCCGACACCACATCAGACGTATAATAGCGGTGTCCGCCGTAGTTGCCGTTGTTCATGTTCATCTGCATGAGTATAGCCAGGTCGTTGGCGTTGCCGAACAAGCCGGCGTGTCCGCCTACGCCTCCCATCATGGCAGCTCCCTGGTCGTGCACGGTGCCCCAAATCAGGTTCTTGCGGAAGTAATTATCCTCCTCAGTGGGGGCAATTCGCTCGCGCGGGTGCTTGAGGAGCGGCGTATATGTCAGCGTGCTAAGGCCTAGCGGCGCGTAGAAGTTCTGGTCCATGAACTCTTCAATCGGCTGGTTCAGCATGGTTTCCGCCACACGCTTCAGAATATAGAAACCAATGTCGCTGTACTCATAATCGTAGCCACCGCTCTTTGGCTTTGGGCGCAAGGCAGACTTTACCGTCCAGGTCCACAACGAGTCTTCCATGGAGTTGATGGAGTAAACACCTGGGATCAGCATGTTTTCGTAGGTGTCGTTCTTGGTGCTGGCGTAGTAAGTGTCCTTCAGTTTCTTATTGTCGATCGTCTTCTGCCAGGTGGTGATACCAGAGCGCAAACCTGCCTGGTGGGCCAGTATGTCGCGCATCACCAGGTTAGCCTTGTTGGTGCCTTTCAACTCGGGCAGGTAGGTCGCCAGCTTCGCATCCAGGTCAATCTTGCCCCTGTCTTTCAGGAACATGATGGCCTGCAGTGTTGCCGCCACCTTCGTGATGGAGGCAATGTCGTAAATGGTGTTGTTCGTTACCGGCTTCACCGCATCGTAGGTATAGTAACCGTACGACTTGTTGAACACCACGGTGCCGTCCTTCACTACCAGCACCTGGCAACCTGGGGTGGCGGCATAGGCCACGGCCTCCAGGGCGATGTTATCAATTTGCTTCAGCACCTCAGAATCCATTCCCACGCTTTCAGGCACACCATACTTGAGGCGGCCCAGTGAGGCGGTGGGTAGGCCGGTGCCGGCCGTATACTTCTTAGTGGCCGATACAGGCAGCTTTCCTTTGGCGGCACGCGCCCCGAACAGCACCTGCGGCACCAATGACTGCGATACCGGATTGTCCTCATAGCCGCACAGCAGCCATTTGCTGCTCTCAAAATACTGCAGGCTGTAGGCGTTGCCCAATACGGCTACCACTACCTTTTTATTTGTATGCTCCTGCAGGTATTTTATAAAACCGCGGGCGCTGGTGCCAATACCAAAATTTTTGGCAGGGGTCAGGTTCATGTTGTGGATACTCACCACTACCAGGTCGTTGTCCTTCAGCTTCGGGATAAGGTTTGTGAAGACCGAGTCTGGGGCATACCTGTTAGCTACCGCAAATTTCGAGATCGGGGCATAGTTGCCAAGCGTTTCCTGAAACACGTTGTGCGGCGAAACACCAATGGCCACGGAGGCTATACTTAGCGTGTCGAGGTTACGGAATGGCAGCAGGTTGTCTTTGTTCTCCACTACCGTTACCGCGTGCTCAAACAGCTGCTCCTGCAAAATCGAGCTGGTGGGGCGATCCACTTCTTCCTTCAGGTTCGCCAGCTTTACCGGCTTGTAGGTGTTCAGGCCCGTCCAGTACTTGGCCTGTAGTATTTTGCGCACGCGGCTGTCAATCTCTTCCTGGGTAATGAGCTTTTTCTGCACGGCCTCCTGAATCTTGGCAACGGCTGTTGGCACATCCTCAGGGAAAAGCAGCACATCATTGCCTGCCAACAGTGCTTTCAGGTCTACCTCACCCGGCTTGTAGTAGCGGCTAACCCCTTTCATGTTGAGGGCATCAGTGAACACGAGCCCGTTATACTTCATCTTGTCTTTCAGCAGGCCGGTAACCAAAGGTTTGGAGAGGGTAGTGGCCAGGTTGCGGGTAGAGTCGATGGCGGGCAAGTATAAGTGTGCCACCATCACGCCCATCACACCGGCATCAAACGACTTCTTGAAGGGGTAAAGCTCCACCTCGGTCAGGCGTTTCATGTCGTGGGGGATAACGGGCAGCGCGAGGTGCGAATCAGTATCGGTATCGCCGTGGCCGGGAAAATGCTTGGCCACCGCAATCACGCCATGGTCCTGCAGGCCACGAATATAGGCGATGCCGCGGCGGGCCACCTCCTCCTTCGACTCACCGAAAGAGCGGCTGCCGATAACAGGGTTATTGGCGTTGTTGTTCACGTCCAGTACAGGCGAGAAGCTCACGTTCACACCGATGCGATTCATCTTCAGGGCTATCTCGCGGGCCATCAGGTACACGTAACGGTCGTCGTCCATGGCACCCAATGTCATCTGGCGGGCAAAGTGCATGCTGCTGTCCAGGCGCATGTCCAGTCCCCACTCGGCATCCATGGCCACCAATAGCTTTACCTTGGCTGCTGCCTGGAAGCGATTGGTCAGGGCGGCCTGCTTTACAGGGCTGCCCTGCATAAACATCACGCCTCCCACGCCATAGCGGCTTACCAGCGTATCGATCTCCCGGAAATGCTTTTCGTTTTTATTGGAGTAGGCGGCCACCATGAACAGTTGGCCGATGCGCTGAGCGGGGGAGAGTGTCTTCATCACGCTGTCGACCCATACTTTCTCCTGCGGGTTAACAATGACTTCTTCTGATGGCGTCAACGACATCAGCGAACCCATTCCAAGGAAAATAAGAATCAACAACCCAATACTAAAACTCTTCAACATCCTGCGCTTCTATTTATTATAATTGGAACAACCCGAAATTAAGCCTAATTTTGCAAAAGGCGGTACGGAAAACAAGATTCCTAAGAAAGATCTGAACCCGGCACTGCCGCCAGCTGATTTGAGAGCGGTGGAGAACCTGCTCGTCTGCCTGCAGCTACCGTGGCCGCAAGAGTAGCCTCCTGTGCTAACGCCACCAGCCCCAGCTTCAATATATATTCGCTATACTTAATTAGACGGAAGAAATAGCGAATCAGTTGGCTAAAATCAGCCTCTTTGTTGGAATCGGTCTCTAAAGTAGTAATAAATTTTATTCTAAATTAGTTCTGATTTTACAATTTAGTAAAGAGCAAATATTCGGCCATGGATATCCGGTTGGCTGAATTTGATAAATAAATCAATACTGAGATAAGGAGTTAGAAAAGCGGATGCCCGACATCATACAATTACTACCTGATTTCCTGGCCAACCAGATAGCGGCTGGCGAAGTAGTGCAGCGGCCGGCCTCAGTGGTAAAGGAACTGCTCGAGAACGCCATTGATGCACAGGCCACCAGCATTCAGTTAATTGTGAAGGAGGCGGGCAGGCAGCTGGTGCAGGTGGTGGACAACGGTGCAGGAATGTCGGAGACGGATGCCCGCATGTGTTTTGAGCGGCACGCCACTTCCAAGATACGCACCACCGAAGATTTATTTAAGATACGCACCATGGGTTTCCGTGGCGAGGCCATGGCCTCAATCGGAGCGGTGGCGCAGGTAGAACTGAAGACAAAGCTGCACGGAGCTGAAACAGGTACGAAGCTGCTGATAGAAGGCTCGGAAGTAGTGGGGCAGGAGCCGGTGGTGACGCCGGAAGGCACCTCCATCTGCGTGAAGAACCTGTTTTATAACGTGCCCGCGCGGCGCAATTTCCTCAAGTCCAACGCGGTGGAAATGCGCCACATCCTGGATGAGTTCCAGCGGGTGGCACTGGCGTACCCGGAGATCACGTTCACGCTCCACCACAACGACATGGAGGTGTTTAACCTGCCGGCTACCAAGCTGAGCCAGCGCATTGTGAGCATTTTCGGGAGCACCTACAAGAACCAGATGGCCTATTGCGAGGAGGATACGGGTTTTCTGTTGGTGAAAGGCTACATAGGCAAGCCCGAACATGCCAAAAAAACGCGCGGTGAGCAATTTTTCTTCGTAAACAACCGCTACGTGAAAAGCGGCTACCTGAACCATGCGGTCATGACGGCCTTTGAAGGATTAGTAGCCAAAGACAACCACCCGTTCTATGTGCTCTTCATCGAGATTGATCCGGATAAGATCGACATCAACGTGCACCCCACCAAAACAGAGATCAAATTCGAGGACGAGAAAACGGTGTATGCCATTTTGCATGCGGCCGTGAAAAAAGCCCTCGGTGCCTATAATATTGCCCCCTCACTTGACTTTGAGCAGGATGTGAATTACTCGCCCCTGCAGCCCATTCGCTTGCAGGGAGGCTATAACAGCGAGTTCGAATCAGGGAGCAGGGCTAGCCTTGGCGGCAATGGCGGGGGCAGCACCTCTTTCCCGGGTTTTACGCCGCCACCGGCCACCACTACCCGCCGGGCCACGTCTAAAGGCTGGGAGCAGCTGTACGAGCCCCTGAAGGAGGAGGAGCAGACAAGCCTCTCAGCTACTTCGGGTATGGATTTGCTGGATGATGCCTTCGCTGCGACCGATGCCTCTGCCAAGAAAGCGATACAGGTACACCAGAAGTATTTGCTGGTGCAGGTTAAGTCGGGCCTGATGATGGTGGATATGCCGGCGGCTCAGGAGCGCATCCTGTACGAGAAGTATATGGCCACGCTGCAGAAGAAAGCGGCCGTGTCGCAGGCGCTGCTTTTCCCGATCACGCTGCATTTGTCGCCAGCCGACATGGTGCTGGTGAAGGAACTGACGGCGGAGTTCAAGGACATCGGGTTCCTTTTCGAGGATTTCGGCGGAAACACGATCATCCTGAACGGGGTGCCGCCCGATGTGCACGCCGCCGATGAAAAAGAACTGCTGGAAGAACTGCTGGAGCAGTACAAAAACAATTTGGCTACGTTAAAGCTTGATAAAAGTGAGAACCTGGCCCGTGCCATGGCCCGGCGCCTGTCCACGCGCCTGCAGGCCCGTATGAGCGACCTGGAGATGAATTCTCTCGTAGACAAGCTTTTTGCCTGCCAGGTGCCAAACTATACCCCGGGAGGTCAGAAAACTTTAGTGATCATGCAGCTCGGCCAGTTGCATGAGCTTTTCCTGAAAGGCTGATTTTATACGAGTTTTATACTACAAATAAGGATAACCCAAGACCGCAGAAACACGGCTGCCATACTTCTAAATGCTCTTCCTAAGTGTAGGAGGGAAAGAAGCTGCGAACCAGGTGTTGAGAGGTTTTAAAAAGATAACGCATGTTCAATATCACCCCCATGGTCAGGAACCTCCTGATCATCAATGTGGTCGTGTTTATACTTCAGCTCAACGGCGTCATATCCAATGATATGTTTGCGCTGCACTATGTCGGTTCGGAGCTGTTTCAGCCGGTGCAGCTTTTAACGCACATGTTCATGCACGGCGGCTGGGGGCACCTATTCAGCAACATGTTCAGCCTTTTCATCTTCGGGCCCATGCTGGAGCGGTTCTGGGGGGCAAACCGCTTGCTGGTTTTTTATCTGATCACGGGCATTGGGGCCAGTATACTTTATACCGGCGTCAGGGCCTACGAACTTAACCAGATGGAGCAGGACACGGTGCAGTACATCGAGAATCCGTCGCCGCTGGCCTTCGTCAACTACATGGATGAGCATGTGGAGGAAGGCTATGGCCGTGAACTGGCGGTGGCCTACAAGGAAAACATCAACAACCCGCAGTACGTGCAGGCCACGATAGATGAGGTGAAGGATGTGTTCCGCACAATTTATAACATTCCGCTGGTAGGTGCCTCCGGGGCCGTGTTCGGGATTCTGATGGCGTTTGGCCTGCTGTTTCCGAACCTGGAGCTGATGCTGCTGTTCCTGCCGGTGCCCATTAAGGCCAAGTACTTTGTGCTGTTCTATGGGGCCTATGAGCTGTATGCCGGTTTTAACCGGGTTCCCGGCGACAATGTGGCGCACTTTGCGCACCTCGGGGGCATGCTCTTCGCGTATATAATGGTAAGAATGTGGCAACGCAACGACTACAGAAACTACTAAGGCAACATGAGTTTAATCGACGACCTAAAATATACTTTCCGGCAGCCCGACAACACGCTTAAGCAGCTCATTATCATTAATGTGCTGGTATACCTGGTGTTCCTGATCATCGGTACGCCGCTGGGTTGGATGGGCTACGGTTGGGTAGAGCGGATAGTGCTCTACTACCTGTCGCTGCCTTCGGAGCCGATGGATTTCCTTGTAAAGCCCTGGACGCTAATCACCTACTTCTTCACCCACGAGGGTTTCTTTCACATTCTCTTCAACATGCTGAACCTCTATTGGTTCGGGATGATCCTGACGGAGTACCTGGGAAGCAGAAAGCTGCTGAGTCTGTACGTGCTGGGCGGTATTGCCGGCGGTTTGCTGTACATGCTCATGTACAACATAATGCCCGCCTTTACCGAGCGCAACATCAGCGGCCTGTTGATTGGGGCCTCAGCGAGTGTGCTGGCCATTGTGGTGGCCGCCGCTACCTTGCTGCCCAACTACACGCTCAACCTGCTCATTATCGGGCCGGTAAAGATAAAGTGGATCGCGTTGGCGCTGGTACTGATGTCGTGGGCGCTGGCAGACGATAGTGGCGGAAACGCGGGTGGCAATATCGCCCACCTTGGCGGCGCCCTGATCGGCTGGGTCTTCATCAAGCAACTGCAGCGGGGCACCGACCTGGGCAGGCCGGTGCTGGCTGTCACTGATTTTTTCGGGAACCTGTTCACGCGCAAGCCAAAGCTCAAGGTGTCGCACCGCCGCACCGGCAGCAGCGCCCGCGCTAACGGAAGCACTGCCACCAGCCGCCCCGGTACACCCGACCAAAGCGAGATAGACCGCATCCTCGATAAAATATCCAGCTCTGGCTACGAGAGCCTCTCCAAGGAAGAGAAACAGAAGCTCTTCCAGGCAAGTCAGAAAGACTAAGCGCACCTTGAATGGCATCCAACAAAAGGATGCCATTCTTGTTTAGATACTTCTGCGTAAAGTATAACACCTACGTATACAGGGGAGTTATAAACAGGCAAGTGCCTTTGTAAAACCCTACAGCCGCAGTAAAGTATAACATTGGCAATCATCATGAATGTATGACCCCAGAAGCAAGAAGACTTTCTATACCAGGCCTGCTGTTGGCCTTCGTGCTAAGCAGCAATTCTGCCTCCGCCCAGAGTATCTCCCCCCAGCAGGACAGCATTACCACAGCCATTGCCCCGGAATACGACCAGGTAAGCAAGGGGCACCGCTTCTGGTTTGGCGACAATTACCGGAACGTATGGGCTACGCCGGTGAAGATGCGCGTCTTTCGGCTGAACGAGGAGAAGGGCGGCCTAAAGATTACCGAGCGCGGCGGCGGCCAGCAAACCAAATCGCTGCGGCTGGAGGATGCCTCTGGAAAAGAATACGTGCTGCGCACCATTCAGAAAGACCCGGAAAAGGCGCTGCCTGAGAACCTGCGCCCAACCGTAGCCAAAGACATTGTGCAGGACCAGATATCGGCCTCGCACCCGTTTGGGGCTATGGTGGTGCCGCCACTTGCTGAGTCACTGGGCCTGCTGCACGCAAAACCAGAGGTAGTTTATTTGCCGGATGACCCCGCTTTGGGAGAGTTTAGGGAAGACTTTGCCAACGCGGTATACTTGTTTGAGGAGCGGGAGCCAATTGCGGCAGGCCTGGATACCGACAATACCGAGAAAGTACTGGAGAAGTTGGAGGAGGACAACGACACGCGGGTAAACCAACGGGCGGTGCTGCGCGCCAGGCTGCTGGACATGGTGATCGGCGACTGGGACCGGCATGAAGACCAGTGGCGCTGGCGCCAGGTGGAGGATGAGGTGGGCGACTACTACGACCCGATTCCGCGCGACCGCGACCAGGTGTTCTTTACCAACGACGGCGTGATTCCCAAGATCGGTTCACGCGAGTGGCTGTTACCGAAGTTCCAGGGCTTCGATAAGGAGATTCGCGACGTGGATGGGTTCAATTTTAACGCCCGTTTCTTTGATCGCCTCTTTTTGATGGAATTGGGAGAGGAGGACTGGCGGAAGGAGATTGCCTTCGTGCAGCAGCAGCTCACCGATGAACTGCTTCGGCGGGCGGTGCGCGAGATGCCAAAACCGGTGTACGAACTATCCGGAGAGGAAATAACCAGTACGCTAATAGCTAGGCGTGACGACCTGCAAAATCAGGCACTGGAGTACTACCGCTTCCTGGCTGAGAAAGTAGACATTGCCGGCTCTGATAAGCACGAGGAATTTAACTTCAGCTATCAGCCTAACGGCAACATCGACCTGAAGATCTATAAAATAAAGAAGGAGGGAGACCGTGACCGCCTGCTGCTCGCGCGCACCTTTACCCCGGACCACACCAAGGAACTGCGCCTGTTCGGCCGAGGCGACGAGGACTTGTTCAAAGTAGAGGGCAGCGGAAAATCAAAAATAAAAGTAAGACTGATCGGGGGAGGCAGTGCCGATACCTTTGTGGTGACAGAGGATTTCAGGAACCCTGGCCGCCTGCTGATCTACGACCGCAAGGACGGTGACAACAAGCTTCCCAAAGGCAACCTGGCAAAACTGCGGGTATCAAACGACACCATTGTAAACTACTACAACCCACGCAGCTTTGAGTATGATGTGCTGATGCCGGCTGCCACTGTGGGCTACAACCAGGACGACGGTATTCTGCTGGGAGTTGGCTTCAACTACGTGAAGCAGGGCTTTCGGAAGGACCCGTACGCGGCCAGGCACAGGTTTATTGTAGGTCACGCGCTGGCCACCAACGCCTTTTTCGGAACGTACGAGGGCGAATTCCCCAAGCTTATCGCACGGAGGTTTGATTTAGGTATAGAACTGGATGCCCGGGCGCCAAACAACACGAGCAACTTCTTCGGCATCGGCAACGGCACCGATTTCCCGGATGAGCAGTCCATCCGCTACTACCGCACCCGCTACGATTTCGTGAACGGGCAGGTAACGCTGCAGCGCCTGTTGGGACCAAAGTTCAAAGTATACGCAGGCCTTGCCGGGCAGTACTACAACATGGACCCGTCCGACAACGTCGGCCGCTTCATCAATACTTATTCTGAGCAGAACCCGGGGCTCGACCTCTTCGAGCGCAAGTATTACGGAGGCCTGATCGGCGGCTTCACGCTTGATACCCGCGACAAGAGCATCATGCCAACGAGCGGCATGTACTGGAACGCCAATCTGCGTGGGTTTAGCCAGCTTCAAGGGGAGGAGAACAAGTATGGGCAGCTGCAATCGGAGTTGGGGCTATACTTTAATTTGGGGTCAAACTTTGTAATAGCCAACCGTGTTGGCGGCGGCACCACCTTTGGCGACCCTGCTTTTTTCCAGCTTTTATACTTGGGCGGTACCCAAAACCTGCGCGGCTTCCGCAACTTCCGCTTTGCCGGCGAGCAGATGCTGTACCACAACATTGAGCTGCGTATGAAGCTGTTCGACTTTACCTCCTACCTTTTCCCGGGCTCCGTTGGTTTGATTGGTTTTAATGACGTGGGCCGCGTGTGGTCTGATGAAGGAGTGGATGAGAGCGGCTGGCACGATGGCTTTGGCGGTGGCCTTTATGTCACTCCAGCCGAACTGGTGCTGATCCATGGCGTGGTGGGCTTCTCAGAAGATGGCGTGCTGCCCTACTTGTCGATAGGCTTTAGGTTTTAAATAGGGAGCTGTCAGACGCTCGCAGGAGTTGCGCACGTTGCGAGGTCTTTGCGTTTGTTGTTCATTCACTAATAATCGCTATATTATCACCCAAAGATCAACAAACCCTTCTTTTCTATGAAACAAATGATAATGAGCCTGTGCGTGTGTATGGTGCTGGCTTCCGGGTCGGTGGCGGCACAAGGAGTTTGGGAGCAGGAACAAACGGTTAATTTCGATTATTCTTCGCCTTTGCTTTTACTGCAGGACGGAAAAAACACTTACAAACTTGACAGCAGGGAAATCAACAAGATTGATTCTGAATGGATAGATGAAGTGCAGGTAATCAAAGAGACCAGTGAAACGGAGAAGTATGGGGAAGAAGGGAAGTATGGCGTGGTGATTCTGACTTTCAAAAAGGATGTGAAAGAAGCGAAGCAGTATGCAAGGCAAGTCAGGAGGAAGAATGAAAAAGTAGCTAATCCTGTTCCTAAAGGGGTAATCGAAAAGTAACAACTACAAGTTTAAAACAAGCGCGGCGCTCCTTTACAGAAGCGCCGCGCTTGTTTTAAATACCTATACTTCAGGAACTAGGCGTTGGCGTTTATGTTGTCCAGCGCGTCCATAACTTCTTTCACGTGGCCGCGGGAAGTCTCCAGCAGTTGCTTCTCCTCGTCGTTCAGCTGCAGCTCGATTACCTTCTCGATACCGTTCTTGCCAAGTATAACCGGCACACCCAGGTAAACACCGTCGATACCATACTCGCCTTCCAGTCTTACGCAAACCGGGAACACACGGCGCTGGTCGCGCACGATGGCTTCCACCATTTGGGCAGCTGCAGAACCCGGTGCATACCAGGCAGAAGTACCCATCAGTTTTACCAGTTCGCCACCACCAGACTTGGTGCGTTCGATAATCGCGTTCAGCTTGTCTTCTGCGATAAGTTCAGTAACCGGAATGCCACCAACCGTAGTGTAACGCGGAAGCGGAACCATGGTGTCGCCGTGGCCACCCATCAACACCGCCTGAATGTCTTTTGGAGACACGTTCAGTTCTTCGGCAAGGAAGGCACGGTAGCGCGCCGTGTCCAGGATACCGGCCATACCCATAACGCGGGTGCGTGGCAGTTTAGAGGTGATGTGCGCCGCGTAGGTCATTACGTCCAGCGGGTTAGACACCACGATGATGATAGCGTTTGGAGAATGCTTTACGATGTTCTCAGTTACCGACTTCACGATACCGGCGTTGGTAGAGATCAGGTCGTCGCGCGTCATACCTGGCTTGCGTGGCAGGCCAGAGGTGATCACCACCACGTCAGAGTCAGCGGTTTTGCTGTAATCGTTTGTTACACCTACCGTGCGTGTGTCGTATAGGTTAATTGGCGCTTTCTGCCAGATATCAAGTGCCTTGCCTTCCGCAAAACCCTCTTTAATGTCCACCAGTACTACTTCGTTCGCGATTTCGCGGTAAGCTAGTACATCGGCGCAAGTTGCCCCAACGTTACCTGCTCCAACTACGGTTACTTTCATTGTCTGATATAGTTTTATTATAGTTTGAGATTCAATTCACTCCTGTAAAATTAGGAAAATCTATTATTAAAAGTTCCTAAAGTTGACTTTTCGTATCAAGTAGCACGACACACGTAGCACGAAACTAATTATGTAGCCGCTGATGCACCGGCAGTCTATATATCCAGAGGAAGTCGTGTGTCTTGCTACGTGCTACTTGATACGTTCCATACTTATCTCCACCACCTGCTCTGTCTTGTCGCTTACCTTAAAGCGGTTGTCGAGGCGCTGGCCCACGATCCAGGCAACAGACTGGTCTGATACTAATACCAGCGTTTGGCCCTTTAGGTTGGCGGGTACTTTCTTATCGATCAGAAAGTCGCTGATTTTCTTTTTGCCGTTCATGCCCAGGGGCACAAACCAGTCACCCTCCTGCCAGACGCGCAGCTTCAGCGGAAACTTCAACGCAGCGGCATCCAAGGCCGCCACGTGCGGCTTTGTGTTGAGTTTATACTTGTCGGCCTCCACATACCTGATGCTGAACGTCAGGTTGCCTGCCTCCGCCTCAGTGTCGCCTTCGTTGATTAGTACACTGCCGAAACTGCTGAGGTTGCGCGGCGTGAGCACCAGTTGGTCACGGTCTTTCACCAGCGTGTGCGTTGGCGACTCGAACTGCTTCCCTGACAGGCCATCCAGCGCCTCCACCAGCTCCAAAACAACCGAATAGCTGAAGTTGTAAGGCCGCAGCAGCTCGTGCAGCACCACTGGTAAGCCCGTAGCGCTACGCAGCGGCTCCAGCGCCACATATACGGCCTCTTCCGCCTCGTTTATACTTTGCCCGCGCAGGTTGTTGATATAGGCCGCCACAATACTCTCGGCATGGCTTACGCGCTCCGCCGTGTGCTGCATTGTTTCCTCCAGGTTTGGGTTAATCTCCTTCAGCACCGGAATAACCTCGTGCCGGATCTTGTTGCGCTGGTATTTGGTGGTTTCGTTGGATGAGTCCTCGCGCCAGATCAATTTTCGCTCCGTCACCAGTTCATAAATATCGTCTTTGGTGATGGACAGGAGCGGGCGGATAATTTTGCCGTTCTTGGGCGGGATGCCATGCAAGCCGGCAATGCCGGTGCCTTTGGTCAGGTGCAGCAATATCGTTTCGGTGGTGTCGTTGCTGTGGTGGGCGGTAGCAATGTAATCGTAGCCTTCATGCTGCCTTACCCCCTCAAACCACTCATAGCGCAGTGTGCGGGCCGCCATCTGTATCGATAGCTTTTCCTGCTCGGCAAAGGCGCGGGTGTTGAAGTTCTCGGTAAAGAAAGGCACCTCATACTTTTTGGCCAGCTTTTTGACAAATAACTGGTCGGCCTCGGCATCTTCGGCACGCAACCCGAAATTGCAGTGGGCCACGGCGAAATTATACTTGAGCTGGTGCAGCACTTCGCAAAGCACCGTAGAGTCGATGCCGCCACTTACAGCCACTAATAGTTTATCTGTAGGCAGGCAAAGGCCATGGGCCTGAATGTACGCTGAAACTTTCTGTAGCATAAAGCAGTGACTTGTAATTTTTTTCTAATTTTGATGTTATAAAAGAGACAAAAGAACTTCTTGACAAAGGACAAAAGATTTGGAAGTCCTTTATCACATTGTCGTTTGTCCTTTGTCTGAATAACTAATATGAACTACACAAAACTACTGTTTTCTCTTGTCTTTAGCTTGATGGCGGTTGTTGTTTTCGGGCAGCAGCGGCCAAAGCCTGCGCAAACGGAGAAAGTGCCGGTTGATCTCGTGAATGCTGATAGCCTTGTGGGCGGTGTTTTCAACGGAAAAAAAATTGATAAGCTGATCGGTAGCGTTGTTTTCAAGCAGAAAGACGGCATGCTGTACGCCGACTCGGTGTACCAATACAAAGGTGCCGAATCGAACCTGCTGGAGGCTTTTGGCAACGTGCGCATCACTCAGGCCGACACCGTGACTATTACTGGCAACCACGCGATGTATAATGGTAACACCCGCACCGCAGCAATTGACGGCAACGTGATTATGCGTGACCCGCGCATGACACTGAACACGCCAAGCCTGCTCTACAACCTGGAAACTAAAACAGCCACCTACACCGAGGGTGGTACCATTGTAGACCCGGAGAACCGTCTGCAAAGCCGCCGTGGCTCTTACAATACCACTACCAAAATATTTGACTTCCAGCAGGACGTGAACGTGACGACGGCTGACTACAACATCAAGGCGCAGAACATGAAGTATAACACACTTACCAAAGTGGTGTACTTCCAGGGACCAACCTTTATCAAAGGGCAGCAGGGCGATTTGTATGCTGAGGAGGGCACGTACAACACCCTCACCAAAGTATCCAACTTCGGGCGCAACGCTTACATTCTCACCAAAGAATACCGCTTGGGTGGCGATAAGCTGTTTTATGATCAGGCAAAGGGCTACGGCTATGCCGAGAAGAACGTGTCGCTGCGCTCGCTGAAGGATGATGTGACAATTCGGGGGCAGGTGGGCCGCTACTGGCGCGAAAAGGGCGAAGCCAAAGTATACGGCAACCGACCGGTTATGGAAACCATCATGGAGGGCGATACACTCTACATGTCGGCCGACACCCTGTACTCACGAGAGGCAAAAGGCGCGCGTACGGCAAGTATGATTTTCGCGTATCCCAACGTGAAAATCTTTAAATCAGACCTGCAGGGCAAAGCTGATTCGCTAAGCTACAACCGAACCGATTCTGTGATGCACCTGAACATGAAACCGGTGCTGTGGAACGAGCAGAGCCAGTTGGTGTCGGACACCATCCACATCCAGATGCGCAACAAGGCCATCGACCGCATGTACATGTACAGCAATGCATTTATTGTTTCGGAGGATACGCTGAAAAACTATAACCAGGTGAAGGGCCGTGACATGACGGCTTATTTCAAGCAGGGCGACATTAGTAAGGTAAATGTGAACGGCAACGGCGAGAGCATTTACTTTGCTCTGGAGGGAGACAGCCTGGTAACCGGAATGAACAAGTCTATCAGCAGCGATATGATTCTAAGGTTCGGCGAAAATAAACTCAAGACCATCTCGTTTCTCGTGCAGCCGGACGCCAGTTTTATTCCGCCGCACGAGCTAAAGGAAGCAGAAAAGACACTGGAGGGATTTAGTTGGATGGCGGAATTGCGACCAACTAAAAAAGAGGTGCTTGCCAGGCCTGCGCCTGCCAAACCGAAGCAAGAGCCTAAGAAAGCCACTAACACCAAAGCCGCCAAACCTAAAAAAGCAGCCGCCAAAAAGAAGAATGGCGCAGCTGTTAAATAATAATGCGGCCATTGTACAATCAGTTTTGTAAATCACTCGGATATTCCATAATTTTGCCTGTTCATGAATAGAGGCCTTCTACATACCATCGCGCTTTTTTGCCTGTTGCTACTCGCTACCGGCTGTAGCAATTTCCAGAAACTGCTGAAAAGCACCGATGTCAGCAAGAAATACCAGGCGGCGCTGGAGTACTATGAGCAGGAAGAGTATTACCGCTCTTCACAGCTATTTGACCAGGTTACGGACCTGATGGCTGGTACCGAGGAGGGTGAGAAAGCCCAGTTTTATCGTGCCAAGGCACATTTCATGCAGGGCAACTACATCCTGAGCGAAGCCTATTTCCGCACCTTCCATACCACGTACCCACGTAGTCCACTGGCCGAGGAAGCTCTGTTCATGCAGGCGCAGTCGCTTTACGAGCAATCACCAAGCTACCAGGAAGACCAGACACCAACCCTCACGGCTATCGAGGCGTATGAGGAGTTTTTGGTGCGCTACCCAACCAGCGAACGTATTGCCGAGGCCAACAGGGTAATAGAAGAACTGTACCAGAAACTGGATCGGAAGGCTTTTAACCAGGCCCGCCTGTACTACCAGCTGCGCTATTGGCGCTCGGCTGCGGTGGCCCTCAACAACTTTCAGAAAGAACATGCCTCCTCGCCATACAGCGAAGAAGCCGCTTTTTTAAAGCTGGATGCGCAGTACCGTTTTGCACTGGAAAGTGTGCCTGCCAAGCAGGAAGAGCGCTTCGACCAGGCAGTGGATTACTTCCAGTCGTTTGTGGATATGTACCCGGAGAGCCAGTACAGACGGGAAGCAGAGCGTGTTTTTGACGCCGTTCAGAGTGCCCTGGCCACTTTAAGAAAATCATCAGCTAACAATCAGAATTCATAACGTATAGATCATATGGCATCAGTTTCATCATCAATCGTTACCCGCAACATGGCCGACTTCGCAAAGCAGACCGGCAATGTGTACATGTCTGTGTCGGTAATCTCTAAAAGAGCGAATCAAGTGGCTGTAAAGCTGAAGGAGGAGCTGAGCTCTAAACTGGCTGAGTTTGCCACTACCGTGGATAACCTGGAGGAAGTGTTCGAGAACCGCGAGCAGATCGAAATCTCTAAGTACTACGAGCGCCTGCCGAAGCCAACCAACCTCGCTATCGAAGAGTTTCTGGAAGGCAAAGTATACGTAAGAAACCCGGAAGACGAGCCTCAGGAGGAGGAAATCAACCTGTAATACAGGCGGATGCTACACGGCAAAAAAATTATATTGGGAGTTTGCGGAAGTATAGCGGCCTATAAAGCGGCGCTGTTGGTTCGGCAACTCATAAAAGCAGAAGCAGAAGTACAAGTCATTTTGACTGCTTCTGCTTCTGAGTTTATAACCCCTCTCACATTGGCCACCCTTTCCAAAAGGCCAGTACTCACGCAATTTGTAAAGGACGCCACTGGCACGTGGAACAACCACGTGGAGCTTGGCCTTTGGGCGGATGCCCTGGTAGTGGCGCCCGCCAGTGCCAACACCGTGGCCAAGATGGCAAACGGCTTCTGCGACAATTTGCTTAGTGCCACCTACCTTTCGGCGCGCTGCCCTGTGTTCGTGGCCCCCGCCATGGACCTGGACATGTACCAGCATCCTTCGGTACAGAACAACTTTCGGAAACTGCAGGGCTACGGCAATCATATAATCGAAGCGGGTTACGGCGAACTAGCCAGCGGCCTGGTAGGACAGGGGCGCCTGGCAGAGCCGGAGGAAATAATACAGGTGCTTCAGAATTTCTTTTCAGGTGACGGAAAAATCGTTTAAAGGCAGAACAGTACTGCTGACAGCGGGCCCAACGCACGAGCCCATCGATCCGGTGCGTTTTATCGGGAACCACTCTACGGGTAAAATGGGTTATGCCTTGGCAGAGTGTTTCGCGCAGCAGGGAGCAAAGGTTATACTTGTATCAGGGCCTACTAATTTGCACCCTCAGCACGAAGGTATCACCAAAGTAGCCGTGACCACTGCCGATCAAATGTTTGCCGCTGTGCAGGCGGAGGCAAAAGCTGCTGATATCTGGGTTTTTGCCGCTGCTGTGGCCGATTACAGACCAAAGACGGTGGCAGAAAAAAAGATAAAGAAAGCAGGCGACGAGCTGACGATTGAGCTGGTAAAGAACGTTGACATTGCAGCGGCGCTGGGCAAGCAAAAAAAAGCAAATCAGTTTTCGGTGGGTTTTGCGCTGGAGACGGACAACGAAAGCGCCAACGCCAGCGAAAAACTTTGCAAAAAGAACCTGGACATGATTGTGCTAAACTCCCTGAACGATGCAGGAGCAGGTTTTGCGCATGATACCAACAAGATCACAATCATAGAAAAAGACGCCACCCATACATTTGCGCTGAAGCAGAAAAGTGAGGTGGCGCAGGATATTACGAAATTAATTCTGGAGCGAATTTATGGCTAAGAACATACTTGTTTTGCTAATGCTGCTATTAACGGCCGGTGCTGCTAAGGCACAGGAGTTGCAGTGCGATGTGGTGGTAAACAGCGAGCAAGTACAGTATACCGACCGGCAGCTGTTCACGGATATGCAGACGCGTATTTTCGAGTTCATGAACAACCGCCGCTGGACGGATCAGCCGTATCGCCCGGACGAGCGCATCAAGTGCCGCATCCTCATTAACCTAACCGAGATGCCGGAGATCGGCACCTTTAACGCGAACGTGCAGGTGGTGTCGGTGCGGCCAACCTATGGCACCGGCTACGAGACCGTACTTTTCTCTTTTGTCGATAAAGACTGGTCTTTCCGTTTCAATACGGCCGAGGCGCTGGAGTATGCCGACAACAACTATACTTCCAACCTGGCTTCCATGCTGTCCTTCTATGCCTACATGATCATCGGCATGGACAACGACAGCTTCGGCCGTTTGGGCGGAGCACCAGCCTTTGATAAGGCGCGCGCCATCGTGAATGTGGCCTCCTCGCAGGCAGCAGGCTACCAGGGCTGGAAAGCTTTCGACAGCAACCGCAACCGCTACTGGCTTATTGATAACCTGCAGGATCCGCAGTTTTTGCCGTACCGCGAGGGCATGTACGCCATGCACCGCCAGGGCCTTGACCAGATGGTGGAGAAGCCGGAAGAGGCAAGGCAAACCGTGCTGACCGTGTTGGCAAACATACAGCGCCTGCAGCAGCAGAAGCCGAACGCGGCTTTGGTTCGCTCTTTCTTCGATGCCAAGTCCGATGAGCTGGTGAACATGTTTAAGGAGGCCGCACCGGCACAGAAGCAGCAGGCCTATTCCATCTTATCGCAGGCAGACCCTACCAACAACAGCAAATACCAGGTTTTGCTAAAACGCTAAAATTTTTAGAATTCCCCGAAAAGGGTGTAACTTCACGGGGCAAAATTTGCTGCCGAACTTATACCTGCGCCCATGGGAAAACGCCAGATCCGCATTCACCGAACAAAGCTGCCAGACCATACCTTTGAGCTGCTCCAAAGCCCTGCAGTGCAGGTGGTGCTACGCAACCGCATTGTGTTGGCAGGCGTGCTGAAAGAGCTGAACGGGGAAAGCTTGCAGCTGCAGGATTTTCGCGCCAACCACCATACTTTCCCACTGGAGCAGGTGGAGGAAATCATCTATGATGTGGAGGCGGCGTATTAGCGAGGCAGGAGCGCGCCAACCTTATCAAGAAATTTCCTGTAACTCCCATACTTCAAAAAAGAACAGAATTATCGAACTTTAGCATAGGCCAAAAGTCTTGTATCTTATGTCTATAGTCTTGTGTCATAATATATGCTGATAGATCTCAAAATAAAGAATTACGCCCTGATCGAGAAGCTGGAGATGAATCCATCGCCGGTGCTCAACATCATTACCGGGGAAACGGGTGCCGGTAAATCCATTATGCTGGGTGCTATCGGTTTGTTGCTGGGAAACCGCGCGGATACGAAGTTGCTGTTCAGGCAGGATGAAAAGTGTGTGATAGAGGGCGTGTTCGATATCTCGAGTTACAGCCTGCAGGAGGTTTTTGCCGCCGAGGATCTGGATTTCGACAACCAGTGCATTCTGCGCCGCGAGATCAGCCCGAGTGGCAAGAGCCGCGCCTTTGTAAACGACACGCCCGTAACGCTGGATGTGATACGTAAAATCGGCGAGAACCTGATGGACATTCACTCGCAGCACGACACGCTGCAGTTGGGCGACACCAGCTACCAGCTGAACATCCTGGATATCTATGCCGGCAACACGTCGGCTATGGGCAATACCACGTTCGACATTTATGCCGGGAACCTGTCGTACCTACGCAAGTATAACGAGAGCTTCCGCCAGTTTAAAAAGCTGGAGAGTGACTATAAAAAACTGACCGACCAACTGGCGCAGGCCCAGAAGGAGCACGATTACCACGCCTTTCTGTTGAACGAGCTGTCCGAAGCGAACCTGCAGGAAACAGAGCAGGACGAACTGGAGGAGGAGCTGAAGCAGCTGGAGAACGCAGAGGACATCAAGCTGAAGCTGACGCAGGCCGTGCAAAGCCTCACAGAGTCCGAGTTCAACATCACCTCAGCCCTGAAAGATACCGTGCACCTGATCGGGCAACTGGCCCAGTTCGGCAGCAAGTATGAGGAACTGCGCACCCGCACCGAAAGCTGCATGATTGAGCTGAACGACGTGGCTGCCGAATTGGAGGATGCCGAGCGTGACACCGAAGCTAACCCGGAGCGAACGCTGGAAGTGCAGGAGCGCCTGAACCTGATCTATACCTTGCAGCGCAAGCATCAGGTGCAGACCACTGCCGAGTTGCTCGAAATTCAGCGTGAGCTGGAAGAGAAAGTGGGCAGCGTGCTGAACCTGGATACTGCTATCGCCAACACCGAAAAGGCGATGAAAGAGGTGGAGAAAGAGGTGAAAGAGCGTGCCGCCGTGCTATCGGAGCGTCGCAGGGCGTCTTTCGAGACATTTGAGCAGGAGCTTTATACCTTGGTAGCGGATCTGGGAATGCCAAATGCCCGTATCGTGATCCAACATAATGAGGTAGCACCTACCGCCACCGGTACCGACGATATCAACATCCTATTTAGCGCCAACAAAGGCGCACAGCCGCAGACGCTGATTAAAGCGGCCTCAGGTGGTGAATTCTCGCGCCTGATGCTAAGTATAAAGTATATGCTGGCCGATAAAACCGCCCTGCCAACCATCGTCTTTGACGAAATTGACACCGGTATTTCCGGCGAGGTGGCCGTGAAGGTGGGCAAGATGATGAAGCAGATGGCGCAGAAGCACCAGATCATCGCTATTTCGCACCTGCCACAAATTGCGGCACAGGGCGATTCGCATTATTTTGTATACAAGCATGATACGGAAGACCGCACCATCAGCCGCGTGAAGAAGCTGGACGAGCAGGAGCGCATCAACGAACTCGCGCACATGATTGCGGGCGCCAACCCGAGCGATAATGCCTATCAAAGTGCGAAAGAGTTGCTTTCCTTGTAATTTGTAATTGCTATATTGCTGCTTCTTTTCCGGAAGTGCCGGAAAGGGAAGTATAGCAACGAACAAACAACGATAAAGAGATGGCTTACAATCTGCTAAAAGGAAAAAAAGGAATCATTTTCGGGGCGCTGGATGAGAAATCCATTGCGTGGAAGGTTGCCAAGATGGCGAAGGAAGAAGGTGCTGAATTTGTGCTGACGAACGCGCCGCTTGCCATGCGCATGGGGGAGATCAAGAAGTTGGCCGAGGAGTGCAACGCGGAGATTATTCCGGCAGATGCCACCTCTATTGAGGACCTGGAGAACCTGTTCACCAAAGCACAGGAAATCCTGGGCGGCAAAATCGACTTTGTGCTGCACTCTATTGGCATGAGCCCGAACATCCGCAAAGGCAAATCTTATGGCGACCTGAACTACGAGTGGTTCCTGAAGACGCTTGATATCTCGGCTCTGTCTTTCCATAAGGTGATGCAGGTGGCCGAGAAGCAGGATGCCATGAACGAGTGGGGCTCTATCGTGGCTCTTTCTTACATAGCGGCACAGCGCGTATTCCCTGATTACACCGACATGTCGCAGGCGAAGGCGGTGTTGGAGTCTATTGCCCGCAACTATGGCTACCGTTACGGTAAAGCGAAGAATGTGCGCGTGAACACTATCTCCCAGTCTCCTACCAAGACAACGGCTGGTACGGGTGTAGGTGGCTTCGATGTGTTCTACGACTATGCCGATAAGATGTCGCCGCTGGGCAACGCCTCTGCCGAAGATTGCGCTAACTACTGCGTAACCTTGTTCTCTGACCTTACCCGTATGGTAACCATGCAGAACCTGATGCACGACGGTGGCTTCAGCAACATGGGTATTTCAGAAGGCATCATCGACATGATCCAGAAGTAACCCTTTTGATATGAAAGGTTGAGGGTGTGGAAGTCACTTACAACTAAACATCATAAAAAGAGAACGGCCTCTGCTATACTTAGCAGAGGCCGTTCTCTTTTCAACCTTGAAGTAAACTACCTTTCCAATTTGGCATCCGGGTCGGTGGCGGGGCGTTTCATGGTTTCGGAAACGGCCCAACCAGTGGCGTACATCCAGCGGGTCATGCGGGTAAGCTTTTCGATGTCAATGAATTCTGCCTCATCACGCGGGGTGTGGTAGTCGGGGTGGAGCAGCGTGGTGAAAAAAATAGCAGGAATACCGGCGCGGGCGTACGGCAGGTGATCGCTGCGGAAATACCAGCCCTCCGGGTGGCTCGCCTCATCCCAGGAAGTATCAAGGCTAAACTTCGTAAACTCCTGATTCGCATTAAGTGCCATATCCACCAGTTCGGTAGAGTTGCGGTGCGGCGGAATAGATCCCAGCAGAGCCGCAGAATCAGGTGCATTGCGGCCAATCATATCTGCATTCAGAACAGCCACGATAGACTCTTTGGGCACCGTAGGATGCTCTACGTACCAGCGGGAGCCAAGCAGGCCACGCTCTTCGGCACCATGCCACACAAACAGGCCAGAGCGTTTGCCCGGTTGCTGCACCCATGCTTTTCCGATGGCGATCAGCGCCACGGTCACCGTTGCGTTGTCGTCCGCGCCATTGTAGATGGAATCACCGTCCACCACCGCTCCGATGCCATCATGGTCGTGGTGGCCGCTGAACAATACATGCTCGTCTTTCAGGGAAGGGTCTGAGCCGGGGGCCCTGGCTACTACGTTGGCAGATGGATAAACAAAGCTATCAACGCCAATGTCAGCCTTTAGCTTCGCGTTTTTTTGCTTAAGTGCAGGCGCTACGGAAGAATGCACCAGCAGAACAGGCGCATTCGTATTCTGCCGTGCCGCTTCTCCCTCCAGTTGATAGGTTCCTTCTTCAAACACATGGCCGATAAAGCCAAAATCGGATTCTGCCTCCTTGTCGGTTACAAGTATAATGGCAGCGGCTTTCTGGTTTTTTAGCGCATTGGTTTGCTGGCGCAGGGCCGAGGCCACATAGCGGTAGTTCCAAAGGCTCATGCCTTGTGCGGGCAGGGGGGAGGGAGCCTGTAAAGTCATGGCCACCACTTTGCCCTGCAGGTTCTGCCTGGCTGTGTCGGCAAGTGAGTTAAGCCACACTACCGGGGCATTCACGTTTATTTCGGCAGGTGAGGTGACCCAGGTGTTCTTCCAAAGTATGAGTGGCTTTCCGTTAATGGCGACGGTGCTGTTGTCCGTAACCTTCGTTCGCTTGATGGGGAAGAACTGGAAATAGGTGCCATCGTCTCCGGCGGGCTCCAGACCCGCTGCGCGTGCTTGTTCGGCTACCCAGGCGGCGGCCCTTAGTTCATCCTCGGTGCCCGCCCGCTTGCCGCGCATCTCATCGCTGGATAAAGTAAACAAATCCTCCCGCAGCTCGTCCGCGCTGATAAGGGACAAGTTTGGCTGTGTTGCCTCGGCCGTAACGGTACTGTTGGCAGGGGAGGTGACAGGTGTTTGCGTGCAGGCCGCTGCCATGGAGGCAATGCCGGCAAGAATAAGTAAAGGTGCTTTTTTCATATGATATCTTCCAAAGGTGAGAGGTTGGAGTCTATAGCCATACGTAAAGTATAAGCAATCAAGGCTAATCTTCTTCCCGGTTCACCGAATTGATGTCGAAGGCCGGTATGCAGACAGACCAGTATTCTGTTTCGTGGTCGTAGGGGTTAGCGTAACGAATGCGGGTGCCCGCTTTGATAAGGATGGACTCGCCGGCACCCACCTCTATTTCCTCGCCATCTATCTCGATCAGCTTCTTGCCGCGCGTCACGATCGTGATCTCGTCGAAATCGGGTGTTTGGTGCGGCTCACTCCAGTGCGGAGGCGCTACCATGTGCGCCACACTAAACTGGTCGGTGCGGGTAGAGGCGTTGCCAAAGTGCTCTTCTATCAGCTTGCCATCGTGGGTGGGCACCCGGAACGGCTTGTCCTGCTTGATATATTTTTTCTCGTTCATGCTACGTTTTGATTAGTCTTTAAGGATCGGGTTTTTACTGCTTATCGGCACATGCTCCCTGCGTATACGAAGTTACTCCGGCATTGTCTGCCACGCAGGCGTTGCTGTAGGTTTGCCCGTTGCAGCCGCACACCGGGTCGTACTGCATGGTGCACATGCCGTCGGGGTTGATCTTGGCCGGATCGATGCAGGCAGTGGCCGTTTGCGCCGTTTTGTTGTTGGCACAGGAGGAGGCAACCAGAAGGCAGGCTGTAAATGCGGCTGTAATAACTCTTTTCATAGTATGTCAGGAATAAATAAGTGTTTATACGAATATATATACCACTTGATGCTAACCTGCAAAAGGCTGCACCCGTATGTATTTGGAAGCGCAAAATTTAACGGAGAAGGGCGTGCGCTTTTGCCTTCTCTGCCATAAAAGTACATACATAAACCTGAAATAAACACCCAACGATGATGCAAAACGTGGACAAGGACAGTAACAAGATTTTACTGGCAACGCTGGCAGGTATAGGTGCGGGCGTAGCGGCGGCTTTGCTGCTGGCCCCGAAAAACGGACGCGATTCGCGCGAAGAGCTTATGCGCCAACTGAACAGAGCGAGTGACGAGGTAAACAGCAATGTAAAGCGCTGGACATCTAACCTAAAATCCAGATACTCAAATGGAGGTGAAAGCGACGACGAAGAGTTTGACCTGGTAATGCACGGCTCCTGGAGCGATGTGAAGCGGCAGATGCGCAACAACTACGACGAGATAACCGAAGAGGAGGAGGAGGCCCAAAAAGGCAGCGATACAAACCAATAAGAGCGTTCACACCGCAAGTGGGGGCGAAAGAAAGACGGGATTAACCGACCTGCTCTGGGTGATCAGTAGTGCAGGGTTAATGCGGCCTGATGCGAGTGTTTTTCTTTCCCTGAGGATGCTATAACAGAAATCCTTAGTATAGATATAACATAATGCTACGCTTGCCGTTATTCAATATAAGCAATAAACAATATAGTAACGTATTTAGAAACAAAGAATAAAACCATGAAAGACAATAGCGGAAAAGTATTATTGGCCATGCTGGCAGGTGCCAGTGCAGGCGTGATTGCCGGACTTCTGATGGCTCCTGATACAGGAGAGGTTACCCGAGGCGGCATTAAGAAATGGGCTGGTAAAATGAGCAAAGACTTGGAGAAAAATCTGCAGGACGGCCTTGAGGAGATTAAGCGCATGAGCGCCGAGAAACTTGGTAAGTCTGGTGAAGGCTCTTCATCTGGATCTGCAACTTCTGGCTCCACTACTTCAGGAGCCTCAACCGGTTCAACTGCCGGAGCTTCTTCTACAGGTGGATCAACTGGGTCAACTGGTTCAACAGGATCTTCAACTTCTGGCTCAACTGGTACTTCCTCAACAAGCGGATCTACAGGTGCGGGATCAACAGGATCTGGTAGCACCGGGCGCAACGCCTAAGCAGCCACACTGTTGAACGCGAATGGCGACGCCTGCTTTTCCTGAATAGGAAGCGCGACGACAGACCATTTACGTTTAGCCAAAAAGCGCCAGCTCCACTAAGAGCTGGCGCTTTGGGTTTATAAGCTCTGGCTTCACCTTAACCAATTGTTTTCTCTCGCGTTTATAAAAAGGTGTGTCCTCGGCACAGAAGAAGTATATTATTAAATAAACATATAACTATGAGAACTAACATGGAATGCCGCTCTTTGGGCGAAAGCAAAGCAAACTATACAACACAAACCCACTCAGCCGTTCGCCAGATCAGGCAAAAGGACTCCAACTACTCGCATAGCAGCGATAACGAAAGCGGTGGAGGCAAGATAATAGCCGGCTTGTTGGCAGGCGCCGCTGCCGGTGTAGTGGCAGGTATGCTGCTGGCTCCGGACAAAGGCACTGAAACACGCAAAAAGGTAACCGAATCTGCTACGAAGCTTGGAGGCCAGGTAGGCAAAACCTATGGCAGCACAAGAGAAAAAGTAACAGGCTGGGCCGGTAAGCTGAAAGGCGGAAAATCAGAAGATCAGTCTGATGTTACCGCGATGGGTGTGAAAAAGAAGAGCCCGTACACAGATACCACGAAATGGGATGATCAGGAAGTGAAGAATATGACGGACGCGGCCAAAAACACACCGGGTTTATAAGTATAGGCAAAGCAAAAAGAACGGGCCTGCTGTTTTACAGCAGGCCCGTTCTTTTTATACTGGAAGGATTATTTCTTTTCCTCTTCTTTTTTCTCCTGCTTCTCCGGCTTCATCTGCGGGAAGAACAACACATCCTGAATGGAGTGTGAGTTGGTCATGATCATACTTAGGCGATCGATGCCAATACCTAAACCTGCCGTTGGCGGCATGCCATACTCCAGGGCACGGAGGAAGTCCTCGTCCAGCACCATGGCCTCGGTGTCGCCGCGCTTGCCCAGTTCCAACTGCTCCTCAAAGCGGGCGCGCTGGTCAATCGGGTCGTTCAGTTCTGAGAAGGCATTGCAAATTTCTTTGCCGTTGCACACTGCCTCAAAGCGCTCTACCAAACCTGGCTTGCTGCGGTGCTTTTTGGCCAGCGGGCTCATCTCCACCGGATAATCGGTGATGAAGGTTGGCTGGATCAACTTCGCCTCACAGGTCTCTCCGAAAATCTCGTCGATCAGCTTGCCTTTGCCCATAGAAGCATCCACGTGTATGCCCAATCCCTGTGCTGTCTTCAGCAATTCTGCCTCGTCCATTTCAGAAATATCGATCTGGGTGAAATGCTCGATGGCCTCAAACATAGTAAAGCGTTTCCATGGGCGCTGGAAGTTGATGATGTTCTCGCCCACTTTCACCTCGGTGGTTCCGTGCAGGTCCATGGCTACTTTCTCTACCATTTCCTCCACCAGGTCCATCATCCAGTTATAGTCTTTGTAGGCTACATACAACTCCACCTGGGTAAACTCAGGGTTGTGGAAACGGCTCATACCCTCGTTGCGGAAGTCTTTGGCAAATTCAAACACACCGTCAAAGCCACCTACAATCAGGCGCTTTAAGTATAGCTCGTTGGCAATGCGCAGGTACAGCGTCATGTCCAGCGTGTTATGGTGCGTTTTGAACGGACGTGCGGCGGCGCCACCGTACAGCGGCTGCAGGATAGGCGTTTCCACCTCCAGGTAGCCTTTGTTGCCCAAAAACTGGCGCATGGAGTTTACCAGCTGCGTGCGCTTGCGGAATGTCTCGCGCACATCCGGGTTTACCACCAGGTCTACGTAGCGCTGGCGGTAACGCAGCTCAGGATCGCTGAACGCGTCGTGCACGTGCTCCACACCGTTTTCGTCTACCTCGCGTTTCACGATCGGCAGCGGTCGCAGTGACTTGGTCAGTACTTTCAACTCAGTTACGTGCACCGATATCTCACCAACCTGAGTTACGAACGCGTAGCCCTTGATGCCGATGAAGTCGCCAATGTCGAGCATCTTCTTGAACACGGTGTTGTACATGTCCTTGTTCTCGCCCGGCGCAATGTCATCGCGCGACACGTAGATCTGGATACGGCCGGTGCTATCCATTAGCTCTGCGAACGAGGCTTTGCCCATGATACGGCGGCTCATCAGGCGGCCTGCAAGGCTTACTTCCTGATAGTTGCCCTTTTCCTTATCGAAATTCTCCTTTATCTCTTTGGCTGTGGCCGTAACTTCAAATGTTTCAGAGGGATACGGGTTGATGCCCATTTTCTCCAGCTCTTCGCGCTCATGGCGTCTGCGTAGTTCCTGTTCGCTGAGTTGCATGCGATTATCTACTTTTAGAATGATTCTTTTATAAACCGCAAAATTGCTAAATTATCGGCAGCTTTGAAAAGGATAACTTGTTATTGTTGCTTTCTAAATTGATTGTGAGGCAGTGACACTAAAGTATGGCGCCATCCCATCGAAGTAGGAACAAACAAAAAGCTCCTGCAAGTATAAACTTGCAGGAGCCGAAGTATAAGTATAACCGTCTGGCTTATGCTGCCTGGCCGATTTGGTATTCCTCGTTGCCGAGCAGCGGCCTGATTTGCTGTTGCAGCCTTGCCTCCACAAAAGAATGCTGCAGGTGCTTTGGCAGCTCCTTTACCAGTGCCTCGTACTGCTGCATGCCAACTGCCTGCGCCACAAAGGCCTCGTGTATGCCGTTCAGGTAGCTCACGATCTGCAACAGCGACTCGTGGAATAGCTTGAAATCAATCTCGGCTTGTACGAAACGCTCGATCTCGCGGTGCGAAGAGGAGATGCGCAGGCGCGCCATCAAATCAAAGATAGTCGTATAGCCCAGGCGCCACGTAAGCTGCTGCCAGTGCTGCGGACCGAACTTCTGCAGTACATCACCGGTCTTGCTGCTCCGGATGGCTGTAGCCTGATTTGCCTGCACCTGCTGCCGTACGGTCTTTGCCTTCTGGCGGCGTGTGGTGCGCAGGAACTGACCTATCTGTGCCTGTGCCTCCAGCTCCTTGCCCGCTATCTGCAGGCCCGGCTTGTAGTGTGCCAGCGGCAGGCGGCGTATATTGAAATCATCGTAGTGGCCGGCAGCGTAAAAGCTGATGGCCTTTGGATAGGCATTCTTCACGACCAGGCGGCCCGCCTCGCGCAGCAGCATGGCTTCGTTGTTTGTGCTGATGCCGCGGGTGCGCAGAAACGCCTGCATGCCTGCGAACACCGCATAATATGCCTGAGGAAAAGTCCAGTGCAGGGCGTTGCGCACGTATGCCTCATCCCCCAGTTCAGCCGTGGTGCGTAAGGCATACTCAGTGCTCCAACTATTAAGGAGCAGGCGCTTCACGTCGTTCAGGTCCTGTTCTGTAAGAGCAGGCTTCTCCTCACGCAGTAGCACCGACTGATCAAGCGTGCTGCCGCCGTCGTGCTGGATGTGGTAATTTATCGCGAAAAAGTAATTTAGAAATACTTGGGCAGGGATGGATTTCTGCCAGTCTGTAGCTGTGTTTTGTGTCTCTTCCGGAAACATCGAAACCACCTTGTCGTCATCTCTCTCTTTCATATATACTAAACGTTTTAGTAGAGGAATCAGTTGCAAAACTGTAGAATTTATTCAGGTATAACGCATTTCTAAAGCGCTGATCTATAGTTATATATGCTTGTTATATGAAAATTGATAAAATATTTACCGCATTAGCTAATCCTCAATTTAACCTTGCCTATTTATGAGTGGTTTTATTTAATACTAAGATAATTAGTATTAAAAGCCTGTGGTTTTGCTAAAGTATAATAAGCTCATTTACCTTTTTTATTATGTGACAAGGATCACTAGGAAGGGCAATAGAAAGGGTTGATTTTACGGGAGATGTCTACTACCTTGATGTCTGTGGCCCAACAGGGAGCGCAGCACAAACCATGGACATATCCTACATCATCAATGAACTGGGAGAGGAGCGGGAAGCGTACTTTCAGGCGGTGGCTCCACCCATCTACCAGACCAGCAATTTCGCTAGCGCCACAGTAGCCGAAATGCGGCACAAGCTGTTGCACGAGGAAGACGAGTACATGTACACGCGCGGCAACAACCCGACTGTAACGCTGCTGGAGAAGAAGCTGGCCGCTCTGGAGGGCGCTGAACACGCGATAGCCTTCGGTAGTGGCATCGCGGCCGTGGCGGCAGCCATTCTCTCGCAAGTGAAGGCCGGTGACCATGTGGTGTACACGCAGCACCCCTACAGCTGGACCAAATCACTGCTGCGTAAATTTCTGCCGCGCTTCGGGGTAGAGGCTACCATGGTGGATGGCACGGATCCGGAAAACTACCGCCGCGCCATCCGTCCCAATACTACGCTGCTGTACCTGGAGAGCCCTACTTCCTTTACTTTCGATCTGCAGGACATTCCGGCAGTCACGGCTATTGCTAGAGCGCACGGCTGCGCTACGATTATCGACAACAGTTGCGCCAGCCCGCTGCACCAGCGGCCGCTGCAGTTGGGCGTGGACCTGGTGGTGCATTCCTGCACCAAGTATATCGGCGGGCACTCGGATGTGATGGGCGGAGTGATTTGCGGTTCGCGTGAGGCGATTAACAAAATCTTCAAAAGCGAATACATGACGCTGGGTGCCATACTTGGCCCGCACGATGCCTGGCTACTGCTGCGTGGCCTGCGCACCCTGCCCGTGCGGATGGAGCGCGTTGCTGCCTCCACGCGGCAGGTAGTGGATTACCTGGCGCAGCACCCAAAAGTGGAGCGCGTGCTTTTTCCGTTTCTGCCTTCGCACCCGCAGTATGCGCTGGCGCAGAAACAGATGCGTAGTAACTCGGGGCAGTTCTCCATCCTCCTCAAAACGAAGGAGCTGGAGCAGGTAGAGCTGTTCTGCAATAGCCTGCACCGTTTCCTGATGGCTGCCTCGTGGGGCGGGCACGAATCACTGATCTTTCCAGTGGCAGCATCCTATGCCACAGACCAGCCAGCACCGATACTGCCGCTGAACCTGGTTCGCTTCTACGTAGGGCTGGAGGACCCAGATTACCTGATCCAGGACCTGGAGCAGGCGCTGGACAAAGTATAACTGCAGCCGTTCAAGGCGATTTTTACTATGTTCTCTAGAAAGTAAGTTGCCTTTGGGGTTTGAAATATCGATCGTTTTTTTGCTGACGGATTTCTGACCTGGCTACATTTTATACTTGACAAGTATAACAAAGTGCGGCGGCCGGCGGTAAACCAATCATAAAAACGATGAATACCATGAACATAGTAGACAGACCAGACATAGCTAACAACACGCACGCTGCTGTCCTGATAGGAGCAGGGCTGACCAGTTATTTCCTGAATGAGAACAGACCGAAGACGGCATTGATACCACCTGTGGCAGGAGGGTCGCTATTGCTGCTTAGCTCGGGCATAAAAGCAGGCAACCGCAATGTGGCGCATGCTGCCGTTAGCGTTACCACGCTATTAAGCATCATGACGGGTGTGCTGTTCTCTAAAGCCGTTGCGCCATCACAGGAGGCTAAACTGAAGTTCAATCCGAAAGTGCGCCAGCGCAGAGCCGGTGTATTTGGCCTGATGACGCTGACAGGACTGGCCGCAGCAGGTATTTACGTGGCAGGCTTTATTCAGAAGCGCAAGCAGCAGCAGCAGGTGCCTCAACAAGCAGGCAGCCAGGTATAGACAAGTATAAAACGGAAGCTTTAGCGAGCAGCAGAAGCAGTAAAACAGAAAGCGCCAGTATGAAAATACTGGCGCTTTCTGTTTTAAAGTGACGTTAGCTTACTTCAGTCCGTTCTGAAGAATAGATACTGCCTCCTCCACGTAAACATCCTGCTTCAGGCTTTTGATAAACTCTTTGTTGCGGGCAACTTTGGCGCTGTCGGCTCCTAACTCCTGCAGGTCAGCCTTCAGGCGCTGCACATCCAGCACCGGTACCTCCTTCTGTGCATCCTCCAGGCGTTTGGCTTCTGCCTTTGCCTTGCGCTCTTCGGCAGTGTATTTCTCCAACTGTAGCGAACGCGAGGTGTTGTCCATCTGCTTCTTCAGTCGCTGCCCGGCTTGCTCAATCAAACCAAAGCTTTGATTGCTGGCGATGCGCTTCTGGCTGTTGGCCTTTATCTGTGCCAGGTTAATGTTGCTCTTGTCCCAAGGCTTGTACTTGGCCGGGGAGATCTCATCGAACGGAAGCGGGAAATCCTGCTCTTTCTCACCGAACTCCATGTAGCTGTACGGGTCCGGAAGTGTAACATCCGGAATAACACCTCTTAACTGGGTTGTGCCGCCATTAATGCGATAGAACTTCTGGGTAGTCAGCTTCAGGGCTCCGAATGGCTTGTATGGGTTAAACTGCGCCGGAAGGGCCTGGTCTAGCTCCACAAATTGCTGTACTGTGCCTTTGCCGTACGTAGGGCTACCCACAATCACAGCACGCTTATAATCCTGCATGGCAGCAGCCAGAATCTCGGAAGCCGAGGCGCTGTTAGAGTTTACAAGTATAACCAGCGGGCCGCCGTACTGCACCTGCGCATCGCGGTCATCCAGCACAATGGCTTTGCCTTCGGCTGTTTTTACCTGTACAATCGGGCCTTTCTCAATAAACAGACCAGCCATTTCCACGGCATCAGACAAAGAGCCACCACCGTTATTACGCAGGTCCAGAATAAGACCCTGCATGCCGGCAGCCTTCAGTTTCTCTACTTCCTTCTTCACGTCTGCACCGCTGAAGCGACCGTTTCTGTCTTCAAAGTCAGCATAGAAACCCGGAAGCTTAATGTAACCGATCTTTTCTTTGTCCTGAATAACGGCAGACTGGGCATACGTGTCTTCGATTACAATCACGTCACGCACAATCGGCACAACTTTCGTGGAGCCGTCCGGCTTCTTCACCGTCAGGCGTACCATCGTGCCTTTTTTACCACGGATAAGCTGAATCGCGTCATCCAGGCGCATGCCTTCTACCAGCACAGGCTCTTCGTCTGCCTGGCCAACTTTCTGGATCACATCACCCGGCTTCAAATCACCCTGTAAATAGGAAGGGCTGCCAGGCACAATTTCATTTACACGGATCTGACCGTCTTTCTCCGTCAGCGAAGCGCCTATACCTTCCAGGCGACCAGTAAAACCGATGTCGAAGTTCTCTTTGTCCTTCGGTGCGAAGTAGCTGGTGTGCGGGTCGTATACGTTTGTTACGGCGTTGATGTAAGTAGAGCGGCGCTCATCGCGCGTTACCTGAGACAGGCGGTCGTAGAGGAGGTCGTAATTCTCCATCACCTTCTTACGGGCTTCTTTCTCCATCTCCTCAAAAGACTTCTGCTCGGCTTTCGCGTCTTTTTCCAGCTTTTGCTTCTGCTCTTCCTGCATGTCTACCAAACGTACCAGTGTCTGGTACTTCAGCTGCTTGCGCCAGGCCTCCTTCAGCTCAGCCGGGGAGGTAGCATAAGTCAGCTTTTCGCCGTCCAGCTCAATTTTCTCATCCTTCGAAAAGTCAAACGGCTTGGCCAGGATTTCTTTGTAGTACGCCTTGGATTCCTTCGTGCGCTGCTCTATCAGGTCGGCAGACATGTCGAAGAACTTGAAAGCACCCTGGCGCAGCTCGTCGTCAATGGCGGTTTCATACTGGCGCAGTTTGGCTACATCCGAAGCGAGTAAAAACTTCTTGTTGTAGTCCAGGCGGTCCAGGTACAGTTTGAATACCTTTTTAGAGAAGCTGTCGTCCACTTTTTCGGGCTGGTAATGCCCCTGGCTCAGGCCCTGCATCAGCGCCCTGATCAGGATCTCATTCTTCCCCTCCGGCACATCATCGCTCTTGGTAAGTATAAATGAGCCTGTTACCAGGATAACAGCCAGTACCGACAGTATTATTTTAAAACGGGTTGTCAAGGATAGCATCTAATTAATTAAGGTTGAACTATAGTTTATATCACAAAAGTGATGCCGCATCAACTAAGGCAGGCACTATTCTGTAAATTAGAACAAAATAACCTGAAATCATAGCCGGGTGGCGGCCTGATTATTTTGGCGGCACGTGCACCTAAAGTATATCATACGGAGGTGGCGTCGGTTATATTATAACTATGAACTGAAAATTTTCGTTTCGTAGTATATAAACCAACAACACGAAGCTATGACAAACAACAATGAAAAATCGATAGATGTTTTGCAGGAACTGAATCAGTTCGTGAATGATAGAATCCAAGGCTACAAGCACGCCGTGGAAGTGACAAAGGATCCTGCGCACCAGTCGTATTACAATGACCTGATCAAGCAAAGCCAGCAGTTCTCCAATGAGATAAACTCAGCCATTGGCAGCATGGGCGGTAGCCCGCAGAACAGCACCACGGCAAAAGGCAAGATTTTCCGCGGCTGGATGGACGTGAAATCCACCTTTACCGGAAGCGATGAGGAAGAAATTATTAAATCAAACATATTTGGAGAGGAATGGGCACAGAAGGCGTATAACGACGCGCTGGAGCACAAGCACGAACTGCCGCCGAACGTAGTGCAGATGGTGGAAAAGCAGAAGCAAACCTCCCTGGCGACATGCGAGCGCCTGCGCCAGATGGAGAAAGCGGCCGACTAGCCAAAAGATAACTTAAATTTGAAAAGGGTTGCCTGTATAGGTAACCCTTTTCTGTTGTAGGCTGTTTTAGTTGTTATTGCCTTGGCCTGAATATGAGGCAGAAGTATAATCAATATAAACTTAAAGCGCTTTGCCTGCCACGGGCAGCGCAGCAGAACCAGTTATGAAGAACATACTTATTCTCGGCGACAGCCTGACAGCAGGGTACGGATTGCCCCTGTCGCAAGCTTACCCGAGCCTGATACAGGAGCGTTTGAAGGAGGAGGGATATACGGATTACAAAGTATACGCGGCAGGCCTGAGTGGCGATACGACCTCTGGCGGGCTGTACCGCATCGATCGGTTGTTACAGGAGCAGGTGGATATCTTTATACTTGCCCTCGGAGCCAACGACGGCCTGCGGGGTATTCCCGCCAGGGAAACGAGCCAGAACCTGCAGTCCATTATAGATAAGGTGCGGCACAAGTACCCGGAGGTGAAGGTTATACTTTCCGGCATGGAGATACCGGATATTGTGCCGGGGCGCTACGCCGCTGAGTTCCGGAAAATTTTCAGGGAGCTGGCGCTGAAGAACAACACGCACTTTATTCCGTTCCTGCTGGAGGGCGTTGTGGGAAACCGTCATCTGAACCTGCCCGACGGCCTGCACCCCAATGCGGAAGGGCAGAAGGTGCTTGCCCAGCATACCTGGGCGGTGCTGAAGGAGTTGCTCTAGTCTGATGTTCAACAAAACAGCCGGGCCGGACACATGCATGTATCCGGCCCGGCTGTCTGTTTTAGAAGTTTGCTTTAGAGGCTCTCCGTGATGCCCCCTTCGTTGTTCTTAAGCTCCAACTGGTAAGCCAAGGCCTGCTCCATTTGCGCGCGCAGCTCTTTTTCAGAGTTGCGTGCCCACAGGGTGAAGGCTGTTGCATCGGCTGCCTCCACGTCATTCAGGTTATCCTCAAACTTCTCAATGGCGTCCTTCTGCGCGTCGATTACGCTTTCCCAGTACTTCTCGTCAAACTTGTTGGCTTCGGCTGTTCTGATTTCCTCCAGGTACTCGGTTTGTTCGCTTTCCAGTTGCTGCGGCAGGGTTACGCCGTACTGCTGCGACAGGTCCTGCACCTCTTTTTGTTTGGTGTTGTACCAGTCCACCAACTGCTGGCCATACGCCTTTACGTTGTCCGTTGCCCCCTGCTTGGCAGCCATCTGGCCCAACTGCACCTGCAGCATGGCATTTTGTGCGGCAAAGGCAAGTAGCTCCTTGTTTTGGTCTGTTATGGTGCTGTCGGTGCCGGCTACAGTGGCTGTGCCGTTTTCAGTGCCTGCCTCTGTGTTGCCCTCACCGGAGCCGCAGGATGAAAAAGCTATGGCGCCTGAAAAACACCATAGGGCTATCGTTATTCTTCTCATAGTTTTAAATGCAATGGGTTTACAAAGTTGTTTACCCTTAGCATACGAAACTACTCCAGATTGTTTTCTGTACGGCTGGATGCGTGCAGCGTAAGTATGGAATGCAGCGTGGGAATGGACAGCGGCTTTTTAATGAAACCTACCACCACATCATACTTATTTGCCCGCGCTACGTGCTCCTGCTCATCAGAGGCCGTGAACATGGATACAAAAGTGTTGTGGCGCTGGTGATAGCCGAGCGCGTAGTAGCGGTCCAGGAAATCGAAGCCATCGAGCGTGGGCATGCTGATGTCTAGCAGGATCAGGTCCGGGAAATCAGTGTCTCCGTTGGTTTCGGCATCGCGCAGAAAGTCAAGTGCCTCTGCCACGCTGTTGCAGACCGACACCAGTTTGCTTACATCCGCATCCTCCAGGATAATCTGTGAAAACAGGTTGTTTATCTGATCATCGTCAATTATAAGGATGTGCTGCAATTTATGCATGGGTCTTTTCTTGAGTTAGTTTTTGTGCTGACCAGGGCGCATCTGTGAACGCAGAAGAAATGCCACCGCATACTTTTCTGCGCCTGGTTATAGAATCGAAGTGCAGCTTTACGAAAGCAACACACCATACTTGTGCCAATAGTACTTTTTAGTATCTCAAGTATAAGGATTTATTTCGGAAGTACCCTTACGATGCTTGAAGTATATATAGAATATTTGGATTTATTTATTCAGTTAACCCGTTGTTCCCGCTGGTGCTGATGCAAAGGCAGAAAAAAAGCCTAGTGCAACTCATGCTGCACCAGGCTTCTAATGTATGGTTTTATCTACGCTCGATTAATAGTAGATATGCTCTCCTCTGTTATTCTGGAAATGCGTCTCGAAGTAGCGGGCATCCTCGGCGTTGCGCGGCTTAAAGGCCAGCACAATATTCCCTTCCTTGATACCAGACTCATATACTTTCGCACGCTCCTCCGGGATACCGGCACCAATCAGGGCACCAATCAAACCACCCGTTAAGCCACCGGCACCTGCGCCAGCCAAACCGGCTGCCAACGGACCAGCTACTACCAAGCCAAGACCCGGGATCGCGATAGACGTACCGATAGCGGCCACGGCACCTACAATGGCACCCAGGGTACCACCAATGGCCGAACCTGCTCCAGTACCTTCCAGCGACTTGTTGCCAAGCTCTGTGTCACCGTCTCTGTCAGAATCAAAGTGCTGCTTACGTCCTTCATCAGACATAATCACGTTGATATCGTCTTTATCATATCCTCTTGCGCGCAATTCGTTATACGCACGTTCTGCGCTTTCTCTATCTCTAAACATTGCGGTCATCATGCCCGCTGTATCAGTGTTATTTAACATAGCTTTATTCTTTTGGTTAATTGTAGTCGTGTCGCCGGAAACTCTTTCCGGTTTGTTTTTACTAACGGCTGATTTTAGCCTATGGTTACAACACCTATATTTAACGGTCTGTAAGCCTAGTTTTGGGGTGGTAGCAGCACCTTGTCAATTACATGCACCACACCATTCGAGGCCTCCACATTGGGCGTAAGGATGGTGGCATCGCCTACCTTAATCGTTTGCCCCTGCACGTCTGCCACCACTTCCTCGCCCTGGGCAGTCTTCATGGCCATGTTGTCCTTCATCTCGCTGGTGACAATGCGGTTCGGCAGTATATGCGATTGCAGCACCCTTCTTAGCTCCAGCTTGCTGCCGGGCCTTTTCAATGCTTCAACAGCACCCGCGGGCAAGGCCGCAAAGGCATCGTTGGTAGGTGCGAACACCGTGTAGGGAGCCGGACTTTCCAGTACGGTTACCATGTCGGCCGCCCGGATGAGTTCCAGCAGCGTGGAGAGCTCCGGGTTCTGTTGCACCAGCGCCACGATGTTCATCCCGCGGCCCAACTCGTTGTTGGCGGATATGTTCGTGTTGGTTGGCTCCTCGGCAGACATGTCTGTGTCAGGGTCAAGCGGCGCCTGCGAATCCACCTCGGCGTTTGTGTCTATGGCATCGGCAGTTACGTTATCTGTCGTGCTGCTTTCAGCGTCTGGCTCAGTGCTGGCACAGCCCCAAGCCAGCAGTCCGACAAAAAGTAGGGCTGCCAGTGTCGTGTGTTTTTTCATATTTTAGTTTCTTGGTTTATACCTTATAACTGTATTCTGCCTTACTAGGTTAGCATAGGCAGGTATGACCTTTAAAAAGCAAAGCCCTTCCTGCTTTACGGGGAAGGGCTTTGCTTTTATTCATTGATGGAGTGCTTATTGCTTAATAGCGGTCCATGTTCTCGGTGGGCTGTATTACATTGTCCACCACATGGATGATGCCGTTGGCGGCCTCTACATCAGATTTCACAATGGTGGCTCCGCCCACCGTCACAGATGAATTGTTGGGGCCCACATCAATTGTAACATACTCTCCGCCGCCTGTCTCAATGCGCTGGCTGCTGCTAAAGCCGCTGGAGGTTACTTTTGTTGGCAGTACGTGGGCCTGCAGCAGTTTGATAAGCGCAGCTTTGTTTTCCGCTCTCATCATCATCTCAAGGTCTTCCTGTGGCAGGGCCGCGAAGGCCGCATTGGTAGGGGCAAACACGGTGTACTCCTCGGCGGCCGTTAAATCGGCGGCAATGCCTGCCTGCTCCACCAGCGACACAAATGTTGACAGGTTCGGGTCCATACTTGCCAGCGCGATCAAATCATACTGGGCCGTGTTCTCAATTCCCAAAAACATCTCACTGTAGTCGGCCGTGGCCGCCATTGTGCCTGCTGCGCTCGTGCTTGTTTCCTCCTCCACATCGCTGGTGGAGCCTGCCATTGTCTGCGTCTGGCTCATAGACATATCTTCTTCCATCGCTGTGGCGTCTTCCATAGATTCAGTAGTGCTGGCACAGCCGAAAATGCCGGCGGCAAGCAGTGCGGCGGCAAACGGTGTTATAAATTTCTTTTTCATAGGTTTTAAAGTTAGAGTGGGATGGTAACCCTGCTTTGGGTTACACTTTGTTATACGTGCGGATTTAAAAGAAGAAAACCCTCCCTTTACGCAAAGGAGGGTTTTTCAAACTTATTTCTGAAATGGATTAGTATCCTGTAGGGGAATCTTCCACGGCGTCTTTACTAGGTATAATCACGCTGTCAATCACATGGATTGTACCGTTTGAAGCCTCAATGTTGCCTTTCAATATTTGGGCGCCACCAACTGTTACATTGGTACCCGCTACACCTGTGTCAATTGGAATATAAGTGTCTTCCGACATTCTGATACGGGTATTGTCTTCTAACTGAAGAGTGGATACTTCAGAAGGCAATACGTGGGCCTGCAAAATTTTCATCAACATAGCCTTATTCTCAGGCATCAACAGTTTTTGAAGCTGGTCTTGCGGAATCTTAGCGAATGCTTCGTTGGTTGGAGCGAAAAGTGTATACTGCTCCACGCGCTGCAGGTCGTTTACTAGGTCTGCCTGCTCAATAAGTGTAGCTAATGTTGAGAGGTTCGGGCTTGATTTAACCAGGGCCAGGACATCCATTGATTCGGTATCACCCATGTTCTCAAACATCTCGTCTACCTCCTGAGTGTTTTCCATCTGAAGGGTAGTGGTGGATACAGTTCCAAGTGGAACAACAGCTACTGCCGTTTCTTCTACCACCATCGTTTCAGTGTCCTCGGCAGTACCTGCCATTGTTTGTGTTTCGCTCATGGACATATCATCTTCCATGGCGGTTGTATCCATATTGTCTGAACTTGCGCAGCCAAACAGCATGCTAGCTGCAAGAACTGCTGGAATTATCATTGTCTTTTTCATAGTTATCAGTTTTTTAGAGTTTCTCAAATGTTGTTTTTGAGTATTACTTACAACTATTTTAACTGATACTACGCGAAAATGTTGAGTTTAGGTGCTGGTATCTAACAGGTTGCTGCAGTAGAAATAAGCCATCGACTAACGGGTTACGTCAATTCGCTAACTAATTATATACCTTCACTATAAAGATGAAGTCTTTGAGCTTTTTGAGTTGCTGAGGCCTGTTCTGCTCCGAAAGTGCATTATTTTTTGGTAAAGTAAGCGGACCCACATTGCTGGTGGCTGGCAGCTCATTTACCAGTTGCAGCAGGTAGGCAGATTTTATAGCAAAGGCCGCGCCCTCCTGGCCAGCTTGTTTACCGCTGATTACCCCAATCAGGTTGCCCTTATCATCGAGGAGCGGACCGCCACTGTTGCCCGGGTTAAGGGGGATGGACACTTGGTAAGCCGTAGAGTCGTTCTCAAAACCGGAGGTAGAGCTAAGTGCTCCCTCCCCAAAAACAATGTCCTCGCGCGGATATCCCAGCGTGAACACCTTCTCGCCCAGGTCAGACTCGGTGGTTTTGAAGGTGTAGGGCAGCTTGCCAAAGCTCTGGAAAGCAGGATCGGTTACACGAAGTATGGACAGGTCGTGTATCTCGTCGCGGTATACTTCGGTTGCCTTATACTTGATGCCTGCTTTATTTTCAATCATGATCGAGTCGGCTCCCTCCACCACGTGGGAGGAGGTAACCAGAAAGCCATCCGAGGAGATGGCAAAGCCAGTGCCTGCAAAGGTTGCCGGCTGTGGGGCCGCTGGCTTGGTTACTTCGTTGATGCCGTTGATGATGGCCGTCTGGTTCTTCTTCAGGCGCTCCACTTCGCGGCGCAGTTCAATATAGCGCACTGTTTGCTGCTGCACCGGGGCCTTCAGCTGCTGCACACTCCAGAGCGTACCGAACACCGACAGCAGGGACACACTGGCCGCTACGGCAAGCGTCTGCTTGTGGCGGTTCCAGAGAATGTTCCAGCCACTTGGTGCGGCAGTTGTCTGAGCTGGCTCCAGCTCCCGGTGAATGTTATTGAGCTGCTGGCGCAGGCGCTGGCGCTGGCCATACTTTTGCATTTCCTGCAACAGTATACGGTGCTCGCGCACCTGTTCCGCCAAGCGTGCGTCGGAGTGCAGCAGTGCCTCAAAGGCCGCTTTGTCTTCAGCGGCCATGGTGCCGTTCAGGTAGCTTTCTATTTGCTCGTAAGCGCGATACTCTAACATTGTTGTCCTCTCCCGGCCCCTAGGCCTTATCTTATGCAGCCTGTTCTATACCTCAGGCTTATAGGTGGCAAAAAATATTTTCTTCAGGCGTTGCAGGCACTTATACTTCTGGTTCTTAGCCGTGTCGCTGTTGGTATAGCCAAACTTCTCGGTAATGTCCTGCATGTTCTGAGTTTGTATGTAGTAGGCTTCCAGCAGCCCGCGGCAAGGTTCCCCCAGCTGCGCCAGCGAATCGCCCATCACACCAAACTGCCGTTCCTGCTCCTCGTGCCGCAGCGTGTCCTCCTCCACGGGTACCACGCTTTCAGACTCCTCCAGCCGGGTGGCAAAGCGCCCTTTCTCGGTCAGCCGTTTGAGCCAAAGCCTTCTGCACACAGAGTACAGGTAGGTCTTAATCTGGCACGTGAGTTCCAGGCTGTTGTCCCGCACCTTTTCGTAGAACACGATAACGCCCTCCTGGTAAATGTCCTTGGCCTCGTCGTCTGTTCCGCTGTTGCTCACTATAAAGTGCGAGATCATCGGGAAGTACAGTTTGTACAGGTGCGACAGGGCTCTGTCGTCGCCTTGCCGGATGCCTTCCATGATCGCCAGGTCCGTATCATACAAACTCTTCTTCATTCAAATCTAATTTTAATACGCCCAGGGGCATTTTGTAACCCACAGAAAAATAATTTTAAAATTTTTTAAAAAGCCGGGTTACTAATTTTCGTTTCCGGTATGAAGATCAAAATCGAAACCAAAACACTTAATCACAAACACAAAATGAAAAAATTATTCACATTCGCTATTGTTGCTCTTGCTTTCTCTTTCACAGCTTGCAACGAAGAAGCTGCTACTACTGAAGCTGAAGTTGTTGAGACTGAGGTTGTAGAAGAGACTCCAGTTGTAGAAGAAGAAGTAGTTGTTGATTCAGCTGCTGTTACTACTGACTCTGCTACTGTAGTTGAGTAATTATAGTTAAAGGACAGCGGCGCAAGCCTTTGTTCGTGAAACACATAACAAGGCTCCGTGCATTTGCGCGGGGCCTTGTTGTTTTAAGGCGTTTCTGAAGCGCGGTCAAGTATAAAGAGCAGGCTTTCGGGAACCTGCTCTCTCATTCTTATTTCTTGTTGGCTCTACGGCGCTCGAATTCTCGTTGGATCAGGGTAAACTCGCGGCTACTCTGCCCGGCTATGGCCGTATTCTCGTTGGCGCGGCGCAGCAGGTACGGCATCACCGATTCTACCGGACCATACGGAACATACTTGGCCACGTTGTAGCCGTTATGCGCTAGGTTGTAGGAGAGGTTGTCGCTCATGCCGTAGAGCTGCGCGAAGTATACGCGCGGGTCGTAGGGCTCAATGTAATTGTCGCCCATCAGTTGTATCAGCAGGTAGCAGCTGTCTTCGTTGTGGGTGCCGGCGCAAAAGGCAATCCGGTCGATGTGCTTTACGCAAAAGCGCATGGCATCATCAAAAAGCTTGTCAGATGCTTCTTTAGTCGGGTTGATAGGGCTGGGGCGGCCTTCTGCCTCGGCACGGCGGCGCTCCTTCTCCATATAAGCTCCGCGCACCAGTTTGGCGCCCAGAAAATATCCTCCTTTCACGGCATTCTCGTAGTCGCGGGTAATGACATCAAGGCGGTCGTGGCGGTACATTTGGTAAGTATTGTACACGATGGCTTTCTCCTTGTTGTAGAGTTCCATCATTTCGTAGGTCAGGTTGTCGATGGTCTCCTGTATCCAGCTTTCCTCGGCATCGATGAACACGCGCACATCAGCGGCATAGCAGCTTTTGCAGATGGCGTTCACCCGTTCGCGGCCCCGCTCAAAGGCAGCGCGCTCCTCTGCGTTTAGCTCCTGCCGTGCCTGCACCTTTTCCATTAGGTTGATGTCCATGAGCCCGGTGATCTTAAACACTGAAAACGGCACCTTCGGGTTTTGGCGGGCTTTCTCCACCGTGCGCAGCAGCTCATCGCGTGTCGCGTTAAAGCTTTTCTCGTCGCCCTCGCCCTCCACAGAGTAGTCGAGAATGGTGCCGATGTTATACTTGGCCAGCTCCTTAATAGCCCGCTCCGACTCCTCAATAGTTTCGCCGCCGCAGAAGTGGTTAAAAATAGTTGGCTTAATGATAAATTTAACCGGCAGGTGCAGGTTAATGGCCGTGTTCAGGAGGCTGCCGCCAAATTTCACTAAGGTGTTGCTGTTCATAGACTTAAACAGCAGGTACATCTTGTATAACTCGGCATCAGACTTTGAGGAAAAAGCCACTGCGGTGTCTTCGAAAGATACTTTGGTAATCGGGTTCATGTACGTCTAATTAACGCCGCAAAGATAGCGTTTCGGGCACAGTTCGCAACCATATAAGCAGGCTGCTTTTGCTTAATTTATACCCTAATGCGGCGCCAAACCAGTGCCTATACTTTGCTGTTGCATTTATGGAAAATTCAGGGCCCCGCAGCCGACTGCCCAAAAGCCTTGTACAGGGTACTCTTTTGCGTAACTTAAGTTACTTTTAAAGTATAGACTGCTGCCTTTTGTTTCTGCATGCGTTACCTTTGTAACAACAAATAAGTGTGATGGAGTTTACCAATAAAGATTCTTTTTTTACGAAACTGCAGGCAGGGCAGGGGCAACCGTTTGTGATTGCAGGCCCATGCAGCGCCGAAACCGAGGAGCAGGTCATGCAGACAGCCGTGGCGCTACAGCAGCAGGGCGTGAAGCTGTTCAGGGCCGGCATCTGGAAGCCCCGTTCGCGGCCAAACGCCTTTGAGGGAGTGGGGCAGCAGGGGTTACTGTGGCTCAGGCGCGTGAAGCAGGAGCTGGGGCTGCTGGTAACCACTGAGGTGGCCACTGGCAGGCACGTGGAGGAGGCGCTGAAGCAGGAGGTGGACGTGCTCTGGATTGGCGCGCGCACCACCGTAAACCCCTTTGCTGTGCAGGAGATTGCCGATGCGCTGCAGGGTGTGCGGGTGCCGGTGATGGTGAAGAATCCTGTAAACCCGGACCTTGCGCTGTGGATAGGAGCCATAGAGCGTATTTACAACACAGGCATCACCGATCTGGCGGCCATACACCGTGGCTTTTCCTCGTATGATGAAGCCAAGTATAGAAATTCGCCACTGTGGCAGATTCCGATTGAGCTGAAGGCGCGCTACCAGGGCATGCCCCTGATCGTGGACCCAAGCCATATTGGCGGCAAGCGCGAGCTTATCTTCCCGCTAACGCAGAAGGCGCTGGACCTGGGCTACGACGGCATGATGATCGAAACACACCCGACTCCCGACCTGGCGCTAAGCGATGCAGCGCAGCAGGTAACTCCCGATGCGCTGAAAAGTATACTTGCCCGGCTGCAGGTGCGCAAAGCCACCTACGATGACGCGGAACTGGTGAACCGGGCAGAGGAACTACGTCTGCAAATCGATGCGGCCGACCATGAGATTATCGCGGCACTGGCCAAGCGGATGGCGCTGGTAGAGCAGATCGGTACGTATAAAAAGCTGAATAACGTACAGGTGCTGCAGCTGGAGCGCTGGAAAGAGATTTTCCGGAGCCGTGCCGAGTGGGCCGATGAGGCGGGGATTAACTCAGCTTTCGTGGAGGAGCTCTACAAACTGATCCACGTGGAATCAATCCGCAAGCAAACGCAAATCTTGGACAGGGACTAAAACCGGAATTGCTAAATTGTTAGGTGGTTAAAGTGTTTGATGAGATTAATCTTGGTCACTGATGAAGCATCATCAGACCTAAACTTTCTAACATTTTAACTTCCCAACCTTCTAATTCATAAAATGACAGAAACGATACACATAGGTCAAAGCGCACTGCAGGAACTGCCGAAATTGCTCCAGAACAGGGCATTCAGCAAAGTGGTGGTGTTGCTGGATGAGAACACCCTTGCGCACTGCTACCCGCAGCTCAAGCCATACTTGCCCGAGCATGAGGTAATACAGGTAAAAAGCGGAGAGGAGCACAAAACCCTCCAAACCTGCGAGTACATCTGGCAGCGCATGACCGAACTGCACCTGGACCGCTGGTCGGTGCTGGTGAACCTGGGCGGCGGCGTAATTGGCGATATGGGTGGTTTTTGTGCGGCGGTGTTTAAGCGGGGCGTGTTTTTTGTGCAGGTGCCGACAACTTTGCTGGCGCAGGTGGATGCGAGCGTGGGCGGCAAAACCGGCATTGATTTTCACGGGCTCAAGAACCACATCGGGGTATACCAGGAGCCGCAATCGGTGTTTATCAACCCTGCTTTCCTGCAAACACTGCCACCGAGCCAGCTCAAGTCAGGCTATGCCGAAATCATCAAGCATTGGCTTATTGCGGATGCTGAGGCTTTCAAGGAGCAGCGCCATATCGGTTTGTTTACCGACGATTGGGAAGGGCTTATCCGCCATTCTGTGCAAATAAAATCACGTGTGGTGGAGGCTGACCCTTTGGAGGGCGGCTATCGGAAAGTGCTGAACTTTGGCCATACCATAGGGCACGCCGTGGAAAGCTACCTGCTAAACAAGCCGGGGCGCGAACTGCTGCACGGCGAGGCGGTGGTACTTGGGATGCACTGCGAAGCCTGGATCAGCAAAAAGCACGAGCTGCTTTCGCAACTGGAGCTGGATCGGATCGAGACGTTTCTGGTGTCGGTTTTCGAGAAGGTGAAACTGACGGAGGAGGACATCCAGCAAATAGCCCAACTGGCCCTGCAGGATAAGAAAAACTCCCGCTCCACCATTAACTGTACCTTATTGGATGGCATCGGGAAAGCGGTTTTCGATCAACCCATCACCGTGCAGGAAATTATTGAATCATTACGCTACTACACCTTACTATGAGCGATAGCCTCAGCCTTAGTCACCCAACCGGCATACTGAACGGAAGTATAAAACTGCCTGCCTCCAAGAGCGAAGCCAACCGGGCGCTGATTATTTCAGCCTTGTCCGGGCAGGAGTCACAGTTGCACAACCTTTCTGAAGCCAACGATACACAACTGCTGCAGCGCCTGCTCAAAAGTGATGCGGAGACGATAGATGCCGAAGATGCGGGCACGGTGATGCGTTTTCTCACCGCCTACTATGCCATCACAGGTCAGCAGAAAACCCTGACCGGAACCGAGCGCATGTGCCAGCGTCCCATTAAAGTGCTGGTGGAGGCCTTACGGGAACTTGGTGCAAGTATAGATTATCAAGGCGAAGAAGGTTATCCGCCCCTGAAGATTGGTGCATTTACCGGTAGCGGCCAAAAGCACCTGAAAGTTCGCAGCGATATCAGCAGCCAATTCATATCTGCTTTGCTCATGATTGCCCCCTTGCTACCGGAAGGACTGGAACTGGAACTGGAAGGCAAGATCGGCTCCAGGCCCTACATCGAAATGACGCTCTCGCTGATGCAGCATTTTGGCGTTGCGGCAAATTTTGAGGGAAACACCATCTCGGTGGCACATCAGAAGTATAAATCAGCTGAGTTTACGGTGGAGTCAGACTGGTCGGCGGCAAGCTACTGGTACAGTCTGGTGGCTTTGGCCAAGGAGGCCGATATTACGCTGCTGGGCCTGAAAGAGTATTCATTCCAAGGTGATCGCGCCATTGTAGACATTATGTACCGCCTGGGGGTATATACTGAGTTTACAGCGGAAGGCGTGCGGCTGCTAAAGAAAGAGCATGAGCGGCACCTGTCGCTTGATTTTTCCGATTGCCCGGACCTGGCGCAAACCATTGTAGCCCTGTGTACTGCTTTGGGTGTGCACGTGGACATGACGGGGCTGGAGAGCCTGCGCATCAAAGAAACGGACCGTATCCAGGCACTGCAGATCGAAGTGCTAAGCATGAACTCGTCGCTGCAGGAAATTACGCCGGGAGTGTTTCACCTGGAGCCGGGCATACTGCACAAGGACAACCTTAGCTTCCGCACGTATCAGGACCACCGCATGGCGATGGCTTTCGCGCCGCTTGCCTTGCTCGGGCCGGTTACTATTCAGGAACCCAGCGTAGTGCGCAAATCCTACCCACGTTTTTGGGAAGATCTGGAGAAGGTGGGGTTTGAGATAATTACGAATTAAGAATTACGAATTAGGATTCCCTTGGCAGTTTTAAAAGTTAAAGAGGAAAGCAATGTGCAAAATCCGCACATTGCTTTCCTCTTTAACTTTTAAAATACTTGGTTTAATAGCTAAGATAAATTTTCTTTCACCTCATTAATTACCTGCTGCAAGTATACAGGCGCGTGCAACAATCTGCTGCCGTACCAGCTGAACATCTCGCCGTCCACCACTTTTACCACAGCCTGAGGGCACAGCTCCCGAAACTCCTCGATATGCTTTTCTTTGAAAGGGTAAGGCTCCGACGATAGCAGGATTAGTTGCGGATCAGCCTGTTGCAGAAGTGCGGGCGTGATTTCCGGGTAACGCTGTAGGTTAGCGAAGGCATTCGAGAAGCCGCAGCGCTGCAGGATGTGGTCGATGATGTTGTGGCTGCCCACCGCCATATAGGGCTTGCGCCAGATAAAGTAGGCTGTTTTTATACTTGGCTGCACCGGCTCCAGCTGCTCAAAACCGACTCTTATCTGCTGCTCCAGTTCCTGTGCTTTAGCTTCGGTACCTGTTAACAGCCCCAACTGCTGCAGCATCTCCAGCGCATCCTCCAAGGTATAAATATCGCTCATCCATACCTTATACTTCTCCTGCAGCTGTTCAATGCCTTCTTTATAATTCTCTTCCTTGTTGCCGATGATCAGGTCCGGCTGCAGCTGATCGATTTTGCCAAAGTGGAAATTCTTGGTGCCTCCGATTATAGTCTTCTGCTTTACCTGCTCTTTTGGATGGATGCAAAACTTGGTCACGCCCACCACGCGGTCTGCCAGACCTAAATCAAACAGAAGCTCGGTCTGGGAGGGCACCAAGGACATGATGCGCTGTGGTGGCTGCGCCAGCGTAAGCTGGTGGCCCATTTGGTCGGTAATAGTCACGCTTGATGAATGATATTTGATAAATGGTAATTGCTAAATGAAATGCGCTATACTTCCTGAAAGAAAAGGCGGTTGTATTCTTTGCTGCCCCACAAGGGAACGAATGCTTTGAAGGTTTCGGCCAGTGACAAGCCCACCGCCTTTCTACGTGAGTTGATGACAATGGCCATGTGTATGAGCAGCATCACAAGTACCAAGGCTCTTACCTGCGGATTCCGGTTATGGGTAAGGAAGATGGCCAGTATAAACCACGGCAAAATGATTAAAACCCAGAACATGTATCGGTTCATCTCTCAGCGTTTAGTGCAGTTTAAGTTACAAAGCGCGCCTTTAGAAAGCAAAACCCCACAGGGTACGGAACGCTGTGGGGTTTTGGTATGGTCAGATTCAAAATGCCTTAGCTCAGGTAGCGGAAATCCTGCTTATCGCTGATCTTAAGTACTGTTTCGTAAATCATCTTGATCACATTCTCCACGTCGTCTTTGTGCACTGTCTCCACAGTGGTGTGCATGTACTTCAGCGGCAATGAGATCAAGGCAGAGGCTACACCGGCATTAGAGTAGGCGAAAGCGTCCGTGTCGGTGCCGGTGGCGCGGGTTACGGCGGCGCGCTGGAACGGAATATCCTTTTCCTTTGCCGTGTTGATGATCAGGTCGCGTACGTTGTTCTGCACCGCGGGGCCGTAGGCAATCACCGGGCCTTTGCCGCAGTGAATATCGCCGCTGGTTTTCTTCTCGTACATCGGCGACTGCGTGTCGTGTGTTACGTCGGTGATGATGGCGACGTCCGGGTTAATGCGGTGCGCGATCATTTCGGCACCACGCAACCCGATCTCCTCCTGCACCGCGTTCACGATGTACAGGCCAAATGGCAGTTGTTTGCCCTCCTCTTTCAGACGACGTGCCACCTCCGCGATCATGAAACCACCGATACGATTATCCAGCGCACGGCCTACATAGTAGCGGTCGTTCAGCACTGTAAACTCATCCTCGAAGGTAACCACGCAGCCCACATGGATGCCCATTTCCTCCACCTCCTCGCGGTTTTTTGCGCCGCAATCCAGGAATACTGTTTCAATGGTCGGAGCCTTATCGTTCTCGACCTTGCGCACGTGGATAGCTGGCCAGCCGAACACCGCCTTCACAATGCCTTTGGAAGTATGAATGTTTACACGCTTGGACGGCGCGATCAAAGCATCAGAACCACCGTTGCGGCGCACGTACATGTAGCCTTCCGGCGTGATGTAATTGATAAACCAGCTGATCTCATCGGCATGTGCCTCTATTACCACCTTGTACTCGGCCTGCGGGTTTACCACACCAACCACGGTGCCGTAGGTGTCTACAAAATACTCGTCGATGTAGGGTTTTATGTATTCCAGCCACAGCTTCTGGCCCTCCACCTCAAATCCGGTGGGCGAGGCATTGTTGAGGTAGCGCTGTAGAAAATCAAAGGATTCTTGTCTCATTTAATTCAGCTATTGGTGTAAGGTTAGTATAAACAACAGCCTGTGCCTTGGTTCCCCCCTTGGCACAGGCTATCGGTAGTACGTATGTTAATTTAAAGCGGAATGTTTCCGTGTTTCTTACGAGGTAAGGTTACGGCTTTATTTTCGAGCATTTTAAATGCTTTTATCAGCTTTGCGCGCGTCTCGGATGGCATAATCACCTCGTCGATAAAACCACGGTGCGCGGCACGGTAAGGGGTGGCAAACTTCTCCTTGTACTCCTGCACCTTCTCGGCCAGTTTTGCCTCTGGGTCCTCGGCAGCCGCAATCTCACGCTTAAAGATGATCTCGGCAGCACCCTGGGCACCCATCACCGCAATCTCGGCAGTTGGCCAGGCAAAGTTCATGTCAGCGCCAATATGCTTCGAATTCATCACGTCGTAAGCGCCGCCATAGGCTTTGCGGGTAATTACGGTAATGCGTGGCACGGTCGCCTCGCAGAAAGCGTAAAGCAATTTAGCACCGTTGGTGATGATGCCGCGCCACTCCTGGTCCGTTCCCGGCAGGAAGCCAGGCACATCTTCAAGCACCAGCAGGGGCACGTTAAAGCTATCGCAGAAGCGCACAAAACGCGCCGCCTTGGTGCTGGCGTTGATGTCGAGCACGCCGGCAAGTATGGCGGGCTGGTTGCCCACAATGCCAATGCTGCGGCCTGCCAAACGGGCAAAGCCCACTACAATGTTATCGCCGAAGTTTTTGTGCACCTCAAAAAAAGTACCCTCGTCTATAATGCCGTCAATCACCTCGCGGATGTCGTAGGGCTGGTTCGGGTTCTCCGGGATGATGGTGTCAAGTATGGCGCGCGTCTCATCGCCTGTTGTTTCATAGGGCAGGGAAGGGGGCAGTTCCTCGCAGTTTTGCGGTACGTAGCTCAGCAGCTTTTTGATGTAGGTGATGCACTCCACCTCATTGGCGCAGGAGAAATGCGTAACTCCGCTCTTTGTGCTGTGCGTACTGGCACCGCCAAGTTCCTCAGATGTTACCTCTTCGTGCGTCACAGTTTTCACCACGTTAGGGCCAGTCACGAACATGTAAGAAGTATCCTCCACCATCAAAATAAAGTCGGTAATAGCCGGAGAGTATACCGCGCCACCCGCACATGGGCCCATAATGGCTGAAATCTGAGGGATAACACCGGAGGCCAGTGTGTTGCGGTAGAAAATATCCGCATAGCCACCCAGCGACACTACGCCTTCCTGTATGCGGGCTCCGCCAGAGTCATTCAAGCCGATAACCGGGGCGCCGTTCTTCATGGCCAGTTCCATGATTTTTACGATCTTTTCGGCATGCGTTTCAGAAAGTGAACCGCCGAGTACCGTGAAATCCTGGGAGAAAACGTAAACCAAGCGGCCGTTGATGGTGCCATAGCCGGTCACCACGCCATCACCCAAATAGTACTGCTTATCTAAACCGAAGTCCTTGGAGCGGTGCATCACAAACTTACCGATCTCCTCAAAAGATCCCTCGTCCATCAGCAGGTGGATGCGGTCGCGGGCCGTAAGTTTCCCTTTTTTGTGCTGTGCTTCTATTCTGTCCTGGCCACCGCCAAGGAGGGCCTCCGCATTTTTGCGCTCAAGTATGTCTATCTGGGCTTGCCTGATTTCTCCCGCCATGTGTTGCGTTTATGTAAGTATTAGTTCAAATAATCGTTTCCTCAAATTTAGCAAGTCTGCAGCTAAAAACGGTACAGTTTTATGATTTTCTGTAGGTACAAGGGTTTTGTGCAGCAGGAAGATAGCTTGTGAGAGCAGCAGCAGGGGCAAAGGGAAGAAGTATGTTTTCACATTGGTTTACACCTGGTATACTTAGGGGCGGTAGTGTTGATCTTATAGTGAAGTATGGCAAGTATAAATTGGCAAAAAAATAAGGGCTACCTGAAGCAGGCAGCCCTTATCTATACTTATGTTTTACTTATTCTTTCGTCTTGTCTGTATCAGAAGATTTGCTTGGCTCTGACTCCGGTGCCTCATCCGAAGCCCCTTTAAGTTTTTTACCGTTGCTGCTCTTCTTCGACACGAAGGTCAGGCTTTCTGCGCCTTCCTTGTAGTCCACCTGGATCACATCACCCTGGTTCACCTCAGCTTTCAGAATCTCCTCAGCAATCGGATCTTCGATGTACTTCTGGATGGCCCTGTTCAGCGGACGCGCGCCATACTTCGGATCATACCCTTTCTCTGCCACGAAGTCTTTCGCTTCTTTAGTCAGTTCGATGGCATAACCAAGTGTTTCCACGCGGGTGAACAGCTTCTGCAGCGACAGCTCGATAATCTTGTGCATGTCCTCACGGTTAAGCGAGTTGAACACAATCACATCATCCAGACGGTTCAGGAACTCAGGCGAGAACGTCTTCTTCAGCGCACTGGCAATCGTTCCTTTCATGATATCATCCACATTGTCCTGCTTGGATTTAGACATGAAACCGATACCGGCTCCAAAGTCCTGCAGGTCACGGGCACCGATGTTCGACGTCATGATGATGATCGTGTTACGGAAGTCAACCTTGCGGCCCAGTCCGTCAGTCAGAATACCATCGTCAAGCACTTGCAGCAGCAGGTTGTACACGTCCGGGTGCGCTTTCTCAATCTCATCCAGCAACACCACAGAGTATGGCTTACGGCGGATTTTCTCAGTCAGCTGACCACCTTCTTCGTAACCCACGTATCCTGGAGGCGCTCCTACCAGGCGAGACACACTGAATTTCTCCATGTACTCACTCATGTCGATACGCACCAGCGAATCGTCTTTGTCGAACAGGTACGTCGCCAGCACTTTCGCAAGCTCTGTTTTACCTACACCCGTCGGGCCCAGGAACACGAACGAACCAATCGGCTTTTTCGGATCTTTCAGACCAACACGTGTGCGCTGGATAGCTTTCACCAACTGTGTGATCGCTTTATCCTGTCCGATCACTTTGCCTTTCAGCTCTTCGCCCATGTTCAGGAGTTTCACGCCTTCTTTCTGAGCGATACGCTTCACAGGAATACCTGTCATCATGGCAATAACCTCTGCCACATTTTCCTCTTTTACCTGGTAGCGCTTCTTTTTTGTCTCTTCTTCCCAGTCCTTTTTAGCGGCATCCAGCTGGTCGATAAGTTTTTTCTCCTTATCGCGCAGTTGCGCTGCCTCCTCATACTTCTGGCTTTTCACCACGCGGTTTTTCTCCGTCTTGATGTTCTCGATCTGCTCTTCCAGCTTCAGGATATCCTCCGGAACGATGATGTTGTTGATGTGCACGCGTGCACCAGCCTCGTCCAGGATGTCAATCGCCTTGTCTGGCAGGAAGCGGTCGCTCATGTAACGATCAGAAAGCTTCACGCAGGCCTCAATTGCCTTGTCCGTGTAATTTACATGGTGGTGGTCCTGGTACTTATCTTTGATGTTGTGCAGGATCTCCATAGTCTCCTCAGGCGTGGTAGGGTCTACCATCACGATCTGGAAACGACGGGCAAGCGCACCATCTTTCTCAATGTACTGGCGGTACTCATCCAGCGTAGTGGCACCGATGCATTGAATCTCGCCACGTGCAAGCGCTGGCTTGAACATGTTAGAAGCATCCAGCGAACCAGAGGCACCACCGGCACCCACAATCGTATGCAGTTCGTCAATGAACAGGATCACGTCCGGAGACTTCTCCAACTCATTCATCACCGCCTTCATACGCTCCTCAAACTGGCCACGGTACTTGGTACCGGCCACCAAAGAGGCAAGGTCCAGCGTTACCACACGCTTGTTAAACAGCACGCGGCTTACTTTTTTCTGGATAATGCGCAGGGCAAGACCCTCCGCAATGGCAGTTTTACCTACACCAGGCTCACCAATCAGGATCGGGTTGTTTTTCTTGCGGCGGCTCAATACCTGGGCCACGCGCTCAATTTCTTTTTCACGACCAACTATCGGGTCAAGCTTGTCTTCTTCAGCCAGCTTTGTCAGGTCGCGGCCAAAGTTGTCGAGCACCGGAGTGCGCGACTTCTCACCAGCCTTTTTGCTTGCGCTGCTGCCAGAGCGGGACGACGAGCTACCGAAAAGCTTGTCAGAATCATCAGAATCATCTGTATCAGACGATGCCAGCGGGTTGTTGCTGTGATAATCCAGGGAATCTCTTATTGCTTCGTAGTTCACGTTGAATTTCGCTAATATTTGTGAAGAAATGTTGTCTTCATCCCGCAGGATGGATAACAGAAGATGTTCTGTTCCAATAACATCGCTCTTGAAGATTTTAGCCTCCAGGTATGTTATCTTCAGCACCTTCTCGGTCTGCTTCGTGAGCGGGATGCTGCCAGTGATATTGCTGCTTTGCGAAGCGGTATTTCGGGTAGCCTGTTCTAAAGCGTACTTTAACTCATCTATCGAAACGCCAAGCTTCTTCAGCAGGGCAATGGCAGTGCCTTCTCCTTCCCGAACCATACCCAGCACCAGATGTTCGGTGCCGATGTAGTCATGTCCGAGCCGAATGGCTTCCTCACGGCTAAGCGAGATGACCTCTTTTACTCGGTTTGAGAATTTTGCTTCCATGTATGTATACTCCGTGTGTAATCTAAATATTCAAAAATTGTACTAACTGATTGAGGCCAACAGGATAAGCCATACTTACAAACCGGCTTTGGGTGCTATTGTTTCGCGTGCCGGGCGCCTTTACTGCAGGTAAGAAATTGATGCAGGACCCTGTGTAAACAACAAGTCAATTATACTAAGCTCTGATACAAATTGTTTGCCAAATACTTGTGTATAAGTTTTTACGTGCAAATTGTCAGGAATGATTTTGGGATGCAGCTTATTTCTCAGATCCAACACGTGATCGGGGGGCTGCACCTGGTAAGCCGCCGTATAAGTGAGTGACTTGTCTTGTTTTAGTAATTTAAGATAAAGCCTCAAAAGATCCACGTTTAGCTCGAATAAAAATTTCGGCTGCCGTTCGTACACCTCCCGGATGTAGTCGCTGTAGAATTCAAAATAAGGGGCCCGCCCATAGGCTGCCTGAATGGTGCGCCAGTGCACCTGCTGCCATTTCTGGCTGTAATCTATCTCAATCTCCCGAATAGGCGTTTTTACTTTGCTGTTGCCTTTAAGTATAGGGATGCTGAGGGGCTGCACGCCTTGTGCCGTCAGCACGTGGCAGCGGTTGCGGTAGCTTTGTTTAATGTAATTTTCATGCGCCTCCAGCTGTATACTTTCAGAGCGAATTACGTGCCAAAAATAGCGGATTGGCGGGTTATAGTGCGCTTCAGTTAAAAGAATCAAAGCTCGGTTTAATTATGAATTAGAAAACATGAATTATGAATGGGTGCCTGGCTCCGGGCAGGTGCTCCAGTGCCAAATAGTCGAAATTATTTAACAGTGGAAAACCTGCCCCCATACTTACTGCTCTTTTACTAACTGCTTTTTGCGCTTGCTGCTGCTCTGTTTAAGAGCCGGGGCGTCTGCCGCCAGCCAATTGCCGGCCTAATTTCTAATTCATAATTCATAACTTTTAATTCAGATAGATTGTACCTTTGCCGCTGCCCTTTAGCTCATGATGAAACGTACTGACATACCGTTACAATATTACCCGCTCTGGCTGCTGCTCCAGGGGCTGGGGGCACTGCCTTTTTCGGCGCTGTACCTGCTGTCTGACATGCTGTACGTGCTGGTGTACTACGTTATTGGGTACCGCAGGAAAGTGACGCTGCAGAACCTGCGCATGGCCTTCCCCGAGAAAAGCGAGCAGGAGCTAAAGCGTATCTCCAAAGACTTTTACCGGCAGTTTATGGATGTGCTGGTGGAGACGCTGAAGCTGTCCTCCATCAGCAAAGAGGAATTTTCGCGGCGCCTCATTTTTCCTAACCCCGAGTTGTTGGGCAACATCGTGAAGCAGGGCAGGCAGGTTATTACCATGGGCTCGCACACAGGCAACTGGGAGTGGATACTATCGGCCGGCGCCATACAGTTTGATTTTCCGACGGCCGGTGTGTACAAGCCGCTCAACAACCCCTTCTTCGAGGCGTACATGCTGCACCTGCGCAGCCGCCTTGGACCACGGCTCATCAAGATGAAGGAAACGCTGCGTGACTTTGCCGCAAACAGAAATGTGCCCCGCGTGGTGGCCATGCTCTCCGATCAGACGCCGTTGCACAGCGAGATTACCTTCTGGACAAATTTCATGCACCAGGACACGCCCTTTTATGTCGGAGCCGAGAAGATAGCCCGAAAATTCAACTGCCCGGTATTGTTCCTGGATGTGCAGCGCATCAAACGTGGCTACTACTGCCTCACCTTTGATGTGATCTGGGATGGCACGCCTTTCCCCGAAAACACAGAAGGCTACCCTATTACAGAGGCTTTTGCCCAAAAGCTGGAAACCAGCCTCCGCCGCAACCCCGCCGATTACCTCTGGACCCACAAACGCTGGAAACACAAGCGGCCGCAGCCTGCGGCCAATTAGAAATTATAAATTATGAATTATAAATGAGCGGTGGCTCATAACCTAGAGCAGGAATGCTCATCATACCAATTCATAATTTATAATTCATAATTAACTACAGGTACTGCTCTATGTCGCCGGCGCCCTGTCGGAGCACTTCAAAGTTGTTGTTAACGTCCACCACGGTCGAGGCGACGTTGTTGCCCGGGCCACCGTCAATCACGGCATCCACTAAATTTTTATACTTCTCGAAGATCAGTTCCGGGTCTGTGCTGTACTCTATCACCTCATCTTCGTCGCGCACTGAAGTCGACAGGATCGGGTTGCCCAGCTCCTTTACCAGCATAAGGGCGATGTTGTTATCGGGTATGCGAATACCGACCGTCTTCTTTTTAGCGCTGGCATACTTGGGCACATTGCTGGTGGCGTTCAGGACAAATGTGAAAGGGCCAGGCAAGGCCTTTTTCATCACCTTATAGGTTGGCGTGTCTATTTTGGCATAGTCGGAGATGTGGGTGAGGTCGGAGCAGATGAAGGAGAGATTCACTTTGTCCGGTTTCACCCCTTTAATCTGGCACACGCGCTCCACGGCACGGGCATTGTGAATGTCGCAGCCCATGCCGTAGATGGTGTCGGTGGGGTAGATGATCACTCCTCCGTTGCGAAGAATCTCTACGGCTTCCCGGATCTTGCGCTCCTGCGGCGTTTCGGGGTGTATCTGGATGAAGGCTGCGTTACTCATAGTTTTATTTTGTTTGGGTTGATGTAAGTATAAAGTATAACTCCTGTGCGATTTTCGGCTGATTCTCAAATTTTGTTTGCCCCTCCCCAAAGGTATTGCAGAAATTCCCCTCCCGGGAGGGGCAGGGATGGTTTTGTCAGATCCAAGTATAAGCTTGAATCCTGTAAACCGCGGCTAAGGTTCTTTAGCATACTTTGTAAACAGCCTATGCGTTACAACGGGCTGAAAGGCAAACAGCAGCACGTTTAAACTTTAATTAGCGCAAACTGCCCATCGCACATAAACAATTAAACACATTCGTATTATTTTTGCAGCCTGATTCCCAACGGGTACGGAACCTAAAAGCGATTCCGGCCCTTTTACCAACATTATGGCCAACGAAGCAAATAACCCAAGACCCAGAAGAAAGAGAAAAGAGAAAAGCATGCTGGTCCCTGCATTGGCGGTGCTGTTCCTTTTTCTGTTCGTGAGCTTCTCCTACTACGCGTACCAGATTGTGTACACCGGCAACGTGCACACAAAGGAGCGCGATGTGTACGTGCTCATCCCCACCGGCGCCACTTACAACCAGGCCATGGACTCCATTGAGGCAAGCGGTGCCATTGTTGATAAGCTGTCGTTGCATTTTATGGCCAAGCTGATGGACTACGACAAGCTTGTGAAGCCGGGCCGTTACAAACTGCAGGATGGCTGGAGCAACCGCCAATTGATCGGCAAACTGCGGTTGGGCGAGCAGGACCCGCTGAACCTGACCTTTACCAACGTGCGCCTGCGCAGCCAGCTGTCAGAGAAATTGGCCGGTGGCATTGAGGCCAGCGCAGAAGAACTGGATAGCCTCCTTAGCGACCAGGAGTACCTGAAGACGCTGGGCTTTGATACCACCACCATCGTGAGCATGTTTATCCCGAACACCTACCAGGTGCACTGGACCACCACGGCCCCGGAACTCATGCAGCGCATGAAAACGGAGTACGACAAGTTCTGGACCGCCGAGCGCAAAGCCAAAGCCGATAAGCTGGGGCTGACGCCAAAGCAGGTAAGCACCCTGGCCTCTATCGTGCAGGCCGAGACAATTAAAAGAGATGAGAAACCGAAAGTGGCCGGTGTGTACCTGAACCGCCTCGAGAAAGGCATGCTGCTGCAGGCCGACCCGACAGTGGTGTTTGCGGTGCGCGATTTCACGATCCGCCGCGTGCTAAACAAGCACCTGGCCTACGACTCGCCTTACAACACCTACAAGTATGGCGGCTTGCCTCCGGGGCCCATCAACGTGCCGGATATCTCCAGCATCGACGCCGTGCTGAACCCCGAGGAGCACAAGTACATCTACTTCTGCGCGAAGGATGATTTCTCTGGGTACCATGCCTTTGCCGTTACCGAGCGCGAGCATATCAACAATGCGCGCCGTTACCAGCGTGCCCTGACCGAGCGCAACATCCTCAACTAAGGAAAGTATATTCATAGGAGCCTGCTGACGTTTAACTGGCGTAGCAGGCTCTTTTTTTATACATTCGCATCTCTTATCCAAATCAAAATTTCATCACCGTGTTCGAATCAGAAGTGCAAGTGCGCGTGCGTTACGCCGAAACCGACCAGATGGGCTATGTGTACCACGGCAATTATGCCGCCTACTACGAGGTGACGCGCACAGAGGTATTCCGCCGTTTGGGCATTGAGTATAAGGAGATGGAGGCTACTGGTACGATGATGCCGGTGCTGGAGCTGAAAACCAAGTTCATCCGCCCCGCCAAGTACGACGACCTGCTGACCATAAGGCTGCTGCTGAAGAGCAAACCGCACGGCACGCGCATCCGGTTTGAGTATGAGGTGTACAACGAAGAGGAAACACTTTTGAACATCGGGGAGACCATCATGGTTTTTGTGGATATGAAGACCGGGCGCCCCACCGAGGTGCCGCCCCTGATCCATGACAAGCTAGATCCGTATTTCGTTAAATGAGGCTGAACCAGCAATACCTGAAGCGCCGACGTGCCTACCGCAAGTTCATCGTTTTCCTGAAACGGTGGCGCTTTAACAACGGGCACTCGTCGGTGTATGAGGTGGCTGACGTGCTGATAGGGGAGCTGCGCCTGGACTCGGTTACAAAGCGGGCATCCTACATGGCCTTTAACTTCACGCTGGCCATTTTCCCGAGCATCATCTTCCTGTTTACGCTCATTCCCTACATTCCAAGTATTTTGTCTTTGGATCTGGGGGAAAGCATACTTGACTTCCTGGCGGACTTCATGCCTGAGGAAATGTACATGGCCGCTTACGGCACCATCGAGGATATTGTGAACAAGCCGCGCGGCGGGTTGCTCTCCTTTGGTTTTCTCTTCGCGCTGGTGCTCTCCACCAATGGCATTATGTCGCTGATGGACGCCTTCGATAAGAAGTACCACACCTTCTACAAGCGCACCTATCTTCGCAAACGCTTCATCGCCACCATTTTAACTGTGGTGCTAAGTATGATTTTATTCACGGCGGTGGCTGCCATTTTCTTTGGACAGTGGATACTGGATGTGCTGGTGTTTTACGAAGTGGTGACGGAAAGCTATACGTATACCCTGATCGTGATTCTGAAGTATGTGGCCATTGTTTTCCTGTTCCTGCTCGCCACATCGCTGATCTATTACTTTGTGCCGGCTATTGAGGACAAATGGCCGTTCTTTTCGGCGGGTGCCGTGGTGGCCACAGTGCTCATTTTTATCGTCTCGATGGGCTTTTCCTACTACATCAGCGCCTTCGATACCTACAACAAGTTCTACGGTTCCATCGGTGCCCTTATAGGTCTGATGATCTGGCTCGACTTCGTTTCTATGATCCTCATACTTGGCTTTGAGATAAACGTAAGTATTGATACCGTAACAAAGCGCCTGGTGCGCACGCCCACCTCCAGCTCCGGTAAAATGGCCAGAGTCGCCAAAGTATAGATTCTATACTATACTTCCGTTTTTATACTTACCTTGAAGAAGCAGTGCCCGCAGGTGCCGCTTTGCCTTCTATCAAGTATAAAACAGTAAATGGGAATCTTCAAAAACATATCGCTGCAGCAACTCTGGCGCGGCGCCGTTACCACGTTCCTGGCTTACCCGTTGGTGCTGCTCTCTGCCTTTGCTGGCACGGCGGCAGCCATATTTAACTCAGAGCTTTCCTACGACCAGCGGCAGGAGCATCTGTACCTGGAGAAGTTTATGCTGGTGTGCGCGCTGGGCCTTATCCTGTTCTTCACGCTGGAATTACTGGTTAGCAAGTATAAACTAAGGCTGCATTGGCAGGCTTCGCTGTGGCTGGCAGGGCTGGTGCTGCTGGTCTTATACTTCTGGCTGTTGCCGTTGGAATTGGAGCAGCGGCACTGGCTGCGCTTCCTGATGCTGGCACTGGCCTTGCACCTGGCCGCCTCCTATGCCATGTTCCTGAACCGCCGCGACGAGAACGCGTTCTGGCAGTTCAACAAAGCACTGTTCCTGCGCATCTTAACGTCGGCGCTCTATTCCGGGGTGCTGTTTATAGGCCTGGTAATTGCGGTGCTGGCTATGGAGGAGCTGTTTTCGGTAGACATAGACGGTGCGTTTTACGGCCAGCTGTGGCTCTTTATGGTGGGCGTGTTCAATACCTGGTTCTTCCTCGCGGGCGTGCCGACCGATGTGCAGGAGCTGGAGCATACGCACCTGTACCCGAAGGGCCTGAAGGTATTTACCCAGTTTGTGCTGCTGCCGCTGGTTACGCTGTACCTGCTCATCCTTTATGCGTACTTCGGCAAGATCATCGCGCAGTGGGCGTGGCCCGAGGGCTGGGTGTCGGTGCTGGTGCTGTGCTTTTCCATTGCGGGTATTCTGTCGCTGCTGCTCATTCACCCGATCCGGTTTGAGGAAGGCAACACCTGGATGCGCACCTTTTCCCGGTGGTTCTACCGTGCCCTTTTTCCGCTCATCATCCTGCTGGCGCTGGCCATCTGGCGGCGCGTGTCGGAGTATGGCGTAACCGAGGAGCGGTACGTGGTGATGGCGCTGGCGCTTTGGCTGTTCATCACCGCGCTATACTTCCTGTTCAGCCGCCAGAAGAACATCAAGTTTATTCCCATCACCCTGAGCGTTGTCGCACTGCTGGCTGCCTTCGGACCTTTTAGTGCGTTTCAGGTGTCGGAGTGGAGCCAGGTAAACCGGCTGGAGAAGCTGCTGCAGGAAAGTAAGGTATTGGTAAACGGGCAGATACAGCGGCAGCACCCGCCGGTAAGCGGGGAGGTAGAGGAGGAGGTTAGTTCCATCACCGACTACTTGGCCCGTACACACGGTTTTGAGGCGCTGCAGCCTTGGTTTGCGATTGATCTGGAAGACAGCCTCGCCGCCGCCACCGACTCGCTCGGCAACCGCTGGCAGAAAAGCTTCGCCACCCGCGACAAAGTGCTGGACCTGATGGGGCTGGAATATAATTCCGGACAAAGGGATATGGGCAGGCAGCACTTTTATTTCAGCACGCAGCATTCCGGTTCTGGAAATGCGGTGCAGGATATCAGGGGCTATGCCTATGCGGTGCAATACAGTTACCGGACTTTTGAGAGACACGAGGAGCAGCGGGAATTCCAACTGGGAGCCGTGCCGATGATTGTGTCACTGGAAAAGGAGGGCTCGGTGCTATACTTTAAGTTTGAGCAGGAGACGCTGACACTGGACCTTTTGCCACTTATTAAGAAACTGCAGAAGAAACAGCATGAGCTGGTTAGTCCGGCAGACATGACGCTTACGGTGGAAGGAAAGCAAGTGAAGGTAAAGCTGGCACTGGATGAGTTGAATGGTGTAGAAGAGACAAAAGAGGGTAACTACCGTGTTCAAAGTATAGAAGCTAGCATTTATGTACAGCTGCAGGAGTAAAATTTGCGTTTGACACTCAAGGATTTGTATACTGTGGGCGCGACACCTGGTAAAAATTTTCTCGTATCGTTTGGTAAAATAAACTCAAGCACCTACTTTTGTACACGATTAACAAAGAGAGTTGGCGGAGTGGTCGAACGCGGCGGTCTTGAAAACCGTTGACTGTAACAGGTCCGGGGGTTCGAATCCCTCACTCTCTGCTGGTAGAAATACCACCTAATACCGAAAGCCTGCAAATGAAAATTTGCAGGCTTTTTTGCTTTTCAGGCAGCTGCTTGAGTATGAGCGTCATGTTGGTGATAGCGTCCCCTTTTGAACTCAGACAGATTAGCCTGTGCATCAACAGGTCTTCTCCATAAGTATAGTGCAACTGCTAACTTCGCCTCCTATCTATAAAATCGCTGTTTAATCTTCTTTTGAGGGATAAATCTGCAAGGCAAGCGCTATCACCATTAGATCAGGCAGGAAAATTTATACTAGTGACAGCTCCCACGGTGCTGCCTACACACTGGTCTGTCAGCAAAAGTTGGCAGTAGTTTTCTGCCGTACGTCAAAATCAGGTTCTAAATTCGAGCGTTTGCTCAAAACAATTGTTAAGTACCACAGTCATTTACATCAAACCATACATGAGTAATTTTCTGAAAACTACCCTTCAGACCCTGTTTATCGGATTTGTCTTGTATTTAAGCTGTCCCGCTGCTTTCAGCCAAACTCCGGAGGCGGTGTATGTAGACAAGCAGGGCGTGATGCGGTGGAAAAAAAATAATAAAGAGGCCGCCTTTTTTGGGGTGAACTACACCGTACCGTTCGCCTACGGCTACCGCTCCCATAAGGCCCTGAACGTGGACCTGGAGAAAGCCATAGAGGCCGATGTATACCACTTCGCCCGCATGGGCATCAACGCCTTTCGGGTGCACGTGTGGGACACGGAGATTACTGATTCGGAGGGCAACCTGCTGGAGAACGAGCACCTGCGCCTGTTCGACTATCTGGTTGCCAAACTAAAAGAGCGCAACATCAAAATTCTGGTGACACCCATTGCCTACTGGGGCTCCGGCTACCCAGAGCCAGACGTGAAAACAGCCGGTTTCTCGAGCATTTATACCAAGCAGCAGGCCGTGACGGAAGAAAAAGCCTTTCTGGCCCAGGAGCGCTACCTGCAGCAGTTCTTTCAGCATAAAAACCCTTACACAAAGCAAACCTACCAGGATGACCCGGACATTATAGCCGCAGAGATAAATAACGAACCAAAGCATACCGGGCCAAAAGCGCGGGCAACTGAGTACGTAAACCGGATGGTGGCAGCAGTGCGCGGCACCGGCTGGACGAAGCCCATCTTTTACAACATCAGCGAATCGCCCACTTATGCCGATGCGGTGGCAAAAGCGAATATTGATGGGGTAAGCTTCCAGTGGTACCCCACCGGTTTGGTTGCTAACCGCACCCTCCAAGGAAACTACCTGCCGCACGTAGACGAGTACCGCATTCCCTTCGATACGATTCCGGCCTACGCCGGCAAGGCCCGCATGGTATATGAGTTTGATGCCGGCGATATTTTGCATCCGATTATGTACCCAGCCATGGCCCGGAGCTTTCGGCAGGCGGGGTTTCAGTGGGCAACCCAGTTCGCTTACGATCCGCTGGCAACAGCCTACGGCAACACCGAATACCAGACGCACTACCTGAACCTGGCCTATACCCCCGCCAAAGCCATCAGCCTGATGATTGCCTCAGAGGCGTTTCAGCGGTTGCCGCGCGGCAAGGACTACGGCACCTATCCTTTAGATTCGGTTTTTGATGTGTTCCGGGTAAGCTATGGGCAAAGCCTGAGCGAGATGAATGCGGCGCAGAAGTTCTACTACACCAGTTCTACCAGCACCAGGCCGGCCAATCCTTCAAAGCTCGTGCATATTGCCGGCGTTGGCAGTTCGCCCGTGGTAGAGTATAAAGGTACGGGAGCATACTTTATGGATAAACTGGAAAATGGAATATGGCGCCTGGAGGTGATGCCAGATGCGATCCAGGTGCGCGATCACTTTGCCAAAGCCTCTCCGCAAAAGATCGTCACCCGCATTGAGTGGCAGGAGCATCCCATGGAAATCGATCTGGCGGACCTGGGCGGAGAATTTAGCGTTCAGGGTCTGAACGAAGGAAACGCCCGCACCGCCAATGCCAGCGCAGGAAGCTTCCGCATCACGCCGGGCACTTACCTGCTAACCAGGAAAGGCAAGCGTATGCATAAGGGAAAACTAACGACACCAAACAACATTGGCTTAAACGAGTTTGTGGCGCCGAAGCCGCTGACGAAGGAGGTACAGGTATCGCATTTCCCTTTCGAGGAGGTAACTGCCGGGCAGCCTTTTACCCTCCAGGCGACACTGGTTGGCATAGCGGCGGGAGCCAGGGTAAGTATAGCAGCGAACAATTTATCCGGCGTGTGGAAAACGGTGCCGATGCAGCAGGTGGCGCCCTATAAATACGAGGCTACGCTGCCTGCCGATCTGGTAACGCCCGGCCTGATCAAGTACCGCATTATGGTGCAGACCCAGGATGGGAAGTATGTGACCTTTCCGGGCGGCCATCCGGGAGACCCGTGGGCCTGGGACTATGTGGCTGACAATACATGGCAAACCTATGTGGCCGCCTCAAATGGCGCGCTGGAGCTTTTTAACGCGACGCAGGACCAGGACATTATGGTGTACCCGAGCCTCTGGAAGCCCGAAGAAAGGCAGTTCCTGACAGGAGAGAAGCCGGGCCAGTTAATCTTCCGATTAGCGGCAAAAGAGCTGACAGGCGAGGATGTGATGGGCTGGCAGTTTTATTTCGCTGATAAATTAGAAGGCCGCCAATCAGAATTAGCTTCATTTGACAAAATCATCATCAGGGCCCGCACCACTAATACCAAGCCTGTACAGGCAAAACTGACGTTAATTACAGACGATGCCTCGGGCTACGCTGCCCAGGTGACGCTGGATAATATGATGCGGGAAATAGAAATTCCGCTAAACAGCCTGAAGCCTTCGTCGTTTATGCTGCTGCCAAGGCCATACCCGGGCTTCCATCCCTTCTGGTTTAAGCCTGGCAAGGTGGAGCCCTTTAAGCTGGAGCAGGCAGAGAAGCTGGAGATTACAATAGGAGCGGGCTTGTCTCCGGCAGAGAAGAGCCAGCCCTTCTCTTTCGAGGTAGAGTCGGTTCGGCTGGAGAAATCAGGTAAGTAAGTATGGATGTCTATAAGGTTTTTAACCTGGATGGCCTTTGCTCATGAAGAAAAGCCTAAGCGGGTGACGGAATTCAGCAAAGTGTAAAATGAAAAAGGGCCTGCAAATTTATATTTGCAGGCCCTTTTGCTGCCCTTCTGTCGTTGTTTTAGCTTAGAATATAGGTATAATGCAACTGATGCTGTTAATCAACATTCTCCATACTTAAATTTCCTTCTGTCCGGGTGCTGGCGGGGTATTCTTGTTTGCCTGATTCCCAGAGTTTATAATAGTAGTTGCATCTTACCCGTTGTATATAACGTTAACATACTATATTAGCAAAGCGGTTGTTCCAGAGTAGAATCTGTATACATTCCCAAGCAACCTTATACTTGTTATCTTAGTAATTGCGAATCAGCTAAAATCTATCATACATGCCCTTAACTAAGTCTGTGAGTAGCTTACACGCGCTGCTGCTTTGCATGGCCCTTATCCTGTCCGGCTGCTTCACAAAGCAAAGCGACAACGAGGAATCTGACCCTGTTACAGCTACATCGGAACAGAACGAAAAGCCCGCTGGCAAAGCCCCGGCAGCAACAGCCAACACGGCGGCTCCCGAAAAGGTGGACGTGAATGTATACCTGGAAATATCGAACGGCATGAAAGGCTTTATGCCCACCGCGGCGGCCGGAAAAGAGGCGACAGCTTTTCAGAACAACCTGCTCAAGCTGCTCTCCGAAGTACAGGATGGGCGTTATGTAGCCAACAAAGGCTTTTACCTGGCTAAGGAAGATGCACAGAGCCGCCCGGTGCTGGACAGTGTATCGTACAACACCATGAAAAGCTACATTGTGAGTGGCATTAAGGATGATGTGCGGGGCACGCCGCTGCCAGCCATGCTAAAGGCGGCCTTGCAGAATTCCATTGATCAGAACGCGGTAAGTGTGATCGTTTCCGATTTTATACATGGCCCCAGCGATCAGGGGCAGTTCATTTCACTCGATGCCGATATCCGGAGCAGCCTCCGCGAAGCAGAGCATCAAGGCTTAGCCATCGCCATACTTGCCAATACCTCCGAGTTCTTCGGTACGTACCACCCAGCCGTGAAAAAGCCTGAAGTACGACGCACGCTGAACGGCGAAGAGATTCCATACTACATCTGGGTGATCGGGCCGCAGCAGGAAGTGCAGGTGGTAACAAACCGCGTGCTGCGCAACCTGCCGCCACAGCAGGCCTACTTCGGTTTTGAGTACGAAGCGGTGCCTTACTCGGCTTTACTGAAAGAAAGAGCCTTTAGCCCTGCCGGTGTGGTGTACTGCAGTAGCCGCAACGCAGATCCGTGTACCTTGGTGAATCTGCAACCAGAGAAAGAGGAGCCGGTGGAGTTCACGATAGGACTTGATTTAAGCAACTTGCCGATGTCGATGCAGCAGGTGGAGTACCTGAAAAAGAACCTTAAAGTCGCCGCTACCGGCAGCCGGGCAAGTATAGCCTCGGTTACAGCGGCGGATGAAAGTATAAAAGCCACACCTGATCTGGCCAAGTATAGCCACTTTGTGCGGGTGCGGGTGCCGCAGCTTACTGCCAGTTCCGGCACCATATCGGTACAACTGCCGCAAGTGTACCCGACCTGGATAGACAAGTGGGCCACCGACAACGACAACAACCCGGCAGCCGAGCCGAAAAAAACTTACCAGTTAGATAAAATAGTAGATGGCGTGCAGGCGCTTTACCGCGACCAGAGCGACTTCGTTTTCAACTCAACCATACAATTCAACAAAGCAGACTAACACGTATGATACAACAGTTTTTTTCAGGACTCTACGAACTGGTGCTGGGCCGGCCCATCCCTGCCAACTTCACCAACGATTACCGCGAGGTCGTATTCCCAAACACCGGGCTGATGCTCTTCATCATCACGCTGGCGCTGGTGGTTCTATACTACTATGTGCTGAACCGTGTGATGAGCACCGGCCTTTATAAAACGCAGCACTGGGTTATGTTTCTGATCCTGAACGCGATCATTCACTTTATCATACCTATCACCCAGGTGAGCGGCAACGACATTGAGACGCACTCTTACACCTATATGTTCGCTTTTGTGAACATGATATACAGTCTCATCCTTTTCTTCGTTTTCTCTATACTACTCAAGCGGGGCTCTGTGCAGGCATGGACAACCCCGATGAAATGGCCCAATAAGAAATAAACTATGGCAAAACTTTTTGTATTCGGAATAGGAGGCACAGGCTCCCGCGTGATCCGCTCGCTGGTCATGCTGATGGCGGCAGGTGTCAAGATTCAGAACTGTGATAAAATAGTACCGATCATCATTGATCCCGATACCCAGAACGGCGACATGAACCGCACTGTGGAACTGCTTAAAACCTACAAGCACATCCACAGCGCACTCGGCCACCGTGAGGAAGGTTTCTTCCATACCGATATCAGCACGCTTTCAAGTATAGCCGGCGACGGCACCGCAAAGATCCGCGACAGCTTTGTATACGATTTCGGCGGGATCAACAAGCCTTTCAAAGACCATGTGGGCTACAACCAGCTCGACATCGAAAGCCAGGCGCTGATCGACCTGCTGTTTACGCCTGAGAACCTGAACAATAGCCTGGATGTAGGTTTCCGTGGAAGTCCGAATGTGGGTAGCGTAGTACTGAACGAGATCATCGATTCGCCGGAGATGCGCTTTTTCGCTTCCAACTTCCAGGCCGGAGACCGCATTTTCTTCGTGAGCTCGATATTTGGCGGCACAGGCGCTGCTGGTTTCCCGCTGCTGCTGAAGAACTTCAAGGATACACGTACGGGCCTGCCAAACGCCGCCAGCCTGAACTCTGCGCTGACAGGTGCCATGGTAGTGCTGCCGTACTTCTCGTTGGAGCAACCAGCCGCTGGTGTAGAAGCTGATTTCATCGACTCCAATACTTTCACTACCAAGGCAAAGGATGCGCTGTCCTACTACCAGAACCACCTGAACGGCGTTAACGCGGTCTACTACATGGGAGACACGCCAGACAAACCGATGGAGAACAACCCGGGCCGTGCCAGCCAGAAGAACGATGCGCACCTGGTGGAGCTGTTGAGTGCTTTGGCTATCGTGGACTTCATGGATTACTCCGACAATGAGCTTTCCGGAAACGAAGTATACCACGAGTATGGCCTGCGCGAAGACGTGAGCAACGTGCAGTTCTCGCACCTCGACAATGAGACAAAAGACCGCATTGCCAAGCAGTTGATCCGCTTCCATTATCTCGAGCGCTATTATACGAATCACCTGCCAAGCGATTCGCAGGCGGCCTATGCCAAAGGCGTGGATCTGACGGGCGCGCTTCGAAACGAACCAGTGTTCAAAGAGCTGAACAAGTTTCTGGCGAGTCCGGAGTATGGCTACCAGTCGTGGCTGCGCGAATTAGGCCGACAGGAAAGAACGTTTGACGCGCTGAACCTGAACGAAACCGACTTCAACCGCATGGTGTCAGACAAGCACATCGAGACCGGTTTCCTGAACAAGGGCATCCACCAGGGCTCCTTTGTAAAAGAGCTTAACCGCGCCTCCGAATCCATCTCTGACCGGGATGCCTTCAAGGCAACGATTAAGGCCTTCGAAACCGCGACAGATGCGCTGGTGGAGGATAAGCTGAAGTATAGTTAAACGAATAAGAGACTGTCCCCTTGATGGGACCGCAGGGGTGTAATCGTGCACGAACTTTTGCTGAAATAAGACCTCTTATCAACAGATGCCAAACACCCCTATAGTCCCCTCAAGGGGACAGTGGGATAACAAGTGTAGCTGCTGATCCCCAAAGCATAAATAAAGTGAAGGGCTGCTAAGCTCTCTTTGTACTTTAACAAAATAAAACGAACATGCCGAAAGTACTTCGTCTACATAAAACCGGTTCTAACGTGGAAGGTTGGGCAAAAACCAGCCAGATCACGAGCACCGAGATCAAAGATATAACCGATGGCGCCGGTGGCAGAGCCTTAAAGATCAATGCCTCTATTCCGACGCCTTTTGCCCGAATGCACCTCTTCGAAACTGCTTTCGATTTTGTGAAGCGCGGTGTGGCAGGAAGTGGAAACAACACCATTTACCACAAGTTCGTGACGCACTTCTGGGATTTGTGGGAGCTGCTGTACAACCACCAGAGCTATGCTCAGGCTGGCAACAAGATCATCATCCGCCGCTGGAACAAGCACCAGCAGTTGGGTGCGATGCAGGCAAACCAGAATACGAGTTTGCTGGGCCGCACCCTGGAGCTGTTCATGAACGACAGCCGCTTTCAGGGCATCGAAGATATTTTCCTGATATTCTTCGAGTCTACGAACAACCGCGGTGATCGGCACATGCAATTGATAGGCGGCACCTCGCCGCTGACATTCCTGTTTGTGGCGCCAAATGTGCAGCCTTTAAGTATGAACCGTGCCCAGAACATCGGCACCTACTTCGATCATAACTATGTGTCGCTGGAGGACAGGGAGCAGGATTTCAGGGAGTATGTGCACAAGCTTTTTGTATCAAACCCAGCGATGATACAGGCTTTTCCGGCGGTGTACAATGCGCTGGACGAGAACCTGCTGCGCAAGATCAACATGGCAGGTGCCGTGGGCCAGGGAGCCATTGCTTCTGAATATTTACAGTTGGTGGATTTCCAGCAGAACCCGGTACATGTAGGGCATATAAATTTCTTGGTGAAAAAAGACCAGACAGCTGTGACGAGCAGCGACCTGTTCATTCGTCCGACCCACACCGGTTTTGCAGGCGAGCGGCCGATTGTGCTGAAGCCTGAACTACGCTTAGCACCGGACGTGAAGTATGTGAACAACCTGGCCTGGCCGGTAAATACAGTGGTTGGTTACGCTGATGAAAAACCACTGGAGAACCGCTCCCTGCCGGGTGTCGGATTCAACTATCCGTACCTGACCATCAACGACCTGCTGCAGGAAACGCTGGTGCAGGTGCCGTACGAGGTAAACACCGACCGCTTCTACAGCGGCACCGTAGTGTACCAGCCGGGAGTAACAGAGAAGTCTTTCAACTACCTGTTGCCGATCACGAGCTTATACTTTGAATTCTTCTCACCGCAGGACCTCGCCAACCACCTCACGTTCCACATCGATGTGAACCATGTGCGGGTAACGCTAAGCATACCGACCGAAAAAGGAAATGTGGTGTATGAGCGCAGCTACTACGACAACCCGCTGAATTCGAAAGATGCAAACGGCAATGTGATACCGGAAAAAGGCCGCATCGTGAAGTCCAAGATCGGATTGGGCGTGTTCCCTTTCTACAAGTTCACGGACGCCGTGCAGTACAACGACTTCTACAAGGTGATGCTGGTGGATGAGGACATCGATCCGCTGCTGGTGAACAAGAATCATTCGCTGGCCTTCTATGTCGGCGGCAAACAGCTGGAAGCTGGAGGCGGTATTATTTCTGCTACGGCGCACAAGCGAACGAAGAAAAGCAACAGCAGCGCCGGCAGTACTTATTACGAGGTTCGCGGCACGCATTTCGATGTGGCGGAGTTCACGCATGCCGGGGTAGACGTTGATGGAAAGGCGCTGATCGTGCCGAAGTATGAGGAGAAACAGCAGGGGATACACAACTTCACCTTTGCCATCGACTTCGGAACCTCAAACACGCACATTGCCTATACTTCGGGTTCGAACCAGCCGCCGCGTGAGTTCTCCATTACCGCCAACGACCAGCAACTGGTGATGCTGAACAAGCCTTCAGAAGATCCGGCACTGACGGATTACCAGCGCTTCCACAAGCGCGGTTTCGGTCGATTGTTCGCCGTGGAAACCTTGCTCAAGCGTGAGTTTATACCCTTGATCATCGGCTCCGGTGGCTCACTGTATAACTTCCCGACCAGAACAGCAACCTGCGAGTCGATTGACTTTGAAAATCAAATCACGAACCTGTTCGGCAACATCAACATCGGTTTCTCCATCAACACCGAAGGCACGCACCAGGACCAGTACAAGCAAACGTATCATACCGACCTGAAGTGGAGTGAAACGCTGACGAACGCCGGCAAGCGCCGCATTGAGGCGTTCTTCACCGAAATCATGCTCCTGATAAAGAACAAGGTGGTGATGAACAACGGCAATGTGGCCAGCACAAAGATCGTGTGGTTTGCCCCGCTTAGCTTTGATGAGTACTCGCGCAACATGTTCCAGAACGTGTGGGACGGCGTGTACAACAGCGTATTCAAAAACGGCAGAAATACGGTTTGCATCACAGAATCCGTGGCGCCATTCTACTTCCTGTCCAGAACAGGTGCCGTAGTGCCGAGCCAGGATGAGAACCTGATCAACGTAGACATTGGCGGTGGTACCACCGACGTGCTGTTGTTCACAAACCGTAAGCCATCACACAGTTCTTCCTTCCGCTTTGCCGGCAACGACCTGTGGGGCGATGGGTTTGCCACGGTGAAAACGAGCAAAGACAATGGTCTGCTGCAGTACGGCGTGGACCACGTGTTGCGCATTCCGCTAACAGAAGAAGGACGCGAATACCGCAAGTTCCTGGAAACGGCGCTCGATAACCCGGACTTCAACTCTGCCGATATCAGCTCGCTGCTGTTCAGTTATGACAAAGAACTAAACTACAGCTCACAGCTTCTGCAGGCGCGCCAGCTCCGGTTAATGTTCTACCTGCACTTTGGTGCGCTCATGTACCACCTGGCACAACTGGTGCAGCAACTCGATGTGAAAGTGCCGCGCTATATCTCGTTCAGTGGCCGTGGTAGTTTGTACATCAAGCTGTTGAGCGCAGGCAATAACCTTTCGAATGTAGAGCGCTATGCGAAGGCCATTTTCCATAAGGTGACGGGGCAGGAGCCACCGGCTAACTTTAAGTTGGTGCTGGTAGATAATCCGAAGCAGGTAACTGCTAATGGTGGTGCTATGGCCCTGGAAGGAACAGATCTGAACGATCTGACCAATATCCCGATCATGAAGCCAACAGGGTCTATTAACATCGCAGAAGCCCTGACGCCGGTAACTAAAACCCAGATAACGGGCGAGCTGCGCCAGCATGTGATGGATAACGTAATGAACTGCCTGGAGCTATTGCTTGACGATCCGGACATTTCGCCGCTGATGCGCTCGATGGGTGTGGAGGTAGACCCGATGCGCGTGCTCGATTTCATGCGCTCCAACCTGCAGGACAGCTATACCATGGTGCTGGAGGATACGGTTCGCGGCCTGACAGACCGCGAGCAGTTGCACGAGACCATGTTCTTCATGCCACTAAAACAATCGCTATATTTGCTGTCGAAAGAACTGTACAGGCAGCAGTCGCAGGTTAGCGCGATCTCTTAGAGTAGCTGTATTAACATCATCAAAAAAGAACAAAAGCACGAGCACATGGAATATGTAGCAATTATAATAAGCCTTATTTCCCTGGTGGGGGCCGGTTTCGCCTTTATCAGGGCTAACAGTTCGCACAACATCATGGTGAAGCGGGTGGAGGCACTGAGGGAAAAAATCAACATGCTGGACGAGCGCCTCAGGAAGTATGAGGGCAATGCAGGCAGGGGAAACAGGGCATCCAACGAGCCGAGCGAAGGCGGCAGAAGAAAGAAGCAGCGCTCAGAGGATCAGGAGGAGAGGCAGAACAAGCCGCGCCAGGAGCGCCCGGAGCGACAAAATGAGTCCCGCCAGGAGCGCCAGAACGAGCCAAGGCAAAAGCAGCCACGGCAAGAGCAGCAATCTCGAGAGCAGCAGCCAGAGCAACGGCAGGAGCAAAGGGAAAGGCAGCCCCGGCAGCAGCAACAACCAAATCAGCAACAGCCAGGTCAACAACTGGAGGATGGGGCGCAGCAGCCGAGACGAAGAAGAGAGAACAGGCGCCGCAACGAGCCCATGGACAGAAGTGACTTGCAGGATGCAGAGAGCGAGCAGCCAATACGGCAACGCAATGCCCCAGCGCTGGAGTTTACGCAGGGCGGTTTGCTGGATGAACTGGAGCAAAGCGCCGCAGCACCGGATCAGGCAGCACCCGCTGTTATGGAATCAGGTATACGCTATGCCATCATACCTGAAGACGGCGTGATCCGTGCGCACCAATTGCAGCAGCAACCGGACTCCGATAGTTATATTGAGGTGGACGTTCCGGCTGATGGGGGCCACATCACCAAGTATAGATTTAACCTGGCCGGTAACCACGCCTTTGTGATTGCGCAGGGCATTGACCGTTTGGAAAACGCCTTCGACTTTGAAAAGCCATCGAACCGCATGGTAAACAAGGTGGTGCAGCAGCAGGATGGTGTGCTTACCAGAGTAGGTAATGGATGGAGAATCCATGAGAAGGCACGGATAGATTTCAGATAGACCGCTTACATGGAAGGGATTTTTATTCTTGAGGCGTTACTCGTACTGCTTATACTTGGTTACCAGTTCTATGTGTTCCGGAACACCAAAAGTAAGATAGCGCTGATCCAGAACCTGTTTCCTTCCGAAGCGCAATTATCCGTACAGGAACGTTTTCTGGACGACACACCCACAGCTGCCCCGGCAAGTATACCGGCCGAGCAGCTGTGGGGAATTCTCCTAGCGGGCCATGCTTTCCGGGAGTATTCGGCTACCAACCCGGTGCTGAAACGAATCGTGTCGGCGAAGGACAACGTGCTGCAGGTGGAGGTAAAAAACGGTGCCGTACCGTCCTACACCACCACTGTCGAGAAGCTGGACCAGCTGATAAAGGCCAACAACATTCACCTGGTGGAAGGCGACCCTGAGGCAAGTATGGCCGCCACGAAGGGTAAAGCCGCCACTACCGATCTGATCGAGGTTCGGAATCCGTCCGAGACGTTTCAGAAAATCATCAAAAACACGAACGAGTACCTCCGGCGCAACAAAGGGGCCGCCGCTGATTTTGATATTCTGAAGGATGTAGCCGAGCGCTATTCCGAGGCGCTGGACGATGAAGTGCAGTCGACAGTGGCCACACCGCTATACATTGGCCTGCTGGGTACCTTCTCTGGGGTGATCATCGGTTTGTCAACCTTGGTGTTTTCAGGTTTGGGAGCTGATGAAGTTGGTTCAGAAGCAGGTTCCTTTATCACAGACCAGAATATTCCATCCTTCCTGTTTGGTGTGCTGATTGCCATGGCCGGTAGTTTCTTTGGCTTGCTGCTCACCCTGATGGGCAACAACGCGCTCAAAAACGCCCGCAGCACCAGAGACAGGCATCAGAACGAGTATTATACTTTCCTGCAAACGCACCTGCTGCCCAAGCTGAATTCTGATATGGCGGCCAGCCTGGGAAACCTGAAATCGGTGCTGGACTCCTTTAACAAGGATTTCCTGGACAAGGTGCTCGGCTTCCGGCCCATCGTAGACACGTTGACAGAGAATATCAGCACCCAAAAAGAATTTATAGAGAAGCTGGACAAGATCGGGTTCACGCAGATGGCCAATGCCAACCTGCAGGTGTTCGATAAGATGAAGGAAAGCGAGCAGCTGTTTAAGAATTTTATGCAGTACCAGGTGGCGCTGAACGAATCGGTGCAGAAAGGGGCGGAGCTTACGCACACCATCAGCGATGTGCTTAGCCGGCTGACTAGCCTGCAGGAGGGCTTTGACCAGGTGCCGGGCTACCTGCAAAAGCACGACGAGTCTATTCAGCGGCAGGTGAATTTCTTCGGACAGCACGAGCGGGAACTGCAGGACATCGGTTCGCGGGTGGAGCAGTATTTTGATAAAGCCGCCCTTCGCCTTACTGATTTGATGGAGGCGCGCCTGCAGCACCAGGAGCGCGATGCGCAGAATGCGTACGAGAAGTGGCAGGAGCATTTCAGGAGAATCAACGAGGACAATGTTTACCAGCGCATCCTGGACTACATGAAACCCTTTGAGAACCTGAACCAGCAGCAGGACAGACTTAACAGCACGCAGCAGCAACTTTCCGGGGAGATACGGCAAACGAACGAGCGCCTGCTTCAGAAGATAGAAACCGATTCAGCCATTCAGCAACAACTGCTGCAGCAACTCCAGACCCTAAACGCGAACATGGCCAAAAGTATGGAACCCGGTCCGCTAAAAGCTGCGTTCGGAAAAATATTCGGGGGCGGTACTAACAGGAGGTAAGTATGAGCAAGGAGAGCAGAGACTTTTTCTGGCCCAGCTATGTCGACCTGATGACGGTGCTGTTCCTGGTGATGCTGGTGCTGTTCGTGCTAAGCTTTAGAATGTTTCAAGGCAAAGACCGGGAGAACCGCGAGAACATTGCCCGTTTGCAGGTGGAAGTGGAGGAAAAGCGCAAGCTGGACGAGATAAAAGCCGCCCTCGCCCGCCTGGACGATGACTATTTTCAGTACAACGAGAAGTATAAGCGGCACGAGCTGCTGGTGGATGTGCTGTTCGAACAGAGCAGCGCCGTGATTCCCGACCGCTCCCGAGCCCCACTTCGCAGGGCGGGCCAGAACCTAAGCCAAGTCATCAACTCCATCGAAGACAAAGATGTCAAATATCTGATCGTGATTGACGGCCGTGCGGCCAGCTTTCCTGAGGGAGATCCGCGCAACAGAACCCAGCGGGAGTATGCGCTGGAGTTAAGTTACCAGCGGGCCTTGGCGCTACTCAGATTCTGGCAAAATGCGGGCATAAAATTCCCAAAGGACCGGGTGGAGATTATCGCTGCCGGCAGTGGCTTTGAAGGTGCGGGCCGCAAAGGCGATATCCGTGACCGCCGTTTCGTGATACAGATTCTGCCGAAGGTGGGCACGTTGGAGACGGTAGAAATTTCGGAAAGGCGTGCAGAGTAAGCATAAACAACAGCTGTAATATTAGCACAAGAACATGGTCACAAAAAAGAAGCCGGTTACTCATGTGGAGCAACCGGCTTCTTTATAAGCAGATAATTTAAAGTATAAGTCTACCCAAATTAGTTCTTTATTTGAACGGGCAGGTCTTCTAACTGCGCATAGCTAAGTTTCCAGGCGCCGTCTTCGCCTTTTTTCCAGAGCAGCATAAAGTTGCCTTCGCCATAGCCGTGCGGCTGATCCGGCCCGGAAGGCAGTACGTCTACAGAGAAAGTACCGGCCTCATAGGCGATCTTATTGTCCTCACCTGAGCTTACCACATTAGTTTTCAGGTCAGTAATAGTACCGAGTGTTTCGCCTACCCAGCGCTCAGCCACTTCATTTTTACCTTTAAAATGCACCTCGCCCTGTACAAACTGTACATCGTCGGCCAGCAGCGCGTCTATCTGCTCATACTGGTTGCTGTTCCAGGCTGATATAAAGCGGTTATTCAGTTCCTGCACGCTTACTTCGTCCTCTTTCTCTGTGCAGGAGCCAAGCAAAGCTGCAAATGCGAAAATATACAAGAGATTTTTCATCGTTTTCGTCTTTAAGTGTGAATGCCATACTTCTGTTGCCCACCGCGATGCACCGAAATCAAACCCGGTGCATCGCGCCAGATGGCAAACTGTGGCTGGGTTACCAGCTCTTTCTTCGGTATTCTGAAGTATAGTAAGGTTTGGTAGGGTCGCCGTACGACTCGTTTGGCATCAGGGTCAATCCCATGATCGGGTCCTGCAGGGTGTTATAGCTGTAGGCAGCAGCCATGGCCGGCGTAGCAACACGAGCCGGGGTGGCCACTTTGTTAGCTACCGCTTTGCGTTCCACAGGTCTGTCGTTTTTGGCAATGGCCCTGTTAGCGGCTTCTCTTTCGGCAGCAGCGGCACGGTTAGCGGCTGCCACACGGTTTGCCTCGGCTACTCTGTTCGCTTCAGCTATTCTGGCCTCCTCTTTCTTCTTTTGCTTGTTGTCGATGACTTTGCCTACACCGTAGCCAGCGCCAGCACCGACTACGCCGCCTACAACGCCACCAACCACGCGGTTACGCTTGTGAATGACTGCACCCGCAGCGGCTCCAGTGGCTGCACCAATCACAGTGCCTTTGGCCTGCGGGCTCCACTTCTTATTCTGTGCCTGGGTCGATCCGCTAAATGCGATCGCGAAAATTAGTACAAAACTGAATACATAGCTTATCTTTTTCATAACCATATTATTTAGTGAAGAACACTTACAAATAATTTAAAGCTGCATTTGCAATTCGCGTGCCAATTCAGTAAAAGTGCCCTTTAACGGCCTTAAACCCTATTCATATAGCCTATAGATTTATTGTTTACCAGCAGCAGCTAAAGATCAAAGGGAATTTTCGGCCTCATCAAGTTTAAAATTTATCCTGCTGCAGCACGGGAAGCATGTCTTAAACTGTACAACAAAACCAACCTTTTAAACCCGCCGCACTTTTTTCGGGTACTGATGAGAGCCATACGTGGCTGGTGACTTCTAAAAGCGATTGCATGATTAAAAGAATATTCTTCCTGTTTATACTTGTAGGCACCTGCGGGTGTATGCATCGTGAGCTTCACGAAGTAGGGCTGGTAACGAACAAAGCCATGGTGGTTTCTGCGCACCCGCTTGCCTCTGCCGTTGGCGCCGAAATAATGAAACAAGGAGGAAATGCGGCAGACGCTGCTGTTGCCGTGCAGTTTGCGCTGGCTGTGGTTTACCCCGATGCCGGTAACATCGGCGGCGGGGGCTTTCTTGTTTTGCGGCAGCAGGATGGCAGCACCGCCGCCCTCGATTACAGGGAAAAAGCACCGGCCGCCGCACGGCCTGACATGTACCTGAACGAAGAAGGGGAGGTGATAGAAGGCTTAAGTGAAAAAGGCCATATGGCCGCCGGGGTGCCCGGTACTGTGGATGGCATGATAAAGCTCCACGCCAGGTATGGCAGCCTGCCCTGGGCAATGTTGGTGCAGCCAGCCATAGACCTTGCGGCTAACGGATTTCCGCTAACCCAGAAAGAGGCACGGAAGCTAAATGATTACCGGCTGGATTTTATCCGATATAGCAGTATCAGGCCTGAGTTCATACTGAAGGACAACTGGGAAGAAGGCGATACGCTAAGGCTGGGGGAGTTGGCACAGGTGCTGGAGCGTATCCGGGACCAGGGCCGCGCTGGATTTTATGCCGGCACTACCGCTGATTTAATAGCGGCAGAAATGAAGCGCGGGGGCGGCCTGATCACGAAAGAAGACCTGGCGGCTTACGAAGCCATTTGGCGGGAGCCTATCAGCGGCAAGTATGAAAATTACAACGTTATTTCCATGCCGCCTCCGTCCAGCGGCGGTATTGCCCTGCTGCAACTTCTCCATATCACCCAAAACTATCCGGTAGCTGAATGGGGCCTGCATACAGCCCCATCAGCCCACCTGAAAATAGAAGCCGAAAGAAGGGTATACGCCGACCGGGCAAAGCACCTGGGCGACCCTGACTACTATGACGTACCGGTGCGGGGGCTGCTGGACACCGCGTACATCAGAAGAAGTATGGCTGATTTCTCCCCTGGAAAAGCCTCAGACAGTGATAAAATTGCGCCGGGCGTGCCTGTGCCGCCTGAAAGTCCCAATACCACGCACTACTCCATTGTAGACCCCGCGGGAAATGCCGTGTCCGTTACCACCACCTTGAACAGCAGCTATGGCGCCAAGACTTTTGTGGCCGGTGCCCAGTTCCTGCTCAACAACGAAATGGATGATTTCAGCATCAAGCCCGGCTACCCGAACAGCTACGGATTGATTGGGGGAGAGGCAAATGCCATTGCACCAGGCAAGCGCATGCTCAGCTCCATGACGCCTACTATACTGGAGAAGGACGGGAAGCTTTTTATGGTAGTGGGAAGTATGGGCGGCTCCACGATTATCACCACCGTTTACCAGATCATCCTGAACGTTACGGCGCATGGGTTGCCGATGCAGGGAGCGGTGAATGCCGGCCGGTTCCACCACCAATGGAAGCCGGATTGGGTGCTGTCAGAGTGGGGTGCTTTGGGAATGAAAACTTCGTTAAGCTTGTGGTGGAAAGGCCACAAAATCGTACCCAAACCAGAGGGGGGCATTGGGCGAGCTGCCGGCATTTTGGTTTTACCAAATGGGAAACTGGAAGGCGGTGCCGACCCACGTGGCGATGATGCGGCTGCAGGTTTTTAAGCAAGGCGTAAGGGAATGACAGGAGCGGAAAAATGAACAGTATAGTTACACCATGTTCTAGCAAGTAGAAGCGCAAGCAAAAAGCCATACTTCCCAAAATCAACTTTCTGGAAGTATGGCTTAGTCTTTATTCTTTGTAAGACATCTTACTTCATAGACTTGATGCGCTGCTTAATGTTGTTTTTGCCAAGCAAGGCGAAGGCGGCGGCACTGGCTGCTGCCACCACTACACTGGTGATAACCGGGTGCATGGAGGCACGCGTGTAAAGGCTGGTTTTCATCACGTGGCCATCGTAGTTGCCGTGCACTTTGCCGTCTTTGCCGTGCTGGTGCAGCGAACCCTCGTGGTGCTGTGCGGGCTCATCCTTCAACTGCATGTTGGTCATCATACTTCTGCTGGCCATATCCATCATGCCTGGTGCATACTTGTTGGTGCTGCTCATGGCCTTTCCGCCGCCGCCAACAATGATGTCGCGTTTCGGGTGCTCGGCTGCATGAAGTATGGCGTTGGCCACTTCCTCTGGCGCATACACTGGTGGCGGAAGTGTCAGTGCTTTGTCTGTATAGTTTCTAGCGTGCTCGGTGTAGGGAGTGTTGATTGCCGAAGGCTTTATCAAGGTAACCGATACTGGAGCCTTGTCTTCCTCCAGCTCAATGCGCAGGGCATCTGTAAAGCCTTTCACCGCGTGTTTACTGGCTGAATACATCCCCTGAGTTGGTATAGCCACATCAGACAAGACGCTGCCGATGTTGATGATGGCGCCACCGCGGGTTTTCAGGTGTTGTGCGGCGATTAGCGAACCAGACACAAGTCCCCAGAAGTTTGTATCGAACAGGCGCCGGCTGTCTTCTTCACTTACCTCCTCCAACCGTCCGTATATGGTAACCCCGGCATCGTTTACCCACGTGTCGAAGCCGCCAAAGTGCCGCGCAGCTGCATCTGCGATACGCTGTACATCCTCTGAGCGGCCCACATCGGCCACCACATGGATGGCCTGGCCGCCTTCGCCCTTAATCTGCTGCTCTATCTCTTCAAGTGCTTCCTTGTTTCGGGATGCCAACACTACTTTTGCGCCTTTCTTTGCCGCTGCGCGAGCCGTTGCGAGTCCAATGCCGCTGGAGGCACCTGTAATTACCATTACCTGCTCGTAGAGGGGTTTAAGTGTAACTGTCATAGTTATTAAGTTTGTTTTGTTAAAATGTATTTAAGATCAATTAGTTACCTTGCTATACGCAGTAATTCGGCCCTGCAGTTATACTTTCTGGCAGCAAGTACACGAACTCTACATTCTGAATTTATGCTTGTCCTGGGTGGCTGTGGCTGATGAGACAGGATAGTAGTCTGCTGTTCTGTTTGTCAAACAGTGAATGTAGAACTCCGCGGCGGAGGCGGGAAAAGATGACTCTACATAAAAGCGAAAGCGCCCCAGACCTTTGATAGTCTGGGGCGCTTTCGCTTAAAATTATTTTGAGGATGCCTTAGCGGCTACCTCAAGTTAGGTATACAACTCCTGTGCCTTCCGTGATTACACGCGCGTCTTGTTGGCAGCATATGCTTCCTGCGCAGGCACATTGCCTGATTTTCTGATCCAGAGCTGCTCCATTTCCTCCAGCGATTTTCCTTTGGTTTCAGGAATCATCTTCCACACAAACAGGAAGGAGATGAGGCTCATCAGCCCGTAGAAGCCGTACGTAAACGCGCCGCTGAACTCCATCATAGATGGGTAGGTGGAAGAGATAAAGAAGTTGGCAGCCCACTGTGCGGCCACGGCAATTGCCACCGCTTTACCACGAATCTTGTTCGGGAAAATCTCTGAAATTAGCACCCAGCAAATTGGACCCCACGACATCATAAACGAAGCCGTGTAAATGATGATGAATACCAGTGTGCTGATACCGATAATCTCGTAGTAGGCCAGGCCGGCAATAGCGAACATTCCGATTGCCATACCTATGGAGCCCACCATCAGCAGGGGCTTTCTGCCCCATCTGTCCACCGTAAGGATGGCCACCACCGTAAAGATCACGTTTATAATACCCATTACCACCGTTTGCAGCATGGAGGCGTCTTTGCCGGCTCCCATACTTTCAAAAATTCGCGGCGCATAGTACAGGGCTACATTGATTCCCACGAACTGCTGGAACACCGAAAGCAGAATACCAATGATGATAACCGTTTTTCCGTAGGAGAACAGGTTGCCGGAATGGTGCTCCACCGTGTTCTTTATCTCGGCAAAAATCTCCCGGGCACGATGGCCGCCGTTTACTTTTGTCAGGATCTTCATAGCTTCCTCATCCCGGTTAGCCATACTTAGGTAGCGTGGCGTTTCAGGAACAAAGAACAACAAAATGCCAAACAAACCGGCTGGAATAGCCTCTGATAAAAACATGCGCCTCCAGCCCACGTTGTTCAGCCACTCCACAGACTCCCCGCTGGAAATTCCCCAGTTCACGAAGTATACCACCAGCATACCAAAGATGATGGCAAACTGGTTAAGCGAAACCAGCCGCCCGCGCAGGTTGGCCGGGGCTATTTCACCAATGTAAACCGGCACAACCGCCGAGGCAAGTCCAACCCCTATTCCACCTATAATCCTGTAAAAGTTAAACATGTAGAGCAAGCCCATGGTTGGCTTACCCTCTTCAAAGAACAAAAACTCCGGGTAACCAGAACCCAGCGCCGAGATGAAAAACAGAATGGCCGCTATGATCAGGGTTTTCTTACGACCAATACCTGACGCAAAGACGCCTGAAATGGCTCCGCCGATAATACAGCCGATCAAGGCACTGGAGATGGTAGCGCCATGCACCCAGGTACTCAGCCCGAGGCTGTTTACCAGGTAGAGCTGCACCGACCGTTCTGCGCCTGAAATAACAGCTGTATCGTACCCGAAGAGCAATCCGCCCAGGGTGGCGATCAGCGTAATCCCGGCGATATAGGGAATGTTCTGCCCTGCCGTTAGATTTTCGTTCTTTATCATGAATAGGTGGAATAAGGGTTAGCTATACTTGTAAGCTTCTTAGATGTACCTGTTGATCAGGTTCTCCAGGTACTCCTGGCGTCCGCTCTTCACGGCTGGCTCACCATTTTCGATGGCAAACTGGCGCAGGTCTTCCAGCGCTATTTTGCCATTCTCGAACTCCTGGCCTTTTCCGCTGTCAAAAGAGGCGTAGCGCTCCTCACGTATTTTTCTGTAGTCAGAGTTCTGCAGGATGCTGTCAGCTGTGATCAGCGCTCTTGCAAACGTGTCGGCACCACCTATGTGTGCGTAGAACAGGTCAGCAGGATCAGTAGAGTTTCTTCTGATCTTCGCATCGAAGTTGATGCCTCCGCCCTGTACGCCACCGGCCTCCAGGAACACCAGCATCGCCTCCGTCAGTTCGTTCAGGTTGTTCGGGAATTGGTCGGTATCCCAGCCGTTCTGGTAGTCACCGCGGTTTGCGTCGATAGAGCCCAGCAGGCCGGCATCGGCAGCAACCTGCAGTTCATGCTGGAACGTATGGCCAGCCAGTGTGGCGTGGTTTACTTCGATGTTGATCTTGAAGTCGTTCAGCAAGTCATACTTGCGCAGGAAGCCGATCACCGTGGCAGAGTCATAATCGTACTGGTGCTTGGTTGGCTCCATTGGCTTCGGCTCGATGAAGAACGTGCCTTTAAAGCCTTGCTTACGCGCATAGTCCTTTGCCGTGTGCAGGAAACGGGCCAGGTGGTCCTGCTCACGCTTCATGTCTGTGTTCAGCAGCGTCATATAACCTTCGCGACCACCCCAGAACACGTAGTTCTCACCATCCAGGGCGATAGTAGCATCCAACGCCGCTTTTACCTGTGCACCTGCGTGCGCCAGCACATGGAAATCAGGGTTGGTAGAGGCGCCGTTCATGTAGCGCTGGTGCGAGAACACGTTGGCAGTTCCCCAAAGCAGTTTCACGCCGCTTTCCTGCTGCTTCTGTTTGGCATATTCCACCATCGTCTGCAGGCGTCGCTCGTTTTCAGCGATATTATTTCCATAATCCACCACATCCACATCATGGAAGCAGTAGTAAGGCATGTTCATTTTGGTGATGAACTCGAATGCCGCGTCCATCTTGTCTTTTGCTCTTTCGATTGGGTCTGCTTTCTCATCCCAGGCGAAGTTAAGCGTAGCGCCACCGAATGGATCAGAACCGTTCGCGTTGAACGAGTGCCAGTAAGCCACTGCAAAGCGCAGGTGGTCTTTCAGCGTTTTGCCTGCCACCACGCGGTTTTCGTCGTACCAACGGTACGCCAGTGGGTTGTCAGACTCCACGCCCTCAAATTTGATTTGATTTATACCTTTAAAAAACTCTTTTTCTCCTAATACTATGTTTGCCATGTGCTTAAGTGTTTAGCTATTTAGAATTTAATTAGTTCTGTTTCAGTTGTTTCTCCAGCAGCATTTTCCACTCCTGGTAAGCCGGCTCATACTGTTCAATGGCCTTTGGCTCAATTACCTGCAATTTTTTGCTGTTCGTAAAGGCTTCCTCTTCCGATTTATAGGCCTTCACGCCGATTCCCGCGCCTAAGGCGGCCCCAACGCTGCCATCGTTCTGATAGAGCTCCACCGGCACATGCGTTGCGTTCACGAAAGCCTCTGTAAAGGTGTTGCTTAGGAAAAGGTTGGCCTTGCCCGCCCGGATGATGCTGGGGTTCATGCCGCTCTCGCGCATAATGTCCAAGCCGTAGCGGAACGCAAAGGCGATGCCCTCTTGTGTAGCCCTGAAAATGTGCGCTTTGGAGTGCAGGTTCAGGTCGATGTTGTGGAAATGCGTGCCTACAATCTCGTTGTTAAGCATGCGCTCGGCGCCGTTGCCAAACGGAAGTACGCGCAAGCCGTTGCTGCCGATGCTGATTTTGCCGGCCATGTCGTTCATTTCTGCGTAGCTCATGCCGGTGCCAGCAATGTTTTTGATCCAGCGGTTGAGGCTGCCCGTGCCGTTAATGCACAGCAGCACGCCCAGCCGTTTCTCTTCCCCATAGTTCACGTGCGCAAAGGTGTTCACCCGCGACTGTGGATCATAAATAAGCTTATCGCTCACACCGTAGATAACACCAGAAGTACCCGCGGTGGCAGCCACTTCACCTGGCTTCAGCACGTTCAGTGACAGTGCGTTGTTAGGCTGGTCACCTGACTTGTAGGTAACAGGAATACCTGCCGTCAGCCCCAGTTCTGTGGCCACCTCCTGCTGCACCGTGCCATGCTCCGAAAACACCGGGTTAATCACGGGTATCAGCGCCTTGTCGAACTTGTAGTAGTTGAGCACGTCGCTGGAAAGCTGGTCATCCTGGAAATCCCAGAAAACACCCTCTGACAGCGCAGAGATGCTGGTGGTAATGTTGCCGGTCAGTTTCATGGCTACAAAATCGCCGGGAAGCATGATCTTGTCGATGTTGTAGTAGAGCTCCGGCTCATTTGCCTTTACCCAAGCCAGCTTTGAGGCCGTAAAGTTACCCGGAGAGTTGAGCAGGTGGGAGAGGCTTTTCTCTTCGCCTATACTTTTGAAGGCCTTGTTCCCGATTTCCACCGCGCGGCTGTCGCACCAGATAATGGAGTTGCGCAGGGTTTGCTGCTGCTTGTCCACTACCACCAGGCCGTGCATCTGGTACGCGATGCCGATGGCGCCAATGTCCTTTGGGTTGTAGCTTCCGGTGGCGTTTGCTTTCTGTATGGCCGCTTTCACGTGGTCCCACCACATTTCTGGCGATTGCTCAGCCCAGCCTGCTTTCGGGGAGATAATGTCCGACTCTTCGTCAGGATACTGGGCCGAAGCCAGGCAATCCTGAGTTTGTGCATCCACTACCGATACTTTTATGGATGATGTTCCTACATCTATACCTAATAAGAGCATGTTGTATGTTTGAGGGTATTTATACTTGTGGTTAAGGTTATACTTTGCCCCTGCCAAACGGAGCTGGTTTATACTTGCTTCCTAAATATAAGAAGTCAATGATATAAATAGAAGCGGATGCTTGTACTTGTTGTCGCTGACAACGCGCCTACTTTGTCTTGGCGGCCGCTTTCAACACAGCCTCGTACGCTGGTTTAGGCTGGTAGGCGCGGTCGAACAGCATTGGGTAACTCGTGCGCCCCTGTATTGGCCAGTTGTTTAGCCAGGAGTCATTATCCGTCACGCCCCAGAAGGTAACGCGGTCAATCTTGTCGCTGTGCTTTTTGAACAAGTCGAACAGCTCCACATAGCGTTGGGTCAGTTGCTGCTGCACCGAGTCCGGCAATCCTTCCGTGTAAACGTTATACTTCTGGTCAAACTCAAATGTAGCGTCAATGTCGGCACCCTGACGGTTGCTCGGATTTGGCAGCACGTCAATGTCTACCTCAGTAAAGGATACCTTTACCCCAAGTGCAGCGAATGCCTCAATGCTGGCCTCAATATCTTCCAATGAAGGCGCATGAAGGCCATAGTGTCCCTGCATCCCGATGCCAGCCACCTTGATTCCCTTCTCCTGCAGGTTGCGTACCAGACGCACCGCACCGTCGCGCTTGGCTGGTTTCCAGAGGTTATAGTCGTTGTAGTACAGCTCCATCTCCGGGTCGGCCTGGTGGGCAAACTCAAACGCCTTTTGCAGGTACTCCTCCCCAATAATTTTCAGCCACGGCGACTGGCGCAGCGTGCCGTCATCGTTCAGGGCCTCGTTCACCACGTCCCAGCTGTCGATCTTGCCCTTGTAGCGGCCTGCCACTGTGCTGATGTGGTCCTGCATGCGCTTGAGCAACTCCTCTTTGCTTACCGGCTTTCCCTGTGCATCCTCAAATACCCATTTCGGCGTCTGGTTGTGCCACACCAGGGTATGGCCCACTGTAAACAGGTCGTGCTGCTCACCTAAAGCCACATAATTATCGGCAGGCTCAAAGTTGTATTCGTTTGGCCTCGGGTGCACCGACTCCCACTTGAGCAGGTTCTCCGGGCTGATGGTATTAAACTGCTCCTGTATGATGTTGAGTGCTTTTGCGTCGTTGCCGCTAACCTGCCTGCCGTTTAGGGCAGCGCCCACGTAAAAATCACCTTCAAATGCCTCTTTCAAAGAAACGGGTGCTTTCGTAGCGGTTTGTGCCGCTTTTTCTCCTTCAGTCGTGGTTTTATTTGTATCGGTGCAGGAGGTAGCGAGCAGCGCAGCCACCAGGCCGGGAGCAAAAAGGGCTTTGTATCGGTTCATCATTCAAGTTTATATCAGGTGTATAAAGTGCTTCCGCAGCCGTGCAGCTGCTTGTTCTTGTATTGCAATTGGTAGCTGAAGTAGGAGCAGTCAAGCCATCTGTACCTCAAGTATGTTTTTTCTAAAACCCAACAGAGTTCCCGCCATCCACCGGAAGCACGGTACCGGTTACATACTTGGCGCCTTCGGTGGCGTAGTAGTAAACCGCCTCAGCCACATCAGCCGGTGTGCCCAATTTACCCATTGGTGTTCTGGAAAGTACTTTGTTCTTGCGCTCGGGATCGTTGTTCAGGGCCTTCGCCGACATGTCCGTGGCGATAAAACCGGGAGCCACGCAGTTCACGCGGATACCCTCCGGCGATAATTCAACAGCCATGGCACGAGTCATGCCCTCAATAGCCGATTTGGATGCGGTATAGGCAATCACTTTCGGAATGCCGTACTGCGAGGCCATGGAGCTGATATTGATAATGCTGCCCCGGTTACGTGGCAACATGTCTTTCACCACTTCGCGGCTCAGCGCAAACACGGCGGTCACATTGGTAAGTATAATGCGCTGGAAATCCTCGTCTGTTACCTCCTCGAAAGGCTTTTTCATGTTGATGCCAGCGTTGTTCACCAGGATGTCAACCTGCCCGAACTCTTCCACAATCTCATGCACCAAGCCTGGTATCTGGGCCAGGTCGGACAGATCGCATACTTTGTAGGTGCAAAGCTCGCCAAACTGCTCCTTTGCCGCCTGTAGCTTCTCCTCGTTTCTTCCGACAATGATGGTGCGAATATGCTGCTGCACAAATTTTTCAGCAATGGCATAGCCCAACCCTGAAGCGCCACCTGTTACAATGGCTACTTTTGTCGCTGCGTTAGAATCTGAATTCATGTTGTTTGTATAGGTAAAATTAAATGCCAGGGACAAATTTGGGGTCCAGGCTCATGTAGTAATCCAACGTATGGGCAGGCTTTTCCAGGTCTGCAGGGATAGGTCGCTTCGAGAACGTCTGGAAGTACAGCAGGCACGCGTCGCGCCACCATTCTGCTTCCTGCTCCTGTACGGCCAAAAGCTGTTTCACGTGCTGGAAGCGCTCCTCATCCACCTTGCCTTGCAGGCTGTCCCATGTTTTTTGCATCTGGCGCACCGAATCCACGCCGGCGCTGTACCTGTAGGCCAGTTCGTTCCAAAGGGTTCTGCCCGAGTTAACCTTGTAGTCCCACGGCACATGGTGGAACCACAGCAGGTACTTCTCCGGCACTTTTTTGATGTTTCCGTACGTCTTGGCAACGGGAGGGAAGTACTGGCTCACGGCGTTGCTGCCTGATTTGGTGCGGTCAAAACCAATGCCTTTCTCATCGGCTTTATGATAATAAACAGAAGTCCAGTCAGCGCGGTGCTTGTCCTTTATCCAGGGGCCGGGGCCGTAGTGGTGCGACCAGCCCATGATGTGGTGCAGGCCGAGCGGGGTCATGTAGTTCACCACCGCCTCATGCGAGGTCAGCATCATATCCTTTACCGGTGCCACAAACTTGTTGTCATTGGTGAAGGTCATCTTCACCCACTCCTCCGCAATCTCCTCGGATGAAAGGGCATGGTTCCAGGCCAGGCGCCCAAAGGCGTACCAGTTCGACTGCCCAAACAAGTGGCCGGTCCAGTTGCGGTCGTTGCCAATGTTGGCCACACCGGCTATACCTGTCTGTTGGTAGTTATGAAGTGTGCCGTCTACAACCTTGGCCACAGTAGAGCCTTTGCCCTCGGCATAGGTGTCTGCTTCCAGCGTCTCCTTATACATTGGGGAGAGGTAGGCGAGCGTGGTGCCCTGGCCCAGGTACTCCTGCGTGATCTGGAATTCCATCATGAGCGGCGTCTTCGGCATCGCTCCGAACAGCGGGTGAAACGGCTCACGCGGCTGGAAATCGATGGCACCGTTCTTAACCTGCACCAACACATTGTCGCGGAACTTCCCATCCAACGGTTTAAACTCATTGTAGGCCTGCTTGGCGCGGTCGTCGGGCTCATCTTCGCTGTACACGAAGGCACGCCACATCACAATGCCGCCTTTTCCGGCTACGGCATCTGCCAGCATGTTGGCACCATCCGCATGGTTTCTGCCGTAGTTCTGCGGCCCCGGCTGGCCCTCTGAGTTGGCTTTCACCAGGAAGCCGCCAAAATCCGGAATATGAGAGTAGATCTCGTCTGATTTTTTATTCCACCACGCCTGCACCTGCGGGTCCAGCGGATCGGCAGTTTTCAAGCCGCCAATCTCAATTGGGGCGCTGAAACGGGCAGTCAGGTATACTTTCAGGCCATAAGGGCGGAAAGCATCGGCAAGTGCGGCTACCTTCTTAAGATAGTCCTCTGTTAATACCAGCGCATTGGCATTCACATTGGTTAGTACAGTGCCGTTGATGCCGATAGAAGCGTTGGCACGGGCGTAGTCGATGTAGCGCTGGTCGATATAACCGGGTAGGCGGTGCCAGTCCCAAAGCGAAAAGCCCGCGTAGCCACGCTCCACGGTTCTGTCCAGGTTATCCCAGTGGTTCAGCACGCGGTGCTTGATTTTAGGTGCACTTGCAACAGAGAGATTGCTGATATCCTGGTGCGTTTGCAGCAGCCGAAGAAAATGGAAACTGCCGTATAGCACCCCGATGTCGGTATTTGCCGCGATAACAGTCTGCTTTTTACCGTTCTGGTTTGCCGTCAGCAGCAGGTACCCTTCGTCTCCTACCGTTTTTAGTTTCGCATCCAGGTTCAGGGCCTTGATAAGCGCAGAGCTTGCCGGCGTACCGGCAACAAGTATGTTTTGCTGGTTTGCCTGCTTCGAGGCAGGCACGGGTTTGCCCAACAGCCCTTGCAGGCCCATCTGCAGCTCCTTCTGCACTGCCGTCAGGGTAGGAGAGCTGCCCTGCACGACCAATTCATTTACGGTTTGTCGGTATGCCTGCAGTTTGGTAGCATCCTGCACCTGGTCATACTGCAGCCAGAGCTTGTACCCGTCTTCTGCCCTGAGGCTGCCGCTAAAGAGAGTGCTTAAAAACAGGAGTGCTAGAAGACAGACTGACTTTTGATTCATGCTGTTATGCTTAGGTTATAGAATACGGAGTTTCTTGGTTGGCGTGGTGACAGTGGCCAATTAGGATGCCTCTCCTTTTCTGGTTGATGATGCCCGCACGACCAGTTCTGACCTGAGGGTAATCGTGTTGGTAATGGCTACATCGGAGGCCCCGTCAAGGTAATTGATGAGGCTGCGAACCGCCATTTCGCCCATTTCCTCGCCAGGGTAGTTAATGCTTGTCAGGTTTGGCTCCACAATGCGGGTAATCGGGTCGTTGTTGAATCCAACAATGGCCACGTCGTTCGGAATGGAGATGCCGGCCTGGCTAAGTGTCTTGAGGCAGCTAACTGCACAGGTGTCGTTTGAGACAAAGATGCCGTCAGGCATCGGGTCCATCTGCAGGATTTGCTGGGCTGCTGAAATACCGGCCTCCACACTTAAATTCGTAGAAATCACGCAGGCATCGCTGAAAGAAATGTTATTATCCATCAGCGCATATTTAAAACCCTTAAGGCGCTCCTGGTATAGATTCACTTTCAGGCTACCGCTAATGTGTACTAAGTTGCGACAGCCTTGCTCAATCAGGTGTGCGGTGGCCTTGTAGGCAGCCTGAATGTTGTCTATCACAATGCTGGTACATTTCTTATGCTCGGGCACCCTGTCATAGAACAGCAGTGGAATCCCGCGGCTGAAGAATGGCTCAAAGTGATCCACGTTCTCCGTGTCGTAGGCAATGGAAACAAGCAGGCCATCCACCCGGTTATCGAACATGGTTTTGGCGTTGGCAATCTCCTTCTGCACTGTCTCCAGCGATTGGCTGATGATCAGGTTATAGCCGGCCTCGTTTGCCACCCTCTCCATGCCCGCCAGCACCGACGACTGAAAATTACTGTTGAGCATAGGCACAATTACGCCGATGGTGTTGGTGCGCTGCTTACGCAGGCTGCTGGCAAAGGTGTTGGAGCGATAGCCCATCAGCGTAGCGGCTTCATAAATGCGCTGCCTGGTTTTTTTGTTTACGGCGGGGTGATCGTTCAGGCCTCTACTCACAGTGGTAGGGGAGATAGATAATTCCTTCGCTATATCGTAAATGGTTGTTTCCTTATCCATCTCTAAAGATAAATTTTCCCATCGAATAAAAATTACTGCAACCGATTGCAGCTTTGTGTTGTATTTAACACACTCTTTGTCGTTCTAAAATTACTAGAGTGAGCGCTTAGTTACCACAAATTATAGTAATTTATTTCAAAATACTGTATTTCTCTCTGAAAACTAGCATTTTTTAGGCTTTGAGCCACGAGCTACGGGTGATAAATTTATGTTTATTGGCTTTATGCATGAATCTTTTGTCTTGTAATGCGTATTCAAGAAAAAAAAGTTTCTGCAATCGGTTGCAAAAGTTTAAAATTTATTTGAAGTTTACATCCTAGTGAGGAAGTACTCACTCCTGATTTCGGGTTTCCAGGCAGTGCTGACCTGCGGGATTCAAGGTCAAAGGGTTGAGTCAAAGAAGATTAAAGGTAGGCGGTAGCCCGCTCTTGCATGGAGGGCAGGCCGTTGAGCAGGGAAGCGCAGGGCTACCGAAAAAAGCTACAACTTGTCTTGCATGCCGTGGCTGAGGTGTGATTGAGCCGAATGCAACGGATTGCAAGGCAAGTATAAACTTAGTTGTGCCAGTGGCAATGCTGGCGGGAACAAACTCTAAAGATTCTACTGAACCAGTGAAGCTGCGGCTGCACCGGGCGATAAACAGCTTCTAAAGCAACTCAACTAAAAATCATACCTCTTATGAAACATTATTATACGCAGAGTTCTGAACCGAAGACCAGGTGGGCGACTGTGCCCGGGGTCTTCAAGTTGGCGCTTATGCTGCTCACTTGTGTAGCGGTTAACTTTCAGGCGTTGGCGCAGTCTGCCCCCTTCACGGTGACAGGGCGTGTGACAGATGCCGAGGCGGGCATAGGCTTGCCTGGTGTAACTGTGCTCCTGAAAGGCACGCAAACTGCTGCGCCTACGGATGCAAACGGTACCTATACTATCAATCTTCCTAATGGAAACGGAACCTTGGTGTTCTCTTACATCGGCTATGAGTCGCAGGAGGTGCCTGTTAATGGGCGTAACACAATTAACGTGCAGTTGGGAACAGATGCAAAGGCCCTGGAAGAGGTAGTAGTGGTGGGCTATGGTACGCAGCGTGCAGAAGCTGTGACAGGCTCTGTTGCTTCCATTAGTTCAGAAGAAATTACGCAGGTGCCTTCAGGTAACATTACGCAGGCCTTGCAAGGGCGCTTGCCTGGAGTGGAGTTTGCACAGTCATCCTCGCAGCCGGGGGCTTCCATGCAAATCCGAATCCGCGGTACGCGCTCCATTTCTGGTGGAAACGACCCACTGGTGGTGTTGGATGGAATTCCTTTTCCTGGTGCTATTTCTGACATCAACCCGAACGACATCAAAAGCATTGATATCCTGAAGGACGCCTCGGCAACGGCCATTTATGGCTCACGTGGCGCCAACGGAGTTGTATTGATATCAACCAAAACAGGAAAAGCAGGCCAGAAGCCACAAGTAACCTACAATGGTTTTCATGGTGTGAAAGAAGTTTTCGCCAGATATGATATGATGAGCGGACCTGAACTTTTTGCGCTGCGCCAGGCAGCCGGGCAGTTTAACGGACAGCTGGGAGTGGATGAGGCCGAGGGCGTAGATACGGATTGGCAAGACCTGCTGTACAAAACCGGTATGACAACAAGCCATGATGTAGGCGTTTCGGGTGGCACTGAGCAGGGTCGCTACAACTTCAGCGTGGGCTACTTTGAGGATGAAGGCGTGATTCCTACGCAGCAGTATACGCGTTACTCCATGCGCGGTAGCATTGACCAGGGAATAGGTAAGCGTTTCCGCATGGGCTTTACCACCTATAACAACTATAACCTTACGGAGGGTAATAATGTGGGCTTATACAATATCTTAAGCTTGTCTCCTCTTGCTAACCCCTACAATGAGGATGGTAGTTTGAAGAGAACTGTACGGATGCCCCTGGATGAAACATGGGTATACACCAGAGATATGTTAGAAGAAGGTGGTTTAGATGATCTGTGGCTTAGCCAGACGAGAGCGTTTGCCACCTACAACACCATCTATGGTGAAGTGCAGATTCCGGGAGTGGAGGGTTTGAAGTACCGTGCCAACCTTGGTCTGAATTTCCGCCAGAGCCAGGGAGGCGCCTTCACGGCGGCAGGTATAAACGCTGTTGATCCTAACACGCTCTCCACTGCTTCTGTTAGTAACGCACAAACAACCAACTGGACCCTTGAAAACCTGCTTACATACGACCGCACTTTTGCAGGGAAGCATAACGTGAACCTGGTAGGACTGTACTCCTCCTCGCAGGAGCAGTACGACAGATCACGCATTGCGGGAAGAGACATTCCTTCCAATGCCTTCCAGTTCTACAACATAGGCCAGGCCGCCGAGGAAATCACTGTTAATCCTGGCGATCAGCAGTATTACCAGTGGGGCTTGTTGTCGTGGATGGGCCGTGCCATGTACTCTTATGACGACCGCTATATGATTAGCGCTACCGTGCGCTCTGATGGTTCCTCAAGACTTGCTCCGGGATATAAATGGAATACCTATCCTGCCGTGTCAGTTGGATGGAACATCGCCAGAGAATCATTTATGGAGAATGTTGGCCTGATAGACATGTTGAAGCTGCGTGCTGGCTACGGACAAACTTCCAACCAGGCGATTTCTCCTTACTCCACGCTCGGACTTCTAAGCACCAGACCTTACAACTTTGGTCCTGATAATTATGCCACCGGTTACTACGTGACTCAGCTACCTAACCCGGCATTGGGATGGGAATATTCGAACACCTGGAACTACGGAATTGATTTCGCCATTCTGAACAACCGCCTGTCTGGTACGGTAGAGTACTATGTTACAAACACCGATGATATCCTGCTAAGCCTTGGTCTGCCTCCTACTTCGGGCGTGGACAGCTACACAGCAAACATCGGAGCAACACAGAATAAAGGACTCGAGCTTTCGCTTAATGGCGTAATTCTGGAAGACCTGAACGGCTGGACATGGGAAGCCGGTGTTAATATCTATGGCAACCGCAACGAGATCGTATCACTTGCCTCCGGTGCAAGCGAGGACAGAGGCAACTGGTTGTTTGTAGGTCAGCCCATCAATGTTATCTACGACTATGAGAGAGTAGGTCTTTGGCAAGCGGAGGATCCGTACCGGGATATCCTGGAGCCGGGCGGAAACCCAGGTATGATCAAAGTGCGCTACACCGGCGATTACAATGCTGATGGTACGCCTGTAAGACAGATTGGGCCAGACGACAGACAGGTTATGAACGCGAACCCTGACTTCCAGGGAGGCTTCAACACCCGCGTAGGGTACAAAGGGTTTGACCTGACGGCTGTAGCAGCCTTCCAGAGCGGTGGAATACTTAACAGTACGCTTTATGGAGCGCAGGGCTACCTTAACTTGTTAAGCGGACGCCGTGGAAACGTGGATGTGGATTACTGGACACCGGAGAACACGGACGCCAAATATCCAAATCCGGCAGGCATAAGAAGTGGTGACAACCCTAAATATGCCAGCACACTGGGCTACTTTGATGCTTCGTACCTAAAAATACGCACTGTTACCCTAGGCTATAACTTCTCGAGCAGTAACTGGCTGGAAAAAGTTGGCATCAACAACCTGCGCGTTTATGCTACAGCGCAGAACCCATTTGTGTTGTTCTCCCCTTACCACAGAGAGTCAGGTATGGACCCTGAAACCAACTCCTACGCTGACCAAAACGTGGCGGTAACTACTGGTACTCCGAGCCGCCTGCTGACGATTGGCACGAACGCCCCTTCAACGCGGAACTACCTGATTGGTCTTAACGTGACATTTTAATTAAAGACAAAGATGAAATTCATAAAAAATAAAGCTTTCATAGGAACAGCCATCATGATGGCACTGTCCCTGTCTTCCTGCGAGGACATTCTGGAAGAACAGCCACGCAGCATTTACGAGCCCAGCTTTTTCAAAACCGAGACAGGTGTTTACGGAGGGGTGACATCCATGTATGCGCACCTGCGCTACATATACGGCCAGGCCTACTACTATAACGCCACCGAGACCGGTACCGATGAGGCTACCTACGCGCAGAGTGCGGACCAGAACTTCAAGGTGATGGATATTTCAGGCCAGGGAGAGATTACTTCCACTGATAGCCGTGCCGATGTGTTGTGGGGAGCCGCGTTCTCTAACATCAATACTGCCAGCGGCGTTATTGAAAATGCATCCGAACTGGGAACTGTACCGGCCGCGGTAATTGCCGAGGCAAGGTTCTTCCGCGCATTCGATTACTTCCAGCTGGTGCAAACGTTCGGTGGTGTGCCGCTGGACCTGGGTGCGGGGGAGTTGAAGTTTAACAATAACCCTGTAAGGTACTCTGTGCGCAATACTGTGCCGGAGGTGTATACAAAGGCTATTTTCCCGGATCTGCGGCAAGCGGTAGAAGAGTTGCCGGCAAACCCGCGCCTTACCGGCGGCGCAACACAAACGCTTGCGCGCCTCTTTCTGGCAAAAGCATACCTGACCTATGGCTGGTGGCTGCTAAACCCGGATAACATTCCTACCTATCCGGAGACATCCAGAACTGATCCTGACGGGCATAATGCGCAGTGGTACTTTCAGCAGGCATACGATGTGGCCATTAACGGCATCCAGAATCCAGGGCCTTTCGGCCTGATGCCAACCTACTATGATGTACACGTGGGCACTAACGACCGTAACCCGGAAATACTGCTTTATGCGGACCACACCGAGACTAGCGAGTTCTATAACGGAGCCAGCCTTACCTGGAGTAATGGTGGTGCCCCCGAGAACTTTGCCGTGTGGATGATGACCTGGAACTACACCAACATCCGAAGCGCACTGGACCCGAACTGGACAAATAAAGTAAGCTCTGTTCAACGTGCCGCAGAACAACACCTGGGGCGTCCGTGGACACGTATGGCTCCGACCATTGGCGTAATCACCAACACCTTTGCCGACAAAACAAATGACTCCCGCTACGACGGTACTTTTGCCACAGTTTACCGGGGCAACTGGCCGAAAGGTGGTGTGAATGCACCAGTTGTTTATAACGCAAACAATCTGCCGGTTAATCCAGGTGAGCCAATCCTGACTTTCCTGGATGAGCAACCAGCAACACCTATAAACTACCCTACTGGAGCAGGTAAAAACAACATTGGTGCAGGAGAACTACCCGGAAGATCTGACTTCGTGATAGGGCCCCGTGATATCAGCAGGATCGTGTATCCAGGCCTTTGGAAGATGGGTACCTACCGCACCGATAACGGCGACGGACTGGGACAGCCAAACGCCGCCAGCACCCGTCCTTTCAACATTGCCAAGTTCTCGGAGCTATACTTTGTAGCAGCCGAAGCAGCCGTGATGGGAGCCAATACACAGGCTGGCTACAGCGCCAGAGAGTTGATTAATGTGATTCGTGCACGTGCCGGTAAGTGGCGCTACGACAACAACGGAAACTCTGTTAAAGTGGAAGATCACAGCGCCGAGATGGTTGCTGCCACGCCGGCAACAATAGATATCAACTATATTCTGGCAGAACGCTCGCGTGAGTACTACGGTGAAGGTTACCGCTGGTTTGACCTGACCCGCACCCAAATGTGGGAAGAACTCGCCGGCACCTACCAGATTGCCGGTAACAACTACGGGGACCATACGCCGCAAACGATAACGCGCAATATCCAGCCCTACCATTACCTGCGCCCTATTCCACAAATCCAGTTGGATAGGATGGATATGACCCCTGCTGAAAAAGCAGCTTACCAAAACCCAGGATACAATTAACCGGTAGCATCCTGTTCAAAATTGACACACTACTCCAATGGAGGTGATAAAGAAAGTTTATTAGTGATTCAGTAAGCATAGAGGTAAAGAGGCTTCCCTTTGGGATTCCTTTTTACCTATGCGTTTTTAGTGGCGGTGGCAAGTATAACCGCCCCTCCTTCAACAAACATAACTTATACCTGAACTGCCGACATTGTGATACTTCCCGTGTTGGCAGTTTAGTTTTAACATTGATCAAAGAACCCCTTATATGGCATTGATACAAAGCTGGAGATGGTATGGACCCAACGATCCTGTTTCGCTGCAGGATGTGAAACAGGCAGGCGCAACGGGCATTGTAAGCGCCCTGCACCACATACCGCACGGAGCCGTGTGGCCGCTGGAGGAAATACAGGAGCGAAAGAATATCATTGAATCCGCCGGACTGAAGTGGGTGGTGGTGGAGAGCGTTCCGGTACACGAAGCGATAAAGACCCGCAGCGCTGATTGCGAAGTATACCTGGAGAATTACCGCCAGACCCTGCGCAACCTGGCTGCCTGCGGCATCGGTACCGTTTGCTATAACTTTATGCCCGTGCTCGACTGGACGCGCACCAACCTGGCGCTTGAGCTTTGGAATGGTGCTAAAGCCCTATACTTCGACTGGGCTGACCTGGCGGTTTTCGACATGTTCATTTTGAAAAGAGCAGGTGCTGAGCAGGATTATGCAGAATCGGTGGTGCAGCAGGCAAAGGAGCGATTCTCTTCTATGTCGCAGCAGCAGTTGGATGAACTAAGCGAAATTATCCGAATGGGGGTCCCGATGGAGGGATTCATTACGCTGGAGCACTTAACGGAGAGCATTGCCATCTATAAGAACATTGGCCACGAAGGTTTACGCGAGAACCTGGCCTATTTCCTGGAGTCCATCATGGATGTGTGCGAGGAGACGGGCATCAACATGACGATCCACCCGGACGATCCGCCTTACGCCATACTTGGTTTGCCCCGCATTGCCAGTTCCAAAGAGGATTTGCTTTACATCATCAACAGAGTCGATCGCCCGGCAAGCGGCATTTGCTTCTGCACCGGCTCGCTGGGCGCAGGCCGGCACAACGACCCTGTTGACATCCTCAGGGCGGTAGGACATCGTGTATACTTTGCGCACCTGCGCAATGTGCAAAAGGATGAAGAAGGTAACTTCTACGAGTCTGACCACCTGGCTGGCGATGTGGATATGTATGGCGTGATGAAAGAGCTGGTTGCCATCAACCAGAAACGCGAGCAGCCGATTCCTTTCCGCCCTGACCACGGCCACCAGATGCTCGACGACCTGCACAAAGAGACAAACCCGGGTTACTCGGCTATTGGAAGGCTGCGCGGGCTGGCTGAATTGCGCGGATTGGAAATGGGGATTGAGCGGTCAATTTAGAAGATTATTTACATGAACAAAGACATACGAGCAGAGGCAGCGGCAAGCAAGTTCTTGTTTCCGAAGCAGGTGAAAAGCTTTTTGAAAGAGGATTTTCTGCTGCAAACGGACACGGCGCGCCAGTTATACCATAACTACGCCAAGAACCTTCCCATCATCGATTACCACTGCCACCTATCGCCGGAGGTAATTGCCCGGAACGAGAACTTCCGCAACATGACGGACATCTGGCTGGCCGGCGACCATTATAAATGGCGCGCGCTCCGCACGCTTGGCGTGGAGGAGAAGTATATTACGGGCGATGCCAGCGACGAGGAGAAGTTTGTAAAGTGGGCCGAGGCGGTTCCCTATACCTTACGAAACCCGCTCTACCACTGGGCGCACATGGAGCTGAAGAATCCTTTTGGCTTTAACAAGTTGCTTTCCGGTGAGAACGCGCTGGAAGTATACGATGCATGTAACGAACTGCTACGGGAGCCACAGTACACACCGCAAGGTTTGCTGAAGCACTTTAAAGTGGAAATGGTGGGCACCACCGATGACCCGGTGGATAATCTGGCGTACCATCAGCAAGTTGCCGCCTCCTCCTTGCAAACGAAGGTGCTGCCTTCTTTCCGGCCTGATAAATCACTGAACCTGATCGGAGGGGGGAGCTTTAGAAACTACATGCAACAGCTTTCCGAAGCCAGCGGCGTGCAGATTACAAGTATAGATACCCTGTTGGAGGCGCTGGAGCAGCGGGTAAACTACTTCCACACAAACGGGTGCCGTATTGCCGACCACGGTTTGTCGAGTCTTCCTGTGGCAAAAGCCACTTCGGGTAAGCTGGAGAAGGTGTTTGCAGCCGTGCTTGCCGGAGATGATACCGAAGCGGCTCCGCACCAGGATGAGTTTTGCTATTTTATACTTAAAGAACTGTGTAAGATGTACCATCAAAGAGGATGGGTGCAGCAGTTCCATTTGGGTGCCCTGCGCAACACCAACGCGCGCATGCTGCAGGTAAATGGCCCCGATACGGGTTACGACTCCATCGGCGATCAGTCACAAGCCGCTACAATGGCCGCTTTCTTCAATGCGCTGGAGACGGAGGGACAGCTAGCCAAGACCATCATCTACAACCTGAACCCGGCAGACAACGCCGCTTTCGCCACTATGGTAGGCAACTTCCAGCAAAGCGGCATCAAAGGCAAAATGCAATTTGGCTCGGCCTGGTGGTTCCTGGATCAGTTAGAGGGGATGACAGCGCAGATAAATGCCCTCTCCAGTATGGGGTTGATCAGCTGCTTTATCGGCATGCTCACCGACTCACGCAGCTTTCTGTCCTACTCGCGCCACGAGTATTTTAGAAGATTAATCTGCAATATTTTTGGCAATGACGTGGAGCAGGGCCTGCTGCCGGCGGATATTCCGTGGTTAGGCAAAATGGTGCAGGACATCTGTTACTACAACGCTAAAAACTACTTCCCGGCATAACCTATCACCTGAACCTAACCTTACCATGAGCGCTCCCCTTACCACTGAACCAGCCACAGAAAGAGTAAAGATCGGTTCCTATCGCTGGACCATCTGCTTCCTCCTGTTCACGGCCACCACCATCAACTACCTCGACAGGCAGGTGGTCGGCATCCTGAAGCCCGTATTGGAAGAACAGTTCAGCTGGACGGAGAGTGACTATGCCGCCATCGTAACGGCTTTCACGGCTTCCTACGCGCTGGGCATGGTGGTATTCGGGCGGATTATCGACAAGATCGGGACAAAAATGGGCTATTCCCTTTCCATCGTGGTATGGAGCCTGGCCGCCATGGGGCACGCGATCGCCCGGACAACTTTCGGGTTCGGAGTGGCCAGGGCAGCGCTGGGTGTGGGCGAGTCAGGTAACTTTCCGGCTGCCATCAAAGCCGTGGCCGAGTGGTTTCCGAAAAAGGAGCGGGCGCTGGCGACAGGACTTTTTAACAGTGGCGCCAACGTGGGAGCCATCGCCGCCCCGTTACTGGTGCCCTGGATTGTGGTAAACTATGGCTGGGAAGAGGCTTTTATCATAACAGGAGCCGTCGGCTTTATCTGGTTAATTTTCTGGCTCATTTTTTATGAGATTCCCTCAAAGCAGAAGCGCCTGGGCAAGGGAGAGTTCGACTACATCCACAGCGACCATGACGAAGCTCCTGCCGAGGATAACGAAAAGCCGCTGAAATGGGGAAAGCTCCTCTTTATCCGCCAGACGTGGGTGTTTATTGTGGGGAAGTTCTTTACCGATCCGATCTGGTACTTCTTCCTGTTCTGGCTGCCTTCTTACTTCAGTTCCACTTTTGAGCTTAACCTTAGCAGTTTGGGCTTGCCGCTGGCCATCGTGTACACAGCCACTACGGTGGGAAGTATAGGCGGGGGATACCTGTCGTCTTACCTTATCCGAAAAGGAATGCCTGTTGTAAGAGCACGCAAAACAGCCATGCTTATCATCGCGCTGCTGGTGGTGCCGATCATGCTGGCCCGTTATACTTCCAACATGTGGGTTGCCGTTGGCCTAATCAGTCTGGCCGCCGCCGCGCACCAGGCCTGGAGTGCGAATATCTTCACCACGGTGTCTGATATGTTTCCGAAGCGTGCCGTGAGCTCTGTGGTAGGCATCGGTGGCATGGCAGGCTCAATAGGAGGGGCCTTGTTCCCGCTGTTTATTGGCGCTGTCCTCGACTACTACATCAACCTTGGCAACCTTGGCGCCGGCTACAACATTATCTTCACCGTCTGCGCATTTGCATACCTGCTGGCCTGGGTACTGATGCACTTCCTCACACCGCGTGAGAAGCTGGTGCAGCTGTAGTGCCTCGAATTTTTATAAACGAAGCGGCCTTTGGCTGCTGTAAATTACCGGAAATGAAAATGATACGCTTCCCTTATACTTCGCCCCAGGACAAGCCTCATCAGAGGCACAAGCTAATTCTGACTGCGCTGGCCGTGTTCATAATTTCGTTGGTGCAACCAGCCCTGGCAGCCGTTAACGATTCCACTTACATCTCCACCTTTAAAACAAACGGCAGCTTTCCTCTTTCGGTAGCCGGTAAGTCTGCTCCTTTGTTTCTGAGCACGGGAGCGGATGAAGGCGTGATCAGGGCGGCAAAAGACCTGCAGGCGGATTTGAAGCGGGTAACCAATGTGCAGCCAAACCTGACGGTGGATAAGAAAGCGCCGAAGGCGAAGCAGGTGGTGCTGATTGGTACGCTTGGCCAAAGCCCCATAATCGATAAGCTGGTTAAAAACAAGAAGCTGGATGTGTCAGGCATTTCCGGTAAATGGGAAACGTACCTGGTGCAGGTGGTCGACAAGCCGATGCGCGGCGTGGACCAGGCCCTGGTAATTGCCGGCAGCGACATGCGCGGCACTATTTTCGGCATTTATGATGTGTCGGCAGAAATCGGCGTGTCGCCGTGGTATTACTGGGCGGATGTGCCGGTAAAGCAGCAGCAGAACCTGTATGTTAAGGCGGGGCGCCATACCGACGGCGAGCCGAAGGTTAAGTACAGGGGCATCTTCATCAACGACGAGGCACCAGCGTTGGCGGGCTGGGCTACCGAGAAATTTGGCGGCTTTAACTCTAAGTTCTACGCCCACGTGTTCGAGCTGATCCTTCGCCTGAAAGGCAACTACCTCTGGCCAGCCATGTGGGGCAGGTCTATTTATGATGATGATCCGAAAAGCCCGGAACTGGCAGATATGTACGGTGTGGTGATTGGCACCTCGCACCACGAGCCGCTATCGCGGGCACACGTGGAGTGGGAACGCTATGGTAAAGGCCCCTGGAACTACCAGACGAACAAAGAGAACCTGCAGGATTTCTGGCGCAAGGGCATTGAGCGCATGGGCGACAACGAAAGCATCGTAACCATAGGCATGCGCGGCGATGGCGATGAGCCGATGAGCGAAGGCAGCAATATTGCCCTGTTGGAGAAAATTGTGGAAGATCAGCGCAAGATCATTTCAGAAGTAACCGGTAAGCCAGCCTCTGAAACACCGCAGATATGGGCGCTCTACAAAGAGGTGCAGGACTACTACGACAAAGGAATGCGCGTGCCGGACGATGTAACGCTGCTTTTAGCTGACGACAACTGGGGGAACATCCGCAAGTTGCCGAAAGTGGGAGAGAAGCAGCATGCTGGCGGCTACGGCGTTTACTACCACTTCGACTACGTGGGCGGACCGCGCAACTACAAATGGATCAACACCAACCCGCTGCCGCGCATTTGGGAGCAGATGCACCTGGCCTACAAGCACGACGCCACCCGGATCTGGATCGTGAACGTAGGCGACATCAAGCCAATGGAATTCCCCACTTCCTTTTTCCTGGACTATGCCTGGAACCCGGAGAAATGGCCTGCAGAGCGCTTGGATGAGTACACGAAGCAATGGGCAGCGCAGCAGTTCCCGGAGCAGTATGCTGAAGAGATCGCCGAACTGCTCGCCAAGTATGGCAAGTATAACTCCCGACGCAAGCCGGAGCTTTTATCACCGGAAACCTACAGCCTGACTAACTACCGCGAATTTGAAACCGTGGTAGCTGATTACATGGCGCTGACAGAGAAAGCCGAGCAACTCTACAAAGCGATTCCGGCTGAGTATAAAGACGCGTACTTCCAGTTGGTGCTGCACCCGGTAAAAGCCAGCGCTAATCTAAACGCACTGTACTTAACGGTAGCCAAGAACCGCCTCTACGCCAGGCAGGGCCGCGCCGCCACAAACGATATGGCGAAAAGGGCAGAGGCGCTTTTCGCCTTAGACCAGGAACTCTCCAGAATCTACAACGAGGATATTGCTGATGGCAAATGGAGCCATATGATGGACCAGACGCACATCAGCTATACATACTGGCAACAGCCTGAGAAAGACGTGCTGCCCGAAGTAAAGGAGATTAAACTGCCTGCAGGTGCTGAAATGGGTGTTGCAATAGAGGGTGACACTGCCTGGTGGCCTGCCGCAAAAGGCGAAGCCGTTTTGCCGGAATTAACTCCCTTCGGACAGCAAGCGTACTACATCGAAGTGTTTAACCGCGGACAGGCGCCGTTCAGGTATTCCGTGAAAACGGGAGCCGATTGGCTGAAGGTAAGCCAGCAGCAGGGAACAGTGCAGGACCAGCAGCGCATCTTGGTTAGCGCCGACTGGAAGCAGGCACCGAAAGGAGTACAGCGTGTGCCCATCACCATCACTGGCCCGAACGGAAAGCGCGTGGTGGTGCAGGCGGTGGTGAACAACCCGGCTTCGCTGCAGGCTGAAAATGTAAAGGGCTTCGTGGAAAGCAACGGCTATGTAGCGATGGAGGCGGCGAATTATTCCCGTGCCGTAGGTGCTGAAGGCGTGGAATGGAAAGTTATAGCCGACCTGGGCCGCACAGGTTCAGCCGTGTCGCCTTTTCCGGTAACGGCAGCAAGCAAGCAGCCAGGCAAGAATAGCCCGCATTTGGAGTATGATCTGTATTTGCTCAACAGCGGTGAAGTTAATGTAGAAGTATACGCCTCGCCGACGCTAAACTACAACGCTTCGGAAGGACTGCGCTATGCCATTGCCATTGACGATGCCGCACCGCAAATCATCAACATCCACAAAGACAGCAAGGGCAATAACTCCTGGGACAAGTGGGTGGCTGATAACATCAACATAACCGAGTCGAAGCACCAGGTAAGCAAACCAGGGCAGCATGTGCTGAAAATATGGATGGTAGACCCGGGAGTAGTACTGCAAAAGATAGTAGTGGAGACAGAAGGAGGAAAACCCAGTTACCTGGGCCCGCCAGAAAGTACAAAAGCCACGGCAGGCACAGCAGTAAAATAAGTTTATAATGGTGAGAATGTCACCACTCCGAAAACTCCAAAAGAAACGACACAACTATGGCAAAGTATAAAAGCCTTCTCAAACGAGCCTGTGTGGCTACCGCCCTGGCACTAAGCTCGCTGGCAACTCAGGCACAGGATACGTTTGTGAATCCTATCCTTCCGGGTTTTTACCCGGACCCAAGTATAACCCGTGTAGGCAGCGATTATTATCTGATCACTTCCACGTTCTCCTACTACCCTGGTGTGCCTATTTTCCACAGCACCGACTTGGTAAACTGGAAGCAAATCGGAAACATACTAAACCGACCGGAGCAGTTAGACACGGAAGGGCTCGGCGTCTCGCGCGGGATTTTTGCTCCAACTATTGAGCACCACGACGGCACTTTTTACATGGTAACCACGCTGATTGACAATGGCGGTAATTTCGTGGTGACGGCCAAAAATCCGGCAGGGCCATGGTCAGACCCGGTGTGGCTGCCGGAGGCTAGTGGCATCGATCCTTCCTTGTTCTTCGACGAAAGTGGCAAAGCCTACATTATTTACAACAGCGAAGCGCCAGATAACAAACCCCAGTATGACGGCCACCGCACCATCCGCATGCAGGAATTTGATTATAAAAACCTGAAAACCGTGGGGGAGCCTAAAATACTGGTGAATGGTGGCGTAGATATTTCTAAAAAGCCTGTCTGGATTGAAGGGCCGCACATTTACAAGCATAACGGCTACTACTATCTGATGGCGGCTGAAGGCGGAACAAGCGTTAACCACTCGGAGGTAATTCTGCGCAGTGAAAAGGTAGATGGGCCATACATTCCGGACGAGAATAATCCCATACTTACACAGCGCCACCTGCCAAACGACCGTCCGAACCCTGTATCGGCCACGGGCCACGCCGACCTGGTGCAGACGCAGAACGGCGACTGGTGGGCTATTTTCCTGGCAACCCGTCCTTACGATACAGAAGACCACTACAACATTGGCCGCGAAACCTTTTTGGCTCCGGTTACTTGGAAAGATGGCTGGCCTATCATCAACGCGGGAAACGACCTGGTGCAATACAGCTACACGCGCCCGAATCTGCCGGAAAACAAGGGAAGTGATTTTCCGCTGAACGGCAACTTTACCTACCGGGAGGACTTTGAGGAAAGTGAGTTGCCTATGTATTGGATAATGCTGCGTACCCCACAGTCTGACTGGTACAGCCTGAGCCAGCCCAAAGGCAGCCTGACCCTGGAGGTGCGCCCGGAGGAACTTACCGGGAAAGGCAACCCCTCCTTTGTTGCCAGGAGACAGCAGCACCTGAAGGGGAGTGCCAGCACCAAAATGCAGTTTCAACCCACCGCCGAGAATGAGTTTGCGGGAATTGCGGCCTTTCAGGGAGAGAAGAACCATTACGCTCTTGGCAAGACACGCTCCAGGGGCAAGCAGGTGGTGCAGTTAAGGAAAGCCGATAATACGGTGCTTGCTGAAGCTCCGCTAAGCAAAAAGGAAGGCAAAAATCCGCTGCAGCTCAGAATTGCGTTCGACGGCAGCAAGTACAGTTTCTACTATGCCACCAAGGAAGGAAGCTGGAAACTACTGCAGGACAACGTGGACGGCACCTACCTGAGCACCCGCAAGGCGGGCGGTTTCGTTGGAACAACCCTGGGGGTGTTTGCCACCTCGCAAGGCAAGCCCTCCACAGCAAAAGCTACCTTCAACTGGTTTGACTATGCTGGCAACGATGCCATTTATAACAGCGCACCAGCCTCCATAAAGTAGATTTAATCAGTAAATTAGTTTCAAAGATTCATCACTATAAATCAGAACATGATAATGAAAACCCCTCTTAAACAAACAGCATTTACCCTGCTGGTTGCATCTCTGCTGGCAGGTGGTTGCCAAAGCTCCAATTCGGAAGTGGAAACCGATAATACGGAAGCGACAGCGGAGCAGACTTCTCAGATATCAGAGCCCTTGGTAACAGAGATTTTTACGGCCGACCCGTCCGCACACGTGTTTAACGGCAAGATCTATGTGTACCCGTCGCACGACATTGATGCGAAGGTTCCTGAGAAAGATGACGGCTCACATTTCGCCATGACGGATTACCGCGTGCTGTCGATGGATAGTGTGGGAGGAGAGGTAACTCTGCACGATGTGGCATTGGATATTAAGGATGTGCCTTGGGCCGGAAGACAGATGTGGGCACCTGATGCCGCAGAAAAAGACGGTAAATATTATTTGTTCTTCCCGGCTAAAGATAAGCAGGACATCTTCCGCATTGGTGTAGCCACCAGCGATTCCCCAACAGGGCCTTTTAAGGCGCAGCCTGAGCCGATCACGGGCAGCTACAGCATTGACCCTGCCGTGTTTAAAGACGATAACGGGGATTATTACATGTACTTCGGCGGTATCTGGGGTGGCCAGCTGCAGCGCTGGAGCAGCGGGAAGTATAAGGCGACGGATGAATATCCGGCAGATGACCAGCCAGCATTAATGCCGAAGGTAGCGAAGCTGAGCGGAGACTTAATGAGCTTTGATGGTGGCGTAAAGGATGTGCAGATTCTGGACAAGGACGGAAAGCCATTGCTGACAGGCGACAACGACAGACGCTTTTTTGAGGCTGCCTGGGTGCACAAGTATAACGGCAAGTACTACTTCTCTTACTCTACCGGCGACACGCACAACATTGCCTATGCCACCGGAGACAGCCCGATGGGACCCTTCACTTACCAGGGCGTAATCCTGAAGCCTGTACTTGGCTGGACCAACCATCACTCCATTGTAGAGCATAACGGCAAATGGTACCTGTTCTTCCACGACAGTTCGCTATCAGGCGGTAAAACCCACCTGCGAAGCGTGAAAGTGACGGAACTGAAGCACAACCCGGATGGCTCTATTGAAACCATCGATGCAATGGTAACGCCTGAAGAGCAGAAGAAAAGTTAACTTTTACCTGCTTGCCTGATGGCTTGCCAGGCAAAAAGAATAAATTAGGTGAATAGCACATTCTTTCACATCCCGGGCAGGTTCTGTCCGGGATGTCTTCTTTTAAAGATAGGCTAAGCTTAAAGAGGGAGGTATACTTTGGGGCAGTGATTGAAGCAAAAGCTCTCTAGCGGCACCACTTATTCCCCACTCCCAAACATGCCTAGAGGGAGCTGAAAATGGTCATGCCACAGCCACAACACGAGGAGGCCGCCAGCTATTACGATACCGAAGAGTAGGGCAACCTTTCCGAAAACAGAGCGGCTTCCAAGTACACCTGCCAGCCCCGCTTTGAAAGCCAGGTTAGAAAGCGCTGCAACCAGGATAACGCGCCAGCCGCTGCTATGTGTCAGATCACCGGTGGTCATCAGGCGGGAAGTGGACAGCGTAATGGCATCTACATCCGTTAAGCCTGAGATAACAGCCACAATGTACAGGCCACTGCTGCCCAGCTGGTCCCGCGCAAAGGCCGTGGCAAGTATAACCATGGCGTAAATTGCCCCGAAAACAAAGGCCGTCTTCAGCTGCGCCGGGTTGCCCTGCTCGGGCATCTGGCTTTCACCGTCGTCTTTAAAGAAGTATAGGCCACCTCCTAAAACCAGCATCAGCAGCAACACGGCAGCCAGGGGCGGCGCCACAGTAGCAAGCGTTTCCGGAGCCACCACGGCCACCTCAGTAATTATGCGAATAAACGAGACAGCCGAGGCGATGAAGATTACGATCGCCGCAAGGGTGCTACCGGTGTGGGAGGATTTCGTGCGGCGGGCGTAGCTCACGGTAGTGGCTGTACTTGAAATAAGGCCACCCAGCACACCTCCTAGCAGCGTCCCGGCTTTCTGCCCCAGTACTTTGTAGGCAAAGTACCCGAGCAGGCCTATACCCGTGATCAGCACCACCATGAGCCAGATGTTGTGCGGGTTTAAGACGCCGTAAGGTCCGTAGGTTTCGTTTGGAAGTATAGGAAGGATGACCAGCGAGATGACCGCCAGCTGCATGATGCCCTTCAGGTCTTTGCTCCCTATTTTGGAGACGATGCGGTGCAGGTACTCCTTCAGGTGCAGGAGAACGGCCACTAAAACGCCCACAGCCACTGCCACGGTACTGCTGCCGGGCACCAGGTAGGCACCTACTGCAAACATCAGCAGGGCGGCAGCCTCTGTGGTCAGGCCAACGTCAAACGGCGGCTGCCTGAGCTTCATGAGGTTGGCCACAACCACCAATCCGGCCAGGCTCACCAGGCCCATGGCAATAATCCATCCGCCAAAGTTCTGGGCCAGCAACGCGCAGATGGTGCCGAACATGGTGATGATCGGGAACGTGCGTATGCCCGCCAGTTCTGACTGGTCGTGCTGCCGCTGCAGCCCAACCAGCAGGCCAAGGCCCAGGGAAATACCTAAAATCTGGAAAAGCGCTAGCTCCATAGGGTAAACCAAGTGGTACTAAGATAGCCTTAAAAAAGAAAAAGTATAGCCATGGCTATACTTTTAAAATGCTATACTTCATACGAAGCCCGCTACGGTCGGTTTTACTGCAGCAGTTCGCTGGTCAGGCGTTTAATCTCTACCTCGGCGGCTTTCGCCTCGTACTGGATGTTGATCAGGCGATTGGTGGCGATGAGTTGGTTTCGCTGGGCCTCACGCAGTTCGATGGCAGTAAGCAAACCCAGGCGGTAGCGCTCCAGCGCGATGTTGGCGTTCTCGTCGGCCAGCTTCAGGTTGGCTTCTTCCAGCGCCAGCAGCTTTAGGCGGTTGGTATACTGGCTGTAGGCACGTGCCAGCTCCGACTCCAGCCTGTTCTGCTCCTGCGCATACTGCAGCTGTGTTGTTTCGATGCCGATGCGTGAGTTCTGCACCTGGCGGTTGATGTTAAAGCCGTTAAAGATGGGCAGCGACAAGGAAAGGCCGTAGTTAAAGCCTTGGCGCTGGCTCTCGTTTGTTCCCACGGTGTTACCAAAAATTACAGGGTCCTGCAACGACTGGTTGTAGCCATAACCGCCTGTAACCCCAATCGTAGGCAGGCGCAGCGCACGGGCAGCCCGTAAATCGAACTGAGCAATGTCGCGCTCGAGTTGCAGGCGCTGCAAGCTCGGGTTTGCCTCAATCAGGTTTGCATTTGCCACCTGGTACTCCAGTTGCTTGTCTACTATAATGGTATCGGTGGATACAAAGCCGATGGTTGGGTTTCGTCCGAGAAGCTGGTTCAGGTTTATCTTGGCGTTCTGCAGCGCTTCCTGCTGTCGCAGCAGCTCCGATTGGTCGGCGTTTAAATCAACCTGGGCCCTCAGCACTTCCACTTTTGCGCTCACACCCACGTTTACCTGCTCCTGCGTAATGGTTACACGCTGCTGCGATATTTCAATGGCTTCCTCCAGTGCATCAATCAGGCGCGCCTGTCGCACTACTTCGTAGTAGGCATCTGAGATGTCTGCCACGGTGTTCTCCACGGTGGCCTTTGTCAAAAGCTGTCCAGACTTCTCGAGCGCCAGCAGCCTGTTATGGGCAATAAACATCCGTCCTCCGTCAAACACCGTCCAGGCCAACTGCACACTGGCGTTTGTGCTGTTGTTTCTCAGGTTGTCGATTTCGCGCGCTGGCTCATTCTCAAACTGGTTGCGTGTTTTATTGTCGGAGAAATCACGGCCAGCCCTGCCGGTAATGGTTGGGTAAAAACCGGCATTGCCGCGGGTCGCGTTATTAGAGGCTATCTCGTCCTGAGTGTCGGCAATACGGATATCATAATTGTGCTGTAATGCGATGCGAATGGCCTCCTCCAGGGTTAACAGGTCCTGGCTCTGGGCCAGGTGAGGCAACAGCAGTACAACAGAAAAAACAAGTATAGCGGCTTTCTTAAACTTAAACATGCGTCGGCGCGGTAGTATTTAGCTTTGATGATTATGCCTTCACGGCGGTTTTTGGTTTCATTTCCTCCTCTGTGTCCTCCACGCGGGTAGCCCTGTTTGATGAGAAGTAAGAGTATACAGCCGGAATAACATACAACGTCAGGCCTGTGGCGAAAATCAAGCCGCCCACCACAGCGATACCCATGGAAGCGCGGCTCTCAGAACCTGCACCCAAGGCGAGGGCAATCGGCAGCGTGCCAAGTATGGTGGAGAGCGACGTCATCAGGATCGGGCGGAAACGCGAAACGGCGGAGTCTACGGCGGCATCCAGCTTCGTGAGGCCCTCTTCTTTCCGCTGGTTGGCAAATTCTACCAGCAGGATACCGTTTTTAGTTACCAGACCCACGAGCATAATCATACCTATCTGGCTGAAGATGTTCATCGTTTCGTCGAAGTACCACAGGCTGACAAGTGCTCCAGCCAGTGCAAGTGGCACCGTAAACATGATGATAACAGGGTCGCGGAAGCTTTCGAATTGTGCTGACAGTGCCAGGTAAATCAGCCCAAGGGCCAGCAGGAAAGCGAAGAGCAAGCTGCCGGAGCTTTCAGAGAAATCCCTGGATTGGCCAGTCAAAGAGGTTTGATACGTTTCGTCCAGTACCTGGTCGGCAATGGCATCCATCGCTTCCACACCGTCGCCAATCGTTTTTCCTTTGGCCAAAGAGGCACTGAAGGTAGCCGAGGCGAATCGGTTGAAGCGGTATACTTGCGGTGAGGCGCTTTCTTCGGACAACTCGATCAGGTTATCCAGCTGTATCAGTTCTCCAGAGCTGCTCTTCACGTACAGGCTGCGCAAGTCCAATGGCTCGCTGCGGTTCTCGCGGCTTACCTGGCCCAGGATCTGGTACTGCTTGCCGCCTTTTACAAAATAGCCGAAGCGCTGCCCGCTAAGGCCAAGCTGCATGGTTTGGGCAATGTCACGCACGCTCACACCCAACGACTGCGCTTTTTCCCGAAGGATCTCTACGCGTAGCTCCGGCTTGTTAAATTTCAAATTGACATCCACAAACTGGAAGGTAGGGTCCGCCTGCGCCGCCTCCAGGAAAGGAGGAATCACCTCACGCAGCTTTTCCATACTCTGCGACTGCACCACAAACTGCACCGGCTGCCCGGAACCACGACCGCCGCCAAGGCCTTTGTCGCCTGAGGCAAAAGCACGGGCGCCGGGTATCTGGTTCAGGAGTGCCGGTAACTCATCCACAATTTGCTGCTGAGATTTCTCCCGCTTGTCAGGGTCAACCAGGCGCAGGCGAATGAAGCCTGAGTTAGAGTTTCGCGTTAGCGAGGTTATACTTGCAATGCCCTGCACCGAATCGTTTACCAGGGCTGTCAGCTCATTCATGTACTTGTCCATGAACTCGTAAGAGGCACCCTCAGGGCCGGTGGCGTTAATCCGGAGGCCGCTTCTGTCCTCGTCTGGCGTTAGCTCCGACTGCAGGGTAGAAATCTGCCACCAGATGGCTCCTGCCGAAAGAATAACCAGTACAAAGGCAACCCAGCGCACTTTCATAAAGCTTTCAAGGCTGCTGCGGTAACCGTCGGTAAGGGAAGTAAAGAAGGGCTCTGTCTTTCTGTAAAACCAGTTTGGGCGCTCCCGGTGCTTCAGAATGCGCGACGACATCATCGGCGTCAGGGTAAGCGATACAAAGGAGGAGATAATAACCGAACCGGCTATCACAATGCCAAACTCCCGGAAAAGGCGACCGGTGGTATCCTCCAGGAAAGCAACAGGCATAAACACGGCTGCCAGCGCAACCGTGGTGGAGATAATGGCAAAATATATTTCAGAGGAGCCTTTCTTGGCGGCGCTTCTGGGGTCTTCCCCTTTTTCTATCCGGGCATAAATGTTCTCCAGCATCACAATGGCATCGTCCACCACCAGGCCAATGGCCAGCACCACGGCCAGCAGCGTAAGCACGTTGATGGAGAAATCCATTACGTACATGATGAAGAAGGAACCGATGAGCGACACTGGTATGGCCACCACGGGAATAAGGGTGGAGCGCCAGTCGCGCAGGAACAGGAAGATGATAATTACTACCAGCCCCAGCGCCACGTAGATGGTTTCTTCTACCTCAGAAATAGAGGCCCTGATATACTGAGAGTTGTCGAAGCCGATGATAAGCTCCAGATCTTCCGGAATGTCTTTTTTAATGTGTTCCAGGCGTTTGTAGAACTCATCCGCGATCTCGATTTGATTGGAGCCTGGCTGCGGCACAAGCACGACACCAATCATCGGCACACCATTGTAGCGCAATACGGTTTTCTCGTTTTCTGGGGCAAGTTGCGCATAGCCAATGTCTTGGAAGCGGATCAGGCGGGTGTCATCCTGCCGGACTACCAGGTTGTTAAAGTCCTCCACGGTGGAGATGCGGCCCATGGTGCGTACGGAAAGCTCTGTGGAGGCACCCTCAATACTTCCCGACGGCAGTTCCACGTTCTGGCGAACAAGGGCATTCTGTACCTCCAGGGGTGTTACCTGCAGGGCAGCCAGTTTGTCGGGGTCCATCCAGAGGCGCATGGAGTAGCGCTTGTCTCCCCAGATCATAATTTCACTTACGCCTGGTATGGTTTGCAGCTGCTCCTTAAACACATTCAGGCCGATGTCGGAAAGCTCCAGCAGCGAACGGGTTTCGCTTTTAACACCCAGCATGATGATGGGGTTGGCGTCGGCATCCGCTTTCGATACAGTGGGCGGCTCGGCATCTTCGGGCAGGCGGCGCTGCGCACGCGCCACACGGTCGCGCACGTCGTTGGCGGCTGTCTCCAGGTCCACGTTCAGGTTAAACTCCACTGTAATGTTGCTGCTTCCCTCGCTGCTGCTGGAGGTAAGGGTTCTGATGCCGGCAATACCGTTAATGGACTCCTCCAGCGGCTCGGTAATCTCAGACTCTATCGTCTCGGCGTTAGCGCCTGTGTAGGAAGTCCGCACGTTGATGATCGGCGGGTCTACGCTTGGGTACTCGCGCACGCCCAGGTACGTAATGCCAATAAACCCGAACACCATGATCGTGATGCTCATCACGATGGCCAGTACCGGGCGTTTTATACTAATATTGGATAAGCTTGCCATAAAGATTTATACTTGCTATAGAGTAATACTGCAGCTTCAGGGTATCACCAAACCCGCAGGTTTGTTCCGGAAGAAGGCGTTTTATACTTCGCCTTCCTGTGGTTTTTCTGTGCCCGCCAGGTAGAAATTCAGGTAGAGCGGCTTGTTATGTGCAGGAGCGGATGCTTACCGCCCCATTAACGCACTACCCCCTGGCTTCTACATGCGCTACTTGCCTGTTTCTGTTACTTGCCGGATGTTAAGCTCAGAGCCCGGGCGCACCTGCAAAATACCGGAGCGGATAATGGTGTCTCCTGGCGCAATGCCTTCCAGAATCTGAATAAGGGTTTCGGAGCGCTGGCCAATCTTCACCATAGTAGGAACAGCCTTGCCGCTTCTGGCTAAAAACACTTTCTGCCCTGAGGCCTCAGGGATGATGGCTTCTGTTGGAATCAGTATGGCTTCTTCCATTTCCTTCAGGGGCAGTTCTACCCGCACGAAACCTCCCGGCTTCATGGACTCGTCTTTGTTTTCGTAGAGGGCGCGCACCTGCATGGTGCGGGTGGTGGGGTCTATGTTAGGTTGTATGGCGTAAATTCTGGCCTTGTATCGCTCGGCACTGCCCTCGGAGGTAAAGGTAATCTCATCGCCCTCTTTCACCATCTGGCTGTAGCGGCCGGGCACCGAAAACTCTATTTTAACCGGGCTTATATCCACCACACGGGCAATCGGGGTGCTGGCTGTAACATAGCTGCCCTCACTTACCTGGCGCAAACCGATTACGCCATCAAAAGGAGCGCGAATGTATGCCTTTGCCAACGTGGCTTTCAGGGCCTGTATGTCGGCGGTGGCGGTGGCCAGTTGGTTGCTTACCTGGTCGTACTCCTGCGCGCTGATGTACTCCTTCTCGAGCAAGGTGCGCTGGCGTGCCTCCATGTCGCTGTACAGTTTCTGGTTGGATTGCAGTTTCTGCAGTTGGGCACGCATCTCAGCATCGTTTACCGTTAGCAGCAGCTGGCCTTTCTTCACGCGCGCGCCCTCCTCAAAATTGATGTTGGTAACGCGGCCGGTAATCTCGCTGCGGAGTTCCACATCCTCGTTTGGCAAAACCGTACCGGTAGAGGTGATCTTGTTCTGGTACGCCGAAGGCGATACCACAAACACGTCTACGGCTACTTTCTGCGCCATAGGTCCGCCGCCGCCCTTAGCCTCAGTTTTTTGCTCTTCTGTCCCGGAAAATACTTTACTTACAAGCAGGTAGGCGACAACCGCAATGGCTATCAGTATCAGGATGGGTTTAACGGTTTTGTTCATGAATGTTTAAACACAAGTATAAATAGTGTGCGCAATGGTATAAGTAAAATTAACGCGGTGTTTCTTCGGTTCCTGTTGCGGCAGCTTTAAAATTACGGCCTTATCCACTATTTAAAAAAATAACGTAGTGAATCTCTACAAACAGGTGCAATGTTTAGACAGACAACCTTTTTAAAGGTTTAAAAGTCTCCGATTTTTATTTTATGAAGGAAAAACCAGACAAGAGGAATTTTTTTGAGGATGTGTACCAGGTCGTGCGGCTTATACCGAGAGGGCGTGTTTCCTCCTACGGGGCCATTGCCAGCTACCTGGGTTCCAAGGGCTCGGCGCGCATGGTAGGGTGGGCGCTGATTGCCGCGCACCCTTTCTCGGCTTCCCAGATTCCCACACACCGGGTGGTAAACAGGCTTGGCCTGCTCACGGGCAAGCAGCATTTCGATGTGCCCAGCGCCATGCAGGAGCGGCTGGAGCAGGAGGGCGTTCGTGTGCAGAACGATAAGGTGGTGGATTTTGACCAGCTGTTCTGGGACCCTGCCAAAGAGCTGCTGTAGCAGGGGCAGCAAAAAGCAGGAGCACAGGGCGCGGTTTCCTATGGAATCCATGCCCTGTGCTCCTGCTGCAAGGAATGCGCTTTGCTACGACTTTGCTATATCCCGGGAAGCATAATGATCTTGGGAGATTACTCTGTAGGAGTTGACTCCGGTGTCATACGTGCGCACGATCTTCATGAAAGAGCCGTCGTTGCGGAACACGTACAGGCACTGCATGTTTGGGTCTGTTTTCTTGTCCCATTGGCCGTTTTTCATTACCGGGCGCAGTACCAGCGTATTATAAGCCGGCGACCAGTTGCCCACCATCAGGACAACCTCTTTGCCTTTTTTGTTAAGCTCCACAAACTCAAAGCGGTTTTTAGCCGCTGCATAGCGTAAGAAGCCCTCCGTTGTAAGGGTACTGCCGTCCTGTTGCCTTACATGCGAGGTTTCGTGCACAAACTCAGAGTTCGCGCCCTTCTTGCAGTTGGCGTTCCCCCTAAACTCGGTGAGGGCGTAGGAAACCGGCTCACTTACATACCGGTTTACCTGCCAATTGCCCACAATGCGCTGAAGCAACTGGTTTGCCTCTTTGGTGGTGAGAGTGTTGTTTTCCTGTGCCTGAGTGGCAGGAGCTGCTCCTATCAGCAGCACCGCTGCCAAAAGGAATGTGATAGATTTTTTCATAGTTTTATTTTTTGTGGTGGATAATCGGTCGGTGTGCTGCGCGTGACTGGTGCGCCAGAACAGTACAAGTATAACTACTTTATAAACACGCGTTTGGGCTTTTAGACCAACCCCCTGGAGTAGTAGCCATAGCCATGCAATGTTTGTACGAAGGGCGCGGGCCACGCGGATTTTACCGACGAACAGCCGACGTGCGGGCTTATATGGCGAGGATAGGAGCGGCACAAAAGGCTGCCGTTAGCCTGTAGAAATCAGGCCAACGGCAGCGAGGGTATACACAGGCACACATCTGGGTTACAAGTTATACTTGCCTCTTTCAGGTATGACTTCCTGCGGATTTATACTATGGATTAGTATTGAATAAGGTAGGTGGTGGTATTGTAACCTGCGAAAATCCCCAAGCCGTTTTTAATGTTGTTGTGCACCGGACCCGGCGTTGTCATGAAGTTATCTACCGAATACCTGGCTAAGGTTTGAGCATACAGGTAATAGTCTGGGCTGATTTGGGCGATGTTCAGGTAGAGGGGAGTTCCTTTTTGCGGTAGTTCGTAGCGCAGCTTCAGTGTAGTGGCTTTACCGTCTATCAGTTTGTCGCTGAAGAAATAGAGCGCGCCCATGGTGAACTCCTCTTCAAAAGGAGCCTGCATGTCCAGGTTAAGGTAAAACTTATACGCCTCGCCGGTATGGGCCGTGTCCGGAAAGTATGCGCTGATGTAGTAATAGTTCTGAACATTAGGCGCATCGGTTAGTATAAAGGTTACTTCTGCCTCAGGCATATTTGGGTCTTTGGGTGCAGAAGCCCTGGTCACTCTCAGGGAACTTATTGCAGGCAGAGCAGGGGCAAAGCCGGTAGCCTCACAGGCCGGAAAACCAGGAGCCGTGACTTTTAGCGTATAATGTTCCATCGCCTGCGGGAGCACATCCGCCGCTTTATACTTGCCGTTTCCTGCATGGTCCATGTTGAACAGAAGCTTGTTGCCCTGGTATACTGCTACCGTAGCGTGCTGCACCTGCTCATACGGCTCAGTGGAGAGGGCGTTCTGGCTGGCGCTGACATCCACAGTCCAGGCGCTGTCGGGCGTAAACAGGCTGTTTACCACCAGCAGCGGCTCCTGCTCGGGCAGGTCGAGTTCCACCACGTCGGTGCAATTCCAGAGCAGCAGGGGCAGGCAAAGCAGTAGCAGGGTCTTTCTCATCAGCATCATCCTAAAACTTAAAACCATAACTTACAGAGGGCAGCACCGGGAACAACGATTTCTTGAAGAGCCGGCGCGGAGAGCTTATGCTGGAACTGGTGCTGCTGAGGTACAGGTAATAAGGGTTCCTGCGGTTGTAGGCGTTGTACACGGATACATTCCAGCTGCGTTCTCCCCATTTTTTCTTTTTCGTGTGCGTCAGGCTAAGGTCGAGGCGGTGGTAAGCGGGCATCCGGTAGTTGTTGCGCTCCCCCAGATAGTCCACTGTCTCCACGAAGGGCGCATCTACTCCCGGGCGCTGCGCCGACGGCTCCTGGTAGGCTTTGTACCGGACCAGTGGCAGGGTGGTGGCAAAGCCGGTGCGGTATACCCAACTGCCTCCCAAGCTCCACCTCTCATCAAACTGGTGGTTGGCGACGAACGCTATACTATGGCGGCTGTCGTAAGTATAGGGGTACTTTCGGTTAAAGTTTACGCTGTCCAGCTGCCGCCACGACCAGGATAATGTATAGCCAAGCCAGCCGGTGGTTCTGCCCTGGCGTTTGCGCAACATGGTTTCCCAGCCGTAGCTCCAGCCTTTGCCGCTTGCAATGCGGGTTTCGTACGGAGGGGCCACGAAGTTAGAGAAATTGGTCTGTGGTCCGCTCCGCAGAAAGTCGCCTATAAAGTCACCCCCGTTCCGGAACTCCGCCACGTCCTGCATCTCCTTGTAATACAGGTCTGATGTAAGCTCCAGTTTATCCTGCGCCAGTGAGGCGGCAGCCCCTAAGGTAGCCTGCCACGAGCGCTGCGGTTTTACTTTATCGGTGGCTGGCACCCAGATGTCGGTGGGGGTGCCTGTGGAGGTGTTGCTAAGCAGGTGCAGGTACTGGGCCATGGTGGCGTAAGATGCGCGCAGGCTTATACCTTTCGCCGAAGTATAACCCAGGCTCAAACGTGGCTGCAGTGAAGTATAAAAGGCGCCGTTCACGGCAAAACCCGAAAAGTGCAGCCCCACAATAGCCTGCAGGCGCTCGCTTAGCTGCAGGCGGTCATCGGCATAAGTATAAAACTCATGCGCCCGAATGGTAGAAAAGGAGCTTGAGGTAAGGGTAAGGGTGTCGGTGCGCAGGGTGCTGGCCTCGGGGTTGAAGTTATGGTACGTATAGCTGCCCCCGAACCGAATGCTGTGCCGTGCACTGGCTGCCAAGTCAAAGTCAGCCTTAGCGCCCCAGTCTTTTATACTTGAGCTGTAGTCTGTCTGCCGTTGCGTCTTTACTTCTTGACGGACTAGCTGAAACGCTGCATCCTGCGCAAAGCTGTAGCGGCTGTGCGTTAGGGTGAGGTTGCTGAACAGCCTGGGCCCGAACACGTGGTTCCAGCGCAGGGCGCCTGTCGCATTGCCCCATCGCATCCTGAATTGCTGCTCCTCTTTATAACCGGTGCCTGAAAACTCATCTTTGTCCGAAAACCTGTCCTGGCCGCCATACACACTAAGGTATACCCGGTCAGTCGGGGAGAAGGTGTGGTTGATTTTGGCATTAAGGTCGTAAAAGTTGTAGTTGCTGACTTTCTCGCCGCTTATGGCTGCAGCGGCTGCTGTGAACGCATCAAGATAGGTGCGCCGCGCGGCGATCAGAAAGGCTGTTTTCTCGTTTTTGACCGGGCCCTCCAGCAGCAGTTTGGAAGAGACGATGCCCACGGCACCCTCGGCGGCGAACCGCTGGTTGTTTCCCTCTTTCAACTGCACATCCACCACCGAAGACAGCCTTCCCCCGTAAGGCGCCGGAAAGCCGCCTTTAATCAGGTCCACGTTTTTAATGGCATCCGGGTTAAAAACCGCAAACATGCCCAGCAGGTGCGACACATTGTACACCGGCACCCCATCGAGCAGGATCAGGTTTTGATCGGGACCGCCGCCACGCACATGCATGTCCGAAGAGCCCTCGCGCCCAGCCTGTACCCCGGGCATCAGCTGCAGGGCTTTCACGGCATCGGCCTCGCCCATCAGGCGCGGGAGCTGCTTTAGTTCAGCACTCCGCATCGAGAGGCGGTTGGCCTGCTGCAGGTCGGTCACTTTCTCGGCTGCTACCGTTACCTCCTGTAGCTGGTTGGCCAGTGGCAGCAACTGCAGTGTGATTAGGGTATCGCGGGTCAGAGAGCCTGCCGGTAGTATAAGCGGGGCATATCCCAGATAACGTACCTGCAACTGCAGGTTACTGCCAGTTACGCGCAAACTGTAAAAGCCATAGGTATTGGTGGTTGTGCCGGTGATTCCGTCCGAAACCACTGCGCCGGCCAGGCGTTCGCCTGAGCGTGCATCCTGTACAAAGCCGCTCACCGTTACCCGTGCTGCGGGCGCCTGCGCCAACGCTGCATAGCTGCTGCCTGTTAAGGTCAGTAGCAGAACTGCAAAGTATAAATAACGCACTGGTTTTGTTTACCGCTCCAGTACCATGCGCACATCCACTCTTTTGGGTGTGCGCGTAGCGGCATTGAACACTGACAAGGCCGCTTCCCCTTCCAATTCCAGCCTGTCGTCGGTTTGTTGTACAACTTTCCAGGGGCCATACAGCATATACATAAAGCCTTCGTGCGAGCCTGCGGCGGTGAAGTTGATTGTTTTGCCTTTGTCCATGACGGAATAAACCAATTCTTTACTCGGTTGGCTGTTAAAGGTAAAGGTGCCGGGGCATGATTTGGCGGCATCATCCAGATTGCACTTTGTGAGGGTGATGGTGCCGGAGGAAGGGAGTTTGGTGGTGTCCTGCTTCAGGTGTGTTACCTCTTTAACCTGCCAGGTGCCATCCAACTGGTTCAGCGTTTTCTGATCTTTGTCACAGGCGGTGGTGGCTGCCGCGGCTATTAGCAGCAGTAGGGTGTAAATTTGTTTCATTTTGAAATATTTGGAATCATTAAATAAAAAAATCATCAGGATATATTTAATTATATGGCCTGATATTTATATTGTGTTAATATTGCTTCATAAAACTTGTATCTTGAAAAGGATTAGTACCTACTTCAAGATACAAGTTTTATGAAGTTTATTTACTCACAAGTTTAAATTTAAACGTGCCGTCGCCTCCACCCATAGTATAAGATTCTCCCGATGGGCAAGTACCAACTACTACAGCTAAGTGGCCCATGACATCATCATCATTTTTGATTTTGAATTTAACACTTTTAGTTACTGATTGTCCAAATAACTTGAATGTTACACTAACATTATGTTCTGTTTCAAAGCCTCCATCATCTTCGAACCAGAAATAGCTGGCAGTGTTAGGCATAGTATTAGTGTCCCAATAATTAGAATTTGCATTCATGTTATACCAATAGTCAAAATCACTTCTGTTGTCATTCACATTACCCATTGCCCAAAAAGAATCATTGTTTGGATTCTTAACCTGATAAACTATTTCGGGTTGACCTAGTGCCCAAGCTTCATAGTAGCTCAAGTCACTAAAATATATGCCAGTTATATAATCAGTTTTTAAGTTCTGTCTACAATAATTCGTAGTGGTTCCACCGCCACCGCCGCCACTATATGGATCATCGGGTAGTATGTAATTTGTTGCTTTGCCTGAGGTGCCCGCATAGCTTTTTTGTGAATACGTTTGATTGATGCTATTGTATTCTACCCTTTCATTTCGACCAACAACTATAACAGGTACGTTTGGCTTGTCTTTAATAGATAATAGAGTAACCGTGCCTTTAGCATCATATGCTTTTATTGTTCCTGCTGTTTGATCATTAAAATTACTAGGAATCACAGCGACAAGTGGTGTATATTCTTCTGTATTCCATTCTTCTATATTTGCAGGAACTGCAATATTTAGAAGTGGTATCTCATTAGAAATGTTATGTAAAAATTCTACTCCATCGGCATCTTTGCTAAGTTGATTAATTGCTTTATGTTCTTTAGCTAGTAAGTTTTCAAATTTTTCATTAGCTATCAAGGCTTTACTGGATTCTTTGTAAAGGAACTCGAAGTCTCCATCAAATTTTTTATTTGCTTCAGTTTTGATGAATTTCCTTACCGCTTCGTTTTCAAGGGAACGAGCTAAGCTTTTAGCGAAGCTTTCCATTTTGGCATCCTGAGCTCTACTTGAGTGGTTAACAGTGTTTGATTCATTACTATCTGTAGGCATAAGATCTAACGTTTCCTTTTCACATCCCGTGAAAATTAACGCCGCAGCACATAGTGCAGCTCCGAGTTTGATATTTATTTTTTTTCATATTCAAATATTTATAAGAAATATTACAATATAAAAGAATGTATTCAGCAGAAAGTAACATTTCAAAGTTGGCTAAGATGACTTTTTTATCTGAAGCGTCTTTAATTGTATTAAAGGCATAGTATGTGAGAATATTTATGGCAAAAAGTAACATTGTGTAATAGGGTTAATGCTGTTTTGGTTTTAATAAGAGGTTCTAAATAAGATGGGTGAGTTGCAGATTGTAAGGATATAATGCAATAGAAGCGAAAATTATTTCCTCACGAGGTACTGTTGCATCTGTATAGTTGCGTTTTGAGCTTTACGATCAACGCCTGTTGGTATTTTAACTATAACAGCGGAAAGGAGCAGTTTCGTCAACCTGTTATCTGTGCCACTTGCATACCTTTAAGTATAAACCCTTCGACGGCTGGCGCTGTTGGGCAGGTATAGGCTGTAGCCTGGGCAAAGCACAAGGCTAACCGTCTAAAACTAAGCGCAGCACAATGGCTACCTGCACCGGAACAATTACCTTTGTAGTATGGAGATAAAGCTGAGCACCGCTAACACCCTTGACACCGGCACCACCTGGAGCCTGCCCACACTGCGCAGCGTTACTCAGAACCGTATGCTGCTGCACCTGGTTTTCTGGTCGGTGTATGTGGTGTTCTTCGGCCTGCTGTACGGCAGCTATATAGACGACTATTACTATGCCTTTATGGTGGAGTTGGTGGAGTTGCCTTTTAAAATGGGCTTGGTATACTTTAACATGTACTACCTGTTGCCGCGCTACCTGCTCCAGAAACGCTACCTCGAGTTTTTTGTGTACCTGCTGCTGCTCTTAGTGGCGATTGGGGCGGTGATGCAATTTGTGCTGATGCCTTTCCTGATTCACCCGCTTTTCTGCTCGGCTACCTGCACGGAGGACAACCTGAACCTGTACCGCTTTATCAAGAACATGATGAACGTGAGTTATGTGGTGGCCATTTCGGCGGTGATTGCCCTGCTCAAGAACTGGTACAGCCACCAGCAGTCGGCACGTAACCTGACGCAGGACAAGCTGGAGGCGGAACTTCAGTTTCTGAAAGCCCAGATCCACCCGCATTTTCTGTTCAACACGCTCAACAGCCTGTACTCGCTCACACTCAAGAAATCGGACAATGCGCCGGAGGTGGTGCTGAAGCTGTCAGGGCTGATGGATTACATGCTCTACGAAGCCAACGCGGCCATGGTGCCGCTGGAAAAGGAGCTGAACTACATCAAAAACTATATTGCGCTGGAGCAGGTGCGCTATGGCGATCGGGTAGACGTGCAGTTCTCGGCCACCGGAAGTATAGCCGGACGGCAGGTGGCGCCCATGCTGTTGCTGCCGTTCGTGGAGAACGCCTTTAAGCACGGCGTAAGTACCGAAACCAAAAATGCCTGGATCCGGATAGATGTGCGCGTGACGGAAGAGGAGCTGGTGCTGCTGGTGGAGAACTGCAAATGCGGCGATAAAGCAAGTAAATGTTCCCGCGACATGGCATCGGGTATTGGCCTGAAAAACCTGCAGCGCCGCCTGGAATTGCTCTACGAGGAGCGCTACGAACTAGAGATAGAAGACGAGCCGGACAGCTACTCCGCCAGGTTGAGCATCATGTTTGCGTAAAAGAAGTATAAAAAAATCTCTTGCCCCTTGGGGAGAGGGCCAGGGTGAGAGATTTTACATCTGCATTAGTATTTCAGCAATTGCACTTGTTAGTTAAAAGGAGCCTATCTCGTGGCCAACCTGGGAACCAGGAAGAAACATACTTGATAACCTGCGCAAGGGGGCTTACTTTACTAAAGTTGAAAATTCCCCTCCCTGGAGGGGCAGGGGTGGGTTCCACATTAACTGAAAATCTATAAGCTAATATCTAGCGTCTAACATCTAAACAAAACTATGAAATTACGCTGTATGATCGTGGATGATGAGCCCCTGGCACTGGATGTGCTGGAGACGTTTATTCAGCGGCTGGATACGCTGGAACTGGTGTGCCGCTGCGACAACGCCGTGGAGGCCTATAGCTGCCTGCAGAGTGAGCACATCGATCTGATGTTCCTCGATATCCAGATGCCCAAACTGACCGGGATAGATTTTCTTAAGTCGCTGGCGCACCCGCCAAAGGTAATCTTTACCACCGCCTACCGCGATTATGCCGTTGAGGGATTTGAATTGAATGTGGTAGATTACCTGCTCAAGCCCATTGCCTTCGAGCGCTTCCTGAAAGCGGTGTCCAAAGTGTCGGCGCCTGAGCCTGTGCAGTCCGGTTTGCAGGCTGCGCCTGTGGCCCCCGCTGCTGTGCCGGCAACTTATGCAGAGGCCTTCATCTACCTTAAATCAGACAAGAAAATGGTGAAGGTGATGCTCTCTGATGTTCTGTACATCGAGAGCCTGAAGGATTACATTCGGGTGAAGACAGAGACAAAGGAGATTATCTCGTACCAGAAAATATCTTTCCTGGAGGAGAAGCTGCCAACTGACAAGTTCCTGCGCATCCACCGCTCCTTTATCGTCGCCCTCGATAAGATTCAGGCTTTCTCTGCCACCGCCGTAGACATCGGGAAATCCGAAATTCCCATCGGCCGCTTCTACAAAAACGACGTGCTGCAGGTGCTCAACCAGAATAACCTGTTGGAAAGTTAGTTTCTTTCAATTGTGAATGAGGAATTATTAATTATGAATTAAAAAGCGGAAATTGTAGGAGGTGCCCTATGTTCAGTAACCGTATAGAATACCAGCCATTCATAATTTTTAATTCATAATTATATAAGTGTACATCTCCAAAAAGAAGCTGTTTTACCCGGTGCAGGAGCGGTTGCGCAAGTACCTGCACTACTACGACCGCGAAACCAAATTGCCGGTGCTGTACGAGGACCTGCTGCACTACTCTGATTCCTACCCATACTTCGACAAGAAGAGCAATGATACGCTGTGGGAGTCGGTGATATACGATCAGCACATGCAGCAGGAGCTGAAAGAGGGGCTCACTATGATCTATGCCCTGCTGAAAACAGACGGCGATATGACAGTGATGGAGCACCTCTACGTGTCGCGCATCGATTACTGCACCTTCGGCAACTCCAACCCGTTCCGGGTGCAGATCATGAACCAGCTAAACGACAACTACGATTACTTTTACGTGAAGCGCGCCGATGCCTCCCGCATTTATGGGCTGGAACTGGAGCACATTCTTTCGCCAAGCCGTATCAACTACCTGGTAGATGGCGACTCGCTGATTGAAGAGCACATTGCGGGCATTCCGGGGGATGTGTTTATTAAGGATTTTGTGGAAAGGCCCACCACCAACAAGGTGCGCCTGGCAAAGGAGTTTGTTAAGTTTAACGAGCGCTGCTTTGTGCGCCTGCTTGGCGATATGCGTGCTTATAACTATGTGGTAGATATTACGCCGGATTTTGAGGATGAGCAGTACCGGGTGCGGCCCATTGACTTTGACCAGCAGACGTATGAGGGCAAAAAAACAATGTACCTGCCCCAGTTCTTTAAAGACAACAACGTAATTGTGGAACTGGTGCTGCAACTGCTGAAGCCGGATGTGGTGAAGCAGTACCAGAACGAAGAGCGCACCCTGATGTTCCGCCGCCTGCGCGCCGCCCGCTACCGCCTCAAAGACCTCATCGACTGCATGCGCAACGACGTTATCTCCACACCCGAAAAGATAGAGCAGCTAAAGCAGGAACTGGCAAAGCACCACAAGCAGGATGAGTTCCTGAAATGCCAGAACATGGGCGACCTGGTGCGCCTGCACCTCAAAACCATCCTCACCAAAGCCCCGAAGGTGAAGCAGGCGTAAGTTCATTGCTCGTCATTTGTTGCTCGTTTTTCGCTGCTTAGTAGGAAAGTATATAGTGATAGATGCTGAATGGCTATAGTGCAATGTCGTCAGCACAACTATCATCAGCACAATTGTCATCTCGACGGTAGGAGAGATCTTTTCAGAATCCCAGATAGGTCTCTCATTTTATTCGAGATGACAGGTAATGCTGGCGTAAAATATCCTCTCGGGATAACAAAAAGGAGGAAGTTTAGGATTGGTTACCCCGGCGCAAAGGTACAATTCCACAGCAGACAACTCAAACTTCTACAGCCTCTCTACCCAAAACTGCCTATACTTACCCGAACAACGGTTAACAAACAACGAAAACTACAGCCGCTCCAAATCCTTTCGGGTGCGTTCGCTGTGCTCCAGGTTGCCTGTGTTAACGGTGCTGGCGGGCTCAAACATCAGCACTTCCGCTTCCTGATGGGCCACCGGCCGGTGCTCCACGCCGCGCGGCACGATCAGGAACTCACCCGGGAGAAGGGTTATCACTTTGTCGCGCAGGTGCATCTCAAACTCGCCTTTTACCACCATAAAAAACTCGTCCTCGTGCTCGTGGTGGTGCCACTCAAACGGGCCCATGAATTTTGCCAGCTTTACCTGTTGTCCGTTCAGTTCTCCGGCAATGCGTGGGTTCCAGTGGTCGTTTATCTGGTCGAACTTATCGGCGAGAACCACTTTTTGCAAGGCTTGATTTTCCATACTTGTAGTCTATCTAAAATAATTCTAAATAACTTTTGCTAATTGTTTGGACTCATTCTAAATAGTCCTTAGCTTTGTAATGTAGTCTAAACCACTACAGCTAAGATACGCCACATGAAGCAGACAGCCATCCAAACAGCAGAAATTTATACTTCAGAGACAGGTGCCGTTTACCAGTGCGACCGCAGCAACCGTTTGATTTTATCATTTGCTGGCCATGCCACGGTATTGAAGGTGGAGGCTTTTTTACGCTTGAAGCGTGTGGTGGATAGCATCGACCTGCAGGCGATGGCAAACAGCCCGGCCCGCTGCTCTGATTATGAGATCGTTTCTGTTTGCGGCTGCGACCGCTGCTTTGTGCTTACCCTGACAGAACTGATCGCGCTGAAAGAACTGCTCGCTTCGGCCCGCTTTATGATGGAGTTGAACAGCATGCTGCACCAGTGCTTGAATGCTGAGTTAGTGTAGCAGAAAAAGAGATTTAGAAAAACTTTATACTTGAAAGAGCACAGCTAAGCGGCTGTGCTCTTTTTATTTAGACTGCTTCCGAATTTGTGCCCGGTGTTGCTATACTACAACCAAAGGCCGTAATTTGATGTATCTAAAAGGAGCGCCTCTTTAAAAGCAGCGCGATCGAAATCACCAAAAAGAATTACCATGAAGGACTTACTAAGACTTAGAACCTCACTTACCGAGGTAATAGAACAAACACTGAACGAGCAGATCAAGATGGAGGCCGAAGCATCGGCCATGTACCTGGCTATGAGCAGCTGGTGCGACCGCAATGGCTTCGACTTTAGCGCCGGCTACTTCAAAAAGCAGTCTGACGAGGAGCGGGAGCACATGCTGCGCCTGTTCAAGTACGTTTCTGATATGGGTGGCCGTGCCGTTTCTCCGGCTATAGGCGATGTGCAGGTAGAGTATGATTCTTTCCGTAACGTGTTCGAAATGGCCCTGCAGCAGGAAATAGCCGTGACGCAATCGTTTAACCGCATCGCAGACAGATGCCAGAAGGAGAAAGACTACGTGACGTTCTCGTTTATCCAGTGGTTCCTGAAGGAGCAGATAGAGGAGGAGTATGTGGCCCGCCGTGCGCTGGAGCTGTTCGAGCTGATTGGCGAAGACGGAACCGGACGCTACGAGATCGACAAGCGTGTGCCGAAGATAAAGTATGAGAATACCTACGAAGATTAAATTACAGCAAGTATAAAGCAAAGGGCCTCCGGATGATTTCCGGAGGCCCTTTGCTTTATACTCTTTTATACTTTCTACTTCACTGTGTTGTTGAGGATGTGCTCCTGGAACGCCTGCTTTGCCTTTTGCTCGTCGGTGTAGGGCAGCCAGGCATTGTCGGGCTGCATGCTTACCACGGGGGCAAAATCGCAGCGGTCAGTACAGTCTGTTTTAATGACCTCCACCTGTCCCTTCATATCCATTTCCTTTATCATCCCCCTGAAAAGCTTGCTTAGATCCTTGCCGCCTTTCTTTTTGCATTTGCTGCCTGTGCACACGTAAATTACCTTGTCAGGTATGTTAAAACTCTTGCTCATGTAACGAATGTACGGACAATTGGGAGGGAGAAGTTGAGATAGCGGGAATTTTATTCTGTTTTGCGATGAAATGCAGGAATCGATTCGGCCTTATATGGGCACACTCATCTGCTGTTGCAGCCACTCCTGTGCGTCTGGCATACTGTAGAACACGCGCATCTCAAACTCACCTTTCACAAAGTCCTGCATCTGCAGTGCTGCTGCCTCCGCGAAAGTGTCTTTGTTCACTACATGAGCATAAAACCGCAGCCCTACCTTTTTGGCGGCCGGCACCCACTCATTCTTGATCCACTCCAACGACTGGTCCCAGGGGCCAACCAATTCCCGGTTATCGATCAAGGTAAAAGCGCAACCTGTTTGCTGCAGTACTTCCAGGAAGGAGGTACTGCCCACTTTCACGTTGTCGGTCGATACGTAGCCGGTCCAGTTGTTGTAGATCCAGCGATTCTTCTTGTCGTGGCTTATGGTAAGGTATGTCTTGCCAGTGGCACTCTTGAATTCTCTCATTGGGGTGTCATGTGTTGCAGCAGGTATAGGTGTAACCATGCCTTTCAAGAGTTAGTTCTATCAGTATTTGATTTTTCTTTATCTAAGGTTTCATATATTTAGTTTAATTTTGATAAAAGAATTTAGCAGGTGATTGAGGATGAGGATGCTAGGTATTTTAACTGCTGCTGCTTTATTTTTAAATTGACATTCAATCGCCTAACTATAGCTGAAAAGCCGAAGCGGCACAGCCAGGAGTTATACTTCCAGCTGTGCCGCTTCGGCTTTTCTTTATGCCCGTTATACTTAAGACGTCTGTCGCGGCTTTGGCAGCGGCTTGCGCGGCAGTTTCTTGTCGCGCATGGCGGTGTGGTATACCATCGAGGCCACGATAGTGGCTGCCTGGCGCAGGTCGTCGGCCTGCAGGCGGTCGTAGGAATCCTGGTTGGTGTGGTGGGTGCGCGTATCGTAGTCTATCTCATCCTGAATGAACTGGAAGCCCGGCAGTCCCACGGCATCAAACGCCAGGTGGTCAGTACCGCCCGTGTTTCGGATAGTTACCGTAGTGGCGCCCAAATCGTGGAAAGGTGCCAGCCACGCCTCCATAATCGGGCGTACAGCATCGTTGCCCTGCAGGTAAATCCCCCGAATTTTGCCGGTGCCGTTGTCCAGGTTATAGTAGGCCGACAGCTTTTCCTGCTCTTTGGTCAGCTTCATGGTGGCAGGGTCGCCAAAGTGGTTTTTTACATAGCCCCGGGAGCCATGCAAGCCCTGTTCTTCGCCCGTCCAGAGGGCAATGCGGATAGTGCGCTTTGGTTTAACGCCCATGGCCTGCAGAATACGTACGGCTTCCATCATCACCGCTACACCGGCGGCGTTATCGGTGGCGCCGGTTGAGCCATGCCAGGAGTCGATATGGCCACCCAGCATCACCACCTCATCTTTCAATTTCTTGTCCGTACCCGGAATCTCGGCGATTACGTTGTATCCCTTCATGTCCTTGTCGAAGAAGCGGGTTTTGGTTTCCACCTCCAGCTTCACCGGCTGCTTGGCCTCCAGCAGGCGCACAATGCGGTTATAGTCCTCCAGGCCCATTTCCAGTTCCGGCAGCGCAGGCTTGGCATCGGGGGCGTAAGGGGCGCCGTTGCTCGTAAAGTGCGTGCCGTGCATACCGCCGCGGGTACTAAGTATAACAGCGGCTCCTTCTTCCTTAAAGAACTCATTGGCCTTGTTGCGCAGCGCCATGCGGGCGCGGTACTCTGCTATGCGCTCGGGCGTCCAGCTGCTCTGGCTTCTGCTCGCCTCCAGGCTCATGGCCATCTCGTGCAGTTCTTCCTCTGAATAGCGTTTGGCATCAGCGGCGAAAGTGGTTTTGGCCTCGTTGTCGATCTGGGTAAGTATGATTTTGCCCGACAGTTTGCCTTTGTACTGCTGCAGGTCCTCCTCCTTCTCCAGTTTCACCAGCACGGCCTCGGCTTTCACCTCGCCGTTGGTGCCCGGCGTCCAGGCCTTAGGGGTGGCTATCAGCTGCTGGTAGTAGGGGGCTGCCATGGCGATGTAGGATTTCTCCACCTCCCAGCCGCGGCCAAACGTGCCCCATTCCTCCTGATGCGCGTTTTTCAGGCCCCACCCGGTGAGTTGCTTTACCGCCCACTCGTTGGCGCGCGTCAGGCCGGGGGAGCCGGAAAGGCGCGGGCCCGAAACGTCCGTCAGGTAAAAAGCGGTTTTCATGACCTGCGAGTTCTGCAGGCCTTCCTGTTTGATGCGGTGCACCATGTCCAGGTCCACAGGTTCCTGCTGCGCCTGCGCCACAAAGGCGAATTGCAGCATCAGGGCTAAGGCGAGTAGCGGTTTCTTTTTCATATGATATGAGGAAATAGGATAGGTAGCTAAGCTTTAATTGTCACGCACCGAGGCATCATCTTCCTTCAGGAGTTTGACCGTGCCATCAACGGCAGTCTGTTTGTCTATCAGCACCAGTTCCCCATCCCAGCTGTTGATGCCGCCCTTGCCCGGTTTCCCGTTGCGGCCCATCTCACCGGCGCTGTAAAGCATGTAAATGCTGTTGTTGCGGTTGGGGCTATCGAAAATATTGAAGATAGGGATAAAGTCGGCGGTGGAGTAAGTTAGCTGTATGTCGCCCCCGTTACCGCCACTCCGGCCCGATGTGGCATTCGTACCGTTGGTTCCGGGTACGCCAAGTATCATGTAGGGTACATTAATTGCTTTTCCGCCGGAAGATTTTTCAGACTTCGTGCTCATCTGGTCAGCTGTTCCTCTTTTCCCGTTCTTCCCGTCATACCCATCGCCGCCTTTACCGCCCCGCGAGTCGATGGTCAGGCTTCCCAAGGAGGCAAAGTGCATGTCGAGTTGCAGGTTTCCGCCGTTCTGGCCTGGTGTGCCATGCAAGTCAGGCTTGTCTGGCAGGGCGCTTTTTGCGTCTTCGCCTTTCTCGCCCCTGGATGATATCGTACAGTTCTTGCCAACGCTGACCACCTTCGCCTTCAGAATACCCAACGTCTCGGGCGAGAATTTAATAGTCGACTTATCGTGCATGATGAGCGTATCCACCACCAGCATATTGTCAGGGCCTACTTCAAACACTTCTTTCGATTTAATCTCCAGCTTGGAGTAATGCTTTGTCTGGGATAGGGCAGGAAACGCCAGGAGCAGGAATGCACTTAGTATAAAGTATTTGTTTTTCATATGGTTGGTGGTTTGCAGGCGTGTGTTTAGAATCTACAGTCAATATAACAAAATATATAGAAGATTAGAAGTATTTATTAATCCTGGATATATTTAAACTATACCGCTTAACTTCAGTCTATACTTACCAGAAACTAACCTACAACTTCAATCACCAAGTATGAACATCATCAAAAACAGATCAGCCCGACGGGCGGCCTCGCGCCTGCTGTGCCTGCTGCTCCTGGGTGGCGCGGCGCCTGTCGCCCTGGCACAGGGAGGGCAGGACACCAACACAGGATACCAGCGCCCGCCCGAAACCATCGCGTCCATTATCGAGGCACCAAACACACCATCGGTTAGCATCAGCGCAAAAGGTGATTGGATGCTGCTGCTCGAAAGCCCAGGCTACCCAAGTATAGAAGAGGTGTCGGCGCCGGAAAGCCGATTGGCTGGTTTGCGCATTAACCCGGCCACCAACGGGCAGAGCCGTGGCTACTATTACAATGGGCTCACCCTGAAAAAGGTAAGCAATGGCGAGGAGTTCCAGATCAAAGGGCTGCCACAGAACGCGCAGCTGTCCAACATCACCTGGTCGCCGGACGAGAAATCCATCGCTTTCACAAACACGAAGGCCAACGGCATTGAGCTGTGGATGGCGGACCTGGGCACCAGGCAAGCCAAGAAATTGACCGATGCCGTGTTGAATGATGCCTACAGCGGCAGCCCGTTTGAGTGGCTGGCCGACAGCAAAACGCTGGTGGTGAAGTTTGTGGATGAGAAGCGTGGCGAGATGCCAAAAGTGCCGACTGCGCCTGCCGGCCCGACGGTACAGCAGAACCTGGGCAAGGTAAAGCCATCGCGCACCTACCAGGATTTGCTGAAGAACCGCTACGACGAGCAGCTGTTTGATTACTACATGCAGTCGCAGCTGAAGCTGGTGTCGCTGGATGGGAAGCAGCAGCCGATAGGGGAGGCAGGTATCATAAAAGGCGTGGAAACTTCGCCGGACGGGCAGTACCTGTTGGTGCAAACCATCCAGAAGCCATACTCTTACCTGGTGCCGCATTATAATTTCCCTTACAAGGTGGAAGTATGGAACCGTAACGGACAGAAAGTAAAGGAGCTGGCGCAACTGCCGCTGGCCGAGGATATCCCGATTGCGTTTGATGCCGTAGCCAAAGGCCCTCGCGGCTACAACTGGCGCCCTGATGAGCCTGCCACCCTTTATTGGGCCGAGGCACAGGACGAGGGAGACGCGAACAAAGAGGCTGCCGTGCGCGACCACGTGTACATGTTGCAGGCCCCTTTCAACGCGAAGCCAACACAGATTGCCGCTACCAAGTACCGCTACCGTGGCATGAACTGGGGCGATGACATGGCCATTGTGAACGAGCGCTGGTGGAAAAACCGCATGGAGCGCAGCGTACTAATTGACCCAACCAAACCTTCTAAAGCCGGCGTGGTGCTGATTGAGCGCTCTTACGAGGACAACTATACCGATCCGGGCTCACCTGTTTTCACCAAGAATAAGTATGGCCGCAGCGTTTTGCTGACGGATAAAAAGAAGCAGAACATCTACATGATTTCCGAAGGCGGCTCGCCGGAGGGAAACCGTCCGTACGTGAGCGAGTTCAACCTGAAGTCGAAGAAGGCGGATATTCTCTGGCGATCAGAGGCGCCCTACTACGAGCGCCCGGTGGATATTATCGACCTGAAGGACAAAAAGATCATCACCAGAAGAGAGTCTGAGAACGACCCGCCGAACTACTTCGTGCGCGACATGGACGACAAGAAGCTGACGCAGATCACGAAGTTCCCGCACCCGAACCCGCAACTGGAGGGCGTGCAAAAGCAGATGCTGCAGTATAAGCGCGAGGATGGCGTGAACCTGACGGCCATTTTGTACTTGCCGAAAGATTTCAAGAAAGGCGATGCACCGCTTCCGATGTTGTTGTGGGCGTACCCGCGTGAGTTTAAGGATGCCGCCTCTGCCGGCCAGGTGAAAAGTTCTCCCTACGAGTTTACCCGCATCAGCTGGGGCTCACCGCTGTTCTGGGTAACGCAGGGTTACGCCATACTTGACAGAACCGACATTCCGATTGTGGGCGAAGGCGATGCCCAGCCAAACGACACCTATGTAAAGCAGCTGGTGTCCAGCGCGAAAGCGGCCATCGACGAGGTGGTGAAAATGGGTGTGGTTGATCCGAAGCGCGTGGCCGTGGGTGGCCATTCCTACGGTGCCTTCATGACGGGTAACCTGCTGGCGCACTCCGACCTGTTTGCCGCTGGTATCGCCCGAAGCGGCGCCTACAACCGCACACTCACGCCATTCGGTTTCCAGGCAGAGGAGCGCACCTACTGGGATGCCCCGGAAGTATACTTCCAGATGTCGCCGTTCTCGTTTGCGAACAAAGTGAACGAGCCGATCCTGCTCATTCACGGCGAGGCCGACAACAACTCCGGCACTTTCCCTATCCAGAGCGCGCGCTTTTACAACGCCTTGAAAGGCCACGGTGCCACAGCCCGCCTGGTGTTTCTGCCGGCTGAAAGCCACGGCTACCGCGCCAAAGAGTCGGTGCTGCACATGCTGTGGGAGATGGACCAGTGGCTGGATAAGTATGTGAAGAACCGTCCGGTACAGTAAATACTTAATTCATACTTCAAAAAGCCCCGGCTGCTACAGTAGCCGGGGCTTTTTTTATACTTTCTACCTGAAATATAAACAGGTTGGTTTTTATACTTGCGGGCTTTGTCCTGTAACTGCGTGCCAATTGTTAATGTGTTGCTACCAGGATGAGAAGTATAACGCATGCCACTTTGCTTTCAGAGGTGTTATCCATCCACCGGCAACAAAGTGCATTCGGCCAACAACTAAAGCACACCTCCCGCTCGTACGTAGCCATACTTTCATCCGCAGAAAACGTGAAGCTCAGCATCATCATACCCACTTTAAACGAAGCAGCCGCTATCGGAAAACTGCTGGCTTATTTGCGGCAACACACGAGCCCTGAAACAGAGCTTATTGTGGCGGATGGAGGAAGCACAGACGCCACCACGCACATCGCAGAGGAAATGGGCGCGCTGGTGCTGCGCTGCAGGCCCCGGGGGCGTGCCCCGCAGATGAACGCAGGCGCCACAGCCGCGTCGGGCGACATCCTGTACTTTCTGCACGCTGATACATTTCCGCCCGAAGGCTTTGAGTTGCAGTTGCGGCAAGCTGTTCAACACGGGAATGGCAGTGGCTGCTACCGCCTGAAGTTCGACTTGCCGCATTGGTTTCTGAGAGCAAATGCCTGGTTCACGAGATTCGATGTGGATGCGCTCCGCTTCGGGGACCAGAGCCTGTTTGTGCGGCGCGGGGTATTTTTGCAGTGCGGTGGGTTTGATGAGCGGCTCACCTTGCTGGAGGATCAGGAGATCATCAGACGCCTGCGCCGGGTAGCCCCTTTTGTGGTGCTGCCGCAGCAGGTGGTTACCTCGGCGCGCAAGTATAAGGAGCATGGTGTCCTCCGACTGCAGGCAGTATACTATCTGATCTACGGTCTTTACCGCTCGGGCGTAAGCCAGCGCCGCCTCCTGAAGGTGTACAAGTGGCTGCTATCCTAGTATCGTGTGTGGGAGCTGGGTCGGCGAAATCTGGTCAGGGGCATGTTCCAGAGCCAGAAAGCAACCTCAGCCAATAGATTTAGTATCCATGTAGGAGCCTGTTCAGAAAATTTTTTCTGATGCAGGCGCAGTGCAAAAATGCAGAAGTATCTGTTCTAAAATGTTAAAACTAATCGCAGCTTATGAAAAAGCATTATTTGTTATCCTATCCGGCTGTTTTCGCAGCCCTGCTGCTGGGGAGTTGCAGTTCCTCGTCGGGTACCGACGGGGCGGTAACTTCCGGCACGCCCGCCACCGAGGCGCCAGCCATGAATATGGGCCGTGGTATTGACCTGGCAAACCTTGATACCACCGCCAACCCATGCGAAGACTTCTACCAGTATGCCAACGGCGGCTGGCTGGCAAACAATCCGATCCCGGCCTCGGAAAGCCGGTGGGGCTCTTTTAACGAACTAGCTGATAAAAACAACGCTGTATTGCGCGAATTGCTGCTGGAGGCATCATCAAACACCACGGCACCGAAAGGCTCTGCGGCTCAGTTAATAGGCGATTACTACGCGGTGGGCATGGACTCGGTGGCCGCCAACCAGGCTGGCATAAAACCAATACAGCCTGAGCTGGACAAGATCAAAAGCATCAAAACTACCGATGATTTGATCAAGACGGTAGCCGACCTGAAGACCAAGGGAATTAGTGGCTTCTTCAGCATGTATGTGTCGCAGGATGATAAGGTGAGCACGCAGTATGCGCTACAGGCAGGCCAGGGAGGGCTCGGACTGCCAGACCGCGATTATTACCTGAAAGACGACGAGCGCTCCAAAACTATCCGAACTGCTTACCAGGAGCACCTGCGCAATACGTTCCAGTTGCTGGGTGATGACGCGGCCGCAGCCCAAAAAAAAGCCCAGACGGTGATGCGCATCGAAACCAAGCTGGCGGAGGCCTCCAAAGCCCGTGTAGATCTGCGCGACCCCTACGCGAACTACAACAAGATGACTATTCAGGAGTTTGCCAAGCAGAACCCGAACCTGAAGATAAGCCAGATGCTCACCAACATGGGTGCTACGGCGGCCAAGGAAATTATTGTGGGGCAGCCGGCATTCTTTAAAGAGCTTAACGCCATGCTGAAAAGCGTACCGGTGGAAGACTGGAAAACCTATACCCGCTGGCACCTTGCCCGTACCATGGCCCCATACCTAAGCCAGGACTTTGTGCAGGAGAACTTCAACTTCTATGGCAAAGTGCTGAGCGGCGCCAAAGAGATGCAGCCCCGCTGGAAGCGTGTGCTTCGTGCCACCGACAGCGCTTTGGGTGAAGCCCTGGGTCAGTTGTATGTAGAAAAAACATTCTCGCCGGAGGCCAAACAGAAAGCCATCACGATGGTAAACAACCTGCAGGAGGCTTTTAAGGAGCATGTGCGCGACCTGGAGTGGATGAGCGATGAAACCAAGCAGCGCGCGCTGCAGAAACTGGATGCTTTTGCCGTTAAAATCGGTTATCCGGATAAGTGGGAGGATTACAAGGGACTTGATATTAGCCGTGACTCCTATGCCGCCAACGTGATGCGGGCGAGCCAGTTTGCCTTCCGCGACAACATCGGGAAGATTGGAAAGCCGGTAGACCGTGAGGAGTGGTTTATGTCGCCGCCAACGGTGAATGCCTACTACAACCCAAGTATGAATGAGATCGTGTTCCCGGCTGGCATCCTGCAGCCGCCGTTCTTCGATCCGAATGCCGATGATGCGGTAAATTACGGAGGAATGGGTGCCGTGATAGGGCATGAACTGACGCACGGGTTCGATGATCAGGGAGCCAAGTATGATTACCAGGGCAACCTGAAGGATTGGTGGTCGACGGCGGATCTGGAGAAATTCAACGCCCGGGCCAGCGCCGTAGCCGATCAGTACGACCAGTACACGGTACTCGATAACCTGCACGTGAACGGCCGCTTGACGTTGGGCGAGAACATTGCCGACATCGGAGGCCTGAACATTGCCTACACCGCACTGCAGAAGGCCCTGGAGAACAACAACCCAGAAAAAATTGCAGGACTGACGCCAGAGCAGCGGTTCTTCCTGGCCTGGGCCCAGATCTGGCGCGTAAACATGCGTGACGAGGCGCAGAACCAGCAGATTTTAACCGATCCGCACTCGCCGGGCCGCTTCCGTACCAACGGCCCACTTGCAAACATGCCGCAGTTTTACGAAGCTTTCGGCTGTGAGCCAAGCGACCCAATGGTGCGCAGCGATCAGGAAAGAATTAAGATCTGGTAACACGCTTAAGCAGGTTTTATACTTCTATAGACCTATAGCTTGTTAAACAGAAACGGCGCTGCAGTTAAGCAGCGCCGTTTCTGTTTCTATTAATAGATTCTTAAATCATAAATACCTGGCGCAAGCGTCCGCTTGTGCCTTGTGACAGTTTAGTAGTTTAGAATCAAACGGACCGATTGAAGGCTTCAGGCAATGCTTAATCGCCTAATTTGTCATCTCGACGATAGGAGAGATCTTTTCAGAATTTCAGATAGATTTCTCTCTTCGTTCGAAATGACAATAGTGAATGCGGTACCAGTCTGGGTTATTATGCACGTCGGCACAAGCGGACGCTTGCGCCAGTTACACTTGGTAAGTATAAAATACTTCTATTCCTCCACAATCTTGATGGTGTGCGGAATGATCTGGCGGGGCCAGTCTGAGGCATCCACTGGTTCCTTCTCAATTTTCTCTACTACATCCATGCCTTCCAGCACCTCCCCGAAAACAGTATACTCTGTATCCAGCCCCGGCTCGCCGCCCACAGCCAGATACGTTTGCTCTTGTGCCGGGGTATAGTCTATACCATGTTTCTGCTCAAACGCCAGCAACTCTTCCCTCGAAACCGACTCGCCGGTAACGATGTAGAAGTTATGCGAAGACGACTCCTTGTCCGGATTGCGGTCGTCGCCGTAGCGCGCCATAGCGAGTGCGCCACGCTTGTGGATGTGCTTTGGGTTATGTTCGGGAGGTATTTTATAAGATCCCTGGCTGATGGTTCGCTCGTCTGAGTCACCGCCCTGTATGGCAAAGCCCTCTATTACCCGGTAAAACTCCCCCTGGTTGTAGAAGCCGGACCGGGCAAGCCGCACAAAGTTGGCGCGGTGCAAAGGCGTGTCTTTGTAAAGCCGCACTTTTATTTCGCCATAACGAGTTCCGATCACCGCGATGCTGTCCTGGTTGTTTTGCCCGAAAGCCTTCAGTTTGGCCACCGCATTTTCCTCTGTTAATGGCTCCAGTGTCTGCTCATCATCGGCTGAAGCTGCTGTCTGCTCTCCGTTCGCATTTTCAGCGCCGTTGTTACAGTTGGTGAGGGGCAACAGGCAGCCTACCAGTAACATGCTGCGGCACAATGGTAATATAAAAGTTTTTTTCATGTTCGGTCAATTTTAACTCTGGGTTAATAAATATACTCTTTTTTTATTTTTTAACCCATGCTGCGAGCGTTAATACTTCGGTTCAAAATTGTGTTAAATATAAAATTTTTAATAATGCACATTTTGTATTGTCCCTTTGGATTTCAACCGCGTACTAAAACAAGTGCAACAGCAGCGGCAACTACTTTGGAGCAACAGCGAGTTGATTTGGTATTGCTGAGAAAACAGGCGCAACAGTACTGCAGGTGCAATAGCAGTGTTATAACAAAGAATGTATAAATGCGGCCTCACGCAACTTCAGGAGGAGGTGTATGAAATTTTTACAAATAAAAGTTGCGTATAACATCGTAAGTCAATATATTAGAATAAATGTTTCTATAATTAATCTTTAATCCCCATTAAATTTAGTTTATGAAAAACAGTTTACACTTGAAAAAACTGATGCGCTCAGTTTTGTTTGGCGCAGCCGTAGCAACATCAGCCTGTACATTCACTGCTTGCAGCGAAGAAACCGGAGACATAGCCGAGCCGGTTGCGGTTCAGGCAGAGAGTCAAAATGGTGCTATTATTGAAGGGCAGTTTATAGTTGTATTTAATAAAGATGGTAACGAGCGCCTAAGTGGCACTCAGACGTATGCGCAGCGCCTGGAGGCCGTGCGTAACCTGACGCAAAGTGTGCTGGAGGCCAACGGCATCAGCAACGTGCAGATAGAGCAAGCCTACGGCCAGGCGTTGTATGGTGTGGCCGCCAAAATGTCTGCAACAGAAGCAGAGAAACTGCGCCGTGATCCGCGTGTGGCCTACATTGAGCCAGATCGCATTGTGATGCTGGCCAAGCCTGGCTCCGGTGGTTCCGGAGGAGCTGCAGAAGTAATTCCTTATGGTATTTCTCGCGTTGGCGGAGGAGCTGGTAATGCCTCTTCGGCTACAGCTTGGGTAATTGACACTGGCGTAGACCTGGATCACCCAGACCTGAACGTTGACGTAGCCCGAAGTGTAACTATGTTCACAAGCGGCAGAGATGCCGGAAGCGCTGACGACGGCAACGGACACGGCTCGCACGTGGCAGGTACTATTGCCGCCATCGACAATGAAATCGGTGTGATTGGCGTAGTGCCAGGCGCAAAGGTAGTAGGCGTGAAAGTACTTGACTCGCGCGGTAGCGGTTCTTATTCCGGCGTTATCGCTGGTGTGGACTATGTGGCTGCCAACGGAAAAAGTGGTGATGTAGCCAACATGAGCCTTGGAGGCCCTGTTTCCCAGGCACTGGATGATGCAGTTGTTGCCGCCGCCGGTAAAGGAATCAAGTTTGCCCTGGCTGCCGGTAACGATGGTGCCGATGCGAACAATTCATCGCCAGCCCGCGCAAACCATGCTAACGTTTACACGGTGTCTGCCATGGATAGCGGTGATAGATTCGCCTCTTTTTCTAACTTCGGCAACCCGCCGGTAGATTTCTGCGCTCCTGGTGTTGGTATCAACTCTACCTGGAAAGACGGTGGCTACAACACGATCAGCGGTACGTCGATGGCTTCGCCGCACGTAGCTGGCCTGCTGTTGTTAGGAAACGTCAATACAGACGGAACCGTGAATGGTGACCCTGATGGAAACGCAGACCCAATCGCGCACAAATAAGTAATTTAAGTTTAAAGTGAGTATTTAGAGGATGGCCATTGGCCATCCTCTTTTTGTTTTAGAGCGCCTTGCGCATCACATAGTCGTTCATCCAGTAGGGGCCGATGGCAATGTCTTCCTGCTGGTGCACGTGGTAGCCGGCGCGTTCGTAAAAGGCCTTGGCGTTGTTGTGGCGGTTTACGTTCAGGTCAAGTATGGCAGCGCCGGCTTTCTTTGCCTGCTGCTCTACCTCCTGCAGCAGAATTTTGCCATAGCCCTTCCCCTGGGTCTGCGGGAGCAGGTAAATCTTGTTCAGCTTGTATACGCTTGCTTCCGCGTCTTTTACGGAATAGGCCGCAAACCCCACCGGTTGCGCTTCCTCGAGCAGGAGCAAAAACGTCTGCCCCTCCTTCATTTGCGCTTCCAGCGCCGCTTCTGAGTAGATCACCTCAAACATGTAATCTATCTGCTCTTTAGACAAAATGCTCTTGTACGTTGGCTCCCAGGTTTCGTCGGCTAATCTTTTGATGGCCGGGATGTCCTCTGTACTGGCTTGGCGAATGGTGTGGTTTGTGTTCATTTCAAAGGTCTGTTGCTTCAGGCGCAAGATAGCGGCTGTGGAAGTAAAACCCAACCGGCTAAGATGCGCACTTTGGCCGTAAATACTATCTTTGTCTATACAAGAACGTATCACCCCTAAAAAAGCAGACCGATGAAAGCCGTATACTTAGAGGACATTGACCAGCCATTTACACTGATAGATACTGATAAGCCAGCCGCCGGACCCGGTGAGGTGGTGGTACAGGTGAAGGCCGCTGCCCTGAACCGCCGCGATGTATGGATACAAAAGGGCAAATACTTTTTAAAGGAATACCCGGCCATACTTGGCTCAGACTGCGCCGGTGTGGTAACGGAAGTGGGGGAGGGCGTGGATGCCTCCTGGATAAACCAAGAAGTGCTGGTTGATCCCGGGAGCAATTGGGGCGACAATCCGCGCGTGCACGCGGCCAAGTATACCATATTGGGTATGCCCGAGCAGGGTGCCTTCGCCGAATACGTGAAAGTGCCTGCCGACAACCTGCACCGCAAGCCGCAGCACATGAGCTTCGAAGAGGCGGCGGCCCTGCCCTTGGCAGGTGTTACCGCCTACCGCGCCCTGTTCACAAAGTGTGAGCTGCAGCCCGGCGAAAAAGTGCTGGTAACAGGTGCAGGCGGTGGCGTGGCTTTGTTTGCAATACAGTTTGCTCTCGCGGCCGGTGCTGAAGTATGGGTAACCTCCGGATCAGAAGAAAAGATTCAGGTGGCCAAAGAACTAGGTGCAGCGGGAGGTGTTAACTACAAGCAGGAAAACTGGGGCAAAGAGTTGAAAAGCCAGGCTGGTGGCTTTGATGTGATTATTGACAGCGCCGGCGGCGAGGGCTTTGTGCAACTGGTGAAACTGGCAAAGCCGGGCGGGCGGTTAAGCATGTATGGCGGCACCACGGGCATGGTCGGGCAGATCAATCCGGCCGAGCTTTTCTGGAAGCAGCTCTCCATCTACGGAAGCACCATGGGTACCGCACAGGACTTCGCTGACATGCTGAAACTGGTGGAGGAGAAGCAGATAAAGCCGGTGGTGGATGTGACGTTTCCGCTGGAGGAGGCCGAGCAGGCCATGCGCTATATGGAAGAAGGAAAGCAGTTTGGCAAGATTGTGCTGCAGGTGAAGTAAATCCGGTGCCACTACCCAGGTATAAAAGCAGAAAGGCGGACCATTTGGCCCGCCTTTCTGCTTTTATACTTGGTCTATACTTATGATTTACTGATTCTGCTGCTCCAGCAGGTTCAGCAGGAAGGCGTACTGCAGGGCGGTTTCCTTATAACGCTGAAAGCGACCGGAGGCGCCACCGTGGCCAGCTTCCATGTTGGTGTGCAGCAGCAACATATTGTCATCTGTCTTCATGTCACGAAGCTTGGCTACCCATTTGGCCGGTTCCCAGTACTGTACCTGCGAGTCGTGCAGGCCGGTAGTAACCAGCATGTTCGGATACTCCTTGGCCTCTACCTGGTCGTAAGGCGAGTAAGACAGCATGTAATCGTAATATTGCTTTTCAGCAGGGTTGCCCCACTCGTCAAACTCGCCCGTTGTCAGCGGAATGCTGGTGTCGAGCATAGTCGTTACCACATCCACAAACGGCACGGCGGCCAGCACCCCTTCAAACAGGTCTGGGCGCATGTTCACTACGGCACCCATCAGCAAACCACCGGCGCTGCCGCCCTGGGCAAACAGTTTGTCGGGGTTCGTGTAATTCTGCTCAATCAGGTACTCGGCGGCATCAATAAAGTCGGTAAACGTGTTCTTCTTCTTCAGTAGCTTGCCGTCTTCATACCACTGGCGGCCCATTTCCTGTCCGCCCCTGATGTGAGCGATGGCGTAAACAAAGCCGCGGTCCAAAAGGCTTAGGCGCACAGAACTGAAGCCAGGGTTGGTGCTGGAGCCATAGGAGCCATAAGCGTACAACAGCGTCGGGTTCTGGCCGTTCAGTACTGTTCCTTTGCGGTACACCAGCGACACCGGGATTTTCGTGCCGTCGTCGGCGGTGGCGTATACGCGCTTGGCCTCATAGTTTGCCGGGTCGAAATCGCCCACCACCTCGTCTCGCTTCAGCAACTCCTGCTCCTTTGTCTTCATGTTGTAGTCGTAGGTAGAGTAGGGAGTGGTGAGCGATGTATAGCCGTAGCGCAGTTTGTTACTGTCGAAGTCGGGGTTGTTGCCGATATAGGCCGTGTAAGCCTCTTCGCCAAAATCAATGTAATAATCCGTTTTCGAATCCTTCCAGCTCTTCACCCGGATTTGGGTGAGGCCGTTCTTGCGCTCCTGCAGCGTCAGGTAATCCTTGAAAATCTCGATGCCCTCCAACAGCACATCCTCGCGGTGCGGAATCACCTCTTTCCAGTTGGCCTTGCCCGGCTTGCTCACGGGCGTCTGCACCAGCTTAAAGTTTTTTGCGCCGTCCTTGTTGGTAACGATGTAGAAATTGTTTCCGAAGTGGTCCACGCTGTACTCCAGGCCGCGCTCCCGGGGCTGAATCACCTTAAACTCGCCGTTGGGCTTGTTGGCATCCAGGTAGCGGTACTCGTTCGAAAGCGTGCTGCCAGAGCCGATGATGATGTAGTCCTCGCTCTTGGTTTTGTAAACAAAGGTATTGAAGGTCTCGTCCGCCTCGTGGTATACTTCCTTGTCCTGGCTGGTGGGTGTGCCGAGGGTGTGCTTAAATATCTTGAAGGAGCGCAAAGCAGGGTCCTTCATGGTGTAGTACACCGTCTTGTTATCGTTAGCCCAGACCGCACTGCCGGTTGTGTTCGGAATCTCATCCGGCAGCAGCTTTCCGGTCTGCAGGTTTTTGAAGCGCAGCGTATACTTGCGGCGGCTCACGGTATCCTCGCCAAAAGCCAGCAGCTGGTTGTTTGGGCTCACGTTAATGCCGGCGGCTGAGTAGTAGCTTTGGCCCTCGGCACGTTCGTTTGCATTCAGCATGATTTCCTCGGCGGCTTCCATGGTGCCTTTCTTGCGGGCGTAGATCGGGTATTCCTTCCCTTCCTCGTAGCGGGTGTAGTACCAGTAGCCATCGTCTTTAAACGGGACAGAGGCATCGTTTTGCTTGATGCGGCCCACAATTTCATCGAACAGTTGCTGCTGCAGGTCTTTGGTGTGCGCCAGCATTTTGTCGGTATAGGTGTTTTCGGCACTCAGGTAGGAAATCACTTCCGGGTCCTCGCGCTGGTTCATCCAGTAGTAGTTGTCAATGCGCGTGTCACCGTGTGTGGTAAGCTCTTTCGGTACTTTCTTGGCCACAGGCGGCTGCGGAAGCTGTGTGGTGGCAGGAGTGGCGGTGGCGGCCTGCTCGGTAGTGGCAGTTGCCGTGGCGGTACTGCCTCCGGTATTGCTGGAGGAGCAGCCAGCACCCACCAACAGGCAGGCTGACAGCAGCGTGGCCGAGGTGGCAGCTTTTGGTTTGAGGTTTTTCATAGTGATTAGCTCTTTTCTAGTCTGTTTTGATTAGGAAAACTGCAGCCTCAGCGACAGCAGACTTATAAATGTAAGAAATTTGGAGCGCAAACAAAAAGAACAAAAGTTATGCATGCAGCGCTATTTTTTATACCTTGAAATATCATCATCATAAATAAGAAGAGCAGAAACTATGGCAACACAAGAAGAATTTGAAAGTGCAGTGGCAAAGTCCAAAACATTGACGGAGCGCCCCAGCAACGATGTGCTCCTGAAGCTTTACGGGCTGTACAAGCAAGCCTCGGAGGGCGATGTGAATACTGAGCGCCCGGGCGGGTTTGATTTTAAGAACATCGCCAAGTGGGACGCCTGGAAAAATCAGCAGGGCAAGAGCCAGGAGCAGGCGCGCGAGGAGTATGTGCAGTACGTAAACGAGCTGGCGAGCTAACCCCGCCTTTGCCTATACTTGCGAAGCCGCAGCCAGCATTGGTTGCGGCTTTTTTTTTGTTGGAAATATTATATGCTGTGTTATGGCATGTTTTACGAAGGTAAGGAGCTCGTGCGGGTGCTATATATTGATAGTTAGAATAGTATGGTGATGTGTTGCAGGAGTAAGGGCAGTGTAAGTATGTTGTAACGTTAATGCAATATTAGAAAGTTTATACATATCTTATGCTATACTCTGGTAATGCCGGAGGTGTAGTTAAACTGCTTTGTCAGTTCTTTTCCTTTCTATCACCTAAAAATTTAATTCTATGAAAAGACATTACCCCCTAAAGCTGCTTATGTTGCTGCTTTTTATGGTGCCACTTGCCCTGTTCGGGCAAACAACAGTACGGGGCACCGTTACCGATTTCGGATCCGGCAGGGCACTTCCGGGCGTTAGTGTGGTGGTGCCCGGCACTACGGTGGGCACTAACACCGATGCAAACGGCAACTACACAATCACGCTGCCTACTGCAAGCGGTAAGCTCACCTTTTCCTTTCTCGGCTACATGCCACAGACCTTCAATATCACGCCGGCCGTAACTGAGCTGGAGGTGCAATTGAAGGAGCGGGTAACGAACCTGAACGAGGTAGTGGTAACCGGCCTTGCCACCACGGTGAAGCGGGCGAACGCGGCAAACGCTGTCTCTACGATCAACACCAGGGAAATATCTGGTATCACCACACCCCAGACCATGGATGCCGCCATTAGCGGTAAACTGGTGGGGGCAAGCGTGGTGTCGAACTCCGGTGCGCCGGGCGGCGGTATTTCCATGAAGCTACGAGGCATTACCTCTATTTTCGGTAACTCCCAGCCCCTGTACGTGGTGGACGGGATCATCATGGACAACTCCTCCATCTCTTCGGGATTAAATGCAGTGACATCGGCAAGCGGTGGGGGCAGCACTTCTACGCAGGACAACGCCTCAAACCGTATTGCTGACCTGAACCCGGATGATATTGAGAGTATAGAGATTCTGAAGGGTGCCTCAGCGGCCGCTATTTACGGCTCACTGGCCTCGGCGGGTGTGGTAATCATCACCACCAAGCGTGGCGCGGCAGGCAAGACATTGATTGATTTTTCGCAGGACATCGGTTTCGCCAAGGCGGCGAACCTGCTGGGCATGCGCGATCTGAACGAGGAGCGCGTGCGGGCTTCGTTTGGGGAGCAGTCTGTTCCGTTGTTTATAGCTGCGCGCGACGCTGGCCGCCTGATAGACTATGAGGAAGAGCTTTATGGAAATACCGGCATGCTCTACAGCACACGCCTGAACGTAAGCGGGGGAAGCGAGAAAACCCGCTTTTTTGTGGGCGGCCTGATACAGGACGAGGAAGGCATCGTGAAAAATACCGGCTACGAAAAAAAATCACTACGCTTTAACCTCGACCATACTATCTCGGAGCGCTTTGATTTTAGCCTGAGCTCTAACTACATAAACTCCACCGCACGGCGCGGTTTAACGAACAACGATAACGCGGGTGTATCCTTTGGGGTGGCGCTGTCCTCTACGCCAAGCTTTGTGGACCTGTTCCCGAATGAAAGCGGGCTGTACCCAAACAACCCGTACGGAGCCTCTAACTTCCTGCAGACGCGCGACCTGATGACGAATGAAGAGCTTACTGATCGCTTTTTGGGTGGCATGACTCTGAATTCGTATCTGCAGGAAAGTGCCACCAGCAACACAAAACTCGTGATCAGGGCAGGGCTTGACTTTTACAACCTGCGCACCCGGGCCTTGTTCCCGAGACTGCTCCAGTTCCAGTCTAACGGCAACGGTACGGGTGGTGCCTCTATTCAGGGCAACAACTATAACCTGAACACCAATTACGCTGCTTTCCTGGTAAATAACCTGAACCTGGCAGACAATACGCTCTTCTTTACCACCACCTTAGGGGTTACGCGCGAGAACTTTAACCAGGACCTGACGCTTAATGTGGCCACCCAACTGATCGGCACCCAGGACAACCTGGACCAGGCCGGTGCCGTGGAAGTAGAGCAGACCCAGCTAATTGTGCGTAACAAAGGCCTGTTTATGCAGGAAGAAGTAAACTGGCGCGACCGTATCATCGCAACCGCCGGCCTGCGCCTCGATAAATCATCGAACAACGCTGATGTGAATGAGTTTAACGCCTTCCCAAAACTCTCCCTAGCCCTGAACCTGACCAACTTTAACCTTTGGAGTGATGAGAACTTCAACATGGTGAAGCTGCGTGCGGCTTACGGGGAGGCAGGGGGATTCCCGCCGTTCGGGGCCAAGTTTACTTCCCTGATTGCGTCCAACATCGGCGGCGACCCGGGTTTGCTGGTAACAACGCAGCGGGGTAACCAGCAAATACAGCAGGAGCGGCAGAAGGAGTTTGAAGCCGGCTTTGACATCGGTTTCATGGAAAACAGGGTGCTCTTCGAAGCTACCTACTACATCAAAACCGTATCTGACCTTATTCTGATTCGAAACACACCGCCTGCTTCCGGATTCACCACGCAGGTGGTAAACGCTGGTGAGCTGCAAAACCGTGGTGTGGAGCTTTCGCTGAGCACTGTTCCGGTGGAGACGCCCAACTTTAAGTGGGACTCTAAGCTGAGCTATTGGACGAACGAGTCGGAGATCACGAAGCTGAATGTGCCTGCCTTCCCGCTGGGAGCCTTTGGTAACACGCTGGGTACTTTCTTTATAGAAGAGGGCGCTTCGGCCACGCAGATTGTGGGTATAAAAGGTGAAGAGGGCGTGGTGAAACTGGGCGATGCCGCTCCGGATTTCCAGATGAACTTCCACAATTTCCTTACCGTGCGCCAGAACCTGACCTTCTCTTTCCTGCTGCACTGGAAAAAAGGTGGCCAGAACATAAACCTGACTCAGCTGCTGACCGACCTCGGCGGCACATCCTTCGACTATGACGACGATAACGATGGTGACGGTATCTCGAATGCAGCAGAGCGGGTAAGCCAGCTTGGAGTATCGGCGGAGCCGTTTGTGCAGGACGCCTCTTACCTACGCTTGCGCGAGATAGGCGTGTACTACACGCTACCGGCGCCCTTACTGGAAAACGCTTTTGGAGGCTTTGTGCGCCAGGTGAAGATCGGGGCATCGGCAAACAACATTCTAACCTTTACTGATTACGAAGGCTATGACCCGGAAGTATCGAACTTCGGTGGAAACGGGCTTTCTACAGGAGTGGATGTAACGCCGTTCCCTTCGTCCAAACGCTATTTCTTCCACTTCTCGATAGGGTTTTAATTCTAAAGTATGAGCATCATGAAAAGATATATAAAACAACTAAAGTATAAGCCGCTGGTGGCCATGCTGGCCATGGCCATGGTTTTGCCGGCCTGTGAGCTGGATGATATTCCGGACCCAAACAACCCTACTGTGGAGTCGTTGCTGCAGAATGCCACCGTAGATGACCTGAACAACCTGGTGGTGGGCACGGTATCGGGCATGCGCAACGGCCTGGGTACCTACTACGACAACGTGGGCGTGATCGGGCGGGAGCATTACCGCTTCTCAGGTGCCGATCCGCGCTTCACCTCTGATTTGCTGGGGGCGGTAAATGCCACGCTGGATAACAACACCTTTTACACCACCACACCCTGGTCTACCCGCTACCGCGTGGTGAAAAACACAAACCTGCTCATAGAGGCTGTAAATAATACAGAACTCATCACCGAGGAGCAGCGGCAGGCGTATCTTGGGTTTGCCAAAACCATCAAGGCTTACCAGCTTTTGCTGAACCTGACCATGATGAATGAAAACGGCATACGGCTGGATGTGGAGGACCCGGACAATCTGGGGCCAATCGTGGACAAAGCCACTGCGCTTGCAGCTATCTCAGAGCTGTTTGATGAGGCGGCCGCGCATATTGCGCAGGCCGGTGAGTCGTTTCCGTTTCCGCTGGCAGGCTTTTCCGGCAACAGCACTGCCTCGGGCGAGAATGAGTTCTTTGACGAGCCTGCTGGCTTTTTAAAGTTTAACCGCGCGCTTGCTGCCCGTGTGGCCATTTACCGCGGGAACTTTACAGAGGCGCTTAGCCTGCTGGAGGATTCTTTCTTCGACCTGACGGCACCGTTTGACCGTGGCGTGTACTATGTGTTCAGCACCTCTCCCGGAGACCAGCTGAACCCGCTGTACTTTGCCCCCAACGCGGCAGGCGAAGTACGCATTGCCCATCCGAGCTTTATTGCCGACATCGCCCCAAACGACGACAGGGCCACCAAAGTATCGCGGCGCGAACAGGCAGCTACCCAAAGTGGTTTAACCGGGCAGTATGACGTGGCGCTGTACGAGACCAACACCGCTCCGGTGCCGATAATCCGTAACGAGGAGCTTATCCTTATTTATGCCGAAGCGAACATCCAAACGGGTGATTTAGGCGAGGCCGTACGGGCGCTGAACATTATCCGAAGGGGGCATGGGCTGCAGCCTTATACAGGCCCTGTAACCCAGGCCGCACTGATAGATGAGATGCTGTACCAACGGCGCTATTCCCTATACTTCGAAGGACACCGTTGGGTAGACCTGCGCCGCTACAACCGCCTGGACCAGTTGCCGATAGACCGTGCTGGCGACGATGTATGGGTGAATTTCCCGATACCGTTCGCTGAGAACATTTAAAAGCAGCTGATTAAGCAAAAAGTAGAAAGGGGAGCCTGTGAGGGATCCCCTTTCTATTTCTTGCCTTTGCCTTTCCAGGTGTTGCCGCAGTTGTAGCAAGCGAATTTGCGGCTGAGGAAGGGTAGTGGGAACCCTAGCAGCAGGTAGCTGAGCGAGAAAACCGTTTTGTTATACTTCTCCTCGTTCACGTTGTCAGAGCCGCAGCGGGGGCAGGTAATCTCCTCCGTGTGCTCCTGCATGGGCGGTGCCAACTCTATCGTGTCGTAGTCAAACTGATTGTCGCCGCGGTGGATGCGGGAAAGTATGGCCTTGGCCTCTTCCACATCCTGCTCTGTAACCCGCAGTTTTACACCTCCGACCGCTGCAGAGTAAAACGGCTGCGCACCGATAATATGCTCATCACCCAAAAAGCACAGAATACCCTCAGATTCCAGGCGGCCCTTCAGGATGTGGGCTTCGGTGGCCTCGTTAAAAGTGGCTATAGTGACCAAGCGCTCTGCCATACTTCGGTGCTATTTTTTAGGCGGAAGCGCAAAGGCCTCTGCCACGTGTTCAAAATGTCCTTTGTGCGAGCCGTCGCAGAAGGGCTTGTTGGCAGACAGCCCGCAACGGCAGAAAGACACCAGCGTACGGCCGCCCAGGTCATAATTGTTTCCGTCCTTGTCTACTACTTCAAAGTCACCATCCACGCGCAGCGAGCCATTGCTCAGCACTGTTATCTTCGTTTTTGCCATTGTTTTATACTTGTTTTTAGCCAATATACTCATTTCTGCTGATTTAACAGTGCAAGCCGGGGTGGCGGTTGTTTAGTAGCAAAGCAAAAGCGGCTCCGGGGAACACCCGGAGCCGCTTTTCTAATAGTCTTTTGAAAGCCTAATTGCTGTACAGGTACCTGTACGTCTGGCGCTTGCCGTCTGGCTTCTCCACTGATTGCGTGAGTGGGTATCCACGCTCATCGTAGGTATACGCATAGTTATACTTGTAGGTCTTTTTGCTGTTATGCACTACCGTTGTTGCAGCCACCAGGTTGTTCGGGCTGCTGGCCGTGCCGGGCTCTGCCAGTTCATGGAACGGGTTCAGGCTGGTGTCGTAGGAGTAGGTAGTGGTGGAGAAAAGCTTCGGCTCCTGGTTGTCGTCTATCACGTACTGCTTCTCCTGGCTGTAATTGCCGTTTGGTAGCACCTCATACACTGTCACTGACTTTACTTGGGCTTTGCTGTCGCCATCAGTGCCCTCAAACACTGTTTTCTTCTCCAACTTGTCCTGTGCATTGTACTCGTAAGCGGCATAGGCAGCATATTCTACTTTGTTGCCGTTGTAGTAGCTCATGTCGGCCTTCACAAGTTTGTCGCTGTTGTCGTAATGGAAGGTTTGCTCTGAAAGCACGGCACTGTTGCTCCCCGCGTGCATGCTGCTCTTCAGCAGTCTGCCTTTTCCGTCGCGCTCATACTTGTCGAACGTCTCCAGGTCCCCAGTCTTCACATCGTAGTGATTGATTTGGCTGAGTTGTCTGCCCGCGAATTTGTAGGAAGTAACTTCGGCAGAGTCTACAAGGATGTGCGAGATTACTCCCTGCTCCAGTACTGGCTCCATCGAGTCCTGCTCTTGCTTGTCGCATGAGCTAAGTGCTACCACCCCACAAAATAGCATGGCGGGCATAAATTTGTTTCTCAGTTTCATTTGGCTAAAAGTTGATTTGACGAAACATTTTTTACCGGCTAACCTTTAATCGGTAATTGCATGGAGAACGCGGGTTGATTTCAAATAATTGCACTGGTTGCAAATAAAAAACAAAGGGACAGCCACATGACTCTCCCTTTGTTTTCGATAATATGTTGTAAGTTAGTGATTTACCTGCTTATTGTCGCCTACGGCAGCAACTGAAAATTGTTTAAATTATTTCGTAAATATAAGTTTATATATATTTAAACTGCGGCTGATTTCAATTCAAACTCGCCGACTGAGCGATACTTAGTAGTTCGTCGCCTGCGTCGATATTGTGGCGCAGTTCCTTCTTTAAACTGATGGCAAAACGCAGGGCTTTCAGTCCCTGCACCCCTTGCAAATCCTCCACGTCCAGGTGCTCAATCTCGCCCTGCACATACCCCTCCGACCTCAAAAAGTCCAGGTAGCGCTCGTATTCCTCGGCTTCCTTCTGCTGGGTATACACAATGGCGATCTTGCCCGGCTGTGTCAGGCGCTCATCCGAAAAACGAATGTTGGCCTTGTCTATTCGCTTCTTGATGATCTCGTACCGGATGTTGTTGGCGCCATCCACGTCAAACTTCTTCTCATCGAGCCTGTAGCGTATCGAGATGGGTTCGGAATGCACCAGCAGCAGCTGTGTGATTTCCAGCGGCAGCTTCAGGTTGGCGCGCAGGGTGCTAATGCGGCGGCCAATTTCGCAGGTGAGCATCAGTTGCCACAGGCGCATGTTTCTGAGGTACATGGGCTCAAAGTCGCCGTTGCTCAGCAGCGAAGCGCCGATGTAGATGTTATACTCCAGGCCATCGGTTTTATACTTCTCAAAGTAATGCGGGAAAATCTGCTGTGCTTTCTCCTCTTCCCGGTCCAGAAAGCTGGAGATCGTCTCGTTTATCATGTACAGGCTTTCCTCGTAGGCCCGGCGCTTGTTGTACACCGCCTTGTACTGGTTTTTTATGGCCGACTGGTACGCCTGAATGGCATGCTGAGCCGCAGGAGCCTTGCGCGTAAAATGTTCGAAGAGCGATTCGATGTCCTTGCGCAGGAAATCAAGTATGGCCGCTTCGTCGCCGGAGCTCAGTTCCTGCAATATTTTCTGTGAGAACTGGTCGATGCGGTACAGCAGCTCATCCAGTATCGTTAGCTTCAGGTTATCCTTGGCAGCCAGCACCACTTCCTTGGCCAGCACCAACTGGTCGAGCAGATCGCCCTGTATGGCCTTGTTTCGCTCTGTTGCCGAGCTGCGTACATCCGAAGAGCCGTACAGCGGGTAAATATCTCGAAACACGATCGGCTCTATCTCCGAGCTGGTGTTGTGCTCTATTTTCTCGAGCAGGTTAATGGCCGCCTGCGTGAAGCGCCATTCCACAATCGGGTGGATGGCTGTATATTTTTCCTTGATGATGCTCTGGATTCTGCTGCGCAATTCGTCGAGGCTGCGGTTCATGGCCAGCGCGAACAGCGGCAGGATTTCCTTCAGGCGTATGGTCGATAAAGCGTTCAGCTCACCAGGAATAGGGGAGGCTAGCTCCATCAGACCAATGGTTCTGCCCTCGTACTGCAGCGGGGCGATAATTAGGTTCCGCAGCCCGGCATCCATCAGCTGTTGCTCAATGCAGGTTGGGTTTGGCAGCGCGTTCAAATCTTCCACCACAATGGTGTGCCCTTTCCGGATCACCGGCTCGTAGATAGACTGCTTCAGGTCCTCTATCTTCAGGTTGCATTCCTGTGTAAGTATAAGGCCGTTCCAGAGGCGGCGGGCATAGCTGGTGTCGAACTCACGCAGGTTAGGGTAGGAGGCGAAGCCCAGCTGGATACCAGGCAAGCCAAAGAGCACACGCAGCTTCTGCTGCAGGTCCAGAAAGCCTTCGTCGGTGCTGACAGAGTCCCGGTCGAGCAAATCGAAGCGCAGCGACGAGATGGTTTGCTCCATGGTCACGTCCGTGAAATCGTAGATTGCAAAGCCGCTGAACTCAAAGTTATCGGGCGGCAGCACCTGCATCCACAGGTCCAGGTCGTTGTAGCGGTTAATTAGAAAGTTAATCTCCTGTGCTGTCAGTGGCTTAATCGGGCCCCTTGCTTCCACCTGCATAAACTTCAGGTCCACATCTACCTTGTAATGGCGTGCCAACCCCGTGAACTTATCCTCGATTACAAACACAAAAGGCTCGTCGATCTTGAAATTGGCGTTGTAGAATTTGGTAAGTATGATGGTGTACGCCTGCAGGGTAAGGCGAAACAACAGTGTTTTGGGATCGAGGTTCAGCTTTTTGGCATAGTTGCCCCCATCCACCAGGCGCAGCTCCTCCAGTTTTGGGGAGGCGTAGAAGCTCTCAAACTTAAATGGCACCGATACGGCCTTCAGGTCATTCTCCCAAAGCGCCACCGGGAAAATATCTTCCATCAGCAAGTCAACCGTGTCAATGTACTTGTCGATGATGGAGGTGTCTTCTATATGTCCTATTAACTCTGATTTACTGCGCAGCAGTTCTGTCAGCTCCTTTATGCGCTCAGCATTACAACCCGGGTCGTTCTTCACCTTGTCTTCCCAGTAGGAGATAAGCGGCGCCAGGCTAAGTGTGGTATTGAACGGGAAGTCGTTCACACTCAGGATGACATCGTCGTTGCTCGTCATCATCACGACTGTTTCGTGAAAGCTGCCTTTTTGGTATTTGCTCATAATAAAAAACGTTGCCTCTGCTGCTGTAGCCAGAAGTTGTACTACTAAATTAAACGGCAAATGCGCTTAAAAGATAGTACAATTTTTGGCAGATGGCGTAAAGGTTGTGTTGGCTGATTTTGGAGTAGGATAAGCCTTATTTCTCTTTAATCCTATGGCTACTTCCTATATTTGTGGCATAATATTTACGGTAGGGAACCTGTTAAAGTTTTAGCCATCAAAAACCATATACTATGAAGAGAAAATTAACCGGAATGCTGACGATTGTGCTGCTGCTCGCTGTCACCGGGCTGGCGCAGGCGCAGTCGCAGTTAGAAAAGGACCTGGCAGAGTTGCGTACCTGGATGCAGCAGCGCAGCGCCCAGGCCGACAATACCATTGCCGCAGAGTGGCCAACGGTGAAGCGGGAGTTTAAGGAGCTGTCGTACAGCCTGGACGGCAACACCAAAAAGATGTCGGAGCAGTCGCGGGCGGAGTACAATACCTATAAAAAGCGCTATAAAGAGTGGGAGCAGCGGAACGAGGCCGAACTGGTGAATCTGGACGGCCGTGAGTTGGAGCGCTGGGAACGAAACATGACGGGCTCTACGCAGATAGCCAAAATCAAACCGGTGCACCTGCGCGATGCTTTCGTGCGTGCCCTGGATTATACGCGCTCCAACCGCCAGAACTGGAGCCTCCGCGATTGGGAATATGCTGAGTTTGTGGTGGGGGAACTGAACGCGCGCAAAGCGCAGACGCTGGACCTGCTAAATACGGGTGATAAAATAAAGATTGCTGCCTTGCAGGTAGAGTTTACAGCGCTGAAAAGAAGCCGGGAGGTGAAAGACTCCTACGAGCAGATGCGGGAAGAACGTAAATAGAATCTTTTAATTCAGTGCAAAAAAGAGCCCCGGCAGTATACTTTACTGCCGGGGCTCTTTTTTGAGAGTTTAACTTAAATTGCGTTCTGTCCTTTGGTGCCACCAGATTGATCTTCGTTTTCGTTGCGGCCCTGATCCGGGCTCTTGTTCTGCTTTTGGTCGGTCAGGTGGCGGTTCTCTTTTTTATCGTTTTCATCCTTCGGGAACGGCTTGCTTTGTTTGCTGTCGTCCTGATTATGTCCTTTTGTCATAGCTATATATATAATTGATTGATTAAAAGATACTTGTAGTTTTACTGCACTTATTTAGTCAGTTATTAGTCAGGGTAAACTACTTTTGCTTTCTTACTTCTTATTAAGTAAACGCTAATGTGGAGCTTTGGTTGAAATGGGAGGTGTAGTATTGCTAGTATTCCGCTACGTGCATCATGCATTTTGAGCGTACACTTGAAAACAAGTATCCAAAACCACTTATCTGATTTGGCTATAGCCTGAATAGACTATTTCATAAAAGTAAATTTAAAACAACTGTTTGTAGAGAGTTATATTCACTATATATTGTGTACAACTAATATATATAATGTATCAGTAAAGAATCATTTACTGATACATTATAATTATAAGTGCTAAGTTTAAAATGAGAATAAATTAAGTTTTTAAGCTGCAATCAACATCAAGCATATAGTATGCAATATCCAAAAGTTGAAGTATGTATTTCCTTTAGGGAAAAGACTTTCCATGCTTTAGGTGTAGAGTCGGAGTCTCTGACTTTAGAACAGGAGCTTTCGGAGAGAAATATAATTAGTTTAGATATTTAAGTACATGGCACATATTACAGGAATAGGATTTTCAAACTTTAGGGTTTTTAAACAATCAACTCTATTTGATTTTGCTCCAATAACAGTTTTTACTGGCACAAACAGTTCTGGCAAGAGTAGCATCTTCAAAGGGTTAAAGCTTCTAAATAACAATGCTGAAGACCTGTCTTATCTAAAGTTTTCAGGAGAAGGCCATAAATTAGGAACATTTCATACGGCAACATCACGAACCTCTGATTCTGAATTCATTAGATTTTGTGTAAAACTGCACGATAAAAAACTTTTCATTATAGATTATAAGCCATCAAGATCAGGGAATCTAGAGGGGGGGTACTGGGAACAATTTTTTGTTACAAAGGAGGATGTGCTTAAGGACCATTACAATGAGGATGAGTTACTATTAAAAGTATCTCATGACGATGATGGTAGTGGAATCAAAATGTACTTTAACTTAAAGTACCAAAGAAGCATACTTTTGGAAAAACGGAAAGAAAGTGGCTCTAGTAGTTCTACCCCTACACCTAATCAAGATGCAGCTTCAAAAGAATATGGCCGGTTAGAAGGAATGAATAGCACTGTTGTCTCTCCAAGAAAGCTTATTAAGTTAATTCCTAGTCTCGATATTGACACAGCAAAAAAACTAGCTCTACAAATTGACGACATCATCCTGGAAAGCTTTTGTGTTAGGTTTACTGATTACTTTTTCCCAGATGTTCATGTTCTGTACAAAAATTTTTATCAGATATTTGATGATTTTGAATTCTTTAGTCGATTAAGCAACATTACGTGTGCTTTACTGCTTAAAAACACAGATGTTGATTTCAAGATTCAAGATCAACTAGGAAACAGCTCCGTTTCTGAAATCATAGAGCAAAACTCTATCTATGAATTAAAAGAAGAGGCAGAATCAAAGGTAAAGGCAATTGCTAGTTCAATTAAAAGTGCAACCACAGGAATACATTACCTAGAGTCCATTCGGGCAAATTCTCAAAGACTGTATTCTAATCAATCACAGGGGACATCATTTAATGAGTTGCTTCTACAGATAGATAATATATGGAGTAAAAAGGACAAACGAGAGAAAAACCCCACTTTGAAGTTTGCTGATAAATGGCTTAGAAAGTTCGGAATAGGTGATAAGTTAATTATCACCAGAATTAAGGGTATAGCTACTGAGGTAGTTATTGAGAGAGGTGGAGAGGTAGTCGACCTCATAGATATGGGTTACGGTGTAACTCAATTTTTGCCTATTCTTTTGACTGTCTGCTCAAAGCTTGACAAAAAAATTGAGCATATGCTCACCCCAATAGACTTCCTCTTTAATTTAAAAGAAGCGCCACTGGAAGACTATAAAATTGATAACAACAGTATGATAAGATTAGGAGGGCCGTTGCTATTAATTGAAGAGCCAGAGTCTAATCTACACCCAAGACTTCAATCCCTACTGGCTGATTTTTTTATTGACGTAGCTAAAACGTTTGAAGTAATGCTCCTCATCGAAACCCACAGCGAATACCTGATTCGCAGGTTGCAGGTACTAACAGCCGCAAGAGAAGTAAAGCCTGAACATTCGGTTATTTATTACCTTGATGGCAACCTGCCAAGTGAATCGGATAAATTTGTAACAAAAATCAATATCAACTCAGATGGTAGCTTAACTAACGATTTTGGGCCTGGCTTCATTGATGAAGCTACCAACTGGAAGATGGAACTGATGCGCCTTAAAAACGCACAACTGCACAACCTAAACTAATCCAACAATGGAGTTATTGGTTGACAAAGGATTCCTACTAAGTTTCTTTAGGTATAATTCATCAGAACGGCACAAGCCGGTTTATGATGATTTTGTAAAATTCATTCGCAAGCTACATCCGGGCTTTACCTTAGTAAGTAATTTCTCTTCTTTGGATGAAATAATCGAACAAGCAAAAGTAAATCCTTTGCTTGAACTCATTATAGAGAAGCAGCCTAAAGTACTACTGGAGCAGGATTTTGAGCAAAAGCTAAAACATCCTGCTTATTATCACGAAGGCAGTTGCTTTAAGCTGGGTCTAGTAGATTTTGATAATAAGGATTGTAGTACACTAGAGGAGGCTTTCGGTTACAGTTACATCAGTGGTGAAAATATGGCTTACAAGTGGAAGCCGTTCTTTTCAGACAGAGAAGATACTAGCCGTTGCATCACTTCCAATAGAACTACGCCTGATATGTTGCGTTTTGATTCTTGGGAAAAGTTAAGGGATTATAAGCACCCCATCAATTCAGTTCTGATTGTAGATGGATATATACTTTCAGACAAGAGCCAGCAGCGAATTGATAATAACTTAAAGCCTTTACTTAAAAGCCTTCTGCCTAATAAGAAAACTGACGTGCCAGTAGATATTACTATCATAACTGAAGAACAGTCTAAAACTTCAAACTTTCAGGCGCTACAGCAGAGTTTAGTTAATTATTTAAAAGAAGAACTAACGGAATTAGAGTTTAGCCTGTCCATCGTACGATTTGATAGAAATCTTTTATATAAACTTAAAACAGAAGGTTTTAGCATACATGATAGACGGATTATAACAAATTACTTCTGGATAGAATCCGGAATAGGATTCAATATTATAAATGATAAAGGCAAAGTTAAAGATTCTGACTCTTTCATCAATTATAAATTCAATCTGTTAGGGCATAATTACAATTTGTTACAGCACATACTCAGAGGTTATGCTGCTTATATAAACATAGCCAAAGAAGTTTACGGAATTAACAATAACAGGCTTCTGACCCAATTCAACTGTAAATGAATGGTTTATTTTAATTTGTAATTGCTTCGGAAATTTATATTTTGATATTGAAGCAAATATTACCTGTGTAAACCTCTAGTACACTTTATAATTACCCATTCTTAAAGCAAGCATTGAGTGCAGTTAGATTTACAATTACCAAAAGATAAGATCACCCTGTCCCAACTGGAGCAGTACCTGGCTAAAGCTGCCTGGATACTGAAGGGGCCCGTTGGAGCTTCGGACTTTAAGGCATATATCTTCCCGATGTTGTTCTTTAAGCGCATCTCTGATGTGTATGACGAGGAGTACCAGCTGGCATTGGCTGAATCAGATGGTGATGAGGAGTATGCTTCATTGCCAGAGTTCCACCGTTTTGAAATACCGGAGGCGTGCCATTGGCAGGATGTGCGGGAGACGACGGTGAACGTGGGCCTCGCACTGGAGAAAGCCTTTAGGGGCATAGAGCAAGCGAACCAAGAGTTTCTGTACGGTATCTTTGGGGATGCACAGTGGAGTAACAAGAACATGCTTTCTGACCACTTGCTCATTAACCTGGTAGAGCATTTCTCGCAGTACAACTTGGCGAACTCCAACGTGGACCCGGACATGCTAGGCCAGGCGTATGAGTACCTCATCAAGCATTTTGCTGACCTTACCAACAAGAAAGCCGGAGAATTTTATACCCCGCGTTCGGTGGTGCACCTGATGGGGCTTATTATCGACGCGCACGAGGGAGAGAGTATTTATGACCCGGCCTGCGGTACGGGCGGTATGCTGCTGGAGTCTATTAACCACCTGAAGGAGAACAATGAAGATTACAGAACGCTGAAGCTTTATGGACAGGAGAAAAACCTGACATCCTCTTCCATTGCCCGCATGAATATGTTCCTACATGGCATCGAGGACTTTCAAATTTCGCGAGGCGACACCCTTCGCAACCCTGCCTTTTTTGAAGGCGACCAGCTGAAGTCCTTTGACTGCGTTATAGCCAACCCGCCTTTCTCGCTGAAAGGATGGGGGGCAGAGAACTGGGTAAACGACCCCTATGGCCGCAACATAGCCGGTGTGCCACCTGAAGGAAATGGTGATATGGCTTGGGTGCAGCACATGATCAAGTCCATGAAGCCTGAGACCGGACGTATGGCGGTCGTGCTGCCGCACGGTGCCTTGTTCCGCAAAGGGGCAGAAGGTAAGATTCGTCAGGCCCTGCTGGAGATGGACCTGCTGGAGGCTGTAATTGGTCTGGCACCAAACATCTTCTACGGCACAGGGCTTGCGGCCTGTATCATGGTGTTCAGAAGTCAGAAAGAGGAAGGCAAGCAAAAGCAGGTGCTTTTTATTGATGCGTCTGAGCAGATGCGTGTCGGTCGTGCGCAGAATTACCTGGAACCTGAGCATGTGAACCAAATCTTTTCGTGGTACTCTGACTTCAAAAATTTGCAGAACTATGTAAAGGTGGCCACGCTGGAGGAGATTGCCGAAAACGGCTATAATTTGAACATCCCGCTTTACATCGAAAAGACAGTAGAGCACAACTTGCCTACAGTTGAGGAAGCATTAGCAGACCTAAAAGCTGCTTGGAATGAGTGTCTTGATGCAGAAGAAAAGTTTAAGAGAATATTAAACCGCTTTATCTCCTAATATTTAAGCAATGAGAGCAGACAAATTACCCTCAAGCAGTGCACAGGATCGTAGTATCTCGGTGTGGTTTCAGAAAATAGAAAATAGTGAAATCAAGCTGCCCAGATTTCAGCGACACCAGGCTTGGGATAAAAATAAAATCACAAGCCTCCTGAATACAGTTATTCATAACCTACCGCTGGGAGTAACTTTGATTCTTGAGGTAGGGAGCACGGAGCCTTTTGTTTCCCGCTATCTTGCTACTGCACCGGAAAAGACTGGCAGTAGAGTAACGGAACATTTGCTGGATGGTCAACAACGACTTACTGCACTTTGGAGAGCGCTGCACAACAACTATGAATGGGAGAAGTACTTTCTGTACGTATCGGACCTAGATAGTAGCAGAGAGAAACCTGAAGAGAGAGTTGTGACTGTACATTGTCAGGGAAGGTGGAATAAAAAGGACGGCCAAAAAATGCCTTTATGGGCTGACAGTGCCGTTGATACTTTACACCGTGGCTTACTGCCTATTGACTTGTTCATGCCAGGAGATAAAGCTTCCTATTACGAGAATTGGGTAACCGAAGCATTAAAATTTGCTAAGCCGAAAGCTGCAGAGGAGGACTATGAAGAGAAGCTAGAGGGGTGGATGGAAAAAAAGAATGCAATCATTAGCCTGATCAGAGACGTGAGAGAAACGATTGCGCATTACAACCTGCCATACCTGGCGCTTCTCTCAAGTACTACCAAAGATACAGCGCTACAAGTGTTCATTAACATGAATACAAATAGTAAGCCTTTATCACAATATGATATTATCCGTGCTGAGATTGAAAGTGTGAAAGGGGAGTCACTTGATGATCTTGAAAAAGCACTTAAAGCAAAGTACCCTCGCATCACACACTATTTTGATATTCCTTTCCTAGTGTTAGCTACATCTTCCTTGATTCAGGACAGGTTACCAAACAACAGAGGAATGTGGGATATGGACAAAGGGGTAATGGTAGAGAACTGGGACAAAATGACTACGGGCCTCGCACAAATGGCATCCTTTATGGAACAGGAAGGCATTTATGACCGTGCTCGTTTGCCAACAAATGCAGTACTTGCTGTTATTGCAGCGCTTTATGTGCAGGCACCCCAATGTCTGGATGCACATGGTAATACGCATGTGTTGCTTAAAAAATACATGTGGTCCGGCTTCTTTACCGACAGGTATGAAAACGCTGCTGCTAGCAGTGCCTTTACTGATTATATGGCATTGAAGAAGATAGTTAATGGGGTAACAAAAGAAGATGGTACTTTATTTACAGAAGCTGATGTGCCAATCTTCAATAAAACACATCATCCAATTTCTACCCCAGAAGAATTGATCAGAATAGGATGGCCCAAACGTGAAAACATTCGGGCTCGCGCCATAATGGCCGTTTTCTCGAAACTAGGAGCTTACGACTTTGCTGACGGTACCAAGCTTACAAGAGATCAGCTTTTAGAGGGCAAGCGCCATTACCACCATGTGTTTCCAGACAACCTGCTCCAGGAGGCAGGTATGGAAAACAGCTACATTGCTTTGAATTGCGCACTTATAACTGATAAAACTAACCTAAATATTAGTAATAAGGAACCTCTAAAGTATTTGAAAGAGCGGTATGCCTGGACTGACGAAGATATTGTGCAGAATAGACTAAAAAGCCATCTGATTCCGATTGATGAATTAGCCAATGGCGGCTATGAGGGCCTTTCAGAAGAGCAGAAGAAGGAAAAAGTAATGCTGGACTACACACGATTTATTGAGAAGAGAGCAAAACTGGTGTATGAAGCAGCACTGCAATTAACGAATGGAAGAGACATTGTTCCTTCTGACATTTATAAAGCTGTTGAAAAGCAGCCGGTCGACAATGAGGCTGAAGAAGCCCTGGTATAACATGACCCAACAACAATTAGAAAAATACCTCTGGGGAGCCGCCACCTACCTGCGAGGCCATATAGATGCTGGCGATTACAAGCAGTACATTTTTCCGCTACTTTTCTTTAAACGCATTTCGGATGTGTACGACGAGGAGTATGCCCTGGCGCTAGCAGAAAGCGACGGCGATTTAGAGTATGCCGCCTTTGAAGAGAACCACCGCTTCCAGATACCGGAGGGTGCGCACTGGAACGATGTGCGGGAGGTGACGGTGAACGTAGGTATGGCCCTGCAGGAGGCGATGCGTGCCATTGAGAAAGCGAACCCGGAAACCTTGTTCGGGATATTCGGGGATGCCAGCTGGACGAACAAGGACCGCCTGAGCGACGAGACGCTGACCAACCTGATAGAGCATTACTCGCAGCACAAGCTGAACATGCAGAACGTGCCTGACGACCAATTGGGCAACGGCTACGAATACCTCATCAAACAGTTTGCCGACGACAGCGGCCACACGGCAGCCGAGTTTTATACCAACCGTACAGTGGTGCGCCTGATGACACTGATGATGGACCCACAGCCAGGCGAGAGCGTGTACGACCCTACCTGCGGCTCTGGCGGTTTGCTGCTGAATTGTGCGCTGCAGCTAAAGGCCAACGGGCAAGAATATCGCTCACTGAAGCTGTATGGACAGGAAATTAACCTGATTACCTCGGCCATTGCCCGCATGAACATGTTTATGCACGGCATTGAGGAGTTCCAGATTGTACGGGGCGATACACTGAGCGAGCCGGGTCTGCTGGAAAATGATGAGTTGAAGAAGTTCAACGTGATACTGGCCAACCCGCCATACTCTATCAAGGCCTGGGACCGCAAAGCCTTTGAAAGCGACCTGTATGGCCGTAACATCTGGGGTACGCCGCCGCAGGGCTGTGCCGACTATGCCTTTCAGCAGCACATCCAGAAAAGCCTGGACCCGCAGAATGGCCGCTCCATTTCGCTTTGGCCGCACGGGATACTTTTCCGTGACTCCGAAGCTGCCATGCGCCGTGCCATGATTGAAAGCGATGTAGTGGAGTGCGTGATTGGTTTGGGGCCTAATCTGTTCTACAACTCTCCGATGGAGGCTTGCCTGCTGGTGACGAAGAACAACAAGTCAGAAGAGCAGAAAGGCAAAGTGCTGTTCATTAACGCGGTGAAGGAAGTAAGGCAGGATAAGAATATTGCTTTCCTGGAAGAGCGACACATTCAAACCATCTACAATGCCTACAAAGGCTATAAAGACAGTACTGGATTAGCTCGTGTAGTTGATGTAGAGGAAATAATGGCTAATAACGGGAAGCTGGCTATTAACCTGTATGTAGAGCCTGAGAAAGACGCTGCCAACGAAGGTATAGCCTTAGAGCAGGCGCTGAAAAACTGGGAGCAAAGCTCTAAGGAGCTAAAGCAATCTATGAACGAATTATTTGAAATACTGGGATGATGCTGGCTGAAGAAATACAAACAACATTTGGGATAGATAAATCATCTTGGATTAAAGTAAAGCTCGGGGATGTAGTAAGAGAAGTACGTGAAACGGTGAAGGACCCAGTAGCTGAAGGTATAGAGCGTATTATTGGACTGGAGCACCTGGAGCCTGAAAGTCTGCACATCAGGACTTGGGGCATGCTTACAGACGGCACCACTTTTACAAAAGTGTTCCGCAAGGGGCAGGTGCTTTTTGGCCGGAGACGTGCCTACCTGAAAAAGGCAGCCTTGGCTACTTTTGATGGTATATGCTCAGGTGATATTACAGTACTGGAGGCTAAGAAAGGTTTACTGCCAGAGCTTCTGCCTTTTCTGATTCAGAACGACAAATTCTTTGAACTTGCAGTTAAAAACTCAGCTGGTTCACTTTCTCCAAGAGCAAAATTTGCTGATTTCGCGGATTATGAATTTCAACTTCCACCTATTGACCAGCAAGAGCAAATAGCTGAATTGCTTTGGTCTGGGGATGAAGCAGCGAATGAGGGGATTAGAACCTATAACATTTGTAACAACTATTACATTTCATACCGTGAGCTTTTATACTTACATATGGATGGAAATGCTCCATTGGTTTTCAATTCTTTGTTAAAAGAGAATGTTAACTCTAGTATAAAATTTACAAAGTTAGGGTCAGTACTAACTGATATAAGATATGGCACATCAAAGAAGGGAAATACTCAAGGTATAGGTTATGAGGTGATAGGGATTCCTCAAGTAATAAATGGAAAACTTTCCTTGGACTCAATAAGCCATGTGTCATTAGATGAAAAAGAGTACCAAAGCTGTAGGTTGAATTTTGGTGATATAGTTATTGTGAGGACTAACGGGAATCCTGAATATACAGGCAGAAGCGCACTTTATGATATAGATAATGGACATGCCTTCGCTTCATATCTGATAAAGATTTCAGTTAATTCAGAACTCTATAATCCTGAATTCATTTTAAGATACCTTCAATCTGTAACAATAAGGAAGTACTTCAAAAGAAATGCTACTTCATCAGCTGGTAACTACAATATTAATACTGAAACTATCAAGAGCGTTCCAATTCCAGTAGTGCCAATAATAAAGCAAAATGAGATTGTACAGCAATTGAAGAAAGTAGAACAGACTCAAAATGATATTGCAGCATATAACTTCAATGCTTTAAAACTGCAAAAGTCCCTCATCAACCAAATCTTCTAACCCAAAGCCTATGAGCTTTAACGAACTGAATAGCGTTGAGCATTACATTGTTCAGCAGTAATACGCATATGGATAAGTGGTACGAACTTGATGAAAGGTGGACAGCTATTGGTGTAGAAGACAGGGAAGATTATGTCAGGCATTATGTGGTGGAAGGGCGTTTTCACGCAAGTGTGCATGAAGATGTTGTAAAGGCTTATCAAACTGCTGAGCACCTAATGGCCTTGGCTTGGTACCATTACCCTGTATATGATGAAGCTCTCAAAAAGCTTTTAGGTATACTGGAAATGGCTGTGAAATTAAGATGCCAGGATATAGGTATTCCGCTAGAGGAAATCAATAAGAAGGGTAGGAGATACAGCTTTAGGCTAGAGGAGCTAATGGATAAGCTGTGTGAGCAGGAGCCTGAGAAGGATCTAAAGTGGCAATTACACCATGGCAGAAAGCTGCGAAATAACTTTGCACACCCAGATAGGCATAGCTTTATGGGTGGTTTGTTTGTGCTGCCATTCATTCCGCTGATTAACACTTTAAACCTGCTGTTCTTAGAAACTGCAGTCGTTGTGGCAGCTAAAGAACACCTAGCATACCTTCAACAACGGTTTGCAAAGTATCAAGAGGGTTTATTTGTGCTAGAGAGAGAAGATAAACGTTATCTTATAACGAAAGCCATCCCTCATCACACACATGAAACTAGTGAAGGCTGGATCTCCTTTTGGTCTTTTGCTCCTGTTTTACTCAATGGATTTGAGTCCCTTTCAAAACATAGCTATAGCAGACCACTCCTGCTGACTCTTACAAATCTTGAGAACATAGGATCAGCTTTCGTAGGTGTAGACTTAGAAACGGGAGCACAAGTAAGAATTATACCTACCAATCATCCATGTAACCTGGAAATGCTGGCACAACATAAAACCGATTTGAACAGATTAGATGAAATAGATAGGATGCTTTATGGAAGGTATGTAGAGGATGAAGTAGCTAAAAAACTAAGCCGGTTCAAGTATAAATATTGCTGGTGCTGATTTTGTACTTTATTTATTGAAGAAATATAATTTATGTAAAAAAATAAAAATATATATAAGCGTATTAGTATATTTATGCACTTCTTGAACAGCAGATCAAGGAGTGCTTTTTTATGTGGTTTACAGTTGTTTACAAACCGCATAGCTAAGCTTCTACGCCTGTAACAAGGCCTACACCTATATAACAGGTCTGAAAACAAACTTTACCGCTTACAATAATGCAGTTACCGCAGTTATTAAACCATTACGGTCTTACTCCACAGCAATTAGAGAACCTGCTGAGCGAGAATGGTATTAAGACAAACCTTAGATTCATTAAAACAATACCAGAAGGTTGGCTCCCCATTCTTTCTACTGCTACAGCTATTCTTCCGCCATCATCTAATACAGGTGCCAACATACCTGTTCCCGTTTCAAAGGCAAAAGCAGCTAAAGGAGATATCAAAGTCTTAGAACCTGAAGCGTTCGACTGGGATAAATTTGAAAATACAGCGTTAAGCTTGCTTACTTCCGTTCCAGTTACTACTGAGCAAAAGGGAAGTGTAATGTATTATGATGTTGATGAGAAGAAAATAGAAAATGATAAAGAGTTCTTTTGGGCTTTTGTTATATTTTACATTCCAGGCAAGTATGGGTTTGTAAAAAGAATTCATGACTTTGACGGTCTCAACTACTATAAGCTGAAAGAGAAAAATGAAGATAACTATTACATTAAGCTCAAGGATGAAGTTGTTACAGGAGAAGAACTAGTTATTTGTAGTAGCACCACTGTAAATTCTAATAAAAAAACTGCTAAAATTGAAGCCGTAACACATTCAGGAATAGTAGACAGGACTAAAATTAAAGTGCTGTCAAGTTTACTGCCTGCTACCAATGTTGCTGGATTCGTATCAGATAAACCTTTAACAGATAAGGCTAGCTTTAGTAGCTTTACTCTTCACGTTACCAGAAATAAAGATGTTATAAAGCTACTTCCAAAACCGGAACAGTTACCAGAGGAACATGCAAAGCCAGCAGAGCGATATTTTGAAAAAACCATTTTTAAGAGTGTCTATTCGGGTGATGACGTTGAGAATATTCAGGCTCTAAGTAGCTTACTAACAAAGGATCAGGAAAAGCTAAATCAATATTTCGAAGAAGCTTTTGATGTACAAAGAGCTGAGCTAAGCGAGAATTTTGACGAGCCATCGTTCGAGGCCTTCGTTAAAAATTGGTTAATTCTCTTTCCCCAATTTATTTGCCGCGATAATCTTAATTTATCTGTATCAAATAACTACTATTTAGATCTGTGGTTCAAAAAAATACTTCCGGCTAAATTTTGGGATGATGAGCTATCACAAGTCTTTTATAACTATAGTTTAGAGCATCCAGAATTAGAGGTATTAGAAGTTTTCTTAAAGTTCAGGAATGTTCTGGAGGATGAGCAGAAGGATACTTATAATCAGCTATTGCAGAAGCACTGCAATAGCATAGAATCTATCGATACTACAGTAACATATATTTCTCTAACTAAGCTTACTGAGACTGCCTTTAATGGTTTGTCAACAGTACTTGAAGCTGAGTTGAATGATAAAACTAGTGCCAAAACTAAACTTGAGTTATGGCTTCAGAATCTATCTCTATACTTTCCTCATCATGAGGCAATCAGTTTGTTTCCTACTTGTTCACCAGTAGAGCAGGACTTAATTATAGAGCAGCTTAACGGAAGCGAGTTACTGAGTGTTGTACAGTATCTATCAGCCTCAAATAGTAAACAAAGTAAGTTAAAAGGTAAAAACTTTTTTGAGAGTGAGCTTTTAGCAAAGTTTAATGCTTTAGCTCTGGATATAGAGAGTGATGGCAAAGAGATTAATGAATTTGCTTGGGGTGATAACAGCAAGTGGTTTGCAGGAGTATCGCCAGAGGAAATAAAAGCCGTAAAACAAACTCTTCAAAACAGGATTGTAAAATACACACCTCTACTGATAGGACATAATATTGTTGATTTCGATTATCCTATACTTCTAGAGCAAGGTCTGGAGATACAGCGTGAACAGCTTTGGGATACAATGCTGGTAGAGATGGTTCTTAGCCCAGATTTGAGAACATATGCTCTACAAACTAGCCACCAAGCGTTAGATGATGCTAAACTAGCTTCTAAAGTTTTTATCAATCAGGTTTTCAGGCTGCTAGTTTTGGAGGAGGAAACCTGGAGTACTGTCAAAGCTATCTTCGAGCCAAAGGTTCAGGAAATTCTGCAGAGGTTACGGACTTCTATGTCTCTTCAATGGATAGATGTAGACGAACTTAAGGAGCAACTGCTTACTTATTTTAGGCCTCAGCCTAAGAAGTCATCTTTGCTTAAAGAGCTTGAGGGAAAACTTGATGCTTCTTCAGCGAAGGTTAAAGTAGTATTAGCTTCTTCAGATTTCTGGGACGAACTAAGAGGTATACCTGGAATTGAGTTTAGATCTTCAAATAGCTCCTATAACAGATTTTTGGAGCTTGATGAAGACGCATTTTTAGGCCAACTTAAGGAGGGTTACAATCAGGTTTTAGGTAAAAGTTTTTTCGGCCACTGTAAACGGGCGGGTCTAAAACCTATGTCTGTGAACCTACCTCCAATTGTCAGAATAAAACTATCTGAAGAAGTAGATTTTGCCACTTCTTGTGTTGCACCTCCCGAACCCATTTGGGAGGAGGATCAGATAATCTGCTTAGATGTTTATGAGCTTGCCAAATATGAGGAAGATCTTCTAAATTCTGAGGGTGTTGAAATCTTTGTAGTTGAACCAGATCTTATCTCCCTTACTTTCAAAGTGCTCCTAAAAGAGCTTGAGCTTTCCTACATTATCAATAATCCTGTAACGGAGCAGCTTTGGATTAAATTTTCTGGAGGTCAAAGCTTTATAGAGTTAAGCAAGGAGCAGGTAAAAAGCTTTCATATAGAAATTCCTGATGGTCTTAATAACTTCTGGATTGAGAAGTATGTGTATGGCCAATACCGCATCTGGGGTAACTACAACTGGGAAAATCACTTACAGGGATTTCCGCTTAGCAAGATCTTTAAAGTAGAAAGAGAGAAAGCTAAGCTGCCGAAGGACCAGGCTAGCTTTGTTGTTGTAGATCAAAAAAAACTACAGAGTAGAGTAGGTATAACACGATTCAATCCTGAAACTATTTATAGGTCGAGGTACTGGCTGATTCAAAAGGAGCTGATAGCAGGGATTGTAAGTAAAGAGTCTAAAAGGCGGCCTCTTATTCTTCTTGTACAGCGCAAAGATGAAGTTCTGGTACTAGAACAGTACTTCTATAAATTAGGTTACTACATTCCTAATAGTAGCATAGCCTTAGGCAGAAGGTTGGAGCTATTGCATCAAAATACAAAGAGCCATAAGATCATTGTTGCTCCTGTCGCTGATGCTTCTAACATTGTCAGTGCAAACTATGTGGGGCCTTTGAACTTTTTGTTTGATAGCTTTAATCTTTACGAGAACTATCACTTAGCTAAAGGATCACAGCTTTTTGAAAATTCTATTACCGCATCCGCTGAAGCACTTAGTGATACGCGCAAGAGAGAGCAAAGGGACAATATAGAAGAAGATGGTCTAACAAATACTGAAAAAGTAGAGGAGAGTGCTTTTCTGCAGAGAGATGTGTATTTTCTTCTAAAGTTGCAGCAACCACTCATAAATAGGCTTAGGTTTTTATTGTTTGATGATAATGTTGATAGCAAGCTGTGGCTTCTTGATGCAAGGATTGAAGACTTTGTTTCGATAGGAGAGGAGTGGAATGCAAAGAAAGAGCCAGTTAGTACTTGGGACAATAAAGAGGAATATGATCGTGATGCAGCCATTGTGGATACGTGCATATTAAGTCCCAAGCCAGAAACTGAACTTCCCTTTTCTCTTGAAAAGTCAAAGGAGCTGTTGGCAAAAGTTTTCTTATCAGAAGGAAATAACTGGTACTCCTATCAACATGATTACCTTAACAAGATATTGCCTGCTCAAACTAACCTATTGGTTTCTCTTCCAACAGGAGGAGGAAAATCTTTACTTTTCCAAGCCCCAGCTTTGTACAGAAGCTCTTTTACAAATAGGCTTACCATTGTAGTTACACCTTTAAAAGCCTTGATGGAGGATCAGGTAAAAGCACTTTGGGAAAAAGGCTTTTATGGAAGCGTAGATTACATTAATCAGGATAAAAGTGATGAAGTGCAGCAAATTTACCGTCGCATGGCTGGTGGTGAGTTATCCTTGCTCTTCATCACTCCAGAAAGATTCCGAAGTGGCGGGTTCATCAAAGCTTTCTCGCAACGCTTTGATAACGATGGAGGACTCGAATACGCTGTTTATGATGAGGCTCACTGTATTTCCCAATGGGGACATGAGTTCAGACCCGATTATTTGTATTCAGGAAAAGCTGTCCAGCGATTTAAAGATATGACAGAGCGAAAGTTTCCGGTGCTGCTGTTTTCTGCTACAGTTTCTGAAAAGATCTTCCGCGATTTTAATTCCATCTTCAGATGATTGAAAGATTAAACGATCAGGTTGCTTATAATCCTGTGAGAGAGCACATCAGCATCGGCTTTCAGCTTGTACAGGACAAAGAACAAAGGATAGAGACTATTGTAGAAGATCTCTTAAATCAAGAGTTTGATCCAGTCCTTAGCCGTGTTCTTGTTTTTGTTAGAACCAGAAAGTTAGCAGAAGAAGCGACAGAAGAATTAATTGACTTTCTAAGTAAGAAAGAAGTCGCTTGGGCTGATAAGGTAGGCCTTTTTCATGCTGGGATGGATAGCTCAGACAGGGAAATAAATTACGAAGATTTTGAAGCCGGCAGAAAAGTTATTCTTGTGGCTACAAAAGCTTTTGGCATGGGTATGGATATTAAAAATATCCATTACATTTATCATCTAAGTCCTTCCTCTACGTTTGAGGACTTCCTACAAGAAGTTGGTAGAGCTGGTAGAGATAAGGCAGAGCTTCAAAAGGCTGGTTTCTCCGAAGAGAAGCCGATTAGAGCGAAGTGCGTTATGACTAAAAGTGATTTTCGGTCATTGCAAGACTTAAACCATAAAGGATCAGTTAGTTGGAATAATATAAAGCTAGTTCAGAGAACTCTCTTTGAGTACATTGGCAAGTTTCGAAAAGTAAATCCCGATCCTGAAAATCCTTTCCCATTGCCGTTTGACCTTCTCAACTCATACCCTCAGTTTGAGGATGAGTTTGACAGGGATACACTTTTCCGCCTTTCTCTTTACTGGCTTGAGAGGCTTAACAGAGTAAGGTTGGGCTTGTTTACCCCAGCATTTCTACCAATTAAAATTTTAAAGCAAAGTACTATTGCTCCTAATGTCCTTGATGTTGAAGAAAGAAGTTCGCTTCAGAATTTTATCTCATTTATAAAGTCCTATCAATCGGCAAAGTTTCCTGAAGGTGAGTCTGTGGCGATACCTATGGAGGAGATTCGTCGCATTACAGGTAAAAAGAGAAATTCAGAGCTCTTTAAATTTCTCTTTCGAGCACAGAAAGCAGGAGCTATCTCAATCGAAAGAACTGTAACTCTAGAACCTACAAAGACGAGAGCAAGTGAGCTAGAGAAGTGGACAAGCTATAATGGAGCTCCTACCCTTGAGGCAGTATTTAATTTGGCAGAGAAGATCTTAACAAGTGTAAGGCCCTGTGAGCAAATGAGCTTTTCAGGAGATTATTTAGATCAAATAAGTAGACATACTATAGACGAGTATTTCTCAAAACGAAGAATATTCTGGAAGGAATATAAAAAGAATGGCGAAGAAATACCTGTTGAAGAAATAGCCAAAAACCTTCGGAACGATTTTATTGCAAAAAGAGCAAAATTTGCTTTCAAGATCATAAGTATGCTTCCTGGAATGCGTCATCGATCTATTATTGAGGCAAAAGAAGACCGGAAGAAACCTGAAGTGGTCCAGCTAGTCTATAACGGTAACTCTGAAAAGAACGCCTGCTTACCTGAATTGATAGAATTCAAAAGTAAGCTTCAAGCTCTGATATCTCATGTTGGCCCTATGTTTTTCAGGGAGAATGTTAAGGTATTTAATTATGCTGATTTAGTTCTTAAACTTGGATTAGAGGGTGATGACCATGAGTATCTCCGTGACTTAATATTTATTTCCAAAGGTCTTGGATACCTAAAAGGGGAGGGTTCTTTTATCCCTATGGGTATAGAACTCTTTATAGATGACACTTCTGATATTGACGAGAGAGACAGAGCTTCTAAAGACTATCAAGTCTTTCAAGAGTTCGAAGAAGGGGTTCAAATGAAAGAATTAAGACTCCTTTCTCTAGAATGCCTTTCTACCTTAAATAAAGATCAGCAAGATGCTTTTATAAAGAAGTATTTCTCTTGCTCAAGTTCATCTGATCTTGTGAGCTTATTAGAAGAGCACTTTGGTGAAGACCATGAAAATTTAAAGGCTTTCAGAAAAGAAGCCTTGTTCAAAGCTGAAGAGAAGCTCAACAACGAACAAAGAGCAGTTTATGATGCTCCAATAGATAGTAACTTACAAGTAATAGCTGGACCAGGAAGTGGTAAAACACACACACTTACACTTAGAGTAGCCAAACTTATACAGAAGGAACAGATAAGTCCTGAACAAATCCTTGTTCTAGCTTATAACAGAGCTGTTGTAGTAGAGTTAAAAGATCGCTTGAATAGGCTGTTTAAGGACCTCGGTTACGCAAAGCTGATAAGTAGACTTAAGGTATTTAATTTTCATCAATTCTGTTTGCATTGTTTAGATAATAACCTTGATAGAAGCAATTTCGATTCTTGGGTGCCTGCTTTTATAAAAGAGTTAGAGCAGAATCCAGGAAGGATAAGTCAGAAATTGGGGCAAATCAAATACGTCTTTGTGGATGAATTTCAAGACATAACAAACGAAAGACTTAAGTTGCTTGAAAAGATTGCCAATCCAGGGAAAACAAAAATATGTGTGATTGGTGACCCAAATCAGAGTATTTATGGCTATGACAGGGTTAAAGAGGGTGGTGCAATGAGTCCGCGGCCATACTATGATAAGTTCAAACAATCCTATCAGCCAAAAGAGCTTAGTCTAAGTACCAATTATCGCTCTTACCCAAATATTCTGACAGCAGCCAAAGAACTGATTAGCAAAAACACAAGTGAGTTTGGCATACCGGAGCTTGTAGCTAATAGAATTCCTGAGATTGATCGTGATTATTGCGAAATCTTCAACTTTAGAGAAACTAAAGTAAGCTGGAGAGATAAGTTACTAGAGTTGCTGAACGAGGAGTATGAGCAAGGCAAGCAGTACAGGCAAATCGCAGTAATGTATCGTTCAAATGAAGAGGTATTTAAATCCTTCAATGATTTGCAGAATATGGGGCTGCAAGGAGTTAGAGTTCGTATACAGGGCGCATCAACATCTCCTTTCCGTTCCAGAGAGTTCTTCCACTTTGTTCAATCTTTAGAACTGAAAAGTAAAGAAATTCTCCCATCTTCTTTCATACACGATTTTGAGCAAGAGAAGTCTAAGGTTATAAGATCTAATAGTAATTGGGACAGCTATTTAATCAACTTATTTCATTGCCTTCTTAAAGAGTTTCAGGTTGAGAAATCTGATGAGTCCACTTATCAGGATCTTACAGATTTTATAGAAGATGTATCAGGTAAAGATGATGGTCATTTCTCTAAAATTTTTGATAAGCATATAAATGATATTGATGCTGCTCAATCTGTAAGAGAAGTAGTGATTACAACTATGCATAAGGTAAAAGGCGTTGAGTTTGATGCCGTGATCATACCTCCTTCGTTCTCAGATTTTGCTTCTAGAGAAGACACTAATAGCGGAAGATTTAAAGAGTTGGTAGAAGAAGAAAGACGATTGCTTTATGTCGCTTATACTCGTGCGAGGTATAGGTTGGTAGTAATAAAGTTTGATCGGGAGCTCGCTATTGATGACAGTAGAAGTTTTGTTTTTTCTGCCGATGTTAGACAAAGGCTTGGTGTAGTTGTTCCGCAGCAAATTGATAAGCTCTTTATATCATGGGGTGCAAAAGAATTCAACAATAGCACCTTCAAACTTATAAATGATAAAGTATCAGTTGGCGACCCTGTAGAATTGATAAAGGATAACTTCGGTGGATGGGAGGTAAGGTGGAGGAACATTCAAATTGGTAAACTTAAATCTAATCAATTAAGCCATACAATCCAGCATAACACTCTTAAAGGATTTAACATCTCAAGTATTGTATACTACACACATGCAGAGTCAATGGATTATGATGAGCGGCATGGAACCTCATATACTAAAAACAGTTGGGGACCAAGTGCAGTTGCAAGAGGCTATATATACTTAGTTGATTTTTCTGGTTATGGTCAAGCTTAGCGGATATAATTATGAGCTTTAACGAACTGAATAGCGTTGAGCATTACATTGTTCAGCAACTTAGCGGTGTAAACCTGAACCAGCCGAACTGGGCAGATGCACAGGCACCGTATGGTTTCCAGTGGCAGTACAAGCCAGCTTCAGCCATAGCGCGCGGGGTAAATGAGGTGCTGGTGGAGTGTGCACTGCGCGAGGCGCTTATCCGCATTAACCCGGAGATTGCCCAAAGCCCGGACCGTGCCGATGAGGTAATCTACAAGCTAAGAGCAATTCTGATCACCGTGAACCAGGTGGGGCTGGTAAAAGCCAACGAATCATTTGCAGAATGGCTTACCGGCGAGAAAACCATGCCTTTTGGCGAGAACAACCGCCACGTACCAGTTCGGCTCATAGACTTTGACAACCCGCAAAGCAACAGCTTTATCATCACTAACCAGTACCGCATTCACCATCACGAAACCAAGATACCAGACATCGTGCTGCTCATCAACGGCATACCTGTGGTGGTAGGAGAGGCCAAAACACCTATCCGTCCGGCAGTATCCTGGCTGGATGGTGCCAATGAGATTCACAGCGTTTATGAGAATGCTGTTCCGCAGCTTTTCGTGCCCAACATCCTGTCTTTCGCCACCGAAGGCAAAGACCTGTACTACGGCTCTGTGCGCTGCCCACTGGATTTCTGGTCGCCGTGGAGGTTAGAAGCCGAGAAAGATGACCTGGTAAAGCAAATGGGGCTTGGCAAAGTAGGGAATGAGCTGACCGACCTGTTGCACCCCAAGCGTCTGCTCGACATTCTGCAGAACTTTGCCCTGTACACAACAGATAAGAAGAAAAGACGCATCAAGATCATCTGCCGTTACCAGCAGTATGAAGGTGCCAACAAGATAGTAGAGCGAGTAAAGGAAGGTCGTGTCAAGAAAGGACTGATCTGGCACTTCCAGGGCTCCGGCAAATCCCTGCTGATGGTGTTTGCCGCACAGAAGCTCCGCAAAATGCCGGAACTGAAAAGTCCGACGGTGATTATCCTGATCGACAGAACAGACCTGGATACGCAAATCTCCGGCACGTTTAATGCCGCTGATGTAGCCAACGTGCAGCCTGCTGAAAGTATAAGCGACCTGCACGATTTGCTGGAGAAAGATACACGCAAGATCATCATCTCCATGATCCATAAGTTCAGGGATGCAAAGCCCAAAATGAACACCCGCGACAACATCATTGTGCTGGTGGATGAAGCGCACCGAACGCAGGAAGGTGACCTGGCCAGGCAAATGCGGGCAGCCTTACCCAATGCATTTCTGTTCGGCTTAACCGGTACACCTATCAATAAAGTTGATAAAAATACGTTCTGGGCCTTCGGCTCAGACGAAGACGAGAAAGGCTACATGTCCCGCTATACCTTCCAGGATTCTATACGGGATAAAGCCACGCTGCCTTTACACTTTGAGCCGCGCCTAGTAGATGTGCACGTCGATAAAGAAACGATCGACAAACTCTTTAAAGAGCTGAAAGACGAAGCTGCTTTGAGCGATGAAGAGGCTGATGCGCTCAGCAAGAAAGCCGCTAAGATGTCAGCCTTTTTGAAGTCACCGGAGCGGGTGCAGACTATTGTCGAAGACATCGTGCAGCACTACAAAGAGAAGGTGCTGCCACACGGCTTCAAAGCTATGATCGTCACGCCGGATCGTTTTGCCTGCATTCAATACAAGGAAGAACTGGACAAGCATTTTGTAACTGAAGCCAGTAAGGTAGTTATCTCCACCAGTGCCAACGACGAATATGAGTTCAAACAAAAGTGGGCCACTGATAAGTCGCAGCAGGAGAAGATTGTAGATGAGTTTAATGATGCGAACTCCCCGCTGAAGTTCATCATTGTAACTGCCAAACTACTTACCGGTTTCGATGCGCCTATCCTGCAAACCATGTACTTGGATAAGTCGCTGAAAGATCATACGTTGCTGCAGGCCATCTGCCGTACCAATCGCCTGTACCCAAACAAAACCTTTGGCTGCATAGTAGATTACTTCGGCATATTCGATGATGCTGCCGGAGCACTTCAGTTCGATGAAGAGAGTGTAAAAAAAGTTATCACCAACCTGCAGGAGCTGCGCAACAAGCTGCCAGAGGCCATGCAGGATTGCCTGAAACACTTTGAAGGTGTAGACAGAACACTGGATGGCTTTGAAGGCCTAGAAGCTGCACAGGATGCCATCAAATCAGTAGAGCAGAAAGATGCCTTTGCCGAAAATTACAAGTACCTGACGCAGCTTTGGGAATCGTTGTCACCGGACGATGTGCTAAACTCTTACCAGCAGGATTACAAATGGCTCTCGCAGGTATACGAATCCGTTAAGCCACCCATTGATAATATCGGAAAGCTACTCTGGTTCAGACTGGGTGCTCAGACTACAAAGCTCATTCACGAGAACATCCATGTGGGTGGTATAGGTGATCTGGAAGAGTTTATACTGGATGCCGAAGTAATTGATGACCTGTTCAAGAACCCCAATTCCAAAAAGGTAAAGCAGCTGGAGAAGGAGTTGATCAGGCGCTGGAGCAAGTATGGCGGAAATCCGAAGTTTAAAAAGCTAAGCGACCGCTTGGAAGATTTGAGAGACAAAGCAGAACGCGGTCTGGTCTCGAGCATAGACTTCATAAAAGAACTCTGTAAGCTCGCACAGGAAACGGTGCAGGCCGAGAAGGATGTAGAGTCTGTAACGGTTCAAAAATCCGCTACAGCAGCTCTAACCGAGCTGTTCTTGGAACTTAAAACAGATCAAACCCCAGCGGTAGTAGAGCGCTTAGTAAATGACATAGACCAGATTGTAAAAGTTGTACGCTTCCCAGGCTGGCAAACCACCGCTTCGGGCGAGCGGGAAGTACAACAATCACTTAGGAAGACTTTGCTTAAATATAAGTTGCATAAGGACCAACTACTGTTTGAGCGGGGGTATGCTTATATAAAGGAGTATTATTAGATGTAAGGATTGTAATGTAGGAAGAATATCTGTTTTTTTACCTATATTAATATAACTAAATTTTGTTAAATAGAATGTTATGGATTTCCTATATAGATTATTCCCCTACAAATCCTTATTTCAAGCTGATGGAAACACCTTGACTGCTTGGTGGGTACTGCTAATTATTTCCATATTCTTAGGGTTTGTGATATATCTAATTTACATCACAAAACACTTGAGCAATAACTTAAAGAAGATTACGGAAAGCTTCTCTGAGGAATCCATTCTTTCCAACAAACTCTTTGCTTCAGTGTGGAATGATTATAGTCATTCTTTTATCGAAATAGAAGAGGGCAAGAGAACAGACGAATATTCGTACGAATACTTTAATGAGTCTAATATCTTGTCAAAAAGCACCAATTTAAAATTAATCAATTCGATCCCGAACATTCTCGTTGGGCTTGGCATATTAGGTACTTTCATTGGCTTAACCTATGGTATTTCGAATTTTCAGACGGAATCTACCGAGCAGATAAAGGAAAGTATTGAGACTCTTTTAGCTGGTATGGGAACAGCTTTCATTACTTCTCTCTATGGAATGTTACTGTCACTCATATTCACCGTTGTTGAGAAGATACAAGTAAACTCCCTTCATAATTCTCTTCATAGGTTTTGTTACAGGCTAGATAGAAGCTACAGGATCACAAAGGAGGAGGAAAGGATACTTGAACTGCGAAGACAAGAAACAGTGCTGTCTGATTACTTCATCTTTACAGATGAACATAATAATAAGGTTAAGCCTGCAAACCTTTTTAGAGACCTATATGAGGAGTCAAGGAAACAGTCTGAAGCACTTCAGTCTTTCTCAACAGATCTAGCTAATTTAATTGAGGCAGGTTTTGAGAAAATTTTGAATGATCCCGATCAAGGGGTAACTCATGAACTTAGATGCCTGAAGTCAGAGATAGAGAATTTAGGGAACAAACTTCAGGACCCAACTACAGAGATGACCCAGAATATAGTTAAGAATCTGGAAGCTTCGATGTCTAAGATGATGGAGGAGTTTAGTTCCGCGGTGAGTGGCTCAACAAAATCAGATCTTGAGCATCTATCAAGTATGTTGAGTCAAGCGGGTAGCTCACTAACAGATTTGCCTGGCAAGTTGCAAGAAATGACGGAAAATTTAGGTGAAAATTTCAGGGGACTACAAGATGTTGTTGAGAAAATCACAACTCAAACACTTTCTCAGTCAGAAAATGTGACAGACAGAATGAGAGGCCAAGTTGATGAAATGAGTGAAATTATAAAAGAAAGGATGGGAGAGCTGCAGGTAGGGCAGGAGGTTCTGATGGGCAGACAGTCAGAAAATCTGCATATATCCGACAGGCTATTAAGTTCCTTCAATAATAGTATTGAGAAAATGAATGGATTATCGGCTGAGGTTACCAATTCCATAAGTAAGTTTAGTAAAGTTCAAGTTGAATTGAACTCCGTTTCTGGACAGCTAAGGCATATTTCTGACAATGTCGTTACTTCTACAAATACCTTCAAGAATGCCCAAAATGAGTTCTCGCAGCATTCAAACGATTTTATAAGAAAGAATTCAGAAACAATACAAGAAATTCAAAAATCACTTACTAAGGCCAAAGAAGTCTCTGCGGATTATGCTGATAAATTTTCTGTGATAGAGAATGGTTTACAGAACATTTTTGAACAAATAGAAGAGGGAATCAATAATTATAGGGATACAGTAGGAGGAAGCTTAGAAACATTTTTGTCTAAGTATTCTGAGGCTCTTACAAATACTGCTTCCTCCCTTGAAGGAGCATCTACTAAGCAGGAGGAAATTCTAGAAGAATTAACAGAACAGCTTAGTAAGCTTCAAATGAACAGAGTTAAAGTATGAAAAGACACCAACTATATACTGAGGAGCCGCAAAATCCCTTTGCATTATCTGTTGGGGATTTGATGGCTTCTTTGCTCTTGATCTTTATCCTTTTGTTGTCGTCTACCCTTCTTCGCCTTCAGGATGAATTTGAAAACAAGTCTCAAATAGCGGAGCGTTATACCGCTATAAAAGCAGATATCTATAACGAATTAATGAGCGAATTCGAGAGGGATTTGCAGAAATGGAATGCTGAAATTGACCCAAAAGACCTTTCATTCAGATTTAAAGAACCAGATGTTTTATTCGAGACAAATGAGTATGAAATACGTGACAAGTTCAAAGTAATATTAGACGACTTCTTTCCAAGATACATTCAGGTTCTGTCGAAACAGAAATTCAGAGAGAACATAGAAGAAATAAGAATAGAGGGTCATACCGATAATCGCGGAGGTTACTATTACAATATGGAATTATCTCAAAATAGAACAAGAAGTGTTTTAAACTATGTGCTGGAAGAAACCATGATTGAAGTAGGGGAGAAAGATTGGGTTAAATCTAATCTAACAGCTAATGGATTGTCATTTAGTAAACCAATCGCTGATAATCAGACAGAAGAAGGAAGAAATCTGAACAGAAGAGTTGAATTTAAAATTAGAACTAACGCTGAAAAGCAGATAGATGAGATTCTTAAATTTAACGTCAAAGATTAATGCCCACCGCTAAAGAGCTCCTATCATTTAATTTCAATCCTTCTGCTTTGTGTGGAGAGGCCGGAAGTATTATTCCTGTACACATTAATAAAATTGTTGAAGTAAGAGTAGACAAGCTGAAATCTATCACTGAAAGATTAGGAGAAAGTATATTTCCTAAAATTAATACTTCAACTATAAAAGAGGTTTCGAAAAAGTTTAAACGGTTACACAACAATAGAAGTCAACTCACAAGTAACTTCAATAGAAGGGAGCTCAGAACATTATCTCATGCTTTAAGCTATAGGGAGGATAAATTGGATGCTATCATCAATTTGCAGAAGGAGCTGGAGGTAGCGCTAGAACTTCTTGACAAAAATTGGCGAGATTCATACCTATTCGGACTTTTATACTGCTACTTAACAAGCTGGGAGTCGAAGAATAAAAGCTCCTTTGAGGCTTTAGCGGGTTTTATTTATTACAAGCTAAATGACTATGAAGGGAATAGAAAAGCGCTTACATCACTAAAATCTAATGTCAAGTATTTCGATAAACAGAGAGGAGACATTGACTTAGGCTATACACTAGCAGTATTGAAGGTTCCCATACTAAATGCTGCAACTTTTCTAGGTTTGCCAGAAAGTTGGTTCTCTTGTTCCTTCTTTACTAAAGTAATCTTAAGCTACTTCGAAAAGAACAGATCTAATCTTGATACAGTTATTGATGAGCTTTTCCGTGCTATGGAGCAACATAGCAATAACACAAAAGGAACTAAAGCAAACAAGCTTATAACTAGTAATATAATTGTACTCTGTAATGAAGTTCATTACGAACATTTACAAGATAAAGTAAAAGATTTCGCATTTAGGCTTGTTGGTGATCCAGGAGTCGCTTCTAACTGGGCTCCTTATCAAAATGCGCTGGATACTGAAAAGGAAATTTTGAAAGAGGGTAGAAACATATTGAATGAGTGGGTTACAAAGCAGTTCATTAATGTGTTTTTTGATAAATGTATCAATGACATAAGGAGAAAAAGATTCTGGTTGCAGTATGCGAAGAAGATAAACTCCTTCAAAGTATATGGTCCTAAACATGTAAGAGATTTACTTAAATCGGATGAAAGGATCGCTGAATATGTACATGCAAGATTCCAAACTGTCTCAAGTAACAGAAATACCTCAGCATTCCTGTTTATGCTAGGGGATTATAAAATGATAGAGTTTAGTGATCCTGGCTATGCTTTTTATGCTTATAAGAGATCAAACACTTACGCTCCGTCTTTTGATAGTAAAGCTTATCAATCTGTTGACTTATTTAGAAATGGTAGTATGCCAATGCTTGTTTACAGGACTGGTTATGAGATGAATCATTTTTCTGATGAGGGAAGATTAAGTCACAATGATGGTGACTTGATGTGGGAGACTGTGTTTAATGAATGGATTAGGAGAAAGGTAGGAGTACATGTTTAGTTATTCTCAAGATGAAGCTTTCTCGTTTTTCGTTCTTAATGAAAAAGGTGAGAAGTTGCCTACCATCACTTGGCAGGAGAGGCAGTCTGATTATCTCGCACAGTTTTCTATTTTAAATGAATTAGTAGACAATGGGTTCGCTATTAAAATAAACCAAACCGTTCAAGTTGAGGCTTCTCAAATTCTCCAACTAACTACAATAGAAAAACAGCTTTTAGGTTTGCCAGATGCTTATCCTTATGAAATATATATACAATCGGCGGGACAGCTAAATCAAAAAACATTTTATTTCAAATATGGATTCTATGATTTTGCTCCCAATGGAAATCGCTTTGATACGAAAAGGAAAGGTGCAATAGTTGATGTTGAAGGTATAGAATATCTGTTATCTGCTAATCAATACTTAATATGTAACTCATTAGATATTTTCAATAGCCTTCCAGAAAGTGATAGATCTTTTCAATACAATTTAAAATCCTTTGCTGATATCAAAGCTTTATCTGATGATACAGCCGTTTTGCTGGATAGTTACCTAAGTAGTCAAAGCGTACATTTCCCTGACAAAATAAAAATTGATCTTAATTTTGAAAATGGCATATTAGAAGTTGTGCCTGCAATTGACATAGCCAATAAAGAAGGTTTTGTCAAGGCAGTAGATATGTTTGGCACGGCAAAATATATTTATAATATTTCCGATGCCAACAGGAATACTACTAGAGTAGTAATTGAAGAGCAGCAAAGACAAGAGCTTCAAAAAATAAAGACTAAAAGGCGTATTAGTTCTAAAGAAGAAATTGAGGAAATCATTGAACATCCTGAATACTTTTTTGACGATGAGCTTGTAGATCTTTCAGTATTCTATGGAGAAAGGGTAAAGGAGATAGGTGTTTATAGGCCCAAATTTTACCCTTTTGTATGTCCTTACAAATCTGAATGGATTCCAGGTATAGTTGTTAAGGATAAAATAGATGGAGAAAAGAAAATTACCTTTAAAACGCCGGTTGAGTTAGCAGAATTTGAGACAGAAGTTTTCGAAGCTCGAAATATTGGTAAAGAATCATTTGAGTGGAAGGGAAATGCAATACCACTTCAGGAAGCAGAAAGATTCGTTCGTGTTGCAAAGGAGCAGTTTAAAAATCCTAAAGAACCCTATCAAAATGATGATCCGTTAAATCCAGGGGGGAACTCCCCAAATGGGCGGGTACTTATCATCAAAGAAAATGCAGAGTTTCTGGAGTATGCTGAAAACAGTTCTCATCTTGAAGAGATAGATCATAGGTTTTATGGAGTACATAATTTGATTACTTCTATTCACCTAAAGGATCATCAAAAAGAGGGGGTTGCATGGCTTCAATCTTTATATAAAGAGAATTATAGAGGATGCTTACTAGCCGATGATATGGGGCTCGGTAAGACAATCCAATTATTGTATTTTATTGAGTGGCATTCACAGAACTATCATCATTCAAAACCATATCTTGTAGTAGCACCAGTTTCCTTATTGGAAAATTGGGAAAACGAGTATTCTAAGTTCTTTTCTCCTCGAAATTTGCATATTAATTTACTTTATGGCCAGACTAGCCTAAGTAAAAGATTTAAAAAAGAGGATATAGATAGTTTGCAGAAAAAGCAAATTATATTTACCAATTATGAAACTCTGAGGACCTATCAACTCAATATATGTGCTGTTGATTATTCATTAGTTGTGCTGGATGAAGCACAGAAAATTAAGACTCCTGGTACGCTAATTACTAATGTTAGTAAAGCATTAAAAGCCGATTTTAAAATCGCTATGACTGGTACTCCGGTTGAAAATACATTGCTTGACCTGTGGTGCATTATGGATTTTTCTGTTCCAGGTCTTTTAGGTAATGCAAAAGACTTCTCTAAGCAGTATCAGAATCCATTAAAACAGCCTGGAGTAGATGTCAATGAGCTTGGGGAGAAGCTCAGAAATGAAATAGGCTTCTTTATCAAGAGAAGACTTAAGCGAGATGTTGCAAAGGAGTTACCTGAGAAAAAAACAGTTATCATAACGAAGGAGATGCCTCTAGAGCAGCTGCAGCGATATAAGGCCGAGCTCGAGTTAGCTCAAAATGCAGATTTGGAGGGAGTGGAAAGAAGAAATCAAATCCTAAAGTCTCTGTGGGCAATACGGGATATTTCCGATCATCCTTATCTAATTAATTCTCAAACGCAGGCGTATTCTTCTAAAGAGTTAACTTCGGCATCGGCTAAACTCCAAATTCTGTCAGATATTTTAACAGATGTAAAATCTAAAGGTGAAAAGGTAATAGTCTTTGCAGACAGAAAAGAGACGCAAAAGATGCTGCAAAAAGTTGTCTTCGAAGTTTTTGAAGTTTTAGCAAGTATTATAAATGGAGATACTCCATCCACAAAGCGGGGAGAGAAAAACGTCAAACTGAGTAGGCAACAAACTATTGACCGTTTTCAAGCAGGTAATGGTTTTAACGTAATCATAATGTCTCAATTAGCCGCAGGTGTTGGGCTTAATGTTACCCAAGCAAATCATGTTGTTCATTATACAAGACATTGGAACCCTGCTAAAGAGGAGCAAGCTACTGATAGAGCATATAGAATAGGACAGCAAAAGGATGTTTATGTATACTATCCTATGGCTGTTTTTCCTAATGATATGGTGAGCGAAGATGGAAAGAAGCAGGAGTCATTTGATGAAATATTAAATACTCTTCTTAATAGAAAAAAAGCGTTGGCTACAAGCACATTATTTCCAACTGATCAAGCAGAGCTAAGACCTGATGAAATTTTTGGAGATGTCTTTGGTGTGAGGGGAGAAAAAGATTTGGTGCCTTTAACAATTGAACAAGTAGATAAGCTTAACCCTAACTTGTTTGAAGCATTTATCGCAGCTCTATATGCTAAACAAGGATATGATGTCTTTCTTACTCCTTATGCGAATGACAAAGGTGCAGATGTAGTTGCCTTAAAAAGAGGTGAGAGTGTCTTAATACAGGCTAAGCAGTCAAAATCATCAGTAGGAAACAGCGCTGTCCAAGAGGTCTTTACAGCAAAGAAATATTATGAAGAAAGATTCGGAGAAAATTTAATTCCTTTAGTATTTACTAATAGTGACTTTGGCCAATCAGCAGAAATATTGTCTTTATCTTCTAAGGTGATTTTAAAAAGAAGGTCTGATCTTATACAGATGATAAAGGATTCCAAAGTCAGTATTCAAGATCTAAATGTACTTGAGTTCCAAAGAATCAAAAGAATTTAACTATTGATACAATATTAGACATATCCATAACACATCTGCAACGTCCCTTGCAGAAGTGTTATGGCTAAAAGTGAAAGTATTTTTTGATAATAAACTAATATCTTTTAGCTCTGAAGGAAACAGGGGAGAGGATTTGGCTATCAAGTAGGTTAACTTCTATCAGAAATACGTTTAAGCTCAAACCTTATTAAACATAACATGTGTTATAGGTGAAACAGCCTCAATTGTTCGGGTTTGTCAGCAGGGTATGAGTACACTCTCAAGAATCGAACGGAACTATAGCAAAACGTGTCAAGAAAGGTCAGCAAGTATCTTTTTGACTCCTTCTAGTTACCTGTATACTTATTATAGGAATGTTTTTATAGGATTATTGCCCCTCTGCTTACTATAGCTTGTACCACGGACTTAGGAGAGGCGGCTCTGAATCATTCTAGCACCGCACGCTGGTCTTACCAGAACTTTGGGAGGCATACCACTCCACTGCCACCGAGGACACACAGCATATGGATTTGCGTGCTCCTCCGGGCTTTGCTATTCAAAAGGCTTCAACGCGGCGGGGCCTTGTAAACCATGCGAAGCGCCCGGATGGCGTTTCTTGCCCTGGTCTTCACGGTGCCGAGCGGAATGCCCAGCTCCCGGGCCGCCTCCGCCTGTGTACAGCCACCGAAGTAAAGCAGTTCCACCACGATCCTGTGCTCAGGACTTAGACACCTAGCCAGCCCGCCCACGTCCACGTGCTCTGGCTTGAGGGAATGACATACATTGCGAGGGTCGTGTTTCGCCGCTTTGACGCCGCTGCTGCAAAGGCTCCACCGGTAATGGGGCGCCCGTGCGGCGTCTATGGCCTTGTTGCGGGCAATGCGCAGCAGCCAAGTGAACAGACTGCCCTTCGCAGCGTCGTAGCCGTTGATGGAGGCCCATACCTTCAGGAAACACTCCTGCAGGACGTCCTCGGCCGTCTGGTCGCACCTGATGATGCGGCGGATCGCCCCGTGAAGGTTTGCAGCGTAGTGGTCGTAGAGTAGCGAGAGGGCAGCCTCGTCTCCCGACTGCAGCCGTTCCACCAGTTGCCGTTCTAAAAGTGTCTTTGTTGGGTGCAAAGCCATACTAGGCTGGTATTAGATTAAGTAACACATAGGAAATGGGCTATACGGAGAGAAGCGGAAGACGTTCATTTAGCGGCAGTTATGCACGGCCAGAAGCGTACATGGCTCGAACTTCCCATCTTGTTAAAACAGAAAGAGGGGTGCAGCATGCTTCCCTCTTTCTGTTTTACTGCAAGCCTGATTCCTGTAGCTACTTCAGTTTGCCTCTTGTTAGCATATTGGCATCCGTTCAAATTTGCAGAGGTTGCTGCAACAGCGTATTGCCCAAATCCCCAAGTGCGGCAACAGGCAACAGCTATCTTATGTTACAACTATGATTACACTGTATAATAATTGACTATAAAGCATAGTTGATCAAACCATTAGCTGCTCCACATCGTAAATCATTCCATATCCGCATCCAACATCCCGTCACGGCCTAGCCACACCCTTTCAACATTTTATCAGCTCCTTTCATCGCTGTTAATCCGCCACTGACATATACCTGTCCATGGGATAGGTATGCCTCCTTTTGCTACGCAATCGCCGCTGGAGGAGGCTTCCGTTAGATTAATATTTTGTTTTATTTATATCAGGAGGTTTATTATGTCGAAAACTACTAATCAGGATGAAAACAAACCGAGACCTGAAAAGGAGCTGAACAGCTCCCGCAGGTCTTTCTTACAGTATAGCGGGGCTGCGATCGCCACCTCAGCCATACTGCTTTCCGGCTGCGAAATGCTGGAGGATTACATACCGCCTAAAAACCCAAAACCTGGGGACCCGGCTCCCAATACCGTCAATTTGGGCAGCGGTGACATCGGCATCCTTAACTATGCCTATGCCCTTGAGCAGCTGGAGGCGGCCTTCTATACTAAAGTGGCGCTGACTGGCTTCTTCAGGGGAGCCAACTACGAGGACGTACGGGTGCTCAACGACGTGCTGCAGCATGAAATCGCGCACCGCGATTTTTTCAAGGCCGCACTTGGAAGCAATGCCATTCCGGACCTCCGTTTTGATTTTAGCATGGTAGATTTTGGAGACAAGTCCAGCGTGCTGTCTACAGCCCAAACTTTCGAGGACCTTGGGGTTGCCGCCTACAATGGCGCGGGCAGCCTAATTAAGAACAAGGACTTTCTGCTAGTTGCCGGAAAAATTGTATCTGTGGAGGCCCGCCATGCGGAGGCCATCCAGGACCTGATAAACCCGGGTGGGGCTTTTGTAGACTTCATTGATGACGGCCTTGACCGTGCCTTTACACCAACTATGGTGCTTCAGGCGGCCTCACCGTTTATCGTGACCAAAATCAATGCTAGTAACTTACCAAAATCTTAACAGGAGGACGACCATGGACTTAATTAAACTATTTGATTCATTCAATACAGATACAAAGACAGAAGAGGAAATCGACACCTACATGTCCAGGAAAGAGGCCTTCCGTAAAATGGGCGGCCTGGCAAAAAAAGTAGCCCTTTCCTCACTGCCGCTGGCAGCTTTCACGGCTATGCCTAAAATGGCTTTTGCCCAAAGCAACGATGTAATGGCTGTGCTTAAGTTTGCCCTTACGCTGGAAAGGCTGGAGTACCAGTACTACCTCATGGGGGTACGCTCAGGCGTGGTGGCGGCTTCGGACATGGACGTGTTCACGGCCATTCGGGAGCACGAGCGAATTCATGTGGAGCTGCTGGAGTCTACCATAAACTCGCTCGGGGGAAACCTGGCTGGTGTGCCGAGCAACTTTGACTTCACGGCGAAAGGTGCTTTTCCAAGCCCCTTCACCAACTACAAGCTCTTCCTTGCCGTGTCTCAGGCCTTTGAGGATACAGGCGTCAGCGCCTACAAGGGACAGGCAGCGAACCTAATGGACAATGATGCACTGCTAACCGTGGCGCTGAAAATACATTCAGTGGAAGCACGGCATGCCTCCCAGGTAAGAAGGCTGCGCAACGAGAAGGGCTGGATCACTGAGGATGACGGCATCGAAGGATTCGGAAGCACTTTCATGCAGGCAACAAGGCCGATATACGCTAACGAGGACAACACCACCCATGTGGGAGTCGAAGTTACCCGCGTAACGAAGGCACCAGCCAACGCTGTGAAGGAGGCTTGGGATGAGCCGCTCACAAAGGAGCAGGTGACCAGCATCGTGGCCCCGTTCATCGTTTCCTAATCAGGAACAGAACGAACATACACTCGGTATAAAGTATAGCCTAATAGTTTTAAAGCTGTTTGGCTATACGTTGCTAATGCTAAACTTAAAATGAGCCTCGGCCCCTGACCACTTATATTGGTCAGGGGCCGAGGCTTTTTATAGCCGCCTTTTAGCAATTCCTTCGTGTGAAAAAGGGTAAATGATACTTATTACTAAGTATGATTCAGCTATAAAAGCAAAAAAGGGCAGAAGAACCATACAAGGCTCTTCTACCCTTCTAATTAGATCTGACAATGCATCCGCTCAACAAAGAGCAGTATGCTTAGTCTTTCATAAACTTGATGTTGTCTATCGCTCCTGAACCAGCTGGCATGCCGTTATTGGTTCCGTCCAGTGTAACCTCCAGTCGCATAACGCCGGAAGTATTTCCCAGATCAACCACCTGAACCGAGTTGTTGCCCATGTTCATCAGCTTCTTCTCCAGCAGCATACGGTTGTTTGCGCCGTAGAGCCTCACGTAAGACATGTTCTCGTATTTGTCAATGTCCAGCGCCGTCAGCTCATGCAGCGTGACTGTCCCCATCGAGGAGAAGTCCAGTGTCATAGTGCCCCCATACTGGTTGTCGTTGGGCGTGCTGTTCATGTCCTGGTTGATGATGAGTACCTTGCTTAGGTCGTAGCCCTGCGGGTGGTGTATGCCGGTAAACAGGTCCGTGTCATCGCCGGTGGGTGTGTGCGTGTTAAAGATCATAGCGTGGTTCCCATTAGCGTAGGTGCCGTTGCTCTGCCTGCGCATGGCGTTCACCATGATAGGGCCGGTGCCATTGGAGCTCTTCACCTCGGTCAGAAAGCCTGTCTTGTACATCTCGAAGTTTATAATATCCCAATTTTTAGAGTCGCCATCAGAGGGCTTTGGGAAGAAGTCTTTTATGTCTTCGTCATCACAGCCAACAAAAAGGAACGTGCTGAGTGCAAGCGCTGCCACGCTTAAGTATTTGTTCTTCATAACTTTTTTGTTTTAGTAATACATTAGATGTTATATACGACAGCGCGATACTTAAAGGTTGACAGTCAGGCAGTAATAGATGAATTTTAAACAAATATTCCGTGCTTGCAGGCGACGGTGGATTTTATAATGTTAAAGTTATTGCGAGAACGTGCTTGCAGGCATGCAAAAGCCGCTCTGTTTTGTACAAAGCGGCCTTGTGCAGTAGCTAGGGAGAGAGCCCGCTCCCTAGCTGGATGATTTTATGCTGCCTTACTCGTTGAAGGCATCCCGAAGCTCCATGGCGGCAAACTTCTGCGCCGCCACGGCCTGCTCCAACAGTGCGTCCATGCCGAAGAACTCGTGAGTCACTCCCTCGTACACCCTGCGCTCCACGGGAACCCCAGCGTCCATCATCCGCTCGGCCAGCACGCCTCCCTCATGGCGCAGCGGGTCAATCTCGGCGTTGATAATGGTGGTGGCCGGCAGGCCGCTAAGGTCCGCCTCGATGAGCGAGATCAGCGGGCGGGTCTGGGTCTGCCAATCGGGCACATAGAGGTTGAAGAACCAGCGCATCAGCGCCTTGTTGAGAAACAGAGCATTCTCATATTGCTCATAAGTTGGCGACTCAACGTCCCCATCTGCTATTGGATAGATCGACACAATGTGGTCCGGCAGTTGCATACCGCGGTCCCTGGCCATGAGTGCCACGGCCACCGCCAGGTTGCCCCCGGCGCTCTCACCGGCTGTTGCTACCTTGCCCGGGTTTCCGTTGATCTGGGAAGCATGCTCGCGTGCCCACTTGTAGGCGGCGTAGGCATCCTCATGGGCGGCCGGGAACACGTGCTCCGGCGCCTGGCGGTAAGCCACGGACACCACGATGGCCCCTGATCGCTCCGCCAGCGCACTGGCCGACGGTTCGTAGGTGTCCAGGTCGGTAAGCACCCAGCCCCCGCCGTGGTAGTACACCACCACCGGGAAGGGACCCGTGCCGCTGCGCGGGGTGTAGGTGCGCACCAGCAGCCCCTGACCCGTGCCGTTGGGAATGGTCATGTGCTTCACCGACACCTTGGCTGGCTCGGGGCTGATGTCGTTCTCGCGCAGCAGGTCCACCAGCGCGTCATGGAAGGTGGGCTCCTCCCGCGCCTGGTCCGCCGTCAGCATGGGGTAGGGCACGATATCATAGCTCTGGAACTGCTCGATCACCGCCAGCATCTGCGGGTCGATGTCGGGCGCCCACTCCGGGTTTGGGCCGTTGGGCTGGATGTTTTCCGCCTTGCCGCCGTCTTTGTCGAAGATGTCCCCGATCACCTCGTCTTCGCAGCTGAGCAGGAAGGTGGAGAGGAAGAGCAGGGCGAAGAGTCTGGCCCCCTGTGCTGATAGCCTGCGCACAGTGCCGGCATGAAGCATAACGGCACTTACATGAGTCTGTTTGTTTTTCATAAGTAAAAATTGTAGTTAAAAAATATGCGTAAAGAACTCCTGCTTGGTTCCTGCTGCAGGGTAGAAGGGAGGCGGTACGAACGAAATGTAATGCATAAGAAACCAGTCAAGTAATAAAATAGGGTACTGCTCGGCAAAGGGAGGGTGGGCGCTGAAAGGAGCAGTGGAGTGGTAGTGTACAGAGCAGCTGCTGCTGTTCTGTCAATTTTTTTACGTCACCGTCCTCTCTGGGTTCATGAATAGTCAACCTGCCGGGCCAACGCTGTCCTAAAGTTGGTCGACCTCCCATTGGGAGTAAGTGAACGGATGTATGTTGGAGTTATCCTTTGGAGTTAGACAGTGGCTATACCGCTCGTATTGGCGAGTGACAAACACTTGCTGTCGGTTGCTTGGTGTTGTTGTCCCGGAAATAGCGGGAATAGTGAGACAAATATAAGTAGGGTTGAACATAAGGTTTGTTATTAGCTCAGCCTCCACAGCTCGAAGTAGAAGAGGCTAGGAACTGCCGATAGGTTTTTTATAGTATATTCGGTTCCATTTATACCATAATCAGGTACTATATAATGAAATCAGCTATACCATTTCTGTTTGTTCTTTTACTGTTTTCGTGCTCCAAGAAATCAGATGACCTTGAATTGATGATTAAAAGGGATAGTTGCATGCGGAATATAGCCTTTAATGAGCAAGCATTTTCTTCGGTCATAGCCTATTATGAAGAATTAAGAGTTCCTGAAGAATTAGGAGATCCTAGGGACTCGATCCTAGCCGCTGATTGCAATCAGATTGTTTCCTGGAGAAGAAATTTCATGAAAGAGCGAACCATTGAAAACCTACTGCTCTACTCTGATTCAGTGGAGGCAAGATACACTAAGCATAGTAGAGACGGCGGGGAATTGTCGTATTCTATTAAGGAAATAAAGAACCAACTGCGCTCCTCAGCAGATAGTCTGAAGTATTATAACCTTCTATATTTAACTACTGTCGCTGAAGGAATGATATTAATGCATTACGAAGCTTCCCTTGGTACAGGTTATGGCTATTCATTTGTTATTCCCTCCTATTTAGATAGAGAAAAATACGGCACTAGAGATACAGTGTACTTAACTGTTAATGCCGATTTTGGCAGTTCTCTTGGTACAGGTTATGCCTATACTTTCGTTGTTCCCTCACCTTTAGAGGAGGAAGAACACGGCACGAAAGATACAGTATCCTCAACTGTTAATGCCAATGAAACTTACTTATCAAAAATAGGCTTGGATTTCTCTAAGGTGACTTGTAAAGGGGCCGAAGATGGCGTTAACTTAAAACCAAAGGTTATAAGGTCGGGACCTCATTATATTCTGTTGTACACCCCTGTTGAAGAAGGCACTTACACGGTTGGGGGAAAGGTCATTATCAGCCATGAAGGAAACTTTGACTCAAGTATCAGAATTGAAAATAAATTTGAAGTGAAGAACACAGCACTCAAAACAGCTAGAAAGCATTAGAAGGCTTTTTAGCTAAGTTCGTTCCTCTTGCTTAACATAATTGAGCTTATGAGCTATAAACAGTAAAGGCTCCTCATCACGGGGAGCCTTTACTGTTCTATAACGTCAGTTATATAGGTTAAAGCCGCTGTATAAAATAATAGTTTCTGTACAGCAAAACTCTTTCTTCTTTATAGTTTTTAAACTCCACAGTCTTTTAGCTTGGTTACCTGCTGACCCGCTACTCAATGTTTAGCACCCCAAAAAGCACTACGGCTCTATACACAAACAACAACCCTCCAAAGGAAAAAACCTGCCACCTCCTGAAGCCATGTTTCTTGCCAGGGCCTTCCCGGCGTAGGGCTGGCGGAGTATCCATCTCATTGAGAAGGGATATGGCCCTATATGATGCAACAGCTACTACTCTTTCTTGGTCGCTGTTTAGGAATTGCAGTTTCACATATCACATAGAGGGTGGAAAGCTTGGGAGTCAGTTGTAGCAAGCAAGCGCTTAAAGCCATCTTATTGCGCTGCTGTTCAGTTCCTGCCTGCCATCACTCCCCCGTCCACGTCCCAGATGGCCCCGGTTACCCAGGAGCTTTTGTCTGTGAGCAGGAAATGAATGACATTGGCAACATCCTGCGCCCGCCCGACTCTTCCTATCGGGTGAAAGGAGTTGAATCCCTGCAGCGCTTCCTCGATTTTGTCCTCCTCTATGAACGCAGCGTATATAGGCGTTACCACCACTGCCGGCGAGACGGCATTGACGCGGATGTTGTAGTCTGCCAGCTCCATGGCCAGGTGCTGAGTAAGGCTGTGCACACCCGCCTTAGCCATCGAGTACGCCGAGGAGGGGGTTGCCTTGATTGCCTGTTTGGCCCACATAGAACCGATGTTGACGATGGACCCGCCCCCATTGCCTTTCATCACCCTGGCCGCCTCCTGGGTGATGAAAAAGAAAGCTTTATTAAACGCGTGGTAGCGGTCATAGTCCTCCTCGGTATGCTCAAGGAAGGGCTTAGGGCTGAAGTACCCTGCTGCATTGAGCAGGTACTTTAAATCAGGAAACGCTGTCTTGAGGCTGCTGCTGAATTGCTGTACGTCAGGCAGGCTACTCAGGTCTACGCCTACTGCATGGGCTTTACCATGAGCGGACAGCTCTTCCCTTGCCGCCTCCAGCTTCCTGCCAGGCCTGCCCATGATGATTACTTCAATGCCGCCCCTGAGCAGCAGTTCTGCTGTGGCCCTGCCCATTCCTGTCGTGCCACCTACTATCAATGCTTGATCTGCCATTTTCTCTATTTGGTTGTCAGTCCTTATCATACGGAAGCAAGGAGAGTAATGGGGGCAGGGGCGTGATATATTTGCCGGTGCGGGAACAGGATGCCCAGGACAGCGAAAAAGATTTCCACCAGCTCCCCCATGCTTCCTGCGCTCACAGGTGCATGGCGGAGCTGGTGGAAAAGATAGTCTCTGGAAACCAGCGCAATAAAAAAAGCACGGCCTCTGTTTAGCAACACATGCACGCTTAGCCTGTAAAACTGAAAGATCAAGTTCCTGGCAGCCTACGGATCCTTAGGCCTGGCATCATATCACAGCATCCCCTGCTTCATTAACAGCACCCATTCCTTAGGGGGGCACTTCCTGAATGCAAATAAGCAAGGGCCAAGAGGAAAGGCAGTGACAGCCTACCGATGGCTAAACTCCGAAAACGTTCGTGTATCTACACCGTTACATCCTATACCATTAACAAAGCATAACAATTTAGATATGAGCGAGAAAGAAGAATCAAGACGCGGGCCCATTGCCTCTGCCATGGCGGGGGCCGTAAGTGTTGGCGCGAATATGCTGGGGGAAAAATTCACAGAGCTGAAACACAACGCTGACAGCAAGAAGCTAAAGGCATCGGCTAACTTCCCCATGATCCGGCTACCCGAAGGCTATGAGATTGAGAAGATAGCGCAGGGCCTTACTTACCCCACTTCCGTTGCCTGGGACGACAGGGGCAACATGTACGTGGCGGAGGCCGGTGGCACCTTCCTGGATGAGGAGAACGCCTCGGCAAGGATACTGCGCGTGGACTCCAACGGCACGGCTACGGAAGTGGTCAACCTGGACGGGAAAATCTACCCCGCCATATCCGGCATGACCTGGTACAACGGCGCTTTCTACATCACCCACCGGGACAGGGAACTGTACGGTTGCGTATCACGGGTGACCCCGGACGGGGAGGTTACCCAGATACTCGGCGGCATCGTTGACAGCAAGAGTGACCACCAGCCCAATGACGTGCGCGTGGGAAGGGACGGAAGGATGTACGTGTGCGTGGGCATAGGCGGCAACTCAGGGTACATGGACGAGAACATGATCCCGTTCGTGCTGAAGGCGCCTGACGGGCACCCCACCCCGGCCAAAGACATTGTGCTCACAGGCTATAACATCGAGTTGCCCGATTTCCGGGAAGGCGGGAAGGGAACGGTACTGACCGGTGCCTTCATGCCCTTTGGGACAGCGACAGAGCCCGGCCAGGCAGTCAAGGGCAGCAACAAGGCGGGCGGCACCATCCTAGTGTTCGACCCGGAGAATGCCGAGGCCACGGTGCAGCCCTATGCCTGGGGCTTCCGCAACGCCATAGGGATTGCATGGAACAGGGACAACGACATGTTCGTGGCCGTGAACGGCTACGACAACGCGGCCGGCAGGCCCATCAACGATTACCACGACGGCACCTACCGCGTGAGGGAGGGGGCCTGGTACGGCTGGCCTGACTTTGCGGCTAACTTCTCCCCTGTGACCGATGCCAGGTTCAAGCCCAGCAGCTCGGCCATACCGCCTACCTACAAAGGCAGGGAAAGGGTGGCAAAGGAACTGCACTTTCTCATTGACCATGAGGCGAGCGGGTTGGAGCAGCCGGACACATCACTGATTCTGGGGCTGCACGAAGTGAACTCCTCGCCCTCAAAGCCTGATGTGGCGCCTGAGGGCTGGGGGGACTATGCCAACCACCTTTTTGTGCCGGAGTACGGGGACTTCCAGTGGATCACCAACCCGATGAGGGACAAGTTCGCAGGCAACCGCATTGCCCGGATAGAGACAAGCGGCAGTGGTGAAAACACCGTGCACGCTTTTATCCAGAACGAGAAAGTAGGTCCTGGCTCTCAGCAGGGCGAACTTGGGGAGGGAATCGAAAGGCCGTATGATGTGAAGTTCGGACCGGACGGGGCCATGTACATCGTTGACTTTGGCTCGCACAGAACAAGCCTGAAACGCATAGCGGAGGGGCATTTCCCGGTTGAGTTTGACAGGGGAACAGGCATGGTCTGGAGAGTAACAAAAATGAAATAAATTGCTTAGTCACTCTTTAGATTGGTAAAGGCTAAACCAGTGGTTTAGCTTGAAAAGAAGGAGATAACAGGGCAAAAGCAAGGTTAGTCAACCTTGCTTTTGCCCTGTTGTTGAATATAAACTGGCTTATGGGTTACAAACAATAAAGGCTCCTCATCACAGGAATCTTTTCTTGTTCTATAACGACACTTATGTTCAACTGGAACGTCTGTAACGGCCGCTTGCATGCGAAGCCTGAAGTGATAGCGAAGGATGGTGATGAAATTAAAATTGTGTTCACCAAGACCATCGAGAACTTTCACCGCCAGGTCAGGAAGGGGAGCAAGACGAAGAGGGGGCTCGGACATGCCCCTGCTGAAACTGATGTATCCCTCGTGGCAGATCACTAACCCGAAGGAACCAGACGAGAGAATTGCAGGTATAAAAATGGAGGTGAATACATTTTTTAGTTACCACAGAACCTGAACTAAATGATGTTCTCAGCGGCTTCCCCTCATATTTTCCTGAACTTTATGTATGATATGCCTATCAAGGGGTTTTTGAATCAGTTCTGTCACCTGTGGATGCTCCTTTGCCCGCGCTATGTCTGATGGGTCCAGTGATGAGGTTAACAGGTAAATGAGGCATTTTGCTTGTAGTTGCTCTTTATATGGTTCGAGAGCCCCTAAAAGGTCCCATCCTGAAATTTTAGGCATATTCAAATCCACGAAGATGACCTGGGGGATCTGACCGGAAGATATTTGTTGTTGGAGAAAATCCAAGGCTTCCTCGGGATCATCAAAAGCAATCACTTTGTCGGAAAGGCCTTCAAGTTGAAAAAGGTTTTTGTATAAAAACAAAGTAATTGGCTCATCATCAATTAGTACAAAATCCACAAATAGTTAAGTTAAAGTAGTGAAATTTTAAAAACTGTCCCTTCATTGGGCCTGCTGCTTACCTCAATTTGGCCTCCAATGCTCTCCACATGAGCCTTGACCAGATACAAGCCCAGGCCACGACCGGAATGCTTTGGATGGAACCGTTTGTAAAGCTTGAACATATCTTCGCCTGCCTTGTCAAGATCAACTCCTGAGCCGTTATCAGCAAATGAAATCTCCTTGTTTTGACCTTCCTTTACTGCTACAGTCAGATCGACCTGCAACGGCCGCTGTTCCGATCGGAACTTTATCGCATTGGACAGTAGGTTAGAGAATATGCTGTAGAGATAGGCCTTGTTCCCCAACACCTGAATACCCTCAGGAATGGCCACCCGTGCAGTTCCTCCGCCTTCATAAAGAGCTTCTTGAAAGTTTTGAACGACTTGCTGAACGACTTGGGCTAGCGGAACGGATTCCATTTGCACAAGGCCTTCCTTGTCGCGTATTGACAAAATTGTATTTATATCACGAACAACCTGATCAAATTGTCTAAGGCTGGTTCCCAAGTGTGTCAGCGTGGATTTGAAATCAGAAGAGTTTGGGTCTAAAATTTCCAGCACTTCTACTAAGCCTAAGGCATTGGTCAAGGGGCTGCGCAGGTTGTGAGAGATCACATAAGTGAACTGCTGCAAATCTTTGTTTTTCTCCAATATTTCCTCCTGCGCCTGCATTTTTTCTGTAATGTCCCTTGCAATCATATGTACCCCTACCACTTTTTCATTCTCCGTCACCGGTATTTTTACTACGTCCCAGTGTCGGGGAGCAGAGTTTCCCTGAGGGGTATAAAGATCAAACCTAACTGTTTTGCCTGTGAATGCTTCTTTGAGTTTTTCTTCGTAAAGGAGCTGAACATCCTCAGACAGAAACTCATTGTAGTTTCGGTTAATTACATTTTCCTTTGGTTCCTGGACCAGCTTTAGAAAGGCAGGGTTAGCATCCAGTATAGTGGACTCTTCGTTCTGATACAGAATCAGCTCAGGGGTATTTTCGAATAAAGAACGAAACCGAATGTCTCTTGCAGGGCTTGAGAAATCATTTTCCATAGGCAACCTTATCATTAAGATAACATTAGCGAAAACGATAACCTGGTAGTAAAAGTTAAAACTTTTATAAATAAATAAACATCGATGTGTCTTGTCCTGGTAAAGGATGACAGGTTCCGATGCTAAACCCCTTCTCAAGCTTCCACATAAACTGTCTAGTCCTGAAATAGGTTATCCCGGAAAACGCGGGAATTTTGAGACAAATATGGGGGGGTAACGGAGTGGTGCAGCCGAAGCCCGTGCGGAGCGATGGTTAAGGCTGAACTGTGTTGTATGGGGTTATTTTTCAAATTTTTTGTACAGTTAAGCAACTGTTATCCCGTGATAGTTGGAAGTTAATTGCCCACTGAAAATCTGTATCAAATACTGTTATCAATATATCTCCGCTCTGTTTACTTGAGATAGATTTTAAACGTACTTCCCTCGCCGTTCCTGCTTTCCACTTCTATTTTCCCATGGTTGCCATCCACTATTTTAGCCACTAACCCTAAGCCTACACCTGTTCCTTCTTCCTCGTTGGTATTCTCTCCTCTCCGGTACATGGAAAAAATCCGTTGTTGATGTTCTTCATTTATACCCTGTCCGTTATCTGTAACTTCCAGTAAAGTATAGCCCTCTTCCAGCGTTGTTCTGATGCTTATTTCAGGCTTTCTATCAGGACATCTGTACTTAATGGCATTTGTAATCAGGTTCTGCAGGATGCTGCGGATATGCTTAGTGGGGTACCGGATAAAAGGAGCTCCACCATAATCTTCATGAAAAACTGCATTTGTTTTTTTTATATCCTGACTGAGTAGCAACTTGATTTCATCCACTACATCGTTGAATGACTGGTATGTATAATGCTCCGTCTCTTCCTGAGCAGACTTGCCCATATCGGTAATAACAGACTTAAATTTTAAGGCCGATTGATGCATCAGTTCAACAATGTGGTGGATGTGCCGATCATCTAATTTATTTTCCAGTTCTGCTTTGAGCAGTAAGGCAAGGCCTTCGATGTTATTGATAGGTGCTTTCAAATCATGGGAGGCTGTGTTAGCAAACTCGTTAAGCTCCGTATTCATTTTCTTGAAGTCGTCTATTTTGCTGAGCAGTTGGTCATGGAATTTCTTTTTCTCTGACTGGTCCTGCGTGATTTTCACATACCCTACCAAGTTTCCCTCCTCGTCGGTGACTCTTGTTAAGACAACATGAGCCCAGAATAATTCTCCGTTCTTGGGCCTTCGCCAATTTTCCGTTTCATAGCGGCCGTATGTGCAGGCTATCTCAATTTCATTTTCAGGTAAGCCTTTCTCCCTCAAAAAATCCGGAAAAAGCATCTCGTAGTTATTCCCTATTGCTTCCTCGGCTTTATAACCCTTCATCAGCTCGCAGCCGATGTTCCAAGTCAAGATCACCCCGTCTTTATCCATCATGAAAATGGCAAAGCCCTTCACTTCTGAGACAATGTTGGGGAAATAGGTTTCAAGCGGTTTATTTATCATGATGAAAGTAATTTACTCAATAGAGATTAAAACATATACTTAAGTTGTTAAAGATGGTTGGAGGCCCCGTTAATAATGTATTTAAAATGCCTAGTCCTGAAATAGGTTGACAGGCGCTGTATCAAGAAAGGGCCGTTATTCGGGACGCACTAAGTCAACGAGTGCTGCTGCCCCCACGTCTCCCAATCCATCCCGAATTGCCGTCTCATTAATCAAAAGCGATTTTGTATATTCGAGACGAGTTAATGAGACAACCCAATGAACGTAGGGTGCACCCAGATCTCCCTACTATCAAAGTTTGAGTTTACATCTTGACGCTGTGACCCTATGCAATATAACTAGAAGCTATCCCTAAAACACCTTAGCATGATTCTCAGGCAAGCCAGCAGGACGAAAGCCAAGTAGTTTTCAGCCTTGTATTCATGTCGGACCGTTGTCCTTCTGAAGTTAAAGAATTAGGCAAAATACTGTAACTACAATACTATTCAACATTCCTCAATCATCACGTGTCTACATCATCTTCATGATTGACAATTGTTTGAACTGGAGTATATAAGATTGATTCTTCAATGAGTATGGTAACATTCCTCCAAAAAGGATCATGTTTTTTTTGGAACTGTAATGATGTGGAGTGTGGTACCACTAGAATGCCTTCAGTACAAATGTGTGAGTATCCTACGGGAGGGGAATCCTGTGCTGCTAGAGTAGGTTAAAAGATTCCATTAGTAGCACCGAGCATCAGCATCATCTCAAACTTACTAAGCGACTTACCATCTTGATTAGCTTTCATGAATTCAAACTGACCATTCTCCATGTCAACCGCTAACAGTAACTCAATTTTTGTATTATGCTTAGTGCCTTTAAAGTAAGACTTCTGCACATAGGAGTGTAAGTACCCCTTTATTCGGACAGTGTAAATGAGACATTTCTCAATCTTTACTACCACCACTATGAAGTGGTAATGTGGTAAACTCGCTGGGCAGGCCTTGTGCCATGGGAGGAGTTTTCCATATTTCCACTTCTACTCCTTAGCGGCCACTCGCTCGGGGTCAGGTTGCCCAGCGCCTCGTGCGGCCTTTTGGTGTTGTACTCCTCCACCCACTGCTCGGTAAGCTCCCTGACCTCCTCCATTTCAAGGAACAGGTAAGCATCCAACACCTCTCTGCGGTAGCTGCCGTTGAAGCGCTCAATGAAGCCATTCTGCATTGGCTTGCCGGGCTGGATGTACTGTACATTGATCTCCTTCTCACTGCACCAACCGGTAAAGTCAGCGCTGGTGAACTCCGGCCCGTTGTCCACCCGGATGGCTGCCGGCTTGCCGCGCCAGTCGATGAGCTGCTCCAGCGTCCGAATCACCCTTTTGGAGGAAATGGAGGAGGCCACCTCTATGGCCAGCGCCTCCCGGTTGCAGTCGTCTATCACGTTCAGCGTCCTGAACCTGCTGCCCGAGGCAAGGCTGTCTGACATGAAGTCCATGCTCCAGCTGCTGTTGAGCTCCGTCTGCTGAACCAGCGGCTGCTTCACCCGAGCAGGAAGCCTGCGCTTGCCCCTTCTCTTCTTGTTGAGCTTGAGCAGCCTGTAGACCCGGTATACCCGCTTGTGGTTCCACTTCCGGCCGGCCCGCCTCAGGTAGGCCAGCAGTTTACGGAAGCCGTAGGTGGGGTGGGCGGCGGCCAGCTCCTGCAGCGCCTCTATCACCTCCGTATCATCTCTGCGGCTCCTGTAGTAGAACTGGGAGCGGGCAAGGCCGGTCAGTCGGCAGGCCCTGGCAACACTTAGGCCGTAGTCCGAGATGATCTCCTCGGTCAGTTGCCTTTGCTGCCAGAGCCCCAGCCCTTTTTTGTGATGACCTCCTTGAGTATCTCGTGGCTGAGGCTCAGGTCGGCGAACATCTTTTTGAGCCGGGCATTCTCCTCCTCCAGCTCCTTGAGCCGCCTCACCTCCGAAATGTCCATGCCCCCGTACTGGCTCTTCCACCGGTAGAAGGTGGCCCGGCTGACATTCAGCTCTCGGCAGATATCCTCTGCCTTCCGGCCTCCCTCGTGCTCTTTGAGGGCCTTGATGATCTGGCTCTCGGTGAATCGTGTCTTCTTCATCTTATCAATTTAAATGTATGACCTTTTTGTCTACTTTTAAACTGTCTCGATTTTAGGGGTACTTACACATAGGGGTAGCTTTTGCTCTTGAGCCGTGACTATGCAAATAGCTTTTATAGACACTTATAATGCAAAAGCCGCATGACTCAGACTCAGAGTTTTGCTTAGAGATAAAGGTAGTAATATTATGATACGCATATATGCGTATGGTTGATTTTTGTTATTGTCTCTTCTTGCTCTGTGGTCAAGCAAAGAGAAGAGCTACTCAAAGCATTAGGAATTAAAATTAAAGAGGCAAGAATTGCCAAAGGTTTGTCACACGTTCAGTTAGCCAGCGAAGCTGACATAGCCGTTTCACAAGTTTGGAGAATTGAGACTGGTAAGGTAAATGTTACTGTTGTAACACTTTATGCGATAGCAGATGCTCTTGATGTTTCTATCTATGAATTGTTAGATAGTAGTAGGCGGGGTATCTAATTACTCTGATATTTACTATCATGTAAGTATTAGGTACAGCATGTAGTTTTATGCTACTCATGTAGCCCCTAAGTACATTCTATTGCTAGGAGGGATTAGGTGCTCAGACCATGTCAAAGTTTACTACGGATTTAATGAAGCTTATATCGCCAGACAGGATTCGCCTGTTGAATAAAAGTACGTTAGTTAATGTTATTTGAAGACTGAATCTTGTTTATAGAAGCTGTACATGACTAAGCACTTAACCCTGTTGATAGGAATCCCATAGTTAAGTATATTTTATCGTACAGTACATCAATGATTTACACTGCTCTCCTAACTAGTTGCACCTATGCTAAAGTTAGGAGTCGCGACCTATTCTAATTTCCGTTGAAATGGGGAAGCAGCTATTAAGTTACTTAATTAAGTAACTTAAAAATCTCTATGAGATGTCTAGGCCATCCAGGTAGTTCTTGCCATAGAGCTTTTGCAGGTAGGCTTCCAGTTCTTCAGGACTGTCCATAATCAAATCAGGCTCTTCTAAATAGAGGTTTGTTATGTCTCTTCTTAACTCCTTAGCTGCTATATTGGGATACACTTCATTTCTAGCAATGCTTTTTTGGTTTCTTTTTCTATTATTCTTCATCTTGTTGTTGATTTAAATCTTTAATTAATATACATAGTTATTTATACTTTTAAAAGGATTATTACCGGTATAATTTAATACCTCTTATTACATTTCCCTTCTTTTGTTTTGTCTTATACACTGCTGATACACAATGATATATATTATAGGTTACCCCTTATTATAGTTTACCCAAAAATCAAATTTGTAGGCACTAAGAGATGTTTTACCTTCCAGATAAGCTTTCTTTATTAAACCTGCAGTTCGTTTATATGATTTTTTAATCATGCTCTTTAATAGTGTGTCAAAATAGCTAATACATCTTTGATAAAATTCATGATCTTCAAGTGCCATGACTGTAGCTTCGTATTTTAATTGATTCCTAATGATTCTGTTCTTTTTAAGTCGTGCTTCAAACCTCCATGCTTTTAATTCTGTTTCATCAATTTCTTTTTCATAAACCAGTAACTGTCTCCTATAACCTCTTAAAGCTTGCCTGAGATCTTTGCTTTTCTCATTTCTTTTCTTTAAAAATCTTAAGTCACAAGTCTTAATCGCTTTATTTGTTGCTACGAAATATACTGATTCATCATAAATGGCAGCTCTTTTAAAGTAGCTAGGAGCAGGGGTATTCAATAAATCTGAAGGCTGGCCATCTACAAGATAATTTGCAGTTATGTCCACTCTTGTGAGTTTAAAGGTTCTAAAATCAAGTCCAATTATTTTATCAAATCCTAGAATCTTATTTATTAGATTAATGGCTTTTGTAGCATTCCTGCTATCTGTGGGTAATACATTGCACCCATTGTTTAAGAGGCTTGGTAAACTAACATGTACAGAGACATGTAAATTCTTTTTTAAATAAACGAGTATTTTGCTTTTTTCATACTGGATATATGCGGCTCTAATCGCTTCAGATTTACTTCTTGTTTTTATAATTACATTTTTAATAGCAATTATATTTTCTTCAATTTTTTTATACTGCTCTTCATTTACATTTCTATATGCATTTATGGTATCATAGCCAATCCCGCCGATCAATGTGTTTTTTGAATCTGGCGGTTGCGGCTGATTTTTTAGTTTGACTTCCTGAATGAGTTCTTCGCTTATACAGAAACTATCTATCTTGTATTGAGACAGAAATGGATGAACGGTTTTATGAGGTAGTAAACCATTCAAATAGGCGGCAATTAGCATAAACCTATTACACTTGAAGATGTACAGTCTGCTGCAGAGCTTTTTTCTGTAGCTTTTACAATCTTTGCCAAAGAGTCGGCAGGCTAACTGGTCTGGTAAGCCAAAAACTGATGTGAAAAGAATACACTTGAACTACCCAAGGAATGGATGATTATCTCTAGTCTTCGATAGGTAATATTATGGGTGGGGTAGCCTTTGTTGATAGTTTTTGAGATCTTCTTTCAACTCAGATTCAATAAATAATATTCTTCTTACACCTCCAGGTCTATATGATCTAATGGAGTTGCTTTTAACTAACTTATTAAGAGTAGGTCTGGTAAGCTTAAACAGCCTAACTACTTCGCTGATAGAGAGGTATTCTGTTTTATTTACTTGGTGTTCTTGTAAACTTATAAATTTCTGAAGAGCTCTTTGGATAGAGCTTTCAACTAAGGCTTGTAAGTTTTCTTCTGAAAGTAAAATTAGGTTCTGTTGGCCATTGAAGTCCATAAAGTGATTGATAATAGATTTTTGCAATCCAATCTTTGGACAGTAACTTATATAAATAGGCTACTGACGCTTTACAATCTTTACGGTCTTCCCTACAGAAATATTAGGAGGGACGCTGCAATTTTACACCTTTTAATTTTATTTATCAATAGGCGGAATTACTTTTTTAAACACTTTGCTTATGTGCTGCTCCTCGCTAATACTTTTGTTGATATATCTTGAGAAGATTTCTATCTTTTTATGATTCGTCCATTTCATGATTGTGCTAAACGGAATTGGTCTCTCCGCATTCACACAGTTTGAAATAAAAGTGCGTCTTCCTGTATGTGCTGATATTAGGTCATGTTTATATTTTAACTCAGCACTAGGAGTTGCACCTATATATTTGATAATTTGTACCTCCTGCTTTAAGCTTTCAATTTGCTTACACACTTCCTTTATAGTCTTATTAAAGTAACCCGCATCAATTGGCCGTGTTTGATAATCATATTTTATAAGTACTTCGTCTGCTAGGTCAGTCAAAGGAATGCTAACTCTATCTTTTGTCTTAGTGATGTCAGTATTAATAAAATTTCTGTTTTCCTCTGTTTTCTTAAATTCAATTTTTGCTTTGTTGATCCTAATTACATCACTAAAACGTAATCCAGTAGCACACATCAAAACAAACAAGTCCCTGACGTATTCCTTTCCCTTATCTTGTATTTCTACACCTTGAAGATCTGATACTTCTTTCTCAGTTAGAACTATAGGATCATCATTTTTCTTTTTATGCCTAATCTTGAGATCTGGGAGCTCTTTGATGTTCGTATAGCCACATTTGTTACAGTACTTAAGGAAGCTCTTCAGCAACGCCATTGTATGCGCTATACTAACATCTTGCCTCTTCTTTTTTATTGAAAACACCCTGTAAGCATTTACAAACTCATAGTTGATGCTTTCAAAAGTTATCGTGTATTTCGTATCTTCTGCGAACGCTTCAAGATTTCTTTTACAAGCCTCAATATTCCTTACAGTGTTGTATGGATGTGTGAGTTTCTTTTCTTCAATATACTTTTCAAAGTATTCAAAGAGGGATTTGTTACTTAACTCTCTTTCTTTATCGGCTTTCTTTAACTCACTGTCAACATAATCTATTTCTGGAGTGACACTGTACTTCTGGTAGTAGTCCTTTATAATGTTGTCTACTTTTTTATAGATAGTATCAATGTGATCGTTATCTATTTGGAACCTTTTTGAGTCATATCCTTTAGTTAGCTTTCCTTCTTTAAAATGCTCTTTCAACACTTTTATGTTGGTGTTATGTCTATATGACTCTCCATTCTTCACATATTGAACATAGACGGAAGACTTATTATTCTTATCCTTATTCCTTAAAACCAGCTTACAATACATATCTTATTTAGTCAGTTTTCAGTCAGTAAAATAAGAAAAATTGTTGAAAAGATACTTACAGATGTAAATAAATAATGCTCTAATTTGTTGTATTAGAGCATTCAGTGTAAGATGTTGTAAAAGGCTGTAAACTAGTCTTGACAATGTCCTTTTGTCATAGCTTTCAGATGTTAGGTGTATGTTTCGTTTATACTTAACGTCTACGGCGGCACTGTGCTTTAGTTGGTTGAGCACAAGTACGGCCCTGCCGTGTGTTGATAACCCGGTGGGGAACTTGTCGATAATGCCTGTGCAAAAAGCTGTACTTTTGTTTTCCTGATTTAACCTTAGTACAGAATATCATGCATATTGCAATCGTTGGCAACATTGGCGCTGGCAAAACCACCCTGGCCACCAAACTGTCGCAGCACTTTAAGTGGGACCTATACCTGGAGGCAGTCGATAACAACCCCTACCTGAAGGACTTTTATGAGGATATGGAGCGTTGGGCCTTTCACCTGCAGGTCTTTTTCCTGAACAGCCGCTTTAACCAGGTGCGCCAGATACAGGCTACGTCGCATGATGTGATCCAGGACCGCACCATTTACGAGGATGCGCATATCTTTGCCAAGAACCTGCATCAGTCCGGTTTGATGAGCAGCCGCGACTATGACAATTATTTCGCGCTGTTTCAGTCGATGATCGACATGGTGAAGGCTCCCGACCTGATGATCTACCTCAAGGCGGATTTGCCTAAGCTGATCGGCCAGATCGAGAAGCGCAACCGCGACTACGAGAGCAGTATCAGTATTAATTACCTGCGCAACCTGAACGAGCATTACAATACCTGGATGGGCAACTACGACCAGGGCAAACTGCTGGTGATCGATGTGAACAACATTGACTTCGTAGCCAACCCCGAAGACTTAGGCTCCATTATCGAACGAATTCAGAGTGAACTTTTCGGCCTTTTCTAGCCATACGATTTATACTTGAATATATACTTCTGAAGAGGGTAGTAGCTGAGGCCGCTGCCCTTTTTTGATTTGTAAAGTAGCTGTGCACTGGTGCAGTAACGTTTGTCTGGTCCCTGACAACAGGATGGGTAGCTTGAGGAGCTGATGCTTTGTGGTTGCTGTGGTCCAACCACCCCTAACCCCTCCTTGTCTAAGGAGGGGAATTATCCGCAAATGTGAAACACCCCTGTAGTCCCCTCAAGGGGGCAATTTAACTTGTTGCATCGCGAAGGCTGTGGCTACCTGAACCATTTCAAGTCCTTGGGTGGGGGTAGGGGCCCTCGAAAAAGAGCGCCTTGTAATTGATGCGGTGCCCGAAGGGCAGCCTGCAGCGCAGCGATGGCAGCTTCAATTGCACAGCGCGATGCCCTGATCGAGGGCCCCTACCCCCAGGACGAGACCCCGCTCCTATAGGGCCCCTACTCCAGCCGTGAGCGCTCCAAAGTATGAGGTGAAACTTTGGGTATTTGGGAGCTGGAGGATGAACTGCGGTTAGAAAAGATAGCTTGGCTGAAGTTGAGGAAAGCAGCGGCTGTGGAAGTATAAATAGCGGCAGTTAAAGGCACAAGCGGACGCTTGCGCCAGCTAAGCTCCATCAAAATGCGTCTGTACAAGTGTGGCTTTTCAAGCCAGTCGGGTTACAAACCCGATACCATAGTAAGACACATGTCTGAAGACTTGCGCCAGAGAGGCGGTAGCTAGGTAGAATAGCTAAAGCCATATATGACCAAGTATGATACGCTCAAGCAGCCTCCGGCCATCACCCCCTTTGCCTTCCATCCAAAAAACACTATCTTCAACCTGTAAACTAATCCTGACAAAACACATGAAACCACGCCACTTACTTTTTGCTTCGGCGGTTGCCGCGGCTTCTTTTGGCTGCAACAGTAATACCACAGAAGGCACTGTCGCTACAACGGAGGCAGTTGCGGCAGACAGCCTGCAGCAGAAACTGGATGCTTACACCACAGTGCGCCTGACCGCAGACTTAGGCCACCTGAGCGCTAACGAAAAGAAAATGATTCCCCTGCTGATCGAGGCATCCGATATCATGAACAAGCTGTTCTGGTACGAGGCTTACGGCAATAGCGATTCTCTGCTGGCCGCCCTGGATAACGAGGCCGCCAAGCAATACACGCGAATTAACTATGGCCCCTGGGATCGCCTGAACAACAACGAGCCTTTTATACCGGGAGTGGGGCCGAAGCCGGAGGGCGCCAACTTTTATCCTGAAGATATGACGAAGGAGGAGTTTGAGCAGGCCAACCTGCCGGGCAAAGACAGCCAGTACACCTTTGTGCGCCGTGACGGGAACGGAAAACTGATTACAGTGCCTTACCATGTGCAGTTTAAGGAGGAAGTACAACGAGCGGCTGACCTGCTGAAGCAGGCTGCTAAGCTTGCCGGAGATCCGGGGCTGCAAAAGTACCTGAACCTACGCGCAGAGGCCCTCCTGACAGATAATTACCAGCCATCTGACCTGGCTTGGATGGATATGAAGAACAACAAGATCGATATCGTAATCGGTCCGATTGAAACATACGAAGACAAGCTGCTTGGCAACAAAGCCGCGCACGAGGCCTATGTGCTGGTGAAAGACATGGAGTGGAGCGAACGCCTGGCCAAGTATGCGGCATTCCTGCCCGAATTGCAGCGTGGCCTGCCGGTACCTGACAAGTATAAAGCGGAGACACCCGGCACGGATTCTGACCTGAACGCCTACGATGTAATTTACTACGCTGGCGACAGCAACGCAGGCAGCAAAACCATCGCCATTAACCTGCCGAACGATGAGGAGGTGCAACTGAAAAAAGGTACGCGCCGTCTGCAACTGAAAAATGCCATGCGGGCCAAGTTCGAGAAAATTATGGTACCGATTGCGGATGAACTGATTGTGGAGGACCAGGAGAAGTATGTAACATTCGACGCATTCTTCGCTAACACCATGTTTCATGAGGTAGCGCACGGCTTGGGCATCAAGAACACCGTGAACAACAAAGGTACCGTGCGGGAGGCGCTTAAGGAGCAGGCATCGGCACTGGAAGAAGGCAAAGCCGACATCCTGGGGCTGTACATGATAACGCAACTACATGAAAAAGGAGAGTTGGAAGGCGACCTGAAAGAATATTATACGACCTTTTTAGCTGGTATTTTCCGTTCCGTTCGTTTTGGTGCGGCAAGTGCGCATGGCAAGGCGAACATGGTGCGGTTTAACTTCTTTGAGGAGAACGGCGCCTTTGAGCGAGATGCGCAGACGGGTAAGTATAGAGTGAACTACGACAAAATGCGTGAGGCCATGAACAAGCTGTCGGAGAAAATACTGACGCTGCAGGGCAATGGCGACTACGCGGGCGTTGCTGCCTTGCTGGATAAGCAGGGGCAGATCAGTCCACAGTTGCAGACAAGTCTTAACCGCCTGACGGAGGCTAACATTCCGGTGGATATTGTTTTTGAGCAGGGTACCGAGGTGCTGGGGCTGTAAGCGGGCAGAGTTGATTTAGTTTGCTCATATACTTCAGGCGATGCCTTTTATGAGCAAACAGGCCTGCTGTAAATCCGGCAACAGTTTAATTATTAGCTCTTAGGCCCGGCCATATTGGTTGGGCCTTTGCTTTTGCAGCTACATAGAACTGCTTTTTCAGGACAGGTAGGGAAAATGCCGCAATGCAGCGGGCTGTGCAAGAAGGTTGCCGTAAAATAGTTGTACTATTTTTGAAAGCTCTGATCCCGGATAACCGGTTGCTCCTGCTGTGTGTAGCGGGGGTATTTTTTAGGCAATCACTTTGCCTCTTCTAGATAAGCGATTAATAAATAAACGATTAGCAACTAATGATCTCCGAGAGGAGTATGTAAAGTTTGGTCAAATATTTAATAATCATTTATTTAGATGTAAGTCAGTCATGAGAAGCTTTTATGAATTTAACAGAAACAGTCCGCAGGAACGTCAGGAGCAGTATCAGTTGTACCCCGAGATGGCGCTATTCCATGTAGCCCTTCGGGAAGAATTAGGCGAAGAGGAATATAACGCCTTTTACCGTGCAGAAAAGGAATCGCAGCGCTTTACGGTACCCATGTATCACCAAACCACCTCCAAATGGGTACATGCATAAACTACACTAAATGCACTCTCTTCTAAAGGCAAGCTGAATCTGGACAGTTTGCCTTTTTCTTTTTGCGGCTTCCTACAATTTCCGGCTTCTCAAGTAAAAATTTATGAACTTATACTTGCTGCAGTACCAATTCTGCGCCTTCCTCGCCTACCAGAGAGCCAATGGCAATGCCCATGCCGCTTAACCGCACAGAGCAGCTGATCCGCTCCGACACCTGCTGTACGAGGGTGGTTTTAGCGTTACCCATCCCCATTATGCCGCTCCAGCGGTGCTCTACCTCAAAAGGTGTTTCCGGAAGTATAACTTCGCGCAACAGCGCATCCAGTTTATTTTGCACCAGCTCCGTCAGGCCAAGTTCAGTGGTTTCCTCTGCTTTAATGTTCAAGTTACGGCCGCCGCCAAAAAGTACACGGTTGCCAATGTTGCGGAAGTAATAAAAGCCTTTGTCGTAGTGAAAGGTGCCTTTTAGTTTGAGGCCTGGGATGGGTCTGGTAACAAGCACCTGCGCCCTCGCCGGCACCACTGACAGCTGTGGCAGAAGCTTTTGCGCAAACCCGTTGGTGGCCACCAGCGCGGCTTTTGCTTTTAGGTTAATACCCTGTACCGTGCTGGCTTTTATACTTTGTGCTTCCTCTTTCAATTCCAGGACCTCCAGCCCATTCAGCACCAATACTCCTAATGCCTGTGCTTTCTGTGTCAGCGCCAAAATCATCTTGCCTGTGTCTATCTGCCCCTCAGCGGTGCTTAGCAGCAGGTGCTGCACACCTTTAAAACCGAAGTGGCTGATCTGGGCGTCGGCCGTTTGGTAAACAGCTGGTTCGCCCACTATACTTTGGAGGTGCCTGTTCAGGTAAGGCAGTTGCTCCAGGCAGGCTTCGTAAAGCTCCTGCTCCTGCGGTTTTGGCTGAAAAAGCTCATAGCCGCCCCAGCGGTTGTAGTCGATGGCGGCATCGCCGAGGTTGTGGCGCAGCCGCTGCAGGCCTTGCCAGCGGCGCTCTACCAGGCTGAATACCTCGTTCTCAGAGTGGTGCTGCAGGTCTTCAAGCATTTCGGAGGGGCTGCCAAAACAGGCGAAGCCGGCGTTTTTGGAACTGGCGCCGGTGGGAAGCAGGCCGCGCTCGGCTACCAGCACCTTTAGCTTCGGTTGCTGTGTTTTCAGGTGCAGCGCTGCATTCAAACCCACAATGCCACTGCCGATGATCAGTACATCGACGTCTTTAAAATACGTTTCGCGTTCCCAGAAACTCAGTTGCATGAATTAATCGTCTGTTCGGAAATAAGGATGGCTGTAGTTGCGGGCGCTTGCCTCGTCTATTTTTTCGTACTGCGTCAGCATAATTTCACGCTCTCCGCTGTTCATGGCCTTTACAAACACGCCTTCCGGGGTTTCGTAAATGGCGTAGTTGTGCTGCCCGAAGGGGTAAAGATTGTTGCTTTTTAAGATGATGGCCTGCGTCAGTTCTACCTGTTGCCCATCGGTGGTTGTAACGATGTATCTGCTTTTGTCCATGTGTCTTTTAAAATCCCTGCTAATATAGCACTTATTTGATCGGCCTGCCGCATCACCATCAGGTGCTCACCGCCCTGCACTTTAATGATGCCAGGCCTCTCGCGGAAGGGAAGCACTTTGTCGTGGGTGCCGTGGAGCTGCACCAGCCCCGGCAGAATCTCCTCCTGCTGCCAGCCCAGAAGCTGCCCCAGCGACCAGCGAAGAAACTTTTCGTCGATATCAAGTATAGCATCTTTCAGAACACTGCGCTCTGCCTTGCTGCGCGCCCCAAAAAAGAAGGGAGCTAGCGGATGTATACTCTGCAGCAGCCGGAACGGCACCCACTGGTGCATGTTCGCTTTGCCCATCAGGCGGTAGTACAGCGGCAGAGCGTGCCGCGTAGCTAGGCTTGAGATGACAATCACCTGCCGGGGCTGCAACACCTTAGCCAACTCTATGGCCACCACTCCTCCAAAAGACAAGCCTATAAGTATGGGAGCAGGGGTTGTAATTTGTTTTTTTAGCCGCAGCACGTATTCCTGCAGGGGCTCCTCCGGGTGTAGCGGCGCTATCCACTCCACGTGCTGCTGCGGCATGTACCGGGGCAATTTCAGGAACTGGAACATGCGCCGGTCGGCTCCCAACCCGCTTATGAAATAAATTGTGCTCATATTGGGGCTAAGTTATGAAGTTGGAGGATAATGCTACAGTGAATCCTGCAGGATTGCTGCCTGGAAAGCATTTTGTATGAAATGCGGGCGCCGACTTAGGCAGATAAATTTGCTGGTGTTTGAATCAACCATGCCACCCAACAGATGTCATTTCGAACTACGTGACAAAACTAGTCAGAATTTCAGGTAGATATCTCGTTGCACTCGAGATGACAGAGCGTATGAGCAGTGATGAGGTTTTATAAGTTGGGCACAAGCGGACGCTTGCGCCAGGGGCACTCAAAATAAAATTAGGAACAGCTGTGGAGATTATTCTAAACCACAGCTGTTAAACCACTTAACGCTTCATGTCTGTTCGCGGCTGCCTGCGTGCCTCTTGCTCGTGAAGCGCGTCTGATTTCCAGAGTGAGGTCCAACCGCCGCCGTATGTTTCCTCTATCTTGCCTTTTACAAAGCTAAGGCCCACTACAAGGGCACCTACTACCATGCTGTTCGTGGTGGCCATGCCGTTGTCGTAGCCCAGCACCCAGGGAGCCAGCAGCAGCCAGAAACCGAGCGGTGTGTTAAAGAGGCGCACATTGCGCGTTGCCTCCCACCACGAGATGATGGCAAAAGCGGCAACAACGGGGCCTATAATGTGCTCGTTATCCGAAATTGTTTTAGCGTCGGTGTAGCCTAGTATATTTGATGATGCCATCAGCCAGATGCCGAGTAATGCGTTTATGACCTGTGCCCACATAGCTATATAACTTTTCCTTGTACTTCTTTATACCCCCAAAAGGCTTTCCACATCGATACATTGGCGGTTTTCACGCGCTTCATGTACTGCAGGCTTGCCAGCATTTCGTCCATCGCCGGGCCAATCATGATTACTGATATAAGGGCAGAGGTGAGGCAGAGCGTGCACCAGGCATCATACATAACCGGCTGCAACACCACCAGCAGAATACTGATAAAGCCAAGCGGGCCAACAGCCAGTCCGAACATGATCACAATCCAGGGCATGGTGCGCCACCTGCGCGTGCCGCCGATAGCGCCCGTAACCGCGTCGGCCAGGTAGCCAATAGCACCTAAGGCCGCGTCTGGTATAGGCAAAATCTTTGACGTGGCCGATGTGAGGATCTTGCGGCTGTCGTTGCCAAAAAATGGCTCCCAAACGGTACTGAATACATTCAGTTGGAACAGCGCCATATAGGAGGCAATAAGCATTCCTATAAGGGCAAGCACTATAATGGGCATTCGCTGCCCCCAGGTGGCGGGGTTGTAACTCCACCCCGGTGGAATTCCGTCGTTGTTGCTCATAGCACAGATTTAGTTGCAAATCAGTTTCTAGCACTTTACTACGTGAGCAGCAGGTATCCGTTATACTTTGTGCATTTGTGCTTTATAAGGGGCAGTTTTTAGCGCCTAAGAAGAAAGTGTGCTTTCTCATCCATTTACTTTAGATAAGAAAAAAGCCCACAGACTGATCTATGGGCTTTTGTGATTTCGCAAGTATAAATCTTAGCCTTTCAGCCGCCTGAACTTGTTGCCGAAGAGGTAAAAAACAGGTACACCCAGCGCCACGATAATCAGGCCCGGCCAGGTAAAGTTTGGTTTATCTATGAGCAGGATGATGCAGATGGCCGAGGCCAGCAGCACATACAGGGCAGGCAGCACCGGGTAGCCGAAGGCTTTGTAAGGCCGGGGCAAGTCCGGGCGCTTCACCCGCAGCACAAACACGCCGATAATGGTTAGGATGTAAAACAGCATGACGGCGAACACTACATAATCCAACAAATCGCCGTAAGTGCCGGAAAGGCAGAGCAGGCAGGCCCAAACGCACTGCAGCCACAGGCCCGCAGCCGGAACGCCCTGCTTGTTCAGGCGGCCCATCCGCTCGAAGAACAAACCATCTTTGGCAATGGCATAATACACCCGGGCCCCCGAAAGTATGGCGCCGTTGTTACAGCCAAAGGTGGATATCATGATAAGTATGGCAATGGCGACTGTGGCCTGATAACCACCAATTACCTCGGCCACCGCCGTTGCTACCCGATCGTTTTCTGCGAAAGTAATTCCTTGTCCGAAGGCGCTTGCGGCTTCTGCCGTGCCGTGCATGGGCAGCACCAGCAGGTACACCAGGTTTATCACCAGGTAAATGCCCATCACAATGGCAGAGCCAATAACCATGCTTAGCACAATGGTGCGCTTCGGGTTTACGATCTCATCGCCCGAGAAGCCGATGTTGTTCCAGGAGTCGGCGGAGAAAAGAGCGCCTACCATGGCAATTCCCAGCGCCGATACCAAGGCCATACCCGTAGGCACGGCACTTGCAGCTCCGCTTGGGCCCCAAAAATCAGAGAAGTTCGCCTCGATGGCCGTGTCGTTGATACCCAGCAGCAGGCCGAGAATGATAAGCCCAAACAGCGCGATGAGTTTGGTGCTGCCAAAAACGTTCTGAATCAGCTTTCCGCTTTTCACGCCCCTGGAGTTGATATAGGTCAGGAATATTATACTTGCTATAGCCAATAACTGCTCTGATGAGAACTGGAAACCTCCTACTTGCAGTAGCACATTCTGCTCACTGAACCAGGGAAGGAGCACGCCGGTAAAGCGGGCAAAGGCCACGGCTACCGCAGCAATCACGCCTGTCTGGATAACAAGGAAGAGCGTCCAGCCATAGAGGAAGGCCACCATCTTGTTGTAGGCCTCCTTCAGGTAAACGTACTGGCCGCCCACATTCGGGAACATAGAGGAGAGTTCGCCATAGCTGATGGCACCCACCATGGTCAGGAAACCGGATATAACCCACACCAGCAGCATATAGCCGGGGCTAACCACCGTTCTGGAGATATCGGCTGTTACTATAAAAATACCCGAGCCGATCATGCCACCTGTTACAACCATGATGGCATCAAACAGGGTGATTTCGCGCTTAAAGCCGCTCTTGCTGGTTTTCTCTTCTTCGGATAGGAGGGGAGTCGTGTCGTTTCGCATGCTCGTAAAATTGGGCCGAAGTTACGTCATTTTTGCGGTTAGAGTTGCTCCTTGGCCCAAAATAATGGCTTTGGGCCTATACATCTATATAGTTGTAAAAGGCATATTTTAGCTTTAAAAAATTATATGGTGTTTGTCTGCTACCTGCGGTCGTTCACGGATAAAAAGAGGCAGTTGGTATAAAAGGGTAGTGCTTGGTGCAACAGTACTTTGTATCACATAGTACTGTATAGTATATTTGTAGCATACAAAACGAAGTTAAACCTTATAACATTTAAAATTATGAAAATCCTAATCGTTATCGCCGCCTCTATGTTTGGTTTCGGACTTGCTGTTCAGGAGACCTACCGTGTACCACAGCAGAGTGAAGTAGTTGTTCGTGCTGCCAGCGCTGAAATGCTGGAGCAGCCAGCTGCGCATGTGTTGCTGGATACAATAGAGATCACAGCAGTTGCTCCTGCGGCAGTTGCCCTGAAATAGGGTAGCTGCTGCAGGCGATTGCCTATCTGTAGGGCCTTACGCCAGCAAGCCATTCTTCGGCCGGGGCAAGTTCAGTGAAGTTTGCCATCTGCAGCTGAGGGGCAGCGCGCATAAACAGTTCGTATTCTGAAGAGGAACTTAGCATGTTCTGAGAGTACACATGCGCCATGCAACACAGCCCTGCATCCACCGCCGCTGGAACCCATTCAAACTCCAGAAACTCGTTGGCCTCCTCCCACTCTCCCGTGCTTTCGGACTTATCGTTCAGTAGCTTTGGACAAGGGGTGGCGCTGATCAGTTGAAGGTATGCTTTTGCTGCCTGCACGACGTCTTCAGAAGTAATATGCCCGTACCACTTGGCAACCAGGAAATCCTGTTTTTGGGACAGGGAGATAAACTCGCTTCCCTGCGGATTCTGCAGCGTTATGGGTGCCGCCAGTATAATAGCGTTTTTCTTCTCCGGTGCATTCATACTGCTATGTGTACCTTGTAAGTATACACTTGTAACGCGTGTAGGTTATGGCAGCGGTGGCCTAGTAAAAGTGGACAGGATTAACCATATGCTGCTAGAAGTGGGTCAAAGCTAAATTTAACAAGCTCCGGCGCTATACTTTAGAGGCAGAAAAAGGCTCCTCCAGGGCGAGGTTAAGGCGGGTATGTAACCAGGTGAGGGCTGTACTGCGGTCGAAAAAGTTGTTCATTTCCAGGCGCGGGCTCAGGCGCATGTACAGGTCGCGCGCTGATAGCCTGCTGAACATGTTGTTGGAATAAACGTGCGCCAGGCAACGAAGCCCTGCCCACATAGACTTCGGGAGCCACTCAAACTCCAACCAGTCATTCGCTTCAGACCAATCGCCGGTTACGTCTGTTTTATCGTTCAGTAGCCCACGGCAAGGGTGCTTCTCCACAATCTCCAGGTACGCCTTGCAAGCGGTGATCACGTTGCTTGCCGTAATATGCCCCACCCACTTAGCTTCAATATAATTCTCACGCTGAAAAAGCGTTACGTACACTTCCCCATTCTGATGTTTCAGTTCCAAAGGAGCAGGCCATGCGGCTACCCTGTTATCGTTTTCTGCTTCATTACCCGACATATAATTGATCCTGCTGTAAATTGTGGGAGGCAAAACTGCTAAGCACTATAGCACCAGCCGCCATATTTTACGATCCCCCACAAAATAAGATCGTTATTTGCATCGAAATAATTTATAATATAATTAAAGTACTATTGAACTGACGGTAAACCAAGGTAGACGCCATCTTCCCGTACCTCCACTGGATAGGTTACCGCGTTTCGGCTTTTGTACTCGCACTCCCGCCCGTTATTTAAATTATACCGGTAGCTGTGCCAGGGGCAGATTACCTCGTTAAGGTAGTTGGTGGTGCCTTTGCTCAGAGAGTAGCCCAGGTGCGGACAGGCATCGGCCACGGCAAAAAAGCCAGCAGTTGTGTGGGCAAGGCAGATAGAAAGCCCCTCTATCTGTAGTAGCTGCAGCTTGCGCACTGGCACCTTCGCTGCAGCCTCTTCGGCTGATACAAATAGTTTATGCCATGTGTAAGTTTTCTCCTGATCCATAGGTGAAAAGAAGTATGAGCGAATGGTGTAAAAACATAATGCGTGAAGTTGTTTTCAGTAATTACTTATTCAGTTAAACGATGCTGATGTGGAACAAGAAGTGCAGCTACTCCTTAACGAGTTGCAGATATCCCGTTTCGGGCTCCATGATAATCTCTTTTCCGTTGTGAAAAAACTCGGTGTACTCCAAGGAAGAAAAACATCCCGAGTTGTCGACTAGATAAGATACTACCAAGGTATCAGAAAAACCCTCTGCCAATTTTATGTAATAGGTGGTGGTGCCACTTTTCCCCTGACCTGGAAAAACGTCAAACACAAAGCCTCCTTTTTTGGGACGGTACTCCTTTGAGGGATTGACTATGAAAGGCGGCATATTGCTTTTTACCCTTACAGAATCAGGATGGACGGCTCCGCCATTGTCACCAACCAGATTCACGCCGTCGTTATCGGTAAAATAAAAGGATACAGGCATAATTGGCGCAGGGTCAGAACCATAGCAGGGATCAAAGAGGCTGCAGCCACTAAGCAACAGCATAACGGAGTAAAGGAGGAGCTTGGTTTTCACAATCGTTCGGAATGACTTTCTAGTAGCTGATGCGCACTGCCTTTGCATAGCCCTGCACGGGAGAAGTAGCGTCCAGCACATCGCCCTCCAGCCATGCCTGCACTTCGTGTCCCTCGCGCAGCTGTTCCAGTTTCAGCTCCTTGCCATCCTGGTTCTCAATCAGTGTATTTTCATCAATCCGAATACTGGCGTCGGCATACTTGGCCTCAACCCCTTCCATCCTTTTTACAGCAACTACTGCTTTAGCCGCATTGCCGTTGTTAGCTGTGCGTTTGATGTTGGTGATGTAGCCGTACACATCGGGCAGGGTAGAGGGGATGCGCTTGGGCTCTTCGCAGCTGGAAAGGAGCAGGGCCAGCGGCAACAGGAACGAAAGAATAAGGGAGCGTTTTTTCATTTATAGATCGGTTAAAGCTGTGTTCAGAAAATCGTGCAGGGGTTTTACCTGCCTGTACAGCGGGGGCAGAGAACTTAAAAAGCCTTCCGCCTGCACTTCGGTGTCGGTGTAGTAGCGCAGCACCTGAAAGCCGTTATACTTGAGCAGGTCCAGCTCAGGGTGTGTTTTGTCGTAGCCCTTGGGCGGCTGTTTCCGTTGCGTTGCCCTCAGTTTCCCCCATAAATGCCCGAACTCCGGCTCACCGAGCAGTTGTTGCAAGGTGCCGGGGTTGTAGTCAATCTCCTCGCGTATCAGCTCCAATTGCCTGGTGCCAGGTTGCCGTATTCCTCCCCCGATCCTCGAGTTATTTCCCGGCTCAAGCAACAGCACATAGTTTGCAAATGGCGAATGCCGCCCTCCCTGCGAAATGCCTGCCCCAAAATGTCCCTTATAGGGCGCTTCGCCCTTCTTCGAGAAATCGTTTTTGTTGATGCGGAAAATGCACTGTTGCGGCGTCACCCCAATCAAAGAGGGGTCGAACTGCTGCAGTTCCCCAATAAGCTGTGCAACGATCTCCACAAAATACGCCTTCGCCTGCAGGTACTCTTCCCGGTGGGCATCCATCCAGTCTTTGCTGTTGTTTTCGCGCAGTTGCTCCAGGAAATGCAGGATAAAGGCAATGCTCATGCTGAAAGCTTATCGCTTGGGAGTGTTTGATTTAAACCAGAAAACCCCTATCGCTATCACAATGGCCAGTATAATAATCAGAATCAGTGTCATAAGTCTGTTGTTTTAAGTTCAGGGTGCTGCTTAGTGTACTAATGCAAAAGCCCTCTTGTTACACACGCGGCAACAAAAGGGCTTTTGAGTATCCATACGCTCTAGGTCAGTGTTAGGCCACGCGCAGGTAAGAGTCTCCCAGCACAGCCTTGCGTATGCGTGCCTCGGCACTGTAATGCGACAGGAAATCGCCTCGGCGGCAGACAATGGTTTTAGGCTCCTGCAAAAGAATAACTTTAGATCGCTTACCCACTGTTATGATGCCGATGCCACGCTGGTGACAGGTTTTCAAAAAGAACTTTCCAAGAGGGTTGTTGCGGAAAGCCAGGCTGCTGATTGACAGGCCCAGCCACTGCTCGTCGGCCGGTGTTTTCTTCATGCTGTCGAGGAAGGCGCACAGTTTAAGGCGCAGGTACTTCTCCTCCAGCAACGTGTGGAACAGGAAAGCCGCACACCCCAGTACCGCTGGCAAGACAAACCGAATGGCCCAATGGCCTGACTCCCAAGCGAGAAAAAGCGAAACTGCCAGCACGAGCAGCAGTGTGACGTAGCGCACCTTGCTTAGGCCCTTTTTCTTATAGCGCAGCAGTAAATGGGTGATAGTGGCGGACTGGGAAGTATGCAACGAGGCGATGAACAGATCGTTGCTCTGCCTGTTAAATGAAAAAAGACCATCTGTCTGGTGACCGTGCTTTGTTTTCTGGGCTCTGTCCAGCATTACTTGCTCCAGGCCATAACGCTGCATGTAAAAAGAGCGAAGGTAGTCAAAGGCGTAGTCGTTGATGTTACTTTCTTTCCGTGCTGCCATAAAATCTCCAGTCAAAGAGTAAGGGTGCGCATGCAGAATTAAAGCAGCTGGTTCTACTGGAGAACAGCAGCAGCCGGATTAGCATACAACTATTTTAACAATAAATAGGAATAGGAACAAGTGTATCACAAACATAGTATTAGGCTAATATAAATCCTATCGTTTTAGTGAATTTTTTTATACAAAAGCTACAATATGCCTAAAAGGGCTTGAAACAAGTTATTTTAGGAGTTTAGGTGTATGGGGAGGTGCGGGTGTCGTATAGAGGCGAGCAATTACATTTAGTCAGATTGCAGGGCGAGAACCTGTTATGCCTCGCTGGAATTGCTTAGTTTTACAAGCACTGCCCGATCAGAAAAACAATGAAGAAGACAACCGTTTTACACTTGTGTTTGCCGCTGCTGGCAATGGCTTTGCTGCTGTTGTTTGCACCCTCCTTTGCACAAATGCCGCAAAAGCCGTCTGCGGCCAAAATATTGCAGGACCTGAAGCAGCTGAACGTGCTGGGCTCCGCGCTGTACGTGGCCGCCCACCCGGATGATGAGAATACGCGCCTGATAGCCTACCTCTCCAACGAAAAGCTCTACAACACCGGCTACCTGGCGGTAACGCGCGGCGATGGGGGGCAGAACCTGGTTGGGCCCGAAATCAGGGAGGGACTGGGCATTATCCGCACACAGGAGTTGTTACAGGCCCGCCGCACCGACGGCGGACAGCAGTTTTTTACCCGCGCCAACGACTTCGGCTATTCTAAGGACGCCAACGAAACCTTTACCATCTGGGACCGTGAACAGGTGCTGGCCGACATGGTCTGGACAATCCGCAAGTTCAGGCCCGATGTGATGATCACCCGTTTTCCGCCCGACGAGCGCGCTGGCCACGGGCACCATACGGCCTCGGCCATACTTGCAGCGGAGGCGTTTAAAGCCGCCGCCGATCCGAAGCGCTTTCCGGAGCAGCTGAAGCATGTGGAGACGTGGCAGCCCAAGCGCCTGCTGTGGAACACCGGCGTATGGTCGTTTAAGAGCCAGGAGGAATTTGAGAAGTTCGGCAAAGAACTGCTGAAAGTGGATGTGGGCGGCTATAATCCCCTGCTCGGCAAATCCTACGGCGAGATTGCCGCAGAGAGCCGCAGCATGCATAAAAGCCAAGGCTTTGGGGCAAGCGGCGCGCGCGGTACAAGTATAGAGTACCTGCAGCACACCGCCGGCGACAAGGCACAGCAGGAGCTGTTTGAAGGCATCAACACCAGCTGGAGCCGCGTGAAGGGAGGCGACAAAGTACAGAAGCTCATCCAGAAAGCCATCAATGAGTATACACCGGCTAATCCATCGGCCGTGGTGCCCACGCTGATTGCCGCGAAAAAAGAACTGGAGAAACTGCCGGACGGCTACTGGAAGCGCGTGAAACTGGAGGAGTTGCAGGACGTGCTGCAGGCATCGCTCGGTTTATACCTGGAGGTGACGGCCAACGACTATGCGGCCGCACCTGGCCAGTCGGTGGAACTGCAGGTGGAGGCCATCAACCGCTCTGCCGTGCCTGTTACGCTACAGGAAATCCAGTATTCCTTCGCTAAAAAAGACACCACTCTCAATTATACCTTAAAGAACAACGACCCGCTGGAGTTCAGTGCTACCAAAGTGCTGCCGCAAAGTATGGCTTACTCGCAACCGTACTGGCTGCGGCAGGAGGGCTCGTTGGGCATGTTCCACGTGCAGGATCAGCAGGAGGTGGGCCTGCCGGAAAACGCACCGGCCGCACAGGCAACTTTTAACCTGCAGATAGCCGGGGAGCCAGTGCAACTGCGGGTGCCGGTGGTATACAAGCGCACCGATCCGGTGGAAGGCGAAGTATACCGCCCGTTTGTGGTGACGCCGCCCGTGTTTGTGAACCTGAAGGAGCAGGTGCTCATGTTTGCCAGCCAGGAGCCGAAGCAGGTGCAGGTGCTAGTGAAAGCCGGAAAGGCTAACGTATCAGGAGAGTTGAAACTGCAACTGCCGAAAGGGTGGCGCGCCGAACCAGCCAGTGTGCCGTTTCAGCTGGTTCAGAAAGGCGCAGAGATGAATGCCTCTTTCTCTATCTACCCTCCAAAGGAGCAGCAGGAGGCACAGCTAAAGGCGGTGGCCGTGGTGGATGGCAAAACCTACGGGCAGGGCCTGAACGAGATTAACTATAGCCATATTCCGGCACAGGTTACTTTTCCGGAGGCCACGGCTAAGATTGTGAAACTGGATTTGCAGACACGTGGCAAAAAGGTGGCTTACCTGATGGGAGCGGGTGATGAGATTCCGGTGAGCCTGCAACAGATCGGCTATGATGTAACGCTGCTGCAGGATGCCGACATGCGCCTGAATTACTTAAAGCAATTTGACGCAGTTATACTTGGTGTGCGCGCTTACAACACGGTGGAGCGCCTTCGGTTTTACCAGCCGACTTTGTTGCAGTATGTGGAGCAGGGCGGTAACCTGATTGTGCAGTACAATACCAACCACAGCCTGGTGCTGCCTAACGTGGCTCCTTACCCACTGCAGCTGAGCCGCGACCGCGTGGCTGTGGAGGGTGCTGAGGTGCGTTTCCTGGCGCCGAACCACCCGGTGCTGAACACGCCGAACAAGATTACGCAAAAAGACTTTGAGGGATGGGTGCAGGAGCGCGGGCTATACTTCCCGAACAAGTGGAGCGACGAGTTTACTGCCATACTTTCTTCTAACGACCCAGGGGAGCCTGCGCGCGATGGTGGCCTGCTGGTAGCCAAGTATGGCAAAGGCTATTATATTTACACCGGCTACTCGTGGTTCCGCGAACTGCCTGCCGGAGTACCTGGCGCTTACCGCCTGTTTGCCAACCTCATCTCGCTGGGCAAATCCACCGGGTCAGCCGACAGCAAAACCAAGAACGCGGCGAATTAGATTTTAGACAAAAGGTTTCTGGACAAAGGTATAAGGGCGAATAATTTTAAATCTTATATCTTTTGTCCAGAGGTCCTTTATCAAACAAAACCCATGAAAAAAGACGAGCCTGTCGACCAGGAGCCACCCATTGTTAAACCACCTTTCTTTAAGACCTGGACGGGTATGTACTGGCTCGTGCTGGGCAACCTGGCTTTCCTGATCATCCTGTTTTACATCATCACCAAAATTTACGAATGAGGCCACTCGATTGGATCGTGCTCATCGGCACCCTGGGGTTTATTGTGATCTATGGCGTCTGGAAAACGCGCGGCAGCAAAGACATTGAAGGTTACCTGAAAGGCGACAACAGCATGAAGTGGTGGACGATTGGCCTGTCCATCATGGCCACACAGGCCAGCGCCATCACGTTTCTCTCCACACCCGGGCAGGCGTTTGAAGATGGCATGCGCTTCGTGCAGTTCTATTTCGGATTGCCCATCGCCATGGTCATCATTTCGGTCACCATCATTCCTATTTTCTACCGGCTCAAAGTATACACGGCCTACGAGTTCCTGGAAAACCGCTTTGACCTGAAAACACGCTCTCTTGCCGCCTGCCTTTTCCTGATTCAGCGCGGCCTGGCAGCAGGCATCACCATTTATGCCCCGGCCATTATACTTTCCTCCATCATCGGCTGGAGCCTGACGGCGACTAACCTGTTTATTGGTATCCTGGTGATCATTTACACCATGTCGGGCGGCACCAAGGCGGTGAGCGTAACGCAGAAACAGCAGATGGCTGTGATGATGGGCGGCATGATCATAGCTGGCATTATGGTGATAAGCTACCTGCCCGACAGCGTGAGCTTTGGGGATGCTGTGGCCGTAGCTGGAAAAATGGGCAAGATGAACGTAGTGGACTTCTCATGGGATTGGGAAACAAGCTGGGACGACCGCTATAATTTCTGGTCGGGCATCACGGGTGGCCTGTTTCTGGCTCTTTCTTACTTCGGCACCGACCAGAGCCAGGTGGCGCGCTACCTGGGCGGCAAATCAATAGGAGAGAGCCGTCTGGGATTGCTGTTCAACGGCCTGCTGAAGATTCCGATGCAGTTCCTGATTTTGTTTATCGGGGTGATGGTGTTCGTGTTTTACCAGTTTAACCAGCCGCCGGTGTTTTTCAATGATGTGGCCAAAGGCAAAGTATACGCTACCGAATATGCTGATGAAATGCGTGGCCTGGAGGCGGATTACACAGCTATTTTCGAGCAGAAGCAGGAGGCAGTGCATGGGTTGGTCGCTGCATTGAAAGCGGAGGACGAGGCAGCCATTGCAGCGGCAGAAACACAAGTCAACGGTTTTACCGCAACAGGAAAGGAAGTACGGGAGCAGGCAAAAAAGGTCATCGAGAAAGCTGTTCCGGGTTCCGAGGCAAAGGACACCGATTACGTGTTCATCTCCTTCATCATGAAGTATCTGCCGGTTGGTTTGGTTGGTTTGCTGCTGGCCGTGATATTTTCTGCAGCCATGTCATCTACCGCTTCCGAGCTAAACGCGCTGGCCTCTACCACCGTCATCGATATTTACAGGCGCTCGGTAAAGCAGGATGGAAGCCCGCGGCATTACCTGAACGCCTCCAAACTCTTCACTATGCTTTGGGGACTGATAGCCATCCTTTTCGCCACCTACGCGACCCTGCTCGATAACCTGATTGAGGCCGTGAACATAATCGGCTCCATTTTCTACGGCACCATATTGGGCATTTTCCTGGTGGCCTTTTACTTCAAGCGCATCCAGGGCAACGCCGTTTTCTTTGCCGCCCTGCTCGCCGAAGCCGTTGTGCTCTACTGCCACTACTACACCGATATCGCCTTCCTCTGGTTCAATGTCATCGGCTGTGGCTGTGTGATTTTGTTCGGATTCATACTTCAGGCGGTGATTGGGGAGAAGAAGCGGGTGGTGTAGGGGAAGTAAGGTTTCTTGAGGAGCTGTTGTATCAAACCAAACCCGGCCCCTCCTTGTCCAAGGAGGGGAGTTATCAGCAGAAGTAAACTCCCCTGTAGTCCCCTCAAGGGGACAGGTATACTTGTGGCATAGCAACTGCTTTGGCTACCTGAACCGATTCCAGTCCTTGGGTGGGGGTAGGGGCCCTCGAAAAAGAGCGCCTTGTGCATGTTGCGGTGCCCGCTAGGGCAGCCCGCAGCGGAGCGAATAGAGGGCCCCTACCCCCGGAGCAGCTTCAGGCACACAACGCGATGCCCTTATCGAGGGCCCCTACCCCCAGGACGAGGCCTCGCTCACATAGGGCCCCTACCCCAGCCGTGAGCGCTCCAAAGTATGAGGTGAGACGTTTGGTATTTGGGAGCTGGAGGATGAACAGCAGCTAGATAGGATAGCTTGGTTGAAGTTGCGGAAAGCAGAAACTATGGAAGTATAACAGTAGCAGTCGACGGCACAAGCGGACGCTTGCGCCAGGAAGCGTAACAAGTATAACCACCGCCTAGCAAGTATGGCTTTTTAAGCCAGTCGAGTTGCAAACCCCTACATCATTATAGAACGCAAGTCTGAAGACTTGCGCCAGCGGGAGCAGCGGCAATTTAAGGCACAAGCGGACGCTAACGCCAGATAAGCCTTCTAGAGAATGAACGGTTGCCAGAAAGTATAGGCAAACCTACAAGTATAAAGTATCACTCCTTTACCGCGGTTTCTGCGCCGCCACAATATATACCAAACTACCCCCCGCCGACACATACTCCTCCCGCTGCAGCTTTTCTTTGAGCATGATCTTGTTGTAGAGCAGCTTCTGCCAGTAAGCGTCAAACTTTTCCTTGTCACCGCCGCCGGCCATAAAGTAGTTTAGGTTGTCCTGGTAATCATAACCCATTGCCTCAGACTCCACCCATTGCAACATCTGCTCCACGCGCAGCATCTTCTCCTGTGTGTCGTAGGGTGGAATGATCGAAAGTGCTTTGTCCGATATCCATACTTTAATATCTCTTAGACCAGCCTTCATGAACAGGTCCGGGATTACGTCGCCTAAAGAGTTGAAGCCCTCGCCTAAATGCTTTTTGCCTTTCTCAATGCGGAGCTTGATTTCGAGCACCTCCAGCATCGCCTCCACGTTATAATCCGTTTCGCCGTAACGGTCGAACATGAGGTTGGGCACCAGGTTATTTGGCTCCAGCGCCAGCACCCAACCACCCGGCTTTGTCACCCGGATCATCTCCTGAATCACGCGCTGTGGGTTTTTTACATGAATCAGCAGGGTCTGGCAAAGCGTTACATCGGCTATATTATCGGGTAAAGGTATTTCAGTAGCATTGCCAACCTTGAACTCATAGTCGATGGTGTTGTGGCCGAATTCGCTCTGTGCCCGCTGCCGCGCCTCGGCAATGTAGCCGGGCTCATAATCCACGCCATACACCTTGCCGCCACTGGGCATGTACTTCGAGAACTTAAAGCCCATCATGCCCTTGCCGCAGCCAATATCCACCAGCGTGTTAATGTAGGGCAGGTACAGGCGCTCGGCCAGCAACTCCAGGTAATCGTCGTTCCACCAGTACTCCCGGGCCGGACCCAGGTGGTCTTCAGAATGCTTCTTCTCTTCCAACAGTTTTTCTTGTTTTAATTGCCACAAAAAAGCCTCCGAAGGCATAGCTTCGGAGGCTTTTTATACGCTAAAAGCAAAGATAGCTTTATTTCGCCTTTTTCCACTCAGCAATCGCCTTGTCGTTCAAGGCTACGTAATCTGCGTTGTCGGCGGCTTTGGCCAGTTCTTTTGATTTCTCTGCCGTTTTGATGGCGGCTTTGTAGTTCTTCAGCTTCGCCTCTATTTTTGCCTGTGTGTGCACGTTCCAGAACTTAGGGTCCGTGGCGTTGGCCTTCTTGATCCACTCGTGCGCCTGCTTCAGGTCACGATTGTTCTCCAGGTAATAGCTAGCTGCCGCGGCATACAGGTTAGGCGTAACGGTAGTGCCGTTAATCACCTGCTGCTGTATCTGGCTCATCACCTTGCTATCCACATCCGTCTTGATGGTGAAAGGCACGATCACATCGTCCCACAGCAACTCTACGTCTGCGGCATCCTGCTTCAGGTTAGTGAAGTTGATGGTGAAAGACTCTACTTTGCGTGGGTTCTTCTGCGACTTTACCTTGAAGCGCACCAGGTCTTCAGCAGGGTTGTAGTCTTTGCCACCGTCACCCCAGTGCTTCAGGTTTTTATGGATGATAACTGTCCACTCGTCCGGCCCAGGAATGGTATAAAGTGCGTATTCACCAGCCGGAATCTTATTGCCCTCGATGGTTACTTCGTCAGAGAACTTGATTTTGGTCGAAGCGTTGGCACCTGTGCGCCATACATCACCATAAGCCTCCAAACCACCTTCGCCGAATATTTTGCGGCCTTTCACCGAAGGGCGGGAGTAGTCTACCGATACAGTAGATAGGCCAACTACCTGCTCTACTTTCTGAGATGGGCTGGGTGCTGGCATTTTAATGCCTGGGCTTTGTGCCTGAACAGCGCCGGCGCCAAATAAGAGTGCTGCCGACAGTGCGAAGCCAATAAGTTTCTTCTTCATGTTTTTCTGGTTGATGTTCACTTAATTAGGGTATAATATTACAAATTATCTGCGTTTAAAACGAACGTTGTTTAGCCGCCGATCTATGAATTCAGCAAGGCTAGAAGCTGCGGCCTATACTTAAGCCAAACCGGGGCACAACAGCTAACCCTGAGGACGAGGATTTGTTTTCGGGCGAGATAAATGGAGTCACGGCAACACGCACCACCAGGCCTCCGTTCGGCTTTTGGTACCGGAAGCCAACCCGGCCGAAGTACATGTTCTGCAACAGGTCTGGCTCGTCGGTGAAGCGGCGGGTATAGCCCAGGCCAAGCTCCAGGTGCTTCTCATAGCGCCCGAACATGCCGATGGCCTCCACCGGTACCACCGGGTAAACGCCAGGCTCATTTTCCTGAAAGAAGATGTTGGTTCCCAATCCAATGCGGACAGCGGCTTTAAAGATGTCGCGCGTGTACACAATGCGGTCGTAGTTGATGGAATAGGCATCTGAGTTGTTGCCGATCTCGAGGTAATAGGCGCTAAGGGCGGTAAATTCCTTACCGGGTACTTCTATCTCGGGGCCTTCTTTTCCCTCGTCGTCCTGAGCTTGCGCTGCGCCAGCCAAAAGTAGAAACGATACCAATAAGAAAAACCTTAAGCGTAATTTGAAAAGGAAGTGCATTTGAAATAAATAAGGGTTTATAAGTTGTGGTGTGATGGCGGTAAAGCTAGCCCGGGCTGCAAAATAGAGCGCAGGCTGGTGTTCATTTTTATTCTTAAACTGGAAAAGAGACGGTGTTTTGTAAGAAAGCAAAGATAGTGGCACCTAAGTCAGAATTCAAAATACCGCTAGCTTAACTCAAACTGCAGCTTCAGCAGGTTTGCATACATTCCTTCCGGGTTCAGCGAAAGCTCCTCATGCGAGCCTTCCTCCACAATTTCGCCATTTTCAATCACCAGGATCTTGTCTACCTTGCGTATGGTGGCCAAACGGTGGGCGATTACGATGGTGGTACGGTCTTTCATCAGCTCGTCCATGGCCTGCTGCACCAGGTGCTCCGACTCGGAGTCCAGGGCACTCGTAGCCTCATCAAGTATAAGTATGGCCGGGTCTTTCAGTATAGCCCGGGCAATGGCTACGCGCTGACGCTGCCCACCAGAGAGCTTGATGCCACGCTCGCCCACCAGCGTTTCCAACCCTTCGGGGAAAGACATGATAAAATCGTAGGCATTCGCTTTGCGGGCGGCGCTTTCTATTTCAGCTGCTGTTGCTTCTGGGCGGCCATAGGCGATGTTCTCGCGGATGGTGCCTCCGAACAGGAGCACTTCCTGCGGTACCACGCCTATGTTTCCGCGCAGCATGGTCAGGTTCAGGTCCCGGATATCCCGGCCATCCACCGTTATACTTCCGCCCAGCACATCGTAATAGCGCATGAGCAGCTGTATGATGGTAGACTTTCCGGAACCGCTTGGGCCCACCAAGGCTACTTTCTCGCCGGCCCGCACGTTAAAGTTTATATCCCCCAGCACCTGCAGATCCGGGCGGGTAGGGTAGGCGAATGCCACGTGGCGGTAGGCGATATTGCCCTCCATCCTCGGAATTTCGCTTAAGCTGATGTAGCTCTTATCGGTTGGCTCCTCCTGTTCCTGCAGTATCTCCAGAATACGCTCTGTCGCACCCAGGGCTGACTGCACCTTACCATACAAATCACCCAGGCCACCCACAGATGCCCCAATAAAGACCGTGTATAGCACAAAGGAAACCAGATCGCCCTGCGCCAGTTCGCCGTTTGCCACCAGCGTTACGCCGTACCAGATCACCAATATAATACCGCCAAACAAGCCCACAATGATGAAGGAGATAAAAGCGCCGCGGAAATAAGCTGTGGTGAGGGCTGTTTTAACGGCTCTGCTCAGAGTAGTCTTGTAGCGGTTCACTTCAAACATTTCGTTGGTAAATGCCTTCACCGTATTGATGGCCTGCAGTGTTTCCTCCACAATCACGTTCGTGTTGGCAAGCTCGTCCTGCGTCTTTTTGGAAAGGGTTTTGATACGGCGGCCAAACACCAGCGCCAGTGCCACTAACACCGGAAAGGTGGCCAGCATAAACAGCGACAGCTTGATCGACATGAACATGATCACAATCACACCAACCACAAGGGTGGTTATCTGCCGGAAAAGCTCTGCCAGCGTAATGGACATGGCATCCTGCACCTGCGCCACGTCGGTGGTGATGCGGCTGGTGATTTCGCCGATGCGGCGTTTCTCGTAAAAAGCCAGGGGCAGCTGCACAAACTTACTGTAGAGGTCACGGCGCAAATCGGCCACCGCGTTCTCACTTACCTGTGCAAAGAAGAATACCCTGAAAAAGGAGAAGATGCCCTGCAGCATGATAATGCCGAATAGGCCCAGCGCAATCATGTTAATGTCCTGCAACAACCCATTGGCATTGCCGCCAGCCGAATCGAACAGCTTGCCCACCAGGTACGGAAAAGCCATGAACGTAAGGCTAGACAGCACCAGGAACACAAGACCGATAATGAATTTTACTTTGTAAGGAAGTACATACCTGAAAACCTGGAGGCCACGGCGAAAGCTCTCTTTGCTGATCTTCTTTCTGCCCTCTTGATCCTGTTCGCCGTTGTTGCCTGACCCGAATCCGCGTTTAGCCATTAATAGTACGCTGCTTTAGTGTGTAAAGGCGGCTGTAGGCTTAATCAAAGCCTCTGCAGCCGTGTAGGTATAGTGGTATAACAGCCAAACAAGCCTAATAATGCCACCGCCCTGCAAAATCTTACAAAGGTAAGCATTATGCGGAAAGAATGGCTGTTTGTGTGACGGGATGTGGTGTGCGAGTGATTTTTAGCTGCTACCGCCACTTGTTAGTTGCACTTCATATTTCGTTTTGCCGGCTTGCAATTATTTCTAGATGCCGTTTAGCCTCCAGTCCTTCCCTGGCGCAAGCATCCGCTTGTGACTTAATCTACCTTTGCTAACTACAGTTTATACTTCTATATCATCTGCATGCCGCAATTTCAAACAAGCTATCCTTACTAGCTGCTGTTCATCCTCCAGTTCGCACATACCCAATGTTTCATTCCATACTTTGGAGCGCTCACGGCCGCGAGGCCTCGTCCTCGGGCCTCGCGCTGTGTGCATGAAGCTGCTCCTCGCTCCGCTGCGGGCTGCCCTAGCGGGCACCGCAACATGCACAAGGCGCTCAACCCAAGGACTGGAATTGGTTCATAAAGCCACTCCATAGCATCAGCTTTGTAACTTATACTTGAGTATCAGCAGTAAGGTAGATTCCCCTCCTCGGAGGGGCAGGGGTGGGTTATCACAATAACCGAGACTAAAGCGCAGACACTGCAGCCAAACCAACAGCAGTATTCCCTCGCCCCTCGGGGAGAGGGCTAGGGTGAGGGGGGTACACCTCCAAGAACTACAACTATTCCAGCACCCAAAGACCTCGCAGTGTGCGCAGCTCCTGCGAGCGTCTAGGAAGTATAAACAGCCACAAAAAAAGGAGGCACATAAAGTGCTTCCTTTGAGATTAAAACTCAAGTATAGATTACACTGTCTGTTCTTGCGCAAGCTCCAGTTCATCGATTCGGCCAGTGGAAATGCCCATCAGGCCAACAAACGTCAGGAAGCCGTTGAGGATGAGCACCTCGAAGCCAAACTCGTAGCCCCAGAACCAGTCTACAGAATTGAAGCTGATGATGAGCGTGAGCAGCGGTGCGATAACACAAACGGCGGGCACAAACCTGTCGCGGACGGCGCGCTTGGTGTAAAGTCCAAAAGCATAAAGCCCCAGCAACGGACCATATGTATAGCCCGCCACCTTAAACACAGCCGTGATTACGTTTTGGTTGTTCAGGATATCAAAGACAATAATCACCACCACCATTACAAGCGAAATACCCGCGTGCACAATATAGCGGATGCGGACCCTCTCTTGCTCAGTCTTGTTCTTGAAGTCCAGGAAATCGACGCAAAAGGAAGTGGTGAGGGCGGTGAGGGCAGAGTCGGCGGAGGCGTAGGTGATGGCAATGATGCCCAATATAAAAACGATGCCCGCAAAGTAGGTGAAATGGTTCAGAGCCAGGAACGGGAACACATCGTCGCCACGGGTTGGCAGCGCAATGCCCTTGGCGTTGGCATAAATGTAAAGCAAAGCACCGAGCGCCAGGAACAGGATGTTCACGAACACCAGGATAATGCTGAACCAGAACATGTTTTTCTGGGCCTCGCCGATGTTTTTGCAGCTTAGGTTTTTCTGCATCATGTCCTGGTCCAGGCCCGTCATCACGATGGCAATGAAAGCGCCGGAGAAGAATTGCTTCAGAAAGTACTTGCTGTCCTTCACATCCCAGAAAAACACCTGAGAGTATTCGCTTGCTTGCACCGTGTCTATCAGGCCCTGGAAGCCCAGGTTCAGTTCATCGGAGATTAGCCAGATGCTGGTTGCAACAGCAAGCAACATGGCGGCGGTCTGAAAAGTGTCTGTCCAGATGATGGTTTTCATGCCGCCCCGGAACGTGTATACCCAGATGAGCAGAATGGTGATGACCACCGAAACGGAGAACGGAACACCCAGATCGTTGAAAACAGCCAGCTGCAGCACACCCGCTACCAGAAATAGGCGAATAGCAGCACCCAGCGTGCGGGAAAGCAGGAAAAACGCCGCCCCGGTTTTGTACGACCAGTACCCGAAACGGTCCTCCAGATAAGTATAAATCGATACGAGGTTCAGGCGGTAGTACATAGGCATCAGTACCGTGGCAATCACAAAATAGCCGAGCAGGTACCCCAGCACCAACTGCAGGTACGAAAACTGGGCTGCAGCCACCATACCAGGTATCGACACAAAGGTAACACCCGAGAGTGAGGTGCCGATCATACCAAAAGCCACCACGTACCAGGGCGAGTTTCGGTTAGCCAGAAAGAAGGTATCGGAATCGGTGTTTCGGCTGGTGAGGTAGGATATAAAAATAAGAATGCAAAAGTAGGCGACTATCAGGCCAATAATAAGGGTAGAGGACATAGTATAAACTATAGTTCGTAAACGCGGCGATTATGCCGGATTTACAAATATAGCAAAACTAGCATCCCAAGCTATTGTAGCAGGTTGTCATTTAACAGCACCGGCTCGCCAACAGCCGGAATCCGTAGCCCGCGCAGTGCCCCGGAAGCGGCTACTTGCTCCAGCAGGCGTACAGGCTCGCTTGCCGGCTCGTCAGAGAGGTCGTAGGTGCCGTAGTGCATCGGGATAAACACGCCGCCGCGCAATAAGTTGTAGGCTTTGATGGCTTCGTGCGGGTTCATATGGCTCTTGCTCATCATAAAAGCCGGCTTGTAGGCGCCTACGGGCATAATGCACACATCCATCGGGCCGAGCAGGTTCTCAATCTCCTCAAAATGCGGGGCCAGGGCAGAATCCCCGGCAAAGTACAGGGTAAGCTCGGGGGTTTTGAGCACAAAGCTCCCCCAAAGCACCTTGTTCATGTCCAGCAAGCCGCGGCGGTGCCAGTGGGAGGCGGGCATAAAGTATACTTCCACCTGACCGGGCACCAGGTCAAACTTCTGGAACCAGCCTGCTTCCTGGTACGGCAACTGCGGTTCTATACCCCGCAGGATATTCCCGGCGCGCAAGGGGATCAGGGCCTTTACCTGCGGGTTGCTCTTAAAAACAGTGTGAACAGACTGCTTGTCGAGGTGATCGCGGTGTCCGTGGGAGAGCAGCAGGAAATCGATGTGGCGCAGCTCTTCCGGAGAGCAGGGCATCCTCACGCGGCGCTTCACCAGGGGCAGGTCGTAGAAGATCGGATCGGTTATAAACGTAACACCGTTCAGGCGAATGAAAAACGAGGCGTGACCCAGCCAGACCACCATGTCCTGATCGCTGTGAATGAAATCGCTGCCCACCTGTACGTGCGGTGTATAGGTATCGTGCTTCTTCTCCTCACGCTGCGGGTTCTTTGTCAGCTGCCAGCGCAATACCTTCCTGAACGGCGGGTTGAAAAGTTCCTCGCCATTGGCAAACTGGCCGTCGATGGTTTTGTTGCCGCGGTAACCGGGCTTTATGGTTTCGAGGCGTTCGTTACGTACATGGCGGATGGTGGTATTGTGCTGCTGCAAAGTGTGTCTTTGTTGGTTCTGTTCCTATAACAGCATAACGGCGGTTAAGGTTAAGCAGATACAAATGCGGTGGAATCCGGTACGGCTGTAAACATAAAACGCTTTCCTGTCGTGCAGGAAAGCGTTTTATGATTTTATAGGTGACTATTCCTCGTGCTTGACCAATTTAATCTTTTGAGTTAGCCCGTGTCATTAAAAAATGTGTTGAAGTCTTTTTATGAATCATTTCTAATTCATAATTCATCATTTCTAATTTGGCGCAGCACTAGTACCAGAGACTGTTCGGGTTGCCGTAGCCGAAGCCTTGGTTTCCGTAGGGGCTGCCGTAAGGCGAGGCGCCGTCTGTGTAGCGAATACCGCCTGTGATGGTAAAGTTGCTGGTAACCTTGTACGTGGCCCTGAAATCAGCGCCCATGCGGCCGGGGCTGTAGAAGCCGCCATTCAGCCCGTTGGCTGGCATGTTCGAAAAGTCTTTCCAGATGTTGCCGCTAAGTATAAGCCGGTCGCTGGCCAGGTAATCGACCCCGACACTGCCGATATAGTGGCTGCCACCGTTGTTGCGGTACATCACCGTAGTGCCCTCGGCACCGGTAAAGGAGGTTTGGTAAGGCGTGGTGTGCACATAGCTCATGCCGGCGTTTACCCGGAAGCGATTGCTAACCTGGTAGCGCACAGTTGGCTCCACAAAAGTGGCACTGCCATACGCGCTGCTGAAGCTGGCACCCATGTTAAGGCCGTAGCTAAGCTTTGGGCCAGTCCAGGATGGCTTCTCATCGGCAGCTATACTTGCTTCTGAAGCAGTGGCCGCAACCGGGGCAGTCATTTCTGCTGTAGGCACTGGCGCTGCATTCAGGCTAGGCTTCACCTCCTGTGCTGTTGCCTGACCGGCGTACAGCAGGCCAGCCGCCATTAATGTTCTAAGTATATTTTTCACGTGAAATCTCTGAAGTATAAATGCTTATACTAAGGTAGCGCTTTGATGGTTCAAAAGCAACTTCACTAAAACGCGCTGCCCTTAGTGTTATTGCACTACTTTGCCTTGGAACCCAGCCAGGCACTGCGAAACTGCTTTATTTCCGGCGTCACCTGCTTGTTTATACTTTCAAACGTCACCACCTCCAGCGTTGGCACCTCCTCCAGCACTATGGTGGTGCTGCGGGTCTGGCCGAGGCGGTTAAATGTTACCGGAATGCTGTCGCCGGGTTTGTGCGCCTTGAGCACTTTCTGCAAGTCTTTCTCGCCTTTGATCTTGCGGCCGTCCAGCGTCAGAATCACATCGCCACGATCCAAACCTGCCTTATACGCCTCTGAATTCACAAAAGTACCGTTCATGATCTCGGCTCCGCCCGCCTTGTGGTTCAGCGAAACCATGGCCAGCGTAGCCTCTCCGGGCTTTGCCTTGCGCAACTCCAGGCCAGCCTGGGCTAAGAGCGGGGCATAGTCCGGCAACCGGCTGCCATTTACGCTTTGCTCAAAAATCTGCTTTGCCCAGGCCGCATCGCCGCTTACTCCCGCCAACGTTTCCTGCAGGTCGGCTGAGGTATAGGGCTTTTCCGGTGAGCCATACTTGCGCCAGAGCGCCTGCATGTAATCGTCGAGTGTTTTGTTGTGCTGCTGGCGCAGCGTCATGTCTAGGGCAAGGCCGAGCATGCTGCCATAAGTATAGTAAGAGATAAACGTATTGTGGCGGTTCACAGGGTCTACAGAGCGGGCTGCATCTACAAAGGGCGCCTGCTGGCTCATCTGTGCCAAGTTGTGGTACTGGCGGCCAGGCGAAAGCAGCACGTAGTTCAGGTCTCCGGCCAAATTCTCTGCATACTCCTTTACATTAAAAATGCCGGTGCGGGCGAGCGTTAAATCGCCGTAATAGCTGGTAAATCCTTCAGCCAGCCACAGCGCCTCGCTCATGTTCGCCTCCTGAAAATTGAAGGGCTCCAGTGTTTTCGGACGGATGCGCTCCACATTCCATGCATGAAAGAACTCATGTGATACCGTGTTCAGCAGAGAACTCATAGCCGTAGCCAGTGGCCTGGAGCTGGTGAGGATGGTGGAGTTGCGGTGTTCCATGCCATCGCCCACGGCCTGCGGCATGTAGCAGCCGATAAAGGTATAGCGGCCGAAATCGTAGTCGGGCAATTCGCCATACACCGCGCGCTGCTCTGCTACAATTTTTCTCGTCTGGGTCACATACTGCTGAAACTGCTCCGCTGTACCCCGGTGATGGAGCGCCACCTGGATAGTTTTAGGATTGCCGTTCTCGTTCACCGTCCATTCCGCGAAATCGAAGTTGCTCAACTCGGTCGGGCTGTCCATCAGGTACTGAAAATCAGGCGCGAAATACGTGTTGCCCTGTTCCTGCTTTAGCTGTGTGGCTACTTTCCAGTTGCTGCCCTCAGGTATGTTGAAGGTGACGTAGGCAGGGGATTTTTCAAAGCTCCTCGCATACATCAGAGTGGCCGGCATGTTCAGGTGCGCGTGCGTTTCGTCCACACCGGCATAGGTGCCGTCGGCATGGTCTGCAAATAAGGTATAGGTGATGATTACTTCTCCTTGGTGCCCCAGCACGTCCCACTCGCTCGTGTTCGGGCGGAAGATTCGGAGCGGCTGGCCCTGTGCATTGGTGGCGCGCACGTTGTACACGTTCTTGGCAAACTCATGTATGGCGTAGCGTCCGGGCGAGGTGCGCGGCATCAGCACTTTCAGCGTGTCCGTCTTCACATCCGAAAACGTGATTTTTATCTCCGCCTCGTGGTGCACCGCGTTCGGGAAAGACAGTTCATACCGTGCCTGCTGCTGTGCCAGTGCGGGTTGGGCCATCAAACCTAGCGCCAGGCCAAGCAGGCTGTATAGTTTAGACTTCATGGGGTAGTGGGAGTAGTTCAGGATTTAAATATAGTGATTGGGGAGGAGGGGAGCAATTTGTGGTTGTTATAGTTAAAAGTCGCAGATTTAGGATGTTGATTTTGTCGGAATTTATAGCTGCTGTAGCTACTCTTCTAACATACTTATCTGGCGTAAGCGTCCGCTTGTGCCGTTAACTGCTTCTGCTATACTTGCATAGCTTCTGCTTTCCGCAACTCAGAACAAGCTATCTTTTCAAGCAACGGCTCATCCTCTAACTCCCAAATACCTAATGTTTCACCTCCTACTTTGGGGCGCTCACGGCTGGGGTAGGGGCCCTATATAAGCGAAGCCCCGTCCTCGGGCATCGCGCTGGGACCTTTTCTTTGCTCACTTACGCTTTGCAATCCCGCCTCCAGCGGGACCGAAAACCTCCAAAGGCGCTCTTTTTCGAGGGCCCCTACCCCCACCCAAGGAATGGAATCAGTTCTAGTAGCCACTGTTCATGCAACTTTAACCTAAAGTCCTCCTTTGGAGGGGGTAGGGGGATGTTTTTACTACTGCTGAGCATTCCCCTCCTCGGAGGGGCAGGGGTGGGTTAATCGTGCACAGAAAGTTGCGCTTGACTTTCATACTTCAGCCAAGCCACCAGCAGATTACTATGCTCCTTGGGGAGAGGGCCAGGGAGCCATCGAAGCCTTCGAAAACGCTTGTTAAAGATAAACCACAACTTTTGAAAAGGAGGGACAGAGGTAATCAGTGTGGCTATTTAGGAGAAGGCAAGCAATAGCTTACAAAAAAATTACCTTTCTAGCCTCTCTCAAACACCTTCGCCTGCACCATACCGCCATAGAACTGTTGGCTATACTTCTCTTTAAAGCCCAATAAACTAAAATGCTCTTCATAATCCGGGAGTTGCCTGGCCTGTACGCCGCTGATCAGGCCGAAAAAAGTATACATGCCCCGGATCAGAAGCCTTTGCCACAGCGGCGGCGGCTGTTGTACTGGCCAGAAATCAGCGAAGAGCCATTTCCCTTCAGGAGCAAGGGCATGCGCCAAGTTCCCCATGAGGTGTTGCAGGCGCTTAGGCGGGAAAAGGTCGAGCAGGAAAGGCGTTAGGATTACATCGAAGCGTTCCTGAGGCTGCAGGCTATCTTCGTTGCCTAGCCTGAAACTGACAGTACACGTATGAGCCTGCCTGCCCTGGGCATATTTTTTCTGCGCGCGCTGAAGCATTGCCGGGGCGGCATCCAGGTATAAAATATCGAGCCGTTTCGCGGTTTGCAGCAGTTGCAGTAAAATCCAGCCGCTGCCCCCGCCAATTACGAGCACCCGCGCCTGTGCAGGTATGGCCGGCAATAAAGCCAGCTGCGCCTGCTGCAGCGATCGGCCGTATACCAGGTGCGCCAGCGTATCATAAAAGGGAGCTGTTCGGGAAAAGCCGCTGTCGGGGAGTTTGGGCAAGTTGGTTCTTTGCTTGATGCCTCAAAAATACATGTTAGCGGTTATAGTGTTGGTCCAGCACGCCTTTTATCTTCTTGAAAACAAAGGCTACAACTTGCTGGCGCATCTTCTCGCCATCACCCTTAAACACCTCGCGGAACTCCTCTGCCTTGCCGTCATACAGGAAAGAGATAAACACTGTGCCCACAGGCTTTTCAGCCGTCTCAGAGCCTCCTTGGCCCAGCAAGCCGGTGGTGGCAATGCTAAAGTCAGCATCCAACTGCTTTTTCAGGCCCATCACCATCTCGTTAGTTACCTGCTGCGACTCTGCGGTGTATAACTCAAGGGTTTCCTTTTTAACGTTCAGCAGTTTCTGCTTCACCTCGGGCTGGTACACCACCATACTTCCCTTAAACACATCGCTGCTGCCTTTGGCGCGCACAAACTCAGAGGCCAGCAAACCGGCGGTGCAACTCTCTGCAAATGCCACCGTCAGGCCCTTGTCCTTTAATTCCATCATCAGCTCAGTCAGCTCTTTCGGATCCATGGGGTAAAATTTAAAGTATAAATGAAGCTTGGTTTACTCGTTTTGGCGCCGTCGGGTTTTGTGGTTTTACGAGAGCGGGAAATGCTTTAGAACTGAGTAAACTGGGTGCGGCGAAGCCAGTTCCGACTGCCACAGGGCTATTTCCGGCACAGGCAGCTGAAGCGGGGCATCCAATTCTACTACCGGCAGATCAGCGGGGACAGGTTTGTCCTTCTTAAAGCGGGCCAGCGTAACATGCGGAATGGGCTTCAGCTTTTTTGCCGGCTGCTGTGCCAGGGCCGCCGATAGTTCATAGCTAAGCGCCTCAAAAGTGGGATTGGCGGCAAAACGTGCCCACAGCAAACGCGGCTGCCTGCGGTTCGGTCCCGGCTCCAGCTGCTCCAGGTCAAGTATAAAAGGCTGATGCCGCTGGGCTACTTCCTGCACCCTGTGGGTTATACTTGTGAGCTGCTCCTGCGGCACGTTGCCGATAAAGAACAAGGTGAGGTGCAGGTTCTGTACAGGCAGAAACCGAATGGCCGGGTGCGTATAGGGCTGTAGGTGCTGCTGCAGCGTATTTTGTACGTCAGGGGGCAAAATAGCGGCTACAAACAACCTGATAGTGTCTTTCATAGTTTTAAAGGGTACGTTTATGATGGTAAATGCGTAAAAACAAAGAGGCCCTGGCAGCAGGATTTCTTCAGGTTTTAAACGAAATTAATTCCGTATGATCCGAAACATATATAAAAGAGTTGCGGCGGGCGCGGCGCTTTTCACCTTCGAGTTGCTGTTTGTATGGCTCCTTTTCCTGGTGTGCATTGTCACGTTTCTCTATATCGGGGCCGAGTTGCTACAGGGCGATACCCTTGGGTTCGATGAGGCAGCCTTCGACTTTGCGGCCAGCTTGGGCAGCCCGGCCATGGACAGCTTTATCAAGTTCATTACTTTTTTTGCCTCACAGCAGTTCCTGATTCCGGCTGGCTTGATCCTGATTGCCTATTTTCTGTTTGTGCGCAAACACCGCTGGTACTCCCTCAAAGTGCCGGTTGTGGCTCTGGGCAGTATATCGCTCAATCTTATCTTGAAGTATTTTTTTGACAGAGAGCGGCCCATGGAGCCCCTGGTGAAGGCTTCGGGCCTAAGCTTTCCGAGCGGGCACAGCATGATGGCAGCCTCTTTTTACGGCCTGATCATATACCTGGTCTGGCAAAATGTGGAAAGCAAGGCCCTGAAGTATACGCTCACGGTGCTGCTGCTGACTTTCGCCTTTTTGATTGGCTTCAGCCGCATTTACCTGCGGGTGCATTACGCTACGGATGTGGTAGCCGGTTTCGCGGCGGGTTTTCTGTGGGTAATCATTGGCATCGGGGCACTGCGCCGCATCGAGCGATACTCTAAAAAGGAGATCACTCCTGTGCTGGAGGACGATCCGGTTGTGAAATAGCGCAGATCGCAAAAAAATATTTTTAAACAGGGATGGCTGTATTAAGAAGCACACTTCCAGATAATTACAGCTCATGCAGCAGGTGCCAGGCTCCTTTTGCGTCGGAATTTGCATAACCAGATCAGAAATTTTTATTCTGAAGTATTGCATATTCTGAAATGCCTGCTAATTTTGCAATCCCAATCAACGCAAAGGGTTTAAGGGTTTTGGGGATTTTGAAGTAGTGTAACGAGTTTTGCGCACGTGGCGAAACTGGTAGACGTGCAGGTCTCAGAAGCCTGTGCCTTCGGGTGTGGGAGTTCGAATCTCCCCGTGCGCACATCATACTTCATTAAAAAAGGCTAATCTTCGGGTTAGCCTTTTTTGTTTTCTGCCGTGCTCAGGCCAGGGAAACCCTCCTTAAACCCCGCTTCCACTAACTAATCCCGCTGGCACAAGCTTCGCTTGTGCCAAATGCCACACCGAGGAGGCCTCATACCCGCAAATTCCGGCAGCAGATAGTCCAATTCTGAAGTTTAGGGGAGCAGGCTTTCATCAGTAGGCGGAAGTTGCTATTTTTAGAGATTAGAAAACCAAGCCACCTCCCAATGCTCCTCACTCCAAAAAAACTCCTGCTCTGCAGTGCCGCGTTTCTGGCCAGTCTTTCCGCTTTCGCCCAGCACCCCGATGAAGTGGCTGCCGTGCGGCAAAAGCTGCAACAGGAGCGACAGGAGGCACTGACTGCAAACACCAGCCCCGCCGCAAAGGCTTCGCGGCTGTTGGATCTGGGTGCCTGGCAGCAGGCAAAACAAGTGCTGCAGGCGGCAGAGCCAGATCAGGAGGCAAAACTGGTGCAGGCACGGCTCGCCATACTTCAGAACGAATTTGAGCGGGCAGAGAAACTAGTGCAGGAGGTGCTGCAGAAAAGCCCTCAGGAGCGCGAGGCACTGCTGCTGCAAAGCAAACTGCAGGTGCAGGCATGGGAACTGGAAAAAGCAAAGGCCACCGCTAAGCATCTGCTCCGGAAGAACCCAAAAGACGAAGCCGCTGCCTTGGCGGTAGGCCGTGCCCTGATGCTGCAGAAGAAGTATGATGAGGCGTTGGGATGGGCAAAGAAAGTACAGGTCTGGAACCCGGAGAATGCCCAGGCTTACCTGCTGGAGTCGGATGTGCATTTCTGGAACCAAAAGCCGGAGCTGGCCGAGCAGCCGCTCATCAACAGCCTGACCTTAGACCCCTTTAACGCGGATGCCCGCTTTAGCTACGGCTATGCCATCTGGCGGCGCGTAGATGCCACCCAGCTCGACGCCATGGCGGCGCAGTGGGAGCTGGCGCTGGCGCTGAACCCGCTGCACTACGTCACGCACTGGCATTGGGGCAACGGACACACAAATTTAACCTATGCCGACTACGCCCAGCCGGAAGACGAGGAAGTACGGAAGGCACTAGCCTCAGCTGATAAACTGTTGTCGGAAAATAAACTGAGAGAGGCGCTAGCTGAGATCCAGATGGTGCAGCAGAAGTATAAAGCCTCTGTTTTGCCTGCCATGCTGAGGGGCTCTGCCTACTATATGGCCTTTGATATGGAGCGGGTGGCGCGGCTTGATTCTGCCCAGGCTATTTTTCAGCGCATCCTGGACAAAAAAGAGCATTACGGTCCGGCTCATAATGCCCTTGCCGCCGTGATCAAGCAAAAGCAACTTACTTACCTCCACAATTATGACTCGCTGCACCAGGTGGTGGAGCAAACGGTGATTAAAGACCCGAAGAACTTTGCACGTGTTTTCCCGGATGCCGCCTATTACCCAGGCAAGGAAGTGCAGCAGATGGTGTGGTCGCAGCTGTATGAGAGCATCGTGTACTTTCCGTTTCTCTCTAAACAAGACGAAAAATTCGTGATTCCGCCGCTGCACGTTGATCTGACGATTGCCATGGGCTCACCGTACTTCCGGCAGGCTACCACGTTCGATAACCGCCAGTGGATGGATATCCGGGGCGTGGGCAGCGGTGCGGCGGGCATTGAGTACGTGGTGCGTGGCTCATACCTGGAGCGAAACGTGGTGCTGCATGAGTATGTACACCTTTTCCACCAGAGCGTTTTCACCGATGCCGAGAAGCGTGAGGTGCGCCGGCTCTACAACCAGGCCATGGCCGAAAACCGCACCCTCGACTATTACTCTGCCAACAACGAGCACGAGTACTTGGCCCAAACCTATCCAGCCTACTTTGAGCCGGTGAAAGTGCACCCGCTCAATCATAAGTCCATCAATACCACCGCCGACCTTAAAGCCAAAGACCCCGAGCTTTATACTTTCCTGGATGGCTTGGTGAAGCGGCAGCAGGCTTACTTGGCAGGAGACAAGCAGGCCATGGCCAGTAACTGGGCCCAGGTATACCTGAACCTGGCTGAGCAGGCGCAGCGGCAGAAAGATCTGAAAAAAGCCACAGTATACTTAGACAGTGCCCTGGTGTGGGATGCGGCCTACCAACCCGCCATACTTGCCTACGCAGGTGTGAAGCAGGAACAGCAGGAGTATCAGGCGGCAAGGGAGTGGCTGGACAGGGCAATAAAAGTTAACCCTGATTACGCTCCGGTGTATGTGGCCGAGGCCAACTTGTACGAAGCCATGAAACGCAGCGGCAAATTAAAAGCCACTGATGCCATGATGCGCCAGGTGGCGCTCTACCAGAAAGCAGCGGCACTCGAAAACGACCTGCTTACGCGTGCCAGCATAAACGAGCGCTTCCGGGAGTTCTACGCGGATTATGGCATGGTACCCGAGGCAATTGCCGTCGCTGAGACGTATGCGGCAAATGCTCCCACAATCTCCACCTACCTCCGCGACAGCCGCGACGAGGCGCTGGCCTATGCCAACTGGCTAAAGGGTACCACTCGCGCCACAGACGAGGCAGCGCAGGAGCTGAAGAAGCTCGTTGCGCTAAAGCCACAGCGTTATGAGCTCCGCAAGCAGTACGCGGATGTGCTGGCGGCTCAGGGCAAGTCTAAAGCAGCCATCGAAACGCTGGAGGAGGCCCAGCGCATTCTTGCCGCCGCTGGCGTGCCACGGGCAGATTTTATGGTGCGCATGGCTGATTACCACCTGCAGCTGGGCAACAAAGATGCTGCCCGGGCTGCCGCGCAACCTTTGCTGGATGGCAAGGCAAAACTGGCTGTGGCGGAGCAGCACCTGCTGGTGCCGGTGCTGGCGGCGCTGGGAGAAGCTGACAAGGCCAAAGCAACCTTAAAGCAACTGCCTAAGCCGCAGACAGTGGTAGAACAGGCGCAGCAACTAGCTGCTAAAGGGCGTATGCAGGAAGCAAAGGGCCAGGCGGGTAGTGCCATCCGCACCTATGAGCGGTCGCTGTTGCTGTACCCTTACCAGCTGGACATCCGGCAGCGGCTGGTGCAGCTGCTACAGCAGAAGAAGCGCCGGCAGGATGCCCAGAACGTGCAGGAGGCAGGAGAGCATTTAACACAATCCAATTAATCCATACATCCAAACCATCTAACCAACAACTTCGATTACATGAAAAAAACACTACTAAAACAGGCATGGGTATTTCTTTTGATGCTGCTTTTTGCTGCCTGCCAACAGGCGCCAACCGGACAGGAAGGAGCGCTGACGGTGGTGAATCCGGTAGACAACAACGCTCAGCCTACGGTGATTTACCTGGTGCGCCACGCAGAGAAAGATATATCGGACCCGGGCAACCAGGACCCGGACCTGACCTCAGCGGGAGTGGCGCGGGCAGAGGCATTGCGCTCACTGCTGGAGGGGCAGCAGGTAGATGCCCTGTACGCCACCAAGTACATGCGCACAAAAAATACACTGAAGCCAATTGCCGAAAGCGCCCAGCTAGAAGTGCAGCAGTATGAGGCGCACGATTTTAAAGGGATTACGGAGAAATTGTTGCAAAACCATGCTGGCCAGACCGTGGTGGTAGCAGGCCACTCAAACACCCTGCTGCCGCTCGTGGAGGCCCTTGGGGCAAAGCGTCCGGTGTCGGATATCTCGGAACAGCAGTACGATTACATCTTTAAAGTTACTGTGGCGCCCAATGGCACCGCAACGGTAGAGACAGACAAGTATGGCGCGACCAGCAACTAAAACGGCGAGCGATCCACTTTTCAAAAGCCCCCTGCAGCAAAGGCTGCAGGGGGCTTTTGCTTTTTAACTAAACACCAACAGCAGGTGCCGCCGTAATATAAAGAAGACAAACAGAAACTTATGCGCCAACTATCTATTAAAGTAAAACAAGGAGAAGGTAGAGAAATACAAAAAATAGCCAAGGAGCACAACGGAAAAAATCTGCAGTTGCAGCCACTGGAGGACGGAGAACTGTTGACCCTGCACCTGAACAACCAGAAGGTAAGCAGCTTTTTAGAAAGCATCAGCAAATATGAGGACGCAGAAATTACCCTCATTCCACGCGGTATTATTACGCTGTACCCTCCGCAGGGTGAGGCGCCCGACCAGGTGGCAGATGTGTCCCTGCGCAGCCCGATTGAAATATTTTTGGGAGGTATACAGAGTGTCGGATCGAAAAAGGGAATGCTTATCTATTCGGCGGCAGGCGGAATTTTAGTTTGGGTTGGCTTGTACACCGGCACTGTATACCTGCTGGTGGCCGCCATGCTGGTGTCGCCATTTGCCGGGCCGGCCATGAATGCGGCCCTGGCCGCCGCGGCAGGCAAAATGCAGTTGCTAAAGCAAAGCCTGATGCGCTATTTTATGGCGATTGGCACAGGTATCCTCGTGACCTTCCTGCTGTCTTTTTTTATCGATCAGAAATTCGCAACGCCTTTGATGGTCTCGGTGAGCCATATTTCGCAGATGTCGATACTGCTGCCCATAGTGGCAGGCCTGGCAGGCGGCGTTAACCTGATTTCGTCGGAACGGGACAGTTTAGTGCCTGGCGCTGCCGTAGGGGTGCTGGTGGCGGCTTCGCTGGCGCCACCCACCGGCCTGATTGGCATGGCGGTGAACTTTGGCAACTGGCAACTGGTGCGGAGCGGCGTGTTTCTGTTGCTGCTGCAATTGGCAGTCATCCAACTCACGGCTGCGCTAATATTCCGGTACATGGGCAAAGTTACGACCAATGGGGTGCGCTTTGCAGATGGGAAGGCCTATGTCTTCAAACTTTCGCTGGCCGTGTCTACGCTGCTGGTGGCAGGGCTGCTGTACTGGCAATACGCCGGGCAGCCGGGCCTGCAGAAAGGCAGTGTAAATGTACAGATAGCCTCCGTTATTCGTACCGAGCTAAACAAGATGGAAGGGATTGAGCCCATTGAGGTGAATGCTCGTTTTACCCGCGGCACGTTACCCAACCTGAACCCCGTTATTTGCGAGGTATACCTGTACAAGCGCAACGATGCTATGACAGATGAAGAGGTAAAGAAGCTGGTGAGTGAAGTACTGTATGCGCGTGTGAAGGCCGAAGACTGGAACGCCGACCCAATGTTCAGTATCACCGTGCTGAATTACCCCGGTAAAGCCGAGAAGCCCTAATTAGTTTTTTACCACCTGTGAGTTTGCCAGCCGGTCGTGAAACATGCTGCGAGTATCAGAGGGAGCGCTTACGAGGAAGCGAAGCGTGAAAAGCAGAACGGAAAATGGTCGGGCAAAAAACCGTATTGTTGTCGCCCTAAAGGAGGGGCGGCTACCGCGGGTAGTGGTCACGCGCAGGTGGAGGAGGTATTTGCCTGGGGTGGCCTGGCAGTAGCAGGTTTCGCCGCCGGCAAAGTATAGCCAGCCCAGCACCAGGTGCAGAAGCCGTTCAGGTTTCAGGAACAGCGCGTTTTCGTCGGTGCTAATGGTGAAATAATCAGCCAGCCCTATTAACGTGAGCAGCAGCAGCACATCCAGGGCAAAGGCGGTAAGTCGGGGGCCAAGGGTGGCGAGTTCAGCGTTCGTGTTAGATTCGGTAAAAGTGGCCTGCATATATGGTAAAGTTATTCGGGAACCTTACTATACTTGCAGCCAGACACTTGGTTACAGCCATGGATGATTTTTGTTTTGTACCGTGTTAAAAACCAGGGGTTTGATGTTTGTGCGATGAGGTGTTTTTCCCTGAGTTACCACGTAGTGGGATTATCCCAGGCAGTTACAAGTATTAGAAAAAGCTAATTTTCCTGCTCCTGCTTTACGCCCGGGTGTTGCAATACCAGGGTGTTGGCCAGCATGTCGTGCAGGGCCTGGCGGCGTTTGGTGAAGGCAGCCATAATGTACCCGATCAGGAAGATCAGGCCCGACAGCAGCTTGCCAAAGTAGCGGCCGCTGGCGCGGGCAAATGACAAGGGGTACCCCTGCGTATCCGTTACAAAAATGCCGAAGAGTTGCTTTCCCAAAGTGGCCTGTTTGGCTGAACTCTCAAAGCCGGCGTAGTATAGCCACCCGATAAAGGCGCTGATTCCCTGTAATTTCGCCCGGTTTTCCCAATCATCCAGCTCCGGTGCCAGCGGAAGGCCAAGAATTGGAATGAGCAGCGCCAGCGCGAGGGACATTAGGAGGGCATCCACAAAAAAAGCAGAAAGCCGGGTCCAGAAACGGGCGTAGGCAAGGGCTAGAGGCGTGTTGTCCTCGTCGTGTTGGTAAAGTTGCATGGGTAAAAGTTGATACTGGCAGCGATGATACGACATCTGGGGCACAAAAAAAAGCCGTCTGCAGGTGCGGGCGGCTCTCTGGTGCTGTTTTATACTTGCCAAAGGTCAGGACTTCTCCGGTGCCGGCGTATACTTCACCACCTTATTCGGGCTTGGCTCCAGGCTCATTAAATAGGTATAAATGGCCCGCAGGTCCTCCTCCTTCATGCCGGAATACATTTTCCAGGGCATCAGCGTCTGGAAATCGCCGGGTGCCAGCTGCTTTTCTGTCAACGCCGGGTCCTCAAACATCTTAAACCGGCGCACAAACGCATCCTCTGTCCAACGTCCTATACCATGCTGCTTGTCGGGAGAGAGATTGGCTGCCCGCAGCACGGCACCGTTTGGAAAGGTGAAGTCCATGCCACCTGCAAAACTCTTGCCTGCTGTCTTTTTATCTTTTGGTGTGTGGCAATCAGCGCAGCCGCCTATGGTTGTCAGGTACTCGCCCCGGGCTAGTTCATCGTTCAGTGCTGTTTGCTGCAGGGCGGGCGGTGCGTCGTTAGACGGCATGGTACGCAGCAAGAGGTTCACCGGGAAATCAGGGTCAGACGCCGGCACCTGGTGCTTAACAGGAGCCAGCGTGCGGATATAGGCCACAATGGCATAGGCATCTTCAGTTGTCAGGTTGCGGTACGACTTGTACGGCATCACCGGGAAGAGTGGTTCTCCGTTCCTGCTTACACCCTTGGTGATGGCTCGGTATATTTCGCCGTCCGTCCAGGAGCCAATGCCTGTTTCCTTGTCGGAGGTGATGTTTCTGGCGTAGAAGGTGCCCGGGAAGCCAAAGGAGTGGTCAAACCTGTCGCCGCCTTTGCCTTCCGTACCGGGCACGGGAGGTCCGGCCAGGCGGGAAAAGTCCCGGGTAGAGTGGCAGTCAATGCAGACGGTGACATGGTTGGCAAGGTAACGACCGCGTTCTATCTGGTCAGAGCTTTTCACCACATTTATGTTTGGTGCCGCATCCACATTCGGAAAAGCGTACTGCAGGTAGATTACCCCAGCTGCGACAGCTACCATGGCAGCCATCAGTACATAGCCAATCACTTTAAATACTTTTTTCATACTTAGACTTGCTTATTATAAGTATAAATTATGTTAAAATATTTATAGTAAGCAACACAACTTTTTTGCAACTTCCTGGATATTTAGTGTGGTGAATAATTTGATGGGCAGAGGCAAATAAAAAAGCCGCAGAAATAATCATGCGGCTTTTTTCATTTGTTTAAGACCTAAGAATGAGTTACTTGAAGGTGTCTTTGCTGTCGATGATCTTTACATCTTTCACGTTCAGTTTATAGTTGGCAACCTCTTCGTCCTCTGCCAGAACCTCCTGCGGAAGGCCCTCCTTTACAAGGTTGGAGTAGCTCATTGGCGAGGGTGTATTGTTCAGGAGCGCCTGTTTCAGCGGTTCGGCCTCACTGTCATCCGTCACGATGGTGATAAACATGTTTTCCGTCTGCCAGTATTTCTTCACCGCCTCGTTCACGTCCTCCACTGTCAGGTTAGCCAGCAACTGGTCCATCTCCTCAATATAGTTCTGGCGGCCGTAAAAGCGCGAGTCCATCAAAAAGCCCAGTTGCTTCTCAGTTGTCTGGATGTAGAGCTTCATATATGAGCGCAGGAACTTGCGTGTCAGCTCAAACTCCTCCTGCGTCAGCCCGTTCTTAATCAGGTCATCCACCTCCCGAATGGCCAGCCTCAGCGCGAAATGGGCATGGCCCACATCTATTCCCTTCAGCTCGGCATACTGCTTTTGCAGGCCCTCGGCAATCTGCACCGGGCGAATCCAGAGGGCAAAGTAGTTCGAGGTACGCGGCACGCCGGGGTTGGGCAACTGGTAGGAGCCGCCCTGGTCGTACCACTCAATGTAAGAGTAGTCGCCGTAGTTCATCGAGCGCGTTGTCCGGATCTTGTCGTACAGTTGGCCATAGCTTTTGCGGTGCTCGCCCAGGTAGGAGTTAGCCACCATCAGGGCAGCAAAATCATCGGCAGAGCGGGTAACCGGCATGGGGGTGCCTGTGAAGATGGCAGAACCAAGCGCATCATTTTTCTTGATAATTTCCACCTGAATGCCATTCGGCTTGTTTGGCTCTCCGGCTTTAGGAATGTTGGGCGTTACCTCCGATAGTTGCGCTACATCGGCCTTCAGCCTGTCCAGGAATTCCTGGCTGTAGTTGCCTGCTATGCCAATCAGCACGTTGTTTCGGGTAAAGTAGTTGCGCCAGTGTTTCTTAACGTCCTCCAGCGTAATGTTCGGCACGGTGGCGGAAGTGCCTTCCACCACATGCTGGTAGTTGGTGCCCCGGAACAGTAGGTCTTCCAGCGCTTTTTTGCTGTACTCCTCATCCGAAGAGGCCCGAATCACCTGGTCCACAAAGTTCTGCTGGTTCGACTTTACGCGTTTGAAATCCTCCTCGGCAAAGGCAGGGTTCAGCATCAGGCCACGCACAATGGGATAAAACTGATCAAGGAAGTCGGTGTGCACCGCAAAGGTAAAGGTTGTTACCTCCTTGTCCACATTGGCCCCGTACTCGGCTGCCCACGGAAAAATCTTATCCTTGATTTCTGTTATGGTCATGTCCTGCGTGCCCGATTCGGAAATCATCTGGGCGGTAGTATAAGTCAGGCCCTTTTTATCTTCCGGGTCCACCATCGAGCCGTTTTTGAACATCAGCTTGATGATCACCTTGTTTGATTCGGGCTGCTTCAGTTCCACCACCTTACCGGGACCAAATGCCTCGTTTGCGTTGAAAGGGGTTGTTGCGGCGGTAGTAGCCGTTGTGGTTGTTTCGGTATTGGTTTGCTGTGCTTCCTGCGGCTGCCTGGCGCACGAGGTGGCCAGCAGGGCAAAGGGAAGTATGTAGGCAGCTATTTTTTTCATGCTCATGTGCTTGCGATCGGTTTATACTTGAGAGAACACCGCCTTACTTTACCGGCGACTTTTCTGTTGGGGCGATGGTGCCCACGGTCATGGTTGCTGGCGTGAAATACTTCTTTGCCACGCGCATCAGGTCATCTGCCGTGATGGTATCGTACACACTGTAGATGTTGTTGAGCGACTCCGGATCGCCGGAAAGCCAGATGAAACGGGCCAGCGAATTGGCGATCGCATCCGGGCTATCCATACTCATGGCAAACGAATACTTGATGCGCGACTTTGTTTCCTCGATTTTCTTCGAATCCATCGGCTTCGTTTTCGCCTGGTTCAGCGCTTTCATCAGTTCGTCTTTCACGTACTGCATGTCCTTTGCATCCAACAGCGAGGCCGACACGGAGATCAGGTTTGGATCGCGGGAGAACTGCGGGCCACCACCAATAAAGCGTGCCTTCTGCTCTTCCACCACCAGTTTGCGGTACAAATCGGAGTTTTCGGCAAAGAGTAGCGTGGAGAGGATACTTAGAGCCGGGAGGTCCTTGTCCTTGTCAGAGAAAGCCGGCCCTTTAAAAGCCAGCGTGAGGTAAGGCGGAAAGCCTTCCTGTTTCACGTGGGCATAGCGGGTTTCTGTTTGCTTTGGCTCCGTGGCTATTTTAGGCTTATAGTTGCCGCGCTTCCAGTCGCCGAAGTACTGCTGTGCCAGGGCATTCACGCGCTCCGGCGTTACATCACCTACTACCACTATTGTAGCATACTCGGGGCGGTAAAAGCGGTCGAAGAAAGTGAGGGAGTAATCGTACTGGTTGGGCATGTCTACCACATCCTCAAAAAAGCCCATAGTGGTGTGCGCGTATGTATGTTTGGTGAAGGCGGTGCTCACCAGTTTCTCATACAGCTGCTGGTAGGGGCTGGCGGAGTTCTTGGTGTACTCGCCCTTCACGGCGCCGGCCTCTGTTTTAAAGTCGTGCACGCTGTAGTTCAGGTTCTGGAAACGGTCGGCCTCAATTTCAAACATCTTGTCCAGCATTTCGGCGTTGCCCGTCATGTGGTACACGGTGCGGTCGATGGAGGTGTTGGCGTTGGCAGAGGCCCCAATGGCTTTCAAAATATCGCCATAAGCTTCTTTAGAGTAGTTGTCGGTGCCCCGAAACATCATGTGCTCAAAAAAGTGGGCGAAGCCGGTTTTACCTTTTTCCACTTCCTCGCGGGAGCCCGCCCGCACCACAATGTAAAAGGCTGCCAGGCCCGGGCTGTTGTAAGGCACCGTTACCACATTCAGGCCGTTGGCCAGCTCTTTCTGGTGAATAGGGTAGGGCAGGATTTTGTCTTTCTGGCTTCTTTGCTGTGCCATTGCCGGGGAAAAGGCAATAGCAAGCAGCAGCAACAGGGCTGCAAATCTGTGTCTCATATGTACTATTTCGTTGAATGTTAAATGCTTGTGAAACAAGTAGCATTCTAGACTACGAGATTTTGATCTTTAGGGCTAAGAGCGTGGCTATATAGCGATATAAGCCCGACTAAGAGGCAGATTTCTCTGTGAGTGTGCGTGCGGCAATTTTTAGTTTTAAGCAAAAATCTGTTACTGAAAACATTTTAATGCATGCTCAGCAACAGATTCTCTAAGTATAGATTGATTACCTGCCTTACATTTTTATCTGTCGCTTCAGCGTAATATCTACTACTTCCTCTACAGAAATATTCTCCCGCTATTTTAAAATCGACAATAATTTTCCCTCGACTTTCTCATAAAGGTCTTTGAAAACTTGAAGGAAATTTCCTGTTACTCCTTAATTCCCGGCTGCATGATCTTATAGCCGGTCTTTTCTTTTTCTTTAGCTACCATCTGCGCAACATCTTCCAAAAGGGCTTTTGCATCGTAAACAATGCCGTCTTTGATGGTATACTTTACCCCGCCAACCCGTACTACTTCGTTATCTTCTGTAAGCTTTATCGCCCCGGTACCATAAAGCACTTTCAGGTTCACCAATGGGTTTTCCGCTACAATCACAAAATCGGCCAGCTTTCCTATCTCCACCGAACCTATCTTGTCGTCCATGCCCAAGGCCTCGGCACCGTTTAGGGTAGCTGCCCTGATCACTTCTAATGGATGAAAACCTGCCTCCCGTAGCAGCTCTAGTTCTCTGATATAAGCAAAGCCGTATAACTGGAAAATAAAGCCTGAGTCTGAACCCGCTGTAACGCGGCCGCCACGGTTTTTGTATTCGTTAATGAAAGTCATCCATAGCCTGTAGTTGTTTTTCCAGTCTACTTCCTGCTCAGTACCCCAGTAATGCCAGTAAGAGCCGTGCGATACCTTGCTGGGCTGGTAAAACTCCCAAAGAGAAGGCATGGTATAGGTTTCGTGCCACTCAGCACGGGTTGCTCGCATCAGATCACGGCTTGCCTCATAAATGTTAAACGTTGGTCCAATGGTGAAATCCAGGGAAAGCAATTCATCCATCACCTGGTTCCATTTTTCAGAATAGGGCGGAGCAGCCTGCTGCCACAGCTTACCTGCTTCACTAAAGCGATCCTGCTCGTTGTTATAGTTGTAATCGGCAGGATAATTTTGAATGGTACGGTCGGTAAAAAGCGCTTCCGGCAAGCCGTACCAATGCTCCATAGAAGTAAGGCCTGCCCTTGCAGAGTGCAGTACGTTCCAACGGGCTACATCCATCTGGGCGTGGTGTCCGGCAGACCGGAGGCCCTCCTTCTTGTTCTGTTCGAGCGCGGCAGCCATAATCTTCGGGCTGGCAGCAAAGAATTTTATACCGTCTGCACCCTTGGCCGCATTGTTCTTCACCCACTTGCGTGCCATCTCCGGCGTACTGATCGGCTCACTACTACCTTGCCCGAAAGCTGTATAAGCCAAAATACGTGGCGCGGTAATTTCATTTTTGGCACTCTTTCTTTTCTGGTCGAGCACCCAATCCAACCCATTGCCTGCCGAAGGATCTCTAACAGTGGTAACACCATGAGCCAGCCACAATTTGAAAACGTATTCTGCATCTGCGCCCTGGGCTTCACCACCGATATGGCCGTGCGTATCTACAAATCCTGGCAGCAGGTACATACCAGTGGCATCAAGCTCTTTGCCACCGATCTTAAGTTTAGGCCTGCTTGCAGCATCTATTTTTACCCCGGGGTAACCAACGGTTTTTATAGCAACGATCTTGTTGTTCTCCACCACAACATCTACCGGTCCGGTTGGCGGTGCGCCATTCCCATTGATCAGGGTAACCCCACGAATAATGAGTTGAGGCCAGGGGCCTTCACCTTCCTGTCTCGGAGGTGCTTTCCGAACCTGGGCCAGCGATGTGAAAAAGATAGAGCAAAGTATAAAAGTGAGCAGGGGCCTTTTCATTGAACCTCTAGTTAGTTAGGAGAGACTAATATATGAATTTATGAGAAAAAAAGGGTATAAATAGGGGGATAGTAACGTTCTGGCTATTGTGCGTTTATGCACAATAGGTTTGGTTAGGCTAAGCCCTTTTTTATAATTTAGCTCAACTGCCCCTCCTGTGTTAGCTTACTTCAAAATATTTTCTAATTATTTAGTTAAAAGAAATAATAGGGTGGGCAAAGCCGGTTTTGCCTTTTTCCACTTCCTCGCGGGAGCTCGCCCGCACCACAATGTAAAAAGCTGCCAGGCCCGGGCTGTTGTATGGCACCGTGACCACGTTCAGGCCATTGGCAAGTTCCTTTTGGTGAATAGGGTAGGGCAGGATTTTGTCTTTCTGGCTGTTTTGCTGTGCCGTTGCCGAGGTAAGGGCAACAGTCAGCAGCAGCAACAGGGCTGCAAACCTGTGTCTCATATGTACTTTTTTGTTGATTGATAATGACTGTGCATCAAGTAGCGTTTTAGACTACGAAATTTTGCAGGTGAAGACTAAGAGTGTGGCTATATAGTGATATAACCTCGACGAAGGGGTGATTTCTCTGTAAGCATGGAGAGTGCAGCCATTATAGATTTAAGCTAAAATCAACTGCTTTAAAAAAAGAAGTTATGCTGAACAACAGACTATTTTAATACAGGCTTATACTATATATTCTTATTAATTACATCAGACACAATATCTTGTATCTCCTCTCAGGTGGTGTTCTCCTGCTTTTGATCTCTTTTAATATCAAACTCAATTTTCCACGTCGTTCAGAATGAAGTTTTTTAAAATAATTCTCTAAATACTGGCTAGTGCAGGCTGAAAGCCCTTAGAAAATGAATTCAGCTTGATATCTACTAAAAGACGACTTCGGAAAGAAGAACATTATCACAACCATCTCTATAATGGCTAAATGTACGGCAGGTAGACATAATAGGAATTGTATGTTTCAAGCGCACAATAAAAACCATCCATGCCGAATGGCTTTTCGGTTGCCTCTGTTTTTTGTATTGACTGTAACATTGGACAAATCTACTATAGCGTTTCTTTTATATAACTTATATTGTGTCTCAATTCTAAACTATAAAAACAAACAGAATGAAACATTACATTTCTCTCCCCCTTTTAAGAAGTTTTGCTTTTTCGCTGCTCCTATTAACTATTTCTTGCGGTGAAAAGGAAGAAGCGCCCGAGCCAGCGCCAAAGGAGCCCTTAGTAGTTACTGTGGCAGGCGGCAATAATTTTGGAGATAATGATAACCAACTTAGCTTTCATGCTAAAGGTGTACACGTTGACGCAGAAGGTAATGTGTATGTATCTGATGAAGCCAACCACCGCGTACAGAAATGGGCACCAGGTGCCTTAAAAGGCATAACCGTAGCGGGAGGGAAAGGTTGGGGCAGTGCAGCCAACCAGTTAGACAATCCATGGGGAGTTTTCGTTGACAAGGCAGGTAACATTTATGTAGCTGACTCCAGAAACAACCGTGTTCAGAAGTAGGCCCCTGGTGCAAAGGAAGGCGTTACCGTAGTTGAAAATAGCTACTCTCCCAAAGGGATCCACGTGGACCCACAGGGAAACATTTATGTTGTTGAGTACGGGAGCAAGCGTGTTCAAAAGTATCCCCCTGGAAACTCGGTAGGTATCACTGTCGCAGGAGAAAGAATAGAAGGCCAAACATCAAGCCATCTTGTATTTCCTCATGGTTTGTTTGTGGATGCTGAAGGTAATGTTTATGTAACGGACTCTCATTATGACCGCGTCCAGAAGTGGGCACCAGGAGCCACTGAGGGTGTTATTGTTGCTGGAGGCAAAGGACCAGGTAACGCAGCTTTCCAGTTAACTGAGCCAACAGGCATCTTTGTGGATGAAAAGGGATACATCTATGTAGCTGATTCTGGAAATGCACGTGTACAGAGGTGGAGGCAAGAATAGGCTGCTGTGTCTAGAAACAAAAAATTAGCTGTATCTGCTAAAAAAAATCTTACTTATGTATTTTGCCAATAGATAAATAAAGCTGAGTCTAGCAAATCTAATGGCAAAACACATTTATTAGTTCTCAAATATATACTCAGCTGTTCTGCTTCGTCGCTTATTACGACCACGTATTACTAATACGTTTGGTTTGTCTGGCACCTGCTTTACTATGTTTTTTTACTGATTCAGTCGGTAATCTTCACGGCACCAAGTGCTTTTGATTTTTTTACCGTCTATCCCATCATGCTATCTCATTACCTCCACCCAGCCTTTGTATTGCCGGTTTGTTTTAAGGTGCTGCAGCACATAGAAATAAGAGCCATTAGGAAGTCCGGCGGCAGACCAGTCATTTTGATAGGATTTAGACTGGTATACGAGCTTGCCCCACCTGTTGTATATCAGAATTAGGTTCTCTGTATCTTGCTGTAGCGTGTTTATAACAAAAGCATCATTCTTCCCATCACCATTAGGCGTGATGATATTAGGTATGATGAGAGCCGGACTATTATTTTCTTCTATTTCTTCTGGTATTTCATTTGTTTCCAGAGCCGCAAGAGAGCCTTTCAAAAGAAATATATCGTAAAAGTTTCCTGATTGCTTCGATGTTGAATTTTGAAAAACGAAGTTGTCTGATACAAAAGAACCAGACACGTAGAAATCGCCCATGTTATTAATAAGTATAGACATGGGATTGACAGCGCCTTTTGCATCTGAGCGGATTGCCCCTGCTACTTGTCCGTCTTTGGTTATTTTAGTAACAAAAAGATCTGTGTATTCTGGAAATTGTGTCTTGAAACGAGTTGAACCGAAACTAACATCACCGGAGAAAAAGCCTGTAAGTATAATATGGTGGCTACTAGTAATTTTTAAACTTGTGCCCGCTAAGCCGCCTAAATAGGGCACCAGTTCTCTGTCAAGGGTATATTGCCAGATCAGCCTTCCATTTAAATTAAATTTCTTGAGTACAGTAACCTTTGCAGGTGAATCAGAAAAGCTACCTGCAACATATATGTTATTTGCATCATCTAGGGCTAACTCACTGCTTCCGCTTAAGGTGTGAGCATTTTTGCCTATGTCTATAGACCATAGGGGTATTCCGTTTGTTGTAGATTTTAGTAGGAACATGTTAAATGTATTTGGTGATGCATGCTCCTGACTTCCTATTACAATCTTGTCTTTATAAGATCCCAGCAATACAGGTTGTAACTGTGTATTAAATTTAATGGAAGTACAACCGATTGAATGTACTGATTCTGCTATCAACTGGTCTGAAAGCAGATTTCCATTTACATCTAATTTTGCTAGTTTAAGATTATATCCCAGTCTATCAGAATATATTGTTTGTGATTCATTGTAAGCGAAATAAATGTTATTCAAGGGGTCGGCAGCAACTGCATTAAATGCATTAAAATAGATGGAGGCAGGTGCCATCCAAACCCAAAGAGGTCTGCCCTCCGGATCATATTTTGCCAGGAAGCTTTGAGGAGTATTTGGAAAGCTAACGTATTTTTGAGAGCCATATGTTAATTCCCCTATAAAATTTCCCATAACGTATATGTTTCCCTTAGTATCTAGGGTGGCTGTATGCAGAACTCCTCCAAAAGTGCTCTGTAGTGTCTGTGCCCAGACAGTTTCACCACTTCTGTTTACCTTTGCAATAAATCCACAGCTTTTCTCTTTAGGAGCATGACTGACTAGTTCAACATTACCCAAAAGCATCCTGCCTTCACCTCCTGTAAAGTATCCTGTTAAAATTACGTCACCCGCTGGTGTAAGAAGAGAAGAGCTAAAATTGTTAGTTTCAGAACTGCCGTATCTTTTCAGCCATCCATTATCTTGTGCAATTAGGTTAGAGCTGTCGCTAAAAAGGGGGAAAAGTAGAAATATTATAAGGGAGCAGATTCTAAGATTCATAAAAGCAGAAGTATGCGAGGTATGCACAGGTAAAGATTATTATTTGTTTTCCAGCAGGGCGTAAAATGAACGGGGCACAGCTAAATTCAATAGATGCAAAAGCCATTAACTTTCGCATCTATTGAATCTATATTTGACTATTTCTCATTATTTTATTATTCTTAATTGCCCAATATAGGCAGATAAATGGAATCGGGCTAACGAATATACTATATAGGCTAAATACATTTTAGGGTAGTTTATAGCGGAGGCCTTCATTACTTTAAAATCCAAAACCCGCCCCAACTGCCAATGGACAATAGGGGCGGGTTTAATAATATAAGCAGGAGTATTTATATACTTAGCTGCGCGGTATACTTACACCAATTTTGCAACTCTGTTTTCTTCCTCCAGTTTCTGAAGCAACTCCGGGTTCGAGGTTTCCACCAGGCCTACTTCGCGCTCCGGGTGGAACTCGCCCTCCCAGCGGGCCACTACGGCGGTGGCAAGGCAGTTACCGGTCACGTTCACCGATGTGCGGGCCATGTCCATCAGCTCGTCGATGCCAAGTATGGCGAACACCGGCCACACCGGCAGGTTGAACGAGGCCACGGTGCCCAGCAGGATCACCAGGGAGGCGCGCGGCACACCGGCCACGCCTTTGCTCGTCAGCATCAGGGTGAACACCATCACCAGCTGCTGCTCCCACGTCAGGTTGATGCCCGCGGCCTGGGCCACGAAAACGGAGGCGAGGGCCAGATACAAGGTAGTGCCGTCGAGGTTAAAGCTGTAGCCGGTAGGCATAACGAAGGCCACGATCTTGCGCGGCACGCCCAGCTTCTCCATCTCCTCCATGGCGCGCGGCAGGGCCGCCTCCGAGCTGGTGGTGGCAAAGGCGATGGACACCGGGCCGGAGATGGCTTTCAGGAAACGCACGATCGGCACGCGGGCGATCAGGGCCACCGGCAGCAGCACCACCACCGCAAAGACGATCAGGGCCACGTAGAGGGTGATGAGCAGCTGGAACAGGTTCAGCAGGATGCCGAAGCCCATGTGCCCCACCGTGTAGGCAATGGCGGCGCCCACACCGATCGGGGCGAAGTACATGATGATGTTGGTGAACTTGAACATGGTCTCGGAGAGGCTCTCGCAGAAGTCCAGCATCGGCTTGCGCTTCTTCTCGCCCACCATGGCAAGGCCGATGGCGAACAGGACGCTGAACACCACAATCTGCAGCACCTGCCCCTCGGATATGGACTTCACGATGTTCTCGGGGAACACGTGCAGGATGATGTCGGATGTGCTCTGCGCGGCCACCGGGGCGATCTCCTCCTGGCTCTGCGCCAGTCCCGGGTCTATGCCCACGCCGGCGCGGCTGATGTTGATGGCGGCCAGGCCGATGAACAGGGCCAGCGTGGTAACGATCTCAAAGTACAGGATGGCTTTCCAACCCATGCTGCCCACCTGCTTCAGGTTGGAGTGGCCGGCAATGCCCACCACCAGCGTGGCGAAGATAAGCGGGGCGATGATGGTCTTGATCAGCTTGAGGAAGATCTTGCTCAGCACGTTCAGGCTGACGGCAAACCCGGGGAAGTCGTAGCCTATGGCGCAGCCCACCACCATGCTGACCAGAATCCAGGTGGTGAGGGAGCGCTTCTGCAGGCCGTAGAGCAGCAAAACGCCCACCACCGTCCAACGCACGCCCATCAGCACCTCTGCCGGCAGTGAAATAAAGCTGTACTGCTGCAGTACAGTCAGGATGGCCGCCACAGTTATACTTAGCAGCGCCGCCATCGGTAATAAAGACTTTTTCATATACAGTGAGTTGTAAAAAGGAAAGGGTCGGATTAGCCTTTTCCTCAAGAAAAGCCTTTGTAGCAAGTGCGGCTGAAAAGCCTTGAAATGATGAATTTGCCGACAGGGCACACCTACAAAAACTTAGCAAATATAAGTGTTGGAAATGCATCTGCAAGCAGCCCGGGGCGTATTGTAAAATTAATTTATTGGCGCCACCGCATCCTGAAAACAAATAGAAGTATAGCCAGTGGAAGCCAACGCAAAATTGGCTTGTTTGCGATAAAAAGTGCAAATTCAAGCCCTCAACCTTTAACCCTTTACCACCTATGCTGATATGGCGCATCGAGGCCCTGGACCTGAAATTACAGTATAGCCGCAGTGCGGCACAGGCCGCAGGCAACGGGAAGATCAATTTCCTCGTGCAGGTGTCGGACGGCACGTACAGTGGGTTTGGGGAGGCAGCACTTGCCCTGCGCTATGGCGAAACACCCGAGCTGCTGCTGAAACAGTACAAAGTCCTGCTGCTGGCTGGCCTACCCCAGCTGCAAAGTATGGATGAGCTCCTGCAGTTGCTGGTGCAGCACCCACCGGTGAATGCGCTCCGCTTTGCCATTGAGTCGGCTTACCTGCATTACTTTTGCCAGCACAAGGCCATACCGGTTTACCAGCTGCTGGGCCAGTCGCTGCCGCAGGCGCAGGCCACCGGCTTTACCTTGCCCGCGCTGGAGCCGTGGCAAGTGCGGGAGTTTGTGCAGCACCACGACCTGGACCGGTTTCAGCACCTGAAAGTGAGGGTGAGCCCGGAAGCAGGCATGCCCCTGGTGCACGAGCTGCTGCAGGTCACGGATTTGCCGCTTGTGCTGGATGGCCATGAAAGCTGGCAGAACCCTGATGCGCTGCTGGTATTCCTGGAGAGCCTTGACCGCCGGCGCGTGCTTTTTGTGGAGCAGCCAATGCCCGCTGCTAAGGTAGCTGCCTATGCGCATCTCAAAAACGAAACCCCGATCCCGCTGATTGCAGAGGAGTCGCTGACCGATGAGGCTGATTTCGACATGCTGCGCACACAGTTTCACGGCATCAGCATCCGGCTTATGAAAGCGGGCGGCTACCTGAACACTGTGCGGCTGCTGCAGCAGGCCAAAAACAACGGACTTCTGACGGTGTTGAACTCGGTGGTGGAGACAAGCCTAAGCACCTGGAGCGCGCTGCAACTCTCCAACGCTTTCGATTTTGTGGATCTTAGCGGCTTCCTGGCGCTGGAGCAGGACCCTTTCGGGCTGGTGAAGGAGCGGGAGGGGTTTCTGTACCTGTAGCCCTGTCCCTATACTAAAGCGTGAAAGAATTCAACCAAACAACTTAATATAGGATATAAAAGATATGGCGATGCGTTTCGTTATACTTTTTTGAGCGGTTAAATAGCCTGTTATATAACGACATGTTTTAGGCAGCTGAACAAAAGCCCGGAAAACCTGTTACACAGGCATTTATTTAAAGTGGTTAAAATAAATTTGCAATAACTGTTGATACATTAAATGTATGTACATACATTTGCATTGTCATTCTGAAGCAGAGGCTTGATATGAAGATAGAAGAAGAAATAAAGCAAGGTTCTTTTAAGAGTGAGTACCAGAAAGCCTACATCAACGTGGTGTATACGTCGGGGTACCTGGAGCAGCGGCAGTCGGCTATGTTTAAGCCGTTCGGCGTTACACTGCCCCAGTACAACGTGTTGCGCATTCTGCGGGGACAGCACCCGAAGCCGGCTACCATCAGCATGCTGATTGAGCGCATGCTGGATAAAACCTCTAATGCCTCGCGCATTGTGGACAAGCTGGAGGCAAAGGAGCTGGTAACGCGCAAGCAGTGTCCTGCCGATCGCCGCACCGTGGATGTGCTGATCACAGCCAAAGGGCTGGATCTCCTGAAGGAAATGGACGTGCTGGAGGGCGGCAAGGGTACCGGCATCACCAACCTTACCGAGGAAGAAGCTGCCCAACTGAATGTATTGCTTGACAAAATCAGAGACTAACAAAAAACCATAACCACTAAAGTTTAAAGATCAAACAGATGAAAAAGTACGTTATTTTAGCCTCACTTGCTAGTGCGCTGGTGTTCTCCGCTTCCGCAGGCAACACAAACAATGCAGCTGCGAAGGCTGCTACCGAAGTGGCTGCGCCCGCGAAGGCTCGTGCTTACAATGTAGACGTGGCCAAGAGCGACCTGAAGTGGCACGCCAAGAAAGTTACCGGCGAGCACATGGGCAACATTGGCCTTAAGAGCGGCCAGATGCTGGTTGAGGGAAACAAGATTGTGGGCGGTACCTTCGTGATCGACATGAACGCGATGACCTGCTCCGATATAAAGGATGCTGAGTACAACGGCAAACTGATCGGCCACCTGAAGTCTGATGATTTTTTCAGCGTGGAGAAGCACCCGACCGCCACTTTCAAAATCACCGAAGTAAAGTCTAACGCAAAGGCTGCCGCAGGCAAGCCAAACGCCACCGTAACCGGCGACCTGACAATAAAAGGCATCACGAAGCCTGTTTCTTTTCCTGCCACTGTTTCAGTGCGCAACGGTGTAGCGACAGCCAAAGGCGACGTAACCATCGACCGCTCCAAGTATGACGTGCGCTACGGCTCCAACAGCTTTTTTGATGGCCTTGGCGACAAAGCGATTATGGATGAGTTTGTAGTAACGCTGGATGTGACTGCAAAGCAGTAATCACAGAAAGACAAGTATAAAATCACTCCGGCACCTTAAACCGGAGTGGTTTATTTTTTAGAAACGAAGTATAAGTATAAATTAAAAAGACGAATCATGAAAAAAACAGCCATTTATGCCACGTTTGCCGCAGCCCTTTTCTTTACTGCTTGCGGAGGCGAAACGGAAGCAGTGGAAGAAACAACTGCCGTGACAACTGAAGAAGCTGCCGCAGCAACAACTGAAGGCGAAGCTTACCAGATTGTACAGGACCAAAGCAACGTGAAGTGGCATGGAACGAAAGTAGCTGGCGAGCACAGAGGTGAAATTGAGCTGCAGGGTGGTGAACTGCGCGTAGCGGACAACCAACTGGTGGGTGGTAACATCGTGATCGACATGACGACTATCACCAACACCGATATCACAGCAGCAGAAGATAACGCAAACCTGGTAGGACACCTGAAGTCTGATGACTTCTTCGGCGTGGAGGCACATCCAACAGCTACATTCGAGCTGGTGAACGCATCCCCGATCCAGAATGCAGCTGCCGGCCAGCCGAACTATAACGTAGAAGGTAACCTGACAATCAAAGGCAAAACAGAGCCTGTGAGCTTCCCGGCAACGGTGAACATCCAGAATGGCACTGTAAACGCAAAAGCCGATGTAAAGGTAGATCGCTCTAAGTATGATGTGCGTTATGGCTCCGAGACCCTGCTGGGCGAGCTAGGCGACAAGGCGATCTCCGATGAGTTCACTGTTACTTTTGACGTGACTGCCAAGCAGTAACCGTATTAAATTATATCCTGAAAAACCGCTCCGGCCTTTTAGTCTGGTGCGGTTTTTTTATGCCTTGCGCCTTTTGCTTACCTTTGGCCATACTTTATACCTGAGCATGTATTTCTTTCGAACCCACACCTATACTTTGTTTTTGCTGGCTTTGCTGCTGGCGTTTACCTCCTGCACTAACAATGAGAAGCCATCAGAGGCGCAGGAGATTGTTGATGCGGCCCTGGCGGCGCACGGTACTCAGAACCTGGAGCAGGGCGTGGTGACGTTCCGGCTCCGCGACAGGCAATACCGCGCCCTGCGCGACAACGGCGCGTTTGTGTATAGCCGCACCTTCACCGACTCCACGGGGCAGCGGGTGCATGATGTGCTGAGCAACAGTGGCTTTAAGCGTACGGTGGATGACGCGGAAGTTACGCTGCCACAAGAGGAGCAGCAGGCGTACAGTGAGTCGGTAAACGCGGTGATATACTTTGCGCTGCTGCCCTACTTCCTGAACGATGCTGCTGTGCAGAAAGAGTACTTAGGAGAAGCCACCGTGAAAGGGGAGCCTTACCACAAGGTAAAAGTTACCTTTAGGCAGGAGGGTGGCGGAGAGGGCTTTGAGGACGAGTACGTATACTGGTTCCACCAGCAGCGCCATACCATGGATTACCTGGCCTACAACTTTGAGGAGAACGGCGGCGGTTCGCGCTTCCGCGAGGCCACCAACCCACGCGAGATCGGCAACATCCGCTTCCAGGACTACAACAACTACAAAGCCCCCAATAACGGCAAAGATTTCCCCATAGCGAATTACGACAGGGTCTTCGAAGCCGGCAAACTGGAGAAAGTGTCAGAGGTTAACCTGGAGGAAGTAAAGGTATTCGGGCTGAACTAGTGAATTTTGAATGAGTGAATGAGTGTTTGAGTGAATTCAGGGGGCAAGGCGAAGTATAAGCTCCGTCTCTTTTTGTTTACGAAGATTTTGGCTGTAAAAAGGAACAGCTTCTGGAGTTCGCCCACGAGATCCTTCCAGGATGACAGCTTGGAACAGCAGGTGCGTTGGAAAGGTAGAAAGAATGAAGCAAGTATAAAGCATCCATTCCCTGCAGATCTTATTCATTAATTCAAAATTCACTCATTCAAAATTAGAATTACTCCACCTCAAACTCCTGGGGCAGGGCCACGGTCAGGTACTTGGGGCGGCTGTGGATCTGCTGCAGGAAGTCATCCAGATCTGTTTTATACTCCACATAATAATCTTCGTGCAGGTTCTTGCGGATAAGCTGAATGGTGCGGAGCAGCAAGCGGGCAGTGGCCGTGAAAAAGCCTTTGTAAAAGCTATCGAACTGGCCGGTGAAGTTATCGAAGATCAGGCGCAGCGTGTACACGTGCAGGTCGATCTCGGTTTTAGGGTCTTTGGTAATGCGCTTGAAACGGGCAATCTCTTTTATTGCCTTGCGTAGCGCTTTCACCAGTGCCTTGCTAAGGCTGCGGCCGCTGGCGTTAATCAGCAGGGCGTGAATCTTGTCGGCGGCGTCCTCATACACCTTCTCCAGCGTCACTTCTTCCAGCAGTTCATATGCCAGGATGTCGTATAACTCGGCGTCGCGGCGAGCAGCTTTAAGTATAATGGCTTCCTTTTCTTTGTCGCCCAGGCTCATTACCGCCTGCCGAAAAGCCGCTGATATGGCTGGCATGCTTACTCGGGCAGGTTTTGGAGGTCCAGCAGGTCCTGCTGGCGGGCAGTAGCCTTTTTGTTCTTTTTGAGATCTTTCAGGCTGATGAAATTCGCCATTTCGCCCCCAAAGGGCATGGTGGCTCTGTTCTTCCAGCAGGCGTCAAACGTAATGCCTGTCAGGCCGGTGGCCAGGTCAATGCGGTTAGGCGGGAATCCCAGTTGCACCACCACATCCGTGGTAGTGAGGTCCTCCAGGTTCACTTCCTTGTCGGAATAGCCCATGTCCTGCAGCACCTGCAGTACTTTCCCAGCATTTTCAGAAGTGGGGTTAATCCAGATATCGATATCGCCTGTGTAGCGCGGATAGCCATACACCGCCACGGCAAAGCCACCAGCTATGATGTACTCTGCCCCACGGGCGTTCAGCTTTTGTACGAACTCTTGAAAATCGTGTGTCAGCTCCATTTGTACTAATAGACTGTATTGGTACCGCAGTGCCTCCACCGCCTTCAGGCGCGCTTCAGTAGGCTGGCATAACCAATAGGTTAAGTCATTGTTGCTGTCCGACAATTTTTTTTTACTGACCGCTCTGCTTGCCGGGAGGGGCAGAGGGGGGCTGGCTTTATGCGTCAATGAGAATTCCGAATGGTGGTAAATTATAGCCTTACGGAAAAGCAACGAAAAAGTATGCCAGGCCAGCCGTATAGGCTGCCTGGTACAAAAGTAAGTAATTTGTAGCTTTTTGTCAACGCATGGCGCTGTCTTGAGCATGCAAAGCAGCCTCTTATTTACCTATAGCCGGTCTTTACGTGGCTTTTTTAAGGTGATCAGCGCATTTTCAGAACTTGGCTACTTGCCGGAAAATAACGGGTTGTGCTGCCAGTGGCTATATTAAGCCCGATGCATCAGGGAAGCTTTGTCGTACAAAGAATTATGAGAAAATTACGTGCTGCTGCCTCGGGTTAAACAATCTGAGTTGCCCTGAAGACATCAAAGTATAGCAAAGTTACAGGAATCATACCGTGCCGCGCTTTGTTAAAACCTATGCCTCGGAAGTGTAAAGCAGCCGGGGCAGAAGCCGTTTATACTTAGGCCGCGGCTTCCATTACTGCTTATAATTTAGTAATTTTGCACTATGAATTGGGAGACAGATATTATTCATAAAGAAGAGCTTGACGTTGCGTTGCTCGAGGAAACCACCGACATGCGCAACCTGGTGGTGTACAACGACGACGTGAACACTTTTGACCACGTAATCGACACGCTGATGAAAGTATGCAAGCACACGGCGGAGCAGGCAGAGCAGTGTACGATGCTGATTCATTACAAGGGGAAGTGCACGGTGAAAGTAGGCTCTTTCGAAGAGCTTTCGGGCATGTGCATCGCCCTGCACGACAAGGACCTTTCAGCTGACATAGAATAGGGGAGGAGAAGAGAGATTGATTAATTTTCCGTCGAAACTGATTGAAAATGCTGTGGAAGAGCTTGCGAAGCTGCCCGGCATAGGAAGAAAAACCGCACTCCGCCTGGCGCTGCACCTGCTAAAGGAGGAGTCTGAGGAGTCGTTCTCGCTGGCCAATGCACTGGTGAAAATGCGCACCGAGGTAAAGCACTGTAAGCAGTGCCACAACATCTCCGATACCGACGTTTGCGATATATGCGCCAATCCGCTGCGCGACAAGGCTGTACTGTGCGTGGTAAGTGACATACGGGATGTGATCGCGATTGAAAACACTTCGCAATACAAGGGCCTGTACCATGTGCTGGGAGGCGTTATCTCTCCGATAGAAGGCATCGGCCCATCCGACCTGCACATTGATTCGCTGCTGGAGCGACTGCCAAAGTCCGAAGTGCGGGAAATTCTGCTGGCCATTAGCCCCACCATGGAGGGCGATACCACCGCTTTCTACCTCACCCGCAAACTCCGTGACTTTGACCTGCGCATTACTACCATTGCACGGGGCGTGCCGGTGGGCGGCGAACTAGAGTACACAGATGAGATTACGCTGGGCCGCAGTATTGTAGAACGAACGGCTTACGGTAAAGTATAAAATCACGAGAAACTAGTTTAAGGCTGCAGAAATCCACTGCAGCCTTTTTTTATGCCCTTCTGGCTGATAATTCCTGCTCATCCCTCTGCTGCTTAAGCTATTATTTACTTGCAAGGTGAAACTATAATTAGCTTTAAATTAGTTTAAACATTGAAATTTATAGCTTAATATGTAACAAATCATATTCTATCAAGTAAAACGTACAATCTGTACCACACATATTAAGCGTCTATGCAAGCCTCACCCTTAGGCCCAGACAGCCTAACACGCTGGCCAATATATTTACTGCTTTTTGTTCTTGTGCTGTTTCCACTACTTACTGCACCAGTTGCGTATGGTCGTGAAGCAGTAAATTTATCCGCACAAACTAATCCCCTTTGTACTTCTCCTACTAAACCAACCATCACAACCAACGGCCCAACCACACTGTGTGCCGGCGGAAGCGTTTTGCTGACTGCAACGGAAGGTAGAAGCTATAAATGGAGCACAGGCGCTACCACACGCTCCATTACCGTGTCTCAATCAGGAATTTATAGCGTGGAGGTGGTGGATGTCAATGGCTGCACCGGTAAGTCGGATGATCTGGAGGTATCGGTTGCGACTAAGCTCAACAGACCCAAAATAGAGTATACCGATCCTCTGATTGTATGCCAGCAGGGAAGCCTGAAGTTATCTATACCTGAGCAGGAGGGGGCATCCTATGTATGGAAGAAAGACGGCATACCTGTAAGCAGCGAGTCCAATGAGTTTACAGCTACAGAAGCAGGTGTGTATACGGTAGAGCTATCTAACTTTTGTGGTTTGGTTACAAGCTCCAACAGGGTGGAGTTTAAAATATTAGAGCCCATTGCTTCTTTTGAGGTGCAGGCTGCGGGCTCACTGGTGTTTTGCACCGGGGGAAGCGTAACACTGTCGGTGCCTGAGTATAAGGATGTGACTTATGCCTGGTTCAGAAACGGAAATCCCATCGCCGGGAACACCCGTACGCTTGTGGCCAAAGAAGCCGGTACCTATACGGCGCAGATAACCAACCTGTGCGGCACCTACAGCAGCAGCAGCAACGGGCAGCGCGTGGAGCTACTTAATCTGCCGGTGAAGCCAGTAGCACAAAATGTAACGGGGTGTACTAAGTCAGCATTAACCCTTACTGCCTCAGGTGGTAGCCCTGGCATGTACCGGTGGTACACAAGTGCCAGCGGTGGAACTCCTGTCGGAAATGAAGCGGTCTTCACTACGCCTGTCCTGTCAGAGTCAACTTCGTACTATGTGGCCATCACGAATGGGGAATGCGAGAGTGAGCGGGTGCGGGTGCAGGCAAATATCAATACAAAACCTGCGGCACCGGAAATTAAGGCAAGCGGTGCTTTAGAGTTCTGTGAAGGAGGCAGCGTCAAATTAAGTGTAACAGCAAACAGTAACCTGAGCTACACCTGGCTGCGCAACGGACAGGAAATTAGCGGTGGGGCAAACACCCTGGATGTAAACCAAAGCGGCGAGTACGCCCTGACAGTACAGAATGATTGCGGCTCTACCCTGTCCTCAAACAAAATAAAAGTGAACGTAAAGCCCGCTCCCGCGGCACCTCAGGTACAGGATATGAGTGTATGCGGCCCTGGTAGCTTAACGCTTACGGCCAGAGGGGGAGCTAACGGCGAATACCGCTGGTACGATAACGCCACCACGGCCACAGCGCTTGCGGGTGCTACAGATGCCACTTTCACAACCCCTGCTTTGCAGAACTCCAGAACTTACTATGTGTCGCTGGTGCGGAATGGCTGTGAGAGCAGCCGGGTGCCTGTGCAGGCTTTGGTGTTCCCTGTGCCGCAGGCTGTTGCCAGTGTGCAGGATATCGAAATACAGTCAGGGGAGAGCACACGGCTTCTTGGCAGCGGCGGGGCAAACTATAGCTGGAGCCCTGCCCTTGGGTTGGATAACCCGACAAGTGCCACCCCTACTGCAACTCCTGAGCAAACTACCCGCTACACGCTGACCGTGAAAAACGAGGAGGGCTGTCAGGATACCACCAGCGTGGTGGTAACCGTGCGCCAGTTACTCGTCATTCCCAATGCTTTCTCACCGAATGGCGACGGGGTAAATGATACCTGGGAGATCGAAAACATTGAGTATTTCCCGGATGCGAAGGTGGAGATATACAACCGCTGGGGAACCCTAGTGTATGAGCGAACCAACTACCGGGGCGAGTGGAACGGAACATACCGGAATGCGCCGCTGCCCGTCAGTACCTACTTTTACCTGATCACCATACCCGGCAAGAGCAAGTTTACCGGCTACCTGAATATTGTTAATTAGAAGAACTGCAGAGATTTCGTGCCTATGAAACAGCTTTTACTCTTTATTAGCGTTGCCTTTGTCCCTTTCCTGGTGCTTGGCCAACAAAAGCCACAGTATAGCCAGTATACCATCAACAATTACCTGCTTAACCCTGCCATAGCCGGTATAGAGAAGTATGCCGATGTGAAGCTTGGAAGCAGATCGCAAATGTCGGGTATCGAGGGGGCGCCTACAACATACTACGTCAGCGCGCATGCGCCACTCGGCAACACGTCCAGGGGAGGTATGAAAAGGTCCGGCAAATCCATGCCCTCCTTTGGGGCCGGAAACAACTCAGGGCGCATCAGTGAGCAGTTCCGGCCGCACCACGGCATCGGAATTCTGGCAGTGCACGACCGCTATGGTGCATTTGCCCGGACAGAGGCAAGCCTTGCCTACGCCTACCACATCGGCCTTTCCCGCAACGTAAGGCTGTCGGGCGGGGTTAGCGCAGGGCTGATTCAGCAGAAACTGCGCTCCTACGAGCTCACGTTCGCAAACAAGGCCGATGCTGCCAATTCAGACTGGAATATGGTGAAACCTAACCTTTCAGTCGGCCTCTGGCTGTACAGCGACAATTTCTACATCGGGTCCTCTGCCGCACAACTGCTGGCAAACTCAATTAACTTCGATAACTCGGTAGAGGAGCGGAGCCTGCTGTACGAGCACTACTTTCTGACAGGCGCCTACCGCTTCAACGTGGTAGACAGGGTAGACCTGATTCCTTCCATGATGGTGATGTGGCAGCAGCCGCTTCCAGGTTCCGTGGATTTCAGCCTTCGCGCGGTGTATGACAACAGGGTGTGGATAGGCGGCACGTACCGGCAAACGAGCAAGTTCGCCGTATTGGCGGGTGTCACCATCAGCGAGGTGTTTGACTTGGGCTACGCCTACGACCAGGGAGTTCCTGCCATTAATGGAATGGGCAGCGGCAACCATGAGGTGGTGCTGGGCATGCGCATCTTTAACAAAGCCGGAGTGCTCTGTCCGCAAAACCTCTGGTAGTGTTACGCTCCTTTACGTCTCTATACTTGCTTCCCGCCGTTTTTCTTGCTCCTACCGAGGTTTTGTCAAACTGATTTGGATTATGAGGGCAATCGCTGGAAAGTCTGTGGCATTATAAGTAAATTGCGAGCTTAACGCACTGCTTATGCAAGAAACAGAAGAGGCGAAAGCCATACTTTCCGATAGAATACTGGCACTCGCCGAATCTCAGACGATTGCCATGGCCAAGAAATCACGCGAATTGGCTGCCCAGGGATTTGATATGATCAACCTGAGCTTTGGTGAACCTGATTTTCAGACGCCCCAGTACATTAAGGATGCGGCCAAGCAGGCAATTGACGATGGCTTTACCTTCTATACGCCCGTTGCCGGATATCCGGAACTGCGCCAGGAGATTGTGCAGAAGTTTAAGCGTGACAACAACCTGGATTTCGCGCCTGAGAACATCGTTGTATCCACGGGGGCAAAGCAAAGTATAGCCAATGCCGTGCTCTGCCTTACCAACCCTGGTGACGAGGTAATTATCTTTTCCCCTTTTTGGGTGTCGTATGAGGAGATTGTAAAGCTGGCCGAGGGAATACCGGTTCCGATAATGGGCCGCCTCGACAACGACTATAAAGTAACAGCCGCGCAGCTGGAGGAAGCCATCACCTCTGACACAAAACTGGTGATGTACTCTTCGCCCTGCAACCCCACCGGTGCCGTGTTTACAGAAGAGGAACTTAGAGCCATTGCGCGTGTGCTGGAGAAGCACCCGCAGGTATACATCATCGCAGACGAGATTTACGAGTACATCAACTTTGGTGGCAAGCACTTTAGCCTGGCCAGCATTGACTCCATCCGGGAGCGCGTGATTACGGTGAACGGCTTCTCGAAAGGCTATGCCATGACGGGCTGGCGCGTGGGCTATCTGGCGGCCAGCAAGGAAATTGCCGCTGCCTGCGATAAAATGCAAAGTCAGATTACCTCCGGCACCAGCTCCATCTCCCAGAAAGCGGCAGTTGCCGCCCTGAAAGGAGGGAACGCAAGTGCGCGGGAAATGACTGAGGCCTACCGCCGCCGCCGTGACCTGGTGCTGCACCTGATGAATGATATCACCGGATTCAAGACCTACCTGCCGGACGGCGCTTTTTATATTTTTCCGGATGTGAGTTATTATTTCGGCAAGCAATACGAAGGCAAAATCATAAAAGACTCCCGCGACCTTAGCCTCTTTATACTAACAGATGCCCATGTGGCCCTTGTTAGCGGAGACGCCTTTGGTGCACCGCAGTGCATCCGCTTTTCTTTTGCCGCTTCCGACGAAAAACTGACGGAAGCATTACGCCGCATCAGGCAAAGCCTAGAAAAACTGCAGTAATGGAGCAACAGAGAAGTTTAGAGGCCATATTCCAGGCCTTCAACAACCTGAAAGTGCTGGTGGTGGGCGATGTGATGATCGATTCTTACCTGTGGGGCAAGTCAACTCGGATTTCCCCGGAGGCTCCGGTACCCATTGTAAATGTTGTGAAGCGGGAGAAACGCCTGGGCGGTGCTGCCAACGTGGCCCTGAACGTGCAGGCCATGGGGGCTACGCCGCTGCTCTGCTCCGTTATCGGCGACGATCAGGATGGCGCGGATTATCTACGGCTGATGGAGGAGCGCGCGCTTCCAACTACAGGGATTGTACAGAGCCCGGAGCGGGTTACCACCATCAAACACCGCATCATAGCTGGTGCTCAGCAGCTCCTGCGTGTTGACTCTGAAATAGAGCATAACCTGACGGAGTATGAGGAGCGCCATCTGGAGGAGCGCTTTGTGCAGCTGCTGGCAAAAGCCGATGTGGTCATTTTTGAGGATTATGACAAAGGTGTTTTTTCGGAAGAAAACATTCAGCGCTTCCTGCAACTGGCCAACGAACGGGGTGTTCCAAGCGTGATAGACCCTAAAAAGAAAAATTTCCTAAGCTATGTCGGTTGTACCCTTTTCAAGCCAAACTTAAAGGAGCTGAAAGAGGGCCTGAAAGTAGACTTCGCAGATGAGAACCTGCCGGCCTTTGAGGATGCCGTGGAAGAACTGCAGGAGCGGCTTCAGGTAAAGCAGGTGCTTGTAACGCTGTCGGAGCGGGGCGTATTTGTGGCTGATGGTGAGGAGAAGACCTACATCGGCGCACACCGCCGTGCCATTTCAGACGTTTCCGGTGCTGGTGACACGGTGATAAGTATAGCCGCACTGTGCATGGCCCTTAGAACATCGTTGCCTTTTATGGCTGGCCTAAGCAACCTGGGCGGCGGGTTGGTGTGCGAACAGGTAGGCGTGGTACCCATTGATAAGACGCGGTTACTGGAAGAGGCACATCAGGTGAGGCTATTCGAAACATATGAACACAGAATCGCTTAACCGTATCCTGTACGACAGTAAGCTGGTGGCGTATAAAATTATGCGCCGGTCCACTTACGTGCTAACTATCCTGGCGGTCGGGCTGGTTTTGTATGCCCATGGAGTGGTGGAAGACCCCGCCATACTGCGCCAGCTGTTCTATGCCGTTGACGCCATCCTGGCAATTTTCGTGCTCATCTACTTCCTGCGCATCCTGTACACATTTGAGCGGAAGAAGTTCCTGCGGCGTACATGGTTTGAGGGCCTGTTGATGGGCGTTGTCTTCGTCAACCAATTCTGCACCTATATTCTGGGCTACCCTATCATCTACAATATATTTGAGGGAATAGGCATTCCGCTGTCGGTGGAGATTTACCGGGTGCTGGTATCGCTGTACATGCTGGTGTTCCTGATTGTGGAGTTGCTGGAAACCAAAATTCACCTGCGTACGGTTCAGCTAAAGCCCTCCATTACGTTCCTGCTAAGCTTTGTGTTTCTGGTGCTGCTTGGCTCGGGGCTGTTCATGCTCCCCAAAATGACGAACGCACCGGATGGTATGCGCTTCATTGATGCGCTGTTTATGTCTACGAGCGCCTCCTGCGTAACGGGCCTGGCCGTGGTAGACCCCGGCACGTACTTTACCTTTGCCGGGCAAGTGGTGCTGCTGCTCTTGATCCAGATGGGCGGTTTGGGTATACTTACCTTTGCCACGTTCTTTGCCTCTTTAATGAAGCAGGGAGTGGGCATTAAGCAGCACGTGGCCATGTATGAACTGCTGGAAAGCGAATCGCTGTTTTCCACCAAAGGGCTGTTGCGTAAACTCATTTTTCTGACGCTTTTTATCGAGGGCGTGGGTGCTGTGGTGATATTCTTTATGTGGGAGCCGGAGATGCAGTTCACCAGCCTTGGTAGTAAAATCTTCTTCTCCGTTTTTCACTCTGTTTCGGCTTTCTGTAACGCAGGTTTCTCGCTTTTCCCGGAAGGGTTGTACACCCAGCCTGTTCGTTTTTCCTATTTGCTGCACCTTGCGGTTACAGTGCTCATTATTCTGGGAGGCCTGGGATTTCCGACCATTCTGGATCTCTTTTCACCGTCGGCCATGCGCAGGCGGATGGCGGCTCCCTGGAAGAACTGGAAAATGATGACGCGTGTGGTCGTGTATACAACTGCTATACTTATAACCATCGGCACCGTCGGGTTTTTTCTGCTGGAGTACTTTAACACGCTGTCGCATATGAATTTTGCGGAAGCCGTGATTGCCTCGTTTTTTCAGTCTGTTACCACACGCACCGCAGGCTTCAACACCGTTGATGTCTCGGCCCTTACCACGCCCACGCTGCTGATGTTTATCTTCCTGATGTTCATCGGGGCCTCACCCGGATCTACGGGCGGCGGCATCAAAACCACAACCTTTGTGGTGATTTTGTACGCGGTTGTAACCACTATCCGAAACAAGCGGAACATGGAGATCGGGCATCGTACCATTCCGCATTCTGTGGCTTACAAGGCCTTTACGGTTTTTGCCTTCGCAGTAGGGTTCAACATGCTGTTCCTGTTCACGCTCACCATTACCGATGCACAGTTTGAGGTTCTGGATCTCGCTTTTGAGCAGGTTTCGGCTTTCGCTACCGTAGGCCTTAGCACCGGCATTACGGCTGGTTTGTCGGATGCGGGCAAGTTTGTAATTATCGCCTCCATGTACCTGGGCAGGGTGGGAACGCTGACACTGGCGCTCGCCTTAAGTACGCGGGCAGCGTCTATTGCCTACAAATACCCGGCAACGCACCTGGCTGTAGGATAATCAGTTATCAATTATCATTTATCAGTATGAGCTATACGTATGCTGATTAAGTAAAAAAGGGCCTGCTATACTTGATAGCAGGCCCTTTTTTATAATGAGGTGATAAGTGTTAACTGTTAATTGTACCGCCGTATGCTTTTACAGTCTGGATAAAGCACTTCACTTTCTCCGGGTCTGTGTCGGGGTAAACGCCGTGGCCCAGGTTGGCGATGTGGCGCTCGGGGCCGAACTCCTTCAGCATTTTTATTGTCTCCCGCTCAATGTTATCGAATGAACTGTACAGCAGGCAAGGGTCCATGTTACCCTGCAGGGTTTTATTTGGGCCAACCTGCTGTCGCGCCCAGTTTATATCAGTATTCCAGTCCAGGCCAATGGTTTCGCAGTTGAGCTTGCTGAAATCTTCCATCGCAAAGAAAGCACCCTTGGCAAACACCGTTACCGGCACATTGCGGATGGCATTGCAGATTTCAGAGATGTAGGGCAGGGCGAATTCGCGGTAAAGCGCCGGCGAAAGGATGCCTGCCCACGAGTCGAACACCTGAATGAGGTTGGCACCCGCCTCCACCTGGGCCTGCAGATAGGCAATGGTGGTATCGGTGATCATGCGCAGCAGCTGGTGCGCCATTCTAGGGTTGGTGTACAGCATGCCGCGGGCAACAGAGAACGTTTTGGAGCCGCTGCCCTCCACCATGTACGCCAGGATTGTCCAGGGAGCCCCGGCAAAACCGATTAAGGGTACACGGCCGTTTAATGCCTTCTTGGTTACCTTGATAGCATCGAGCACATAATGCAGGTGCTCGTGCGGGTCGGCCACGCGAAGTCGCTTCAGGTCAGCCTCGGTGCGGATGGTGTTTGGGAAAATAGGTCCGCGCTTCTCTATCATCTCATAGGTGCAGCCCATGGCCTCCGGCACCACCAGGATGTCGGAGAAAATGATGGCGGCGTCCACATCCAGCAGATCTACAGGTTGGATGGTGACCTCAGCAGCAAGCTCAGGCGTTTCCACCAGCTCCTTAAAACCGCTAAGGCTCTCGCGTACAGCACGGTATTCAGGTAAAATGCGGCCAGCCTGGCGCATAAGCCACACAGGAGTGCGCTCTACAGCCTCACCTCTCGCAGCTCTTAAAAGCAAGTCGTTCTTCAGTTGCATGGTGCAAATATACGGATTATCCTGAGCCGATGGTAACCGGAAACCTAAGCATTATGGTTACCTGCCTAACAAGGCCAGTATGCCGGTGGAGATAAAGTTAACACCAATGGAAAGTACGATAAACCCCATAATCCGTGATAAAGCCGATAAGCCTGCTTTGCCCATGTAATTGATCAGCTGGTGCGAAAAAATAAGTATGACAAAGGTTATTGCTGCCACCAAGGCGATTGCTGCCACCGTCAAACCAATATCCTGATAGGAGAGGGCTGGCGTGAACATGCCTATACTTACTGCAATAGAGCCAGGACCTGATAACATGGGCATGGCCAGGGGTGTAAAAGAAATATCGTCTTTCTCTAACCCCTCCTGTAGCACTCCTTTCGATACTTTTTTACCCCTGTGCGCTTTGCTGGTGAGTAAGCCAAACCCTGCCCGCACAATCATCAAACCACCTGCAATACGAATATCATGTATCCTGATCCCGAAAAAGTTAAGCACATACTGGCCAGCTAAAAAGAAAACTGTGAGCAACAGCGCCATGTAGATGCAGGCTCTCAGTGCTTGCTGATTTCTGAAGGACGGAGAATCGTCCTGCGTTAATGTCAGGAAAACCGGCATTGCGCCAAAAGGATTTACTACGGTGAACAGTGCCGAAAATGTAGCCAGGATAATCTCCATAAGGTGTTTTAAGTCGGCAGCAAAAGTAGAAAGAGGAGGTTATGGGAGTGTTAGGGAGATGTTGTAGTATAATTAATTTTCTATCGGCTGGAATTAGGAGATGTTTTCGCCCTCCTGTACAGGCTCGCTACCCAGCCACGGGAATAGCCGATGAATGGAAACAATTCAGTAGCAGCAGCAAATCCACCTCAAGTTATACCTGCCCTAGAAGCATGTTGTGCGAGGCTATCTGCCTTAGAAGGACACAAGGTGGCTTAGCCTGCTAAAGTGCAAGACCTGTGAGATGTCTGGATTAATGCTACGCTGGATTTCCTGACAGTTACCGCTCTGTAAAGAACAGTGCCGTGAGGGCCGACACGATAAAGTTAACGCCAATGGAAAGCACGATAAAGCCCATAATACGCGAGAGTGCGGCTAGTCCGGCTTTGCCCATGAAACGAGTGAGTTGGTACGAGAAGCGAAGTATGATATACGCGGAAATGGCCAAAAGCAGGATACCGATCAGGATCATTATCATGTCCATATAAGAAAGAGAGGTGGTGAACAAACCTATACTTACCGCGATGGCTCCGGGACCGGAAAGCATCGGCATGGCCAGGGGGGTGAAGGAAATGTCGTCCTTCAACTGGCCTTCCTCCACCACATCGGGGGCTATTTTCTTTTTGTTCGCTCCCGGTGCCAGCAACTCAAAGCCCGAGCGCATGATCATCAGGCCACCGGCAATGCGCAAATCGTGAATACGGATACCGAAGAAGTTAAGCACATACTGCCCTGCCAGAAAAAAAATCGCCAGAATACCGACCATGTACAAGCATGCTTTCAGGGCCTGCTGGTTGCGCTGTTCTTCGGTGTCGTCCTGGGTGAGGGTAAGGAAAACGGGCATGGCGCCGAAGGGATTAACAACTGAGAAAAGGGCAGAAAGCGTGGCAAGTATAATTTCCATAAGTATAAATCAAACCCAAATGTGGCGTAGCTTTAAATATAGGTCTTTGCTGATGCAATTCAAAAATAAGGGGCTATACGGCGAATATTGTTTTAAAGGTTTTCGTCCGGCTCCGGATAGAATGCTTATTTTTGAAGGAAGATCAACCCAAACCGTTACAAATATGAAAGGAGAAGTAAAGCTAGGTATACTTGGCGGCGGCCAGTTGGGGCGCATGCTCATGCAGGCCGGGCTCGATTTTAACCTCTATACCCTGGTGCTGGACCCCGACGAAAACGCACCCTGCAAAGACATTTGCCACGAGTTTTACGTAGGCAGCTTCCGCGATTTCGATACGGTATATGAATTCGGCAAGAACTGCGACATTCTGACAATCGAGATAGAGCACGTGAATGCCGATGCGCTGGAGAAACTGGAGCAGGAGGGCGTGAAAGTATACCCGGATGCCAAAACCGTGCGCACCATTCAGGACAAAGGACTGCAGAAGGAGTTTTACCGCCAGCACAACATCCCGACATCCGATTTTATACTTCTGAAAGACAAACAGGAGCTTCAGCAGCAGCTTGACTTTCTGCCTGCTTTCCAGAAACTCCGCCGCGAAGGCTATGATGGGAGAGGGGTAACCCGTTTGACAAGCGAAGCCGATTTGAGCAAAGCCTTTGAGGAGCCAACAGTGCTGGAGAAACTGGTGGACTTTGAGAAGGAGATCTCCGTGATTGTAGCCCGCAATGCCAACGGCGAAGTAACGGCTTTCCCGGTGGTGGAGTTAAGCTTTCACCCGGAGCATAACCTGGTTGATTCACTTTTCGCGCCGGCCAATGTACCGTATAAACTGCAGCGCCACGCCATCGAAATTGCCACCCGCGTAATTGAGGCGTTTGACATGGTGGGTATACTTGCCGTGGAGATGTTCCAGACAAAGGACGGGCAGATACTGGTGAATGAAGTGGCCCCGCGCCCGCACAACAGCGGCCATCACACCATCAAGGCCAACTATACTTCGCAGTACGAGCAGCACCTGCGCGCCATACTGAACCTGCCACTTGGCGCGACTGATATTCAAAGTGCCGCCGTGATGCTGAACCTGCTGGGGGAACCCGGTTTTGATGGCGAGGCCGCTTACGAGGGACTACAGGAGGCCCTGGCGGTGCCAGGTGTGTACATTCACCTTTACGGAAAGAAGTATACCCGCCCCGCCCGCAAAATGGGACACATCACCATACTTGGGGAAAATATAGAGGAGGCACAGCAGCGTGCCGCTCAAATCAAGAACGTAATTAAAGTAAAAGCATAAAAATGGCCGGAGAAACCACCTCACAACAACCCTTAGTCGGCATTATCATGGGCAGCCAATCGGATTTGCGCGTAATGGATGCCGCCGCCGAGATACTCGAACTGCTGGGCGTGCACCACGAGCTGACAATTGTATCAGCGCACCGCACGCCGCACCGCATGTTTGAGTATGCCGAAAATGCACGTAAGCGCGGCTTGAAAGTAATTATAGCTGGAGCCGGCGGCGCAGCGCATTTGCCCGGCATGGTTGCCTCCTTAACCACACTTCCCGTTATCGGTGTGCCGGTTAAGTCGAGTAACTCTATCGATGGCTGGGATTCAGTGCTGTCCATACTTCAGATGCCGGGTGGTGTACCGGTAGCCACCGTGGCGCTGGATGGCGCCCTGAACGCCGGTATACTTGCCGCCCAGATCATCGGCACTACCAATGCTGCCGTGGCGGATAGAATTGAGAAGTATAAAAGCAGCCTGAAAGATAAGGTGATGCGCTCGGTGGATGAATTGAAGCGCGGGGATCGGGATCTGGATTAGTATGCGGATAGCCATAATTAGCATATTCTTTCTACTTCTATGTGGCTGCTACTCCATCGCTCAGCCAACAAATGATGTAGCCTATCAGAGAGATAACAATTATTTTCTGATTGACTATGTCAATGGCAACTCCAGTTCTGAACGGACTACCTCCTCGCTGTTCCTGCACGTGCCTGACAAAATAATTGAGCTGAAAGGTAAAGCTGTTAGTCGGAATAGTGTCATTGATTCTATTAAATGCATAAGTATAGATTCCTTGTACAGCCTTTCAAACACAATGCTGCTCCAGCTAACGGATGTAAATGAATCATTTGTTAAATATCAGACAGATGGTACTCCCTACTGCTATAGGATTAGCGACGTTGCTGTTTATATTTCGGAAGGCTCAAAGCTCTTTAAGGCCAATGCAAACGGAGAAAAAGTGCTGTATACCAACCTACAGGATTCTCCGGATAGGAGTGGGGCGATGAAGAAATTACCGGATGGCAGCCTAAAGATTGATCCGGCCAAGGCCTATGGAAACCGAACCTATGTCAGATCAAAAGATAAAATTGGCTGCTTTTTCAAGTATGAAATTGTAGCGCAACAGGGCAAACACGCATCAACTGTATATTGGATTCCTGAAGTAGGAGTAATACAGGAGCATACAGACGGGTATGCAGCTAATAAGGCGGTTCAGATTAACGGCAAGCCAACTGACGAATTTCTGAAAGGTATGTGCCTTTGAGTAAACAGGAGAAGATACAGATGGTAATATCCAGTTTCAGAACGAAAACGGTGCCGGATGCGAATGATAAACAATAACAAGTTATGAAAGCTGTCTCAAACTATGTATTGCTGCTAATTCTTGCATTGAGTGGATGTTCTAGCTTAGAAACTGTGGTGAAGCCTACTTATAACAATGGAGGCTACACATTTGAAAAGTATAAAAGCAAGAGCCTGCAAGCAGCTGACAGCGCCGTAATTACTGGAGTAGTAACTACACGAAGATCGGATGAATCTTCGCTGATTTCAATAGTGAGACTTGGCTGTTATTCGCAGCAAACTGGTTCTGACGCTTACTTGTTTAAGGTTAAGCCATTTGATGTGAGGAGCCAATCAAAAGCTATTTCTTAGGGTTATTTACCAGTTGAAACCGAACCATTTGTTGCAGAAGCAGGAGATTCAATAGTTGTGAATTTCTTTCTGGTACAAGATGAAAGACCGCTCGTTAACTGTGAAGGAAAGTGGGAACAACTGTAAAAAGCAGTTGCTGCTAAATTTTCACCTAGAACAGAAAAGCCCCGCTGAAACCAGCGGGGCTTTTTTATTGACTGTACTTTATTCTTAAAAGCCGTAGCTCAGCATGATATAGGTACTTTGTAATTTTGTTTCAGCGTCGCTTACTCCAGAGAATCCCTCCGTTACCTCATATCTCGCCTCTAAAGAAAGTATTTTTCCATTCAACATGTATGATAAACCCACACCGGAAGTTAGTCCAAATGAGTAAGGCTTGCTACCATCTTCGGGCAATGCTGTTGTTTCTTCTGTATAGCTTGTGGATGAAAAGGAGCTGTTAATGATGTTTGTATCCTTGAACCTAATTAAGTAGCTAAAAACGGGGCCTGCATTCAAGAAAGGGCGAATTTTACCTTTTGGGAAAGTATAACGCAGTTGCGCGGGAAGTTTAAGATAAGCTAAATCAAACGTTGCCTCGCTGGATGTTTTTCTTCCCGCCCAGTTTTCTTCATATTGATAGGAGTAAAACTTATGGGGAGCATACAATAAATCTGTTTGAACAGACAGCTTCTCGTTTAGGTTAGGCAAGGTGAAATTAACGCTAATACCACCTCCGTAATGCGCCGTGCTGTTCTCAAAATCTCGTGCTGCTAATTTACTGTCTCCTGAGATAGATACATTTGACAGGGCATAGACAAAGGCAGGCGCAACGGTAATGACAGACTTTTTGTTTTGCTGAGCATACGCTACCTCGGATGGTGCGACACATTGGTTATACTTCGCTACAATGCCTATTAAAGATTTATGAGCAAGGTTAGCGTTCAGTAACTGCTGGCGCGACATACTAGGACAGTCTGCTAAGGCAACAGTCAACACATTTAAGAATTTTTTGTCAGTTACCTTGCGCTTCCTGCCAGTAGCCGGATCTGTTTCGAAGCGAATTTGCTGTTTCAGCGCCAACAGTTCGCCATTGTCCTTTGCTAAATAGTAGTTTTCCTTCTGAAAAGCGTCGCGGTAGTAATAGAGGCTGGCTTTGCCTTTAGCTATAACGTTCAGGAACAGCCGTTGCGGCGCGGCTCCTTCCGTAGTGGCAGGCACCAGGTGCGACTCAAACATTTTCTGCTCCTTATCAAATCCATAGCCCTGCAGTTGATCGGGCGTAAAAGTTTGCGCGGCTGCGCTTTCGTTCTGCTTAAAAATGGCTTCCTGCGAATTGCGCACGTCTCCCCGATAATCCATAAAGCCCCGAAGGGTATCGCCATTTTGGATAATGTAGCCGCTCTGGAAGTTCTTTTGGGCAAAGGCCAGGCTGCAAACAAAAAGTAATGTAATGGTAAAGTAAAAGTGTTTCATTAGCTTGTACTCGATAAGAAATGGTAGAAAGATGAAGAAAAAAGGGGTATAAATTCAAAGGTGCGAATATAGAAATAATTATAGTGCACTGCTAACTATGTTCTACAGGTGTAGCAACAAAAAAGCCCCGCTGAAACCAGCGGGGCTTTTCTATATGAATCAGGTTGTTAAATTACTTGCTTGTGCTGCCGTCTACTTCTTCGTAGTCCACGTCGGTTACACCGCCATCATTGGCTGCGCCACCGGCGTTGGCACCTGCATTCGCCTGGCCATTGCCATCAGCACCTGGGGCACCCTGGCCATCACCTTGCGTAGCGGCATACATTTCCTGCGAAGCTGCGCTCCAGGCGTTGTTCAAGGCTTCCAGTGCGGCATCGATACCAGCGATGTCCTTGGCGCCGTGTGCTGTTTTCAGCTGGCCCAGGGCAGACTCAATGTTCGACTTGTTGCCTGCAGAAAGTTTGTCGCCATACTCTTTCAGCTGCTTCTCTGTCTGGAATACCATGGAGTCAGCTGTGTTCAGCTTCTCGATTTCTTCCTTCGCCTTCTTGTCAGCTTCTGCGTTAGCTGCTGCCTCCTGGCGCATTTTCTCGATTTCCTGCTCGCTCAGGCCAGAAGAAGCCTCAATACGGATCTTCTGCTCTTTGCCAGTGGCCTTGTCTTTCGCCGTTACGTGCAAAATACCATTCGCATCGATGTCAAAAATCACTTCGATCTGAGGCACACCGCGCGGTGCTGGTGGAATATCAGACAGGTGGAAGCGGCCGATGGTACGGTTATCCTTCGCCATTGGGCGCTCACCCTGCAATACGTGAATCTCTACCGACGGCTGGTTGTCAGACGCAGTGGAGAATGTCTCCGACTTCTTCGTTGGAATTGTGGTGTTAGACTCGATCAGTTTGGTAAATACACCGCCCATTGTCTCGATACCAAGTGAAAGTGGCGTTACGTCCAGCAGGAGCACGTCTTTAACCTCACCCGTTAACACACCACCCTGAATCGCGGCACCAATGGCCACTACCTCATCCGGGTTTACACCTTTTGAAGGCTTCTTGCCGAAGAACTTCTCCACTTCTTCCTGCACTTTCGGAATACGGGTAGAACCACCTACCAGAATCACCTCGTTGATGTCGGAAGTAGAAAGACCGGCATCTTTCAGGGCCTGACGGCATGGCTCCATAGAGCGGCGGATCAGGTCATCAGACAGCTGCTCGAACTTAGCACGTGTTAACTTGCGCACCAGGTGTTTCGGCACACCGTCAACCGGCATAATGTATGGCAGGTTGATCTCTGTCTCCTGAGAAGATGAAAGCTCGATCTTCGCCTTTTCAGCAGCTTCTTTCAAACGCTGCAGGGCCATTGGGTCTCTGCGCAGGTCAATGCCTTCGTCGTTCTTAAACTCTTCAGCCAACCAGTTGATGATCACGGCGTCAAAGTCGTCACCACCCAGGTGCGTGTCACCGTTTGTAGAAAGCACTTCGAATACACCATCACCCAGTTCAAGTATGGAAATATCGAACGTACCACCACCAAGGTCGAACACCGCAATCTTCTGGTCTACGCTCTTCTTATCCAAACCATAGGCAAGCGCTGCTGCTGTTGGCTCGTTGATGATACGCTTCACTTCAAGGCCTGCAATCTGACCGGCTTCTTTCGTAGCCTGGCGCTGTGCATCGTTGAAGTAAGCTGGTACCGTAATAACCGCTTCAGTTACCGTTGTGCCCAGGTACTCTTCTGCCGTCGCCTTCATTTTCTGAAGCACCATGGCAGAGATCTCCTGTGGTGTATAGTCTCTGTCGCCAATCTTTACGCGTACGGTGTTGTTGCTGCCCTGACCCACGTTGTAAGACACCTGCTTCGACTCTTCGCTTACTTCATTGTAGCTGTGGCCCATGAAGCGCTTGATAGAAGCTATCGTGTTCTGTGGGTTTGTGATCGCCTGGCGCTTGGCCGGATCACCTACTTTACGCTCGCCGTTTCCGTTATCCAAAAAAGCAACGATAGACGGAGTTGTGCGGCGGCCTTCGCTGTTAGGAATTACAACCGGCTCATTACCTTCCATTACGGCCACGCATGAGTTCGTTGTTCCTAAGTCAATACCAATTATCTTTCCCATTCTATAGTTTTATTTATAGTTCTTGTTTTAAAATCCTGTTTGATACTTCTCTTTTATCAAGGGATGTGCCAAGGGGAAAATGCTCCTCTATTTATGTCAATATGGCAGGATAGGACAGGGGATGTTGCCTTTTGGCTGACTTGCCCTAACACAGCCGCCGCGAGTACGACAGATTTACTGCAGCAGCCTGTCACTAGCTTTTCCTGGCGGGTAAAACGGGAGAAGCGCCCAGTACAAGTATAAATTCAGCTGATGTACAACACCTGGGCGCGTTTGCTGTTACAAAAGAAAGCGGCGCCCCAAGGGTGGCACGTAACCTGTCTCCTGAAACTGCCCGCTACTGATTCCGTTTGTAGCTATACTAACCAGGAACAGCTGCTGCATCATTATACTAAAAGCTATGCAAGAAAACGACAATTTTGATATTAGTGATTCCGCCTCCGGCTTGTCTGCGGTGTTAGAAACATATTGGGAAAAATTCCTTTTCCTGCTTCCCAATATTCTCTTTGCGTTCCTCATCCTGTTCATTGCGCTGTGGCTGGCCAACAAAATTCGAAGTATAATTGTAGGGAAGCTAAGTGGCAAATCGCACGACGAAATCACCACGAAGTACATAGCGCTGGTATCCAAATGGGCCATTGTCATCATCGGCTTGCTGCTGGTGCTACAGACCCTGGGGCTAAGCGGCGTGGCGGGTGGCATACTGGCAAGTGCCGGTGTATCGGCGGTAGTGCTGGGCTTTGCATTTAAAGATATTGCTGAGAACTTCCTGGCCGGCCTGATACTGGCTTTTAACCGTCCGTTTGAGGTGGGAGACTCTATTGAAGTGGAGGAGATGGTGGGCAAGGTTATGGCATTGGATCTGCGCACCACGCACCTGCGCACCTTCGACAGCCGCGATATCTATATTCCAAATGGAAAACTGCTTACCTCATCCGTTACAAACCTCACCCACAACGGGCTCATCCGGATGGATTTTGTGGTAGGCATCGACTACAATAACCCCATACAGGATGCCATCGACCTGATCGAGCGAACGGCTTTAGGCGTGGAGGGCGTGCTGGAGAAAGATCCACCTTATGCCACTGTAGACGAACTGGGAACCAACACGGTGAACCTGCGCGTGTTCTTCTGGACCGAAACCGATGATTATAAAAAGGGGACGGTGCTACTGAAAGGAAAAATTATGCAGGAGGTAACCAAGGCACTGCTCGACAACGGATTCGGACTGCCTGCCAACATACAGGAGATCAAACTATACGACTATCAAAAAGATATTCCGGTACGAATCGCAGGAAATGGGGAGCAACAGCAGCAAGCGAGTTAAAAGAAATGCCTTTACTCCAATTATAGAAAACGCCTGCCGCATTAGTGTGGCAGGCGTTTTCTATACTTGTAAATTTAGTTTGAAAGTATAAACAGGATTACCGCTGAACCAGAAATTCTACCAATTGCTTCACCTCCCGCTGATATCTGGGCAGTATGTCGCTTAGGCCCTGCTTTGGGGAAGTATAGGTGATCTGCACTTGTTTCTCGCCGGAAGTATAGGCCAGCAAGCCCTGCTCTTCTTCGGTCAGGTAGTACAACTTACTTGGCGCCTCATCGGTGGAAACAACATAGGTGCGAAACGTAAACTTGTTATTGATGCGCTGCTGGGTAGGTGCGCGGCCGTTGAGGTAGCGCTGCGTCACCACAGTATCAAGTACAATGTTGCTTTCAATTTGGGTAATCTGGCGGATAGCCCCGTCGGTGAAGGTCCATTGCTGCACCTGGTGCGGTCCCTGCTGTTGCTGGCTATGGATGGCATTTTCCAGGTTGATGTTTGCTACCAGCCCAAAAAGCTGCAGGTCGTTTGCCACCGTTTGTATCGACGGGTCCAGCAGGCTGTTGTCGCTTATGAAGTGGCTGTTGCTTTGCTGTAATTGCTGCAGGTTCCGCTGCAGGTCCTGCTGTAGTTTAAGCGGATTATCAGCAACAAGTATAAGCGAGAGCAGCAGGGAAATAAACGTGTGCAGTAGCATCATAGGGCGGCGATTTTGTTCATACTTCCTCTACTCAACTATTATGCTAAAGTTTAAAGCTTCGAGTTGTCCACTACTGTCCAGTTGATGGTGCCGTTGCTTACCGTATACTTCAGGAGCATATAACCGCCGGAGTGGCCATCCTCATAATAGGCCATGGCGTAGCGGTCGTTGAGGATGCGACTGTCGCGGATCGCCATGGTGCCACCCATCGTACCTTCAGCAGGAATCAGTTGACGTTGCTTGCTGTTGAGGTCGTTTTTCAGGTTTGCTTCCGGGCTCTCCAGCCCTTTTTGCTGCAGGCGCTGCACATCGCTTTGGCTAAGACTGCCCAGTTCATCTACAAAGGCGGCTCCGCCCGGCGGCACCAGGTCTGTCGTGTCCGGGGGCAGAATGGTGTCTTCCCCTAAGTCCATGGTATCAGTTTGATCCTCCAGTTCCCGATCGACCTCAGCTATCGGATTATCCGCCAGCGCCAGCTGACTCTCAGCCTCATTTTTCTGCCAGTAAAAGTATAGCGCCAGAAACAGGAACAGGGCGGCTACGATCCAGGGTAGGGTGGTTTTCATCTTTATTAGGTGAAGGTTTGCAAATGTGAAGATGTGAAAATTTTCTTTCAGTTCAGCGAAGGGCAAAACAAAAGCCTGTCTCTAAGCGAGGCAGGCTTTTGCTACGAGATAAAAGGAAGTCCTTTATCCTATGTCTAAAATTCTTTTGTCAGAGAACTAGATTGTCTGGTTCACATCAAAGTTCTCGAGGTAATCAGCCACACGGCGCACGAACATGCCACCCAGCGAGCCATCTACCACGCGGTGGTCGTAGGAGTGGGACAGGTACATGAAGTGGCGAACACCAATCAGGTCACCCTCCGGTGTCTCAATCACGGCTGGCTTTTTCTTGATGGCACCAACGGCCATAATTGCTACCTGAGGCTGCATGATGATCGGCGTGCCCATTACGTTGCCAAAAGAGCCTACGTTCGAAACGGTGTACGTACCGCCTGCCAGGTCGTCCGGCGTCAGCTTGTTCATGCGGCCACGGTTAGCCAGGTCATTCACCTTCTTGGTCAGGCCATTCAGGTTCAGCTGGTCTGCATTCTTGATGTTCGGCACGATCAGGTTTCCACTTGGAAGCGCTACGGCCATACCAATGTTAATGTCTTTGTGGCGGATGATGGTACCACCGTCAACGGACACGTTGATCATTGGGTAATCTTTGATGGCCTTGGCAATGGCGTCGATGAAGATCGGCGTGAAGGTGAGGTTCTCACCCTCGCGCTTCTTGTACTCGTTCTTCCACTTGTTGCGCCAGTTCACCAGGTTCGTTACATCGGCCTCTACAAACGAGGTAACGTGCGGAGAAATGCGCTTGCTGTCCACCATGCGGTCGGCAATCATTTTGCGCATGCGGTCCATCTCGATCAGTTCCACATTGCCACCATACGAAGCGGCTGGTTTCACCTGAGGAGCAGCCTGCGGCTGTGCGGCCGGAGCCGAAGTAGCAGCTTGCTGTGGCGCCTGTGCCTGTTGGGCGGAAGTGCTGATTGCCGCAGCTTGTGCGCCACCACTCTTGCGGCTCTCGAGGTAGGAGATAATGTCTTTCTTCGACACACGGCCTTCGCTACCAGTACCTGGCACAAACTCTAATTCCTGCATCGAAATGCCTTCTTCGCGCGCAATATTCAATACTAATGGCGAGTAGAAACGGCCGGTGGCCGGCTGGTCTAGCTTGGCAGATGCCTGAGCAGGCGCAGCGGCGGCTTCCGTTTGCTGCGGAGCAGCCTGAGGCGCGGCAGCGGGAGTTTCAGTAGAAGCAGCAGGGGCAGCAGAACCTGTGTCTTCCCCATCGGTGGAGATGATAGCGATTGGGGCGCCTACGGCCACCACGTCACCCTCCTGTACCAGTATCTCCTTCAGCACGCCACCCTGCAGGGCGGGTACCTCCGTGTCCACTTTATCGGTTGCTACTTCCAGCACCGACTCATCCTGCTCTATCGTGTCACCCACGCTTTTGAGCCATTTCAGAACGGTACCTTCCATGATACTCTCGCCCATCTTGGGCATCACCATTTCTACAAGTGCCATATATGTCGTTATTCGTTTTTCGTTGATCGTTTCTTGATTCCAGCTATAAGTATAGGTCAGAATAAATCTGACAAAGGGCAGCGCGATTTCACAGCTTTACCAGGCGCTACAATACTTTATGTACGTCTTGTATCTTGTATCCTGATACTTGTGTCTTTTCAAATTTGCAAACAAAGTTAAGGATTTTAGCCTATTCCTCAACCGTTGCGTTCAAACTTTGCCGCACCAGGTTCAGCACCGCCATAGTGGTGTACTCGATGTTCAGCAGCCGGTCTTTGTTAAAGTGCAGCAGCTTGGCCACCGTCTGCTTCTCATCGGCATATGCAATCCAAATGGTTCCTACGGGCTTTTCGGATGTTCCGCCGTCCGGGCCGGCAATACCGCTGGTAGCTACGCCTATACTTGTGCTAAATTTTCTGCGCACGTTTTCGGCCATTTCGCGCACGGTTGCCTCGCTTACGGCGCCATACTGCTGCAGGGTTTCCGGTTTCACGTGCAACTCCCGCGTTTTCACCTCGTTGTGGTAGGCAATAACGCTGCCCTGGTAGTAAGCCGAACTGCCGCTGATGCTGGTGAGCTTGTGCGCCAGGAAGCCACCCGTGCAGCTCTCAGCCGTGGCAATGGTCAGGCCCTTTTCTTTTAACATCCGTCCCACAGCCTCCTCCAGCTTCACCTCGCCATACGCAAAAATGTGGTTTGGGATGATTTCTTCAAGTTTATCCACCTCCTGCTGCAGCTCCTGCTCCAGTTGCTCCTTGTCGGTACCTTGGCCGGTGAGGCGCAAGCGCACGTTGCCGAGGTGGGGCAGGTACGCCAACTTGAGGTGCGGGGGCAGATTTGTTTCCCAGTTCTCGAGGCGCTCGGCAAGTATAGATTCCGGCAGGCCGATCGTCTGCACCACTTTATGCATGATCTGCGGCGTTTGGAAGTATGCCTGCAGCTGTGGCAGCACGATGTCAGTCATCATGCGCTTCATCTCAAACGGCACCCCTGGCATCGACACAAACACCTTTCCGTCCTGCTCAAACCACATGCCCGGCGCGGTGCCAAGCACGTTGCGCACAGGCGTGCAGGCTTCCGGCAGAAACGCCTGCTGCCGGTTTAGCTCCGTTATGTCCTTTCCGCGTGCCTTGAACAGCTCCGTCACATCGGCCAGCGATGGCTCATGCAGCTGCAGAGAAGTATGGAAGTAGGAGGTAAGCACCGTTTTTGTCAGGTCGTCTTTGGTGGGGCCGAGGCCGCCTGTCATAATTATAATGTCGGCTCTGGTTTTGGCATCATCCAGGGCCTGCACAATGTGCTCCTCGCTATCCGAGATAGAGGTGATCTGCTTTACCCGAACGCCTATTTTTGTCAGTTCTGTGCCCATCCAGGCCGAGTTGGTGTCCACTATCTGGCCGTACAGGATCTCGTCTCCGATGGTGATGATCTCAGCAATAACTGCTTTCATATATATTTTGGTCTGATTTGTGCATTGGTCTGTTAAACCTGATAAAGGCAAAGATGTTGCTTAAAAGAGACGCAAGTAGCAAGACACAAGATTTAAGACCTTTGCCTGTGTTAGCATCAACTGTAAATTAACAAAAAGAATACATGAAGAAATTACTTTACACTTCGCTGATTGCAGTGGCACTTAGTGCCTCGGCTTGTTCTGTAACGGATATTCAACGCACGATGGATGGTGTGATTGCCGCTGGTGGTGCCGGCACCCTGACACAGGGCGAGGTGGCATCCGGCCTGAAGCAGGCGCTGGAGGTAGGCATCAACAACGGTGCGGGACAAGCCTCGCAGACCAACGGCTATTTCGGCAACCCGCTTATCAAAATTCCTTTTCCTGAGGATGTGCAGCGTGTGGAGAACACCCTGCGCCAGGTTGGTCTGGGCGATCAGGTGGATAAGTTTGTGCTGACCCTGAACCGCGGTGCCGAGGATGCGGCAAAGAGCGCCATTCCGATTTTCGTAAGTGCCATCAAGCAAATGACCATTCAGGATGCCTGGGCCATACTTCGTGGCGACAGGGACGCTGCCACGCAATACCTGAAGCGTACCACATCAGATCAGCTTTACACGGCCTTCAACCCGATCATGGTGAAGTCGCTGGAGAAGACGAATGCCACCCGCTACTACACTGATATCGTGAACCAGTACAACAAAATTCCGCTTACTCAGAAAGTAAACCCGGACCTGGACGACTATGCGACGCAGAAAGCCATTGATGGCCTGTTTGTGCTGGTAGCCCAGGAGGAGGAGAAGATACGCGAAAACCCGCTGGCCCGCACCACTGACCTGCTGCGCCGCGTGTTTGCCCAGCAATAGCAGGCTGTTAACCCTAATTTATACTTGTACCGCTAGTACCACCCGCTCCATCCAAGTATGGGGCGGGTGTTTTTTTGTGGAACATAAAGCGTTCAATGAAAGTACAATACAGCAAATTTTAGAGTAACGCGCCGCTTTATACTTTACGCACAAAACTATGGCAAACAAACCTTTCCACTATACCGCACTTACCAAAGAGAAGGATCTGGACGTTTTGATAAATGAGATTGGGGACGCCCGGGTGGTGATGCTAGGCGAAGCCTCGCACGGAACCTCAGAGTACTACACCTGGCGCACCGCCATCTCACGCCGCCTGATCCAGGAGAAAGGCTTCAACTTTATTGCCGTGGAGGGCGACTGGCCGGAATCGTACGCTGTAAACCGCCTGATAAAAGGCTACCAACCCGCCAGCAAGATTGCCGATGTGCTGCAGGTGTACCGCCGTTGGCCTACCTGGATGTGGGCGAATTGGGAAGTGGCCGCGTTGGTAGAGTGGCTGCGCGAGTATAATAACCAGCACAAAGTAGGCGAGAAGGCCGGTTTTTATGGGCTTGATGTGTACAGCCTGTGGGAGTCGCTGGACCAGATTGTGAAGTACCTGGAGCAAACCGACGGGCAGGCAGCCGAGGCGACACGCAACGCCATCAGCTGCTTCGAGCCCTTTAGCCGCGACCCGCAGAAGTATGCCCAGGCCACGGCCTTCGTGCCGACCGACTGCGAGCAGGAGGTGATTGAGATGCTGCAGAAAGTACAGCAGCAGCGTATTTTTTCGGATGACCCCGAACAGGAATTCAACACGAAGCAGAATGCCCTGGTAGCAGCCAATGCAGAGAAGTATTACCGGGCCATGGTACAGGGCAGCGGGGAATCGTGGAACGTGCGCGACGGCCACATGATGGAGACGCTGGACCGACTGCTGGAATTCCACGGACCCGACTCCAAGGCCATTGTTTGGGAGCACAACACTCACATTGGTGATGCCCGCTACACCGAAATGGGCGACCACGGCATGTATAACATCGGGCAACTGGCACGCGAGCAATATGGCCGCGAAAACGTCAAATTGGTGGGATTCGGGGGCTACCAGGGCACCGTGATTGCCGGCAGTTCCTGGGGTGCTCCGATGCAGAAAATGGATGTGCCGCCTGCCCGCGAGGGAAGCTGGGAAGCCATGCTGCACAACATTAGCACCGACGACAAAATCATACTTTCAAGGGATCTGCAAAACGTGCCCGAACTGCAACGGCGCATCGGGCACCGGGCCATCGGAGTGGTGTATGACCCGAAGATAGAAATGTTCGGCAACTACGTGCCCACCATCATTCCTGAGCGCTACGACGCCTTCATCTATTTTGAAGACACTGAAGCCGTACATCCGCTCCGCATGAAGAGCCGCAGCAAAGAACCAGACCTCTATCCCTGGAATTATTAAGCGCCGGAGGCGCTCAGTAGTTAGTTCTGAGTCACGAGTTCAGAGCTACAAGTATGAGTCATTTTATCAAAATTCGTAACTCAGAACTCCAAAACTTATCCCCGCATTACCAGGTACACGATGTAGGCCACGTAAACGATCAGGAAGAACACACCGTTCCAGCGGTCGATGGCGTTGCGTTTGCCGATTGGCATGGCCAGAATCAGGAGCGTGCTGGCAAGAATCATCATTACGATGTCTGAGTTGCTCATCACGTCAAAAGGCAGCGGGTTTATGATTGCGCTGATGCCCAGGATCCAGAGCAGGTTAAAGATGTTGGAGCCCACCACATTACCTACCGCTATGTCGATGTTGCGGCGGTAAGCCGCCATGGCAGAGGTAACGAGTTCAGGCAGCGAAGTACCAATGGCCACCACCGTTAAACCAATAAAGGATTCACTCAGGCCAAAGTATTGCGCTATACTTACGGCGCCATCCACCACCCATTTGCCTCCTAAAAACAAGCCTCCCATGCCCAGCAGCACGTAAAATACAGACTTACCGATGGGCATAATTGGCGTATCGGTTTCCGGCAGTACCTCGTCTTTGTTTGTCTTGGCGATGTTGTAGATATACACCATAAACAGGAAGAAAAAGAACAGCAGGATAGCTCCATCCAGGCGGCCGATTGACAGGCCTTCTTTGCTCTGAAACAGCGTGGCGTTTGCTAGGAACCCAACCAAAAGGGTAGCGATCAGCGAAAAGGGAATCTCGGTAAGTATGGTGTTGCGCTTGATGGGCAGCGGACAAATGATGGCCGTTACTCCAAGTATAAGCAGCAGGTTGGCGACATTGCTGCCAAACACGTTGCCGATGGCTAACTCCGGCTGCCCCTGTATACTGGCCAGCACGTTCACGATCAGCTCCGGCATGGAGGTACCGAAAGAGACAATCGTAAGCCCCACCACCATGTCGGGTAGGCCATAGCGTTTGGCGATAGAGGAGGCACCATCTACCAATACATCGGCACCCTTAATCAGAAGTACAAAACCAGCTACAAAGAGTATGTATAGGAGCATAAAGTGTAGAATATGGTTGTAAAAGCTGCGGGAGCTTTAAAAAAAATGGCTGCCCAAACTTTCGCCATGAGCAGCCACTAAATGAGTTGTTTCTATTATTAAGCCATGTTGTGGTAAACCGCCTGCACGTCGTCGTCTTCCTCAAAGCGTTCAATCAGGCCCAGCACTTCCTCTTCCTGCTCTTCCGTCAATTCGGTTCGCGTAGTAGGAATGCGCTGCACATCGGCGCTGGCTACCTCAATACCCTTTTCCTCCAGGCCCTTCTGCATGTTACCGAACTCGGTGAAAGGTGTCTCAATGATGATCTCGCCTTCGTGCTCGTAAATTTCCTCTGCGCCAAAGTCAATTAATTCTAACTCCAGCTCTTCCAGGTTCACGCCCTCCGCCGGTATTTTGAAGATGCCTTTGCGGTCAAACATGAAATCGAGCGAGCCGGTTTTGCCCAGTGAACCGCCGCCCTTCGAGAAGTGCATGCGTACGTTGGCTACGGTGCGGTTCAGGTTATCGGTGGCACATTCAATTACCACGGCGATGCCATGCGGTGCGTACCCTTCGTATACAATCTCCTCGTAATCTTTCTCTTCTTTGGAGGATGCACGCTTGATGGCCGCCTCAATACGGTCCTTCGGCATGTTCACGCCTTTGGCGTTCTGGATGGCCGTACGCAGGCGAGAATTGGTATCAGGGCTAGGGCCGCTTTCCTTTACGGCCATTACAATCTCTTTGCCGATGCGCGTAAAGGCCTTCGACATTTTATCCCAGCGTTTAAACTTACGGGCTTTTCTAAATTCAAATGCGCGTCCCATAGTATGCGTTTTGTGTGTTTACAAAGTTAGGCAGCTTCGGGCTAAATTGGTAGTGTTTTTGACGTTCGTTTTTCGTGTTTTGTGTTTCGGGGCGAAGCCAAGGGAACGTGTATCAACAGCGAGCCACATCAACAGAAGCTGGTTTATACTTCCTCCAGTTTAAAACTGGCCTCCTGTTTACCACAAGTTGAAATTTTGCTGTAAGGAAGTATAAGTATAGCAAAGGGGAACACTTCGCCAAATATCAATTCTATTATAGCCCGAAATACGAAAAGCGAGCAACGAAAAACGATCAACGAACAACGTGATAGTCAGAGATGCGCAGTTGCTCATCGCAGAAGCCATACTCGTGCTGGATGTTGGAGCCGACGATGATCAGCCGACCTGCCTTGTTTTCCGCCACATGCTCCTGATACCAGGCCACGCCTTCCTGATCCAGGTTGGTGGTGGGTTCATCGAGCAGCAGGAGGAAAGTGTCCGAGTAAATAGCCAGCCCAAGCTTCAGGCGCTGTTTCATGCCCGACGAGAAATCCTTTACATACTTGTGCTTCGATTTCAGAAGGCCCATGCGGTCGATGAGTGCTTCGGTGGAGAGGTTCTGGCGCAGTGGCTTGAAGCGGGTATGAAAGTCCAGCATCTCCAGCAAGGTAAATTCCTCGATCAGTTCCAGGTAGGGAGCCGTCAGCGACAAGTGGCGGTATGCCGCTTCGGGTGGAATGGTTTTGCCGTTTACGGCGTAAGAAAGCTCTCCTTCGCTGGACAGGTTGTGCCCGGCAATAATAGTTAGAAGAGTGGATTTCCCGGAACCGTTATGCCCCAATATGGCATAAGAGGTGCCTGACTTGAAGGTGTAAGTCAGGTTCCGGAAAATCCACTCGTAGTTGTAGCGTTTACCTAAGCCTGTTAGGTTAATTTGCATCTTTTGCGAAGTACCCTTTTATAATGCCGCGGCCGGAGTTACGAACGAAGTTGATGATCTCGTCGCGCTCACGGCTCGGTGAAAGCTCCACTTCAATCTTGTCGAGGGCTTGGCTATTGTTCAGGCCGTTCAGGAACAGCAGGCGGTACACGTGCTGAATGTCGTTGATCTGCTCGCTCACGTACCCTCTGCGGCGCAAGCCAATGGAGTTGATGCCCGCATAGGAAAGTGGCTCACGCGCAGCCTTCACAAACGGAGGAACATCCTTCAACACCAGCGAACCACCGGAGATAAATGAATGCGAGCCAACCTTCACGAACTGGTGAATGGCGCTGGTGGCACTGATAATGGCAAAATCACCCACATCCACATGGCCGGCCATCTGCACGGCATTGCCAATGATGCAGCTGTCACCTATAGTGCAGTCGTGTGCTACGTGTGCATAAGCCATCACCAGGCAGTTGCTGCCCACCACAGTGCGCATCTTGTCGATGGTGCCGCGGCTTACGGTTACAAACTCGCGTATCACAGTGTTATCACCAATAAACGCGGTTGTTACCTCACCGGCAAACTTCAGATCCTGGGGAATTGAAGAAATCACCGCACCCGGGAAGATCTTGCAGTTCTTGCCGATGCGTGCGCCTTCCATGATCACGGCATTAGAGCCAATCCAGGTGCCTTCGCCGATTTCCACGTTCTTGTGAATGGTGGCAAACGGCTCTATCACTACATTTTGTGCAATTTTAGCCTCTGGGTGTACGTATGCTAATGGCTGATTCATGCGTCTTTCTTTACTATACTTGCCGACATTTCTGCTTCCATTACCAGTTGGCCGGCTACAAAGGCCTGGCCGCTCATCTTGGCAATGCCGCGTTTCACGGGGGCCAGCAACTCACATTTAAAAATTATGGTATCACCCGGAACCACTTTGCGCTTAAAGCGGCACTTATCTATGCCCAGGAAGTATGTCCAGTAATCGTCGGGATTTTCTACGGTGTTCAGCACCAGGATACCGCCTGTCTGAGCCATTGCCTCTATCTGTATCACGCCCGGCAGCACGGGGTTGCCCGGGAAGTGGCCCTGGAAGAATGGCTCGTTCATGGTTATGTTCTTAACGCCCGTAACCGTGGTTTCGTCTAGGTGGATGATCTTATCTATCAGCAGGAACGGATAGCGATGCGGCAGGGTAGCTGCGATCTGATTGATATCCATCACCGGTTTTTTCTTCGGGTCGTACGTCGGCACGTTTTTGATAGAAGCCTCATGAATCATCTTTTTCACCTTTCTGGCGAAAGCAATGTTCGCTGCGTGGCCCGGGCGTGCAGCCAGGATCTGGCCTTTGATCGGGCGGCCAATCAAAGCTAAATCACCTATCAGGTCGAGCAGCTTGTGCCGGGCAGGTTCGTTCTTGAAGCGCAGCTCGGTATTGTTAAGGATGCCTTCTTTCTTCACCTCCACTTTCTGCTTCTTCAGCAAAGCCGACAGGTGCGTCAGTTCGTCGTCCTGCACCACACGGTCCACAATCACGATGGCATTGTCCAGGTCGCCGCCTTTGATCAGGTTCTGCTTGTAGAGCATTTCCAGCTCATGCAAAAACACAAACGTACGGCAGGAGGCAATCTCCTTTTCAAACTGGTTGATGTCGGTGATAGAGGCGTGCTGGCTACCCAACACAGGGGAGTTATAATCCACCATTACCGTCAGGCGGTAGTCGTCCAGCGGCAGGGCAGCGATCTCCACACCGCGTGCCTCATCAATATAACTAAGGCCTTTGGGAATCTCAAAGTAGTTGCGGAGAGCGTTCTGCTCCTGAAGGCCAATGCTCTGCAGGGCTTTCACGAACTCAATGGACGAACCGTCCATAATCGGAGGCTCAGGACCATCCAGCTCAATCAGCACGTTATCGATCTGCAGGCCCACCAGCGCAGCCAGCGTATGCTCCACGGTATTTACGCGGGCACCATTTTGCTCAATGGTCGTGCCACGCGAAAGGTCCACCACATTCTCCACATCGGCGGCCACGATAGGCTGCCCCGGCAAGTCAATGCGCTGAAATTTATACCCGTGGTTGATGGCTGCCGGTTTAAACGTCATATTAGACACCACGCCGGTGTGCAACCCAATGCCCGATACAGTTACCGGAGCTGTAATGGTGTGCTGTTTATCGTTCATTAACGTATCTGTAGTCGTATTTAATACTCGCCTTTGAATAACAGGAGCGGCAGCTAAAGAGCTGCCGTTGTAATTGTTGCAGCATGCCTTGGGTGGTGCCCTTGCCCTGCAAACTTAAGATATTATATAAGCTATTGCCAATTTTTATCCAGAAACTAATGGATTCCACTTTGCTGCCCGTAGCGCTATACCTTCTCCTTTAACAGCTCGATTTCGCGCTGAAGATCAGGTAGTTTTCGGAAAACCGTCATAGCCCGTAGGTTCTGCTTGTAATCGAATGCGGGAGAGCCCTGTATGATGGTACCTTCCTGCTTGATGGATTTAGAAACGCCGGATTGCGCCCCGACTGTGGTTTTGTTGGCGATGGTAATATGCCCTACAATGCCCACCTGGCCTGCAATAACGCAGTTGTTCCCGACCCTGGTGGAGCCTGAAATGCCTGTTTGCGAGGCCACAACGGTATCAGAACCGATCTCCACGTTGTGCGCGATCTGCACCAGGTTGTCGATCTTCGTTCCTTTTCGGATAAGCGTAGAGCCCATGGTGGCGCAGTCGATGGCGGTATTGGCCCCAATAGAAATATCGTCCTCCAGAATAACGTTGCCGATCTGCGGAACTGCTTTGTACGTGCCATCCGGCTGTGGCGCCCAGCCAAAGCCGTCGCTGCCAAGCACAGCACCGGAGTGGATGGTGCAATTGCTTCCCACAACGGTGTTGGTGTATAGTTTAACGCCGGCAAAAATGGTGGTGTTGTCGCCTATCTGCACATTGTCGCCAATGTATACCTGCGGGAAAATGCGCACATTTGCCCCAATCTTGCAGTTCGCACCGATGTAGGAGAAGGCGCCACGGTAATGGTTTTCGCCTATCTGGCTGCCCTGGCCCATGAAGCAAGGTTCTTCTACGCCCGTTTTAGAGGCTAGTAGGGCGGTGTGGTAGTAATGTAATAGGGTAGAAAAGCTGGAATAGGGATCTGATACGCGGATGAGCGTGGCAGCAGTCGCTTTTTTAAGCTCCAGTTTGTCAGAAACGATTACCGCGCTGGCACTGGTGCTGTATAGATATGCCTCGTACTTCGGGTTCGATAGAAACGCAAGAGCGCCAGCCTGGGCTTCTTCAATTTTTGCTAAAGTGCTGACCTTGACAGAACTATCTCCCTCTACCGTGCCCTGAAGCAGTTCAGCTATCTGTTGAACAGTAAATTCCATTTTGTAAAATTAGAGCAAAAACTTAAAAACGCTAATGCTATGGGGGTGCAAACTTAACAAAATCTTGCCGCCCGTCACATCCATTTTTAGAATATAGTTTGGCTGAGAGGAGCCAGAAATTGTCTGAATCAGGATTTGTGGGGTGAATGGATGGGCGGGATGTTTGGCCTATGGCGCAAGCGTCCGCTTGTGCCTTTAACTGCTTAGGCTAGGTGCAACTTGAACCTAAGCTATCCCTTCTAGCTGCTGCTTATCCTCCAGCTCCCAGAAACCTACTGTTTCACCTCTAACTTTGGAGCGCTCACGGCTGGGGTAGGGGCCCTCGGTAAGGGCATTGCGCTAGGACCTTTTCTTTGCTCGCTGCGCTTCGCAATCCCGCTCCCGCGGGACCGAAAAACTCCAAAGTCGCTCTTTTTCGAGGGCCCCTACCCCCACCCAAGGACTGGAATCAGTTCAACTAGCCGCAACTTATGCCAAGTCCCCCTTTGAAGGGGGCAGGGGATGTTTTACTCTTGCTGATAATTCCCCAGTCAAATAGCCACCGCTGACGGAGCTTCAGCCTAATTCCCTCCCCTGTTTTTAGGGGAGGGCTGGGGAGGGGTAACCTTAATGCGCCACTTCCTTCGGGTAACAAACGAAGTGCTTCTCCACTTTATAGCTCAGAGCCCGGATGTTGGGCAGGTCAGAGGCTTCGGCTACATCCACCACGTAGCCTGTTTTAGTGAGCATGTCGATGGTCTGGCCCTCCACATCGTAAGCGTTGTTGCTGATTTTGCCCGAGATCATAAGGTATTTCACGTCCTCTTCGGATATTTTATACTTCTCCTGCACGAGCTCGCTGATGCCCAGCAGCATGTCCTCTTCAATGGAGTTACTGGAAATGTATACTTTGAAGAGTTTACGGTTCAGGATACTTTGGGCCAGGTACGAAAGTATGAAATCGGGGTGCGTGGCCCACAATTTAATGCCGCTCCATACGTCGTGGTCATCGAGCGACACGAAGCGCTCCAGTATGCGCTTGTCGTTTTTAAAATCATCCATCGTCAGGTCTGAGGCCAGGAAGAACTGCAGGCAGGGGCTGGCGGGTACGTCTACACCGTTCTGCATCAGCTCCCGTGCCCGCTGCACCACGCGCAGCACCATGTGTTCGGCACTGATCACGGTTTTGTGCAGGTATACCTGCCAGTACATCAGGCGGCGGCTCACCAGGAAATTCTCTATACTATAAATGGCCTTTTCTTCCACCACCAGTTTGTCGTTGGCCACATCCAGCATCTTGATGATGCGGTCAGCACCTATCTTGCCCTCGTAAACACCTGTGTAGAAGCTGTCGCGGTTCAGGTAGTCGAGGCGGTCCACGTCCAATTGGCTCGAAACAAGCTGGTGAAAGAAACGACGCTCGTAGTTATCTTTGAAGATATCGATGGCCAGGCTCAATCTTCCGTCAAAATGCGCGTTAAGCATGTGCATGATGTGCAGCGAGAGGTGCTCGTGGTGTACATTTTTGAAGATGGCCGTCTCCAGGGCATGGGAGAAGGGGCCATGGCCGATATCGTGCAAAAGGATAGAGACAAGCGATGCCTCAAATTCGGTATCGTTAATTTCGTTATTTTTACTGCGCAGCGTTTGCAGGGCCGTGTCCATCAGGTGCATGGCTCCCAACGCATGGTGGAAGCGGGTATGCAGTGCCCCCGGGTACACCATTTCCGTCAGGCCAAGCTGCTTGATACGGCGCAGGCGCTGGAAGTAAGGGTGCTCGATGATATCAAAGGTAAGCTCTGTTGGGGCCGTGATGAACCCGTAGACAGGGTCGTTGAATATTTTTTTCTTGTTCACTGAACAATAGGGTTTCGTATGGTAAGTATAAATCTGAAGCAGGGATAAATTTTCAGGCACACTGTTTGCCGTTCAGGAGCGAAATATATTTTAGAATGACACTATTCGCTCTGCAGCAATGGAGGAAACGGCAGCTTTAAACCTGCAAAAACCTTTTAACGCTTCGGCTTCTAACTTATTAGAGAATTACAACGTGTATAACTACGCTAACTAAGTATAAAACTATGCAAAGATACAATATTTTATGGGCCGATGATGAGATCGACCTGCTCAAGCCGCACATCCTTTTCCTGGAAGACCGCGGCTACGACATTACCCCAGTAAACAGCGGATCAGACGCCATTGAGGAGTTCAAAGACAAGATTTTCGACATCGTGTTTCTGGACGAGAACATGCCCGGAATAAGCGGGTTGGAGACACTCACAGAGCTGAAGAACATACGCCCCACCGTACCTGTCATCATGATCACCAAGAGCGAGGAGGAGCACATTATGGAGGAAGCCATTGGCTCCCGCATCTCCGATTACCTCATCAAGCCGCTCAACCCGAACCAGATATTGCTGTCCGTAAAGAAGTTGCTCGACAACAAGCGCCTCGTGAGCGAGAAAACGAATATGAGCTATCAGCGTGACTTCCGGCAGCTGGGCATGTCGTTTGGCGAGCGCCTAAGCTCGGTGGAGTGGGCCGATATCTATAAGAAGCTGGTGTACTGGGAGCTGGAGATCGACGAGACGGAAAACAAAAGTATGGCCGACGTCATCAACATGCAGAAAGACGAGGCGAACTCCAACTTTGCTCGTTTTATCATGGACAACTACGAGGATTGGATAAACGACGAGGACGAGGATGCGCCGCTGATGTCGCACCAGCTGTTTAAGAAGCGTGTGTTCCCGATCATGAAGGAAACAGAGCGCCCCGTATACTTCCTGCTGATCGACAACCTGCGCTACGATCAGTGGAAGGTATTGGAGCCGCTCATATTGGACTACTTCACCGTGGATTCGGAGGAAATGTTCTATTCCATACTTCCCACCACCACGGCTTATGCCCGAAACGCTATTTTCTCGGGGATGCTGCCAACTGAAATTGCCAAAAAATACCCGAACATGTGGGTAGGCGATGACGAGGAAGAAGGCAAGAACCTGCACGAAGCCGATTTTCTGGACATTCAGTTTCAGCAGAACAAGGTGGCCGACAAGCACAGTTACCATAAAATTACGAATGTGGCCGCCGGAAGGGACCTGCTCGGCAAGTTCAGCAACCTCGACAACAACAAGCTGAACGTGATCGTGTATAACTTCGTGGACATGCTCTCCCATGCCCGTACCGACAGCAATATGGTGCGCGAGTTGGCCCCGGACGAATCAGCGTACCGCTCTATTACCAAATCGTGGTTCCTGCACTCGCCTTTGTTTGATACGCTGAAGGCCATTGCGGATAAAAAAGGCAAGCTCATCATCACCACCGATCACGGTACCATACGTGTGAAAAAGCCCTTTAAAATCATCGGAGACCGCAACACCAACACCAACCTGCGCTACAAGCACGGCAAGAACCTGGGCTATACCGACAAAGATGTGTTCACGGTGCCGAAACCTGAGCGATTTTTCTTGCCTAAAGCCAACGTTTCCACTACGTTTGTATTTGCGATAGAGGACTACTTCTTCGCCTATCCGAATAACTTTAACTATTATGTGAACTACTACAAAGATACCTTCCAGCATGGGGGGATATCGCTGGAGGAAGTGATCATACCGTTTATAACGCTAACACCGAAGAATGTATAGCACAGGAGTTGAACGAGCACAAATCAAGATGTCGTCGTTGGAAGATTTGCCAGCGGCGGCTTCTGTGCTTCTAAGGGAGGCTGTCACAGCACCTGTCATATTGTTTGAAGGGCAGATGGGCGCTGGAAAAACAACGCTAATCAAAGAACTTTGCCGGCAGTTGGGCGTGCAGGAGAACGTCAGCAGCCCTACCTTTGCCCTTGTAAACGAGTACGAAGGCGCCGCCGGGAAACTTATTTACCATTTCGATTTTTATAGGATACAGGAAGAACGCGAGGCGCTCGACATTGGCGTGCTCGAGTATTTAGAATCTGGTAAGCTATGCCTGATCGAATGGCCCTCAATGATCCCAAACCTGCTGCCTGAACATTACCTTTTGTTGGAGCTGGAAGTAGGAGAGGACGGCGTGGAGAGAACGGTGAGGATAAGCAAAGTATAGAATTAATATAAGAAGAAAGTCCCCCTTTGAAAGGGGTAGGGGGATGAAAACTTAGGCTTGTCTTTCGCAATGGAGCAAAATAATTTTTACAACAAGCACCTAAAGCCTTTTGCCAGAAGTCTTCGTTCTGACGCTACCAAAGCAGGGATCAGGTTGTGGTGCGAAGTATTGAGCAAAGGAAAGACTGGATATGGTTTTCTACGTCAGCGACCAATCGGGAATTATATAGCCGATTTTATGTGTAAAGAGTTGAAGCTGATAATAGAGGTAGATGGCTATTCACATAATTTCAAAACAGTAGAAGACCAGGAACGGGATGAAGTACTGTCTAACTTAGGGTTTACAGTACTGCGTTTTACAGATGAGGAGGTAATGAAGGATTTGTCAAACGTGGAGCGCACGATTAGAGCTTTTGTAGCTGATTCGCAGGTGTAATCATCCCCCTGCCCCCTTCGAAGGGGGACTTTACGCAGTTGAATGTCTGCTATGCCGGATGGAGCAGTATAATAATATTGGATAGTTTGTAACAAACGAAGTATGACGGAGAAGTTTGCCGTAGAGTTAGGAAAGATAGCCACAAGCCAGGCGCTGTATCCCAAAGAGTCAATGCTGGCGGTGGAAGACAGGCGCCGCAACTTATTTATTGGCATCCCGAAGGAGTCGTCGTTCCAGGAGAACCGTATAGGTCTCACACCTGACGCTGTAAAGCAACTCACCGACCAAGGCCATCGGATCCGCATAGAGACAGGAGCCGGCAGTCCCTCTAAATACTCCGACCACGAATATTCCGAGGCAGGCGCCAAAATAGTGTACGCCACCGACGAAGTATACGAGGCTGACATTATCCTGAAGATCGCTCCACCCACCTACGACGAGATCGAGTACCTGCGCCCCGGCCAGACGCTGATTTCCGCCCTTCACTTTGGCAACCTGACATCCGACTACATCAACGCGCTGCTGCGCAAAAAGATTAACGCCATCTCGTTCGAGCTGCTGCGCGACAAATCCGAGGCGAAGCCAGTAGTGCGTGCTATGAGCGAAATTGCCGGTAGTACTGTGATGCTGGTAGCCGCAGAATACTTGAGCAGCAGCAACGAAGGCAAAGGAATTATACTTGGAGGTATCACGGGTGTGGCTCCTACCAAAGTAGTTATACTTGGCGCTGGCACTGTGGCCGAATATGCCGCCCGGGCAGCCTTGGGTATGGGAGCAGAGGTACGTGTTTTTGACAACCACATCTATAAACTGCGTCGCCTGAAGCACAACGTCGGCTCTCAGATTTTCACGTCCACTCTTGACAAAGCAGTGATGTACAGTGAAATTAAGCAGGCCGATGTGGTGATAGGCGCTTTTGTTTCGGAGGAAGGGCAGATTACGTGCGTGGTGGAAGAAGGCGTAGTGGCCCAGATGAGCCCCGGCTCCATCATCATCGACGTATGCATTGACCAAGGCGGTTGTTTCGAGACATCAGAAATCACCTCGCATTCCCGCCCCACCTACCGCAAGTATGACATCATCCACTACTGCGTACCCAACATCCCATCCAGGGTGCCCCGTACGGCCTCACAGGCCCTTAGTAACATCTTTACCCCCATCTTCACCGAGTACTCCAAGTATGGTGGCATCAACGAAGTACTGTTCATGAACGAGCACTACCGCAGCGGCGTCTACATCTACAAAGGCAGCCTCACCAACGGCCATATTGCTAAGAAATTTGGTATGCGGTACAAGGAGTTGGGGCTTATGATTGCGGTGCGGAATTAGGAGTTATAATACGAAAGATCTTACTTTTAGATCTCTGCTGCTATACTTATCTTTATCAATGCAACTGGGAAGGAAATCTGCTAAGAGTATTATACACAGGTGTGCTTGCAGGTTCATGTATTAGTGAGGCATGAACTATAGATTTTTATTGTTGATTAAATAGTCCTTCAAAAAGCATTTTGCAAAAATAACTTCCAAAACCTTATACACTCATGAAAATAGTGTATTACACAAATCAAATTGCCGTTGCGGGAGGTTTGGAGCGGGTGCTAACTGATAAGGCTAATGCGTGGGTTCAAAGAGGGTATTTGGTTGAAATTGCTACTTACGCTCAAAGAGGAAGGGCACCCTTTTATACCCTCGAAAGAACAGTAAAATTAATTGATTTAGATATACCTTATAAGTCGAAGGGATCTTTAAGGTCGTTTTATAATTTGTCATTACTGCCGCTCCACTTCATAAGGCTGTTCCAGTTTATCAACAATTCTAAGCCTGATGTGGTGCTTGTTGCCAATTGCGGCTTGGAGTACTTTTTGTTTCCGTTCTTACGAAAAGCCACGAAGTCTATAAAAGAAGAGCATCTGTCGAAATATGAACCTTTATGTACTCCTGTATCCCTATCCATTAGGAGTATATATGAAAATTTCAAAAGGTGTTTTTTGACATTCTATGATGCATATGTAGCACTTAACAAAGATGAAATTAAGTTTGGGCCAGAAGGCAAAAGTGTAGAAATACCCAACCCAATAAAATTAGAAGCAACTGAAAGTAGTTTCTTTCAAAGCCGGGAAAAAGTTATTATTTCAATTGGAAGGCTTACGCCTATAAAACAGTATGATCATTTGATTGAAATCTTTTTCGAGGTATATAAAGTTCATCCTGAATGGAAATTAAAGATAGTTGGAGAAGGATCTCAGTTACTGAAATTGAAGAATAAAATAACTGAGCTAGCTTTAGAAGATGCTGTCTATTTAACTGGTATCACAAACGAGGTAGAACTAGAGTTGGCCAAGGCTTCTATATTTGCTCTAACTTCAAGAACAGAAAGTTTTTCCATGGCAATATTGGAAGCTATGCGGAATGAATTACCTGTAGTTAGTTATGATTCCCCATATGGGCCTAGGAATATAATACATGATGAAGGAGATGGCTTTCTTATCAAGCTCAATGATAAAGCTTCTTTTGCCGAGGCTATTTGTAGCTTGATTGAGAAACCAATTATGCGAATGGAGATGGGGCAAAGAGGAAGGCTTAATGTTAAAAGGTTCGAAATTGGAGAAGTAATGAAGAAATGGGATAAGCTTTTCAATTCTCTAGGGTTAAAAACGTAGGCTTTAGTGCGCTAGATTTCTCATGACACCTGTATAATGTCTATAGGGTTGCCGGGTGCTTCTGTGTATTGGTTTATTTTTTATAACTTTAAGAACATGCTTGCGGCCCTCGAACAATTAACTAACCCCTTGTTTATAAAGCTAACACACCCTCCACATAAGAAGCAGAGCACAGAGGCAGCCTTGTAAAGTGGGTGTGTTAGCTTTATTATACTTAGTTCTTGATAATCATTTTATGACTTTGGGTTCTTGAGCTTGTAACCAATCTGGCAAGATAAACACCGTCTGCCATTTTAGAAGAATTGAACTCATACTCATAATACTTACCTGCTTCTGCTTTTCCAGTTGCAATTTTTCTCACTAGTGATCCTCTCATGTCATACACCTCTAGTGTAAAGTTCTCCTCCTTTTCAACAGTGAAAGCAATAGTAGTTGCACCAACAGATGGGTTAGGATAGTTGTGGAGTCCTGCTGCCTCTGGAAGTGCACTTCCGCTAATCGAAAGGTTCTTAGCAACAACGCCAGTACTTACCTTCTTAACCTCATGAATCATAATGGAGCCGCCACCAATTGCTGTTCTTTCAATAGAAGGGTCCTCATCAGTTCCAGCCCCTGAATTATTATCGTAAAGAACTACTTCTCCATTATCTACCATTCTCCAGATTTTGATTCTAAACCTATCTTTACCCGTGTTGTTGATATCGCCATCTATAACTGACACAAAGAAATAATATTCAATGCCTGGCTCGCTGGCTACGGTGCCTTTTCCACTATATTTGGCTTTGGCGCCACCCACCACCAACGACTCTTTGGCATAGGCGCTGCTCTTGAACCTAAGGTTTCCTGCATTAAATTGAAACTCAGTGTTTCCTTCAGGAGTGGAACTTCCCTTTCTATACTTAGAGACGAAGGCAAAATTAGCATTCCCAATAAGATCTTCATCTGTAGTGTTCCCTGGTGTATAGGCGCCGCTTGGCGAATCAAACCAACCTCCACCTGTTACAAAGCCACCATTAGGGTCATATACCGCAACAAGTATCTCGGTTGTCTTGATGCAGGAGTTCCTATAAGTTGCTGTAATCTTATATATCCTGGCTTCATCTGTGGGCCATATCACAGTCACAGTTCCGGCAGAAGAACTCCCAGATGGAGTTACGGAGCCTCCTTTAGCAGTTATGCTTATAGGATTGCCGTTCTCAGAGTAAGTCACTGCCCATTCGAAGGATGTTGCGTTTGAATTAGCCAAACTATATTGAGAACTAGACGGTGCTATGGCGGTACCAATGGCAACTGTTGTGGCAGGGGCATTGCTTTTATCAAATGCCATAATCTTACCCTCATCCAAAGTCTGTACAGCTATTGCTTTACTTACACTGGTTTCACAGCCTGTGTTGCTGCTGTTTGATACAGTGTAGTTGATGTTCACATTACCAGCAGACACACCAGTAACCTCACCCGTTATTTCATTGACTGTTGCTATCGACAAATCATCGCTGCTCCATTTACCACCTGCCGTTTCATTGCTTAGTCTCATTGTATAGCCAACGCATACAGCACCATCACCACTTATGGCGGCTACTGTTGACAAACCGTTTATAGTTAAGTTATGCTCATAAACGATGCCTTCGCTGGAAAGCTCAGAGCTAACTACCCTAACTTTATACCCTGTTCCGGCTGGCGTTCCTTGTGGGACAATACCTTGAATTATTCCCGGAGAAGCACTATTGAGTTGCCCCAATGTTATAGGAGTTGTAAAGGAACCAGCAGCATCAGATAGTTGGGCAGTAAACAGATTGTCTGAACCAAATGATCCTGTGGTTGTAACAGGAACTTCTATTGTAGCACCTGCGCAGTAGGAGCGGGAACTTAATTCTGTAATCGCTACTGACTTATAATATAGGCCTCTATTGCAGAAAGTCTGTGTGGATGTAGAAGCCCCGGTAGCACCCGCAAAGCCAAAGTACACGATTGGATTACCCCCGAATATTTTAGCAACAACATCATCTACATAAGAGAACCTTAGAATTCCATCTAAATAAACTTCCATTACTTTTGTAGCACTGTTCCAGGTAACTCTAAGCAAACGACTAGGGCATGCCGTGGGTGTAGAAAGCTTCGGATCCACTTCAGCATAAGCCACAGTTGTAGAAGTTAGAGGAAGAGGCCTGGGAGAGCCGTTTTTAACTAAAGCCATGTGGCTTCCCGACTTATCCCAATACCCGTTTGTGATATTCCAACCGCCATTATTCCAGATGTCAAGCTCTACTCCCAATGATTGGTCGAACGTTCCATCCGGCGAAAAGTAGTAACCTAAATCACCTCCTAGCGCCTCCTGAGTAGCAAGATCCACTCTCCCCCCTAGTGCAGATAACCCATCATTTTGAAGTATGAAGAGCATGCCATCAGCTCCTCCACACTGCTGAGTTTCGAAAGTGAAGTCAAAGCTATTATTTAAATTTATAGCAGTGTTGTTCCAAGCAGATCCAGCTTGCTTATACTCTCTAATTTTGGTGATTTGGACGCAGCCGGCAGATATTAATGTCGCATTCGGCACCACAGTGTAGGTGTCAAATAACCCTTCCGTCTGTGCATGTGCTATGTTATAAGTGGATTGAACTAAAATCAGCAAAGCTATTCCCCAAAGGCTGATTTTCCAACGGGTGTACCTGCTTTTGTACACTGTATATAAATTCTGGAGGTGGTATAAGTGCATCATAAGCGTAATAGAGTTAAAGATGAAATAGATTTAAAAGCATAAGAATACCCATGCAAAAGCTGGGACCTAGAAGAAGAGCAGCAGCTGTTTAGCTAAAAGCTTAATATTGATAAAACTAATAAAGAAGTAACTGAGTGTGCAAAAGAAATTATTCTTTATGGATTTAATTAATTATAAATTTTATACAATAATCTAAATTTAAATTGATCAAACCTATACCTACTTTTGGGTATTTTTACTAGAAATAATTTAAACATTTGGATGCGCAAAAACAGTCTCACAGGTGAACTAGATGTAGTTTGTTTTTCAATAGAATTAGAAGTAGCGCCACAAAATTATTGGTTGCAAAGCCTAAGACTCTGAACTACTGAATGAGAAACTAAAGCAGTAGGCGTCTAGCCTATTGCTTCTCATAGCGGTAACAGGAAAAATGAGAAAGCCTATTTGGTGACTGGTACTTCGGAAGTTTATCAGGGGCAGGTTATATGTGTGGTATGGGAGAGTTTGGTAGCAAACCGGTCCGGACTCAAGTATTATTAATACATGTATAGACTCTAAATTGCTTAGGAACTTCTGAGACTCCATAGTATTAGCGCCTGTTTATTATATGTATAACATTATTCACTATCGTGTACCCCTAGTGATATCACACGTACTTCACCCAAGTGATATCACACGTACTTCACAGGCAAATGGCAACATCTTTACCGAAGACTCCACTAAGTATGTCGACGTTATGAGGCTATCATGAAGGAGTACTACTGCAGCGGAGTCTACATCTACAAAGGCAGCCTTACCAATGCTCACATTGTTAAGAATTTTGGCATACGATAAAAGGGGCTGATAACTGCAGATAGGAGTCAGAACTCTAAGTAATTGTTTTTTAAGCACCGTAGTCTTATGCTAAAGGAGTTACAGTTTCTAAAAGCAATATTTGACAGAACTCAACATTCATCGGCTTTATCTGTGTAATACACCTCTACAAGCTATTACTAAATTGCTAATTCCACGATATTTTTACAGTAATATCTAAATATCTCAGATGTTAAAGGTACCTTTGCGGTTTGCCAGTACTGTTATTTTGTTGCCAAATCCGGTGATGGTTCTTTAACTTTATTTTAAAAGGTGCATTGGTTTTGAAGCTTTGATATTACCTAACTGGCTGCTTGAACAGACGCATATATAACAATAAGAAATGGAAATAAGCAATAAAAAAGTTTTGGTTACGGGAGCAGACGGTTTTATTGGAAGCCACTTAGTAGAGCGATTATTAGAGGAAGGCTGTAGTGTAAGAGCATTTGTCTATTACAATTCATTCAATAGCTGGGGCTGGCTTGATTCACTTCCTAAGGAGAAACTATCCCAAATTGAAATTTTTGCTGGAGATGTACGTGATCCTAATGGGGTTCGTACAGCAATGAAAGACATAGAGGTTGTTTTCCACCTGGCCGCTTTGATTGCCATTCCTTTTAGCTATCACTCACCAGACAGCTACATTGACACCAATGTGAAAGGTACACTAAACATTGTTCAGGCAGCCAAAGATCTGGGCGTAGAACGAGTTCTGGTAACATCTACCTCAGAGGTCTACGGTACTGCACAATATATTCCAATCGACGAGAAGCACCCTAGGCAGCCTCAATCACCGTACTCAGCCTCTAAGATCGGAGCAGACTGTATTGCCGATTCCTTTTACAGGAGTTTCAACCTGCCTCTAACTATTGTAAGGCCGTTCAACACTTATGGGCCGCGTCAGTCGGCTAGAGCGGTAATTCCTACTATCATCACGCAGTTGTTACAAGGAAAGACAGAGATCAAACTTGGCGATCTTACGCCTACACGTGATCTTCTGTTTGTGAAAGATACAGCCAATGGATTTGTTGAAATAGCGAAATCAGATAGCTTGATTGGCGAGGATTGTAATATTGCAACTGAGTCTGAAATCTCTGTTGGAGATTTAGCACAGAGCCTGATCAATCAAATCAATCCACAAGCTAGAATAATTCAGGATGAAGTGCGCCTTAGACCTGAAAAAAGTGAAGTATTCCGCTTGTATGGCGCCAATGCTAAAATTAAGAGCAATACGAACTGGAGCTTGAAGTATACCTTGGAAGAAGGTCTTGCCGAAACGATTGAGTGGTTCCGTAATAAGGAAAACTTGCGTCAGTACAAAGCAGACATCTATAATATATAAACTGTAGTATTACTATGACGTCATCAAGTAAGTACAGTAATATAATCAGCTATATCAAGGAGCTGTTTCCTGGGCAAAATTTTATTCCCCTACATGAGCCGCGCTTTGTCGGGAATGAAAGAAAGTATGTTGTTGATGCAATCGATTCAACATTCGTGTCTTCAGTAGGGGCATATGTTAATCGCTTTGAGGAGATGATGCAGAAAATAACCGGGGCAAAGTATGCTGTGGCAACTGTCAACGGAACAGCAGCCTTGCACATGGCTCTAATCGTTGCAGGTGTCACCCAAGGAGATGAAGTTATCTCACAAGACTTAACCTTTATTGCTACGGCCAACGCTATTAGCTACTTAGGAGCTTCACCTGTATTCCTAGATATCGATAGAAATAACTTAGGGCTATCTGCCGCTAGTTTAGAAGCTTTCTTGCAGGAAAATGGGCGAAAGGAAAATAATGCTACCTTCAACAGGAAGACGGGAAAACGAATAGCTGCTTGCGTGCCCATGCACAGCTTTGGCTTTCCGTGTGATATAGACAAAATAGCCGCAATATGTGATGAGTGGCATATTCCACTCGTCGAAGATGCTGCTGAATCCTTGGGTAGCTATCATAAAACCAAACATACTGGTACCACTGGTTTAGTCGGAACGTTTAGCTTTAACGGCAATAAAACTGTTACCTGTGGCGGTGGAGGTGCACTGGTAACAAATAACGAAGCTATAGCTAAGCTTGCAAAGCACCTGACAACACAAGCGAAGGTTCCTCATGCATGGGAGTTTAACCACGACCATATAGGTTATAATTATCGCATGCCAAACCTGAATGCCGCACTAGCCTGTGCTCAACTTGAGCAACTAGGTGCTTTTTTAGAAAATAAGCGGGAATTGGCTACCAAGTATAAGCTCTTCTTTGAAGGAGTTGAGGGAGTGGAATTTGTGACAGAGGAGTCAGATGCAAAAGCAAACTATTGGCTGAATGTGCTTTTATTAGAAAGTAAGGAAGCAAGAGACGCTTTCTTAACCGAGGCAAACAGCAATGGCGTTATGGTGCGCCCTGCATGGACTCTGATGCACAAACTGCCAATGTTCCAGGATAATTTGCATGGCGATGTAAGTGTGAGTACGTGGATCGAAGAGCGGTTAGTAAATATTCCGAGTAGCGTTAGATTATAGCAATGCAGCGGATAGTTCTCATCGGATACTCTGGTCATGCGTTTGTTATTGCAGACACTGTAAAAATGCTGGGAGGCGAAATAGTTGGATATTGTGACAAAGTAGAGGCTAAATGTAACCCTTTCAATCTGGTATATCTGGGAGATGAGCAGGAGGCAACAACTTTATCTAAACTCGCCGCTTTAGAAGCAAGCTTTATTGTGAGTATAGGGAACAACTCCGCTCGGAGAAATCTTACAAAACATCTTACTGAGCAGGGAATGCACAGCATATCAGTCATTCATCCTACTGCATCAGTTTCAAAGCTTTCTACTGTAGGCAATGGAAGTTTTATCTCCGGAGGAGCAATAGTTAACCCAATGGCAAGTATAGGTATGGGGGCTATAATAAATACAAGTGCAGTTGTTGAGCATGAATGCTTAGTTGGGGATTATGCACATATTGCCCCTGGCGCCGTGCTGGCTGGTAATGTAAGTGTTGGCGAAGGAAGTTTTATAGGAGCAAATGCTGTGGTAAAACAAGGGACATCTATCGGGAAAAATGTTATAATCGGAGCTGGTGCAGTGGTGGTGAAAGATGTGCCAGATAATTTAATTTTGGTAGGGAATCCTGCCGTAGAGTTGAAAAAATGAATAAAACAGTAATAATAGCCGAAGCTGGTGTAAATCACAATGGTGATATTCAGTTAGCCAAACAACTTATTGATGTTGCTGCTGACGCTGGGGTTGACTACGTGAAGTTTCAGACTTTTAAGGCTGATAAACTTGTAAGCAAAGAAGCGAAGCAGGCTGATTACCAATTGAAGAATCTAGGTGGTAATAGCATTGAGAATTCTCAGTATAACATGCTAAAAAAGCTGGAGTTAACAGAAAGTATGCATGTTGAGTTGCTGAAATATGCAAAACAAAAAGGAGTTAAATTTTTATCAACCGGTTTTGATGAAGATAGCATAGATTTCTTGGAACAACTTGGAATAGATCTTTATAAAATACCTTCTGGTGAAATAACAAATTTCCCTTACCTCCAGCACATTGCCCGAAAGCGCAAACCTATAGTTATATCAACAGGTATGGCAACTTTAGGTGAAATAGAGGAGGCCTTAAGTGTTCTAAAAGGGGAAGGAGTAGATCTAGATAAGGTCACCGTCTTGCACTGTAACACAGACTATCCTACAAAGTATGAAGATGTTAATTTAAATGCGATGCTAACAATACAGCAAGCCTTCAAAGTTAATATCGGATATTCTGACCATACTTTGGGAATTGAAGTACCAGTTGCGGCCGTAGCTTTGGGTGCAAAAGTTATAGAAAAACATTTTACTCTTGATAGAGATCTTCCAGGTCCAGATCACAAAGCGTCACTTGAACCGGATGAGTTGAAGGCGATGGTGTCAGCAATTAGAAATATTGAAAAAGCTATTAATGGTGATGGAAGGAAAGAGCCCACATCTTCGGAGTTGAAGAATAAGGATTTGGCAAGGAAAAGTTTACATGTTAAGGTCAACTTAGAAGTAGGCGATGAAATTGGTTTGTCTGACTTAGAAGTGAAAAGGCCTGGTAGTGGAATTTCTTCAATGTATATTCCGAGAGTAGTAGGTAGAAAAGTTGTCAAACCATTACAAGCGGGAGAAATACTTGATTGGTCACATATACAATAAGCTATGGAAGTTACTGATTACAAAATAGGTGATGAGCCTAAAATTCTGGAATTATTCAAACTCGCCTTTAATCAGGAGATGTCAGTCGAATACTGGAGGTGGCGGTTTTTGAATAATCCTGTTAGCAAACCTATGATTAAGCTCATGTGGGATGGTGAAACGCTTGCTGGACATTATGCGGTTTCCCCTGTAGAGCTTATTGTGAATGGAGATGTAAGCTTGACTTCACTCTCTATGACAACCATGACACATCCAGACTATGCGGGAAGAGGTATATTTACAACTTTAGCAGAAAGCCTTTATAAGACAATACAGGAGAAATTTAATGTGACTGCTGTATGGGGTTTTCCTAATAGGAACTCTCATTATGGATTCATAAAAAATTTAAAATGGAAAGATCTTGCTGCTATACCAACATTGAAACTTGAAGTAGAAAGTTTTAGGAGAGGAAGTGATGAAAATATAGAAGTAATAGAAAATTTTACTACTTCACACTACAGTAGTTTTTTGTCCAATCTGAGGAAAGACGTAGTATCAGTAAATAGGACAAAAGAATATTTAGAGTGGAGGTACGTTAACAATCCATCCAATAAATATATAATTTTCGAAGTTGATGTTGAAGATGAAAGGTACTATGCTGTAGCAAAAACTTTTTTAACCTCCACTAGCTTAGATAAAGTTACTGAAATTGACATTGTTGAACTCTGTGTGCCTACTGATGTAGAACTAATAAGAAGTTTAGTATCTAAAGTTCTTAGCTACTATGAAGCTAAGAATACAACAATGATTACTTCAGTTAATCTTTGGCTGTCTCAAAATGACCCTAAGTATATTATGGCTGAGAAATTAGGCTTTACTATGGAAAAACCTATTACATACTTTGGAATTAGAAGCTTAGAGTCGAAAGAAAAGCATTTTGAAACGATCCATAACTGGCAATTTTCTATGGGGGATTCAGATATATATTAAAAATGGAACGTAGGAAAAAGGTATTAGCTGTCACTGGTGCTCGATCTGAATATGATTTATTAGTTTCTGTTTATGAGAAGCTAGCAAACGATAATCGATTTGACTTTAGTATTGTCGTAACCGGACCTCATTTATCTGATAACTTCGGATATACTGCCCGCTATGTTGAAAATGATGGGTTCAAGATTGAAGATTATATCTTCAACTTACTAGACACAAATAGTAAAGTTGGAAGAATTTCCTCAATTGGGTATCAAATTCCTGCTCTAGCGCAAACTTTTCTCAGGGTAAAGCCAGATATTATTTTAGTTGCAGGTGATAGAGAAGAAGCTATTTCTGTCACGATGACCGCAGCCTTTCTAAATATAGCAGTTGCACATTTCTTTGGAGGAGATATTGCCAAAGATGGCAATATTGATAATTCTGTAAGATATGCAGCAAGCAAGTTTGCACATTTACATTTTCCATCACTTGAGGCTCATAAAGAGAATCTGATTAGATTGGGTGAGGATGAGTGGAGGATTAATGTTGTAGGAAATCCTGCCTTAGATAGATTTGTAAATACTCCTTACGTCTCTAAAGAAGAGCTAAGTAAGCGACTAGATTTTAATGTTGTCGATGAGGCCTATTTTGTGCTTATCCAACATTCAATTATTACAGAAGTAGAGGACCAAGAAAAGCACATACAAGAAACGCTAATAGCAATACAAAAATCAGGAGTTAAGTGCTTTATTAATTATCCAAATTCTGATCCTGGAAACTACGCAATTGTTGAAGCTTATAAAGATTATTCAGCTAAGTATCCTGAGCAGTTTATGCTTTTTCAAAATTTGGACAGAATTACTTATGTAAACCTGTTAAGGCATGCTACTTGCCTTTTAGGCAATTCTAGTTCAGGCTTGCTTGAGGCACCGTCTTTGGGTTTACCAGCAATAAACATAGGAAGTAGACAACGTGGTAGAGCATGCGGAAGTAATGTTATTTTTGTGAATAATGAAGAAAGTGAAATATCAAGAGCTATAGACAAAGTGCTTACTGATGATGAGTTTCTTGCAGGTGTAGCCACCAAGTACAACCCATATGGAGACGGTAATGCTTCAGAAAAGATCGTTAAGATATTAGCAGAACTTGAAGTGAATGACACATTAATTTATAAAAATATAACTTACTAAAATGAGAGTAATAGTTATTTCTGCTCATCCGGATGATGAAGTTCTTGGTGTAGGCGGTGCTTTACTCAAGCATAAGAAAAATGGGGATGAAATATATTGGTTGATCGTTACCAATATATTCGAAAAGGATGGTTTTTCGGAGAGTAGGGTTAGAACAAGGCAGGAAGAAATTGTAAGGGTTGCAGACCTGCTAGGTGTCAAGCAGACATTCAAACTCGATTACCCTACAATGACGCTGTCAAGCTCTAGCTTGATTAAAATGGTACCTGAAATATCCGCTATTTTCCAAGAGGTTAAGCCTGAAATCATCTACTCTTTGAACAGGTCTGACGCGCACTCTGATCATAGAGTTATTTTTGATGCTGTGATGGCCTGCACTAAATCATTCCGTTATCCATTTATTAAGCGTGTGCTTATGTATGAATGTATCTCTGAGACAGAGTTTGCTCCAGTGCTTCCAGAAAAAGCATTCTTGCCAAACTACTTCATAGATATTTCAGAGCACTTGGAGCAGAAGCTTGAGATTATGAAGATTTATGAGTCAGAGCTAGGCGAGCACCCTTTTCCTCGATCATTAGAAAATATAAAAGCACTGGCTCATTTTAGAGGGGCTAGTGTTGGAGTGCATTATGCGGAGGCTTTCCAGCTAATAAAATACATTGATAAATAAGCATGATCGATTACCGAAAGCATATCATAAAGAGCCAGTCGACTTTAAAAGAGGCTTTAGTTCAGTTAAATGAGCTGGCACTCGATGCAATACTTTTTGTTGTGGATGAGAAGGAAAGACTACTTGGCTCCTTAACTGACGGAGATATACGCCGCGGCTTCTTGAAGGGGTTGACATTAGAAGACTTAGTTGACAGCTTTACGCAGCCGAACCCTAAGTTTGTACAGCGAGGCAACTATACGATTGATGAAGTTATAACCTATCGTAAAAATAATTATAAAATAATACCAGTCCTTTGCAAGGAAGGAAGGATAGCTAATATTATAAACTTTAGATTTTTAAAATCCTACCTGCCCATTGATGCTATCTTAATGGCGGGAGGAAGAGGAGAACGGTTACGCCCTCATACAGATACGACACCTAAACCTTTGCTTAAGATTGGAGATAAACCCATCATAGAGCATAATATAGACCGGTTAGTTAGCTTCGGTATTGACGATATATGGATATCTGTGAGATACTTAGGGGAACAACTGGAGGAATACTTTGCTGATGGCAGCTCTAAGTATATAAATATAAAATACGTTTGGGAAGATGCGCCACTTGGTACTCTAGGTGCTGTTAGCAAAATTAAGGATCTTCAACATGACTATATTTTGGTTTCCAACTCTGATCTGCTTACCAACCTTGATTATGAAGACTTTTTTATTGACTTCATTAAAAAAGATGCAGCTATTTCTGTAGTCACTATTCCTTATACAGTAAAAGTGCCCTACGCAGTATTAGAAACGGAAGATAACAACATCAAGAGTTTTAAGGAGAAACCTTCCTATACATATTACTCAAATGGTGGGATATACCTACTTAAGAAAGAAGTTCTTGAGTATATCCCTAGAGATAGCTTCTATAATACGACTGATTTAATGGAGCTGTTGATTAAGAAGGGCATGAAGGTAAACTCCTATCCATTGAGAGGGTACTGGTTAGATATTGGCAAGCCTGAAGATTTCCAAAAAGCTCAGGAAGACATACACCATATAAAATTCTAGATGAAAATTTTGTACCTAATACCTGCAAGAGGAGGATCTAAAGGGTTGCCAGGTAAAAATATTAAGCTTCTCAACGAGAAACCTCTCATTTTATACACTGTAGATGCAGCAAGAGGAGTAAGTGAAGATTTAAATATATGTGTTTCTACAGATGATCTACAAATAGCAGAAGTAGTTCGTGCGTACGGATTGTCAGTGCCTTTTATCAGGCCTCCAGAGTTAAGCACAGATAGCGCAACTTCTGAGCAGGTCCTGATGCATGCCCTTGCTTTTTATGAAAGTTTGGGTAATGTGTACGATTATATAGTCCTGCTACAGCCAACCTCACCTCTTAGGACTGCAAGCCATCTCAAAGAAGCAATGGGCTTGATAAATGATACAACAGAAATAATAGTTTCGGTTAAAGAAACAGATGCAAACCCATATTATGTTCTATTTGAGGAAGGGGTTGATGGTTATCTCGAGAGTTCAAAAGAGGGAAAATTCACGAGAAGACAAGACTGTCCAACGGTATATGAGCTGAACGGAGCGATCTATATTATAAAAGTCTCAAAATTTAAAGAAGTAGGGCTATCAGGACTAAAGAAACAAAAATATTTAATGAATAAAGCTTCTTCTGTTGACATCGATGATCTGGTAGATTTTAACCTAGCAGAGCTACTCATTAAGGATCTCAAATAATATGAAAAACAATCTAATAGTTGGTGCAGGACAACTTGGTAGCAGGCATCTGCAAGGGCTTTTAAAGTACAACAAACCCCAAAATATATTTGTGATTGACCCATCAGTGGAGTCATTGAGAATAGCACAGCAACGGTCTGGAGAGGTTGAACATATGCACAAGGTATATTTTGTATCTAACTGGGATAAGCTGCCTAACAATATAGATATAGCGATCATTGCTACAAATGCAGGTGTTAGAGAAAGTGTAGTAACAAAGCTACTTGAAGATCATGCTGTTAAATTTTTAATCTTGGAAAAGGTGCTGTTTCAAAAACAGAAATCCTATGATGAGGTTAGAGCAATGCTGTTAGACAAGGGAGTCGCCACTTGGGTGAATCATCCAAGAAGAATGATGAGGCACTTTCAGCAAATCAAACAAGAGATACAGAGTGTAGGTACTAGTATAACCCTTCATACCTATGGCATGAACTGGGGTTTAGCCTGTAATGGAATACATTTTATTGACCTAGTCTCATACTTATCCGGTTCATCGGTGGATACACTGGATGCGGTGTGGGTAGAGAACGAAGTTTTAGATAGTAAACGATCTGGGCACATTGAATTTGTTGGAACCATCAAGGGCACTCTAGAGAATGGGAGCTTATTTACAATCACTTCTGATAGGGGAACTCCAGGTATATTAACCACCAGTATCTCAGCAGATAAATATAGATGGATTGTTACTGAGGGAGCAGGCAACGAGGTAGTGAGCTTCAATCATGAAAACAAAGCAGTGGTTTCAGAATATACAGTAGAATATCAAAGCACTCTTACAACAAGGCTGGCAGAACAACTTTTCAAAAAAGGAACTTGTGACTTACCTACATACGAAGAGGCGTATCAAGCGCATGTTCCATACCTTGAAGTATTACTAGAAAAGTATCAGCAATTGTCGGGGCAGCTTACAGACACGTGCCCAATTACCTAATCACAAAACACCGATTACCAATATGGAAACACTAATAATTGGGACAGGTCCTATGGCCGTAGCCTATGCCGAAGTATTGCAGGATATGAAAGTAACCTTCAGTGTAGTTGGCAGGGGGCAGAGTTCTGCAGAGAAGTTTGAGCAAGCAACAGGAGTCTCTCCTGTAACTGGCGGTATAGAGATGTACATTGCAGAAGGGAATGTTGCTCCTAATACGCAGGCTATAATCGCGACAGGTACAGAGTCTTTAATGAAGACACTATTGCTCTTGTTAAATGCGGGAGTTCGTAAAATATTGGTGGAAAAACCCGCAGCAATAAGTATTGAAGAGTTGATAGCGCACGAAGAAGAAATTAAAAGTTATGCTAGTGAAATTTACATAGCATACAATAGGAGGTACTATACATCGGTGTTGGAAGCAGAAAAGCTTATAGAGGAAGATGGAGGGCTTATGAGCATGCAGTTTGAGTTTACGGAATGGGCTCACCGGATTGAACCACTTGAGAAAGCTGCTGGTGTGAAAGAGAATTGGTTCTTTGCAAACTCTACTCATGTAGTTGACCTGGCGTTCTTTCTGGCAGGCAAACCTGAGCAATGGCAAGCTTACGCGCAGGCAGGTAACATCTCGTGGCATTCTCCATCTAACTTTGTTGGAGCAGGAATAACTGAAAAAGGGGTGCTATTCTCCTATGCAGCCAATTGGGAAAGCGCAGGTAGGTGGTCACTAGAGCTGCTGACACGCAAAAGAAGAATTTACCTTAAACCTTTAGAGGGGCTTAATATACAAGCGTTGGGGAGTATTTCTGTTGAGGCTTATGAATTTGATGATACTATCGATAAAAAATATAAGCCTGGAGTATATAAGCAGGTAACAGCTTTTGTGAAAAACGATACATCAAGATTAGTATCTTATCAGGAGCACGTTCATAATTCAAAAAGTATTTACAGTACAATGTTAAAATAACTATAGTTTGGAACTGAGTAAAAATAGAATTTTATGTGTTGGGGATTCTCTTGGTCTGCCACGAGATGACGTGAAATTTGAAGACACCTGGTACTATAAGCTAGTGGAATCTTTTCCTGATTTTTTCGTTATCCCGCAATTTGTCAGGGGCATAAACACAGATGCGCTAGTGAGCCCTACCAGAGGTGACTACTTAGAACTATATACTCCTAACATAGTCATACTTCAAATAGGCATTGTAGACTGTGCTCCCCGGTTTTTAAAGAGGGATTCAATATTTGTTAGAGCCATAAATGTGTTCCCAAAATCCTTATCTTCTAAGATATGGATTTTAATTAGTAAATATGGTAGAAGAAAAGCTATACATGCAGATGTATCGCCTGCCAAATTTGAAGCAAACCTGCGTAATTATTTTGATAGATGTGCTACACTGAAAGTAGGTGGAGTATTTGTCATCAAGATAGCTCAGCCTAGCCAAAACATGATAATTAAGAATCCTAGAATAACTGAGCAGGTCAAGATCTACAATTCGGTTTTTGAAAGACTTAAAAATGAATATGAATTTATTTCCTTGATTGATCCTTTACAATCAGGTGAGAATAATCTTTTCCTAAAGGATGGATACCATTTGAATGCAGAAGGGAATAAAAATGTATTTGAATATATATATTCTAATATAGTTTATATTTCTAATGTATGATGTGGTTATAGGTTTAAATTTAAAGTTATAATTAGGTAGATACAGAACAATAGCTATATGTTGACACATGGTTATTAAGAATTTGGTAATTTCATAATTCCAACATTATCAGGCAGTGAGAGGGTACAGTTTATAGTATTTTTGATGATAACTGTACCATTATAAGGTTTAATAGATGTACTCAGGTGATTTTAAAGTAGCGCGTGAACAAGTTGAAAATAATAATACAAAAGTACTTCGGTAGCTTCACTTACTTCCATAAGCATTTAGGCTATAGAATTTTTGTTTCTTTAGGGTTAAGCCTTTTAGTAGGAGTCTTAGATGGATTTGGCTTAGCAATGTTTATTCCGCTACTACAGATGGTTGGTGGAGAAGGAGAAAATGTTAATCCTGAACAAATGGGCAATTTGGCTTTTCTAGTGGAAGGGTTAGAGGCATTAGGTATTCTCCTCACATTACAGACTGTCTTAGTAATACTATTAACTTTCTTCACGCTAAAGGGAGTGGTGAAATTTTTTGAAGGTTACTATAAAGTAATCTTACAACAGATATTTATTAGGAAAATCAGGTTCTCTAATATTGATTTACTTTCTGGATACAGTTATAACTCATTCGTTGACAGTGATGCAGGAAGAATTCAGAACACAATAAGCGGTGAAGTTGAGAGGGTAATGCAAGCTTACCGATCATATTTTAGTGCATTTCAGAATGGAGCGCTGGTAGCAGTATATATGGTGTTGGCTTTTATGTCAAATGCCCAGTTTGCGCTTTTAGTTATGTTTGGAGGGGCGCTTACTAATATAGTGTTTGACAGATTCTATAAAAGTACTAAGGTTCAGTCTAAGCTTTTAACTAAAGAATCGCATGCTTTTCAGGGACTCTTGATTCAAAAAGTAGCTAACTTTAAATATTTGAAAGCATCGGGCTTAGTCAGAGTCTTCAGTGAAAAGCTAAAGAATTCGATAAACTATATAGAAGAGACTCAAAGAAGGCTTGGATTTTTGGCTGCTGTGCTTGTTGCTATGCGTGAGCCAGTTATAATGCTCGTTGTAGTTTCAGTTATACTTATCCAGATGAAGGTTCTAGGAGGTAGCTTAGGTTTGATTATTTTAAGCTTGCTCTTTTTTTACCGTGCCTTAACTTTTCTTATGGCAGTACAAACTCACTGGAATACTTTCTTGTCTGTTTCAGGATCTCTGGATAACATGACTGAATTCACGGGTGATTTAGCTGCTCATCAGGAGAGTAATGGAAGTATTGAATTACGTTCATTTGAAAATAAAATAGAGCTAAATGATTTAGATTTCTTTTACAAGCAGGAGCATGTGTTAAAAAATATTTCATTGATTATCAAAAAGAATGAAACAGTAGCAATAGTAGGGGAAAGTGGCTCCGGCAAAACTACATTAATGAATATTCTGTGCGGTTTGCTGAGAGTAAAATATGGAATGTATCATATTGACGGTACAGATGTAAATGGACTTAATATGGCTACTCTTCAGAAAAGAATAGGATACATTACTCAGGAGCCAGTTATATTTAATGATACAATTTTTAATAATGTAACTTTTTGGGATAAACCAAATGAATCTAACATTGGCCGATTTGAGAATGCTTTGAAGTTGGCAGCAATATTTGATTTTGTAATGGAACAGCCTGAAAAGCTTAATGCACCGCTAGGACATAACGGAGTAATGATAAGCGGAGGACAAAAGCAGAGGCTATCTATAGCACGGGAGTTATATAAAGAGGTGGATTTTCTGTTTCTAGATGAGGCGACTTCTGCATTAGACTCAGAAACTGAGAAAAGTATACAAGAAAATATTAGTTTGCTAAAAGGAAAGTATACGATAATAATAATTGCTCATAGATTATCAACTGTTAAGGATGCTGATAAAATTATATATCTTAAAGATGGGACAGTAGAGAGTATAGGTACATTTGATGAACTAAGACAGTCCTCAACTAAGTTCAATAGCCTTGTTGAAATGAATAGTTTATAGGTATAAATCTCCTGCTTATTCCTGTAAATTTTTAGACTTAACACTTCATTTAGTTTCGAAAATATACTTTTTGCTAATTAAAAGTATGTTTTAATTATTGACCGTATGGGCAAAATAGTTTTCCTTGAGTTGCGTCTTCTTCGTAACAGTATGATTGAGACATATCAAATTAAGCAGTTAGAGGCGCTTGGGCATAAAGTAGAAGTTTGGTTTTTAGGCAGCTTATTTGGTGTTGCTAATATCGATATAAATGTGGCGCCTGAAGCCACTCAGTACTTAACTATCATTCAAAACCTAAAACATCTTAAGACAAAAATTGGTGAATTAGAAGATGAGCCAATACTTTTTTCCCAATTAGGATTAATGTACTACTACCCTATCCTTTTCAAAGTAGTAAAAAGTAGAAAAGATATTGTGTGGGTTGGGCGACTAACAAATAAAGTTAGCTTAGTAACAGGAACACAGCAAAATATATTAGCGTCTATTTTTGGAACAGTATTATTCTTTAAGCTTTATAAGCCATTTAGTAATTTATTCATGTATGCAATTCAAAAAATTATTAGAAAATATGGTAAAGCTACAAAACTAAAAGCTTATGAACCTGACTATTTGATGGTTTCAAATAGGAAATTAATACCACATAATTTTCCTAAAGAGAAAGTTATCTTAACTCATGCTGATGATTACAACATCCATCTTATCAATAAAAAAGTGCAGGTAGATTCAGCTTTAGAGGATGCTATTGTTTTCTTGGATCAAATGATCTTTTATCATCCAGATTTCAAAGATGTAAAGGAAGAGCATGAGAATATAGAGAGCTACTACAAAAGCCTGAATACATTCTTAAATAATATATCAGAGAAATATAATAAAACGGTTGTTATTGCAGGTCATCCTGAATCAGAGAAATACCCTAATTATGCTCAAAGGTTCCCTGGAAAACAATTTGTTATAGGTAAAAGCGTGGCTCTGGTGAGAAGCTCTTACCTAGTAGTAACTCATTATAGTGCAGCAGTTAATTTTGCTACTATCTATAATAAGCCTGTTCTATTAATAGAAAGCGTATTATTTGCTAGAAGAGAGAGAATCATAGATGCAATAAAGCTAGTTTCAAGTATGTTAGATGCGCCAATAATCAAAATGGAAAGCTTTGATGTAACATACTTAAACTTGAATACTGCTCCTAATTACAATGAATATAGAGAGAAGTACATAAAACCTTCTGGGACACCTGATGAACTCTCACATCCATATGTAGTAAAACACATACTTTCTAAAAATGAAAGTCGAGCTTTATAAACTATCTGTATAAAGAAGGCTATCAGTTTTTATTATGTTAATCAACTTGTAATCTACTAATAGAAGCTTTTACACAGCTGACTCTAATATTTAGAGCCGTTCAAACCTAATAAAACTTAATCATTGACAAAAAATAAGTTTAGTTCCGACTATTACAGATATAGAAAGAAAGGAGAAAAAGCGAATTTCATATCAAAGCTTTTTGCAGGACCGGGAGTTAAGTTTATGTACCTTTTCAGGATGTGTAATTTTTATAGCCCTTTACACCCCCTCGGTTTTATAGCCAGATTTTTCTTTAGTAGAATGCAGGTTAAGTATGGGTTTCAAATACCTCATACTTGTAAGGTTGGAAGCGGCCTGTTTTTAGGACACTATGGGTCGATAGTAATAAACCAGCATGCTATACTAGGCGAGAACTGTAATGTTGCGCAAGGAGTAACAATCGGGCATGTGAGCAGGGGAGCTAAGAAAGGCAGCCCTATAATAGGAGATAGAGTTTGGATTGGAGCGAACGCTGTAGTTGTGGGAAATATTAGGATAGGAAATGATGTGCTGATAGCACCGTTATCATTTGTTAATTTTGATGTCCCCGATCATGCGGTTGTAGTAGGTAATCCTGCTAAAGTTGTGAGCATGAAGGGTAGTGGAGGATATATCAAAAATATTTAACACCCCTTCAAGTTTTACAAAGTACCGTATTATGTAATCTTGTTTAAACTAACTGATAATAGTTCAGAATGAATAAAATTGATGAGATACTGTCCTCTCGTAAAATAGTTACTTACCACAAGATTAAGCAGAAGAACAATCTGTTGAAGCATTTTGAGTTGTTTCAAAAAGAAAAAGTAGCTGTCACCGTCGATGATGGGGACGTCTCTTTTTATAGCTATATGTTCCCTCTGCTAAAGCAGAGCAGAATACCTGCTGTTTTATTTATCATAACTGAGCTAATTGATACGAACAAACCTTTTTGGTGGGATGAACTTGTGTATCTTCTCGGGGACACTGAAGGAGAAAAGAAAGTTTGGCAAGTTAAAGGTTGGACAAACAATGAGAGAGTTGAGTATCTAAAGAAACTTAGGGAAAAATCAGACAAACCGGCGCTTGAGCAAGTGCAGCTAACAACTGATCAGCTAAGAGAAATGCAAGAAGCTGGAGTTATCATAGCGAATCATTCCCATACGCATCCCATGTTTGATAAGTGTACTGCTGAAGAACTGAAGCAGGAATTTCATAATTCTAAAGCTTTCTTTCAGAAGCATGGGCTAGCTGGGTATGAATATTTTGCTTACCCAAATGGTAACTCGAGCGAGCTCGCAGAAAGAATTGCAATAGAGGAGGGCGTGAAAGCTATGTTTCTGTTTGACCACAAGTTACGAAGTAACATTAGTAATCCTTACCGCATTTCAAGGTTAAGTGTAACAGACCAGACAAGTATTAATAAGTTGCGCTTTATTCTCAGCGGTTGGCATTCAAAACTTCTGCCTTTCAGAAAAGATATTTATAGGATAGTAAGCAGAGTAAGGTCGTAGCTACAAAAAAATAAAGCTTTTCACCGCATATGCTAGCTAGAAAAGGAAATATAATAGATTGATACAAATCAGGTGTATTAACAAAACTGAATAAACTCTCTAGTTCTATGTATAAATTTAAGGATATGCATAACTAGTAAACTATATGCATAATGCTATTGTGCATATAGAGTATTGTTTTCGTACGTTATGAAATTTTTATTTACTAACTATACTTGAAGTTGAGTTGATGGGGGGATTAAGTACAATAGTTAGTGGCGTAATATAATATAAAGTGAGTCAATGGATGCCTGTTTAGCTTTTTCGTTCTTCTAGCACCTTCACAACTTTTGCAGGATTACCTACAGCTATAGTCCAAGCAGGAATGTCATTCACAACAAGTGAGCCTGCGCCTATAATAGCACCTTCACCAATCGTTACTCCAGGCATAACAATAGATCCCATTCCAACTACACAACCCTTTTTGAGGGTTACCGGGAGTTTATTATAACCAAGACTGTTGTAATCATCGTACTTATGGTAATTTGTCAGATCCCGTTTGTGACAAAGAATAAGGCATCTACTGGCTACCCAGACACTATCTTCGATGTAGATTAAAGAAGCATTGTGTACGTCAAAATATACATCATAGCCAATGGCTACGTTTTTTCCTATGTGGCATCCAATTAGTTTCCAAATTGCAGGCCTTAGCCCCAAGCTGATGCGGTCCAGTATAACCCAATTTTTTGAAATCTTAAACAGCCACCAATGAATTATCATTTCTGATTTCAAGTAGATGCCTCTAGGTATTTTTTTAAGGAGATTAACAATTCGCTTCATTATAGAGTAAAATTAATTGACAAATTTAGTAAATTATTTGTCTACTCATCTGAATTGAAGTTAGGGGGTGGTTTTAATGCCTAGATAATTCGAATGAAGAAGTTCTTTAGCTAACTTTGTGCCCAAAGGAAATAAGCTCCTCCAAATTATATGATTGTGCAGTGGTTAAAGTTTCTATAGCTTTTACTTTAAATATATAGACAAATATGAGTTCATTTAATTACATAACTAATCTAATAGGCTACAAACTTAAGTACCTGCTACTCCTGTTTTAATATGCCGACATTTTTTCAGCCAATATCTTCTAAAACGTACTGCACTGTCGTTATCCCCTTTTGTTGTTAATATAAAAGTGTGCAAAATAAACAGTTTATAAATCCTATGGCTGTAGCCTTATAGCCTTTACCACAAAAGATGAGTAGATTAAAAATTTTGATAGTCATTGATTCACTAGGTTCTGGAGGTGCGGAAAAATCAACCCAGGTACTATGTGAATTTTTAGTCCACGAGAAGGTCCCATTCGAGATTATTTGTTTAGATAAAAGAGATATTGGTGTACAGCAGGATATGATTTCTAAAGGGTATACTATTCATTTTATAAATACTCTTCAGTTCGTCAATCAAGTTAATTTTATAGCTGATCATATAAAGGGCTCAAATTTTACAGTTGTTCATTCAGTTCTTTTTCGGTCTAATATAAGAGTTAGGCTATGCAAGTTGAAGGTGAAATTTACACATTTAGAAAGTTTAGTAAACACTACATATGCCAGTCACAGATTTTTAGATCCAAGAGTTAACAAGTTAGGATTACATTATTACAAGATGATTGATAAGCTGACAGCTAAGCAGTATGTAGATCATTTTCATAGCATCACACGAGCAGTAAAACAGCATTATATACAGCAGTTAAACCTGCCATCTGACCAAATAACTGTTATCTATAGGGGAAGAAATGCAGAGCAAAAAGCTGAGAAGGTGGCAATGGCTGAGTTTGGATTTGAGGAGTCTGACTTTGTGATCGTTAATACAGGCAGGCACGAGTTCCAAAAAGGACAGATACAATTAATAAAGGCTATGAACACCCTTCTGGCGAGGGGGTATAAGAATATAAAGCTACTAGTATTAGGAAGAGATGGTAGCTGTACAGCAGCAATGAAAGCTTTTATTGAGCAAAATAATTTAGAATCTACCGTATGCCTTGCAGGATATCGACATAATGTACCTGAAATACTAAGTAGCTGTGACATATTCGCTTTTTCATCCTATTATGAAGGCTTAGGTGGAGCTGTAATTGAAGCACAAGCTGCAGGTCTTCCTGTTGTTTGCAACGATATTGATGTACTTCGGGAAGTAGTAGTTGAAGGAAAAAATGCTGCGTTTTTTGATTCAGATAATGTAGATTCTATTGTTGAGAAGATCTTGCTCTTCTATAATTCTCCTGAGTTGTGCCAAACTTATGCAAAAGGAAGTCGTGAAAATTTTGAAGCTAATTTCAATTTAGATTCAGTTCATCATCAAATGCTGGAGCTCTACAAGAACCTAAGTGCACAGTTGCATTAGAAATTTGGATGTTTCTACTCCACCTAAATTTATCACTCAAGTTATATGCCTTTAGTTGCTTTTGTGAAGCACTGAAAACTCCTATGAAGATACTGCAGTTAATACAAAAACCTCAACCAAGAGGAGCTGAAACGTTTGCCGCGCAATTATCCGACAATCTGGAACAACAAGGGCATTCATCAAAATTATTTGCATTGTTTGACAGTGGTGATGCCAACAAGTTCAATAGGAGCTATGTTCCTGTTAAAGCAAACGCTAGTACCCGATTGTGGGATAAAAAAGGATGGCGTTCTTTAGCTAATATTATAACGGAGGAAAATCCTGATGTTATTCAGGCAAATGCTGGTGATACATTAAAATATGCCGTTTTTTCAAAGTTACTATATAGATGGCGCCAACCCATTGTCTTTCGTAATGCGAGTACCTTAAGTTCTTATTTAAGAAACCCGCTCCAGAAATTTTATACGGGATTTTTATTGAGTCAAGTAGACGCTATCGCGTCTGTAAGTGAACATTCCAAGCAAGACCTTGTTAGGCTGTTTCCAAAGCTAGTAGAAAGGATTATCACCATTCCAATAGGACTAGAAGAAAAAGCCGCAACAAGTAATCCATTTCCAGCTTGGCCGAATGGTTGTGTAAACTTAGTACATGTAGGTGGGTTCTCCTTTGAAAAAAACCACAAAGGACTTCTTCGGATTTTTAAGAAAATCGTCACAGTAATACCGAGCACACACCTGTGGCTAGTTGGAGACGGACCATTGAAGTCGGAAATTGAAGCATTGGTTAAAGATTTAGGTCTTAAAGATAAAGTTACATTTACTGGGTTTGTTCAAAACCCATTAGACTATACTGCCCACGGAGATGCTTTATTACTGCCTAGCATTATAGAAGGGTTACCTGGCGTTATTCTGGAAGCAATGCTGTATGAAACTCCAGTTGTAGCAACCAAAGTAGGAGGGGTTGGGGAGGTAGTAATTAGCGACGAAACAGGATGGTTAGTTGATAAAGGAGATGAGGCAGGATTTGCTGATGCAGTTAGTAGTCTTTTAGAGAACAGCCAAAATACTGGTCGTATAGTTTCGAATGCTTCCTCACGCGTTAAAGAGCGCTATATGAATCAGGATATTGCACGACTATTTATAAATCTATATCACAAATTATTATAGTGGGTCATATATTATTTATAATCTTGAACTAAAAGTTTCAGAACTTAACTTAATCTCTAATTCATCATGGAATAATTGATTGGCTTTTATTTAGAATTAGCTAATATGTTTTTTAATATGGGTGCTAAAGACATGTTAGCGAATAAATAAGCTTGCTAGATACAGAAAATTTAAATAAAATTTATGATTAAAATAGTAAATTCATTTAATTCTAGATAATGGAGAAAATCGGAGTAGCAATTGTGACTTTTAACAGACTTGATTTTTTGCAGATTTGTTTAGATAAGATATCGAAGCAAACATACAAAAATTATGATATTGTAGTTGTTGATAATAATTCAACCGATGGAACAAAAGAGTTTCTACTTTCACATGATTTTCCTCAAGTTCACTTACCAGAAAATACTGGTCCAGCTGGAGGGTTTCATGAAGCGATCAAATTTTATCTTGAAAAAGATGGATATGATTATTTGTGGTTGATGGATGATGATGTTTTCCCTGCGAATGATTGTTTAGAGCAATTAGTTAATGCTGCGGAAGAAAATAAGCTAGTATACCCTTATATTAGGAATAAAGCCTGTCAGACACTGTGGTTTCCGGGCTGGTCAGGATTTCTGCTACCTGTTAAAATTGCTCATCAAGCAGGATTACCTAATAGAGATCTGTTTTTTTGGAGTGAAGATACGGAATACATACAGCATCGGATAGGTGATAAGTTAGATTGTAAAATTAAATGGGTTCCTAAAGCGAAAGTGGTCCACTTCACATCTAAATCTAGCAAGAAAAAGGCTTGGCTTTATTATTATCAAGTTAGGAACATGCTTTATGTGCTATTATATGTCAAGGACTTCACAGCCTTTAGAATGTACAAATTAATTAAGAACTGGTCAAAGCTACTTGGAGCAATCATTATCAAAGAAAATAATAAAGCTGAAAAACTAGAATGGTTTCTTCGAGGAACTGTTCATGGAGTAACCAAAAAATTAGGAAAAACCATTGATCCTCATGTTGGAAAAGGTAAAAATTCTTCACATTATAAAGTCTCTAGGTAGAGGAGGTGCAGAAATGTTGCTACCAGAAACACTTAAATACCACGATAAACATAAATTTGAATTTCATTATATCTTTTTCCTCCCCTGGAAGAACCAAATGGTGGAAGCCATTGAAATACACAGTGGTAAAGTGACCTGCTTAGAAGCCTCCAATAATATACAGATATTTCAGAAAGTTCCTGCGCTGATTCAATACATACGGCAGCACCGCATACAATTAATTCATTGTCATTTGCCTTGGGCAGGAATTGCTGGCAGGATAGCTGCTAAAGCGGCTAATGTACCTGTTGTGTATACTGAACATAACAATTTCTCGCGTTACCACAGCCTTACCAAGATTGCCAGTAGGCTTACCATGCAGCTTAACCAGCTGATCATTCCGGTTTCCGGAGATGCTGAGCAGGCTTTAAGGAAGTTTGTTAGCGACGCTAAGCTAAAACTGATTCTGAATGGTGTGGATACAGTTGCTTTTACGCGTAATAACGAAAAGCAGGACCTGCGCCGGGAGCTAAACATTCCGGAAGAACACATCGTGGTGACCACAGCAGCTGTATTTCGGGAACAAAAGAGACTGGATAATTTTATCAAGATAGCAAAGGGCGTTTCAGCCAAATTTAAGAATGTTAGCTTTGTTTTAGTAGGTGACGGGCCTGAGAAAGAGAAGATACTTGAACTTTCTAAACCCTTGCTCACAGTAGGTAACATATATTTTGCAGGCTTGCAGCAGAATGTAAAACCTTACTTTAACATAACAGATATCTACCTGATGACCTCTGACTTTGAGGGACTACCTATTGCCTTGCTGGAAGCCATGAGTATGGGGTGTGCCGTGGTAGCAACAAGTGTGGGTGGGATTCCGGAAGTGATAGAAAATGGAGTGTCGGGGTTGCTAAGTCAGGCTGGTGATGTGGATAGCCTGGAAAAAGATGTAACTTTGTTGATTGAAAACAAAGATATGCGCGTTGACCTTGCTATTAAAGCTCGGGAAAGAATTGTGCAGCATTTTAGCATGAAAAAAATGGTGCAGGAGTTGGAAGACGTGTACAGGCAATATGCAAAGGATAGAGTATAATATACGAGTAGCAATAGAGGAGGATATTCCGGCTATACTTGAGCTTTTTGAACTTTCATTGGGTACTGAGGGGGGAGCGCCTGTTGCCTCTTTCTGGAGGTGGAAGCATATAGATAATCCATTTGGTGCATCTCCTGTTCTGTTAGCTTTTGATGAGGATAAACTCATTGGCTTACGCGCATTTATGCGATGGCAATGGGCATACAAAGAGCATGTACTTCCAGCCTTCAGAGCGGTTGATACCGCGACACACCCTGATTATCGCGGCAAGGGAATCTTCTCCAAGCTCACAAAAGCATTGATTGAAGAGCTAAAACGTACAGAATCTTCCTGTTTCATTTACAACACACCCAATAGTCAGTCTAAACCCGGCTACCTGAAAATGGGCTGGAGTGTTTTAGGAAAGCCTGCCGTAATGGGCAGTGTGGCATTTGCTTTTAGTGCTAACGCTGAGCAAAAGTTTATCGCTTTTCAGAATGAGCTACAACAGGTAGACTTTCTGACATTGCCATTTAAACCTGCCACTTCGAATGGACAGGTTCATACAAATCACTCGCTTCTGTATTACAAGTGGCGTTACCAAAGTATCCCGGAAATTCCTTATGGATCTTTTATCTATAAGTACAGCGGAAAAACACTTATGCTCTTCTTCCACCTGAAAAATAGAGGTAAGTTTCATGAGTTACGGATATGTGATGAACTCTGGTCTGATGGTTTGCCAGAGAAAAAGGTAGCCTTGCAGGCGTATCACAAACTTGCAGGTAAGTTAGGGACTCCTGTCATCAGCTTTATTCCGGGGCAGGAGCTGAGCGTATGGCAGCAGTTAGCCTATAGAGCTTTCTCCTTAAAAAAGTATGCTCCCGAAATCACGGTGCGAGAAGTTAATAATGCAGAGCTTATAGCTTCTGTTCAAAACATAGATAATTGGTCATTCAACCTGGGCGACCTGGAGCTATTTTAATATGTGCGGAATTTTTGGGAAAGTAGGCGCTTTAAGAGAGCGAGACATGCAGGTAGCAGTTGAAATGCTGTGCCACCGGGGCCCGGATGGTCAGGTTCACAAAACCTATGCACCACATGTGCACCTTTTTCATGCAAGGTTAAGCATAGTAGATATAGAAGGCGGATCACAGCCAATGGATGATGCGGATTTCGCTATTATTTTCAACGGTGAAATCTACAATCACCAAGAACTGCGGGAGAAGTTTAACCTCACAGGCAAAACGCGTTCTGATACCGAAACAGTACTGCTCCTGTACAGGCAGCTTGGGCTTGACATGTTACAACACATGGATGGCATGTTTGCCATTGCCTTGTATGATAAGCAACAAGGGAAAGTATGGCTCATGAGGGATAGGGCAGGTAAAAAACCGCTATACTTTTCTGTGGCATCAGATGGAATCTATTTTGGCAGCGAACAGAACCTGCTGCAAAAAATATTGAGGCCGGCAGTTCACCTTCCAGCTATCGCAGAATACCTGCAAACAGGGATGGTGTATGGCGCGGAAACAGCTTATAAGGGGATACATGAATTAAAGCCCGGCCACCTCACGCAAATTGATGTGCAGCAACTCACCATCTCAGAGCAGCAACAGTGGTGGTCAATTGAGCCATTCTATGAACAGACGCTTAATATTTCAGAGCAGGAGGCGTTAGAGTTGGTAGACCAGAAGCTAAAGGTGGCAGTGAAAAGACGGGTGGAGAGTAGTGATTTGGAAGTAGGCTGCTTTCTTAGTGGTGGTATCGATAGTGGCATTATGGCTGCTATGGCTACGCAAATAAAACCTGATTTAAGAACGTTTACCGTAAAATTTGCAGGAGAGTATGATGAATCAGCCGTTGCTCGACAGGTAGCAAATCATCTTGGAACGAATCATCAGGAACTGGAGGTGTCTTATGATCAGCTGACAGCTGATTTTGAGAAGATTGTGAGCGCCTATGGCGAGCCTTTTATGGATGACTCGCAGATACCATCTTTTTACGTGGCCAAAGAGGCAAAGAAGCATGTAACAGTCATTATTAACGGTGACGGAGGAGATGAGCTTTTTGGAGGCTACAGAAGGTACGTTCCTTTTGCACACCCAATTTTTAGAAACGGTCTAGTAAAAGGTGCTTCTAAAGCCATGGCACCACTACTTCCCGCTCCAGCTTCTAAAATGAACCTGTACAACTATCTGTACCGCCTTGTAAAGTTAAGTAGCTTAAATAGCTATGAGCAGTATCTTAGTGCAAGTACGGATATGTTGTTTGATTATAAAAGCGCCTTTAATTTACAACCAGCGGAAATGTTCGAGCAGCAGGTTGAAAGCAATTTCAAGAGGAACATCTCTGGGCTAAATAAGATCATGCTCACTGATTTCCAGAGTATTTTGCCGTATATTCTATTGAAGAAGATAGATATTAGTTCCATGCAAAGTTCGCTGGAAGGCAGGTCTCCTTTTTTATCTAAAGAGATTATGGAATTTGCTCCTAGTCTGCCAGACAACCTGAAGGTAAGGGGTGGTACAACGAAGTACCTGTTGCGAAGACTGGCCACACGCTACCTCCCAAACGGAAATGAAAAACTTCCAAAGAAAGGATTCGAAGTGCCTATCATAAACATGATAGAAAACGATTTGCAGCCCATTTTACGAGATTACCTTAGCAGCAGCGATTGTATTTACAAAGAAGTACTGGATCCAATACTAGTTATGAAGCTGCTTGAAGATAAAGTTACTATGTCAAGAGATAAGAGAGCAAAGATTCTTTTTAGCCTTTTAACATTGGAAATTTGGAATAAGAACCAGAAGAAGTAAGAATAATTCCTGCTTTATTGATTTTTGAAAAAAACGGCTTTCAGTATATCACACATAGATTTTATTTAGGCCTGTTTGCTGAATAAGCCACGGCTTACCTATACTAGAAGCAGAATAAATAAGCAATTAGTATAGATTCCCCTCCTTGGAGGGGCTAGGGGTGGGTTAATTACCATTATTATAAACTTTAGCACTTGAGATAAATGCCTGATGCTACTCAAGAATGAGATATAATGGCTATTGTTGGTACAAAGCTGAAATGGTAGCATGTTGAAGTAAGAAAGGCTAATTGGGGATATTAAATCAGCTTAGAAAATGATAGGTGCCATAATTCTAATACTTGTATTATTTGCAATAAATCAGCCAATACTAGGATACTTTAAAAAAAAGTATTCTTTTATTTCTATAGAACTGCTGAACAAACTTTATTTTTTTCATTTGTTATTCTGGTTTATTTACTACCTCTATGCATCTTATAATCCTTCAGATTCAATAAGATACTATAAATATACTGTTTCATATAATAGTGTTTTTATTTCCTATGGTACAGATACAAAATTTATTGAATTCATTGCTTCCCCTTTCATTAATGGCCTGGGATTCTCTTATGAAACCGCAAATGTTTTGTTCTCTTGGTTCGGCTACTTAGGATTTATATATTTCTATATTTTTTTTAAGGAAAATATAAGATCAAATATTAAATTTTATGACTTTGACTTAGTTGTATTGTTGCTCTTTCTTCCGAATATGCATTTTTGGACAGCCTCCTTAGGTAAGGGTTCTATAATCTTTTTAGGAATTGGATTATTTACTTATGCAATGCGATTTCCAAAGCAACGGGCATTGTCCTTGATTTTAGGGTCCTTCATAGTATATAGTATAAGGCCACATATGTTCCTTTTTCTTGGAGTTGGTGCCGTTGTAGGTTTTTTTACCGGTCAGGAAAGAGTTCCGCTTTATCAAAAAATTTTTGTTTATTTAGCCTTTGCTGGTACTTTAGCCTTGTCGTATGAAGAGATTTTAGCAGTAGCAAACATTAGTGTGGAAAATCCTTTGGAGAGTTTTGATAGTTTCGCCGCTGACCGTGCAGAAGATCTGGCTAAAGCAGGCTCGGGAGTGGACATGACTAGCTATCCGCTCCCTCTAAAGCTATTCACTTTCTGGTTTAGGCCTCTTTTCTTTGATGCTTCTGGAGCACTTGCTTTATATATTTCTCTTGAGAACCTATTATACCTATTGTTGACGTGGAAACTAGTGGATAAAGGTTTTATTCCCTTCCTGAAGAAGTCATCTTCTATGGTTAAGATGAGTCTGGTGATATTTATCTCTTCTTCTATTGCCCTATCTTTCGTGATGGCAAACTTAGGCATTGTTATCCGACAGAAAAGTCAGGTGATGTACTTTCTTTTCTTCGTTATCCTCGCTTTCATGGAATTTAAGCAGCGTAAAAGTTCTGGATCAATAGAAGAAGAAGCAGCTAAAATTATCACACAAAAGCGTTTACGAGTAGTATAATGATACAAAATATTCCCGTATTTAACATTTCCCTGGACTTTGAGCTGTACTGGGGAGTATTTGATAAAGTACCGCTAGAGGAGAAGCAGCAATACTTTAGCAACACCCGGAATGTCATACCACAACTGCTGGAGCTATTTGCACAGGAAGAGGTGCATGTTACGTGGGCAACGGTGGGAATGCTTTTTGCGCAGGATTGGGAGGAGTGGCAGGAACTGGCGCCACTAGAAAAGCCAACTTACATAAACCGTCGTCTTTCCGCCTACAGTCAGAAAGCACTTCATGGGCAGCAGGAGTTACAGCCTTTCTTTTTTGCTCCGGAGCTTGTAAAACAAGTGGCAGAAGCTCCTCACCAGGAGCTGGCAACCCATACCTTCTGCCATTACTACTGCAAAGAGGAAGGGCAGACGATTGTTCAATTCCGCAGCGATCTACAAGCTGCAAAGCAGATTGCTGCGCGTTTAAATGCTCCGATGCGTTCACTAGTTTTTCCGCGTAACCAGTATAATGAAGAGTATCTTAAGGTTTGTTTGGAGGAAGGTATAACCAGCGTGCGTTCTAATCCCAAAGACTGGTTCTGGAAGGATACAGTGCAAGACAAATTGCTGAACAAAATCTTCCGAACAGGGGATGGGTATTTCTCATTAGGCCAGCGAACATCTTTTCCGCTTTCTTCCCTATCCAGAGAAAAGGGTATGCCGTTGTCCATACCTGCCAGCCGATTTCTAAGGCCAGTTGGAAATAAGCCATTCTTAAATGAGCTTCGGCTAAAGCGCATCCTGAAGGAGATGACGGAAGCTGCCAAGCGAAAGGAATGCTATCATTTGTGGTGGCACCCACATAACTTTGGGGATTTCCCGGAGCAGAGTATGGCTGACCTAAAGGTGATCATCAATCATTATAAGAAGCTGCAGGAGCAGTATGGAATGGTGAGTATGACGATGCAGGAGATTCAGGAATATGTGGAGGTGGGGGAGCTGGCATTGTAGTTTATCTGGTAAATAGGCAAAAGGTATCATTTTATATTGCTGGCGCGAATCTTCAGATTCGGGACGTTGGGTGAAGGTGGAGTTTCTAGCTCCAGTGGCCCGTGGCAAGCTGGTACCACGAGTGTAGCCTTCAGCTGTTCTAAGCCAAAGTATAAGCACTTCTCAATGGAAGGAGAGGTATTTACCTTATTTCGGATAAATATCTCCTTTCGTCGAGGTGACAATGTTTGTTGAGGTAACTAGGTTATATGCCAGATAGGAGGTTTGTAGCATGTGGCAACGATTCGTAGGTAATTTTAATACATTCGCTGCTAATTCCTTAACTTTGCACAAAATGATATTCTCCACCCTCCACTGTTATTAGGGGAGGGCTGGGGAGGAGTAACAATATGATTAAACTCTTCCGTATTACCACCGTGCCGCTTTCCTTGCAAAAGCTCATTTCGGGGCAGCTGCCCTTCATGCGCTCGAGGGGCTTTGAGCCACTAATGCTCTCGGCAGATGGACCCGAGGCGGAGGCAGCCAAAAGGGAACAGAAGAGCCCGCTGGTAGTGGTGCCCATGACGCGGAAAGTTACCCCGGTACAGGACCTGAAGTCGCTTTGGGCCTTTTACAAACTGTGCAAGAAACACAAGCCGCAAATTATTCATTCACATACACCAAAGGCGGGCATTGTAGGTATGTTAGGCGGAAAGTTGGCCGGTGTGCCAATAAGACTACATACGGTGGCTGGGCTTCCATTGATGGAGGCAACCGGAACGACGCGCCGTGTGCTGGAACTGGTAGAGAAAATTACCTATGCCTGTGCCACTAAAGTATATCCTAACTCCATCAATCTGAAGGAATTCATACTGGAAAGTGGCTTCTGTGGCTCTGACAAGGTTAAAGTAATTGGCAATGGCAGCAGTAATGGTATCAACACTGGCTTCTTCAGCATAGATGCGCTGGAATATGAAAAGCTGCTGGTATTACGGCAGGAGCTAAATTTACAACCGGAAGATTTTGTTTTTGTCTTTGTTGGACGACTGGTGAAAGATAAGGGCGTGAAGGAGTTAATCGCAGCTTTTAAAGCCTTGCAGGTAAAGCATTCTCATCTTAAGCTTCTACTAGTAGGACCTCTGGAGCAGGACCTGGATCCGCTGCCGGAGGAGACGCTGCAGGAAATTGCCCAGAATTCTGCCATTCTTTCAGTTGGCTACCAAAATGACGTGCGGCCTTACCTTGCCATAAGTCAGGCATTGGCTTTTCCGTCTTACCGAGAAGGTTTTCCGAATGTGCCGATGCAGGCGGGTTGTTTTAATCTGCCTAGTGTTGTTACAGACATCAATGGCTGCAACGAGATTATTGCAGATGGCGAAAATGGCTTGATTATACCTCCCAAGAACACAGTAAAGCTACAGAAGGCGATGGAGCGGCTGGTGGAGGACAAGCAACTGTATGCACATCTTAAATCAAACGCTCGAAAAATGATTGTGGCGCGTTATGACCAGCAACATTTTTGGGAGCTGTTGTATCAGGAATATCAGGAACAATTGGAAAAGCATGAAGTGGCTGTATCGTAATTTCTTTAAGCGCGCATTTGATTTCGTACTTAGCGTGGCGGCTTTTATCGTGCTGTTGCCTGTTTTCCTGGTAGTGACGTTGCTGTTGGCCATAGCCAATGATGGAAAGCCTTTCTTTTTGCAGCCACGACCGGGCAAGCATGGGAAGATTTTTCGCGTTATCAAGTATAAAACAATGAACGACCAGAAAGACGCGCAGGGTAACTTGCTGCCTGATGAGGTGCGCCTGACGCCGGTGGGAAAGTTTGTGCGGAAGACTTCGCTAGACGAGGTGCCCCAGTTGCTGAATGTGATCATAGGGGATATGTCGTTAATTGGTCCGCGGCCATTGTTGGTGGAGTACCTGCCGCTCTATAATGCCGAGCAAAACAGGCGACATGAGGTGAGGCCGGGTATAACAGGATGGGCACAGGTAAATGGCCGCAATGCCATCAGTTGGAATGCCAAATTTGCCTATGATGTGTGGTACGTAGATCACATTTCTTTCCTGCTGGATTTGAAGATTATCTTCATGACAATCAAGAAGATATTTATTTCAGAAGGAATAAGTGCAGAAGGAGTGGCCACGATGCCAAAGTTTCAGGGGAATGAGCGGTAAGGAGATGCTGTTGTTGACTGCCCGCAATTAATTTACATAATATTGTTGTTTTATCTGACCGAAAGATCCAACCACCCCTAACCCCTCCTTTTCTAAGGATGGGAATTTTACAGCCGGAGAATACCTCGCAGGGTGCGCAGCTCCTGCGAGCGTCTGATCAATTAGGCCACGCCAAGATCAAGCTTTTCAACTTATAACTCTAAACTACCTTCAGATGTACTTATACGGAGCAAGCGGCCATGCTAAAGTGATCATTGACATCCTACAAGGAACAGGTGTGGCAGTGGAGGGGCTGTTTGACGACAACCCAGACTTGAAAATGCTTGGCGGTATCCAAGTGCTTGGTAAGCTTACAGCTGAAAAGCAGCTACATGCACCGCTCCTGATCAGTATCGGCAACAACAGCATTCGGAAAAGAATTGCAAGGTCTTTAAAGGTGGAATTCAAGCAGGCTATAGATAAAACTGCTATCTTGTCACCGTCTGCACGTATTGGAGCTGGAACGGTGGTGATGCAGGGAGCCATTCTGCAGGCAGATGTTGAAGTAGGGAAACATGCCATTATTAATACAGGCGCTAAAGTAGACCATGACTGCGTAGTTGGCGATTTTGCTCACATTTCGCCGGGTGCCATACTTTGCGGAAATGTGTCAGTGGGCGAAGGTACCTGGGTTGGAGCAGGAGCCGTGGTGATTCCGGGTGTAAAGATTGGAAAGTGGTGCCGGATAGGAGCAGGAGCCGTGGTTATACGCGACCTGCCTGATAATGTCGTAGCCGTAGGCAACCCAAGCAAGATTATAAAACATTGTTAATATGAATGAAAAAATATGGCTCTCTTCGCCCCATATGGGCGATAACGAGTTCAACTTTGTAAAAGAGGCTTTTGATACGAATTGGATTGCGCCACTCGGACCAAATGTGGATGGTTTTGAGAGGGATCTGGCAGTTTATTTAGGCGAGGATGTGCACGTTGCCGCCTTAAGCTCTGGAACAGCTGCCTTGCATTTAGCCCTGATCATACTTGGTGTGCAGGCTGGGGATGAGGTGATCTGCCAGACCATGACCTTCTCTGCCTCGGCCAACCCAATTGCGTACCAAGGCGCTACGCCTGTTTTTGTGGATAGCGAGGCGCAGACCTGGAACATGTCGCCGCGCTACTTGGAGGCAGCTATACTTGATCGGATTGAGAACGGTAAAAAGCCGAAGGCCATTATTGTGGTGCACCTGTATGGTATGCCCGCTCAGATGGACCGCATCATGGAGATTGCCGATAAGTATGGGATTCCGGTGGTGGAAGATGCGGCGGAGGCGCTGGGTTCGTCTTATAAAGGACGTAAGCTTGGCACATTCGGCGCCATGAGCATCCTATCGTTCAATGGAAACAAAATTATCACCACATCGGGCGGCGGGGCACTGGTTTCAAAAAATGAGGAATGGATAAAGAAGTCACGCTTCCTGGCAACTCAGGCCCGCGATGCAGCACCGCATTACCAGCACTCAGAGATCGGTTATAACTACCGCATGAGTAATATATGTGCAGGTATTGGCCGTGGACAGATGGAAGTACTGGAGCAGCGCGTAGCGAAGCGCCGCAGCAATTATGAATTCTACCAGGAAAAGCTAGCTGATTTTGCTCCCATAACTTTTTGCAAAGAGCCGAATAAGGATTATTACTCCAACAGGTGGCTCAGTACGATACTAGTTGATAGCGAAAATGGTGTTGACCGGGAAGCACTGCGGTTGCACCTGGAAAAAGTGAACATCGAATCGAGGCCGCTGTGGAAGCCGATGCACCTGCAGCCTGTCTTTGAAGGCACTCCTTTCTATGGCGACGGAACTAGTGAGCGTCTGTTCGAAACCGGCTTGTGTCTGCCCTCCGGTTCAAACCTTTCAGATGAAGACCTGGAGAAAGTGGTAGCCCAAATGGAGCAGCTGTTGCAAACTGTATAGCCAGCAGTCAATGTAAAACATGAGGCCCCTGCTACGTTTGCGTAGCAGGGGCCTCATGTTTTAAGTTCTTTTTGCAGTTTAAGTGGGAGCAAAGTATGGCTCTACGGCTGTCTTAAAATTTGATTAGGAATAAATGACGGTTTTGATTTAGAAAAAGCCACCCCCTGTCCCCTTTAAAGAGGGACTTTTTCTGGAAATGTAAAATAGAGTTTACGATTTACGGATTTTGTGCGTCCCCTTTGAAGGGAGTAGGGGGATGTTTACACCTGCTGGCTTTACAAAAGTTGGGATGCTGATATCCAGTCATTGAGACAGAAGCCCTCTCTCTATTCCCCAAACCTATCCATCAGAAAGATTTAATTCTTTCATAATTCTGAATTATACTATCGAGGTAGGTTTTATTCGTTTAGTAAGTCGGCGTAAGTGTCTGTTGCAACATAGAGGTGTGGTGCCAAGCCCTTTTCCTATTTAAGAACAGGTGCGGCCGTTGCGCAGAATATAGCACAAATTTAATAGGTTGAATATTTAGAAGTGACAGTGGGAATCAATACGCTTCCTGAAATGTCTAGGAGTGCCATGTTATGCCTACATATGTTAATTACTTGTGCACCGGTCATTTACAATTTACCTGGCCGCAAAAGCCAAGACTATGTATGCAGGTATAACTAAACTTAAGCCGTTGCGTTGATATTAACTAAATTGCATATGTTTGCGCATATATAAAACTATAATAAGGTGAAGTTCATCATCTTTTGTGGGAATATTGTTAACTTTGAAATTAGTAAAGTTCACAGAGTGGAAGAATAGGTTTACAAAGAATTACAGTTTTAAATTCATTCTATTGCGCTGGCATAGGTGGGTTTTATAAACTGTATAGAACTGGTATATGAAAATATTACTTAATAAGTCGCTTCCTAAATGGATAGTGCTTTTAATTGACCAGCTGATCATGAGCTGGTCTTTTGCTCTTTCTTTTTTTGTAATCAAGCAGTTTGAGTTTGAGGAGATTATGCGTGGCCATTTCCTGATTTATGTCGGGCTTTTTGGACTCGTGTCTTTAATCACCTTCTACAACATGCGGGTGCATACGGGCCTGATCCGGTATTCGAGTATTTACGACATTTACCGTATTTTCTCGGCAGTGTTCGTTGCCAGCCTTATTTATGGGGCGCTCATTGGCCTTTGGATAGCCCCCATGTATGGCATCGACTCGGTTAATATTTACCTGGTGCTGCTCATCAGCTTTTTTATATCCTCTACCTTGCTTACCGTGGTGCGCATGGGAGCAAAGGCCCTTTTTATCTTTATCAAACGCAGCAATGTAGGAGAGCGTGAAAGGGTGCTGATATATGGTGCTAACGGCTTTTCTATCATCCTGAAGCAGGCCTTGGAGGCCGGCGGCATGGGCAAGTTTGATATTTCCGGTTTCATCGATGATAATCCGAGCAAGACAAATAAGGATATTCACCAAAAGCGGGTTTACCACACCAGTGCTATTACAAAGCTGCAGCGAAAGCAGCAGATAGACAAACTGGTTGTTTTTTCTGAAGACCTGAAAGCTGATAACCTGAAACTCTTCATCGAGACTTGTGTGGAGTTGGGCATCAAGGTACAGACCGTGCCGCCTACTGAGCAGTGGATGTCGGGTCAGTTGAGCCTGAACCAGATGAAGGACCTCAAGATCGAAGACTTGCTGCAGCGCCCGCCAATTGTGATAGAGAATGGCCGTATCTCAAGCGATCTGCGCGGCAAGCGTGTGCTGGTAACGGGCGGTGCCGGCTCCATAGGCTCAGAGATCGTACGCCAGGTATTGAGCTATAAGCCAGAAATCGTTATTGTTTGTGATCAGGCGGAATCGCCGCTGCATGAACTGCAACTGGAAATGGAGGAGCAGTTTCCCGAGGCAAAAATAGCCTTGTATATCGGGGACATCACCAACTCCACGCGCATGTACTCGATGTTCAAAGAGTATCAGCCAGATATTGTTTATCATGCGGCCGCTTACAAGCATGTGCCGATGATGGAAAACAACCCCTGCGAAGCTATACTTACCAATGTGCTTGGTACAAAGAATCTGGCAGACCTTTCAATGGCCTTTGAGGTAGAGAAGTTTGTGATGATCTCCACGGACAAGGCAGTGAACCCAACCAACATCATGGGTACTTCCAAGCGCATTGCTGAGATTTACATTCAGTCGTTGAACGGCCTTAACCAGAAGAAAGTAAACGGAAACAGCCATCCCTATACACAGCCAATACAGACCAAATTTATAACCACCCGATTCGGCAATGTATTGGGTTCTAATGGCTCAGTAATTCCGCGTTTCAGACAGCAGATCGAGAAAGGCGGGCCACTGACGGTGACGCACCCGGATATCACCCGCTATTTCATGACCATACCTGAGGCGGTGCAGCTGGTGCTGGAGGCTGGTACGATGGGCAGGGGAGGCGAAATCTTTATCTTCGATATGGGCGAGCCTGTGAAGATCGTGGACCTTGCCAAAAAGATGATCCGTCTGGCTGGTTTACTGCCGGATGTGGATATTCCCATCTCCTTTACCGGTTTACGGCCAGGTGAGAAGCTGTATGAGGAGCTGCTGAATGAGGAGGAGCAGACCATCCCTACCCATCACAGCAAGATCAAAATTTCGAAAGTACGCGTGTACAAGTATGACGACGTGGTGAGCGATATTGACGAGCTCATGATGCTGAACAAGAACAAGGATGAGCGGCAGGTGGTGCGGAAGATGAAGCAGATCGTGCCGGAATACATCAGTAAGAACTCCCGATTCGAAGAACTGGACCTGCAGTTGAATAACTAAGATTTTAAGCTAAAAAGGCAAAGGCCACTCCATGGAGTGGCCTTTGCCTTTTTAGCTTTTGCTTACTTACCTGCCTAGCAGTAACACTTTCCAGGCATCGTTTACCTGGTTTGCCTCTAAAAGTTTCTTGCCAAGTATTTCCATCTCGATTTGCAGCTTCTCAGGTTCTGCTTTATACTTGTTCAGGGTATAGCTAACCAGGGGATCTGATTTAAAGGCTTCGACTTCTGCTGCTGATGGCATGGCCTCTGTATTTGCCAGGCGCGCCAAATTATTACCTGTTAGCAAGCTGCTGTTTCGGATAAAGCCCGGCAGCTGATCAATGCCCATGCCTTTGTTGCGAATAGGCTTGGGCAGTTCAAAAATGCTGTCGCCATTGGCACGGATGTAGTAATCGCCGCCCATGCGGGCTACCGCATCCAGTTTATAGGGATCGATCTTCCCTGTGCCGTCAAGTATACTTTCCGCTATGTGCAGCAGCAGCACCTCACAAATCACCAGGTTTCCTGCGCCTCCTTCGGGCCCCAGTTTAATCACGTCGGTTACTTTGCATTCCAACGCTACAGGAGCCTCCTGCACGCGCGGGGGCTTCACCAGTACCGACGCCTCCGGTGTCAATCCGGCTTTGATAAATTCGTTTATGCCCTGCTCATACTCAGTGCTCGCCAAGGACATCTGCTCCACGATAGCATAGTTGGCAATGTTGATGACCACCTCCCGCGTCTCCAGTACATTTTCCAGGGTATGTTTGGAGGAATTGTCGCGGATGCGGCTGAGGGGAGAGAAGATAAGCACAGGCGGGTTTGAGCTGAACATGTTAAAGAAGCTGAAAGGACTCAGGTTCACGTCTCCGGCGGCATTAACAGTGCTGGCGAAAGCAATGGGGCGCGGTGCCACAGCGCCGGAAAGCAAGCCGTACACTTCTGCCGTAGTCGCTTCTTTTGGGTTGATTGTTCTGATGCTCATAAAGCGTGTGCTGGTGGGAAAGCTTTTTATAATTTGTGATTTTCCAAAAACGGAGTGAAAGCTGCTATGGCAGGACTTGCATCATTGAAACTCACTTCAAATTTCTTTAGCACAAGGTTTGCCTGCAACGGGTTTCTACCTCTTCGCAAAAAAAGAATAACTAGTTCCGGATAACCTTTAAAATGCCGGAAGCACCTGCGTTCTCACCTCTCCAAAACCGATCCGGATACCGTTGCGTTCGCCATGCGCGCGCATGATCACCGTGTCACCATCCTGTATAAACCCGCGGCTAGTCCCATCCGTTAGCTGCAACGGGTTTGTGCCACGCCAGGTAAGTTCCAGCATGGAGCCGTAGGAGCCTTTGTCCGGACCGCTGATGGTGCCGGAAGCATAAAGGTCGCCCACCTGCAGGTTGCAGCCGTTGCTGGTCTGGTGCGCCAGTTGCTGGTTCATGTTCCAGTACAGGTGCCGGTAGTTCGTTTGACAGATGCTGTTTTCTGCGGCTCCCTCGGGCTGCAGCAGCACCTCCAAGTTAATATCGTAGTGGTGGTGGCCGGTAAACTCAAGGTAGGGGAGTGGCTGCGGGTCCTGCACCGGGCCCTTCACTTTAAATGGCTCCAGTGCATCCAGCGTTACCACCCAGGGTGATAAGGACGAGGCAAAGCTCTTAGCCAAAAACGGTCCCAGTGGCACGTACTCCCATGTTTGAATATCGCGGGCCGACCAGTCATTAAGCAGCACCAGCCCGAAGATGTACTCATCTGCTTCGTTAGGAGAAATACTTTGCCCAAGCTGCGTTTCTCTGCCTGTGATGAAGGCAACCTCCAACTCAAAATCGAGCATTCGGCTGGGACCAAAAACAGGAGCATCCGCATCGACTGCCTTTGTTTGCCCTTTCGGACGGTAAATAGGCGTGCCGGAAGGGACAATGGAGGAGGCGCGGCCGTGATAGCCGATCGGAATGTGTTTCCAGTTCGGCAGGAGCGCATTCTCTGGATCACGAAACATGGAGCCCACATTGCGGGCATGCTCCATACTGCTGTAGAAGTCAGTGTAGTTGCCTACTTTCACGGGCATGTGCACTTCTGCGTCCCGCTGCAGCACCAGGCATTCCCGGATTAGATCACTATCGCCGCTTATTTCCTCATTATCATTGCGCAGCAGCTCGGAAACACGGTTCCGGACGGCCCGCCAAACGGGTCTGCCAAGGGCAATGAAGTCGTTCAGGCAAGGGCGGTGAAACACGTTTGGGTCCATGTCGATCAGATTAAAGAAATCCCGACGCCCCAACACACACAAATCCAGAATATAGTTGCCGATGGCCACACCCACGCGTGGATCACGCTCTGGGGTGCTGAAAATGCCGAATGGAAGATTCTGAATCGGGAAATCGCTGCTGGCGTCAATCTCAATCCAGGAATGAAGGGCGGGGTCATTGGCTTTGATCATAGTTCGGTGCAGGAATTTAGCTACACAAATATAGCTTTTTTGCCCGCTTTATAAAGCCGGTTTTCTCTGAGGCGGTATTATTTAGAAGCAGTCCTGCGCAAAGGCCGAGCGAAGCAGCATCGGCTGAAGGAGAAATAAAAAAGGTGTGGCTACGCGAACGTAACCACACCTTTTTTATTTTATGAATACTTATTCTATACTTCCGTCGGCATCACATTCACGGCCTCTACGGCTTTTATCTCAGGCACAGCCTTCAACACTGCCTGTTCTACTCCAGCCTTCAAGGTCATGGTAGACATGGGGCAGGAGCCGCAGGCACCCAGCAGTTCCAGTTTCAGAATCATTTCGTCTGTTACCTCCAGCACCCGCACGTTGCCGCCGTCTGCCTCCAGGTAAGGTCTGATCTGGTCGAGGGCTGATTCGATGCGAAGCAAGAAGTCTTGATCTACGTTTGTGACTGCCATTTCTTTAACTTTTGATTTCTACTGGTTTTGTCTTGCCCCAAGTGGCATTGCGAAGCGATACTTGCTGTGCAACAGACTGGGCCAACTCTTTGAAAACACCACTTGCAGGAGAATCGTTCTGCAATACTTCCGGTGTACCGGAATCACCGTTTTCGCGGATGCTCTGCACAAGCGGTACCTGGCCTAATAATGCCACCTCATACTTCTCTGCCAGCGCCTTTCCGCCACCTTCCCCGAAAATGTAATATTTGTTTTCAGGTAACTCGGCAGGTGTAAAGTAAGCCATATTTTCTACAACACCCAAAACAGGCACGTTAATCTGTGGCTGGCGGAACATCTGCAAGCCCCGTACGGCATCGGCCAAAGCCACTTTCTGCGGCGTTGTCACGATCACGGCTCCAGTTACGGGCAGCGCCTGCACCATGGTCAGGTGAATGTCTGATGTTCCCGGCGGCAGGTCGAGCAGCAGGTAGTCCAGTTCGCCCCATTCCACATCTGAAATAAACTGACGCAGCGCTGAACTGGCCATCGGTCCTCTCCACACCACGGCGCCGTCGGCCGGTGTCAGGAAGCCAATAGACATCATTTTGACGCCATACCTTTCTACCGGCATGATGTAGTTTTTGCCATGGTCGCCCTGCACCATACTTGGGCGCTCCTGCTCCACCCCAAACATGGTCGGGATAGAAGGGCCGGAGATATCGGCATCAATTAAACCAACCCTTGCCCCGCTTTGCGCCAGCGCAATAGCCAGGTTCGTTGTCACCGTGGACTTACCCACGCCACCTTTGCCTGAGGCAATGGCGATAATGTTCTTCACGCCACGAAGCACTTCCGAGGTGTCGCCACGGCCGGAGGTAACGCGCGACGTCATGTTCACGGTTACGTCTGCCTCTTTATCAACCATGGTATGGATGGCGGTAATGCAGGCGTTGCGGATCAGGTCTTTCAGGGGGCAGGCCGGGGTGGTAAGTATAACCGTAAAGCTTACGTCCTTGCCGTTTACCTGCACGTCCTCAATCATGTTCAGGGTTACCAGGTCTTTTCCAAGATCCGGCTCCTCCACATAGCTGAGGGCTTTTAATATATCTTCTTTTGTGATTGCCATAGTGTGTTAGCTCGCGAATTGCCCTGCAAAGATACAAACAAATTGTTCGGCATAAAACGATGCAGCGCTATCCTTTCAACAAGCGGCGCCACATAATAGTTTGTCCCTTTTTATACTTTGTGCGTACCTAAATTCAAAAGGAGCAACATGGCAGAAACGACAGTCAAGGTTCAACAAGGCGATATCACTAAAGTGCAGACAGATGCCGTGGTAAACGCTGCTAACTCCAGTTTACTTGGAGGAGGAGGCGTGGACGGCGCCATTCACCGTGCCGGAGGACCAGCCATTCTGGAGGAGTGCAGGCAGATCAGGGCGCGGCAGGGCGGTTGCCCCACCGGAGAAGCGGTGATCACAACCGCCGGGAACCTGCCGGCCAAGTATGTCATTCACACCGTCGGGCCAGTATGGAGCGGCGGCAGCAAAGGCGAGCCGGAACTGCTGGCCAACTGTTACCGCAACAGCCTTCAGTTGGCGGAAGAAAACGGTGTGGCAAGTATAGCCTTTCCGAATATCAGCACGGGCGTGTACGGCTACCCCAAAGACAAAGCCGCAAAAGTGGCTGTGGCAGCCGTACAATCATACTTGACGGAACAGAATATAGGTATAAAAGAGGTGGTGTTTGTTTGCTTTGATGCGGAGAACCGGAGGCTTTATGAGGAAATTCTGAATGAGTGAATATTCTAATTTTGAATGAGTGAATTTTGAATGACGGAATATGTTTCCTGTCATCTTGGAAAAATCTTGGTGGCAAAGCGCCAAAGCAGCAGGAACTCTTCAACATGATCCTTGTAGGATGACAGGGTGGGAGAAAATCCAAGTATAAAATTTACTCATCCACTCATTCGCTCATTCAAAATTCAGTGGAACCCTTATCTTTGTCATCCGCTTATACTTTTGCTTATGTCCCTTATCCCAAAAGAAACAGTTGACCAGGTGCTTGCCCAAGCCGATATTACGGAGGTGGTAGGGGACTTTGTGTCGCTGAAGAAGAAGGGGCAGAACATGTGGGCCTGCTGCCCGTTTCACCACGAAAAATCCCCGTCCTTTTCTGTTTCGCCGGCTAAGGGCATCTACAAGTGCTTCGGCTGCGGTAAGGCGGGCAACTCGGTGCAGTTCATCATGGATGTGGAGGGCACCAGCTTTCCCGAAGCTATCAAGTTCCTGGCCAAGAAGTACAACATTGAGGTGCCGGAGGAGACGCAGGATCCTGAGTATGCCCGGGAGCAGAGCGAGCGCGACAGCCTTTTCATCGTCTCTGATTTCGCCGCGAAGCATTTTCAGCTGCGGCTTACGGACCAAGAGCAGGGCAGCATTGGGCAATCGTACCTCAAGCAGCGTGGCCTTAGCAGCAGCACCATCCGCAAGTATGAATTGGGCTATAGCCTGGATGAATGGACGGATTTGACCGACAGCGCGCTGAAGGCAGGCTACCAGCAAAAGTACCTGGAGGCTACCGGCCTGACCATTGCCAGGGAAGATGGCAAGAAGTATGACCGCTTCCGCGGCCGCGTTATGTTCCCGATCCATAACGGTTCGGGGCGCGTGGTAGGTTTTGGTGCCCGTACGCTTAAATCAAACGACAAGAAAAGCCCTAAATACCTAAACTCTCCGGAGTCGGATATTTACCACAAGAGCAATGTGCTGTACGGCTTGTTCCAGGCGAAGCAGGCCATCCGGATGCAGGACATGTGCTACATGGTAGAAGGCTACCTTGATGTGCTCTCACTGCACCAGGGCGGAATCGAAAATGTGGTGGCTTCTTCCGGTACTTCGCTCACCGAAGGGCAGATAAAGCTGATTGCGCGTTACACGGAGAACATCACCGTGCTGTACGATGGCGACGCGGCGGGTATAAAAGCCTCTTTGCGTGGAATTGACCTGATTTTGGAGCTTGGCCTGAACGTGAACGTGGTGACGTTTCCGGAAGGCGAGGACCCGGACTCTTACATCCATAAAGTAGGAGACGCGGCCTTTAAAAGTTACCTGAAGGAGCACGCACAGGATTTTATCTCTTTTAAAACCAGCCTTTATGCCGAAGAAGCCGCCGGTAACCCGGTAAAGAAAGCGGAGGCGATAAAAGAAGTGGTGGCCTCTATCGGGAAGATTCCGGATGCCATCAAGCGATCCGTGTTTTTCCGCAGCTGCAGCATCATCTTCGACATCGACGAACAGGTGCTCATATCTGAGTACAACAAATCGCAGTTGCAGGGCAGGCAGCAGCGGTCTGGAGGCCCGGATGAATCAGCCTTTGCGCCACCCTCAGCACCTGAGCCAGAGCCGGAAAAGCCTGCTACAGACCAGGAGGTCCTGCAGCGCTACGAGCGGGAGATTGTGCGGATGATTCTGCATTACCCGGATTCAGTACTGGAAGAGGGCTTAACCACGAGCAGTTACATGCTGGAGCAGTTGGATGATATCGAGTTCGTGACGCCGCTCTACATTCAGATTATCGAGATAGTAAGAGCAAAGCTTAACAACAATGAGCTACCGACGGCAGATGATTTCATCAACTATCCAAAAGAGGAAATCCGGTCCGAGGCCATTTCCCTGCTCTCGGAGCCTTACGAGCTGAGCCACAACTGGGAAACCCACCACATTTTTGTTCCAAAGGAAAGCGACCTGCTAGCCTATGGCGCGGAAAGAGCCGTGCTGCGGTTAAAATGGCGAAATGCTGAAATACTCCTCAAAGCACAGCGCGAGAAGCTGCGATTGGTTACGGACCCAACCGAGGTAGACAGGGTGCTGAACTTAATCATCTCCCTGAATACTTTTTACAGCCAGTTGGGCAATATGCTGGGAATTGTGGTGAACAGGTAAGCTATGCCTTCTTCAAGAGCCGCAACACCTTCCGCTTAACTCTGCTTAACGCCAACGCTGCTTTTATTTTGCGCTTTATACTTCCTGTAGGGTTCAAAAGTGTAGCCTCATACAAGTGCTTTAAGAATTTGCGCCCTAGCGGTTGCTCAGAATAAAGGATGCCCTCGGCCTGTAGCAGGTGTATCTCTGCCTTTAAACGCTGTAGTTCTTTTGAGGGAATTTGCTTGATGCCGCTAACTTTTCGTCTAGCTACGGCATTTTCAATGGCTAACAGCCTGAAGTCCCGTGATCTAACATATGCACCAAATCCCTGAGAAATGCCTCTGGGCCAAATACGATAATAGTATAGGGGTTCGTCGAGGTAGACAATGTCACCCACTTCTTCGAGTTTATAGAAAAGGTCCTTGTCTTCAGCAAGCCTGAAAAAAGAATCGAACCCGGCCGTTTTGCTGTAAGCGGCACTTTTGAAAGACACAAAAGCAGAAACCTTGTCTTCGAGCACGTCAGAATAAGTGATAGAACCAGCGTTCTCCCTGATGCGCCGGGGTATCAGCTGTACATCGCAGTGGTAGTAGTTCGTGTAAACAAGGCTTGCCTCCGGGTGCCTTGCATGCGCCTGCATTACTTTTGCGACTGCCTCTGGATGTATGGCGTCGTCGGGGTCACAGATAGCAATCACCTCTCCTGTACTGTTGGCAGCAGCCGTCCACTTGGCATGACCTACCCCCATGTTCTCGCTAAGGTAAACTACTTTATACCTCTCCTTGTATCGCGATGCCGCTACAAATGCATCAATGGCTTCTTTGGAGTTGTCGGTAGAAGCATCATCCACAATTATAACCTCCCAATCCGGGTACGTCTGCGCCTCAATTGTTTTCAGGGCGACAAGTATAACATCAGCATGATTGTAGTTGGCAACAATTACAGAGCACATCATAAACAGCAGGTGTAGTGTTGCAATATACAAAAAGGAACAGCAGGTGGATAAGGCTGAACCGCTTCAACTAATCTGCCCCTAAAACTGTTATGTAAATAAAAAAGGCATTGCGCTGTAAACTTTGTAATTTTGCGGCGCTTTACAGAAGATAAACAGCCTGCCGCTGCATGTGCAGTAAGGGCACAACGTAGAAAGTATGGAAACCAATATAACGGGTGACATCAGGCCACTGGATAGCATAGCGTCGGCTATCGAAGACATTCGCCAAGGCAAGGTAGTGATTGTGGTGGACGATGACGACCGCGAAAACGAAGGTGACTTTGTTTGCGCTGCCGAGAAAATCACACCCGAAATAGTGAATTTTATGGCTACGCATGGCCGTGGCCTTATATGCACGCCTTTAACTGAAGAGCGCTGTGATGAACTGGGGCTGGAACTGATGGTGGGCCGCAACACGGCGCTGCACGCTACACCATTCACTGTATCCGTCGACCTGATTGGCTTTGGCTGTACCACCGGTATTTCCGCCTCCGACAGAGCCAAAACCATCCAGGCCCTTGTTGACCCAAACACAGACCCGCACTCGCTGGGAAAACCAGGGCATATTTTCCCGCTGAAGGCTAAGAAAGAAGGCGTGCTGCGCCGGGCCGGGCACACGGAGGCATCTGTTGACCTGGCAAGACTGGCTGGGTTAGCGCCCGCTGGTGTGCTGGTGGAGATTATGAACGAGGATGGCAGCATGGCACGCCTGCCGGACCTGGTAAAAGTGGCCGATCGTTTCAACCTGAAGCTGATCTCTATCAAGGATCTGATCGCGTACCGCCTGCAGCAGGAAAGCCTGATAGACCGCGACATTGTGGTGCAGCTCCCTACTGATTTCGGCAATTTCGACCTGTATGCCTTTACGCAGCGCAGCAACGGTGTGAAGCACCTTGCCCTGGTAAAGGGAACCTGGGAGGAAGATGAGCCTGTGCTGGTGCGCGTGCACTCCTCCTGCGTGACGGGTGATATATTTGGCTCCTGCCGTTGTGATTGCGGCCCACAGTTGCATGAGGCCATGCGCATGGTGGAGCAGGAAGGCAAGGGCGTGGTGGTATACATGAACCAGGAAGGCCGTGGCATTGGGCTGCTCAACAAACTGAAGGCCTACAAACTGCAGGAGCAGGGGCTGGATACGGTGGAGGCAAACCTGGAGCTTGGCTTTGGCATGGATGAGCGCGACTACGGCGTGGGGGCGCAGATCCTGCGTGACTTGGGCGTAACTAAAATGCGTTTGATCTCCAATAACCCGCGTAAACGCACGGGCCTCATGGGCTATGGCCTGCAGGTAGTGGAGCGCGTGGCAATTGAGATGAAGCCAAACGAGCACAACCAAAGGTACCTGACCACCAAGCGCGACAAGTTGGGGCATGAGATTCTAAAAAGCGCGACAATAAACAAATAACAGCGGTTTTATACTTTACAAACCTGCATGGGGAGGCAAATAAGCCTGCCTGTGCAGGTTTTTTTGTCTTCAGGCGAAATGACTTAGGAGGGAAGACAACTTTTTCTTCTGGAAAGGCATACAAAATATATAACCTGCTGTTATACAAGTGTAACTGGTGCCGGTTCACCAGCTGCGAACCTTTTTTTGTACTGCTTTACTATAGAAGACTATGAAAATTAATGCTGTCAAACTTTACCTGCTTTCCCTCTCGCTGTTTAGCTTCGCCCTCTATCCGTTACGTGCACAGGCTCAGTTCAGGCCCGCCATTGATGTGCAGGAGTGGCCGGCAGGCAAAATTGTATTAACCACTGGCGACACCATTTACGGCTCCATTTCCTTTCACCGGGTGCAGGAGATCATCAATGTGCAGAGCGAGGAAGGCAACCTGCACTCGTTCTCCCCGGTTAACGTGCAATATTTTATAGCACAGGAGCAGCCCAGTGGACGGGCGTATACTTTCCGGTCGCTTATGTGGGACCAGGGCCGTGACTACACCAACTTCAAGAAACCCACCTTCTTTGAGCAGCTTAACCAGGGGCCCATCACCCTGATAACGCGGGAGAGTTACGTGCACGAAAGAAACATGCGCGACGCTTCTTATATGGCACAGGGCTACTACGAACCAAGCTATTATGCGCAGAACCCGCTTTGGCTGAACCAGATTGAGGAACTATACTATGTGCTGCTGCCGAACGACGAGATTGTGACCCTGCGAAACGTGCGCAAGGATTTGCACAGGCTCTTTGGCAGGCAGTCGAAGGCTGTGAAAGAGTATGTGAAGGAACACCGGCTGAGCTATGAAAAGCCCCACCAGGTTGTGGCCATTGTGAATTACTATAACTCTCTGGTCGCGGCGGCGCAGGCCAAGGGCGCAGACAATCCTTAGAAACAACGGCAGCGGTCAGAGCTTTTCTTCCCAGGCGCAATTTCCTATATTGGGATTTGTTCCACATACCTTCTGAAAAATGAGCTTTCCTGTACCTGCTGTTAAAAGTTCTAAGTGGCTTGTTTTCCTGCTGTTGCTGCTTTCAGGTATGGCCGCAGGCTTTTTCTGTGGTGCTTTTATTGCCGATTTCTTCGCCTCGGATGAAAAGAGCCTGCCGCTGCCTTACAAGCTATGCATTGTGCTCTGGCTACCCATTGCCTTCATACTTCCCGTGGCCCTGCACGAGTTAGGGCACGTGGCCGCGGGGTTGCTTCTGGGCTTCAGGTTTCGGTCCTACACCGTTATGATTTTCCATTTTTACAAAGAGGATGAGCGCCTGAAGTTTAAATTGATTGCCAACAACGCCAAAAGCTTCCTGGGACTGGCGCTGTGCCTGCCTCCAAGCGGGCTGAACAGAAATGAGCTTACCCGCAGGTTTGCCTGGTATGCCTTTGGAGGTCCTGCTGCCAACTTTATACTTGGTGGCACGCTGCTCGTGCCCTACTTCCTGTCTTGGTCTGAGATAGGCAAGGCAACGCCCGTAACGTACACTTTGGCGACATTCGCGCTGCTGTGCGGGGTTATCTCGCTACTGCTTTTCCTGATAAACATCATACCAAACAAATCTGGCGGGTTCTATACCGACGGAGCGCGGATTCTTAACGTATTGCGTGGCGGTGATCAGGCTTTTCTCGATTCAGCTATCTTGTCGGTGATGGCTGCATCAATGGGGGGAGCGCCTCCCGAGGAACTGGACGAAGCCTTGCTGGAAGAGGCGGCAGCCCTGCCGGTAGAGAGCATCTTCATAAACTACTGCCATGCGTACCTTTACAATCTAAACCTGCAGCGTAACCAGCTAGCTAAGGCCAGGCACCACCTGCGGGTATACGCGGCGGCTGTCGCGCAATTGCCGGCCATGGCTCAGGGGAGCGTTTGGCTGGAACTGGCATTTTTCGAGGCGATGAACGGCGATCTGGAACTGGCAAAAGAACACTATGCAAAGGCGGTCCCTTCGCCATTCCTCACCAGGGATATGTTTTTGCGTGCTGAGGCGGCCATCGCGTTAAAAGAGGCTACCTTTGCACAGGCACAGAGTCTGGCTTTGGAAGCACAGGCAAACCTGAAACACAACCCTGACAAAGGTGCTGCGAAGGCGTATCACCGTTGGCTCAACCAGATTGTTCAGGAAGCAGAACTGGGTGTGAAAAACACTTATCAGGCTGTTTAGGAAAACCTTTATTTCCGCCTACTGTATGGGTTTGGTAAAAGCCGTTTTATACCTGAGGCTGGTTTTCCTAACTTTAGCACAGCAGCTTCCTGCACAGGCTTCTCCTTTTTCCACCTGCCTACGGTTCCATACTTCGGCAGAATACATTTATACATGATGCAACAAACGAACTTCGACAGTATAATCTTTGACCTGGACGGCACGCTCTGGGACTCCACCCAAACCATTGCCGATGCCTGGAATGCGGCCGCAACCCAGTTTGACTTTGTGGAAAAAAGGGTAACCCAGGAGGAAATCCGCAAAACGGCCGGCATGCCCTATGACGCGATCTACGACAAGCTTTTCCCGAACCTGAACAATGCGCAGCGGGAGCAACTCCGGACGCAAAGCGGCAAACTGGAACTGGAGTACCTGCAAAAGCAGGGCGGGCAGCTCTATCCGCAACTGGAGGAGACGCTGCAGCAACTACAACCGAAGTATAAACTCTTTATTGTGAGCAATTGCCAGAGCGGCTACATCGAAACTTTCCTGCAGTTTAACAACCTGAAATCATACTTCACCGATATCGCGTGCTTTGGCGATAAGCGGTTGCCGAAAGGAGAGAATATCAAAGCTATTGTGCAGCGCAATAACCTGCAGCGCCCCGTGTACATCGGCGATACCCAGGGCGACTACGAGGCCAGCGTGCAGGCCGGGGTGCCGTTTATACTTGCAGGGTACGGTTTTGGTGCCGTGCAGGCCGAGGTGCAGGAAATCAATAGCCTTTCCCAACTGCAGGAACTGGTGAAAAAATAAGGGCTGATGCAGGAGGAGCAGTACGAGAAAGTGGAGCTGGCTGTAAGCGCTGGGGAAGCCAACGCGCGGGCGCTTGCCTTTGTGCTGCCTATCCTGGTTCTGTACATCACGCCGTATGTGCTGCTGTGGCCGGAGCAATTCAGCCTGTACGCGCTGGAGCAATTCTTTAGAGACAACGGCTTGCGTTCATTACTTTTTCCGCTGGTGTTGGTGCTGGTTTTTGTAGTGGGGGCGGTGGTGCACGAACTGCTGCACGGCCTTACGTGGGCAAGCTTCTGCAAACGCGGCTTTAAGTCGATCGCGTATGGCGTGCATTGGCGGCACCTGGCGCCTTATTGCCACTGCAAAGAGGTATTGCCACTGCGGCCGTATGTGCTGGGCGGCCTTATGCCGGGACTGGTGATGGGGCTGTTGCCAGCGCTGGCAGGCCTGCTTATAGGGCACCTCATGCTGTTCCTGTTCGGTTTATTCTTTAGCCTGGCTGCCTCCGGCGATTTGCTGGTGCTCTGGATGCTGCGCCACGCAAAAGCAACCGACCAGGTGCAGGACCATCCGGAGAAGATTGGCTGCTATATTTACCGCAAACAAGTATAAGCCAGCGCAGCCGGCATGTCTGGCATACCGGCTGCGCTGGCTTAATGCACAGGTGAAATTTATACTTGCTGAAGCGCTTGCTGTATCGGCACGTTTCCTGACAGTAGTTCGAATGTCTTGTTCTTCACGTTCTCTACCTCCAGCGCCTTTATCAGTACATGAGCCACATCGGCGCGTGGTATGGAGCCTTCGCCGTGACTGTCGAAATTTGTTGCCGTTCTAACCTGTCCAGTGGGCGCTCCGTTCCCGAGGCTGCCGGGGCGCACAATAGTATAGGTCAGGCCGCTATCCACCAGGTGCTGGTCTGCCTTAGATTTGGCGATCAGATAACCCTTCAACTCACCTTTGGGATTGTCAGCGCCAAATGCGCTTAGCATCACGAAGTGCGAGATTCCTTCGGCCTTTGCGGCGTCTACCAGTTTTTCGGCGCCTTTCTGATCCACGCCCACTACGTTTTTCCCTTTTGAGCCGGCGGCAAATATAACGGCATCCATTCCTTTCACCGAATCTGACACATCGCCCTCCAGGTCTGCCACCACCACATGGTCTGCGCCAAGTTGCTTCATTTCATCCGCCTGCTCCTCTTTTCGTATCATAGCGAACGATTCGTGCTGGTCTGTTCTGGATAATATCTCGACTATTTGTTTTCCGGTGGTGCCATGAGCACCTGCTATCAATATCTTCATCGTTTGCCTTTTAGCTTGTTTGAGTTAATCTATGTTGATTACCTGTATTTGATCAGGAGGGAGGAGCTTTAGCTGTTGCCTCTCATGGTACTAACCCTGCCATACGGCTTATGTTCAGGAGGCACCAGTTATGGCAGCCAGTTTAGAAGGGGCGCCAGTGCTCCAGCAGCGGTCCGTTAGCACCTGCAACAGGATCGGTTTCTGGTAAGGGCACTTTGCGAATATTCTTTTTCTTTTCCTTGGGGTCATCTTCCTCAGTGCAGATGTCGTAGCTCGCCTGGCCTTCAGGGTAAGCGCCAACTACTTTAAAATCGGCCGAGGACGACTCGAGGCAGTGTCCTGTACCCGCCGGTAGTACCAGCATGTCGCCGGCTCTCACTTCTATTTCCTGCGCATCAGGCCCACCAAGTATAAGCAAGGCCGATCCTGCCGCCACGCCCAAAGCTTCGTGTGAAGTGCTGTGGTAATGGTGATAGTCAAAAACACTGTCTGCCCAGGTGCCGCGCCAGTTGTGCTGCTCAAATGCCTCCTTAAACTGGCTTACCAGGTCTTCCTTCGCCTCAAACACCTGCTGGTACACCAGCAAGGGCAGTTGCTGGTTGTTCGGGATTTTGCCATTTGGCTTTAGTAAGTAAGGGGTGATGTGCTGTGTTTTCATAGGTTTGGTCCTTGTAAGCTGATTACCCTATTGTACCCAAGCGCAGGGACCAAAGTTTTGAATGATTTGGTACTTGTGTATCACCAGGGAAATAAACCGCCAGGTATGGGACGCCTGCGCAAAAGGCACCGGCAGCAGTTCTCACCTTTGCTGCAAGCCCTTTGCTATTTATACTTGTCCCAAAGCTGTATCTTGTTGCTTTCATTCCATCAACAATAGAACCCTATGAGAAAAGCACTTTTACTGCTGCTGGCCGTTTCCGTCTGGGCCTGTACATCAACCAAAGAGCCAGAGCAGGCTGCCTTGCCAATGAATGAACTGGCGGAGCGCTATGTGAAAACGATCCTGCAGATGGGGCAGTACGACAGCGATGTGGTGGATGCCTATTACGGTCCGGAAGAGTGGAAGCCCACGGGTGCACCAGCAGACTCGCTGCCAGCCAAACAACTGCTGGCGGAACTGCACCTGATTCAGGAGAACCTGCGGGCGCAGCCTATAGAAACGCTCTCTGAACCGGAGAAGCAGCGGCTGACAATGTTTCAGAAGCAGGTGCTGGCCGCTATCACCAAAGTAGAGATGATGCAGGGCAAGAAGTATGCCTTCGATGAGGAAGCGAATCTCCTTTATGATGCCGTGCCGCCTCATTACGAGCAGGCCTACTTCGACTCGCTGCTGGCGGCCATCGACCAGGAACTACCAGGCACAGGAAGCATCTCTGATCGTTGGAGTGCTTACCAGGCTAAATTCGAGATTCCAAAAGCAAAGCTGGACACGGTTTTTCAGGCAGCCATTACCGAAGCCAGGAACAGAACCAAGGCGCACTACGAGCTGCCTGCCAATGAGAGCTTCAAGGTGGAGTTCGTGACGGACAAGCCGTGGTCGGGTTACAACTATTTCCAAGGCAATGGCTATAGCCTGATCCAGATTAATACAGACTTTCCGATTTATATTGAACGAGCCATCGATCTGGCCGGCCACGAGGGTTACCCGGGCCACCACGTCTTCAACACCCTGCTGGAGCAGCACCTGGTAAATGAAAAAGGCTGGAAAGAATATTCTGTTTACCCGCTTTTTTGCCCGCAGTCGCTGATTGCGGAGGGAAGCGCCAACTACGGCGTGGAAGTGGCTTTCCCGGCCAAAGAGCGCCTGGCGTTCGAAAAGCAGGTGCTCTTTCCGCTCGCCAGCCTGAACCCGGCAGAGGCGGAACGGTACTACAAGATCCTGGGCAAGATCAACAAGCTCAACTTTGCCGGCAACGAGGCCGCGCGTTTATACCTGGACGGAAAGATCAGCCGCGAAGAAGCCGCAGACTGGCTTGTGAAGTATAACTTCTATGAAAAAGACAAGGCCCTGCAGCGCACCCGCTTTATGGACCGTTACCGCAGCTACGTGATCAACTACAACCTGGGGCAGCAGCTGGTGCGGGAGTATGTGGAAGCCCAAGGCGGCACGGCAGACAACCCGGAGAAGCGCTGGGAAGTGTTCGGCGAGCTGCTCTCCAACCCCTACACCGCCTCTATGCTGCAGAAAAAGGAGTAAGGGTTAAAGTTAATTCCGACTGAAGCGCTACGTATACATCAGCCTTGATAGAAAAGAAAAAGCCACCCCATTGGGTGGCTTTTATACTTATAGCGGAAGCTTGACGTCCTGCATCAGCCGGCCTACGGGATACATGGTGTGTGTGTACTCGTAGTGCGGCGTGTTACGGTACACAAAGTCAAGCTGGGCACGGGCATTTTTAGCAAAGTCAGGGTCCTGCTTTTTTCGCTCCTCCAAGCGCTTGCGCAGCTCGGGGTCCTTCTTCAGGTACTCGGCAGCCAGGTCTTCAAACACGTAGCTCGAGAAATACTCTTTCTGCATAAGTATGCTGTCGAAGAAGTTCCAGTTGAAATAAGAGTCCACCGCCTGCGGCTCCAGCACCTCCACCAGGAAGCGGTTAGCCGGCTGGTTCAGGTACACTACGTAATCACCTTTAAAGAACTGGCGCGGTATGCGTTTCGTTTCCACCTTCACATCCGAGTGCAGGTAGTGCCCCTCATAAGGGCGCTGGCCGGTTTTGTAGTCTGCAATGTAATAGGTGTCCAGGGTGATGGTGGTGTCTTTTTTCAGCTGCTGCATTTGCACCTTGTCGGTCTTCAGGCGGTCGATTACCTCGCGCCAGGCTTGCGGAATGATGTAGGCCACAGGCTTCTGCACCGTCACGGTTGGGCTGAACTCATCGTAGTAGTTGATCATCTTTTTATACGGCGACTTGCGGTCGTAGTACAGGCGCTCCTGGCCGCTCACCTCGCTTGTTTTATACTTGGCTTTGTACCCCAGAAAAGGAATCTGCCTTACTTTGGTGGTGTCCAGCTTCCAGTCGAGCGGGAATTTCTGCTGCGCCAGCGTCTCCTGCTTTGCTTTGGCACGCAGCGTGCCTATTTCCTTTGCATCGCGGTTCACTGTCTCAATCATGTTCTCCATCAGCTTGTAAGTTGCTTTTACGCGCTGGTCGAAAGGCTTGAGCATGTGCGTTTCGGGCACAAAACCGATGGTGTTGTAAAGCGCGGTGTAGCCCGTGGCATATCTTGGCGATTCCATAAAGCCAATAATGCCCTCGTCCGGTGTGTCGCCGGCGTGGTTCATGTAAGGCACCATCGGGAACTTGTCTCTTTGCATGCCCTCATACAGCGCAGGCACCATTTTGCCGTTCAGGTACTTGGCAAGTGTTGGGTTCAGTTTGTTGTGCTGTGTAGCGATGAGCGTCATCACGTGCTGGTAATCGGCCCCGTTTGACGTATGATTGTCCATAAACACATCCGGGTCCCACTCCCTGAAGATGGCATGAAAGGTTTGCGCGTTGCGCGAATCGGTTTTGATAAAGTCGCGGTTCAGGTCGAGGTTGCGGGCGTTGCCGCGGAAGCCGTAGCTCTCGGGGCCGTTCTGGTTCGTGCGGGTATGGCTGTTGCGGTTCAGGGCGCCGCCGATGTTGTACATCGGAATGATGAGCAGCACGGTGTTATCCAACTGCCTGCGCAGCTTTTTGTCCTGCAGGTAATCGCGGGCCAGCATCATGGTGGCATCCACCCCCTCGGGCTCACCCGGGTGAATGCCGTTCTGAATAAGCAGGATACGCTTGTCTTTCTGGTGCAGGGAGGAGGGGTCAAAGTCCTTATCGGTAGACACTACCACCAGGTGCAGCGGCCTGCCCACGTCTGTCGTTCCGTAGGGCATCATCTTCACTTCCTCGTATGCCTCGTCGAGCTTCTGGTACCACTGGATGGCTTCGTCGTAGGTGGCGGTCTGGTTGCCGTTGCCTTTCTCGTAGGGTGTTTTCAGGTCTGGTTTTCCCTGGTCAGGGCCGCCTATACTTAGGAGGGCGGCAAGTAGGAGGGTGGTTAGCATAGTTGAATTACAGTTTCAATGAGACTGTAATAATAGCGATTTTAGCGTGGAATTCCTGCTGTGGGAGAGGTGCTTTGGCTGCAGCAGGGCTTTACATGGTTTCTGCAGCAGAGGCAGAGGAGTGATTAAACCACCCCTAGCCCCTCCTTGTCTAAGGAGGGGAATCTGTAACTGCTATTGCTGAAGTATAAGGGCTGTACTTCAATAATTTAACACAGCCCACCCATCACCGCATAGAGTACAAGAATATTCAGCAGGAGTTAACACCCCTGTGAGCTGCGCTCGCAAGCTACGAACTCTCGTTCTTGCTTGTCCTCACGGGGACAACTCTGCCTTTTTTACGCAGTTATACTTGTTGCATAGCATAGGCTGTGGCTGGCTGAACTGATACCAGTCCTTGGATTGAGCGCCTATGGGGTTTTTCGGTCCCGCGGGATGCGGGATTGCAAAGCGAAGCGAGCAAAGAAAAGGTCCCAGTGCGATACCTGAGGACGGGGCCTCGCTTATATAGGGCCCCTACCCCAGCCTTGAGCGCTCCAAAGGCAGAGGTGAAACGGTAGGTATTTGAGAGCTGGAGGATCAGCGGCAGCTAGAAAGGATGGCTTGGATGAAGTTGCGAAAGCATTGGCTACTTATAATAACCCGCCTTGCTTCGTTTCTTATCCGTTGGAAATATGGAATTGTCGAGGCTATACTTGCCGGGGCCGATAAACAGGAGCGAGAAGAAAAGTATGGCCGCCTCCAGTGCGTGCGAGAAGCCGCCGAAGCCATCGCCGGCAGCGGCGTGCTTGGCGGTAGCCACCAGCATCGTGATCACAAGCAACATACAGGCAGGGCGAAACAGGAAACCAAGCAGAATACAAAAGCCACCTACCACTTCGGCAAAACCGGCCATAAAGCCCCAGAAAACAGGCGCAAAGTCAATACCTAGTACCTGAGTACTCTGCCCGATCATCTCCCAGCGCTCAGGTCCGGCTGCCAGTTTAGGCCAGCCATGTAGTATAAACATGATGCCAATGCCCACCCGGAGCAGCAGCAAACCAATATGTCTCCATTTGTAACCTGCGCGAAGTATAGCCATAAGGACAAGTATACGAAGAAGCTACAAGTATCGCAACAGGCTAATATACGAGCACCTTTTTCACAACCGTATTCGCGGGCAAAGTAGTAGCGCTGATGTTGTTCAGTTGCTGGTCAGCCAGCTGGCCGTGATCCATGATAAAGCTCATACCCGCCTCAGGAGCAACAGCCACTACATTGCCTTCCTCAAAAGAAACAGAACTGATCTTGTAAGCATTTTGCAGCTCACCATACTTGGATCCGACACCCAGGCCTTTCGCCGTTTTATAGTTCTGGCTAAGTACGCTGATGCGCCACACCTGGCACTCCTGCTGGCAACGCTGCTCCACCAGCAAGCCTTTGTCGCTGCCCTCCGGGCGAAGGATGTAGGCAGTACTTTGCTGCCCTTCTTGTGTAAGAGTGGTGTCGGTGATGGCCATGCCGGCTGGTACATTATTGCGCAGCTCGGTTACAAGCATTCCTATTTTCACGGTACCCACTTGCTTGCCTTTTATTTTGAAATTGGCGGGTGCCGGTATGGCGGCGCTTGCATTGCTGTTGTTACCGGGAGTAGCTTTTTCTGTCGGTTCAGTCACCCCAGAGGCGGTGGTGGCTTCGTCCTGCTGCGAGAGGCAGGCAGCCATACTTACCCCCAGCAGGATGGCGTAAAATATATTGCGTATGATGTTCATAGTTTTAGAATGCTTGTTAATCTAAACCTTGTAGTGCAGGTTCGGGTTGTAGTATATTAGCACGAAAAACAAATTCGTTTATTTTGTCTTACATCAACTTTAAATAACAAAATGGCCAGACCACTTATTCTTGTTTCCAACGACGACGGCATTACAGCCCCGGGCATTCGCACACTTGTAAAGGTAGCCATGAAGGTAGGCGAGGTAGTAGTGGTGGCGCCCAACAGCCCACAGTCCGGAATGGGACATGCCATTACCATCGGCAACACTTTGCGTTTAGATAGATCGATTGCCCTGGAGGATTTAGGCGTAGAAGCCTACGAGTGCTCCGGCACCCCAGCCGACTGCGTGAAACTGGCCAAGCACCACGTCCTGCGCGACCGCCAGGCTGACCTTGTGGTAAGCGGCATAAACCACGGCTCTAACTCCAGCATCAGCGTGTTATATTCAGGCACCATGTCGGCGGCCATTGAGGCGGCCATTGAGGGCTTGCCCGCCATCGGCTTCTCGCTCTGCGACTACGGCCATGAAGCTGATTTTTCGCACACAGAGGAGTTTGTGGAGAAAATCATCCGCCAGGCCATCGCGCACCGCATACCAGACAACACCGCACTGAATGTAAACTTCCCGAAGAAGAGCAGCGAACCGATCAAAGGCATCAAGATTTGCCGGCAGGCACATGCCAAATGGCAGGAGGAGTTTGACGAGCGCCTGGACCCGCACAACCGCAAGTATTACTGGATGACGGGCAGCTTCGTGAACAATGACAAAGGGGAGGACACCGACGAGTGGGCGCTGGTGAATAATTACATTTCCATTGTTCCCTGCCAGTTTGATATGACGGCGTTCCATGCCATCGGGCAGATAAACGAGGAGTGGAGTTTTTAAAATATATTTTGAAAACAGAGCGCCCTGCAGTTAGTTGTACTGCAGGGCGCTCTGTTTTTGGCTGTTCGTTCTTGTTTGATCTACAAAAGGTGTCATTTCGGACACTCTTGAGGCGAGAGCCGAAGAAGAGGCAGCGTAGGTATAGAGATGACATTAGCATTTCAGATAGATCTCTCACTGCGTTCGAGATGACAGATAATGCAGTCACTCATCCTGTACTTTCAGGTTCAGGAACTGCCAGAAGGGGTTCATACTATAGATTAATGCTTCTTTTTTACTTCTGCTCCATTTCTTAATTTCCTTCTCGCGTTCTACGGCATGATTGATTTGAGAGTGGCGCTCATAGTACACAAGGTTGTAGCAGTAATATTTGCCAGCAAAAGAGGAAGGATTACCACAGTTCTTAAAATGTTCATCTAAGCGGCGGATTATATCATTAGTGACGCCAACATACAAGGTGGTTTTGCGTGGGTTGGTGGTGATGTAAGTAAAGTAGTTGTGAGAAGCCATGTAAACAGCTTAAGGAACAGGTAAACTATTACTGTATAGGAATTTTAAAAATCCACCATGCTATTGTCATCTCGAACGCAGAGAGAGATCTATCCGGAATTCTAGATAGATTTCTCTCTGCGTTCGAAATGACATATAGTTATCAAAGTGTAAATGAAGAGTGATCAGCATGCCACTATGGTAACTTATGCATTCCTGATATTTACAACTCTCTTTCGCTTACCTCGTCACCACCACATCGGCAGTTTCTGTTTTCTTAGATGCAGCCTTGTTATTTGCCTTAGTTGAGGAGAACGCGATGGTGATTTCCTCCAGTGCCGTAACCGGCTTTGCGTTCTTTGTGGCTGGTGCCCAGTTACCCTCAGCTAATTTAAATACCCTTTTTATCTCGTCGGCCACTGCTGGTTGTATTTCCTGTACATCCGTCATCGGACCGATGGCCTTGCCATCCTGAGTCACGATAAAGGCGACGCGTACGGTACCTTCGAAATCAGTGTCAGGGTAGCGGAGGTGCTGTGCCAGGAACTTGCGCAGCGGCTCGTTTTTCAATGCCGGAGCAGCATCCACTTCATCTGCCGCATACGTGCTTTTGCTGTCGTAGGCATTCGGCTGGTAAGAAAGAAGCATTATCTGGGACAGTTGGTCTGCATTAGGCCCGCCTGAAATAAGTATAGGCAGCGTTACTTCGGCAGCAACGGGTTTGCCGTTCCGTAAGCCTGGGTTCCACATGCCGCTGGTTTGCTTTATAGCCTTGGCTGCTGCCTCACCAAGTTGTGCCAGTACAGCCTTATCCTTTAATTTGAAGCTTGAAGCATCGTTATAATCCAGCTTACTGCCGTTGGCTACCACCTGCTTTAGCTTGGTGTCGGCAATGGCAACGTTGGCAATGCTACCGTCCTGCTCCACGGTAAACTTAACCTGCAGACGCGCCGCAACACCTTCTTTTTTTGCTCCTTCAGGCAACGTCAGGTGTTGGTAAATGGTGCGGATCATTGCTTCCTGTCCGCCTTTGAACGCAGGCATACGGCTCAGAACCGCCTGATCTCCGTTTTCATTTAAACTAAACCTGATGGGAAGAAGCGTTTTTACCCGCACCGGCTTGCCTCGGTGCCTGCCGGTTGTCCATTTTCCTGCTGTTAACGCGGCAACCCGTAAGGCCTCAGCATCGGTGCTTTTTGATAGGCTTTTTTCTGTGCTGAGGTTAGAGACAGAGCCGTCGGTCTCCACAACAAAGGACACCACCACTAAACCTGCTTCACCTAATCCTTTGGCCTCTTCGGGGTACTGCAATTGGCTGTAGATAAAATTCATCTTCGCTGCTTCACCACCATCAAAGGCAGGCATCTGCTCCACGTATGAAAGCACGTTTTCGTCTGCCGTAGGGGCGGCAGTTTGTGCCCGTGCATTTGGGGAAAGGAGGGCAGTTGAACCAAGCAGGGTTATGCCTGCCAGGAGAGACAAATGGCGTTTCGTTTTCATAGGAACAGTGGGTATGGTGGTTAAAGTACTTAAGATAGTAAAATTTATATAAATGATACTCTCTTTACTTGAATTTCGTCACCACCACATCTGCCGGTAATCTCTCTTTTTTTGGTTCCTTCTTTACACTGCTTTCATTTACAAACCGTACTACCAGCATATTTACCGTTTTTACGGCCTTGCCGTCTTTGTAGCCCGGCTGCCACTTGCCCTTGCTTAGCTCCACCACGCGCAGCACCTCCTCTTTAAGGGCAGTTCCCATACTTGTGCCGATGGAGGCTTTGCCAATCGTTCCGTCTTCAAAAACGAGAAAGGAAGCTGTCACGTCGCCTTCCGCTTCCGTATCGGGGTAGCGAAGGTTCTTCGCATAGAATTTCTTAGCTGCCATTTCGCCCTCTTTAAAAGTTGGTTTCTTGTCTAGCTTGAAGAGCGGCACAAGGTCATTCATGCCAACAAGGTTCGCTTTAACGTCCTGCACAGGTGCTGCCTTGGTTTCAGGGAGTGCACTACCCCGCTCCACCTCTGAGCCCAGAAACTGCACCGGCAAGTATACTTCGGCTGCAACGGGCTGGCCGTTTTTGGTGGCTGGCTGCCATTGGCCCGATGTTTTTTGCACGGCGGCGGCGGCCACCTCTGCCAGGCGGGCAAGTATGGTTTTGTTCTGGAGGTTGAAGGAGGAGGCATCCATGTAATCCAACTTATCGTCCGGGCCAATGGTTTTCTTCAACTTGGTGTCAGCCAGTTTGATGTTGGATACGCTTCCGTTTGGCTCCACCGTAAACTTTACCACCACCCGCGCGTTCAGGTGTTCTTTTTTAGCCTCTTCGGGCAACACCATATTTTGGCCGATGGCTTTGAAAAGCGCCTCCTGGCCACCTTTGTACTCTGGTTTTTGGTCTGGCGTGGTTGTTTTCTGCTCATCTCGCACTGCAAAGCGTACAGGCAACGTGTAGCGCACCGGCACAGCTTTTCCGTTCTGCCTGCCTGGTGTCCATTTGCCATCCGTCATCTTTACCACACGCACGGCCTCGGCATTCGTGCTCTCGATCAGCGATTTAACTACTGCTACATTTGAGACTGAGCCGTCAGCGCCCACCACAAAGCTTAGCACCACCAGGCCTTCCACTCCCGCCTGCTGCGCATCTTTTGGGTACTGAATATTTTGTCCCAGGAACTTCAGCATCTCGCCTTCACCGCCTTTGAACACGGGCATCTGCTCTACATAGGTATAAGGTTTTTGCGTGGACTGTGCCAAGGCAACTGGTGCGGTGGCGAAGGTTGCCATACTTAGCAGCAGGGCGGCGGTCAGGTTTTTTGTTCTGTTTTTCATCATCTTGTTGTTTGTTTTTATACTTGGAGAAAGGCAATAGGTATCCTGTATCAGCCGAAACAGGCTGAAAAATTAATATTTGGCTAGTTTAAGTATGATTTATTTGATGGCGAACCGGACTGGCAAAGTATAGCGAACCGGAACCACCTTCCCGTTTTGCCTGCCCGCCTGCCATTTGCCGTCCATGAGTTTCACCACGCGGAGTGCCTCTTCATCAGTGTCCGCGCTAAGCTTCTTTACAATTTGGAAATCACTCAGGCGGCCGTTCTGGCCCACCACGAAGCTCAGCACCACCAGGCCTTCCACCCCGGCTTGCTGTGCCCCTAGCGGATAACGGATATTCTTCGCCAGGAAGCGCAGCATCTCGCCTTCGCCCCCATTGAAGGTGGGCATCTGCTCCACGTACGTGTAAGGTTTCACCTCCAGCAGGTTATGTATGTTGTCGTCTTCGGGCTTATTTTCCTGAACCGGCACCTCCGCTGTCTTTTCCTCCTCCAGCACTGGCTCCTCCACCGTTTTGTCCGGTGCTGGCGCAGCCGGTTTAGCCTCAGCTTTTGATGGAGGCGTTTCCGCTGCAGGGGCCAGCATGGCAACCTGCTCCTTCGGCTGCCCCTTATCAGGCAAGTTGCTTACTGGCAGTGCTGCCTGAACCGGTGGGGTAAAAGGGTTTGCAACGCCGGTAACCACCTGCTGCCCGGTAAGCGAGAACAGCAGCACAACAAGAAGCGGCAGCGTGAGCAGCGGCTTGCCCCAGCCCGGTTTACGGCCAAACTGCTGTAGCATGTGCAAACGCTTCAGTACCTGCGGCTTGGTGAAATGGCTGCCCACCGGCAGTCCCATACTCAGCAGCGCCTCCCGCGAGAGCAGCGAAGTATACTTCTGCGCCTGAAAACACGCCACCACGGTGGCATCGGCCTGGTACTCGTGCACATCACGCAGTTCCTGCTTCATCAGCCAAACGGCCGGGTGAAACCACAGCAGCGCCGTCAGCACCTCGTAAAACAGCACATCCCAGGTATGGCCGAAGCGCACATGCGCCAGTTCGTGCGCCAGCACCTGCTCTTGCTCTGCCGCATTCAGGTTATCCCGCTGACTGATGAAGACGCTCCTGCCAAAGGCAAAGCTGGGGTAGGAGCCCGATAGTTGATATACCTGCGCCTCGCCGGCAGCCATGGCAGGTGCAGCCATTTTCTTTACCTGCCTTAATTGCCACAGCTGCCGCACCAGGTTGCCGAGCACCAGCAGAATACCTATACTATAGATACAAGTAAGTATAGCAGGCCATGAGAGTGAAACTAAGGCTGCTTCTGTTGCCTTAGGGCGAAAGGCCGTTACCGTTACCTCCTGCAGCTGAATGGCTTGCAGCGCCTGAGTTACGGCTGCCTCGGGAGCCATAAAAGCGGGCCAGCTTAACAAAGGCAGCAGCAGGGCGAGGGGAGGAGCGAGCAGCAGGTACAGGCGGTTAAACCTGAAGTTGTTCTGGCCCCGCAGCAGGGCGAAGTAGAAGAGGTACAGCACCAGTATCCCGATACCGGCTTTGAGTGCGTAGTTAAGAATTGCTTCCATCGGTTTCCTCGTTTTGGTCCAGGTCTTGTTTTACATGGCGCATCAGCTCGTCCAGCTCCTTCACATCCAGGTTGTTATCTTTGGCAAAGAAAGAGACCAGCCGCTCAAAAGAGCCGCCGAAGTAGCCGCTCATAAAGTTCTTCAGGAAAAAGCTTTTATACTTGTCCTGCGCCACCAGCGGGTGGTACTTGTGTGATTTTCCGAAGGCCTCGTGCCCTACAAACCCTTTGGTTTCCAGAATGCGCACTATCGTGGAGACAGTATTGTAGGCGGGCTTCGGTTCAGGCAGTTCTTCCAGAATGTCCTTCACAAAAGCCTGTTCCAGCTTCCAGAGCACCTGCATGATTTCCTCTTCGGCTTTCGTCAGTTCCTTCATCATAAGTATAAGCGGCTGTAGTTCAGTATCTAAATGTATAACTATTTACTTAGTTTTACAACTAATTGTTTAGTTTATTTTGAAAAGGATATAAAAAAACGGCTCCCGCATCTGCAGAAGCCGTTTTTTATGCTGTGAAAATAGAGGTTAGTACCCAGGGTTCTTCACCAGGCTAGGGTTTAGCTCCAGTTCCTGCAGCGGAATAGGCCACAGGTTTCGGTAAGCTGCCCCGGTTGCCTCGCAGAAGCCAATTTCCTCACACGTTCTGTTGTAGCGCTTCAGGTCCATAAAACGCAGGCCTTCGCCAACAAACTCCAGGCGGCGTTGCTCCAGAATCTCGTTCAGGGCTGCCGAATTCGTTAACGTTAGCAGGCGGCTCAACCCGGCTCTTGTCCTGATTTGGTTGATGTCGGAAAGTACCTGAGGTGCGGCCAGTCCGGTCAGTGTGCCTTGGCGGGCTAGTGCCTCTGCACGGATGAGGTACATCTCAGCCAGGCGCAGCACGATCACGTCGTCAGAGTTGTTCACGTCGTCCTCATACTTGAGCAACTTCAGGTTGCCCTGGCCTACGGCTTGCGCTGTGGCTGCAAAGCGCTCGTCACCTCTTGCTCCAGATTCCTGCAGCGCGTCAAACAGGTCCTGGCGCACCACGAACTTCTGTCCAGGGGTGCTCAGGTTTGTAGCGCTGCCCAGGCCGTTCTGATCGTTGGTGGTGTACTCAATGCTGAAGATAATCTCGTTGTTGCTTTCCAGCAGGAAAACGTCCTCAAAGTCGCTTACCAGGTTGTACTGGCCGCTTTCTATCACTTCGGTCGCTTTGGCGGCAGCTTGGGCGTTGTTGCCCTGCTGCAGGTATACGCGTGCCAACAGGGCAGATGCAGCCAGGCCAGAGGCTGTGGTCGGTGTGCCTGTTTCAGGTGGAAGCAATGCTTCTGCCTGCTGCAGGTCGCTGATGATAGACTGGTATACCTCCTCCTGGCTGGAGCGGGCCTTAAAGTCAATGTCAGTCAGGTCCCGTACAGCTGTAAGCTCCAGCGGAACCCCGCCAAACACCTTCACCAAATCAAAGTATGCCAAACCTCGCAGGAAATACATCTGACCCAGAATAAGGTCTGCGTCTTCCTGTGCAACCACATCGTTGGCCACCAATTCGTTGGCTTGCTCTATTACCGTGTTGGCTCTGTTAATCACCAGGTAAATGCTCGCCCACGTCTCCGCGATCTGCAGGTTAGACTGGTTGATGTTACGGTTTGATACTTCCCTATCGGTACTGAAAGTACCAGCATGGGCCAGGTTGTCAGCATACACATCCTGGTAAACCAGGTAACGCAATCCGTAGTAATCTGTAGGCTGTAGGGCACTGTAGGCGCCGTAGGCGGCCCTCTCCAGGGAAGTCAGGTCATTAACGGCCGTCTCACCCGGAATCTCGGTGGTTGGGTCTACGTCCAATGCATCTTCGCAACTGCTGAGGGTAAACATACCCAGGGCCACCGCTGCTATTATATATTTATACTTTCTCATGATTCTCTAAGCAATTATAGTCCTAAGTTAATGCCAACAGTGAAGGTTCTTGACTGCGGTATCGTGTAAAAATCAACACCCAGGGTAGTGTTTGAAGTACCGGCGTAGTTTACTTCCGGGTCAAATCCAGGGTAGTCGGTGAAAGTGAACAGGTTCTGGGCCTGTGCATACAGGCGCACATTGCGCAGGCTGTAACGCTCAACGAAAGTTTTAGGAAGGCTGTAACCCAATACCACGTTCTTCACACGCATGTAAGAGCCATCGTACACAAAGCGCGACTGGTTGCCACGGTTGTTCTGGTTCTCATCCAGGTAAGTAGCGCGTGGCACATCGGTCACGTCACCCGGCTGTCTCCATCTGTCCAGCACGTCGGCTACCATGTTGTCATCGTAAGCGCCCAGGTGCATCTGGTACTCACGGGCAGGGTTGGCAATCTCGTTGCCGTAAGAGAACTGCATAAACACGCTAAGGTCGAAACCGCCATAACGGAAGGTGTTGGTGAAACCACCCACTACATCTGGCTGGGCATTTCCTATAATAGTCAGGTCTTCGTCTGTGATAATGTTGTCACCGTTCAGGTCACGGAAATTCACGTCACCGGCCTGTGTGTCCAGGTTGCCGTCTCCGTCTCTGTCCACAGCTCTTTCGGCTGGCACTTCATCCTGTGTGCTGAAGATACCGTCTGAAATAAAGCCGTAGAATGTTCCGATAGGCTCGCCTTCGCGCAGCAGGAGAGAGTTGCCTCCAAAGCCGTAGAAAATATCCTGGCCTTCATACAGCTCAGTCACCTCGTTTTTGTTGTGCGAGATGTTGAAGTCTGTTGTCCAGTTAAAGCCATTGCCTGGATTTGTGATGTTCACCGTGTTCAGGGCAAACTCAACACCAGTGTTTTTGGTGCCACCCACGTTAAACTGCACAGAGCTGAAACCACTCTGCGAAGGAAGCGGGCGGGCGAACAGCAGGTCGTCAGTGTTTTTGATATAATAATCGAAGGCAAGGTTGATACGGCCGTTCAGGAAGCCAATATCGGTACCCACGTTAAACTGCTTTGTCTCTTCCCACTTCAGGTCAGGGTTAGCCAGCTGTGTCTGGGCAAGGCCCGGTCTGTCCAAGTAGTTGCTTCCGCCGGAGTACAGCCCCAGGAACCTGAAATCTCCAAACGCCTGGTTACCCGTTACGCCGTAAGAGGCGCGCAGCTTCAGTTCGCTTAGCAGGTTAATGTCTGACATAAAGCTTTCCTCCAGCACTCTCCATCCTGCAGAAACAGAAGGGAAGTAACCGAAGCGGTTGTTCTCCCCGAAACGGCTGGAACCATCGGCACGGAAGTTAACGCCCAACAGGTATTTATCCATGTAGGAGTAGTTCACACGTCCGAAGAAGGAAACCAGGGAAGACTCCACTTCAGAGTTGCTGCCGGCATTCACAATGGCGGCGCTGGATACGTAGCGGAACTGCTCACCGGCAAAGCCCTCGCCCGTTACACTGGCTGACTTGATTAGGTTGTTCTCGTTGCTGGCTCCTATCACCGATGATACGTTGTGCGCATCGTTGTAAAGCTTGTTGTAGGACAAAGTTGCCTCCAGCAAGCGCTTTGTCACGGTGGTGGTGGCATTTACGGCCTGTCCGCCCTGCGGCTCATAGAAAGAACCCGGGAAGCTGGCCGGGCTGTAGCGTCTCTCCTCCACGTTCAGGGCGTCATAACCGCCGCGCACCTGGAAGTCAAGACCTGGCGTAATCATATACTTAGCCGTGATGTTACCCAAGGCACGCAGGTTCACCGTCTCATCGTCGTTCTCTGTTCCTTCTGCCACCGGGTTGGTGTAGTAGAAGTTAGGGTAGGAGTACTCAGTGCCTTCCGCGTTTGTGAAAACAGGGAAAAGAGGCGATGCTGCCAGGGCGTTCGCAAACGGACCAGTGATGGTGTTGTCGCTTATGATACGGTTGTTGTCTGAGCGGCTTAGCTGTACACTTGCACCGAAAGAGAACTTATCGTTTGCCTGGTGGTCCAGGTTAAGGCGTGTAGAATAGCGCTGGTAGCGGCTGCCGATTACCACACCCTCCTGATCAAAGTAGTTACCGGATACGTAGTAGCGGGTCTTCTCATCGCCGCCGCTCACAGAAAGCTCGTAGTTCTTGATAGAAGCATCGCGCGTAATCCGGTCCATCCAATCTGTGTCGGCCGGTTCAAAGTCCTCTCCGTAGTAAAAGTCCAGGAAATCTGCTGGGGTGTACTGCTCGCCCTCAGGCAACGGCGACAAAAAGCCGTCGTTCACAAACGCTTCCATCATGATGTTGGTATACTCCTGTGCATTCAGCAGATCAGGCTCCTTCCAGAAGCTCTGAGTACCGGCATAAGCGTTCAGGTTTACCTGTGTCTTGTTGGCAGAGCCACGCTTTGTCGTGATGATCACCACACCGTTTGCTGCACGAGAACCATAGATAGCCGCGGCGGAAGCGTCCTTTAGAATGTCAATAGAGGCAATGTCGTTCGGGTTGATGTCAGAGACCGCATTCACAGACTGGCCACCGTAGCCAAGCTGGGAAAAGTCGCCGGTAGTAAGCGGAACGCCGTCTACCACGTAAAGCGGCTGGTTGCTGGCAGAGATGGATGTAGCGCCACGCACACGCACTGTGATACCGCCGCCTGGCGTACCAGAGTTCTGCGATATCTGCACACCGGCAGCACGGCCCTGTATCGCCTGGTCCACACCTACGATCGGTAGGTTGGCTACGTCTTCAGAGGTAACCTGGGCGGTGGCACCCGTTAACTCGCGGCGCTCCTGGGTACCGTAACCTACCACCACTACTTCTTCCAATAGTTTCTGGTCGGTTGCCAGTTGCACGTTTACAGTTGAACGGCCGTCTACCGGAACCTGCTGGGTGGTCATGCCTATAAAGCGGAACACCAGCGTGGCGTTAGGGCGCACGCTCAGTTGGTATTCGCCGTTAGCGCCCGTAGTGACGCCGTTGGTAGTGCCTTGCTCCAGCACCGTTACTCCTGGCAGTGCTGATCCGTCCGCGGCAGAGGTAACCCTACCCGAAACGGCTTGAGTCTGAGCCCACGCGCTGGAAAGCACCGCGAAGATCATCAGAAAACTCAGTAGTACATTTTTCTTCATAATGAGTTTTGTTAAATAATAGATCGGTAAAAAATAGAAGTCGGTAACCTGCTTAACAGGCTGTTTTAATAGCAGCGTTCGGTAATTCTCATAGGACGCCGAAATGCAATTTATGTAGGATTGGCACTAAATGCAAAGTTGTATGCATGGCTACCTTTCTTTAGAAGTGCTAACATGCACTGTCGTAGGGTCTTAAATAATTACATAACAAAAAGTATAATTTTTTGTTAGCAAGATTTTTTAGTGTGCTGCTCAGGCAGCAGACATTATTAAGTACATAGAGTTGTACGGTTACATTTTGCGTTGATACTTATACAGCAGTTTCAGGGTTGATGTTGCACCTTTTAACCTTTCCTGTGGAGTACGTGAACTGCCAGAAAATCATTTCCCCCCTTTATACCTGTCTGCCAACCCATCCGGCGCAGCTCGCGGCGTATGAACCCGTTGAGCAGGCCATGTGCCACCAATACAGTTGTCTGGTGCGCTGCGGCATCCTGGGCTAGTATGTCCGCAGCCTGGCGGGCGCGGGCGCGGGCTTCCCTGAACGTTTCGATGCCCTGGCTGTTCAGGCCCATAAACCAAAGCAGGCGAGCGCTTAGCAACCACACCTTTATAGGGAGGCGCACCAGCGGCAGGGAGAAGATGCGGCGCTCGAACTCCCGGAAAACAGGTTCCTGCACCAGCGCTACCTCCTCCCCGAAAATAGCACGGGCTGTGAGTTGGGAACGGACGAGGGTGCTGCAGTACACTTTCTTTATTTGCCGGTAGGGGATGGCCTCGTGCTGCAGCACGAATTCCTCCACCTGAGCCGTGTCGTAGTCCGAGATATAGGTACTGGCGTCGGAGGCGCTAAAAAGCCCTTTGCGCGAAACAGTGGGCCGTGCGTGCCGGATAAGGAAAATCTGCTGAAGCTTAGCGGTGTCTGTAGCCAAAGTTGGAGATAGCTTATTTGATTTTCCTCCAGTATACGCAAGTGGCCGCCTGGGTTTCTCCTAGTCTGGCGCCTGGGCAGCGTAGAGGTCACCGAACACGCGCGCCTTTATACTTGGCCACTCCGGCAGCAGGATACTATAATAGATCGTGTCGCGGCGGCGGCCGTCGTGCATCTGGGTATGGCTGCGCAGCACGCCTTCCTCGGTTGCGCCGATCTTAAGCATGGCGCTGCGGGAACGCTTGTTCAGGACGTCGGTCTTCAGCTCTACCCGCTCCATCCCCAGTTCTTCAAAGGCGTGGCGCAGCAGCAGGAATTTGCAATGGCGGTTCAGCCCGGTGCTACGGTGTTCGCGGCTAAGCCATGTCCAGCCAATTTCCAGGCGCTTATCGACTGCAGAGATGTTACCATAGCTGGTGCTGCCAGCAAGTTTGCCGCTTGCCTTGTCGATGATCATGAACGTATAACGGGTGCCGGCGGCATGGCCCTGCTCCACAATTTGCGCCCAGGCCTGCAGTTCCTGCACATTACTGATGCGGGTGGGCATAAAGCGCCAAATCTCCTCCTCAAACACAATAGTACGTAGCTGTTCCAGGTCAGAGGGCTGATAGCGCCGGAGCAGGACCCGCTCGTTCTCAAGCTGCTGGTTTATACTTGATTTCATCCTAAGCGCTTACGTGTGAAGTAATTTTTTATTTAATACATCCATATCACCTTTTTAAGGATCCTGCTCTACCCACAGCTATGCTACTGTTCGGGTGTTGGCGAGAACCGGCGAAGCTCGTTCTATACTTGAGACCGCACTTAACAGAATGGCAATGGTTGGTGCAAGTATAAAATTAAATTGAGTGGTAAAACATAGATTAGATGAGTTTTATATAGCAATCCAGCAGCATCTACAACCCTAACAGCCTGTCCTACGTTCTATCTAACAATTTATTTATAGGCAAATTTCTATAAAAGGATAAGATTATAGTCGAAGGCGTGCAAGAGTTGGTAGGTAGAAAAGCTTTGATCAGTGGAGGAGGCTCTGGCATCGGCAGTGCTGTTGCGGAGAAGCTCGCTGCTGCCCAGGTGATTACCGCCATTGCCGACCTGCACGCACCGGAACAATCGCGAAAGAGCACCCACTTCTTTACCTGCGATGTGACGGATGCCTCAGCCATTGACGGTCTCTTTACGGACGTACAGCAACAGGTAGGGTCACCCGACATCCTGGTTTGCAGCGCCGGCCTGGGCGTACACGAAAAATTGACGGAGGGCGACCCCGATAAGTGGCAGCACGTGATCAACACCAACCTGATGGGCACGCTGCGCCTGATACGTGCCTTTGTCCCGGCCATGCTGGAGGCAGGGTATGGGGATGTGGTCATCGTGTCGTCTGTTTCGGCAGGGCAGGCCTACCCCTACGGCGGCGTGTACGCGGCAACCAAAACGGCGCTTGAGATTGTGGCAGAGACGCTGCGGCACGAAGTGCTGCCCACCATCCGGGTAACGGTAGTTGCCCCTGGTGTTACCGATACTGCCTTTTTTAAGAATACCCTCTCCGGTTCCCAGACAGCCGAGAGCATAGGCTACGGCGCCTTAACAGCCGGCCAGGTGGCAGATGCCGTGCTTTTTGCGCTGATGCAGCCACCCGGAGTATCCATTAACCACATCACCCTTCGGCCAACGGCCCAAGGGTTCTAGCTTCAGCACCCGGAAGCGTTTTTTTATTCATCAAACCAAACATCATTACATTAAACAGACAACTATGAAGAACAGAGTATTAATAACCGGAGGTGCTGGTTTTATCGGTTCGCACCTGGCCGATGAACTGCTGCAGCAGGGCTATGCCGTGAGAGCGCTGGACAACCTAAGCGAGCAGGTGCACGGCAAAGACTGCACACGCCCGGAATACCTGCACGAGGATGTGGAGTTGATGATAGGGGATGTGCGCAACCCGGAGGATGTGGCGCGTGCGCTGGAAGGCGTTAATTATGTGTTCCACTTTGCAGCCATGGTGGGCGTAGGCCAAAGCATGTATGAGCTGCGGGAGTACACGGATGTGAATAACATCGGCACCACGGTACTGCTGGAGGCGCTGATCAAGAACCCTGTGAAAAAGCTGGTGGTAGCCAGCAGCATGAGCATTTACGGCGAAGGCCTGTACAAAGCACCGAACGGCGAACTATCCATTGCGCAGGAGCGCCCGCTGGAGCAACTTAAGGCCGCTGATTGGGAACTGTATAATGAAAAGGGCGAGAAACTGGAGCCTGTTCCCACCTCTGAATCCAAAATGCCGTCTTTGTCCTCGGTTTACGCACTTTCTAAGTATGACCAGGAGCGCCTTTGCCTGATGGTGGGCCGTGCCTACAACATCCCAACTGTGGCGATGCGCTTCTTTAACGTGTATGGCACCCGTCAGTCACTTTCTAACCCGTACACCGGGGTGCTGGCCATCTTTGCTTCGCGTCTTTTAAATAACAATTCTCCCATGATTTTCGAAGACGGTTACCAACAGCGCGACTTTGTGCACGTACGCGATGTAGCGTTGGCTTGCCGACTGGCCATGGAGAAAGACGAGGCCACGGGCAAAGTGTTTAACGTGGGCAGCGGCAACAACTACACCATCCGGGAGATTGGCGAACGGCTGGCCGCCGTGATGGGCAAAACAGATCTGACGCCCGAAATTACAGGCAAGTACAGAGTGGGTGATATCCGCCATTGCTATGCCGATATTTCGCTGGCTAAAGAAGTACTGGGTTTCTATCCTCAGGTAGAGTTCAACGCCGGGTTGGAAGAGCTGGCAAACTGGCTGGAAGGCCAGATCGCGTACGACCGCGTAAACGAAGCCAGTGCCGAACTGGCCGCCCGTGGATTAACGGTATAAGCACCCGTTCGTTTACATCAACCAAATGGATTTGAAAGACATGAATATTGAAGACAAAGATACAACTAACAGCGTCTCGCTTCCTGTGGTGGGCATGGTAGAGTGGTTTCGGCCGGGTGAGTATACGCATGTGCAGGAAACACTTGCCGACCTGAAGGAACTGGGCGTGACAGAGCTGCGCACCGGTGTGTCCTGGGCCGACTACTACACGCCGGAGGGCAAGGGCTGGTACGATTGGCTGATTCCCACGCTGGCCAAGGAGGTAAACATACTTCCCTGCTTCCTGTACACGCCACCCAGTATAGCGGAAAGGCCGCGCACCTCCTCCCCACCGAAAGACAAAAAGGCCTACGCCGATTTCCTGGATATATTCATTGCCGCCCACGGGCAGCACTTTGAATGGGTGGAGCTGTGGAACGAGCCGAACAACACCGTAGAGTATGATTTTACGCACGACTACGGCTGGTTTAAGTTTGCCGAAATGATTGGCGGTGCTGCGTACTGGTGCAAAAAGTTGGGTAAGAAAACCCTGCTGGGCGGCATGAGCCCGGTAGACCCAAATTGGCTGCAAACCATGTACGACCGGGGCGTGATGCAGTATATCGATGCTGTGGGCATCCACGGATTTCCGCACGTGTTCGACCAGATGTGGGACGGATGGGACGACACGATCCGATCGGTGCGCGAGGTGATGGAGCGCAACAACTGCACGGCAGAACTTTGGATTACCGAAGCAGGTTTTTCTACCTGGCAGCACGACGAGTACAAGCAGTTGCAGGAGTTTAAGCTAGCCTTGCAGGCGGATGCCACGCGGGTTTACTGGTACGCAGTAAAGGACCTGGATGCAAGTTTGCCGACTGTGGCGGGCTTTCACCTGGACGACCGCGAGTACCATTTTGGGTTAAGAAGATCTGACGGTACTACCAAGCTGCTGTACAGGCTTTGGGCAAAGCACGGCCTTAAAAAGCTAAGTGAGCTAAGCTACATCAAACGTACCGTGGAGGACAGCAGCGAGCCTTACGCCCTGATAACCGGTGGAGCTGGTTTTGTGGGTACCAATCTGGCCAAGCGCCTGCTGGAGCAGGGCAAGCGGGTGATGGTATTCGATAGCCTCGGCCGCGACGGTGTGGAGCAGAACCTGCACTGGCTGCACGAGACCTACGGCGATAAGTTGGAGGTGTACGTGGGCGATATTCGTGACCTGCAGTCGGTGCGCAAAGTGATGAAGCGGGCTGAACAGGTATTTCACTTTGCTGCACAGGTAGCCGTGACCACTTCGCTTGACCTGCCGATCAACGATTTCGAGATAAACGCCCGCGGTATCATCAACGTGCTGGAGGCGATACGGGAGCAGGACAATCCACCGCCGATGGTGTTCACTTCTACCAACAAAGTATACGGTGGGCTGGAGGACCTGAAGTTTATCTCTAACGGCTCACGCTACTATCCGGAAAACGAGGTGATCAAGAAAAACGGCATCTCAGAAAAGCGCCACCTTGATTTTCACAGCCCTTACGGTTGCTCGAAAGGCGCCGCCGATCAGTACGTGATCGACTATGCCCGCACGTATAACCTGCCGATGACGGTGTTCCGCATGAGCTGTATCTACGGTCCGCATCAGTACGGAAACGAAGACCAAGGCTGGGTGGCACACTTCGCTATCAAAGCCATTCAGGACGAGAACATAAACATCTATGGCGACGGCAAGCAGGTGCGCGACATCCTCTTTGTGGAGGATCTGGTGGATGCCTTTATACTTGCACAGGAGCACATGGATACCATTACCGGGCAAGCCTTCAACATTGGCGGCGGACCGGAAAACACGGTCAGCCTGCTGGAACTGCTCAAGACCATCGGCCATTACCGTGGCGAAGAAATTCCGCTCAAGTTTGGCCCATGGCGCCCGGGCGATCAGCATTATTATGTGTCTGATACACGCAAGTTTCAGAAGGCAACAGGCTGGTATCCGAAGCACAACGTGCAGGAGGGTGTGGCCAAACTCTATCAGTGGCTGTGCGAAAACCGCGGCTACGAAGTGCCTGCCATACTTCAGACCGTACTGGAACCAGAAGAAGAACCTGTTAAAAAAGTAGCTGTAGCTTAATCCATGCAAGACACGCTAACAAAAGACAACAATGTGGTAGCTGACACCCTGACTACCACCATGAAAGCCGCTGTGATCACGGCTCCAAAGAAAGTAGAAGTACAGGAAGCTGCTTTGCCCGAGCCACAAGCCGGGCAGGTGCGCCTTCAACTGCAGGGCTGTGGCCTGTGCGCCTCTAACATTCCTGTATGGGAGGGGCGCGAGTGGTTCAACTATCCGGTAACTGCTGGAAACCCGGGCCACGAGGGCTGGGGTGTAGTGGATGCTATAGGAGAAGGCGTGGCCAACGTAGCGGTTGGTGACCGTGTGGCAGCGCTCTCTTACAACGCCTATGCCCAGTATGATTTGGCGGATGCCGACAAGGTGGTGAAACTGCCGGAGGCTTTGGCCGACAAGCCATTTCCGGGTGAGCCGCTTGGCTGCGCCATGAACATCTTCAAGCGCAGTGAGATAAAAGCCGGACAAACCGTAGCCATACTTGGTATCGGGTTTCTGGGGGCATTGCTGGTGCAACTTGCTAAAAATGCAGGCGCAAGGGTGATAGCCATATCGCAACGGGAGTTCTCTTTGGAGGTAGCGAAGGAGTGTGGGGCTGATGAAATCATCGCCATGGATGACCACTACAAAATCATCGAAAAAGTTAAGGAACTGACCAACGGAAACTTTTGCGAGCGCGTAATAGAGTGCACCGGTAAAGAATGGCCGCTGAACCTGGCAGGGGAGCTGTCGGCAGAGCGCGGCAGGCTGATCATCGCTGGCTTCCATCAGGATGGCATGCGGCAGGTAAACGTACAACTCTGGAACTGGCGCGGGCTGGATGTGATCAACGCCCATGAGCGCGACCCTCAAATGTACATAGAAGGTATAAAAGCAGCTGTTTCGGCCGTAGAAGAGGGCGTAATCAACCCGGATAAACTCTACACGCACACCTACACTTTAGATAACATAGATAACGCATTCGATAACCTGACAAACCGCCCCGACGGTTTTGTGAAAGCCCTTATAACCTATTAGCTATGCAGGAAACCTTACTCGATAAAGAGCAAACAAAAGCAGCTTCTTCTTCTTCCGGATCTAAGCCAAAACTTGGTTTCCTGGGGGTTGGCTGGATAGGCCGCAACCGTATGGAGGTAATTGCCAGGCACGAGGCCGGGGAGGTGTTGTACATTGCCGATACCACCGAACAGAATGCTGAAGAGGCGCTGAAAAGTGCGCCGGAAGCAAAGCAAGTAGGCTCGCTGGAAAGTATGCTGCGCAAGCCGGAGGTAGACGGAATCGTGATTGCCACGCCAAGCGCCTTCCATGCCGAGCAGAGTGAGCTGGCGCTAAGAGCCGGAAAGGCTGTCTTCTGCCAAAAGCCACTGGGCCGCAACAAAGAAGAGACAAAACGTGTGGTAGAGGCCGCCCGCAGCCAGAATAAGCTCCTGGGGGTAGACCTGTCATACCGCTTCACAGAAGCGATGCAGCAAGTACACAAAGTAGTGCAGAGCGGCGAGCTGGGGCAAATCTATGCTATTGAGCTGGTGTTCCACAATGCCTATGGACCGGATAAAGCCTGGTTCTACGAACCTAAGCTTTCGGGAGGCGGCTGTGTGATCGACCTTGGTGTGCACCTGGTAGACCTGGCGATGTGGTCGATGAATTTCCCGAAGGTGAAGCACGTGCAAAGTCACTTGTTCTCCAAAGGAAAGCCGATTAACATGGCAGATGGCAAAGTAGAGGATTATGCCGCTGCTAACATCGAACTGGATGGCAACACGCATATGCAGCTAAGCTGCTCGTGGAACCTGCCGGCTGGCCAGGAAGCTATCATCAGCGCCACCTTCTATGGCACCAACGGCGGTGTCGCCTTTAAAAACGTGAACGGATCTTTCTACGACTTTGTAGCAGAACGCTACTACGGCACCAAAACTGAGCAGCTATGTACGCCACCGGATGATTGGATGGGACGTGCTGGCGTAGCTTGGGCAGAACGGGTAGCCAGGGGAGAGGGCTTCAGTGAAGAGGCAGATGAATTTGTGAAAGTAGCAGAAGTTTTAGACAAGATATACGGGAGATAAAAAACATGGAAGCGCATCATCCTTCAAAGATTTTAATGACAGCAGACACCGTAGGTGGTGTTTGGAATTACACACTGGAGCTGGTAAGAGCGCTGGCGCCTTTCAAAACGGAAGTAGCCCTGGCCACCATGGGCGCGCCGCTAAGCGAGGAGCAGCGCAGGCAGGCTGACGACATCGACAACCTAACCATTTACGAAAGCACTTATAAACTGGAGTGGATGGAGAATGCCTGGGAAGACGTAGAGGAGGCAGGCCAGTGGCTGCTGAAACTCAAGGATGAGGTGCAGCCGGACCTGGTGCATTTAAACGGCATGGTGCACGGCGCGCTGGATTTCGGGGTGCCGAAGCTGGTGGTGGTGCACTCGTGCGTACTCTCGTGGTGGAAAGCCGTGAAGGATGAGGAAGCTCCGAAAGAGTGGAATAAGTATAAGGAGATGGTGACCAATGGTTTGCAATCTGCTAACATGGTGGTGGCGCCAACACAGGCGATGCTGCACCAGGCAGAGCAGCTGTACGGACCCTTCCAGCACAGCTCCGTCGTTTACAACGGCCGCGGGCAGCACGGTTTCCAGTTCGGTAAGAAGGAGCCGTTTGTGTTCAGCATGGGCCGTGTCTGGGATGAGGCAAAGAACATCTCGATGCTCGCGCACATTGCCTCTGACCTGCAGTGGCCGGTGTACATCGCTGGCGATGCCAAGCATCCTGCCACGGGCAAAGAAGTAGAACTGGAGAATGTGCACTTCCTGGGGCAACTCTCGGAGAAGGAAGTATCGGACTTGCTATCAAGAGCATCTATCTATGCCCTGCCTGCCAAGTATGAGCCATTCGGGTTGACGATCCTGGAAGCGGCTATGTCGGGTTGCGCGTTGGTAGTGGGTAAAACAGATAGCCAGGCGGAGATTTGGGGCAATGCTGCCAAGTATGTCGATCCCAACAACGCCGATGAACTACGCGACACCATCAACAACCTGATTGAGGACGAATTTGCCCGCAACATCATGGCCATGCGCGCCATTAAACGCTCACACGGCTACACCGCCGACCCGATGGGCCAGGACTACGATCACATCTACCGTCAGCTGCTGAAGCAGGCGGTTACGGTGTAATTGGTGAATGAGCGATTGAGTGAATATCAATTTTGAATAATTGACTTTTGAATAACTGAATCTCTTTCCTGTCATCTTGTAAAGGTCTTGGGTGCAAAGCGCAAAGGCAATTTCTACTTGCGGGGGTAGGGGCCCTCTTTTAACAAGATCCTTCCAGGATGACAAAAGGGAGAAGGACCAAGTATAAAATTCACTCAATCACTCATCCACTCATTCAAAATTAAAATTCAATCACTCAGTCATTCAAAATTCAACTATGAACATCACCCTTTTCTACCACTCCATACTTTCTGACTGGAACCATGGCAATGCGCATTTTCTGCGTGGCGTGGTGCGGGAACTGGAGGAGCGTGGGCACCAGGTGCAGGTGTACGAGCCGGAAAACGGCTGGAGCTTACAAAACCTGGTGGAAGGCTACGGAAGAGAGAAGCTGGACGAGCTACAGGAGTATTATCCTAACATCAAAACCAATTTCTATACTTTAGAAAGTATAAACCTCGACGCTGTACTCGAAGATGCTGACCTGGTGCTGGTGCACGAGTGGAGCGAGCACGAGCTGGTGAAGCGCGTGGGGGAACATCGGGCAAACGGCGGCAAGTATAAACTGCTGTTCCACGATACCCACCACCGCGCTGTAACAGAGCGCGAAAGCATGGCCAAGTACGACCTGACGCATTACGACGGTGTGCTGGCGTTCGGGCAGGTAATCCGCGATTTATACTTGCAGGAAGGCTGGACCCAGAAAGCCTGGACCTGGCATGAGGCTGCCGATACTTCTGTTTTCTATCCGCACGAGCGAAAAGAATTGGAGGGTGACCTCATCTGGATAGGAAACTGGGGGGATGAAGAGCGTACGGCAGAGCTGCACGAGTTCCTGATTAACCCGGTGAAAGAGCTGGGCCTGAAAGCCAAAATATACGGCGTGCGTTACCCGGACCATGCGCGCAAATCGCTGGCCGAGGCCGGAATAGAGTATGGCGGCTGGTTGCCGAACTACAAAGCAGCCGAAGAGTTTGCCAAGTATAAAGTAACCGTGCACGTGCCCCGCCGACCTTACGTGGAGGCGCTGCCGGGTATCCCGACTATCCGTCCGTTTGAAGCCTTGGCCTGCGGCATTCCACTGATTTCCTCGCCTTGGGATGATGCCGAAAACCTATTCACACCGGGAGAGGATTTTCTGGTGGCCCGCAACGGCGAGGAGATGAAAGAGCAGCTGAAAAGCATCCTGAACAATCCATTCAAAGCAAAGGAGGTGGCCGAGCATGGTTTAGCTACCATTAAGAGCCGTCATACCTGTGCCCACCGTGTAAATGAGTTGGAGAAAGTATGTGAGGAACTGGGCATTGATACTTCAAAAATCTATCTCACCCAAAAAGAACAAGTGCTGCATGAAAAATAAGAAACTCAACATCGCCTTTTTCGGCTCCAGCCTGGTGTCTGCTTATTGGAACGGTGCAGCTACCTACTATAGAGGCATTATCAGATCCTTGAGTGAGCGCGGCCATCAGGTGACTTTCTACGAGCCAGACGCCTACCAGCGCCAGGAAAACCGCGACATGGACGACCCGGACTGGGCTAAAGTGGTGGTATACGAAGCTACCGAAGAGGCCGCTCACAAATGTTTGGAAGCCGCTGCCGAAGCCGATATAGTTGTAAAAGCCAGCGGTGTAGGAGTGTTTGATGAACTGCTGGAGCGTGAGGTGCTGCAGCTTCAGACAGACGAGCGCCTGGTGGTGTTCTGGGATGTGGATGCGCCCGCTACACTAGACCGTGTGCACAACGACCCGAAAGATCAGTTTCTGCAACTCATCCCACAATACGACATGGTGCTGACCTACGGCGGTGGCGACCCAGTGGTGAATGCCTACCAAGCCCTGGGTGCGAAAAAATGCGTGCCGATTTATAACGCTTTAGATACGGCTACACACTATCCGGTAGAACCAGACGCTCGTTTTGCTTGCGATCTGGCATTCCTGGGCAATCGATTGCCCGACCGTGAGGCGCGTGTGGATGAATTCTTTTTGAAGCCTGCTGCGCTGGAGCTGAACAAGACCTTTATGATCGGGGGCAGCGGCTGGGGCGACAAGCAGATGACCGACAACGTGAAGTATGTCGGGCACGTTTATACAAAAGACCACAACGCCTTTAACTGCACGCCAAAAGCGGTGCTCAACATCAGCCGCGAAAGTATGGCCCGCTATGGCTTCTCGCCTGCCACGCGTGTATTTGAAGCGGCAGGTGCCGGTGCCTGCATCATCACCGATTACTGGGAAGGGATCGACTTCTTCTTTGAGCCAGACAAGGAAATCCTGGTGGCAAAAGACGGGGGCGAGGTAGCCGCCATCATGGCTGATCTGACGGAGGAACGTGCAAAAGCAATAGGCGAAGCCGCCTACAAAAAAGTACTGTCCGCACACACCTACAGCCACCGTGCGGAGCAACTCGAAACGCTTTTGTACACAAAAGTGAAACAGACAAAAGAAGCATTGGCATGAACATCGTAATTCTGGGATTATCCATCACATCAAGCTGGGGCAATGGCCACGCCACCACCTTCAGAGGTTTAGTCAGAGAACTGAACAATCAGGGCCACGAGGTGCTTTTCCTGGAGCGGGATGTGCCCTGGTACGCCAACCAGCGAGACCTGCCGCACCCTGAGTACTGCCAGACCGAACTTTATGCTTCCCTGGATGATCTGCAGCAGCGCTTCACCGAGCAGGTGCGCGAAGCGGACATGGTAATCGTGGGCTCGTATGTGCCGGAGGGCGTGCCGGTAGGGAAGTGGGTAATCAAATCAGCCCGCGGCATCAAAGCCTTCTACGACATCGACACACCGGTAACACTTGCCAAACTGGAGCGCAAAGATTACGAGTACCTGCACCCGGACCTCATCCCGAAGTATGATTTGTACTTGTCGTTTACCGGTGGCCCGACGCTGGGTTTGCTGGAGCAGAAGTATGGCTCACCAAAGGCAAGGCCCCTGTACTGCTCCGTAGACCCCGAGCTATACTACCCTGAACTGGTGGAGTGCCAGTGGGACTTAGGCTACCTCGGCACCTACTCCGACGACCGCCAGCCGCCGCTCGAGAAACTGATGCTGGATGCCGCACGCGAATGGAAAACCGGCCGCTTTGTGGTGGCGGGGCCGCAGTACCCGGAAAGTATAGATTGGCCTGCCAATGTGCAGCACATCCACCATTTGCCGCCAGCCGAGCATCGAAAGTTCTACAACAGCCAGCGCTTCACCCAAAATATTACGCGTGCTGATATGATCAAGGCAGGTTATGCGCCAAGTGTGCGTTTGTTCGAAGCGGCTGCCTGCGCCACACCGATTATCTCAGATTACTGGGACGGCCTAGACACCTTTTTTGACTTTGAGACGGAGATCCTTGTTTCTTACTCGGCCAAAGATACCCTGCACTACCTGCGCGAGATATGCCGGTCGGAGCGCAAACTGATTGGCGAACGGGCTCGCCGGAAGGTGCTGAGCCACCACACTGCCGCGCACCGTGCGCAGGAACTGGTAAGCTATGCCGAGGAGCTGATGTCGGTGGCTTAGGCAAAGCAACCGGCCTTATTACATAAGGGATCAGAAATCCCTTTGCTCTTTCAGCGCCGCAACGCAGTGCAGAAAGAGCAAAGGGATTTTTTTTCGGTTGCTGTTACTGAATAGGGAAAAGTGTATATTTAGGTGTATAACCAAACCTACTACACTATGAAAAAGTCCAGATTAATTTACCTGTCCCTGATGCTGTCGCTTATGTTTCTCTTCACTTCGTGCGGGCCAACCATCCATTACCTAGGCGAAAGCTACCCACCCAGCACCGACATAGAGGTGTTTTACGATGTGAAGGATGTGAAGCGCGACTACAAAGTTATCGGCAAGATGACGAACGACGAGCTCTCCAGCGACATACCGGAACAGGTACGGGCACAGATGGTGGAACGGGCCAAACAGGCTGGCGGTGACGCCATTATCTTTACCGATCTGGGCGTAGACCGTACGGAAGTAAATTCAGGCAGCCTGGTGGTGAAGGCAAACGTGATCAAATATACAGAGTAGCAGTTGCTAACCTTTTTGGCGGGTCTATCGTCTATCAACCCAACATTCACACAATCATACATCCAAAATTAAGTATGCAGCAGGAGATAGAGCAGCTAGGACCATGGTTCCACAACTTACATTTGCCGGGCGGGGAGCAAACCGCACCCAACCATTTTCTGGGTGATTTCCCGAATTTCAAATGGAAAGAATTAGAGCCCCACATCCCCGCTGACCTGTCTGGGAAAAATGTGCTGGATATTGGTTGCAACGCGGGCTTCTATAGTATAGAACTGGCCAAGCGCGGTGCCAACGTGTTAGGCATTGATGTGGACCCGCACTACCTGCGCCAAGCGGCATGGGCTGCCAGGCAATTTGGGTTGGAAGATAAAATCGAGCTGCAGCAGCTCCAGGTGTATGATGTGGCACGCCTCGACCGTCAGTTCGACCTGATCTGGTACATGGGTGTGCTTTACCACCTGCGCTACCCACTGCTTTCCCTCGATATCCTTTCGCAGAAGTGCCGCGGCCAGATGGTATTCCAGACGCTTAGCATGCCTGGCGATCAGGTAACGGAAACCCCCGACGACTTCGGCATAAACGACCGCCAGCGCATGCTGGAAGAGGGATGGCCCAAAATGGCGTTCATAGAAAAACGCATGGCCGGTGACATTACCAACTGGTGGGCTCCGAACCATGCGGCTATCGAGGCCATGATGCGCTCCTGCGGTTTCCGTGTAAAGGCACGCCCAGGACACGAGCTATACTTGCTGGAGGTTGATGAGCAGCTGAAGCAGCACCAGCAATGGAATGCCTCCGAATACCTGTCAGCCACCGGCCAGGATTGGCAGGAGGCCGTGCAGCAGAAAGTAGCTGAGAAGAACGAATACATGGTGGGCCAGAACGGAAAGCAAAAGTAGTGCTGCCCCTGCGCCTGAAGAATTGATACAAAAACCGAAGTATAGGCGATACACTAAAAAAGCTATGCGAACGCATGGCTTTTTTTACGCTGACAAAGTATAAACTGCAATCATGACAAAAGAGATGAACTCGCCACAGCCCTGGAAAATACTCAAATCGGAGATGGTGTTTGATGAGAAGTGGTACAAGCTGCGCCGCGACGAAGTTGAGTTGCCGAACGGCCTGAAACTGGATGACTACTATGTGAGTGTCCGCCCCAACGTAGCCTTAACCTTTCCGCTTACCGAAGACAACCACGTAATCTTTGTGCGGCAGTACAAGCATGCGGCAGCGGGCATTTTTCTGGAGCTGCCCGGTGGCGTGGTCGATGAGGAAGAGGATGATCCGCTGGAGGCCGCCAAGCGTGAACTGCTGGAGGAAACCGGCTACACTTCCGATGACATGGAGCTGATGCTGGAAGCGATTGACAACCCCACCAAAGACACAAACAAAATTTTCTACTACCTGGCCCGCAACGTGAAACAGGTAGCTAGCCAGGATCTGGACGAGACCGAGAATATTGAGGTATTGAAGATTCCCATCCATAAAGTGGAGGAGATGCTGCTGAACGGCGAGATCCACGTAACCGGATCTGTAGCCTTGTGCCTTCTCGTGCTGAGGAAGTTAGGGCTGTAGTAAAGTATGGCTGGCTTAGGTTTATCGCAAGCTTGCAACCTTATCCTGTTTTGTAGCTTTTCTGTAAAAGCATATTTTGTTAGAGAGGCACTTGAGGTGGTGAAGAGATTGTCCCCTTGAGGGGACCACAGGGGTGTTTAAACCTGCAGAATATTACTTTGGCTACTAAATAGACGCTTTACACCCCTGTAATCTCCTCAAGGGGATAATTTGCTGCCCCCCTTTCGGTTCTGTGCATCGAAAAGCGCCGAATCTGAAAAAGTTATGAAACAGGATAAGGCTTTCAACTTGCGCAAGTATAAATTACCCTGGTCTACCCAGGTTGCAAACCTGCTGCATGTAGCCACAAGTTACAAACTTGCTGCTTGTATAGTTTTTCAACTGGTATAGTTTAAAACAGAAAGAGACGCTAATAAGCGTCTCTTTCTGTTTTAGGCCGAGCAAGGAAAATAAAGCGATTGCGCTCAACCCACCCCTGCCCCTCCTTTGAGGGGCAGGGGTGGGTTTTTCCACCACCTTCAACTATTTAAAGATTAAGCCCAACCCTATACCCATGCCGTAGCGGCGACAACCGGAGTCTCTTTCCAGCGCAAGGTATTACCAGCGCCGTTCGGTTGTACTGAAAAGTTTACGTGCAGCTTCAAATTCTCTTTTATCTGGATTGCAGAGTCTTTGATGGGCGCCGGGGCGAAGCCGTTTCGGATGAGGCGGTGCATCCAGGCTTCGTGGCGCTCGTGGCGCTCCACGCGCTGCAGTTTCTCACAGGAAATAACGTTGATGATCTCGCGCCCGAAAAACTCCTGCTCAATGATCTGGCGCTCAGGCATTAGTCGGGGGAGCAGTGTGTCCAGGGCATCAAAAACGGTGTAGTAATGGCGCAGCGACTCCCGCAGGCGTGGCAGGAAGCGCAGCTTGTTGTGCTCAGAGTCTGGCTCGGTGAGCGTAAGTATGGCGGGCTGTAACGCTTTAATCTGTTGCAGTATTCTGTCGCGGTAGTCCACAGGCCCCAGCAGATGGTCGGGCAGGTGGTGCAGCGTGAAGGCAGAGTTTACCACCAGCACCTCGTTTTCGGCGGTATAAATCTTACGCAGGTTCACTACCTCCAGCCGCTGGGCAATGGCCGTATAACTAAACCGAAGGCCAAGCTTTTCTGCATGCTGTGTTAGCATTTTGCCTGTTTGCTGCAGTTTTTTATCTGGTGCGCCAACAGCAGAAGGAATATCTACCCCCGTAATGCGAATCTTCGGGGCGCTTTCTCCACGCGCGGCAAATAGCTCCAGTAGGTGCAGCCACTGCAACCCACCGCCAATGCCCAGGTCCAGGATATGGATTTCGGAAGCTCCAGCAGTGGTCTCGGCAATGGCCAGGTTGCCAAAGTGGTGGCCGAACGTAACGAGTGGCGTTGATTTTACCAGCACGTTAAAAGCCGAGATCATATCCGTTTCGCCAAAAGTGCTGCTGTACAGGTTGCCGGTATGTTGGTTCCCCTCCGGGCCGAGGCAACTGCTGAAGGCGCGCGCAAAGGCCAGGGCAATGCGTTCGGCAGCCGTGCCAATGTTATTGGCCGTTTCAGCTAGTTCAGACACAGTAGCCAGGGCCTGAAACACATCGTCTGTTTTCGAAAGCGTATAGCCTGTTTTAAGAATCTGGGCGAGCACTTTATTGGGCCATATGCTCTCAGGGGAGAGGATGGCATGGAGCTGCTCGCGCAGGTGCTGCTGGTGCGCCGGTGTGCCAACCGTGATCCGGAAATTATAGTTGCTGTCGGTGTAGCGCACCTGGATGCCGTTTTCCAGGAGTGGCTCAGCCAGTTGCCGGGCAGGCAGTCCGGCATCCACAAACAGAAAGTTGCCTTCCGATGGCCACCACTGCACGCCCTCCAATTGCATCAAATGCTGTAAATGACCTTTGCCTATGTGCGTTTGCTCGAGCGTGTGGTGCAGGTGCTTCTGGTCGTAAAGGGCGGCGTGGGCAGCGATCTGCGCCAACTGGTTCACGTTAAACGGCTGCTTCACGGCCATAATCCTGCACACCACCTGCTGCTGAGCAATCAGGTAGCCTACACGCAGCGAGGCTAATCCGTAGGCTTTGGAGAAAGTTCGGAGCACCACCAGGTTTTCGTGTTGCGGCAGGTAGGGCAGGGCATTGGCATAATCGGGGGCAGACACGTACTCCAGGTAGGCCTCATCCATCACCAGCAGCACGTGTGGTGGCACCTCCCTTAGCAGCCACTCCAGCTCCGTTTTAGTCAGGTAGCCGCCTGTTGGGTTGTTCGGGTTTGATAAAAAGAGAATACGCGTTTCAGCGTCAATCTGCCGCAGCATGCCAGGTAAATCGTAGGCATACCTGCTGTTGAGCGGGGCCTGCTTAAACTGTACGCCAAGCGCCTCAGCCTCCATCTGGTACAGCGGGTACGTTGGCGCCACCGACACCACGTTGCACTGGCTAAAAGGCTGGCAATAGCTGCGCACCAGCAGCGAGATAAGCTCAGCTGATCCGCTGCCCACTACAAGCTGCTCCGGATTAACACCAACATGGTCGGCCACTGCGGCTCGCAGGGGAGCGGCATCCGGCATAGGGTAAGCGTAGATTTGCGGCAGGGCTTCCTGGAGCGCGGCGGTAACCTGTGCCGATACGCCGAAAAGGTTTTCATTCGATGAGCCGTTGTAGGCGGCAATGCTGGCTGTTTTCATGTGCGGGGATATTCTAAAGTACCGTAGCGGTTGAGGTGCGAATCAGATGAAGTCACTAATATATGTATTAGATTATATAAATGGACTAATTTAGCCGGATAATTTTCACTATTCTACTTTTTATATGCCGCGAAGGGCGCCTGGCCACAATCTGGATCTTAAAATTTCACCGTAGCGAAACTTTTCTAATGAAATGTTTGTACATTAAATGTATGTACATTAAATTTGTATATCCGGTGCTACAATAACAATTTCAGGGTGGCAGGAGTTAAGATAAATTGAACAAAATACCCAATAGCTAAAATATTGTATGGCAACATCCACAGAAAATAAAATCGCAGTGCACCAACTTATTGAGAGCCGCTGGAGCCCTCGCGCCTTCACAAACGAATCGGTAAGCGAGGAGCAGATGGAGACGCTGTTCGAGGCAGCCCGGTGGGCACCTTCGGCCATGAACGAGCAGCCCTGGCGCTTTATCTATGCCACCAAAGAGAACCGGGAGGCCTTTGATAAATTGTTTAGCTGCCTGGTAGAGGGCAACAGCTGGGCCAAAAACGCATCAGCCTTATTTATTACGGTGGCCAAGAAGAACTACGACTTCAACGGCAAGCTAAACAGCGTTGCCTTGCATGATGTAGGTCTTGCTACCGGCAACATCCTGCTTCAGGCAACAGATATGGGCCTGCACGTGCACCTAATGGGCGGTTACGATGCTGCCCGCGCACAAGTGGTGCTGGGAATTCCGGAAGGTTTTGAACCCGTGGCGATGGGCGCGGTAGGTTATGCCGGCGATCCGGAGTCTTTGCCTGAAGGACTGAAAACCCGTGAGTTGGCACCGCGTCAGCGCAAGCCGCTAAGTGAGCTAGCGTTCAAGGGAGAATGGAATCAGCAATAATACTCAAAACACAGAACTATGAGCAAGAAAATCATACATAAAGCCGATACCCGTGGGCATGCCAACCACGGCTGGCTCGACTCACACCACACCTTCAGCTTTGCCCGTTACCATAACCCTGAGCGGATGGGCTTTGGCCTGTTGCGCGTGCTGAACGACGACGTGGTGGCACCGGGAATGGGCTTCGGCGCGCACCCGCACGACAACATGGAGATTATTTCCATCCCGCTGAAGGGGTCGTTGGCGCACCAGGACAGCACCGGCACAAAGGAGGTAATCCGCACAAACGAAGTGCAGATTATGTCGGCTGGCAGCGGCCTCACGCATTCAGAGTTTAACGGCTCCAAAACCGATGAGGTGAACTTCCTGCAGATCTGGGTATTCCCAAAAGAGCAGGACATCACTCCGCGCTACGAGCAAAAGGCCTTTAACCCGGAAGACCGCAAGAATAAACTGCAAACCGTCGTGGCCCCCGATAAAGAAGGTGGCGCCGTGTGGATTAACCAGGATGCCTGGTTTACCCTCGGCAGCCTAGAAAGCGGTTTCGCGGAGAACTACAAGCTGCACAAATCAGGCAACGGCGTGTACGCCTTTGTGCTGGAGGGTGAAGTAACGATTGACGGCGAAATGCTCAGCAAGCGCGACGGCATGGGAATCAGCGATACGGACAGTTTCAGCATCAAAGCAGCTGGCAATGCAGAACTGCTGCTGCTGGAAGTGCCGATGCGCTAACAAGTATAAAGTGAAATCAACAGAAAGAGCTCCGGCATTGTTCGGGGCTCTTTCTGTTAACGCAGGTGGCGCATAACCGAGAACGGGAGCGGCGCCCACCACGCGGCCTTGTGGCCCATGCTTTTCAATCCCTCGTTTACCCAGTTGTTGCAGTTTTTGAGCAGGTAGTATTTGCCGTGCGCCTCATAAAAAGTGTCGTACTTTGTGTAGCCGGATTCTGGGATGTGCGCGTAAACGGTGTCTTGCTGTACAAATGAGGCTTCGATAAACTGGATAAGGCGGCGGTACTCTTCCGGCGAAACAAGTATAGGCTGTTGCTGCCTGTTAGGGATTAGCCTGGAGCGGATGTAGCGCACATGCATGGCGGTGGGGGTAGGCCAGAAGGCAGCTTGCAGCGCCACACCTGGTTTCAGATCGCTCCACTCCGGTGTTTGCATAAAGAACCTGCGGTCGCCCCAGCCAAAGGCCAGGTACCTGTAGCTGCTATCTACCTGGGCGAATTGGTGCAGCGGCAGCTTCTCGCGCCAGTCGATGTAGGGGGTGGACACGGGCAGCACCAGACTGGTGTGCACGCCATTGGAGGTAACAAAGATTTCCACTTCATTTCCCTGTCGCTTGGCCTGTGCATAGCTGCTGTTAACGGTGAGGCTGCTTCCAACAAAAGCCGACAGCAGGAACAGCAGTATCAGGCCCAAAAGGCCCATTAGTCCACGGTACAACAGAAGGAAGATCAACATGGCTGTTTGTTGCATAAGGTTGCATACGGGGAGCAGGAGGGAGAATATACACAAAAGTGCCTAAAAAAACAGAACCCGGTGCAAAGCGCCGGGTCTGATTGAAGTTTAGTTAGTTTAGTTGCTATCCGTAAATCGCCGGGAGGGGCTATTGGCTTCAGCAGGTATAATACACCGTTACCCGCTGTTGAGGAAGTCTAATGCTGCGTTAAGCTTTCTTCCCTTATAAGCTCCCTAAAGGCGATGCAGAAACCCAAAATTGATTTCTGGTACAAAGGTACACCTTTTTATTTATTTGTTTAAACAACTTTTTGTTTGAATTAAAACATAACACTGCAGTAACCTTAGCACGCCGCAACACGATATGCAGAAGGCTATACTTGCCAGATTCACGTTTTTTGCGCAGATTGTATTCTTTTTCTACCCCAACGCGAAAACTAATCATTAGAAAGAAGACCATGATAAACCCTTTGAAGCGCCTGTTCGCTTTTACAATGTTGCTGCTGTGGGCACAAGTGTCACTAGCGCAGGAGCGCCTGCAGTCGCCGGAGCAGTTCCTGGGCTATAAGCTCGGCGAGCAGTTTACGCCCCACAGCCGCATCCTCGACTATGTGAACTACCTTGCTGCACAGGCTCCCAACCGTATAAAGGTGCAGGAATACGGCCGCACCTATGAGAACCGCCCGTTGGTACTGGCTTATGTGGCCTCTGACGATAACCTGCCGCGCCTGGAGCAGATCCGGGAAAACAACCTCCGGCAGGCCAACCTGCAGGACGGCCCGGTACAGGGAAACCAACCGGCCATTGCCTGGCTCAGCTACAACGTGCACGGCAATGAATCGGTAAGTTCTGAAGCGGTGATGCAGGTGCTGTATGACCTCGTTGACCCTTCGAACGCACAAAGTAAGGAGTGGCTGCAGAACACAATTGCCATCGTGGACCCGGTGGTGAATCCTGACGGCCGCGAGCGCTATGTGCAGTGGTACAAGCAGGCCTCTAACCGTGGTGGAAACGCCTCGCCCTACGCCTGGGAGCATTGGGAGCCATGGCCAGGCGGCAGGCCGAACCATTATTACTTCGACCTGAACCGCGACTGGGCCTGGCAAACACAAATTGAGTCGAAGCAGCGGTTGGATGTGTACAACAACTGGCTGCCGCAGGTGCACGCCGACTTTCACGAGATGGGTCCGGAGTCACCTTATTATTTCTCACCGGCTGCCAAACCGTTTCACGAGAGCATTACGCCGTGGCAGCGTCAGTTTCAGAATACCATCGGCGAGTATAACCGCCAGTACTTCGATAAAAACAACTGGCTATACTTTACCCGGGAAAGCTTTGATTTGCTTTATCCGAGCTACGGCGATACCTGGCCTACCTACAACGGGGCTATCGGCATGACCTACGAGCAAGGCGGTTCGGGACGTGCGGGGCTGGCCTACAAGAAGGAGGATGGCGATACGCTTACCTTAACCGACAGAATTGCCCACCATGTGGCGGCGAGTAAGGCCACCATGCAGGCAACCTCTGAGAAGGCAGACCAGATAAAGCGGGAGTTTGAGAAGTATTATGACGATAACCTGAAAAATCCGGGAGGGGATTTCAAGTCCTTCGTGATCAAAGGCGATAGCCGCAATGCGAGCAACCTGAAACTGCTGACGGATTACCTAGAACAGCAGGGCATTCAGTACGGCTACGCCAGCAAGAGCGGCTCGGTGCGCGGTTACAACTACCGCAATGGCAAAACCGAAAGTGTGAAGCTTGCACCGCAGGACGTGGTGATCAGCATGTATCAGCCAAAATCTACCCTGGTAAAGGTGCTGTTTGAGCCAAACACCACCCTGGAGGACTCCCTGACTTACGACATCACCTCCTGGGCGCTGCCCTACGCCTACAACCTGGAGGCATACGCGGTGAAAGGGAAGGTAGACATGAACAGCAACAAGCCGGCTGCGGCCGCTCCGGCAGCCATCAGCATCGAAAAGCCCTACGCGTACCTTGCTCCCTGGACAAGTGTGCAGGACCTGAAGTTCATGACTGAGCTGATGGAGCAGAACGTGAAAGTGCGGATGGCCGAGAAAGCCTTTACCATAAACGACAACACCTATCAGCCGGGTACACTCATCATTACCCGCACCGGTAACGAGCGCCTGGGCGAAAAGTTTGATGTCACCGTGCGTGCGCTGGCAACTCAATACAATGTGCAGCTGGGGGCAACAAATACGGGCTTTGTAACTAGTGGGGCCGATTTCGGATCGAATAGCGTGCGTTACCTCAAAATGCCGAAAGTAGCGCTGATGTCGGGTGAGGGCGTATCGCCTTACGGTTTTGGGGAAGTATGGCACTTCTTTGAGCAGCAGATCGGCTACCCGGTTACGGTGCTGAATACGGCCTATTTTAGCCGGGTGCCGCTACAGGAGTTTGATGTGCTGATTTTGCCTACCGGATCTTATGGCGACGTGCTGGATGAGGCGACGCTGGAGAAGGTGCAGAACTGGGTGCGCGGCGGCGGCAAGCTGATTGCCATGGAAAGTGCAGCAGGCTTCTTGGTCGGTAAAAAAGGCTTTGAGCTACAAAAGAAGAACGGAGAGGACAGCAAAGAGAAGGAGGATGCTAAAGACAAAAAAGAGAACCCGTACGAGAACCTGCGCACCTACGCCGACCGGGAGCGGGAAGCACTGGGCAGCGAGGTGCAGGGAAGTATCTTCAGGGTGAACCTGGACAAGACCCACCCGCTGGCCTACGGCTACGGCGACAACTACTTTGCCCTGATCCGCAACCTGGAGGCGTACAGCTACCTGAAGGAGGGCTGGAATGTAGGGGTTCTGAAGAAAGACAACTACGTAACAGGTTTTGTGGGGCAGGATGCGAAAGAGGATCTGCAGGATGCGCTAGTGCTGGGAACACAGGAACTGGGCCGCGGCCAGGTGATTTACATGGCGGATAACCCGCTGTTCCGGGGCTTCTGGCAGGGTGGAAAACTGCTGTTCGGCAACGCCGTTTTTGTGGTAGGGCAGTAACCTGTATAAGTATAAAAAAAGCCCCTTCGCCTGCTCTGGCGAAGGGGCTTTTTTGTTCGGGGCATCCTTGCTAAAGTATAAATCCGTACCTTGCCAGCAGCTATACTTATAAGTATAAATCTATGCAGACGCAACAACCTATCACCTACCCGGCACCTGAGGAGTACAGTGGCTTAATAGCTAATTATGTGCAACAGGCCAAAACCGAAAACCTACTGGAGGGCCTGACGGCGAGTTATCTGTTCATTACAGGCCTGGTACAGGGCCTGTCGGAAGAGCAGTTGCACTACCGTTACGCCCCCGGCAAGTGGAGCATCAAAGAACTGCTGGTGCACATGATTGATGCCGAGCGCATCTTCACGTACCGCGCCCTGCGCTTTGCCCGGCAGGACAAAACCGAACTGCCCGGCTTCGACGAAGGCGCCTACACCCAGGCAGCCAAAGCCGACGCCCGTGACATTAACTCCATCATAGCCGAGTATACTTCGCTACGAACGGCCACCATTGAGCTGTTCAAAAGCTTTGATGCGGAGGCGCTGAACCAGCGGGGCGTAGCCAGCGGCCTGGAGGTGAGCGTGCGGGCACTGGGCTTCGTTATACTTGGCCACGAGGTGCACCACCAGAAAATCATGCGGGAGCGTTACCTGGTGTAACCCTTTGAAAGCACAAACAAAAGCTGCTGTAGGTAAAGTGCCTGCAGCAGCTTTTGTTTTGGAGGCATATCTGTAATTACCTATATTTAGAAATCAGGCACTGTTATACTTCTATTACGCTATGGAGCTGTCACGCAGAAACACAGGCTTACTGGTTGCTCCTTTGCTGGCGTTGGCCGTATGGTTTATCACGCCCGCCCTTGTCTATGAGCCGCGCCTGGTAGCCACCATTATGGCCTTTTGCCTGGTGTTCTGGATGACGGAGGTGATACCGCTTTCCATGACGGCTTTTCTGGGGGTGTTGCTGGCCGTGCTAATGGGCATTGCCGAGATAGAAACAGCGTTTCAGAACCTGGGCCACCCGATCATCCTGCTTTTTATCGGGAGCTTTCTGCTGGCCCGCTCTATGACACGCCACGGCCTGGACAAGCGGATTGCCTTGTTTATACTTTCACAGCCTTATTTTCAGAAGAGCCTGTTTCGGCTATTCATGGGCTTTTCCTTTATCTCGTTCTCCCTTTCCATGTGGGTCAGCAATTCGGTAACGGTGGCGATGCTGTTGCCCCTGATGCTCGGCGTGACGCAACTCGTTTGCCCACCCGACGCGCATGGAAAAAGCACGGCCGTATACTTCCTGCTCGGTATTGCCTACAGCGCCTCCATTGGAGGCATCAGCACCATAATCGGTTCTCCACCCAACCTGATCGGTGTGAATTACCTGGCGCAGCAGGGTGTAAGCATCGATTTTCTGCAGTGGATGTACCTGGCGCTTCCTATCTCGCTGAGCATGTATGGGGTGCTGCTGCTTTACATGCGCTATTTCCTGAAAAAAAGCAATTACAGCCAGCAGGTGGTAAAGGCCTATGTAGCGGAGCACCAGCAGCAGCGTAACCAACTCAGGCAGGGAGAAAAGATAACAATGGCTGTGTTTGTGCTGGCCGTTGTCCTGTGGCTGGCACCGGGTGTTTTTAACCTGCTGGGCATGGGGCGTGCCTATACGTTTATGGGCACTTATTTTTCTGAAAGCACGGTGGCTGTGCTGGCGGCGCTACTGCTGTTTCTGATACCGCCGGGGCAGGAAAACAACGGTGCTGGCACCCTTACATCAGAGGACCTGGTGAAAATAGACTGGGACACCATCCTGCTTTTCGGCGGTGGCATGGCCTTGGGGCAGTTGGTAGTAACTTCTGGCCTGGCTGACGTTATCGGCCGCAGCATCACCAATTATACTGATCCGGAGGCGCAGGTGCTGCTGGTGTTTTCGCTGGTGTTCCTGGTGCTGATGCTCACCGAAATAAGTTCTAACACAGCCATTGCTATTACGTTTGTTCCTATTATCATTGGTGTGCTGCAAGGGCTACGTTTGCCGCTGCTTTACCCGGTGCTGGGTGTGGTAGTGGCGTGCAGTATGGCATTTATGTTACCGGTAGCCACACCTCCCAATGCCATAGTGTACGGGAGCAAACAGATTTCCATTAGCTCGATGGTGCGAACAGGCTTTTTCCTGAACATAGTGGGCACAGTGCTGATAACGGTTTGGGTGCTTTTGTATATGATGTGATAGTCTTTACGGCAGTGTATTTTTTAAGCAGTACAACTTGCACATACCGAACCGCAAAAAGAAGGTGTGAGCAACATCTTTTACTTTATAACATCTTGTAAATGAAATAATGACGAACAGGAAGAAACTTAGGCTGCTGCTGGCAGTCGTCTGCTTTGGGTATGCTGTTTTTAAGCTGGTGCGGTTACTGAATGGTCCGGCTAACTACCGTGCATTTGATTTGTTTATGCTGGGCGCTTTCGTGATGCTTGGCGTGGTTTATACTTTCCTGTTCTTCAAAGAGGATACACCTCCTAATTAAGTTTTCATGCAGAGCCGCAGAACATTCCGCATTGTCATGACCATTGCCTGTTTCTTTTTTGCAGGCCTCAACGCTTACCGCATCTGGACCGGGGAATACGAGTCGTTGGACGTTTTTATTCTGGTAGTTTTCCTGGTGTTCGGTTCTATTTACCTGTTCATACTTTTTCGGAAGGATAAACCGCAGTAGGGAGGGGTATAAAAAGGGAAAACCTGAAAATCTGTATTGTTCCTTCTGAACAATCGGACTTTCAGGTTCTCAACTTTTAGCCAAAGGTATCCTTGTTTACGGCAGAGTTCGCGTTTGGTTTATACTTAGCTGAAATATTTTTTCGCTTAACCTCAATAGCGGTATTTATTCCTCTATCTCTCCTGAAAGCTACAGAAGCCACTTGATTCAATCTTACTTATAAATTCCTGGTTTTAGCATTAAGCGGTGAAGTACGATGTGAGAAATGTGGTGGTGTAGACATTCTTTTCACCCATCTCATATTCCATTCTGTTATTTCGAACCCAGTGAGAAATCTATCTGGAATACAGAAAAGATCTCTCCTGTCGTCGAGATGACACTAGTGAGAAGATAATGACTGCTGAAAGCTAAATTCGCAAACCTCCCTTACTATGCAGATCAAGCCTACATCGGGTCCACATCCACCACCACCCGCACACTCTTAAAATCAGGGAGTAACCTTAAATTGAAGACAGCCTGCGCCACCTGGTGTTTGGCAGCCTTCAGGTTGGTTGTTTCGCGGGGCAGCTTAATGTGGATTTCCTGCAGAAACAGGTTCCGGATCTTGAAAATGTAGGGCACCTCCGGACCCAGCACCTGCGGCTTTCCTAACCTGTCAGTAAGGTCCTTAGCCAGCACAATGGCCGCATTTTCAGCGGTAGGCTCGTCGTTGTGCTTGACAGTGAGGCGGATCATGCGCGTAAACGGCGGGTAACCAAAACGCAGACGCTCCTCAATTTCATGGTCGTAAAGGCTCTGGTAATCGTTGTTGCTAACTTTAGTGAAAATGGGCTGCTTCGGGTCGCGGGTTTGGATAAGCACGGCACCTGGCTTGCTCTTGCGCCCGGCACGACCGCTTACCTGCACAAACAGCTGGTACGCCCGCTCGTGCGCCCGGTAATCCGGAAAGTTAATGATGGTATCCGCATTCAGGATACCCACCAGACTCACGTTTTCAAAGTCTAGGCCCTTGGTTACCATTTGCGTACCCACCAGCACGTTGGTGCGGCCCGACTCGAAATCGGAAATGATCTGCTGATAGCTGTTTTTTTTCTTGGTGGTGTCCAGGTCCATGCGCTGCACCTCGGCGTTGGGTAGCATCAGCTTCAGCTCGTCCTCCACCTTCTCGGTACCGAAGCCCATACTTTTAAGGGAGGTGGCACCGCAGGCCGGGCAGTCGTGCGGCATACGCTCGTGGTAGCCGCAGTAGTGGCAGCGCAGCTCGTTGTTATACTTGTGGTACGACAAACTCACGGCGCAGAACTTGCACTTCGGAATCCAGGAGCATTCGTCGCAGGAGATGAACGGCGCGTAGCCACGGCGGTTCTGGAACAGGATTACCTGCTCGTTGCGCTGCAGCCGTGCTTCGATGGCACCGAGCAACTTGCCGGAGAAGTGGCTGTGCATGTTTTTGCGATGCTGCTCGTCGCGCACGTTAATCAGCTCTATTTCCGGTAGCTGGGCCTGCCCGAAACGCTTGGTCATACTTACCAAACCCCAGCGGCCGGTCTTGCAGTTGTAGTAGCTTTCGATGGAAGGGGTGGCCGAGCCGAGCAGGGTTTTGGTGCCCTGCAGGTTTGCCATCACCAGCGCCGTCTCGCGGGCGTTGTAGCGCGGAGCCGGGTCGTACTGCTTGTAGCTGGCCTCGTGTTCCTCGTCAATAATCACCAGCGACAAATCGTGAAAGGGCAGGAAAACAGAAGAGCGCACGCCCACTACCACCTGGAAGCGGCCGGCCAAAATGCCCTGCCATACTTCGGCGCGCTCGTTATCGGAGAACTTGGAATGGTACACGCCCAGTTTATCACCAAATACCTTCATCAGGCGCGTCACGATTTGGGCAGTCAAAGCAATTTCTGGCAACAAGTATAAAACCTGGCCGCCGCCTTCCAGGGCGTGCTTGATCAGGTCGATGTATACTTCGGTTTTGCCGCTGCCCGTTACGCCATGCAGCAGCACCGTGTCTTTCTCCTTGAACAAGCCCAGGATCTCGTCCTTCGCCTGCAACTGGTGCTCCGACAGTGCCATGGGCAGCTGCTGCGGTTCCTTGTCCATCGGGAAGCGCGACACCACCTGGTCGAACTGCTCCAGCACGCCTTTTTTGATCAGCGTGTTAATGGAGGAAGCGGACAGGTGCGGGTTGTTGACAAGAGCGCCTTTTTCGATGCCTTTGTAGTTCAGGTGGATGTCCTGGTGCACGGGCACGAGCTGCAGGTAGTTCAGCAGCACGTCGAGCTGCTTGGGCTGCGGCGTGAGCTGGTTGAAAAGCTCCTCCAGCATGCCTTCTTCCTGCACAAAGTGCTCCGTAAGGCGCACTTTCTTCACCACTTTGGGTGAGAACTTTTCGCTTACCTGTTCAAATATGATGATCGCCTCTTTCTGGATCAGCGATTTGATGTACTTGTGGTAGGGCTTGCCCTGCAGCAGCGTGCTGACCTCGGTAAAAGTGAGGGCCTGGTTGTTCTGCAGCGCAAAAATGATTTTCTCTTCCTGGGCAGCAAGTATAAGCTCGTCCTCCTCGGGGTTGTAGTGCGGGTGCAGCTGTATCCGCGATTCGCTGCTCAGCTTCAGGGCAGCCGGCAACGCCGCGTTGATCACCTCGCCCAGCGTGCACATGTAGTAATCGGCGATCCACTTAAATAGCTTTAGCTGAGGCGCTGTTACGATGGGCTTGTCATCCAGCACATCCAGGATATACTTGGCCTGGTAATCAGCAGGGGCATTTTCGTGGATGTCGGCTACGATGCAACTGAGTACCCGCTTGCCACCAAACTGCACAATCACCCGCACACCCACCATCACCTCGTCGTTCATCTCAAAGGGTATGCGGTAAGTGTACAGCTTCGGGAGGGGCAGGGGCAGGATCACATCGGCAAACAAGGTGACGCGGTCCGTGGCCGGCTCAGGCGGGTAATTGAAATTCAGCAGCTCAGACAAGGGTGTTTATACTTTAGGCAGCTACAAAGGTCGTAAAAAATTGTATATTCTATAAAAATGAAATACGGCAGACACAGGCTGTTTATGCCTGCGCCTGCCGTACTTGTATTTGTTCTGATGGACTGCTGCCAACCCTCAACTTGAAATTACTTGTTGAGAGGAGCCCCAACCGGAATAGCGCAATCGTGGCCGGGCTGCCCGTGCGGCGGGTTCATGCCCGGTGCTGTGGCACCTGCCTGTGGGTTAAACTGAGGCACCGTCTGTCCGGGCACAACCGGGTTCAGGCTGGGCTGCACGGGGGTGCTCAAAGGTGCTCCCACCGGAATATCGCAGCGGTGGTTGGGCTCGCCGTGTGCCGGGTTTACGGCTCCTGCCGTGGCAGTGCTGGAAGTCTGCGTTTGCGGCATGTTAAGCGGCTGGCCTGGCGTAGCAGGTGTGGTGGCTGTTGCAGGCGGCGGACTTGCTGTAACACCATCGTTATACTTGGTGTTCTCGCCGCCAGAGCAGCTTAGCAGAAACAAAGCCGAAGCGGAAAGAACAAGGCTTGAGATAAATTTCATATTCGTCTGGATGTATGTTGCAAAATTAATTCCCGGGTAACTGCCTGTCTGGTTGCTGATGCCTCCAAATGAAAAGCCATCAAACCAGGTATAGAGCCGTGAATGAGACAACAAGATAACCAAAATTCCGGTTCCTGCTTCTACCTGCGCCCGCTCGCTGCCGGGACTGTTTAAAGATTAAGCTCCTTTAAACCTCCTGGGTAGCTGTTTTGCGCTCAACTTTTTTAAACAGGTCGGCCAAAATTTCATAGGATCGGAGCCTGGCGGTGTGGTCATACATGGTGGAGGCCACCATGATCTCGTCAACCTGTGTCTCGTCTACAAAAGCCTGAATTTCCTCCTGCACCGTGGCCGGGCTGCCCACAAACGAATAGCGCAGCATCTGGCTCACCGCGTAACGCTCCGAGGCATCCCAGAGGCCATTCATGCTATCCACCGGCGGCTGCAAAGGATGTCCCGTTCCCCTGATCACGTTCAGAAAAGCCCGGTACAGGGAGGTGGACTGGCGGAGCGCCTCGGCATCCGTGTCTGCCGCAATCACATTTACACAGGCCATGGCGTGCGGCTCCTGTAGCTGCTCGGAAGGCTGGAAGTTGTCGCGGTATACTTTCAGGGCTGCGTGCAGACTGGCTGGTGCAAAGTGGCTGGCAAAGGCATAAGGCAAACCAAGTATGGCGGCCAGTTGTGCCCCAAAGGTGCTGGAGCCCAGCAGCCAGATCGGGATATCGAGTCCTTCACCCGGTACTGCCCGGACAGGTGAATTTTTGTTTTCGGAGGACAGGTAAGTCTGAAGTTCCTGCACGTTTGTCGGGAAATCCTCTCCGGCACTGCCAATGTTACGGCGCAGGGCCATGGCAGTGCGTTGGTCGGTGCCCGGCGCGCGGCCCAGGCCAAGGTCTATCCGGCCCGGGTACAGCGAGGCCAGTGTGCCGAACTGCTCTGCCACCACCAGCGGCGCATGGTTCGGGAGCATGATGCCACCGGAACCCACCCGGATGGTGGAGGTGCCGCCGGCAATGTAGCCGATCAGCACCGAAGTAGCCGAACTGGCAATGCCCTGCATGTTGTGGTGTTCCGCCATCCAAAACCGCGTGTAGCCCAGCTTCTCCACATGCTGCGCCAGTTCCAAACTTTTTGGGTAGGAATCTGCCGCTGTTTTGCCATCCAGAATATGTACTAAGTCGAGGACTGAAACCGGGATGTCGGCTAATCTCTTTTGCTTATTTTCACTCATGTTGCTTCTCTTTAGAGATGAGGTAACAAAGGTATAGCGTTTATTGTTTAAACACTGTTGCAAATAAAGATGGAGGGATGGGGAGAAGGTAGTGGGTGTCAGTTAATGATTGATGCGCCGATGTTATTAAGTATAATGTTTTAGTATAAAACACGGTGAAGGCCGTAGGCCGAGATGAAGTTTATAAAGCATTGGCCATAGTACTTCTATTCATCAGGCATTTTCCAGCCTATTTCATGCATAATCTGCTCAAAAGTATAGGCCCCGATTTTTATTAAAGTGCCTTTATCGTTGATGTAACCATACTTATCACAAATAATGGAGGAATGATTGCAGTCTGATTCATTTGCATGTTTGTCCGACGGCACTTTTTTGCAATTCTTGCCTACTATTGCTTTTCCTTTATGAAAAGAGGTTGCGACTTCAAATTGGGGTTCAATGATAATTTCACCTTTAAGGTCAGCATAGCCGATTAAATTATCGTTATCTACTATTCTGATTTTGTTATCGACAAGGTAGTCAGGGGATGGCTCCCCTGAACTTGCATTGTAGACGTTAAACAATACTTTTTCCTCAGCGTTGATTGCTGTCCAGCCAGGGCCATCATCTAAACCTGCTCTTAGACCGAAGATTGCAAAATAGACATACTCATCAGGGTTGAAACACACAAAATATTTCTTAGGGTCAAGCTTGCGTATGAGTTTTCCATTTTCATCTACCAACGAAAATAGTTCTTGCCAACCGCCAGTTTCTTTTACTACCACTTTGAACTTTTTTTGCCCATAGGTGGTGCCAACTCTTAGTAAAAGAATCAAGGCAAATATAAAGTGTCTTATGCCCATCATAAATGTATTACTGCCAACGTACTTGGCTAAAAAGCGTTTTGAACGCTTTTTAGGTGTTGTTAGGCGTTACTTTTCTAATATGTAGCTAGTCACTATTAGGGGTGATTTCTCCCAATGATCATTGTAACGATGGTGGTTTGCACTTTTAGTCAGTCTTGATAACGAAAGCCTTTAATTCAGCCATCTTACCGTCGCGAAATCGCCAGACGTCACAGTATGAGTAGTCAGCCATTTTCCCGTCACTGTTTTTTAATCTGATTTTGCCGAGGGCTGTAACAAAATCACCTTCAGAGATTAAATTTTCAACCATAAACTTCGGTGGTTCTATGTACGCCGTGGCCATGTACCGTCGAACAGCTTCCTTCCCTCGTAAGGTCTGGTCACCTACAAAAGTCCATTCTGTGTCGTCGGTGCAGAAAGACAGAAATCCTTCATTGTCACCCTCAGTAATAGCTTCGTTCGCCTTTTCTAGTATTGCTTTATTATACTCTACCATGCGAATTCCTTTATTTTAGGTTTAAGTTAATGCTGTAAGTATGGCAAAATGATTTTTAAGAGATATAACCCGCTCTAATAAAATTATTTCAGGTACTCTATTTCAATGTTAATATGAACAATGATTACAAAGTGCCGCCTAACTATAGTATAGCATGAATACTACTCCTGCTAGCCGCCCATTACAGCCAGCTAGCAGGAGTAGCTGTTAATTACCGCACCTGCGATTTATCAACCCTGGTTGGTGTATCTTCTCCGTTCACTACTCCCTGCGAGGCCAGGGCGATGGCTTTGATCATGTTGGTGAGGTGCGCCATGTCCAGCTGCTCCAGCTCGTCGTTTACGGTGTGGTAGGTTTTATCCTGGTCTATCTGCACCGACGAGATGGTATGGGCAGGTACGCCGAGGCGGGCCAGCGTGGCGTTGTCGGAGCGGTAGAACAGGTTCTGCTCCGGGTACGGGTCGGGGTGGATGCTGTAGGTGGTGCTTTCCAGGCGTTTCTGCATCAGCGTGCCTAAGTCAGAACGCTCGAAGCCGGTGAGGTAGGCGCTGTTCGGACCAAACTTAGAGGGCTTACCCACCATCTCAATGTTGAACATAGCTACGATCTCGTCCGGGTTTAGCTGCTGGGAGAAGTATTTGGATCCAAAACCGCCAATCTCCTCGGCGGCAAAAGCTACGAAAATGAGCGAACGCTCCGGCTGTGGCTGCTGCTTGTAATAGTCGGCCAGCAGCATCATGGCCGTTGTTCCGGCTGCGTCATCGTCGGCACCGTTGGCGATGCTGTCGCCGTCCACTGCTTTTTGGATGCCGATGTGGTCGTAGTGGCCGGAAAACACCACATACTCGTTTTTGCGCTTGCCCTCGATCATGCCTGCCACGTTGGTGAGTTGCAGTTTTTCGATCTTGTTCTCCACCTCCAGTTTATACTTCTTAGCGTTTTCCTGAGCTGTGAGCACAAACACTTTGCTGCTGCTGTTATCATCCAGCTGTTGCTTCACGCTGCCCTCGCCCATGTAGTGCTGGTAACGCCTGAAAATCTCCTCGTGCTTCGGGTGCACCAGTACCAGCACATCCTGCTGCTCCTTATTCAGCTCACCCAGGGCAGCCCGGAAATCGTCGTTCTCTCCAATGGATACCACCTTCTGCTTGCCTTTTTGCTTCCACTCCAGCTCCTTCTTATCGGTGATGGCAAACATGTCGCCCGGCTGAACTTTCTGCCCGTTGATCTTTGCCTCCTTTTCCTCCGGCTTCACGCGGTACATGGCAAAAGTTTGCAGCAGGTCGTCCTCACCGGGCACAGGCTGCAGGCCAATGCGCTGGAACTCGCTTTGAATGAACTGCGCCGCCTTCTCAATGCCCGGGGTAAAGGAGGCGCGGCCCGCCATGTCGTCGGCGCTTAACGTGGAGACGATGCGGGTGGCTTTGTCCTGCGTGATGCTGCTCAGGTCTTGCGCCGAAGCTGTAAAAATGGAACCGCATGCCAGCGCAACCAAAGCAAGTTTTAAATTTTTCATGTGAGGATTGATCTTAGTACAAGTACGGAGGAAGTCTTTTGAGTTGAAGCCTTCTAGTATGTTCTTCAAATATATCTTTTTCTGGGAATAATGTTGGCGAAATTAGGGAAAGATCAGCGTTTAAACTCACTGCGAAGCAGACTGTATACCTGCAGATCATGGAAGGAGCCGTTGAGCAGTTCGCCCTGGCGCTGTATTCCTTCAAACGTAAAGCCTAATTTTTCTGGGATTCGGCTGCTGCGCATGTTGCCAACGCCCACGCGCAGCTCTACCCGGTTCATCTGAAGCTTCTCGAAAACAAACCGTAGCAACGTATGGCAGCACCGGCGCATAATGTCCTTGCCTTGCTTGTCCTGCGCCAGCCAATAGCCAATCTCCAGCTTCTTGTTCAGGGTATCAATGCCTTTCAACCCGATCAGCCCGGCCACCTTCTCCTCATGTACAATGTTGAAGACCAGTTCAGACTTGTTAGTTGATACGTAGGTGAGAAAAGCCTCTGTATCCGCTGCCGACTGGCTGAAATCAATGAAAGGGAGCCACTCACGCAGGTATTCTCTGTCGCGGTCAATGATATCATAAAGTGCTGTGGCATCGGCAGGAGAAGCTTTGCGCAAGTATAAATCCTGGGCAACGGGTAGTTGCAGTGCTAATGGATCAGTTTTCATAGTTCAGTAGGGGCAATGTCTAAACAAGGTAGATTTTTCGTCCTTTACTTGCAAAGAAATGCTCGCAGCTGTTCATGTTTTAAAGTAGGTGAGGCAGCACGTTGGAACAAAAGAGAGCCGAAGCAGCGCATTCGCGTATAAAAGCCCGATAGCAAATCAGAAAAACATGCAACACAGTACCGTTATACTTGTACCCGGTTTAGGAGACTCTGGTCCGCAACACTGGCAGACCCTCTGGCAGCAGCAGTATCCGCAATTCAAACGTGTGCAGCAACGAGATTGGGAAGCACCGGACCGGCAGGAGTGGGTAGCGACGCTACATGCTGCTGTGCAGGAAAACGAGCCGGGGCAGGTGGTGCTGGTGGCGCATAGCCTGGCTTGTGTCGCCGTGGCTTTCTGGGCGCAGCAGTATAAGCAAAAGATCAAAGGTGCCTTATTGGTTGCACCCGCAGACACAGAACAAGCTTCTTTTCCGGAGGGCAGCACGGGCTTTGCGCCTATTCCGATGGAGCGGTTGCCTTTCCCGAGCATCCTTATCACCAGCAACAACGACCCCTACATTAAACCGATACGGGCACAGGAATTAGCCGAGGCATGGGGCTGTCGCTACGTGAATATCGGGATGGCCGGGCATATTAACAGCGCCTCCGGCTTTGGGCCGTTTGAGCAAGGACTGGAATTGTTAAAAGGTATGGCCGGGCCGTTGCAGTCTAGCTCAGGGCATGGCTGAACATGGCGTCCCGTTCTGCCTGTGCCAGATGCTCATCCAGTTGCAACAGAAAGAGCATGTTTTGCTGGTGCGTAATGCGCTGCCTTAGCAAAAGTGATTGCAGGGTGAGCACAAAAGTCAGCACGCCAGGCAAAGCGCTTGCCCACCAATTAAAAGTATAGGCCTGTAGCACAAAGCCAAGGCTGATAGCGATGAATACAATGGCTGAAAAGAGGCTAAGAGGGTACAGCACCTGATGCATTTTAATATTAGTAGCCAGCCTGAGCCGTAACACCTCAATCTTAGTGGCCTCGGGCAGGTGAAAAGACTGTTCTTCGTGCTGCATCTTCAACCTGATTTCACTGCGCAAATCAAGGAGCGATTCCAGAACAGGAGCTTTAGAGGTGGTAGATGTATACATGGCGCATTGCTTTAAGTGGTTACGCTTTAAGAGATGACCAAATTTGGCAAATGGTTGCTTTCGCTAAATGAATTTGAAGTTAAAGTTTTGTTAAAATGATGCTTGTTGGGAGGGGGCAGGATGCTGTTTTTTCTAGTTCAATTTCGTTTGTCTTCCTGAAAGGATCTTAGCTGATGAGGCTTTTGGCCGATGCTCCCTCTCTCTGGCGCTTGTGTCCTGGTATGATGTTGAATTTGTACCTCGACTGGCTTGAAAAGCAATACTTGTGTAGCGGCGGCTACACTTGTGTCAGCCATACTTGCATAGTGGCTATACTTGTCACACTTCCTGGCGCAAGCGTCCGCTTGTGCCTTTAACTGCTTCAGCCACACTTGCATAGCCACTGCTTTCGCATTTTCAACCAAGCTATACTTCCTAGGTACCGTACATCCTCCAGCTCTCACTAACCCACTGTTTCACTTCCTGCTGTGGAGCGCTCACGGCCGCGGGGCCTCGTCCTCGGGCATCGCGCTGTGCAATTGAAGCTGCTCCTCGCTCCGCTGCGGGCTGCCCTTACGGGCACCGCATCAATTGCAAGGCGCTCAACCCAAGGACTGGAATCAGTCAGATAGCCACTGCTGTAGCTAATGCAACTGGTAGAACTGTCCCCTTGAGGGGACCATAGGGGGGTATATGCAAAAGCCGTAGCTATGCAACAAAGGCTAAGTCACCCTTTGAAGGGGGTAGGGGGATGTTCATACTTCTGCTGACTATTCCCCTCCTAGGAGGGGTAGGGGTGGGTTTATTCATTAGTAGAAATACACCTCCTCCTCAAACTGGCTAATTAATCTGCTTCCTAAAACCACCCTTGCCTCCTGGGCGCTTGCCTTTGTTTGCTGCGGTGCCGGTGCCTCTGGGCTTAAAGCCACTGTGGCCACCGCCGGTGCCGGCTTTGGCAGCAAGGCCTTTCAGTTGTTCTACTTCCTCAGGAGTCAGTTCGCGGTACTCGCCGGGCTGTAAATTGCCTAAGCCAAGCTGGCCTATACTTGGTCGGATCAGGCGGAGCGTTGGGTAACCAACGGCAGCGGTCATGCGGCGCACCTGGCGGTTCATGCCTTGTGAAATTTTGATTTCCAGCCACGAAGTGGGGATGTTCTTCCGAAAGCGGATAGGCGTGGAGCGCTCCCAAACCTGCGGGTCTTCCTCCAGGAGGCGCACCTTGGCAGGAGTGGTTTTGGTTTCCTTTATCTTCACGCCCAGCCGCAGCCGTGTCAGGGCCTCGTCGGTTGGCACACCATCTACCTGCACCCAATATGTTTTCTCCACTTTAAACTTTGGGTCCGAGAGGCGGTGCTGCATTGTTTTGTCGTCGGTGAGCAGCACGAGGCCTTCGCTGTCGTAATCGAGGCGGCCAACGGGGTAAACGCCCGGCACCTCCACAAAATCTTTCAAGGTGGCACGGCCTGCCTCGTCCGTAAATTGCGTGAGTACTTCGAAGGGTTTGTTGATGATGATGTATTTCAATTTCTGTCGATTTAAAGTATAAAAAGTGAAGAACCCTATGCAGGTTGCTTTGCCTGCCAATCTTCAAACTCCGGCTTCAGGAGCGAGAATGCAACAGAGTCTTCCAGCACGCCTTTTACATTGTAATGGTTGCGCAGCAGGCCCTCGCGCTTAAAACCGAAGTGCTGCACCAACTGCAGCGATGGTATATTGTAGGTAGCAATGAGCGCCTCCACGCGGTAAAGCTCCATCTCTTCGAAGCCAAAGGTAAGTATACGCGCCAAGGCTTCCTTCATCAGCCCCTTGTTTTTATACGTGTCATCAAACAGGTTGTAGCCGATTTCCGCACGCCGGTGGCTCCTTACCCACGTATGAAAGTCGCAGTTGCCGATTACCTGCTGTGTTTCCGGGTCTATCAAATGGAAGCCCTTGAACGTGGTGTAATACGTGGTAAGACCTTTTACGTAGCGCTCCTCCATGTCTGCAAATTCCTCATCCGACTTCAGCCCCAGGTAGTCCATAATCTGTGCCTTGGTTCGGGTTACAAAGAGCTGGTTAAATATCTCCGGCGTCAGCTCACGGAGCTGCAGGCGGTCGGTGGTGAGGACGGTGGGAGAGATCATAGTTTGGGTAGAAGGTGCCGTGGGTGTATGATAAATTTATACTTAAGGGCAAGCGTTGGGAACATGGTTACGCACTGGCGAAAGTGTACGCTTGTGCCTTGCGCCAGCAAAAATACGCTTGCTCCAGTTCTTTCTGTATTACGGGCACAGTTAAGAAAGGAGCCAAAGTGAGTAAGTTTCACTTTGCAGAGCCTTTTCCTTTCATTGTCATCTCGACGAAAGGAGAGATCCTTTCAATATTCCGGATCGATTTCCCGCTGCTCCCGAAATGACAGAAGTGGGACAATAAGCATTAGTAACGTTGTTCCACCACTTCGGCACAAGCGCACATTTGCGCCGGAAACCTATCTATACTTATATCAGGAAACTCTAATAACTGCCGTTATACTTGCGCACGAACCACTCCGCGCAAATCAGGCCGAGCAACAGGAAGAACAGCCATTTAAAGTCGACTATGTCATTCAATTCTTCCTGGCTGTAGATAACGGGCTTGTGATTAGCCTGGAGAATGTCCTGCTCCAGCTGCTGCAGCTGTTGTGGGTAGTATAGCCTGGAGCCAGTGTTGTTGGCCAGTTGGAAAAGCAGGCTATGGTCGGCCACAGCATTGAGTGCCTCTAGCTGCAGCTCTTCCACCACAAACTCTCCCTTGTCCTGCTGCTGCGAGCCGTTTATGCTGGCGCTGGCTGTGTACGTATAGCGCCCGCCGGGCAGGGTGCCGATGTTCACCCCGCGCTGGTCCTCGCCGTTGGCAAAGGTGAATGTCTTCGGCTCGCCTTCCTCGCCACTTACTTTCAGGGTAATGTTCTGCCCGTAAATCGGTTCCAGCGCCTCGTTATAGGCTTCGGCATTAAAATGGATTGCGTCGGAGCTGGTATATTCGGTCTGTACCGGGTACACGTTCAGGCGCTTCTTGTTGCGCGGAGCACTTAGGAGCTGCACCAGGTTCGTCATCAGCTGATCGTACACCTGCGGCTGCTCGTTATTGGCAGCTTCCTGCAGGCGCCACTGCCAGGTGTTAGAAGCCAGGAGCACGGCATCGCGTTTATTGCCGGATGTCTGCACCGTCAGCAGCGGCTTGGTGGTGCGCACCCGACCTACCTGCTGGTAAAGTATAACTTCGGTGTTGCGGGCAAGGCGAATATCCCCGAAAGGTACACGCGCCGGGGGAAAGTTCTCTAGCCTGTCTGCGGCATTCTCTGGAAACTGAAAGTTGTTGAAGCTGGAGTTCGGCACAGCGGTAACCTCGTCCGTCTGTCCGGTGCTGATCACGTTAACGCCAGCGTTCAGGCGGTTAAAATTCGCCATGTCAGACTGCGGCCCCAGGATGTAAAGCGCAGGCAGGTTTTTCCGGCGCACCAGATTCAGGGCTGCCTCACCACCAGCCACACGTCCGGGTAACTGGTGAAGTATGGCGATGTCATAATCCTGCTGCTTCAGTTCGTTCAGGCCCGGAATAAAAAGCGTTGTCTCGTAGTTCTCGTTGGTCTCTATGGCTGTGCGAATGGCTTTGATGTCCGGGTGTGGGGCAGCAGCGGCTACAAGCACCTTGATTTTTCCCTTCACCACATCAATGTAAGCATGCTTGGTATTGTTTAGCGTAGTAAATTCCCCTTCCACCGGCTGCACCTGCACTACGTAATGGCGCTTGCCCAACCCACTTGCCAGCACCTGAAACGGCACCTGCTGTATCGGCTTCTCCTTGCTTAGCAGCACATTTTTACTGGCGATGGTTTTACCGTTTTCCTGAAGTATAACCGTAGCCCTTCGCCCGTCGAGGCCCTGCTGCTGCAACTCCACCTCTATGGGGAAGCGGTTGCCGCTGTAGTTAACCTTATTGTAGCGCAGCGAAGCCACCAGCACATCCTGCTTCGGCACCGTATCGCCCACGGCAACAGGGTATAAAGTATAGTTGTAGTTAGAATAGGTAGGGGAGGTGCCCTGGTTCACGATGCCATCCGAAAGTAGCACCACGCCGGCCAGGTTCTGCTCGTCATGCGCCTCCTGTACCTGCTGGAGCAACTGGCTTAGGTTGGTAGTTTCGGCGCCGTACGTTACTTCATTTATACTTGGTGCGGCCTGTCCTTCGCCTAAGGTCTGAATGGCCGTCTGGTAGCCTTGCTCCTCCAGCCGCTCGCGCACCTGCTGCAAACCCTGCTGCACCGCCCGTAGTTGGGCAGAGTCCGAAAACAGCTCCACCGACTGTGAATTGTCCACCGCAAACACAATGGTAGGTGCCACCGTGGTATTGGAGGCATACCGCACCAGCGGCCCCATCAGCAGAAAGCAGAGCACGCTCACCACCACAAAGCGCAGGGCTGCCAACGCATAGTTGAGCGGTTTCGGCCAGGGAGCCTTCTTACTATAGAGCATCCAGGCGTACAAGGCGCCCGCTGCCAGGCAGGCAAGTATAAGCCAGGGAGAGGCGGTGGTTATCAGTCGAAAGCTGTTCAATGAATGCTGAATTAGAAATTATGAATTATGAATGAGTGGGAAAATACTCACCCTTCACGGCACGACATTTAACGAACTGTTGCTTGTGCCAGTTAATCTTGAAACTAAAGTTAAAACAAAAAGGCCAATGCTACTAACGTAAACGCAGCAGCATTGGCCTTTTTGAAGAATGATGAATTATGAATGCTGAATTATGAATTTCAGATTATGTAAGAAAAATCAATTTATACTTCATAATTCAGCATTCATAATTCTTTAGGTAAGCATGCCGCCGTCTACCTGCAGCACCTGGCCAGAGATGTAGGCCGATTGGTCGGAGGCCAGGAACACGGCTGCGTTGGCCACATCCTCAGGGGAGCCGCCGCGACGCAGCGGAATCGCCTTGCGCCACTCGTCCACTACTTTCTGGTCGAGTTCACCTGTCATTTCGGTTTCGATAAAGCCCGGGGCAATGGCATTGCTGCGGATGTTGCGGGAACCGAGTTCCAGCGCTACAGACTTGGTAAAGCCGATAATGCCCGCCTTGGAGGCCGCATAGTTGGCCTGGCCTGCGTTGCCCTTGATGCCTACTACCGAGGTGATGTTGATGATGGAGCCGCTCTTAGCGCGCATCATGTGCTTGGTGGCTGCTTTGGTCACGGAGAAGACAGATTTTAGGTTCACGTTCATCACGGCGTCCCACTGCTCCTCGTTCATGCGCATCAGCAGGCCGTCGCGCGTGATGCCGGCGTTGTTCACCACCACATCCAGCTTGCCGAACTCCTTTACCACGTCCTCCACCAGTTGCTCTGCCTGGGTGTAGTCAGAGGCATCCGAGCGGTAGCCTTTCACTTTACCGCCATCGGCGGCAAGCTCCTGCTCCAGTTGCTGTCCTTTTTCAACGCTCGACAGGTACGTGAACGCCACCTGTGCGCCCATCTCCACAAATTTCTGTGCGATGGCACGGCCTATTCCTTTCGATGCCCCCGTTATCAGGGCTACTTTTCCTTCTAATGCTTTCATAGGAGCCAAAGTTAAAAAAGATTTTCATAATCTGCCCTCACCTGAAAACTTGCTTCCCGAGCTTTTAAAAACAGCTGTTTCTGAGGCCCTTGTCCTCCATGTGGTAAAGGTGCAATGGAAGTTGAAAGTATGGCTTTTAAAGTAAAGATTACTATATATGGTTTATGAAAATTAGGGATAACCTATTTGTAATCTGATTATTGTGTGCGATTAAACTTTTTTTTTCATCGGTTAAAGCCTATTTTCGTGCCGATTTGTGAACAAAGGAACTTTTAGCCCATGTTGAATAGCAGTAAAGGATTTGCCATCCTGATTGCGTTTTTGCTGCTGGTGTGCATCACCGCTGCCCAAACGCTCGACTTTAAACCAGAGGACCTGCTGGCCCTGGAGAAAGTGAAAGCCGCCGCCGCGCCGGAGAGAGTTATCCCCATAAAAAAAGTACCGGCACCCATCGTCTACGGCATCAAAACAGACTCGCTGGAGATTGTGGAGGGCGAAGTGGAGCGCGGGGAAGTCCTTTCGCAGATCCTGGCCCAGTACAACATCGATCCGACCACTGCTTACAATCTGGCGCAAAAATCCAAAGACATTTTTAACGTGCGCCGCATCGCCTCTGGCCGCAACTACACTATTCTGCACAAGCGCGACTCCGCACAGACAGCCGAGTTCTTTATTTATGAGCCAAGCCAGGTAGAGTACGTCATCTTCGACCTGCGTGATAGCCTGAACGTGGTATTGCACAAGCGCGAGGTGCAGGTGCTGGAGCGTGTGCTGGCCGGCGAGATCAAAAGCTCCCTTTTCGAAAGCATTGTGGATGCCGGTGGCTCACCGCAGCTCGTGAACAAGTTTGCCGATATCTACGCTTGGCGCCTCGACCTGAACCGCATACAGCCCGGCGACCAGTTTAAGCTTATTTATGAGGAGAAAGTGGTGAATGGCGAGACCATCGGATTCGGGGAACTGAAATCAGCCTTTTTTGAGCATGAGGGAGAGCCGATTTATGCCATCGGGTTTGATACCGGCGAAGGCATGGACTACTTTGATGAGAAGGGGCAGAGCCTGAAGCGTGCTTTCCTGAAAGAGCCGCTGGAGTATAGCCGTGTCAGCTCGCGCTTTTCGAAGCGCCGCTTCCACCCGGTGCAAAAGCGCTATAAAGCCCATTTGGGTACTGACTTCGCCGCGCCGCGTGGCACACCCATCCGTACGGTTGGCAATGGCGTGGTGGTGGATGCTCATTACACCCGCGGCAATGGCTACTTTGTGAAAGTACAGCACAACAAGACCTATACCACGCAGTACCTGCACATGTCTAAATTCGCTAAAGGCATCCGCAAAGGAGCCCGCGTGAAAATGGGCCAGACCATCGGGTATGTAGGCAGCACCGGACTGGCAACGGGACCGCACCTGTGTTACCGCTTCTGGAAAAACGGCCGCCAGGTAGATGCGCTTAGCGTAAAACTGCCCGCCGCCGACCCCGTAAGCAAGAAACATATGGATGCGTTTGCTGTTATCAAAGACGAAACCGTTCGCCGCATGCAGGCCATCGACCTTAAAAATGCAAAGCAGGACCTGCTGGCAAAGGGCAAAGAGAAAAAGCCCGCTGGCGCATAAAAACTTATTTGTGATTATTTGATTTGAATGAAAGGCGCTGTTGTGGCGTCTTTTGTTCTTTGAGGCTGATAGGGAATGGAAGCGAATAGTATTCAGCAGATGCTGCCCCTCACCCTCTCCCCAAGAGGCGAGGGGACTTGCGCAAAGACCTCGCAGCGTGCGCAGCTCCTGCGAGCGTCTGACAATGGTATACCCCGCTTTCCTCCAAGTATAAATTCGTCAAATTCAAGTGAAGGAAAGTATAAACCATTGCTTCTTGTGCCGCTGCTACGCATTTTCTCCTTTCTTCTGGCGCTTTCGCCGTATCACCTTAACAGATTCCACCCATTTTGCCAAAAAGCACAGCAGGAGCAAGGCGGTTTTGCAGTATGGGGATTATCGTTTAATTTTGTCTATCAACTATAAAAAAGAGACTATGGCATCAAAATACGATTTAGTAGTGCTGGGTAGTGGCCCGGGTGGTTATGTGGCCGCTATTCGTGCGTCGCAGCTTGGTTTGAAAGTAGGTGTGATCGAGCGCGAGTCGCTGGGTGGTATCTGCCTGAACTGGGGCTGTATTCCCACGAAAGCATTGCTGAAAAGCGCAACTGTGTTTGAGTACATTAACCACGCTGCTGACTATGGCATTACTGTAGGCGACGCTTCGGTTGATTTTGATAAGGTGATTCAGCGTAGCCGCGGCGTGGCCGACGGCATGAGCAAAGGCATACAGTTCCTGTTCCGCAAAAACAAGATCGACGCGATTATGGGAACGGGCAAAGTGGTGGCCAAAGGCAAAATTGAGGTAACCAATGCTGAGGGCAAAAAGGAAACGGTAGAAGCGACGAACATCATTCTGGCAACAGGTGCGCGTTCACGCGAGTTGCCAAACCTGCCCATCGACGGCAAGAAGATCATCGGCTACCGCCAGGCTATGGTGCTGGAGAAGCGCCCTGAAAGTATGGTAGTAGTTGGTTCCGGTGCCATCGGGGTGGAGTTTGCCTACTTCTACAACGCCATGGGTACCAAGGTAACCGTGGTGGAGTATATGCCGAACATTGTGCCTGTGGAGGACGAAGAAGTATCGCGTCAATTAGCCAAGTCTTTCAAGAAGGCGGGCATCAACATCATGACGGAGTCTTCTGTGGAGTCTGTGGACACAAAAGGCGACATTTGCAAAGTGAAAGTAAAAACGGCGAAAGGCGAAGAGACGCTGGAGGCTGAGGTGGTGCTTTCTGCTGTGGGTATCCAGACAAACCTGGAGAACATTGGTCTCGAAGAGCTCGGCATTAAGGTGGAGAAAGGTCGCATTGTGGTGGACGACTTCTACAAAACGAACGTGGACGGCATCTATGCTATCGGCGATATTGTTCCGGGGCCGGCACTGGCACACGTGGCCTCTGCGGAAGGAATTATTTGTGTGGAGAAAATTGCGGGTCAAAACCCGGAGCCATTGAACTACGGCAACATTCCGGGCTGTACGTACTGCTCTCCTGAAATCGCCTCTGTGGGTCTGACTGAGAAAGCCGCCCGTGAGCAAGGGCTGGACATCAAAGTGGGCAAATTCCCATTCTCTGCTTCTGGTAAAGCCAGTGCAGGTGGTGTGAAAGAGGGCTTCGTGAAGGTGATCTTTGATGCCAAGTATGGCGAGTTCCTGGGCGCGCACATGATTGGTGCCAACGTTACCGAAATGATCGCGGAGATTGTGGTGGCCCGTAAACTGGAAACTACCGGACACGAAATCATTAAGTCGGTGCACCCGCACCCAACTATGAGCGAGGCCGTGATGGAGGCCACTGCAGCTGCTTATGATGAGGTAATACACCTATAAATAAGGTGTAACTAAATAAAAGGAAGGGGTTGGCCAAGCTGTTTGGCCAACCCCTTCCTTTTTATTCATGCCTCTGTACTGCTTTACCCTTTGGGCTACAACAGTATAACTAAGAGAAGCCTAATCCAGGCTTCCAGGGTAACTGTGCTCTATCGGCTTTGCTAATTTTTTTTCTGCTGCTCCTGCTGTTGCTGCTGCACTCATGCTTTATACTTATATTTAGCCAAAATTGAGGATAATCAGCTTTTTAAGGAAAGCTCCGGGTAGTTCTGGAGCAGAGGCGACAGGGGCAAGAGGAACTTAAAGTGTGTTTTTTTGCTTGTTTTACTAAATATCTCGCACTCCCTTTCAGCTTCCTCCGGGCATACCCTCGCCTTTAACATCTAAATTGCTAGCACCCAAAACTATGAATGTAAAAACCAAAGTAAAATTCGTGAGCAAGGACAAAAACCTGTTTTTTGCCACTTTGCGCAAGCGCGTTGATACATACTTCATCGAGAACAACATCGCAAAAACGGCCAATACTACCATGGTGGTAAAGAGCGTGGTGCTGTTGCTGGGCTATATAATGCCTTTTATTTTGTTGCTCGCCCTGCAGCCTGCCCTTTGGGTAAGTATGGGGTTGTGGTTCATCATGGGCCTGTCAGTGGCAGGCATTGGTATGAGCGTAATGCACGACGCTAACCATGGCGCCTACTCTACCAATAAAAAAGTGAATGACATGATGGGCTTTACCCTGAACCTGGTGGGTGGCTCAGCCTTTAACTGGAAATTGCAGCACAATGTACTCCACCATACTTACACCAACGTGGTGGAGATGGACGAAGACATTCAGGACCGCCTGGTGCTGCGCTTCAACCCGCACTCCAAGGTGAAGTTCTTTCATAAACTGCAGTGGCTGTACGCTTTTGCTTTTTATGGCTTGCTGACGCTCTACTGGGTAGTGGCCAAAGACTTTGTGCAGTACGCCCTGTTCAAGAAAAACGGCGTGAACGCCAACTCTGATGCTAAAAACAGAACGCTGCTGCTGAAGATCGTCTCGATGAAGGTGATTTACCTGTTCACACTGCTGGCAGTGCCGCCTTTGTTCTTCGGTATCCCCTTCGTGCAGGTGCTGTTAGGCTTTTTGCTGATGCACTTTGTGGCCGGTATTATACTTACCGTGGTGTTTCAGCTGGCGCACACCGTGGAGGGCACCAGCCACCCACGGCCCGATGAGCACGGCAACATCGAGAACGACTGGGCAATTCACCAGCTGAATACCACTGTCAATTTCTCGCGTAACAACAAGTGGATATCATGGTACGTGGGCGGTCTGAATTTCCAGATCGAGCACCACCTTTTCCCGCGGGTGTGCCACGTGCATTATCCGGCTATTTCCTCCATTGTGCGCGAAACGGCGGCAGAGTACGGTATTCCGTACATGGAAAACGAAACCTTTGGGCAGGCGGTGAATTCGCACATTGCCACCTTGCGCCGTTTCGGCAGGCTGCCGGATTTGAACGAGGCGATAGGTTAAAAGAGAAATATAGTAAAAGCAAAAGCGGCAGGGGGAGATCCTCCTGCCGCTTTTGCTTTTAGGGAATTGAAGATGAATAAAATATTTCGAGGATAACACAGCACACGTCGGAATTATTTTTAATTTTATATCTTCAAATTTATATATAATGATTTCTACGATTACTGTTCCAACGCAGAGCCGCTATCGCCTAGTAGAGTACCAAGAGGCGAGCCCTGAAGTAAAGGCTATATACGATGACGCCATGAAGACGCTGCAACTGCCGTTTGTGCTGAACTGGTTTAAATGCCAGGGCCAGAACGCCACCTTGTTGCGTGGAAACTGGGCAAAGCTGAAGGCCACCCTTATTGACGGACAGGTGCCGAACGTGCTGAAGCAACTGATTATTTACAATGTATCCAACCTGCGCGGCTGCGACTACTGCGCCAAGGCACACGGTATTTTCGCCGACAGCATGAGCCAGCTCATCAGCACGGAAGAGAACTACAGAGCCACTGAGCTGGAGTCGTCGCTTTTGCCAAGCAGCTACAAAACCGCTATTCGCCTGGTTACAAAGGCAGCGCTGCACACCGAGAGCCTGACAGATGAGGATTTCGAGGACCTGAGAAAAGAAGGCTTCACAGATGAGGAAGTGCAGGAACTGATGGCGCAGGCCGACCTGGTGAACATGCTCAATACCATCGCCACCGTGTCCGGCATCAAACTGGACAACGAGCTGGCAGAGGCGGAATTTTAAGCGGTACGGCGGCCATGACTGTTGATAATCAGGTTTTTAGGATCACCTACGAGGCATTTTCACGCTTCTCTAACAATCTGATCCGCTGCCGCGACTTACAGGCTGTAACCGCTTGTTTCCGGATAAACCTGAAGTACCTTTTCAACTTTCATACCTTCCGGGCAAGTTACCAACGGGGCAACACTTTCCTTCACCTGCAGGTATCGGCCGGAGGGGCAAACATTGAAATTGCCAACGTGCCGGCGTACCTTCCTTATGAGGAGGAACTGCTGGAGCAGCGGGTACCCAGGCATTGGACAAGTATAACGGAGCTGGACTTACCGGAGAGTTACAGGCTGTCTGCAGAGGAGCAGGCAGAGTTGTGGGGATGGGTGATTCAGATCGACGCGGACCGGCACATTACGGTATCGGTGCTTTCGGCCGGCAACAGGGCCTTCACCCGGAAAGATATTACGTTTCTGAAACTGGTGGCCGAAAACCTGGAGGCTAAGCTATTTGAGCTGTGCCTACTGCAGGAGCTTGACAGCAACAACAGCAGGCTGGAGCAGGCGCTGACCACCATTAACGAACAGAACAGTGTGATCTCCTCCATTATGGAATACCAGAAGGGGGTGATTGTGGAGCGCACCAAAGAGATCGCTTCCAAAAATGAGCGCTTGCTGGAGATATCGGTGCTGAACGCCCACAAGGTGCGGGAGCCGCTGTCGCGTGTGCTGGGCCTGATAAACCTGCTGGACATGCGGCCCTGGTCGGCGGAGCAGGTCACAGCCGATATCATGCCAAGGCTCCGGTCGTCGGCACAGGACCTGGATGGAGCGCTGAAGGAGGTAATTGAAAAGTCTACCTCAGATTTGATTAAACTACAGGTAACAGAACTACAAGTATAGGAAGAGACAGATGAAAAAGATTGTTTTAGTGGATGACATGGAGATATTTAACTTCATTATGGTCACTTCTATCAAAAATGTAAACCCTGCTTTTACCGTGCACGATTTCACGGACCCGCAGCAGGCTTTTGAGTCGCTGGACGAGCTCAGCCCCGATGTGGTGTTCCTGGATCTGAACATGCCGATAATGGATGGCTGGAGCTTTCTGGAGCGGATGCAGGAGCGTAACATGCAGCAGAAGGTATACATCCTCACGTCCTCTACAAGTGAACTGGACAGACAGCGGTCTAAGGAATTTCAGAACGTGGTGCAGTTTTTGGTAAAGCCTGTGGAGGAAGAACTACTACAGGAAATTCTGCAGGACCCGGAACTGGTGTAGCTTCCTGCTGACAACGGGATATGGGACTGCCTCCAGGCATAAGTCCCACCTATATGTAAAGGTTTTATAAGAGCCAAAACAAATGGCGGATTTGCCGCTTATATAGGCTTTGGTCTTCACAAACTCCTAACAGGTTTCAATGCCTCACGCACAATTCACCCCCTGTACCCCCGCAGACCTCCACACGCTGCAGGACATTGCCATCAATTCCTACGGCGACCACTATCTATACTTGTGGTACGACGGCGGCATGTGGTACATTGACCGCAGTTTTAAAGATGAAGCCCTGAAAGCAGAGCTCGCTGACCCGAACGCGGCTTTCTACCTAATTCACGCGGAAGAGGAGCTGGTGGGCTTCCTGAAGCTGAACCTGCACAAGGCGTTTGCCGAGTATCCGGCAGCCGAGGCGCTGGAACTCGAACGCATCTACCTCACAAAAGCAGCATCAGGAAAGGGCATTGGCGCCGAAGCGGTGAAATTAACCAAAGCCATCGCGGCAGAACACGGCAAGAAAGTGATCTGGCTGAAAGCGATGGACAGCAGCCGCTCCGTGGATTTTTATGAGAAGAACGGCTTTGAGAAGTGCGGCACCCATCGCCTCGACTTTGAGCAGATGAAGCCGGAATACCGCGGCATGTACGTCATGAAAATGGAGCTGTAGCCGCGCAGGCGCACCCGCAAAACTTTGTTGTCCTACTTGGTGTTATAACAGGTGCGCTTAAATACGCGAACCGACAAAAGAATACACTTGGATACAACATACGACATACTCATTATTGGTGCCGGCCCCATTGGGCTGGCGGCAGGGCTGGAGGCCCGGAAAGCGGGGCTAAGCTACCTCATCGTGGAGAAAGGCTGCCTCGTGAACTCCATTTACAACTATCCCCTAAACATGACGTTCTTCTCCACCGCAGACAGGTTGGAGATCGGCGGCATTCCGTTCCCCTCTATTCACGCTAAACCTACCCGTGCCGAAGCCATGGAGTATTACCGTCGCGTGGCCGATAAGTTTGAGTTGAACATTAACCTGTTTGAGGAGGTGCAGCACCTGGAGCCGATAGGAGAGCAGTACCACATCAGCACGAACAAAGGCAGCTATGTGGCCCGCCATGTGGTGGTGGCTGTCGGGTTTTACGGCATTCCGAACCTGCTGCACGTGCCCGGCGAGAACCAGCCGAAGGTACGCCACTACTACTTCGACCCGCATTACTATTACCGCCAGAAAGTAGTGGTAGTCGGCGCCAACAACTCAGCCGCCGACGCAGCCTTGGAAACATGGCGCAAGGGAGCCGACGTAACCATGGTGATTCGCCAGCCAGAACTGGGAAGTATAAAGTACTGGACCAAGCCGGATCTGGAAAACCGCATCAAGGCCGGGGAGATAAAGACATACTTCAACGCAAGCCTGACAGAGGTGCGGGAGCGGGAGGTTGATATTCAGACGCCGGAGGGCAAGCTCACCCTGGAGAATGATTTTGTTATTGCCATGACCGGTTACCAGCCCGACTTCAGTTTTCTGGAGAGAATAGGCATCAAGCTTACAGAAGACGATAAGCGGCACCCGCAGTACCACCCCGAAACGATGGAGACAAACCTACCCAACGTGTATTTGGCCGGCGTAATTTGCGGCGGGATGGACACGCATGTGTGGTTTATTGAGAACTCACGGGAGCACGCCGTGAAAATAGTGCAGCATATTGTGCAGGAAGAAAAAGTGGCGCAAGTATAAATATGGATTTGTTAAAAAGCCTAAACCAGCTACCCAAGCAGGAGTACCGCATGCCTGTGCTCTTTGTAGGCCACGGCAGCCCGATGAATGCGGTGGAGGAAAACGAGTTTACCCGTGGGTGGGCAAGTATGGCAGACGGTGTTCCGAAACCGAAGGCTATACTTGTAGTGTCGGCACATTGGCAAACGAAAGGGACTGCTGTAACCGCCATGGAGCAGCCGCGCACCATTCACGACTTCTACGGCTTTCCGCAGGCGCTTTTTGACGTGCAGTACAATGCCCCGGGCAGTCCTGCGTTTGCCGCCGAGGTGCGGCAGCTGGTAAAGAAAGCCGAACTGCACCTCGACCACGAGTGGGGACTGGACCACGGCACCTGGAGCATCCTGAAGCACATTTACCCTGCCGCCGATGTGCCGGTGCTGCAACTTAGCCTCGACTATACCAAACCGCCCCAGTGGCATTATGAGCTGGCACAGGAGCTGGGCAAGCTGCGGCAGAAAGGGGTGCTGGTGGTAGGCAGCGGCAACATAGTGCACAACCTGCGCCTGCTCAACTGGCAGAACCCGGACGTGGCTTTCGATTGGGCCGAGGAGGTGAACAACCGGGTAAAGCAGCAGATTATAACAGGTGATGCGGAGCCGCTCATCAAATATGAGCAGTTGGCCAAATCGGCCTCCATGGCCATTCCAACGCCGGAGCATTACCTCCCGCTGCTGTATACTCTGGGCTTGCGCCAGGAGCAGGAGCCGGTGCAGTTTTACAACGACAAATTGCAGCTGGGCGCTATTTCCATGAGCTCGCTCCGGGTAGGCTAAGGCTTAAATTCGACCGGTTAGGATGCAACATAGAATAACGCTATCTTTGCAACTTGCATTCTTATCAACACTAAAGAACTATACTTGCCTTATTTAGGTTGATAGCAATAATACAGGTCGGGAATGGCCCAGGATGTCGGTAGGATTCTCCACTAAAGACATCAACATATCAGATTCCGGCCACCTTACCGCAGAAGCAACGCACAAGGTGTTGCGCGGTTTTTATTTGAAAAACCATTGAATGACATTCGAAGATCTTAATTTGATTGAGCCAATCCTAAAAGCTCTTAAAACAGAAGGATACACCAACCCAACACCAATCCAGCAAAAGTCCATTCCGCTTATACTTCAGAAGAAAGACCTGTTAGGTTGTGCTCAGACGGGTACAGGCAAAACGGCGGCTTTTTCTATTCCGATTCTGCAATTGCTGCACGAGCAGCAGCAGAACAGCGACCAGAGAGGCCCCCGCAAGATAAAAGCCCTGATCCTGACGCCGACGCGTGAGCTGGCCTTGCAGATTGGCGAGAGCCTTACTTCTTACGGAAAGCACACAGGCCTGAAAAGCACTGTTGTTTTCGGAGGCGTATCGCAGCACCCGCAAACAACGGCACTGAAGGCAGGCATCGATATTCTGGTGGCTACACCAGGACGTTTGCTCGACCTGATGGCGCAGAAGTACGTGCACCTGAACAGCATTGAAATGTTTGTGCTGGATGAGGCGGACCGCATGCTGGACATGGGTTTTGTGAACGATGTACGCAAAGTGCTGAAGGTGTTGCCAGAGAAAAAGCAGTCGCTGTTCTTCTCGGCTACCATGGCCCCGGAAATCATCAAGTTGGCGAACACTATCCTGGTGAATCCTTCGCAGGTGGAGGTAACGCCGATTTCGTCTACGGTGAACACCATCAAGCAGGCGGTGTACTACGTGAAGAAGAACGACAAGAAAAACCTGTTGCTTCACTTGCTGAAAGACGGCTCTATTGACCGTGCGCTGGTATTTACCCGCACCAAGCATGGCGCCGACAGAGTAGCCCGCGATATCAGCAAAGCAGGTGTGCAGGCAGAGGCTATTCACGGTAACAAGTCGCAGAATGCGCGTGTGCGTGCCTTGGATAACTTCAAGAAAAGCCAGACACGTGTATTGGTTGCCACGGATATTGCCGCACGCGGAATTGACGTGGATGAACTATCGCACGTGATTAACTTTGAGTTGCCGAACGAGCCGGAAACCTACGTGCACCGCATTGGTCGTACGGGTAGAGCCGGTGCCAGTGGTGTTGCGCTTTCTTTCTGCGATGCAGAGGAGACGCCATACTTGGCCAGCATTCAAAAGCTGATCTCTAAGTCTGTTCCGGTTATCGACAACCATCCGTTCCCGCTAACAGCGAAGGATTTTGCCGAAGCAGCCAGCACGATAAAGCAGCAGAAGCAGCAGAAAAGAGGCGGCGGCGGAAGACGTCCTTCCAGTGGCGGAGGCAGCAGCAGACCAGCTGGTGGCCCACGTAACGGAGGCGGCAGCAGCCAGGACAACCGAAGCGGTGCGCCACGCAGCGAGAACCGCAATCGTTTTGCCAAGTCAAACGCCTAGCCCTACCCTAAGTATAAATAAGAAGTCCTGCCGGTGCTAAACCGGCAGGACTTTTTTTGTTTGTCTGAATCAGGATTTGCTGGATTTCAAATGATTCACAGGATGAAGGTTAGAGCAGCTGATCCGGCAGACGCTCGCGGGACCTTCGGACACCGTGAGGTCTTTAGGGCAGGCACCATTGCTAAACGGGTAAGACGCTCGCAGCGTGCGCAGCTCCTGCGAGCGTCTGGCGCTACGCAGCTACAGTTAAAACAGCAACTATTCTACTGCTGCCGCCGCTTTCTGCCGCGTTCGGCTTACCAGGTACACCCCCGTGAAAATCAGCAACGCGTACAGCCCTTTCTGCCACGTAAACTCATCTTTGCCAACACTCACTGCGATAAGTATGGCCATTACCGGCTGCAGGTAAATATAAGCGCCCACCAACGAAGGATTGGCGTAGCGCAGTGCCCAGGTGTTGAGCAAGTAGGCCACAATCGTCACGGCAAACACCATGAACACAATAGCCACCCAGATAGAGGTCGGGAAGGCAGTGTAGTCGGGGGTAAGCAATTGGCTGAACCCAAAGGGAATGACGATGACGGCACCCACAGTAAAGATGCGGCTCACAATGGTAATGGCTTTATACTTCTGCATCAGCGGTTTTACCAGCACCAGGTATAAGCCGAAGGAGGTGGCGTTGAGCACAATAAGCAAATCGCCCCAGAGGTTGCCGGTGGCACTCTCTCCGCGCGACGTATAAATGAGCAGAAAGGCACCGAGGCAGGCCACAGCAATGCCCGTTACTTTGCGCGTGCCGATGCGCTCGCGCAGCAGTATGGCCGAGAATACCAGCACCACCACCGGCACAATCACCATCAGTAGGGCCGCATTAATGGGCGCTGTCAGGTTCAGGCCGCCGAAAAAGCAAAGCTGGTTTACGGCCACGCCCGTTACGCCGCAAAGTATAACCCGCAGGTTGTCTGCCCATCCCACAATCTTCTCTTTCGAAACAAAGCGGGCGAATATGCCAAAGAACAGTGCCGCTGACACTACCCGGATCACAATCAAGCCGAATGGGCCGACGTAAAACGGCATCACCTCTTTAGCTATACTGTAATTGCTGCCATAAATCAACGCCACCAGAAAGAGGGCCGCGTGCACCTGTACTTGCTTACTCATGGCACAAAGGTAGCGTGTTTCTGTTTGAAAGAGGTGTAGTCAATCTTAAGTGTTTTGAATTGCCCCGGCCTGTGCCGCCATATTTTTTCAGGTGACAGGAGGTGATTTTGCTGCTGCACCGTATATAGGCAAATCAAACAACATGAAATGATTATATGACGAATAATTTACCGCTGACTGTCCGGAGATCGATTGAAGTCATGGGGCTCTTTTTCCTGGGATGGCTCATTGTGTTGGGAAAAGGCATTCTGGCCCCGCTGCTGATGGCTTTCTTTTTAAGCATCATGCTGCTGCCGATATACCGTTTCTTTAGAAGCAAGAATCTTCCCGAAGCAGTTTCCATTGGCATCAGTCTGCTGGTGCTGGTCCTGCTGATGGCCGGTATTGTTTGGTTTTTCTCCTACCAGATCAGCAGCCTGGCATCTGATTTTCCTACCATCCAAAAGAACGTAACAAACCACCTCCGCACGCTGAGTGCCTGGGTCGAAGATATTTCACCGCTCTCCACAGAGGAGCAGACAAGCTTTATAAGCGAGCAAAGCAGCCGGATTCTAAGCTATGCCGGGAACATGCTGAGCGGTGCCGCACTTTCCATCACGGGAATCTTCGTTTTCATAGGCTTGCTGCCGATCTACATTTTTCTGCTGCTGTTCTATAAGAACCTCCTGTTGCGCTTCGTGTTTTTTTGGTTTTCCAACGACAAGCACGAGAAAGTGGAGGGCGCCATGCGTGAAATGGAAACCATCATCAAAAGTTACCTGTTTGGCCTGCTGATCCAGATCACGTACATCACCATTCTGCTGGGCGGCATCCTCATGATTGTTGGCATAAAGCACGCGATCCTGATCGGGGTGATCTTCGCTTTCCTGAACCTGATCCCATACGTGGGCGCCTTGCTGGGCAATATCATCGGCGTGCTGATCACGCTTGCCTCCTCGTCGGAGTTGTGGCCTATTGTAACGGTGCTGGGTGTGATAGCGGCTGTGCAGTTTCTGGACAACAACATCCTGATGCCGCGCATTGTAGGCTCGAAGGTACGAATTAATGCGTTGGCAAGTATTGTGGGGGTAATTGTAGCCGGCGAGATTGCGGGTGTTATTGGTATGTTCCTGTCGCTGCCGATTATTGCGGTACTCAAAATCATCTTTGACAGAACTGAGAGCTTTAAGCAGTGGGGCATCCTGTTCGGCGACGAGCGGCCATCGGAAAGCCCGATGGAAGAGCCCGCCCTGCGCGAAGACAGTGAGCACGTGGAACGACAACTGCAACGGGAGAATGAGATTGAACCGACAGATCACACGGATTTGGATGGTGATACCAGACGGTAAATACCGGCTTACCTCTTTCCTCTCAAATTCGTAGCTTTGCCATACTCCTGTTCCGGAGCAAGTATAAAAAGAGCACATGAATCACCCGAACATACCCCTGGCCGAGCGCATGCGGCCGCATAATTTAGATCAGTATTACGGACAGAAGCACCTGGTGGGGCCTACCGGTATTTTGCGGCGCTACATAGAAGGCGGTGTAATACCAAGTATGATTCTGTGGGGACCGCCCGGCGTGGGCAAAACAACGCTGGCCAACATCATTGCCAACCAGATGAAAGTGCCTTTTGTGGCCCTTAGCGCTATCAACTCAGGCGTGAAAGACATCCGGGAGGTGATAGAGCAGGCCAAAAAGCGGCAGGGCACTGTACTGTTTATCGATGAGATACACCGCTTCAACAAATCCCAGCAGGATGCGCTACTGGGTGCCGTGGAAAAGGGCACGGTAACTTTGGTGGGCGCCACGACCGAAAATCCCTCGTTTGAGGTGATATCGGCTCTGCTGTCGCGCTGCCAGGTATACATCCTCAAGCACCTGACCAAAGACGAGCTGATTGAACTGGTGGACAAGGCGCTGGAGCAGGACGAGTGGTTGCGCCACCGCAACGTGCGGGTAGAGGAGTACGAGGCGCTGCTCACCATATCGGGCGGCGATGCGCGCAAGCTGCTCAACCTGCTGGAGATTGTGGCCGAAGGCGTAAAAGGCGATGAGGTGGTGGTGAAAAATGACCTGGTGCAGCAGGTGGCCCAGCAGAATATTGTGATGTACGACAAGTCCGGGGAGATGCATTACGACCTGGTATCCGCCTACATCAAATCCATCCGCGGCTCTGATCCGAATGCGGCCGTTTACTGGCTGGCCCGCATGATAGAGGGCGGCGAAGACCCGAAGTTTATCGCCCGCCGGCTGCTGATCGCTTCTTCGGAAGACATTGGCCTCGCTAATGCGAACGCGCTGCTGATGGCGACCAACTGTTTTCAGGCGGTGCAGATGATCGGGTATCCTGAGGCGGAAATCATACTTTCACAGTGCACTATTTACCTGGCCACCTCGCCTAAAAGCAACGCGTCCTACAAAGCCATTAAGCAGGCGCGGGCGGTGGTGCAGCAAACGGGAAACCTGCCGGTGCCGCTGCACATCCGCAACGCGCCCACCAAGCTGATGAAGGAGATTGGCTACGGCAATAACTACAAGTATGCGCATGACTATGAGGGCAACTTTGTGCAGCAGGAGTTTATGCCGCAGGAGCTAAGCCACAGTGCGCTTTTCCAGCCCGGCAATACCGCTCGCGAAAACGAGATGCGCAAACAGCTGCAGTCGCAGTGGGGCAAGAAATACAACTATTAGTTCTGAGTTGGTAGTTCTGAGTTATTTTTAATTTTATGATGTGCCTGTGGCTCATTGAAATCAATTTAAATGAAAGCTTAAGTTTGAATTCAAAGCTGTTTGACTCAGAACTCGAGACTCAGAACTCAGCACTCTCACATATTAGTATAGGAAAAGCAGGGGTTGGTCGAGAAGGGGAGAAGTAGTTGAACTTTACGCATTAAATTTGTTTATTGAAAGTATGGAGCCTGTGCAGGTTCCTGATTCCACGCATTATTCTAACCAACATAACACATGCTAAATTTTCTGAAATACGTATTGGCCACTATCCTTGGCCTGCTCGTATTCTCCTTTCTCAGCATCCTGATTCTGATCGGTATTGCTGCAAGCGCAGGTTCTGATGATGAGGTGAAAGTAGCCGAGAACTCGGTGCTGGAGCTTAAGTTTGACAGGCCCATTACAGAGCGCGACCCACAGAACCCGCTGGCAGAACTCGGGTTTTCTTTTGGCGGTCTTTCCAGTACAGATGGCCTAGACCAGATCAAAGCTTCTATTCGCCGCGCTAAAAACGACGAGAACATTGAGGGTATTTTCCTGAACATGACTTTCGTGGATGCCGGTATGGGCAAGCTGGAGGAGATCCGAAACGAGCTGATCGATTTTAAAAAGTCAGGCAAGTTTGTGGTTTCCTACACCGACCTATCTACCGAGAAAGCCTACTACCTGGCTTCGGTGGCAGATAAGATTTACCTGAACCCGATGGGCACGATAGAGTTCAACGGCATGAGTTCGGAGCTGATTTTTTTCAAGCGCCTGCTGGACAAACTGAACATCGAGGCCCAGATCTTTAAAGTGGGTACTTACAAGAGTGCCGTGGAGCCGTTCTTCCTGGAGAAAGCCAGCGAGGCGAACCGCGAGCAGCTAAACTCTTTTCTGAACTCCATCAACAATTACCAGCTACAGCAGATCGCCAAGGCACGCGGTATTCAGTTAGCCGCACTAAAGGAGGTGCAGGATAACCTGTTGGTGCGCGACCCCAAGGATGCTCTGAAGTATAAGCTGATTACCGATGTGGGCTACTATGATGAGGCGCTTTCCTACATCCGCGAGCGTATAGGCGTTGAGGAGAAGGACGACCTGGAACTGATCGAGTTCTCGAAGTATAAAAAAGTAAGGGGCGGCGAAGAAACGGGCTCCTCAAAAAACCGCATCGCCGTAATTTACGCCGAAGGCGACATTGTGGACGGCGAAGGCGCCGATGATAACATTGGCGGAACCCGTTTTGCGGAGGCTATCCGAAAAGCGCGCCTGGATGAGAATGTGAAGGCAGTGGTATTGCGCATCAGCTCGCCGGGCGGAAGCGCGCTGGCCTCTGATATTATCTGGCGGGAGGTGCAACTAACTAAAAAAGTAAAACCGATCATTGCCTCCATGTCCGACCTGGCCGCATCCGGGGGCTATTACATGGCCATGGGCTGCGATACCATTGTGGCGCACCCGAACACTATTACAGGCAGTATTGGTGTATTTGGCGTTATCCCGAATATACAGGGCTTCCTGAACGAAAAGCTGGGCGTGACAGTAGACCACGTAAGCACCGGTAAGTTTGCCGACATGCCCACCATCACCCGCCCGATGACTGAGCAGGAGAAGGAGATCATGCAAAACCAGATCAACCAGATCTACGACACCTTTACCAGCAAAGCCGCCCAGGGCCGCGACATGAGTCAGGACCAGCTGAAGGAGTATGCCTCCGGCCGTGTTTGGTCGGGAGCCGAGGCAAAAGAGCGAAACCTGGTGGATGTGTTCGGCGGGCTGGAGGAAGCCATTGCCATAGCGGCTAAGAAAGCCGGTGTGGAAGATGATTACCGCCTGAAGACACTGCCGGCGCGCAAGTCGTTTATGGAAGAGTTCTTCGGCGGGATGAGTGCCCAGGCAAAGGAGCAGGCCATCAAAGCCGAAATGGGAGAGCTTTATCCGTTCTACAAACTGTACCAGAAAGCTGCCCACATTACAGGCGCGCAGGCGCGCATGCCGTACGACCTCGTAGTGCAGTAGTGGTTGGATTTTGAATGAGTGGATGAGTGATTGAGTGAATAAATCAATCACTCAGAAGTCTGCAGATACAATGAACCGCTTTTGGGTATGGCACCTGAAAGCGGTTTTGTTTTATCGCAAAGCTATTTTTCGCAACTTTACACGTAGAGAATTACGAATTATGCAGCTTTTGCTATGGCTCAACAGTTTGGCTATGTTAGCGAACCTTTTCTAATTCACTCAGTCACACATTCACTCATTCAAAATTCAGTTATCCAGTTATTCAAAATTGATCCACACCATGATCTTACAACTACAGGAAGCTACCGACTACATACAGCAGCGCATTGAAAACTTCGCCCCGGAATTCGGGATCATACTTGGCACCGGATTGGGTGCGCTTGTAAACGAGCTGGAGGTTAACCATACTATCTCTTATGATGAAATACCGTACTTCCCGGTTTCCACAGTGGAAAGCCATTCCGGCAAACTAATTTTCGGCTTGCTGGCCGGCCGCAGGGTGGTGGTGATGCAGGGGCGCTTCCATTACTACGAAGGCTATAGTATGGAGCAGGTTGTTTTCCCGGTGCGCGTGATGAGGCTGTTGGGAGTGCAAAAGCTGTTCGTTTCTAACGCGGCAGGCGGCCTGAATCCTGACTTTACTACGAGCGAGCTGATGATCATCACAGATCATATAAACCTGCAGCCAAGCAACCCGCTCATCGGCAAAAACCTGGATGAGCTGGGCCTGCGCTTCCCCGACATGAGCGACGTGTATGATGAGCACATGGTGCGCGAGGCAATGGTAATTGGCGATGATTTAGGTATTACACTGCAGGAGGGGGTTTATGTGAGCGTTCCTGGCCCGATGCTGGAGACGCCGGCAGAGTACCGCTATCTGCGCGTGATCGGGGCGGATGCCGTGGGAATGTCCACAGTGCCGGAGGTGATTGCCGCCCGCCACATGGGCATGCCGGTTTTCGCTGTTTCAGTGATCACCGATATGTGTACACCGGACCGCCTGAAGAAAGTAAAATTGGCCGATATTCTGGAGGCCGCCGCCATCGCGGAACCCCGCATGACAGCCCTCATAGCTGAGTTAATTCGTCGCAGCTAGAATAATTGAACAAATTATAAAAGCAGCGGCCGCACTTGTTTCAGGTGCGGCCGCTGCTTTTAGTTATTCTGCAGCTCGCTCCGCAAAACGAAACGTGATACCCCAACTGCCGCGCAAAATTGGATTAAGATCACCTCCAACATTGCTCAGCAGGGCCACTTCAGTATGAAAGCCAAACTGCTTTTTCTCGAACGGGTAAACGCTCAGGCCCACCGGGACTACCACTCCGTCAAAATCACCAATGCGTGCGCCAAGCCCGGCATCGAGAAAGTAATCCTCCCGCCGCAGAAACTTGTAGGGCAGTACCGCCTCCACACTGAAGCTGTCATCGGTGTAAACATCGGTGCTTAGCCGTATCTCCGGGGCTAGTCGATCAAACTCATATCCCACAGCCACAAACGGAATGCTGGATTGGTGATAGGACACATTCACCTGGGCAAAAGCAGGAACGGCTGCCAGGGCAAGCAGCGCTGCAGCAAGTATAAGTCGTATCATATAGTAGGGGTGATCAATTTGAGGCAAGATAGCCGTAAATGAGAAAGAGAATGAGCGCGTTGTTGAACATGTGCTGCACAATAGACCAGCCTAGCCCCAGGCGCAGGCGCGTGTAACCTAGAAATATGCCGCCAACCAATTGTGGTAGCACCAGCATTGGGAGCAGGTAAGCAGGAAAATCCACATTTCGGTAATTCAGCAAATGCATCAGGGCAAAGAGCAGCGTAAAGAAATAGAAAACCAGGCCAAAATGGTATTGCCATAGTTTCCGCAGGTTCTCTCTCCAGACTGGCTTTTTGATGAACAACAGCACTGCACCAATCAGTACGGCTAAAAGCAGGAGCGCCTGCGGCAGTGCCAATCCGGCTGCCGTAGCCAGTACAGGGCCGTAGTGAAAAGCAAAAACAGCCAGCGCCGTTAGTACAAACCCGCCGGAGTACAGCAGCGGCAACCTGAATACGATTTCCTCCTGTATGGGCGCCAGAAGTATAAGTGTTATAAATAGCAGTACAAACGGTTTTCCCTCTAAGTAAGTCCATGCTTCGCCCAGGTGCTGCAACTGGAAGCCAATTGTTTTGTACACCAGGCTCAGCAGCACCAACAACAAGGTTAGTACCACCAACTGAATCAGCAGGATTTGGAAAATGAGCGGCAGCTTTACCTCCAGCACGTTATGCTCGCGCTGTACCTGTTTGGGGTGCAAGGCAAAACTCCAGAGGTGCCTCATTGTGTCTACAATAGAAGGGGGCGGTGTGAAGGGAGGAGCGCCCATAAACAAGTAAGGAGTCTTCATAGCTGCAGCATGAGGGAGTTGTTATAGCATTAGTTAAATATATGTTATTTAAATTTGATTATAAATTTTTGTATTCTGTTTGTTTATGCAGTCTGAGCAGTGCTTCGTTATAGCCTCCATAATGCAAGTTTTAATTTTTTGAGAGGGGGCTAGATTAAAGGGAAACCCAGAATTATAGCTTGGCTTGAAACAGAAAACGGCTCCCTGTTTAAGGAGCCGCCATGCCTTGAACCGCTGCATCAGTCTGCACCGGCTATACTTATACTTATTTCGAAGAGAATAGCTCTTGAAGCAGCTCCTGATTTGCCTACTTTGTGATGATAACTGTTTTGCGGTCGTAAGCGAGGTTGGTGAAAATACCGATGCCGCCTGTTACTGACGAGTTAATCTTGGCAGGCTGGGCAAACGGGTTTCCGTTGGCATCTTTCGCAGCGTCAGTGGAGGAAAGAAACTCATAGTACTGCTTTTCGATATGAAACAAGGTGACGATCAGGGTATCGCCTTCCTTATAGTCGTACCCGGAGCCATAGGATACGCGAATGCCGTTCGTTAGCTCATCAGAGGTGGCGAAATCGCGCTGTGCCCCATGGTTTAGGCTGTCCCGGTGCGTCATGTAGCGGTACCAGTTGGCGGTGTTGCCGTTGTCCTGAAAGGAGGTGAGCAGGTACGCCTCGTCTTTGTCATTAAAATTCCAAGCCACTTTGGCAATGGGCACCTGTCCCAGGATCGTCGTAAAGCCTGTTACCCGGCGTCCTTTTCCGTCAGTCACCTCGATGCTGTAAACATCCCCTGGCTTGCCCTCCATTATCTCACCGGAGGTGTGGGTAAAGTAGCGGCCTGACTCTTTGTTCTGTGTGGGCCTGTTAGACAATTTAATGCGTTGGCCGGTGTGCGTGGTTACTATTACCTCAGCCTCCGGTACCAACGGCAGTGCAATGGGGTCGAGGTAGCCGGCAGTCTCCAGCACCAGCGCGCGGATGGGTTTGCCGGGTTCCAGGTAACACTCCACCACCAACTGTGGCTTGTGCGCAGGCAAATCCACCTCAATGTCCTTTTCCATATCGCAGGAGCTGCTCAGCAAGGCCAGAAGCGGCAGCATGAAGTATAATAATGATTTGGCGAAGTTCATCAGAATTTAAAATTATAGGTGACGGACGGGATAGCCGGAAACAAAGAAACCTGCTTTGCCTGGAAGCCCACCGTCTCATCAATTGTCTTGTCCTTAATTTGCTCGAAGTACACAAAGTACGGGTTACGGCGGTTGTACACGTTGTACACGCTGAAGGTCAGGTCTGCCTCGCCGCGTTTCGGCTTCAGTTTTAGCACAGCGCCCAAATCCAGGCGGTGGTAGGGCGCCAGCCGGAACGTGTTCCTGTCTTCGTAAACGGGAATGATGGTGGGGTTCTTGCCCTCCACATCCTGCAGGGGGAACCGGGCCACGGGCAACGAAATGGCCTGGCCCGTTCCAAACACGAAGGAGCCCGTCAGACTCAGGCGCTTGTTCAGCTGGTGCAGCACCACCAGGCTGATGTCGTGGCGCCGGTCGTAGCGCGTGGGAAAGCGCCTGCCTTCGTTTATCTCCTCGAACTGGCGGTAGGTCCAGGAGAGTGTGTAGCCTAGCCACCCGGTGGTTTTGCCCTTTACCCGCTCCAGGTAAATCTCGTTTCCATAGCTCTCACCCCGGCCAAAGAGGAACTCATTTTCAAGGCTGTCGTTCACGAACAAATTGGCGCCGTCGCGGAAGTCAATCTGGTTACGCATCCACTTGTAGTATACTTCGTTGGTGAGCAGGTACCTGCCTTTGCCCAAAAGCTTGTTCAGGCCCAGTGCCACCTGCTGCGAGCGCTGTGGTTTTACAAAGGAGGTGGAGGGGTACCAGATATCGGTGGGAAGCGAGGCGCCGGAGTTAGCCACCAGGTGCACGTACTGCATCATGCTGGCATAGCTTGCCTTTACCGAGGTGCTCTCGTTCAGGTTATACTTGGCTGACGCGCGCGGCTCCAGGGCGCTATAGGTTTTGCCGCCGCTGTTAAAGGCAGATACCCGCAGGCCATAGTTAACAGATAGCAGCGCATTGATAGTGTAATCGTCGGAAACGTAAGCGCCGAACTCACTTGCCTCAAACTCGTTGCCGGAGCTAAAGTTCTGGCTGTTGTCCTCGGAGGTAAAGTTGAGCCGGCCCACGGTAAAGTAGTGGCGGGTAGCCAGGGCTCCGAACTTCAGGCTGTGCCCTTTGCCCAGAAACCAGTCGAAGTCGGTTTTGAGAGTGTAGTCCTTTATATCAGAGGTAAGCTTGATGCTGAAAATATCAATTCGGTTGTTGATGTTATACTTGTAGCCAGTGGTACTCATCGAGGTGGTGGCATACAGGTTGTTGCTGAATTTGTGTCGCCAGCGCAGGTTGGCCATGGTGTTGCCCCAGTCAAAGCCGAAAACAAAATCACTGTCCTTGAAGCCGAAGAAGTCGCGTCCGTAGTAGCCACTCAGGCTTAGCTCGTCTTTCTTCCCCAGCTTAAAATTCAGTTTGCCGTTCAGGTCGTAAAAGTAATAGTCCGGGATGGGGTTGTAGTCGTCGTTGTTCTCGTTCAGGCGGTTAAGCTGGCGGGTAAAAATATCTACGTACGTGCGCCGCCCTGATAAAATGAAACTTGATTTGTCTTTTTGAATGGGACCTTCCACTGTGAGGCGGGAGGCAATCAGGCCGAGGCCGCCCCGGGCGCTGAGCTGCTGATCGCTGCCCTCGTTCTGCTTCACATCCACCACCGACGACAACCTGCCCCCAAACTGTGCCGGGAAACCGCCTTTGTAGAGTTCCACGCTTTTAACGGCATCGGGGTTAAACACACTGAAAAACCCAAAAAGGTGCGAGGCATTGTAAATAACCGCATCATCAAGAAGCACCAGGTTCTGGTCAGGGCCGCCGCCGCGCACATACAGGCCAGCGGTGCCCTCGCCACTCGACTGCACACCCGGCTTCAGTTGCAACGTTTTAATCAGGTCGACTTCCCCGAACAGCGAAGGCAGCAGCTTAGCATCGCGGCTCGAAAGTATGTCCACGCTCATGCGGGTATCGTTCAGCCTCTGCCGCAGCGAGGCTGATTCTACCTGCACTTCGCTGATCTGGTTGCTGGCGGCTTCCAGCGCAATATTGAGGCGCTGGGCCTTACCGGCTACTGTTATTGTTTGGGACGAAGGAGTGAAGCCAATATAGGTAGCCTGCAGCACGTGCTCCCCGTTCGGAAGGTTAAGCGAATAAAAGCCCTGCTCGTCGGTAACGGTACCGCGCTGCAGCCCCGGAACCGATACGGTGGCACCTACCAGATACTCTCCGCTGCCCGCTGCCCGCACGTACCCCTGCAACAGGTGGGTTTGCGCCAGCGCAGGCAGTGAAAGGAAAAGTAAGGCTATAATATATAAAAACGATGGGTATGTAAACCGCATTCAGGTAATGTTAAGCTGCTCAGTGTTTAACCAAAATTACACAAATTGAAACGCAATGAGAAACAATTAGTTGGTGTAGTGGATTAACCTGCAGCAGCAGCAAATAGTTTAGCTCTTGATGGTTGCTGCAGGTAAAAGCAAAGCCGTTGCCAAACAGGCAACGGCTTCAGCGCAAGAATACAAATGCCCTCAGCACCCGGGCGGGTCTTACCCCATGTACAGCTCCAGAATCCGCATGCGGAAGTAGAACTCACACTGGCTCTGCAGCAGCTCCGCCTGAGATTTGTTCATGTTGTTCAGCGACTCCATATAAGAGAAGAAGTCGATATTGCCCAGTTCGTAGCGGCGCCTGGCAGACTCAAAGGCCCGCTGTGTATACTCCAGGTTGGCTGTAACGGTAGTATACTTCTCGCGCGCCGCCAGCACATCCTGGTAAGCCTGCTGCACGGTCTGCCGCAGTTGGTTCTGGCTGGCAGCGTAGTCCAGCTCGGCGTTGCGCAGGTCCAGGCGGGCCGTCTGGGAGTCGAAGTGCCTGCTAAGGCCATTGAATACCGGAATAATTAGGCTCAGGCTGACAAACTTGCGACGGTTCAGGTCCAGTTGGTCGGTATATTTCATGGTTTCGAAATTGCCGTTCTCCGGGTCTGCATAAAAGTTGCTGGAGTAGTTGGAGCTATACACGCCCTGCAGCGCAAGGGTGGGAGAGAAGTTGCTCCGCGCGATCTTCAGGTTGCTTTTAGCCGCAGCCAGGGAGGCGGCAGAGGCCTTTACCTGGGGCGAGTAGCCCAACGACCGCTGCAGCACCTCCTCCTCTGTCGGCAGGGCCATACTGAGGGCCATAGGTGTTTCCGGCACCTGTAGCGTGTACTCCGGATTGCCTTCAACGTTCATTTCCTGCACCAGCTGCAGCTTGTCGCGGCGGTAGTTGTTCTGGTGTGTGATGAGGTTGAGTTTCTCTGTCGCCAGCTGCGCCTTAATCTGGTATACTTCATCGAGGGCGCGTACACCGGCACGCTCCAGCTTCTCGATCTTCTCCAGTTGGCCTTCCAGCAGTGTGATCCGGCCCTCGGCAATACGGATGTTCTCCCGGTCCACCAGCGCCTGCAGGTAGTAGGCGGTAATATTGGTTTCAAGGTCTATCTCTGCCTGCTGCACCGCATAAGTGCTTGCCGCTGCCTGCTGCTTTGCCTGCTTCAGTTCATGCAGTTTCGTGAAGCCATCAAACAGAACCACTTCCCCCACCAGGTAAGGCTGCGAGGTGCTGGTGGTGCCGCGCTTCACCTCGCCCGCCACGTTATCAAAAAACAAGCCGTTGCTGCGGCTCACATCGGCGTTGGCCGAAATAGAGGGAAGGTAGCTGTACTTGCTGCGGCGCACTTCAATATCGGACTTGGTGCTGTTGTAGCGCGCCTGCCGCAGGGCCACGTTGTGCACCCGGGCCAGTTCAATGCTTTCTTCAAGCGTAATGGCCTGCTGCGCCTGTGTGGCCATCGCTACACTTAGGCATACGGTTAGCCCTCCCAGCTTTTGGAGCAGGGCTTTGGAGGTAAACTTTTTCATAGGTTTATTTTATACTAGTGGCAATGTTCCTGTTTTGGCTATCCGTTGCCGAGCCAGGCGTTGCGCAGTTGCAACTGCTCCGGTGTGGCGGCGGGGTCAGGCACCAGCACATGCTGTTGTGCCCGTTTTACGGCTGTAGCACGGCCTTTTAATTTCTTCTCCTTTAGCTTGCCATTGCTGTTTTTGCGGCCTACCGTGAAGGATATCTTCTCTCCGGGTTTTATACTCTGCAGCTCCACGGCAATCAGGTCGCGTATGTTCTGGGGAGTAATGTCGGTGCCATTGAATTTCAGCAGCACGTCTCCGGCCTTAAATCCCATTTCTTTGCCAAAGGCATCCATATCCGCCGTTTCGGCTACCGTCAGCTTGCCGGTTGCCTCATCAAAGCCGGGTAAAAAGCCCCCGTACGAAATGATTTGCTGGGTAGCCACCGGCTCATACAGAATGCCGACCTTTCGGAAAATCTCCTCCAGCGGCAGCGGCTCCGAGCCCTCCACATAGCGGGTGAAAAACTGGCGTATCTCGGGGTATGTCAACTCGGCTATTTTGTCGAACAGCTCCTCGTCTTTAAATGAATTCTCCTTGCCGTACGTTTTGGAGAGATCGCGCATCAAATCGCGCAGGCCATACTTGCCGCCGCTCAGTTCGCGCAGGCGCACATCCAGGGCCAGTCCGATCAGGGCGCCTTTCTGGTACACATTGCCGTACTCGTTCTCATACTTGTCCAGCACCCCGGCACTCATCACGGTAAAGGGCAGTGTGTCGTTGTAATACTCCTTGGCCGTCACGATGTACTCGCGCAGCTTTCCCAGGTAAGTCTCCAGGTCGTAGAGCTCCTCGTACGCCTGCACATGCGAGGCAAAGTACTCGGTTACCCCCTCATAAAGCCAGAGGTGCTTCGACATTTTCGGGTTGATGAAGTCGAAGTTGCCGATCTCCTCGGAGTGTATGCTGAGCGGTGTCACGATATGGAAAAACTCATGGGCGGCCACATCGCGGATGGTGCTGCTGAACTGCTCCTCCGGCATCTCCGGAAGAAAGTAAACCGAGGAGTAGGAGTGCTCCAGTGCGCCAAAGGAACCGGACTTGCCTACGCGCTCAGGTACATAGATCAGGAACGCATACTTGTCGACGGGCAAAGTGCCGCCCAGGTAGCTGCGCTGCGCCTCGAGTATGTTTTTCACCGTGGCGGCAACGGGCTGTGAGGTTACGCGGCCGGATGGGGAGTAAACCGACACCAGCACCTCCGCCTCGCCTACCCGGAGCACGGTCGTGTCCGGGCGGTTGTACATTAGGGGCGAGTCAGCCAGGTCAACGTAGTTGGGCAATTCATACTTGTCGGTGCTGTCGGTGGAGGCAGTTGCCTTGAGCGGCGTAGAGCCGTAAAAGCCCTCCGGTTTTTTGATGGTGAGTTCGTACGGCACTTGTTTCAGGCCATCAAAGTACCCCACAAAGCCAAACGTGTTGATCAGGAAGTTTTTGCCCTCCTCAATGTTGGTGCCGCCCGGCTCAAACAGAACGTCCTCGCGCTTGGGCGTGTCAAAGGTGTCGTCCACCCAGTACGTGACGCGGTCCAGTTGGCGGGCGTTGCCGATGCGCCAGCGGTTGGTATCCAGCTTCTCGACCGGCAGGGGCTTCCCGTCTTTGCTGAAGGCTTTGAAATCAGAAACGAACTTACCGAAATCAGAAACAGAATACGTGCCGGGTACGATTTTGGGCATGATGTACACCGCCTCATTTTGCGTGATGGCAGGTGCCTGCACCGTTACCTGCACCATGTCGTCGCGCACGGTGGTCAGGTCGATGGTGACGCCATACTTGGAAGCGGCGGCCTGCTGCGCGGCAAGGTTCCCTGATAAAGTTAGGCTAAGCCCCAGGCTTAGAAGCAGAAGTGTTTTTCTAATCGACATAGTATGTTGCATAAAGGATAGAGTCATACATTAACTGATAACGTACGATCCATACTTTGCGCTCGTTTTTGGTCCAGGAAAGCATCCACCGACACCGGCCCTGCTCCGTGAAACATGAAAAAAAAGCCCACAGCTATCAACTGCGCCGCAGGATAATACTGCGGAAACGACTGCCCGAGATGCGCAATCAGAATTGCCGCTGTAAAATTGAGGATCAGCAGCAGGCCAACCCAGCGTACGGCTGCGCCCAAAAGCAACAGAATACCGCAGATGAACTGCACGTACACCGACACATGGGCAGCCACCAGCGGATACGGCACCCCGCGCGCTGCCAGGAAATCCCGGAACTCCAGCATCCGCTCCCAGCTAAACACGTTGTCCTGCACGCCATAGATGATGAACACCCCGATGGCGAGCCGCAGGAACAAGGTGCCGTAGGCGCGATGACGACGGAAGAAGGAAAACGTGTGCCTGCGCATATAAAGACAAATTTACCTGACAAATGCTATTACCGCTTCTGAAGAATCACTGCGTGTGCCTGCGATACAAGCAATGGTTTGCTTTACTCTAATGTAGCTGATTCGATGCACGGATGCATTTGTTTTCGACCACCCCGCCCAATTTGTAGATGAACCTAATCCAGTGCCTCCATCGCCTTGCGGTATTCATAGTCGGAGCTGATGGTTTTGGCTACTTTTTCATAGTCCTGGCGCAGCGCCGTGGCATCCCCGGGAAGCTTTGGCGCCATTGCGCGCAGCACTTTGCTCTTTTCGTAATCAGAGCTGATGTTTCGAACCACCGGCAGCAACTCCTGGAATTGCGCGGCAGAAAGCGCGTGCTGTTTAAGTATACTTTGGATGGATTTGCTCTTCTCGTAGTCAGAAGAAAAATTGCCGATTAGGCCGAAGGTGCCCTGGTAGCTGTTTTTGAGCAGTTCTTTGTTGCTGATGAATTTCTGTACCAGCTTACCTTTTTCGTAGTCTGATGACACGGTGCCGATAACTTTAAGGGCTTGGTCAGTGGTCTGCTTGCTTAGGTTTGGCGTGTCCAGCAAATGCGCGAGTACCTTGCTCTTCTCGTAATCCGATGACACCTTGCCGGCGGCACTAAGGTAAGCGTTGGCCAACTCCTGTTTTCCGAGGTAAGATGCGGGCACATTGCGCAGCAGCTTGCTCAGCTCATAGTCGGATGACGTATAGTCTCCCGCGCGTTGCAGGGCAAGGGTCATATCTGCTGGCTTCAGGTTGGGTTGCTGCAAGAGGTAAGAAACCATCTTCAGCTTCCCATGCTCGCCCTCCACCTTGCCGGCCTCTGCCAGCACGCCCTTAGCGCCTTGCTTCTGGTAGATGTCCTTCACCCTTGCCTCCAGGCCAATGCCAGTCTTGGCGATCAGGCCGGGCATCATTTCCTGCAGCCACTGCTCCCCTGCAGGGGCGAAGGCTACCTCTTTTCCATCTACCAGATACCTCCGCGTAAGCTTACCCTGAGCGTCGCTTTTCAGTTCCAGTTCTTTTTTATCGCCATCCACCGAAAGGGAGTAGTTGAGATAACCTCCGGGAGAAATGCTTTTTATACTTGTAAAGTCATCCGTCAGTGTAACGTCGCCTTTGTAGGTGATGCTCTCGTTGCGGCCGTTGTAAATGTTGATGTAGCTGTGCTTGCCCTTGTCGTCGTTCCCCGTCACGATGTGGACGCGGTTGCTGCTTTTCTTTGTCTTGATGGTGTCCTGCTGCGCCTGCCCATACGCCAATTCTGCGGCAGGAAACGCTGTGGCAGCCGTGTCGGGCCAGAAACTGATGGTGCCAAGTACGGCGGCGGCTAGCAAGGTGTAGGATGTCTTTTTCATAATTCAGGCTATTAGGTAAAATACAGATGAAGAACAGGCAGTGAAGGTTGCCTCAGCAGGACTTAATTTGCAGCGCCCTGACTGAGGCGTCACCTTATAAACACAAACAACAAACATTTCTTTATTCAGTCCGCAGGGCAGAAACCGGATCAGACATGGCGGCGCGGGCAGCCTTGAAGCTTACCGTGAGCACCGCCAGCGCCAGCGCCACCAGGCCCGAGTACACAAATATCCAGATGCTGACAGGCGTTCGGTAGGCAAAATCCTGCAGCCACTGTTGCATGCCATACCACGCAATAGGGCAGGCAAGTATAATGGCAAGCACCACCAGCAGTGCAAAGTCTTTGGTGAGCAACAGCACAATCTGCGACACCGAGCTGCCCAGCACCTTGCGAATGCCGATCTCCTTGGTGCGCTGCTCGGCCATAAAGGAAGCCAGCCCAAACAGGCCCATGCAGGCGATGATGATGGTGAGCAGGGCGAAGTACCCGAAAATAGCCAGCATCTTTTCCTCGGCGCGGTACTGCTCGTTAAAGCTCTGGTCCAGGAAGGAGTAATCCATCGGGTGCGTGGGGGCAAAGCGCTGCCAGGTGCTTTCCACGTGTGCCATGGTCTCGCTGAAGTTACCCGGGGAAATGCGGGCCATCAGGGAGCCGTTGTTCTGCGGTGCCAGCAAAATAACCAAAGGCTCCACCGCGCTGTGCAGCGACTTGTAATTGAAATCCTTCACCACGCCAATCACCTTGCCGGAGGTTGTGTCTGAGAAGCCAATGCGCTTTCCAATGGGGTCGGCATCCCAGCCAAGCGCTTTGGCAGCGGCCTCGTTCAGTATAAATCCGTTGTCGAGGTCGGTGCGCATCTCTTCGGAGAAGTTGCGGCCCTTTTTTAAGGGAATGTCCATCAGCTCGAAGAAGTCGTAGTCAACCCAGATCGTGTTCATGGTTTTCTCGGCCATGGCCTTGTTGCGCTCCACGGCAAAAATGATCACGCTGGTTTCCTCGCCGGGTACCATGCCGGTGGTGGCGGCGTTGGTGATATTGGCGTTGCGCAGCAACTCGGCCTTGATCACGGGCATTTTGTTTACGATAGCTGTATCGCCGCTGGGAATATCTATCACCAGCACCTGCTCTTTGGTGAAGCCAAGGTCCTGGTTTTTCAGGTAATGCATCTGGCTGTACACCACCACCGTGCCGATAATCATCACCAGCGAAATAGTGAACTGCAGTACCACCAACCCCTTGCGCAGCATGGCGCCGCCGCTGCTCGGTGTCTTGTCAGATTTAAGTATATCCACCGGCTTAAAGTGCGACAGCACGAAGGCCGGGTAGCTGCCGGCCACCAAACCGATAAACACGGCTATACTTACCAGCACAAGTATAAAGCTGGCATCCAGGAAATAAGTGGAGGAGATCTGCTTTTCAGCCAGGCTGTTGAAGGTGGGCAGCATCAGCTCCACCAGCACCAGGGCAATAACCACGGCAAACAGCGTAAGCATAACCGACTCGCTGAGGAACTGCAGGATAAGCTGCGGCCGGTTAGCACCCACCACTTTGCGTAAGCCCACCTCCTTGGCGCGTTTGGCCGAGCGGGCGGTGGCCAGGTTCATGTAATTTATACTTGCTATGAGCAAAATCAGGATGCCCACCAGCGAGAAGATGTAAATGTAGGACTTGTTGCCAACCGGAAAGGGCTCCCACAGGTAATCGGTTTCGAGGTGAATATCGGCGAGGGCCTGCAGGTGCAACTCCACTCGCTCTGTGGTATTGCCGCGGGCGGGCGTGATGCGGCGTGCCACAAAGTCAGGCAGCTTGGCCTGTAGCCCTGCCGCGTCGCCTGGGCTACGGAGCAGCAGGTAGGTATAGCTGTTGGTGCCAAACCAGTTGGTGCGCATATTCTGGCGTACTTCCCCCGGAATGGTGCTGAAGGAGGTAAGCACGTTTGGCCGCATGTGGGCCGCATCCACCGGTTCAAAAATGCCGGTTACCTTGTAGGATTGGGAGCCGATGCGCAGCGTGCTGAACATGGCATCCATCGGATTGTCGAAAAATTTCCCGGCCACTTCCTTGGTGATAACCATGGTGTTTGGCTCCATCAGCGCCGTTTTGGCGTTGCCTTCCAGTAGCTTGTAATCGAACAGATCGAAGTAGTTACTGTCAGCCCAGAACGTATTTTCGATGGCAATGGCCTTGTCATCGAGGCGAAGCACCTGCTTGTTCCGGTTAATCATGCGGGTAGAGGCCTCAATCTCCGGAAAGTCATCGGCCAGTGTAGGGGCCAGGGCCGCGTGCGTGATGGATGCTTTCTCCACCTCATCCTCCACAATCAGGTCGTTCACCACCCGATAGATCCGCTCGTGCTTGGTAAAGGCCTTATCGAAGCTTAACTCATGCTGCACAAAAAGGTAAATCAGGATGCACGAGGCGATGCCAATGGCCAGACCGATGATGTTTATGCCAGCGTAGACTTTGTTGCGGGCCATGTTCCGGAAGAACAGCAGGAAATAGTTCTTAAGCATATTAATTTGGTTGATGCGTTAGGTTACAGCGTGCCAGAAGTAAGAGCTGCCGAAGCAGACAGCGTATTTTATCGGATGTTCCTGCCTCCCGGCTATACTTGCACAGTAGATATCTCTTTTCTATCAGGTTCTCATGGCCTTTACCGGATCAAGCAGCGCAGCTTTCAAGGCCTGGAAACTGACGGTGGCCAGGGCGATAACCAGTGCTGCCACTGCCGCTAAGGCAAACATCCACCAGCTTAAGTCGATGCGGTAGGCAAAGTCCTGCAGCCACTTGTGCATGCCGTACCAGGCGACGGGGCTGGCCAGCACAATGGCAATGAGAACCAGCAGGGCAAAGTCTTTGGAAAGCAGCATCACAATGCTGCCGTTCGAGGAGCCGAGCACCTTGCGGATGCCAATTTCCTTTGTGCGCTGCTCCGCCGTGTAAGAGGCCAATCCAAACAGGCCGAGGCAGGCGATAAGTATGGTCAGCCCTGCAAAGTAACCAAACACCGTCAGCATTTTCTCCTCGGCACGGTACTGCGCATCAAAGTGATCATCCATAAAGAAATACTCCATGGGGTGCTTCGGATCAAAGGCGCGCCACTTGCTTTCGATAAAGCTGATGGTGGAGGCCATGTCCTGTGGTTTGATGCGCACCAGCAAATAACCGGGAGAGGAGGGCCGGAGCGCAAGTATAAGCGGCTCCACATTGGAGTGCAGCGACGTCGTATGGAAATCCTTTACAACACCGATCACTTTTGCATCCCAGTCGATCACCTCCAGGCGCTTGCCCAGCGGCTCCTGCCATTCCATCTTTTTAGCGGCAGCCTCGTTGATGAGCAGCGCTCCCTTCAGGTCGGTGCCGAAGTCTTTGGAGTAGTTGCGGCCCTGCTGCAGCTCAATGCCCATGGCATCAAGAAAGTCGTAATCCACAAACATCACGTTCATGGTGTTTTGCAGCGTCTGTCCGTCTTTCTCGGCAAACACAAGCAGGTTGCTAAGCGACTCCGCCGGAATATCATCCGAGTTGGAGACATGCTCAATGCTGGGGTTGCGCAGTAGCTCGTTCTTGATGCTGGGTAGTTGCTTTACCAGCGTGGAGTCGCCGGTTGGAATATCAATAACGAGTACCTGCTCCTTGTTGAATCCCAGGTCGCGGTTTTTCAGGAAATGCATTTGGCTGAAGACGACAATCGTTCCGACAATCATGATCAGTGAAATGGCAAACTGGAGGACCACCAGTGTCTTTCTCAGCGTGGCACTGCCGCCTTTCGGTGCTTTATCCGTCTTCAGCACATCAATGGGTTTAAAGCCTGAAAGGAAGATAGCGGGGTAACTTCCGGCCACTACCCCAATGAAAACCACAATGGCTAGTAGCGCCAGCAACACTTCCGTTTGGAGGAAGAAGGCTGAATCAAACTGTTTGTCCGTGAGTGAGTTGAAAACCGGAATCATGATTTGCGTCAGCGCCAGCGCAAGTATGACAGCCAGCAACGTAATCAGCAGCGATTCGCCGATAAACTGGCTGATGATCTGGGAGCGATAAGCGCCCACTACTTTTCTAAGGCCCACCTCTTTGGCGCGTTTGGCCGAGCGTGCCGTGGCCAGGTTCATGTAATTTATACTTGCTATGAGCAGCAGAAAAACGGCTACGGCAGCAAAAATATAGATGTAGGTGATGTTTCCGGCAGGGGAGAGGTCTGCCTCGTAGGTGGTGTTAAAGTGGATGCTCTTCAGTGGCTGCAGAACAAACTTCATGGAGGCGCTCAGGTTGTTTTCCTTGATCCAGGGCGTCACATCCGTTTCGGCAAATGTGTGTAGCTTTTCCTGCAGCGGCTGAATTTGGGCTTCGTTGCTTAGAAGTGCATAGGTATAACGGCTCATGTTAAACCAATGGTTGTTGCCATCCAGCACGTCCTGGCGCTGCTTATCAAAGGTGCTGCGCGCCAGAAAGCCGCTGGCCTGAATGTGAGAGTGGCCCTCGTTTCGGAATACACCCGTCACCCTGTAGGGGTCGCGGCTAAACTTCAGCACTTTCCCCATGGCCTCCTCTGCTCCGCCAAAGTACTTCTGTGCCATTTCCTCACTCACCACCATCGTCTGCGGCTCGTCTAAGGCACTTGCCGGGTTGCCCGCCACCAACTCGTAACTGAAAACATCAAAAAAGGAGCTGTCGGCAAAAATGAGTTTATCCTCTGTAAAGCTTTTGTCTTTGTACCAGATGGTTTGCTTGCCGGCTGATAGGAGCTGGGTAACATGCTCCAGTTCTGGGAAATTCTTCAGTAGGTTCGGGGCAAGTACGGGTGCCGACAGAGCGAATTTGTTTACCTGCCCTTCGTGCTCAATCTCCCCGGCTATCCGCACAATACGATCAGCCTTGTCAAAATGGCTCTCGTAGCTCAGCTCGTCCTGCACGTACAGAAAGATGAGCAGGCAGGAGGCTACACCAATGGCAAGGCCTACAATGTTGATGGCCGAGTACACTTTGTTCCGCATTAGATTACGGATGGTGATTTTGAAATAGTTCTGTAGCATTGTACAAGTATGATGCGTTTCTGATGCTGCGCTGCTTTTTGAATGAGTAAAACAAAGGCAAACAAACGCCTGCCTTCTTCTGGGAAATGCTGCTAGTCCTGCCAGAGCACGTTCACCACTTTCCACTGCCCATCGTTCTTGGCCAGGTGGAAGTAGTCGGTGCCCCACATGGCTTTCACCTTTGCCGATGCGATCTTGTCCTTCACCTCAAAGATGGTGATCTCCTTTGGCGCATCTGCCGGTACCGGGTTTGTCCTGTTCCAGCGGGCAGAAAGCTGTACCATCTGCTCAAAAGTCATTTTGGCTTCCCGGTAGCTGTTGTCTCTTTTGTAGTAGCCTCTTTTGGCAAGCTCCGGGTGCACACTGGCGTATACTTTGGTAGTATCAGCCTGATAAAAACTGTCTACATAGTTTTGGATGGCCTGCCGGATAGCTTTCTCATCATCGGGTGTCTGCGCGTTTGCCCCGGGGCAGAGGCTGCAGAGCAACAAGGCAAGCATGTATATCTTTTTCATAGTTTTATAGAGAATGGGTAGTGGTAAATACTGCCGGAGGAACAGCCAACCCCCGGCAGCGAAGTATAAATCACCTAATTTATTCTGTTCTGATCGACTTGACAGGATCAGAGGTTGCGGCTCTGATCGCCTGGTAACTGATCGTTGCCATAGCGATAATGAAGGCCACGATGCCCGCAAGTATAAAAATGTCCGTGCCGATGTTGATGCGGTAGGCAAAGTCATCCAACCACGAGCGCATGGCGTACCAGGCAATGGGCCAGGCAAGTATGTTCGCCACCAGCACCAGCTTCATAAAGTCCTTCGAGATTAAGGCAACAATGCTGGCAACCGGCGCACCGAATACTTTGCGGATGCCTATTTCCTTTCGGCGCTGCACCGTGGTGTAGGAGGCAAGCCCAAACAAACCTAAGCACGCGATCAGGATAGCCATGCAGGAAAAGAGGGTGAATATTTGCCCTTTCTTTTGCTCGGCCTCATAGGTTTGCCCGTACAGCTGGTCCATGAATTCATACTCAAAAGGATAGTTAGGCAGAAACTTGTTCCAGGTTTCCTCAATGTGCGCCAGTGCCTGTGGCGTGTCCCCACCGATCTTGATGGAGATGTTCTGATAGTTGCCCCACCCACGGATCATGAACACCATCGGAGCAATCTCCTTGTGCAGCGATTCGAAGTTGATGTCGTTCACCACCCCGATAATGCGGCCATTGTTACCGCCGTAGGTAAAGCGCTGGTTAATAGCCTGCTGCGGATCACTCCAGCCGATCATGCGCACTGCCGCCTCGTTCAGCACATAGGCTGCCGTGTCATCACTCCTGTACTCGCGGCTAAAGTTGCGGCCTGCCACAAGTTTAATGTTGTACACATCGAACATATCATGATCCACCGTCACAAACTTGATGCTGGCTGTGGTGGGTGCCATGCTGTCGCCTTTGGCCACCTGAGCGCCGGCTGAATTCAGCAGTTGCTCTGTCGGGATCAGCTGCGAACGGCCCACGCCCTCTATAGCGGAAGACTTCAGTAGCTCCGCCTTAAAAGCCTCAAACTGTGGGCGCATCTCACTGTTGTCCGGTAAAATCACCAGCTGATCCTTGTCAAAACCCAGGTCCTTGTTCTGGATGTACATCAGCTGCTGAAAGATGATGCCCGTGGCGATGATCAGGATAATGGATACAGAGAACTGCACCACCACCAGCGTCTTGCGTAGCATCGGGTTCTTGGAGCTGTTGCTAAGGGCGCCTTTCAGCACCGTAGCCGCCTGAAAATGCGACAAGTATAGCGCAGGGTACAAGCCAGCCAGAATGCCTACCAGCAGGGGCAGCAGGAATACCAGCGCCAGAAGCCAGTTATCTGAAAGCAGGTTAAAGTCCAGCGCTTTGTCGGTAAAGGTGTTGAGCCAGGGCAGGCAGAGCTCCACCAAACCCAGCGCCAGCAGCGTGGCGATGCTAACGGTAAGCACAGACTCCAGCAGAAACTGCAGCACCAGGTTTTGCCTTGCTGCGCCGATCACTTTCCGAACGCCTACTTCCTTTGCGCGGGTGGTGGCGCGTGCCGTACTTAGGTTGATGTAGTTGATGCAGGCAATCAGCAGGATGATCAGGGCCACTGCCGACAAAATCATGATGCTGTCCATGTCGCCGTTCACCTCCAGCTCTGAGTCCAGGTTGGATTTGAGGTGGATGTCAGTGAGCTTTTGCAGGTACAGGTTCGTGAAATCGCTTGGTTTTGCCCCGTCCGCATGATCTGTGCCAGCCAAATGCTTGTCCAGGAAAGCCGGAAACTGCGCCTCCAGCTGTGCCGCATCTTTCTCAGACTCCAGCAGCACGTAGGTAGGGAAGGAGTTGTTTCCCCAGTTTGTTTTCAACTGTTCCGCACCGTATACCGTGGTATCATTCAGGGTGATAAAAGAGCCAAGAAAATCGGGGTGCAGGTGCGAGTTGGCCGGGAAAGGCTTAAACACACCCTCCACCCTCAGGCTGGAGTTTTCACCGAAGTGCAGCACCTTGCCTACCGGGTTTTCGCCCGGGTAATACTTCTCTGCCATTTCCTGGCTAAGCAGAATGGTAAAGGGCTCCCGCAGGGCCTTCTCCCTGTTCCCGTTCACCAGTTCAATGTCGAACATTTCGAAAACGGCAGGCTCGGCAAAGTATACGTTGTCTTCGCTATAGGTTCGCTGCGTCTCTTTATCCTCAAACAGAATCCCAAACGTCACCATGCGGGCAACAGCCTCTATCTGCGGAAAGTCCTGCTGCAGTAGCGGACCCACCGGAGGCGCCACGCGGGCCAGGTGCAGGCTTACGGAGCCATTGCCCGACACAAAATCGCGGGTAACCCGGTACACGCGGTCGGCTTTGGCATGGTAGCGGTCGTAGCTCAGCTCATCCTTCACAAAAAGAAAGATGAGAATGCACGCCGCAATACCGACCGCCAGCCCGCCGATGTTGATGGCCGAGTATACTTTGTTGCGCGTCAGGTGGCGCAGTGCTACTTTAAAGTAGTTCTGCAGCATGGCGCTTCACGTTCAGGTTCTCTGTCACGATCTGGCCGTCAAACAGATTCACGATACGGTGCGCGTATTCAGCATCAGTAGGGGAGTGCGTTACCATTACCACAGTCGTTCCTGCCTCGTTCAGTTCCGACAGCAACTGCATCACCTCACGGCCGTGCACCGAGTCGAGGTTACCAGTTGGTTCGTCGGCAAGTATAAGGGCTGGGTTGGATACCGTGGCACGGGCAATGGCCACACGCTGCTGCTGACCACCGGATAGCTGCTGCGGAAAGTGGTTGCGGCGGTGGGCGATGCCCATGCGCTCCATGGCTTCCTGTGTTTTTTTGCTTGTCTCAGACTTGGAAACGCCCAAGTAAGCAAGCGGCAGGGCAATGTTTTCCTCCACAGTCAGCTCATCAATCAGGTTAAAGCTCTGGAACACGAAGCCCAGGTTCTCTTTGCGCAGCTTGGCGCGCTGGCGCTCCGACACATTGGCCACTTCCTGGTTCAAAAACTTAAAGCTGCCGGCAGAGGGGCTGTCCAGCAAGCCAAGTATGTTAAGCAGCGTAGACTTGCCGCAGCCGGACGGGCCCATGATGGCCACAAATTCGCCCCGCTTGATCTTCAGGTCGACACCAGCCAGCGCTGTTGTCTCCACTGTGTCAGTAATGTACTTCTTCTGCAGATTCTGCGTGTCGATTACTAATTCTTGCATGTTCATATGGCTTGCTGTTGTAGATATTTTATAGTTTTATTTTGTACTAATGGAGGTGTTGATTGTCTAATTGTTGTATTGTTAAATTGCTGTTCTCAAACATTTATGATTTTGATAATAAGCCAATTACCAATTTAGCCATTTAACCTATTTCAACTCCAAGCGGTCAATGTCGCCGTAGCTGTCGTACGACGAGAGCACCACTTTCTCGCCGGGCTGCAGGCCATCCAATACCTCATAATGGTTCGGGTTCTGGCGGCCCAGCTTGATGTTGCGTTTTTCGGCGTAAGTGCCGGCATCGTTCACCACAAATACCCAGTTGCCGCCGGTGCTTTGGTAGAAGCCGCCGCGTGGCAGCAGTACCGCTTTACCGCCGTCGTTCAAATTCAGCTTCAGCTGCAGCGTCTGGCCGCGGCGGATGCCCTCCGGCGTTCCCTCGGCAAACTGCAGGTCTACCTGGAAGGTGTTGTTCTGTACTTCCGGGAATACCTTGGCGATCTCTACCTTGTAAGTTTTGCCGTTGAAGTCGAAGTTGCCGGTAAGGCCCGGGTAAACTCTGGAGATATAGTGTTCGTCGATGTTCGCCTTGATCTTATAGCCGTTCAGATCGTCTATCTGGCCAATGTTCTCTCCCGGAGCCTTCGATTCGCCTACCTCGGCTTTCAGCGTAGAAAGCTGGCCTGTGAAGGGTGCCGTGACATACAGGTTGTTAAGCGTGCTGCGAGCCATGCCGATGTTGGCCTCCATGCGGCGGATTGACTCATCGAGTTGGTTCAGGCGGTCATCCATCAGTTTAGCGTCCTGCTTTACAGAGCGCCCGGCCAGCATCTTGCGCTTTTTCAGGTAATTATACTCGTCGCGTGCGGCTTCAAACTCCTCCTGCGAAATTACCTTCTCGGCGATCAGCATTTTGTTGCGCTCATACTTGCGCTCGGCCAGGGCCAGGTTGTACTCTATTTCTGCCAACTCATTTTCTTTCCGGATCAGGTCCTGCTTCATGGTGATCTCTGAGTTTTGGCGCTCGTTCATCAAATCGTAAAGCTGGGTTTCGCGCGTCATGAAGTCAATTTGAAGCGTGGTGTTGGAGAGCTTCAGGATCGTGTCTCCCTTTTCCACCATGCGGCCATCGTCGGTATAGATCTTCTCCACGCGGCCACCCTCGGTAATATCCAGGTAAAAGCTTTTCAGCGGATCAACTGAGCCGTCGATGGCAATGAATTCCTGGAAGTTTCCCTGCTGCACCTGCCCGATTGTCACGCGCTCGCTGTCTACGTTCAGTTTGGAGCTGTGCTCGGCAAAGAGCAGGTTGTAGAGCACCAGCACCAACACCAGCGCGCCAGCTGCAATCAGGACGATTTTCTTTGTGGTAAACTTCTTTTTTTCAATTACGCGGTCCATAGTAAGGTAGGAGTGTGTTGTACTTCTGTGTTTTCGGAAGCAGTATGCCAATAAATGTGCCACTATGTATAACTATTTGATTAACAAAACTTTATGTTAATGTATAGGTGAATGGCTATGTCTATAGTGTTCGGTTCCGTACACTTGGGTGTCCTGTACCGAACAGCTACCGGCAACAGGTAAGATTTGCGCCATCGCGTGGAGGGGCTTTTAAGGTATACTTGCCGCTGCAGGGTGGTTTCTTACCGTAAAATGATATACTTTTACTTATACACCGTGTAACATTGGCTTGAAGCAAAGCAACACTTTGGCTGTGAATACCTACTGTTGTTTATAATGTAGCTGTGTGGTCTGGTGGTCCGTAAGGCTGATTTTACATTCTGTTTCGAAACTTCTATCGCAGTACCTATGAGTAAAACCGCTTGCAAAGTTTTGGTAGTTGATGACGAGGAAGACATTCTGCTGGCCGGAAAGCTCTTGCTGAAGCAGCACTTTGCCGTCGTTAAAACAACCTCAGACCCGTACCAGATTCCGGCCCTTATGCAGGAGCACGGCTTTGATGTGGTGTTGCTGGACATGAACTATAGCACCGGCGCCACCTCTAGCAAAGAGGGTTTCCACTGGTTGAAGCAGATCCAGCAGCTCTCCCCGAAAACCACCGTGATTCTGATGACGGCCTACGGCGACATTGAGATGGCCGTGCGTGCCCTGAAAGAGGGTGCCACAGACTTCGTGCTCAAGCCCTGGCAAAACGAGAAGCTGGTGGCCGTGCTCAAAACTGCCTGCCAGCACGGCAGCGCCAGCGTAAAGCGCAGTGCCGAGGCCGCCGAGCAGAACAACACCGCCTATCACTATGATGGCTTTATTGGGGTGTCGCCAGCCATGCAGCGCGTGTACCAAACCATTGATAAAGTGGCCGGAACCGATGCGAACGTGCTTATACTTGGTGAGAATGGAACCGGAAAGGAAGTAGCGGCACGCGCCCTGCACCGTAAATCAAAAAGAGCGGGCAATGTATTTGAGAAAGTGGACTTGGGCGCCGTGAGCGAGACTTTGTTTGAGAGTGAGCTTTTCGGCCACGCCAAAGGTTCTTTTACCGATGCCAAGGAAGACAGGGCCGGACGCCTGGAGGCAGCCACGGGAGGCTCTTTATTTCTAGATGAGCTCGGAAACCTGTCGCTTGCGCTGCAGGCCAAGTTGCTCACCGTACTGCAAAGCCGCCAGGTAATTCGCCTCGGCACCAACAAACCGCGGCCCATCGACATCCGGCTTATCTGTGCCACCAACATGCCGCTGTACCAGATGGTGCGCGAGGGCTCCTTCAGGCAGGACTTGCTGTACCGCATCAACACCGTGGAGATAAACCTTCCGCCGCTGCGCGAGCGCCGTGAGGACATCAAGCTGCTGGCCGAGCATTTTTTGCAGGTGTACCGCCAGAAGTATGATCGGGCGGGACTGAAGCTAAACGCCGATACCATGCAGCGCCTTTCCGCTTACCGCTGGCCCGGCAACATCAGGGAACTCGACCATGCCATGGAACGAGCCGTTATACTTTGCGATGGCAACACACTGAGCCCGGATGACTTTTACTTTGCGCCAGACGAGGACAGGGAGCAGCAGCGGCAGGAGAGCCAAGGTATAGCCGACGCGGACTATACGCTGGATACGCTCGAGAAGATGATGGTACAAAAGGCCCTGGTGAAGCATAGCGGCAACATCACCCATGCCGCCAAAGACCTCGGCATTACCCGCACCGCCCTCTACCGCAGAATAGAGAAACATGGTTTATAGTGGCTTTCGGGTAAAACTGTTGCTGCGCCTGCTGCTGCTGATCGGGGTGGCACTGGTGATGCTGCTGGTGCTGTACCGCACCGATTGGTACATGACGGCGCTCTGCCTGCTGCTGCTTATTCTTTTCCAGCTCTACGACATGATCCACTTCGTGGAGCGCACCAACCGCGACATCAGCAGCTTTCTGGAGGCTATGCGCCACTCAGATTTCACACAGCGCTTTTCAGCCGAAAGAGCCAACGCCTCCTACCAGGAACTGTATGCGAGCTTCAACGACATCTCCGATGCCTTTCTGAAGGTGAAAACCGAGAAACAGGCGCACTACCATTACCTGCAGACCATTGTGGAACAGGTGGGCGTGGGCATCCTTTCGTTTGATGAGGATGGGGAGGTGCAGCTGGTGAACGAAGTAACCAAGAACCTCCTGCACGTGCCCCACCTGCGCCATATAGACTCTCTGGAGCGGCTAAGCCCAGAGTTGGTGCAGGCACTTTACAGTATAGCTCACCAGGAAAAGCGGCTGGTGACGGTGCAGCTGAAACAGGAGCAGCTGCTGCTTAGCCTGCACGCTTCGGAGCTGCTGCTGCAGGGCATTCCGCTGAAGATCGTGACGCTGCAGAACATACAGTCTGAGCTGGAGGAACAGGAACTGCAGACCTGGCAGAAGGTGATCCGGGTGCTGACGCATGAGATTATGAACTCCATTACGCCGGTAATTTCCCTGACCGCTACCGTTTCGGGATTGCTGCAACAGGAGGTAATCGCAAAACAGCAGGCGGGCCAAAAGATAGACTCTGAGGTGCTGGAGGACATGCAGGCGGGCCTGCAGACCGTGGAGAAGCGCAGCTCCGGCATGCTGAACTTTGTGAAGAACTACCGCCGGTTAATGCGCCTGCCCACCTCGGAGCTGCGGCCGGTGAGGATAAGCGGGTTGCTGCGCCAGGTACACCAGTTGCTGCAGCAGGAACTGAAGCACCAGTCCGTTAGCCTGAAAATGTACCTGCCGGATGAGAAGGTAGAGGTGATGGCTGACCCGGAGCAACTGGAGCAGGTGCTCATCAATCTGATCAAGAACAGCATGGAGGCCTGCCAGGAGTGTACGGACCCGCAGGTGGAAGTGGTGGCTTTCGTGCCGGAGGGAGAGCGCCAAAGGCTGCGCATCGACGTGGCGGATAACGGCCCCGGCATTCCTGAGGATGTGCTGGATAAAATCTTCATCCCTTTCTACACCACCAAAAAACAAGGCTCCGGCATTGGCCTGAGCTTATCGAGGCAAATCATGCAGCAACACGGCGGTACCATCCGCGTGCATACCCAGCCCGGCGAAACAATATTCAGCCTGCAGCTTAGATTAATCAATAATGAGTAATGATTAATTAATAATGGAGTAGGTATGAGCAATAACAGGAAGGCGTATAGCATTTAACCAGCTAATCAACCAAACTTGAGCAAGCTGATCATACTTCCTTTTCATTGATCATTATTCATTCTTGATTACCCTTTGATCAGAGATCAGACGAACTGTTGAATCACCTTTGTCAGGTGCTGCGCGGGCATGGCTCCGGACTGCCGCCATACTTGCTGGCCCTTGTTGAAGAGGATAAACGTGGGCACGCCCTGCACCCGGTACTGTGAGGCGGCGGCCTGGTTTGTGTCGATGTTCACCTTGATCACCTTCACCTTTCCGTTAAACTCGCTGGCCACCTGCTGCACCACCGGGCTCATGGCCTTGCAGGGGCCACACCAGTCCGCGTAAAAATCAACCAGTACGGGCATGTCCGGGTTACTTACAACCTCCTGAAAAGATTTCTTAGCCATGGCAGATCGTGCTTTTAGTCTCTCATAAAATACGGTTATTTTCCTGCCCGGTTAATGCGGCACTTAGCCTGGGCAGTACGCTCTTGTACTTCGAAGCAGCTCTTAAGTAGCCTGTTTCTGCAGAGGCGGATGGAGTTATAAAATTTATAGTTTCTAATTAACGTTGTATAGATTTACAATTCCCTATATTTAGATCTTCAACCTTTAACCTAGTACAAGATGGCAAAATACGACGGATCTGAAGGCGAGGCAATTGCGCTAAGCCAGGCAGCAGAGTGGACCAGAAACTACCGTAACAAGCGCATAGATTCGGCAGAGGGTGAGATAGCGAAAGCTCATTTCTTCGGCAGGAATATTTTAAATCAGATACTGGAGCAGGAAAACTGCGTGGGCATCCGCATGTATTATGCAGAAGACAATAACGGGCAAAAGCAACTTATACTTGTTGGTGCTACCGCGGAGGGGGAAGACATTGAGAACGGAATCATAGCGGACAGATCGAGAATATGCCCTCCTGATTGCGTGGAGAGCGGCTTAAACGATTAATGGAAGTATTTTTAGAAGTATATTACCCCTGGCTGTTAGCACTATCCTCCTTAAGTTCTGCAATTCCGGTAGTGGGGGGCGTGCTGTTGTTAAACAAGAGGAGCAGTTTGCTCTTCTGGCTGGTGTTCTCCTACAGTATTCTGATTGCCCTGGCAGAGTTTGCCGCCGAGCTAACGGCTTACCTGGGTACGAATAACAACCTGTGGATTGATCACCTGTACACACCGCTCGAGTTCGCTTTGCTGGCGGTCATTTATTATATTAGTTTCTCCAGGAAACTCTTTAAGCGCGGCGTGGTAGTGGCGGCGGTGGGTTTTGTGCTTTACAGTGTGCTGAACTCCATGCTCGGGCAGGAAGTTACCCAGATGAACTCCGTGCCGCACGTGATCGAAAGCGTGCTGCTTATCAGCTTGGCAGTACTATACTTCTACCAGACAGTGCATAGCTTCGCCTATATTTACTTGGACCGTGACCCGGTTTTCGTGCTGAGCTGCTGCTTACTGATCTACCAGGCCGGGACCTCCATGTCGTACGCCATGTTTAACAGAGCCCTGGCAGATTCCTACGACACGGCGCGTATGTGCATCACGGTTATACTTGTGTTGAACATCCTGTTCCGGATTGGGTTGCTGCTGGTGCTTAGACGAACGCGCGTAGCATGAAAACACTGGAGCCCTTTATACTTATCACACCCGTGCTGCTGATTCTGGCCGTGGGGATTATTGTGTTTGTGCTGCTTTACCAGCGGCGTATGCTGCAGCACCAGGACCAGGTACGCTACCTGCACGACCTGAAGCAGCGGCAGCTGCTGGAGGCGACTTTTCAGGCACAGGAGGAAGAGCGCCGCCGGGTGGCCCGCGACCTGCACGATGAGGTAGGGGCTATGCTGGCGCTGGTGAAGCTAAACCTGCACCAGCTCATCAATAACGCCGCTGTAAAAGACGAGGGTTTGCTCACGGCAGGATACAACATCAAACAGCAACTCGACGATGTGCTGTCCAGCGTGCGCCGCATCTCGCACGACCTGATGCCTGTGGTGTTGGAGAAAATGGGGCTGGCGCAGGCATTGGAGGCCCTTCGGCGGTCTTTTATGAGCACAGGTTTGCTGCGTATCACTGTAAAATACAATGAAAAAAATAGGAGATTGCAAGCGAAACATGAACTGCTGCTTTTTCGTATGGTGCAGGAGTTGCTCAACAACACGCTAAAGCACGCTCAGGCGAGCGAAGTGACACTGGACCTGTTCTTTGGGGAAGACAGAACAGAACTGATCTACATGGACAACGGCAAAGGTTTTGACCTTGGCTCTTTGCAGAACAGGCAAAATACAGAGGGGGGCCTTGGTATTATGAGCCTGCAGAGCCGTGCCGCTTTGATGGGGGGGGACATTACCATAACCTCGGCTCCTGGTAAGGGCACAAAGGCCGAAATAACTTTACCAGTTGCAAACGCATAGCACACACCACGCACACACAACAAAATCAACCTGTATGACTTATCAGCCACTTACGCTGGCACTTGCCGACGATCATAATCTGTTTCGGAAGGGGGTGCTGGAACTACTCAAGGCCTTTCCGGAGATCACGCTAGTAGCCGATGCCAGCAATGGAGCCGAGCTGCTCGAGCTGGTGGAGAGCAACTTGCCCGATGTCATCATGCTGGACCTGGAAATGCCAGAAATGGACGGCGTGGATACTTCGCGCTATCTGCTTTCCAAGTACCCGCACGTCAATATTTTGATCATGTCTACCTACGGAGACGAGGCGCTGGTGGAAAGCCTGCTGGAGGAGGGCGTGAAAGGCTATCTGCTCAAAAACTCAGAGCCGGAGGAGCTTAGGCAGGCCCTGCAGGCGCTGAAAGGGGGCAGGTCGTACTTCTCTCCCGCTATAAAGATAGAAATGCCTTGTAAATAAATGGGTTACATATACTTGCATCAGGAGGCCCTGGCTTTAATCAAGTCAGGGCTTTTTTTATGGGGAAGCGGGCAGTATGTTGCTTTTATAATTAAAATTATGAATATTTAAGAGAACCTTTTCAATTGGTGAAGGTATAGTGAAAAGTATATTTCTTCTTTCATAATCATACAAGGACCAGACTGATGATGGAAACACGTCTTACGCTGCTATGGCTAAGCCTTGTGATAGGCCTCTCGCTGGTACTGCACCGTGCCGAGGCGCAACAACAGACGGTTCCTCAGGACTCCCTTCGCCAGGAAGAGAATACTTTGCAGCGTACGTATGAGCAGAACATCCGCAACTCAGCCCAGTTGGAAATAGACGGGCTCGTTGTGGATGAGACCATCACCAAGATGGGGCGTGACTTTTACGATGTGTTCCACCGCCAATGGGAGGCGCCGCCAATGGCACAGAACTTCACCATTCAAATAAAAGAGTTTCCTGCCCGGGGTTTGGGAGCGTTGATCCAGGTAACGGTGAACGACCAGACCATCCTGGAGCAGCAGCTACAGCCCAGGTATGATATAATTGAGGAGATTGCCACTTACGCCGCGGGCCATGCCTATGAGTTTCTGCTGCAGGATCAGTTGCAACGGCAGCTGGAAGCAGAGGGGAAAAAGGCGCGGGAGCTCTTCTGATGCAAAGTACATATACTGTCTACAGCTTATAACCCATGCTATATGAAAAAAGCTTTTCTCACGTTCACCCTTTTTTTTATCATACTTGCTGCCCCTGGCGTTGTGCAGGCGCAGGATCTCGTCTATAGGCCGGTAAATCCGGCTTTCGGCGGCGAAAGCTTCAATTACCAATGGCTGCAAAGCTCTGCTCAGTCGCAGGACAAACTGAAGGACCCAAACGCCACCACTTCCGCCTTTGGCAGCCAGGATCCTTTGGATGACTTCAAGCAGAGCCTGGAGCGGCAGATTCTGAACCAGCTTTCGCGGCAGTTGGTCACCAGCCAGTTTGGAGAGGGAGGACTGGAGCCGGGAAGCTACACGATTGGCAACTACTCCATTGAGGTAACGGAAGGCACAAACGGCGTTGTGATCCAGATTGTGGACATTGGTACAGGCAACCAAACCACGGTTACCGTTCCATACTACTAGGGTGTATACTTCAACCCCGCCTGCGCCATCACTCCTTATCCTTTCTAACACCCTTATTACATGCAAATAAGCTTATCTCTTGCCCTGCGGGTACTTTCTGTGCTCTTGCTGTTGCTGTTTGCCACCGGTTGTGCCCCATACTTCAACCAACCCATGAAAACCTCACGGGCTGCCGTGGGAGCACCGACACCTGCCAACGAGGCGCTTGTGAACCTGCCCCCGCCTCAGCAAAAGGTAGTGGCCGCCGTTTATAAGTTCCGCGACCAGACCGGGCAGTACAAACCATCGGCTACGGGAGCCAGCTGGTCTACGGCCGTTACACAGGGTGCCACCACCATTTTGCTCAATTCCCTCGAGGAGTCCGGTTGGTTTACGGCCATTGAGCGGGAGAACCTGGGCAACCTGCTCAACGAGCGTAAGATCATTCGTTCCACGCGTGCAGAGGCCGAGCAGATAACCGGCAAGCCAGAGCCCCTGTTGCCGTCGCTGCTCTTTGCCGGAATAATTCTGGAGGGCGGCATCATTTCCTACGAAGCCAATGTGGTGACGGGTGGCGCAGGCCTGCGCTACTTCGGTGCCGGTGGCTCGGGGCAGTACCGCGAAGACAAGGTGACTGTGTATCTACGGGCCATCTCCACCAGCACCGGTGAAATACTTAAGACGGTTTATACTTCCAAAACAATCCTGTCGCAGTCGATGGACTTTGGTGTTTTTCGGTATGTAAAGTTCAAGCGCCTGTTAGAGGCGGAAACAGGCTTTACCTACAACGAGCCTTCCGACATGGCCGTGAAAGAGGCCATCGATAAAGCTGTTCAAAGTATGATTATAGAGGGCATGCTGGCCGGGTACTGGCGCCCGCAAAACAAGGAAGCGCTGGAGAGTCAGGCTGTAAAAGATTACCTGCAGGAAAAGCAGGATGCACAAAGCTCTGATATACACGGCCAGTTAATGGCACAGCGCCGTGGCATGCTGGGTATTAGCCTTGCCGGTGGGGCTTTGCGGTATAACGGGGATTATGCAGACCCCAGGATCACCCCAATGGCCGAGGCCGGTATCCGGTTCAGTACGCGAAGCAACCTGTCGCTGGATGCACGGTTTGGAACAGGTGAGCTGTCCACACAGGTAAATTTTGTGCGCAGGATCGTGTACGGAGAGCTGGATCTGAATTACAGCCTCTTCCCGATGCTGGCGCACACGCCCTACCTGCAGGTAGGGGCCGGGGCACTTTTCTCGGGCAATGATATCGGCGATGCCTTGGGTAACCTGTCGGTTAGTAACCTGGACAGCTATGTGAAGGGTGGGCTTGGAATAGAGTTTATGGCTACAAGGCGCCTGGGAGTAGATGCCAACGTGTTCAGTTCCTATATGCTGAACGATGCCATAGACGAAGTGGAGAGAGGCAGGTTTAACGATTATTTTTGGGGTGCCAAGATTGGGGTGAACTACTACATTAACCTTTACGAATAGAAGATCAATCTTCCTATTTTTGACTTACAGCGGCAGTTCGGGAATATTTTCCGGTCTGCCGCTTTTTTTGTTATCCATGTTTAGAGCTTGATATATGGGTTTAGAAATATAAAAAATAAAAAAAATTAAATAATATAGAGGTTATATGTAACACTTTTTACCTGTTATGGTATAATGCTAAGACAAACCATCTTAAATTTTATATATTATAAAACCATGAAGCAAAAACTTATTTATGCAGCTACGGCAGCACTGATGTTCACAGTAGGCTCTGCGTATGCACAGACAGGTAATGTAGCCTCTACCTTCCAAAACGGGTCTAACAACACAGCCACCACTACCCAAAATGCTGGCATGACGAACATGGTAGAGATCCAGCAGGTGGGCTCTGAGCATGATGCTACCGTGATGCAGAACAACGGGGAGCGCAATAATGCCATGATACAGCAGCGCGGCACAAACAACGATGCAACTACTGCCCAGTACGGTGGCTACGACAACGATCTGCGCGTAGTGCAGCTGGGGGCGGACAACGACGCTGCTGTGTTGCAGTCTGGCGGAAGAATGCATGATGCCTCAGTGCACCAGGTAGGCCGAAACAACGAGGCTGATGCGATACAGGAAGGCGGAATGGATAATGATATCTGGATAAAGCAGGAGGGTGGAGACCGCAATGACGCATATGTAGTGCAGATGGGCGGCATGCGTAACGAAGCTGACCTGTATCAGAAAGGGCACGACAACGAGGGTGACATTGGCCAGTACAATGGCTCGATGAACTCAGCGGCGATTGACCAAGATGGTATGCGCAACGAAGCCTATGTGCGCCAGGAAAGCGGCATGATGAACAGTGCCTCTTCGGAGCAGGACGGCGAAAACAATACATCGCAGCTGATGCAAGATGGGGGTACTGGCAACATGGCTATGTCTGAGCAGCGCGGCTGGTCTAACACTGCTGATGTAGCCCAGGCTGGCGGTATGAACAACGCGGCGATGGTTGTGCAGGCTGGTACTGGCAACATGGCCATGGTTTCACAGAACGGCAGCGAGGCTAATAACGCTGAAGTGGCACAAAGCGGAGAATATAATACTGCAATCGTTGCCCAGGCAGGTGAGTATGACAACAATGCGTGGGTAACCCAGAGCGGTATGAGCAATGTGGCAGCGGTATTGCAGCTATCTGGCCGTTACAACAACGCTTATATTACTCAGAATGGAGAAGGTAATATTGCTACTGCGGCACAGGTGGGAATGTATAACATGGCTATGATCAACCAGGAAGGCTGGTATAACGTGGCCGGTTCATCCCAGGTGGGGCAGCATAATACCACCATGATCAACCAGACAGGCATCGGCAACACGGCTGGCGTACTGCAGGTAGGTACAAACAATATGGCTACAATAAACCAGTAGTCACATTTGAAGATACGATCTCTGGAGGCCAATAAGGTCTCCAGAGATTTTTCGTATCTGTAAGGCAGGCTGGTTTATACATCGCGTTTAGTTGCCCTTGTATTTCGGGAGCGTTGCAGGCAGCCAATAGCATCTATGCCATTGATACTGAATACAAAAAGTAGTTATCCTGCAGTCTTTTTCTTTTTGACGAAAGTATACGAACTGGATTACGCTGTTTGCGTTAAACTCCTTAAGAAGTTAAATAAGCAAGTATGTACTTGGCTGGTGCTATTGGAATGCGTAAATTACTATTGTAAAAATTATACTATGAAAAAGTGCCTTATACTTTCTGTCTTTTGCTTCCTTGGCCTGTCAATGGCGCTTGCACAGGAGGTTAAACCGGGCGATCTGTTGCTACAGCAGGTAAATGAAAACCAGTTTATCCGGCAGCAGGTGGCAGCAGCCAGCCAGCAAAGTGCGGCCATCATACAGCAGGCTACCAATGTGGTGCTCCTTGTGCAAACCGGAAACGCAAACAGCATGATGGTGAACCAGGATGGAGATGGCAACAGACTGAATCTGGTACAGAACGGGCAGGGCAACACTTATGAAGGGAGTTTTGTGGGAAACAACAACGTAAGCGCTGTAAGCCAGCAGGGAGTAGACAACCGGGTGGTACAGGAAATTAATGCTAATGGGCAGCAGCTCATTATTACGCAACAAGGTAGAGGAAACGAACTGATACAGGTAGAGAACGGGGCCAATACCTTGCCTTACCAGGTTACCCAGCAGGGCCAGGGAATGCGTGTGGTTATTGAAAACGGTGGCATTGGCACCATTCGTTAATGAAGTTACCGTTCATCCAGCAAAAACCGCGACAGAAGTTCTATCCTTTTACCAGCAGGTATAGGCGAATACCATTTTATTAGAACAAACACCTTTTTGACCAGTAGCACCTGTCCTTGATCCGACCGGTGTTTTTAGTTTCTGTTCCAAAATCTGAAAGTATTTATACTTTAACCCTTTACTACATGTTGAAGACAGCTTCTACCCTTAAGCTTGTTATTTTTCTGATGCTCCTGGTGGGCATGTTTGGCTGTAACGAAGAAAACCTGGTGGAGCCCGAAGGAGAAGGATCTCTCAGCGGGCAGGTACTGGATGCCAGCAGTGGCGAACCCCTGGCTTCGGTCAGTATTTCAACTGCTCCTGCCACCAGTGCCATTGTTACTGATGCCGATGGCCGTTTCAGGATTCCTGATATCGAAGGAGGAGCGTACAACATCATGGCCAAAAAGGCAGGCTATAAACCAGAGTCTGTGTCGGTGGCCGTCAAAAACGACAAGGAAACAGCAGTTATCCTCCAACTCACAGAATCCACCACCGGTAACGGGGCACCCGGTGTTCCGTCTTCGCCTTCACCGGAAGACAATACCATCGGAATCTCCAACAGCGTCACCCTAAAATGGCAGGGCCCAACCTCCTCCAGCAAAGACACCCTCACGTATGATGTGTACCTTTACGAGTCGGGCAGCAACCAAAAAAAAAAGATAGCTGAAGCCATAACCGACACCACGGTAGTTGCTGAAAACCTGATGCACGGCACCACCTACTTCTGGCAGGTTGTGGTAAAAAACAAATCAGACGCAACCACCAACAGCCCCGTGTGGAGCTTCTCGACGACTGCGCTGCCCAATGCGCGCTACCTGTTTGCCCGCTCCGTTGACGGAAACTACGATGTGTTCAGTTCCGACGGCTCTACAGCAGGAACCTTCCGCCTTACCGCTGACTTCAGCCGCGAATGGTGGCCACTCCTGAATCCCAAACGCGATGTGGTGGCTTACTCTTCCAACGCGCTGATTGAGCCGCAGATTTTCACCATGAGCCGCGACGGCTCTAACAAGTTTCAGGTAACAACGGTGCCGATTGCGGGCTATCACAACCCCGGGATCGGCTTTGCCTGGGCTCCGGACGGTGGGCAGCTTATTTACCCGAATTACGACAATCTGTACCGTATTGAGCGCGATGGATCTGGGTTAACACTGGTGGCCAAGGCTCCGGCGGATCGCCACTTCCGTATGCTCGACTGGACAGACCGTGGCAACAGAATCGCGGCACAGACCATCGGTACGAACATCAATGACTCTGAGATCTATCTCATGAATGCAGACGGCTCAGACCTGCAGTTGCTGGTGGAGAACCTACCTGGCCGCGTGGAAAGTCCGATCTTTTCGATTGATGGCAGAAGTATACTTTATACCCGCGACGTGTCTGGCTATGAGAATGCCGAGGGCCGCCAACTGGACGCACATATCTTCCGCAAGAACATAGATGGCACCGGCCTGGTGGATCTATCGGTAAACAAGCCCGCCGGTACCAACGACCTGTACCCGCGCTATTCCCCAACCGGTGATAAAATCATATTCGTGAATGCCCCCAACGATGGAATGGGGTTCTATGATGTATATATGATGGATGCTGCAGACGGCAAAAACCGTGTAAAGCTCTTCTCCAACGCCATCATGCCCGATTGGAAGTAATGCATTACCTTTCTTAACACTACACAGGAAAGCCGCGACAACTGCCGCGGCTTTCCTGTGTAGTGGGCTTCATACTTACCCGACTTGCCTGATGTGGCCCACTACCCAAATGGCTGCCAGTGTGATGGCACAGGAGATAATGCCCACCCAACCATAATTCAGCAACTTCCCGGATGCGCTTTCCTGCACGATAAAGCCTGCTGCAAAGGAGGCAAGCCCGGCGCTTAGCTGCTGCACGGATGAGTTGATGCTCATGAAGCTTCCCCGTAGTTTAGGTTCCACGCTGGAGGTGATCAGCGACATGGCTGGGACAAAGCGGGCGCCAAAGAAGATAAAGAAGATGGTGGTAATAACGAGCGCCACCGCATGCGACACCGGGGGCAGGTTGGTGATAGCCAGAATGGGAAGCATGGAGAACAGGGCTGCTGCAGCGAAAATACGCTGTTTGCCATACTTGTCGGCCAGCCGCCCTGCCCACTGCGAGGTAAAAGCTGTTGCCAGTCCCCCGAAAAGGTAGATGTAGCTCAGGTCAGTCTCTGTGAAGTTGACGTTGGCGACCATATAAGGACTGATGAAAGGCACGACAAAAAAACCGGCCATGGTGAGGGTAGACATCAGCGCCATGGCCCACTGCAGGTTGCGCTGCCTTGCCACCGCCCCCAGCACCGCGAAAGGCTTGTGCTGCACCGCGCTGGAAAGGTGTCCGCGCATAACCGGCAGCGCCTTCAGGGCCACCACAAGTATAAGTATACTCAACCCCGCCAACAGGTAAAAAGGCATATGCCAGCTTAGCTCACTAGCCAGGTACAGGCCTATCGGAATTCCCACAATGGAGGCGACGGAGAAGGCCGCCATCACCTTGCCCGTTGCGGCGCCGCGCCGTTGCTCAGGTATGGCATCACCGATCACTGCCAGCACCAGTGCCCCCAGCACACCGCCAAAAGCGCCGGCCACCACCCGCGCGGCCAGCAGCAGCCCAAATGTAGGCGCCATGGCGCAGACCAGCGTGCCTAGGGCAAATCCGAAGTATAGCGCCAGAATTGCGCTTTTGCGGTCGAAACGGTCGATGAAGAGGGCGCTTAGGAAACCGGCTATGGCGGCGCTGAACGTGTAGGCCGACACCAGCAGCCCAAACTCCCGGGGAGAGATGCTGAATACCCGCATAAGCTGTGGCCCCAGCGGCATCATGATCACAAAATCGACCATGTGCGTGAACTGGATGGCGGCAAGTATAAAGATGAGCAGGCCCTCGCGTATTTCCTGCTTGGGCACCAGGCTTCCCGGTGAATCTTGTGGAGCGACTTTCATGTATGCTATCGAAAGAACTAAGGATTCAAGCTAGGGTTTTTCAATAGAAAAAAGCCGCGCCCATGCCTCAGTTTAGAGTCAAAATGTATTAAACCTTCTCTAAAAAGCTTTTGTTTTTAGATTGGTAAAAGATTGGGATTATAAATTTAGCAGATGGCCAGAAAGCAGGAAACGCTGGTGTGTGAACTTTGTGAACGGGAGGTGCTAAGTTTGTCCCGCCACCACCTGGTGCCACGGGAGGAGGGAGGCCGCTACGGGGCTGTGGCCGATTTGTGCCAGCCCTGCCACAGCACACTGCACCTCACCTTCGATAACAAGGAGCTGGCGCTGCTTTACAACAGCATACCCGCCCTAAAACAGGCGGAGCCGCTCCAGAAATACCTGAACTGGGTGAGAAGTAAGCGCATCGAGAAATTATCGAACCGGCGCGGCAAAAAGCGCCGGTAATGTGCTGGTTACCGCGCCGGTTCAATGATGCTGCTCGAATGCGCAGCCTACATTTGCAGAAAGCGCAATAAATCAAGTATAAATAAAGGGCCGCAAATACAAGCCTCTATACTTCGCCTACGCTTTTCGTGCTTCTTAACTTCAGGATCATATCCATTTTTTGCTGATGCAGGTTCTCCTCCAGGCCAGCGGGGTAATTATGCGGGTTCACGTAGCGGCGAATGCTCTCGTGCAGCTGACTTAGCTCTTGTTTTGTATGCATTTTTATACTTGCTAAGCTGGGCAATTCATAAACTAGCGTGCCTTCCCTGAAAATCGGCACCAGCAGCTCTTTTGATTTGGTGCCCGGTTCTATGATCTTCCGTCGGGTGCTGTCCAGCGGGTGCACTAGCTGCTCCTGCTCGGGTATAGGCTCCAGCTCATTGTAGATCATGTCGGCCAGGTAACGCCCTTGGCTGAAATAGCGCCGCACTTGTAGCATGCCCGGGTTTGAAGTTTTCACGAGCTGCTCCGATAGCTTGATCTTGTACTCCCATTCGCCCGCCTTATTTTTAATGGCAGCAAGTTTGTAAACGCCGCCCAGCGCAGGCTGGTCGTAGGCGGTGATCATCTTGGTGCCTACTCCCCACACATTTATCTGGGCACCCTCCTGTTTCAGGTGTGTAATCAGGTGCTCGTCCAGGTCGTTGCTGGCTACGATGCTGGTGCTGTTAAATCCGGCCTCATCCAGCAGAATGCGTGCCTGCTGGCTAAGGTAGGTCAGGTCGCCGGAGTCGAGGCGGATGCCACCGAACACAAACCCTCTTGGCTGCAGCTTTTTCGCTACCTCAATTGCTTGCTTTACGCCTTCCAAAGTATCGTAAGTATCCACTAAAAAAACAGAGTCTTTCGGAAAAGCAGCGCCATAGGCTTCAAAGGCTTCTGCTTCTGAATCGAACGCCTGTACCCAGCTGTGCGCGTGCGTGCCCCGAACCGGAATGTTGTACAGCTGTCCCGCCAACAGGTTAGAAGTCGCATCGGCCCCGCCAAGGTAAGCCGCGCGGGCCGCCGACAGTGCTCCATCGATACCCTGTGCCCGGCGCATCCCGAACTCTATCACCTGGTCGCCTTTGGTTGCCTCTTTGATGCGCGCAGCCTTGGTGGCAATCAGTGTCTCAAAGTTAATGATGTTGAGCAAGGGCGTTTCGATGAGCTGTGCCTGCAATAGCGGTCCCCGCACCCGCACAAGGGGCTCGCTCGGAAACACCAAGGTGCCTTCCGGAACGGCATCCACATCGCAGGTGAACTCCAGGTGGCGGAGGTAGTCGAGGAAGGCCTCCTCAAACAAGGGTTGGTTCTGGCTCCCTTTCAAACTGCGCAAATAAGAGCAATCCTCTTCCGTAAACTTCAGCTGCTGCAGGTACTCCACTGCATGCTCGAGTCCGGCTGCCACCGTATAGCCGCCCTCAAACGGGTGCTTCCGGAAGTATAGGTGAAATACCGCCTCCCGCTCGGACATACCATTTTTCCAGTAGCCGTAGGCCATCGTGAGTTGATACAGATCCGTGAGAAGTGTAAGGGAGGTGCGGTAGATTTGCTGGAGCGCCATGGATGTTTTTTTGTTTCGGGTGGAAAGTTAAGAAGTATATACGAGAATCCGGAAAGGGTGCATTTGCGGCGCCTTGTCCATACTTATACCCAGATAAGGCTGGTAGCCACAGCTGCTATAGTCCATTGCCAATACGGCAAACACGTACTTTTAGAGCCCATAGCTTTCGTCTTGCTACTGAAAGCATTTTCAGAACGTATAAAACTTGCAGGTTGCTGCCTGTATCTGCAACTTTGGGTTATGCAGCAGAGAAGATTCATTCCGTTTTCAGAAGTCAAGAACCAGCGGGCCATTGTAGTGGACAGCGCCCACGCCAACGGCATCATCCTTTCTCACTGGAAAGGCACCCCCACGCCCGATGCGATAAAAGCCGATACGAGTGCGGCGATTGTATTAAATGCGTTGCGCCTGAACCTGCCGGAACTGGAGTTACCTTACGTTACGGCCAACCACTTCGACATTGACGGTTTTGTGGGAGTATGGGCACTGCTGTACCCGGAACTGGCGTTGGAAAATGAGGAGTTGCTGCGGCAAATGGCCCTCATTGGCGATTTCAGGGAGCTGGACCTGAATCACCCCCTGGCTGGTGAGGCGCTGAAGCTGGTGTGCTGGATTAACGCCAGGGAGCGGGCACTTTTCTATAAGCCCTTCGAAGCCGACGAGATGGAGGAGAAGGAGGCGGCGCAATGCGTACAGAAGTTCCGTTACTTTCTGCGCGAGTTCGAGGCCGTGCTTCGCAACCCTGATTGGGAAAAGGGTGCCTGGGAGGATGAGGTAGCGAGTGTGCTGCTGGGCTACCGCGACATGTATAAGCCCGAAACACGCATCACGCGTCATCCGGAACTAGGGCTTGTAATAATAGAGACACCCCATCCTGTGCATTATTATGCACTATTCAGCCGCACCCACGGGTTTGACATCGTGCTTTCCTGCTTCGGGGGTAACAAGTATGAGCTGGAGTATAAATACACCACCTGGGTTGATATCGCCTCACGGCCCACATTGCCCCGCCTCAGCCTGGCACCCTTGGCTACTCGCCTGAACGAGCTGGAAACCTCAGGCCACCCCTGGACCGCTGATGCCATCACGGAAACAGGGCCCCTGCTACGCCTGAATGGAGATACCCTTACCCGCAGCGAAACGTATGAGAGCCCTACCGAAAGAAAGATTTTTACGTCCTCCATTCCACTTCAGGAGCTGAAACAGGAGGTAGTGTTTTATTTTAAGCAGGCATACCGCAGCATCGCCCCGAAGTATAACTGGAGCTGGAAAGAGGTAAAGGCGCTGAATGAATGATTCTGCCAGTGCCTCTGCCCGTTACAGGCATTAGGCATACACTTGCCTATCCCAAAAGTGCTTCGCGTGTGCTGCAGGAGAACTGACACTGTGCCGGGTAAGCAGCTGTGTTTCCCGTCTGTAATCAGGTGCTTGTTGTTGCTGATAACCAGGTATATGCAAAGCAGTTGGCAAAGAAAAAAATGCGCAAATTGTAAGACAATTTCTCTATCTCTTTTGCTGCTTGCCGTATACATAGCGGAATAGTAATATAGATGCTGTTCCACACGCAAGACAACCAACAAATGAAGCATAATGAGAAAGATAATCTGTCCAACCGACTTTTCGGGTACCTCGGCGAAGGCAGTGGAGTATGCGGTATACATGGCGCAGCACGCCAGTTGCCACCTTACGCTGCTGCATGTCGTGCACCTGCCCATAGTTGACACATCGGAAACAGCATTGGTTGCAAGCGAACTGCTGGGGGAGCAGACACGCGATGCGGCCGAAAAGCTAAAAGCGATGGTGATGCACCTGGAGGAAAAACACGGCGCCAACCGAGACGGCGGGTTTACCTGCGACTACCTGGTGAAGGAGGCCCTGTTGACGGATATCGCGCAACACCTGACTTCTGAAGAAGCCTACGACCTGGTGGTAATGGGTACCACCGGCTGCGACAACACCGTGGAGGAACTGCTGATTGGCAGCAACACTGAATCGGTGATAGAGGAGGTGAAGTGCCCTGTGCTTTCCATCCCGAAAACCGCGCCTGACCCAAAATTTGATCACATTATCTATGCCTCCGACTACAGCAAGGAAGACCGGCACGCACTCCGTCAAGTGGTGGAGTTGGGCAGTTTTTTCGGAGCTAAGTTAGATGTGGTGCATGTGGTGAAGGAGAATGAGAAAACAGACAGCGAAGAAGCGGAGAGTTTTTGGGAAGAGCTTCATTCTCTCTTTCCGAACGTTCCGCTCTCGTTTCAGGAGATTACAGGCAGGCACCGTGACGAGGGGTTGAAAAAATACTACAAGCAGACTGGGGCAGATGTAATCGCGATTGTGCGGAAAAAGAAAGGCTTCCTGCGCAACCTGTTCTCCCAGAGCCTGGCCGAGCGCATGACGTACCAGGCGGAAGTGCCGCTGCTGGTATTGCACGGCGAAAAATGAAGGCAGATGCTAAATAAAAGAGGCTCCTGTAAAGGGAGCCTCTTCTGTTACTGACCGAGTACGCGTACGGCGTCCTCATCAAAGATCACGTCCAGTTCTTTGCTGCACTCCTGGCAGTTGTAGCGGCCAAACTCTTCGATGGCCCGCGGCAGTTTCAGGTTTCTGAAGGTGCCGTTGCCTTTGCACTGCACCAGGATCGGGCAATCGTGCTGGAGGTGAAAGATATCGGATACTTCGTTATCACAAATCCACACGCGCTTGTCGACAAGTTCCTGGGGCACAAAGAAGAAAACCGGGGCAGGGCGCTTTTCAGCGACTGCGGCTGTGGCCGGAACTGCCGCTTCTTCTGTCGCTGTTGCGGCAATTGCTTCGCTGTTTTCCTTTTCCGGCTGGCAAGCTACTGCCGCAAAGGCTAGCAACGCAAACAGAGCTACTTTCATGAGCTTGGAGAATAACTTTAAAATGATTTGATGCATAGAGTTGATAATAGCCTTTTCGTTGGCAAAAGTATAAAACTCCTGCTTAACGGCTGCAAACTTTATCCACGCGGCGGTCGTGGGTGCGAATGGCAACGGCTTCAGTGGTTCTGATCACTTCCTCTTTGCAGCGCTTAAGTACGTAACAGTCGGCGGTGAGGTGATAAACATTGGAGCCTGTACTGTTGCAGAGGTATACCACCCGCTTGGTGGCGCCTGCCGGAACGGGAGCCGAGGCGGTGCTTTCTGCGGTGGCACCTCCGCGCTTCTCTTTGCGGTAATCCCAGGGGGCAACAGGGTTCGGGTCCTGCCACAGGCCGCGTTTGAAGCGCCGGGCATCAGCCTCAGCGTTTGCCAGGTTCTTGTCGTTCGAGTAGGCTTTGTAGTGCCAGGCATAACCGTCTTTTACCAGTTCCTCGTTCAGGCTGCGGCCATCCGGAAGTATAATAGTGCCCACTGTGCGGCCATACCGGTCGGTGTTGTTCACAATCAGGCGCACTTGCTTGCCGAAAGCAAGGTCTGAAGCATATTGCTTTGCCTTTTGCCCGAAAGCCTGTGTTTTCTCCGGGGTGTCCACGCCATACAGGCGAACCGTCTCCTCTTTGCCGTTGCGCAACAGCACTACCGTATCGCCATCCTTTATGGCTACCACCTTGTCACCGGCAGTAGTGGAGGGAGCGGGCGTGGCTACGGAGGCAGGTGCGCCTTCGGTTTCCTCCAGGATCAAGACTTCTTCTTCAGCCGCCGGTTCGGTAGCTGCTTCCTGTTCTTGGGCACGCTCCAGTATGGCTTCCTGCCGCTCACGGAACTGCTCCTGCCCCTCCTGGTGGTCGCTCTGGCAGGCGGTAAACTGGGATATTGCCAGAAACAGATAAATGTATTTTTTCATAATGAGGAAACAGTGGTGAAGTTCGTGCAGCCAAATGGCGGAAGCCTTACACAAAAATAAGGTTATACTTTACCAGGAACAATAGCCAGGCCAAGTGGAGTTTCATAACCCTGGGCTGGGGTTAAAAAAGCCGGGCAGAATTAGGGAATAAGTGAAAAAACAAGGGGCAGTAGCAGAACAGGTTCAGCAGTAGGAGAGGCCGAAGTATGGTAGACATAGCCCAATTACAGTACGCTGCTGATTGTTAGATAGCAAGCGCCTCTTGTTGCGCAGTATGTTCCGAAGCCTGCTGTTTAGGAGAGGCGGCAGGCAACTTCACGGTAAAGGTGCTTCCTTCGCCAGGAACGCTCTCCACCTGAATGCTGCCGTGGTTCTGCTCTACAAAATACTTGCAAAGCGGCAGGCCCAGGCCACTACCTTTCTCGTTGGCAGTGCCGCGGCTGCTTGCGTTACCGCCGCTGAACAGGTTAGGCAAACGCTCCGGTGCCATGCCGATCCCCGTGTCGGTAACGGCCAGGGAAATACAGGTTCCTTCGCGGTAGCCGGAAATACTGATGGTGTCGCCGCGCTTGCAGAACTTGATGGCATTGGACACAAGGTTGCGCACCACCAGGTTGGTCATTTCCCTGTCGGCTTGCAGCACAAGGCCCGGCTCCAGTGAGCACGTCACACTTACCTGCTTCTGGTCGACTTGCGGGGCCAGCAAAAGCAGGTTTTGTTTGATGAGGTCCAGAATGTCAATTTCCTCCGGCCGGACCAGCAGGCCACTCATCTGAGCCTTGGCCCAGAGCAGCAGGTTATCCAGCAGCCAAAGCGAGTTCTGTTGGCTTGCCTCCAGCGAAGCCATGAAATGCTTCATCTTCTCCTGAGGCACTGTGCCCTTGGCAGCCAGGTGCAGCAGGCCTTTCAGCGATACCAACGGGCCTTTCAGGTCGTGGGCGATAACCGAAAATAGCCGGTCTTTGATGGAGTTAAGCCGCTCCAGTTCCTCTTTCTGGCTGCTGAGCAAGGCAGCCTGGTTTGCCAGCTGCTCTTTCTGCAGCGTTAGCGTATCGCTGTGGCGCTGAATATCGGTGTTGCTTTGCAGCAGCAGGGCGTTTACCCGGTGCAGGCGCTGGCGCCCTTTAAAGAACCCGAAAGCCACCACGCAGACTGTGAGCAGCGCGACCACTGTTATGAGTTGTATGGCATTCCGGCGCTGCAGGGCCTGCTGCTGCAGTGAAGCCTCGGCCTTGAGCAGTAAATTCTCCTGCTCGGCCTTCTCCTTCTCATACCTTAGCTGCAGCCCGATAAGCTGCGTCTTAACCTCTGCCAGCTGTACGCTGTCTTCGTACTGGTTCTGGAGGGTGAGATATTTATGCGCGTTTCTGTAGTCGCCCAGGTTCACGTATAGCTTATTAAGCTGCTCTGCAGCTATCTGTATCTCGTCTTTTGAGTTTAGCTTTTGAACCAGTTGCAAATTCTCCAGGGCATAGGGTAGGGCCAGGTCTGATCTGTTTCCGGCCATGTAAGCCTCTGCCAGGGCATTGAGCGAGTAGGCTTCATCCACAATATCACCGTTCTCCCGCGCAATCTTCATGGCTTTGTTGTGATAAGGCAGCGCCTTCTCCCATTCTCCCTTTTCAGAATAGATAAGTCCGATATTGTTCAGGCTAATCAGCACACCGGGGATGTTGTGGTTGTTTTTCTCCAGCTCCAGGCCGCGCAGGATATAATCAAGCGCCTTATCGAGTTGCTGCTGCTGCTGGTATACGCTGCCCAGGTTACCCAGTGCCATTGCCACGGCAGGCGTATCCTGTAGCGCAAGGGCAATATTCATCGATTTATTATACAGCTCAATAGACTTTGCATAATTCGACTGTATGGCATACACCGAGGCAATGTTATTGTAGGAGGCGCTAAGACCGGCCGAGTCGCCAATGGCTTCCCGAATGCGGAGAGACTTAAAGTAATAAGAGGAGGCCTTGCTGTAGTCGCCGTACATGTCGTAGGCCACACCGATGTTGTTATAGGCCAAAGCCAGTCCTTTTTTATCGTCTATTTTCTGCGCGAGTTTAATGGCCTTGTTGGCATAAGCCAGCGACGAGGTAAACGATTTGTTCCAGTGCTGCTTGCTTAGCTCACAAAGGAGCAGCACCTGCTGATTGGGATCAGAAGTTGCATTTAGCTGTGATTGAAGTTTCGTGATTTTTTCAGACTGAGGATAGGCTGTGAACCACAATAAAAGGAATCCTACGAGTAGAAATGATTTCATCCAGAATACATTACCCACAAATGTAATGCGATTCTGAAATATTGCATAGTATTTATAATATATTATCGCGATCAGCTATATTTTATAATATAAATAATGGCTGAATGCTGTTTAAGGCATTTTCTAAAAAAACGTCGGAGGGAATTTTGCATCGGACGTTCTGTAGCTTTATGGCATGCTGCTATGATCCGGTTACCTGCACCGTGCTGACACCGCCTGCCTGTCGCTGTATCCTGATTTGTGTGCCGATGCGTTCCTTCAGGGCCTCCACGTGGGAGATAATGCCGATCATCTTGCCGCTGGCCTGCAGGTTTTCCAGTGTGGTGATGGCGGCATCCAAGGTCTCTGCATCCAACGTGCCGAAGCCTTCATCAATAAAGAGCGAATTGATTTGTGTCCGGCGGCCGGCAAGGTCAGAGAGGCCAAGCGCCAGCGAGAGGCTCACCAAAAAGCTCTCCCCACCCGATAAGGTGTTCATGGGCCGTACGGCTTCTGCCTGGTATACGTCCACAATCAGCAACTCCAGGTCTTCTTCTGAGCTTTTGAGAATGCGGTAGCGGTCATTAAGCTTCTGCAGGTGGCGGTTGGCAAGCTCCACCAGCCTTGCCAGCGTAAGTCCCTGCGCAAAGCGGCTGAACTTGTTGCCGTCGGCAGATCCGATCAGGTCAGAAAGCTGCGACCAGCGGTAGTATACCTGCTGTTGTGTGGCAAGCTGCCCGGCCAGCTCCTTGTTCTTCTCCCGCTGGGCGGCATCCTGGTCCAGCAGTTGCTCGTGGCGGGCACGCTGTGCAATTAGTTCGCGCTGCCGGTGCGTTTTCTCCTGTTGCTGCTGCTGCAGTGCTTCCAGTGGTTCGCTGGTGAGGGCCTTGGCCTGGGTTTGCTTCAGCTCCTGCTGCACGTTGCTGAGTGTTTTGCGCAGTTCGGTCAGGTGCTTCTCTGTTTGAGCCTTCAGGTTTGCCAGGCGGTCAGCCTCGTCGCGGTTCAGCAGCATTTGGCTTAGGGTTTCGATGGTGTCGATTCCCTTTTGCTGCAACACGCGCAGCAGTCCTTCCCGCAAGGCATCCAGCACCGACTGGCTTTGCTGCTGCCTGTTTTGGCAATCGGATTGGTTGCGGCGGATTTCCTGCAGTTCCTGCTGCTTCTGCTGCTGCGTACGGCGGGCCTCCTCGGCCTGTGCAGCGCGCGCTTTAAGCTCGTGCTGGGCCTGCAGGCGCTCCTTCTCGGGATCTTTATCACCAAACAGGGCCTGCCGGCCTGCTTTCAGGCCTGTCAGCTGCTCGTGCTCCTGTTTCAGCGCCAGTTGCCGCTCCTGCAGGTCAGTTTCCTTTTCCTGTACCCGCGCAATGAGGCTCTTTACCTGCTCCTTCAGCGCCAGATAGTTTTCACGCATTGCTACCAATTCCTTTTCCTTTTCGCCGTAGGTTAGGGCCTGCTGCTCCAGTGTTTGCTGCAGTTGCTGCTGGGTTGCTGCATCGAAGGTTTGGCCAAAGCTGGCGGCAAAGGAAACGGCTGTTTCGGTTAAGTCCTGCTGCTGTTCCTGCGCGTCTACGAGTAAGGCCTGTAGCTTGTACAGCTGCGTCTGCAGCATTTTCTGCGACTGTTGCAGCTGGTTGTACTTTGCCTGGGCCTGCACCTGTGCCTCCCGTAGTTTCTGCAACGCCTGGTTTATACTTTCCAGCTCGCGGCTAAACGCGCGCGACCGTGCCAGCTGCTGCTGCAGGTCATTTGCCGACTGTTGCTGTGCCAGCAGCAGCTGATTCAGTTTTTCTGTTTCGTTTATCGAAATACTAGTTGGCAGCCCCTCCAGCACCTGTCCGTAAGCCAGGCGCATGCGCGCTGCTTCGGTTTCAACTTCTGTTTTGCCTGCTAACGCTAATTTTCCGGACTGGTCCAACGCCCCAAGCTGCAGCTGCAATTTGGTTATACTTTCTTCCAGTTCCTTTACCAGTACCTGTTGCGCATCGCGCTTTTTTACTTCCTCTGGCAGGTCAAACATATAGCCATTCTCGGCAAACGGGTGTTGCCTGGAACCGCAAAGCGGGCAGGGTTCGTCTTCGTGCAGGGTATGGCGCGCCTCCTCATACTGCTGAATCTGCTGTTGCAGCTGCACAAGTTTCTCAAGCGCCCGCAGGTGCTCCTGTGCCTGGCTATACTTGTTCTGGGCATCCGCAAGCTGAGTGGTAGCCTCCGCTATCTGCTGTTGCTGCTGCGCGAGTTGCTGGTTTATACTTTGTAGTTTCTGCTGATGCGTGGCGTGCTGCCGTGCCAGTTCCAGCAGGCGCTCATACTTTGCCACCACAGCCGGTTGTGCCTGCGCCGCCTGCTCCAGCTCGTCCATGCTCTTTGTGGCAAGTATGGCCTGCAGCTTTTCAAGCGTAGCTTCTTTTTGCTGCTGGAGCTGCTTTTGCTGGGTTTCCTGCTGTGCCTGTTCCTGCTGCAGCTTCGTTGCCAGTTCAGCATCCTGCTGGCTCTGGTGTTGCAGTTCCTGCTGCTCCTGCTGGTTTCGTTTGATGCGCTGCGCTACTTCCTGCAGGTCGCGGAGAGTGGCTTTGAACTCGGGGAGGTGCTCCTTCAGGTCTTGCAGCTTTGCGTTCTGCTCCAGCCAGCTTTTTATACTTGTCGCCTCCTTAGTGAGCTTTTCCAGTTCCTCTTGGCGTGTTTGCAGCTGCGCTTTCTCCTGCTTAAGCTGGGCATCAAGCGAAACATAATGCTTTTTATTTTTGTGGTAAGCCTCTGATACGCTGGCCAGCTGATGGTCTAATTTAACTACCTGCGCGAGCTGCGGCTCCAGCTTCTGCAGCGCCTCTTCCTGCTGGCGGTGCGCTTTGGTGGCTTCTATAGCCACTTTACCGGCAGCTTCCAGCTCCGCCTCCAGCGATGGGAGCCGCTTGAGGAGCGTTTGCAGCTGCTCCTGTACTTCTACTACCTTGCTGTTGGCACTGCGGATTTCTGCCAGCTCGCCCACGAACTGATGCGCCTGCTCGTGCTGGTGCAGCTTCTGGAAATCAGGTTGCAGTTGCTCCAGCTTTTGCTCCTGCAGGTGCAGCCCAGTTTGATGCTCCTGCTGCTTTGCCTGTAGCTGGGCCAGCAGTTGCAGCCACTGCACCTTTTCCTGCAACCCAATAATGTCTTTTTGAAGTATGGTTTCCTGGCCGGCAAGCTCCTTTATACTTTGCTCGTAGGCCTGCCGCTGTTCCTCGGGCAACAGTTGCGTATTTTGCAGGCGGCGTTCCAGTTCCTCTCGTTTCTGCCGCTCAAGTTTCGTTTTCTCGTAGGCATACTTTGATATCTCAGAATAAATGCCGGTGTCGGTGATCTTCTCGAGCAAACTGCTGCGCTCATTCGGGTTTGCTTTCAGAAAGCGTGCAAAGTCACCCTGCGACAGCATTACGGAGCGCAGAAACTGATTGTAGTCCAGACCGCACAGCTCGGCTACCTTGTCCGGCACCTGGCTTGGTTTCAGGTCAAAGAGGCTATCCTCCTCAAAGCTGTACAGCTCCATGTGCACCGGCTGTATGTTGCCGTCGGCTTTGCCCCGGCTGCGTCGCAGGTGCCATTTCGAGCGGAAGCGCTTGCCATTGGCTTCAAACTCCACCTCTGCATAGCTTTCGGCGGTGTGCCGCGTCATCAGTTCCAGGGGCTTATCGTTGCTGTGGCGGTGCACCAGTCCATAAAGCCCTACCGTGATTGCATCCAGTACAGTGGTTTTTCCAGCGCCTGTGGGACCCGTAATGGCAAACAGCCCCGCCTCCGCCAGAGGGCTCTGGTCGAAGCGAATCTCATGTTCCCCTTTTAGAGAGTTCAGGTTCTGGAAGCGTACGGAAAGGATCTTCATGGGTGATTTTTAATTTGTATTGCAAAGGGTAATATTATCCGCACAGGGATTACAATAGCGACGAACGGCTACTGCTTTTATCGGGTAAGGCACTCGCAGGACCTTCGGACGCTGCGAGGTCTTCTCAGCTCTTTAGCTTTCAGTTTCCTGTTGCCCCATCAGTTCCAGCAATTCAGAAAAAGTAGTCATCAGCTCTGAGTGGTCACTATCGGGAAAGGCACTTTCGCAGCGCTTCAGGAACACGTCTTTTTCGCGCAGGGTATGCAGGTCCACTTCTTCCTGCACCTGTTGCTCCAGCGTTTGTGTGGCGCTTTTGATCAGCGGCGGACGGTGGATGAGCAGTTGCAGCTCTCCGCTTTTCAGGTGCAGCACCTCTTCCAGTTGCTGGTGCATGTCGGGGAGGGGCGCGTTTAGTTCCAGCTGTATCTCGGCCCAGGCTGTCAAGGTGTGAGCACTGTTGTCGTAAACGGCCAGTTGCTGTTTTACTTTCTCCAACGATCCTATGAAACGCACCAGCTTGCGGCAGCAGGGAATCTCTACCTCGTTTAGGTTCGCCAGCTTTCCGCCTTCAAAATCAAGTATAAACAGTACCTTTTTGTCCTTTACCTCGCTAAAGCTAAGCGGAATAGGAGAGCCCGAGTAGCGAATATGGTGCCTGTTGTTGACTTGCTGCGGGCGGTGCAAATGCCCCAGCGCCACATAATCGAACTCCTGCGGAAACTGGTCGGCGCCAATCTGGCCAAGGTTGCCCACGTGAATCTCTTTCTCGCTTTCGGAGGCAGAGCCGCCGGCGGCAAACAAATGGCCCATGGCTACCACCGGTAATCCTTTTTCTTTGTGTGGCTTGATGTGCGGCACAAACGCGGCGTAATGGGCGGCAATTCCCTGTTTGATTCGCTGCTCGCGCTCCTCAAAGCTTTCGCCGGGCACCGACAAACGAATGTCGCGGTCGCGAAGGAAAGGGACGGCACAAACCACCAACTGTAGCTCGCCTTGATCGTTTTTTAGCTCAATCAGCTCATCCAGCGGGTTTTGGGAGGCGCCACCGATGACGTAAATATTAAAGCACTCCAGCAGTTCGCGGGGAGCATTGAGCGTGGATACCGAATCATGGTTGCCCCCGGTGATGATAATGTGGCGGCAGCAGGTAGCGCAGACCCGCCGCAGGAAATCGTAGTATAGCTTGAGCGCTGTGTTGGAGGGGGCGCCGTTGTCGAACACATCTCCCGACATAAGCAGTACCTCCACCTGCTCCTGCACAATGGTTTGCAGCAGCCAATCCAGAAAGTGCTGGTGTTCTTCTGTCCGTTCGAGGTTGACGAGGCGCTGGCCCAGGTGCCAGTCAGAGGTGTGTAGTACGCGCATGGTTCTTCTTCTCCAATTCCACTTCAAGATACATCAGGATATAGGGATATCGCAAGAAGTTTTGGAAAGAAGTTTGGAGGGTGAAGTTGCTAAGCCTTGAGGCTGCGCTTGAAATAAGGTTGGAATCGCATGTTACCGCCGGTACTTCTCATCATCTAATAATTGTCATCTCGACGAGAGGAACTATATTTTAGGATACCAGCTAGTATTCTCTCTTCGTTCGACAGATAGAAAAAAACAAGTATAGACTGCTGCTCTACCTGTAACGGCTACTGGTTGCCTGTTTCAGTTGGCAAGCCTGCTTCTTTTAAATCCTGAAAGGCACCCACGTTCACGATGTTACGGAAGCCGGCTTCCTTCATCAGTTCGGCTGCTTTGCCGCTGCGGTTGCCGGAGGCGCAGTACAGGTAATAGGTTTTGTCTTTGTCCCAGTTCTGCATTTCGGTGGCAAAGGCTCCACCTCGGAAATCAGAGTTCAATGCGCCCTCCAGGTGGCCGGTGGCAAACTCCTCCGGCGTCCGAACGTCAACCAGCACTGTTTTGCTGTTCATGTTTTGCTCCCGGAATGTCTGCGCCGTCATTTGCTGTACTTCGGCAGGGGCTTGGGGAGGTGTGCTGGTGCAGCTGAAAAGGCCGGCAGCAAGTAGGACGATCAAGTATGATTTCATGTTCTGAAGCTTTGGGAGTGAAGGTATAAAGAATTAAAGAGAGTTGCTGAAATCAGGGGGCTATACTTGTTTGAGCATTGATACTGGCGTCTTAAAATTTTTTGCAGCCGTTAATGCATCCCAGTATATCGGTAATGGTGCTGCTGGTGAGAAAGTAGTACACATTCTTGCCTTCCCGCTGCGTATCCAGCACACCTTTGTCGCGCATGTTGGTGAGGTGGTGCGAAAGCAGCGATTGCTCTATTTGCAGCACTTCCTGCAGTTGGCTCACCGTCAGCCTGTCGCGCTGCTCCAGCAGGTCGATGATGCTGATGCGCACAGGGTGGGCGACGCACTTCAGCACATAAGCGGCTCTTTCCAGCTTCTTCTGATCAACCCTTACTTTTAAGGTATCCATGAGTTCAATAAGTATAAAGAATAAGTACATGAACATTTATTCATGTATATAGAAGAAATACAATCTGGTTTTGAATATAGTTCCTGTGTTATGGAGATTAAGCAGGAGATGCAGCTTGAAGGAAGGAGGCGCGGCAATAAAGGCTAAGTATAGCCGTCAGCTCCTGTTGCTGCAAGAGGTAACCTCAACCGGTAAGTATAAAGTACAAGCATGGGCAAAAAAAAGAAGCGCCGGCTCAGCCGGCGCTTCTTATACTTCTGTCAGATAATACTGCTTTGCTAGTGTGGCTGCAGGGCACCCGCATGCTGAGAAATGTCTATTCCCAGGCCCTGTGCGATAGCCATTCCCAGGCCCATGTCAGCGCGGAAGAAGTGGCACAGCTGGCGGTTGATGATCTCTGTCCGCTTCGGACCACTGATGCCGCTCATGGCACCCACAATGTTGCTGATCGTGGAGCGCTGGGCCTCAGGCGTCATGAGTCGGAACAGGTCGCCCGGTTGCGTGTAATGGTCGTTTTCCCCTACGCCGTTGCGGTCGTACCAATCGGCTACCACATGCTGGCCTAGTGGTTCGGCTGGCTCTCTGTACTTTTCATCGGCAAAAGAGTCATCAAAGCTGTTCGGGAAGTAATTTGGTTTGTTGCCGCCGTTGCCGTCCACGCGCATCGCACCGTCGCGCTGGTAATTATTAGTTGCAAAAGGGCACCTGTTCACCGGAATCTGCTCATAATTGGCACCCAATCGGTAACGCTGCGCATCGGGGTATCCAAGAATACGGCCCTGCAGCATTTTGTCCGGAGAGAAGGAGATGCCGTCCACAATGTGAGCCGGCGCAAAAGCTGCCTGCTCTACGTGTGCAAAATAGTTATCCGGGTTTTCGTTAAGTTCCAACACACCCACTTCTATTAGCGGGAAGTCTTTCTGCGACCACGTTTTAGTCACATCAAACGGGTTCCACTTATAGGTGGCTGCCTCTTCCATGGTCATAATCTGTACCTTCAGCGTCCAACGTGGGAAGTCGCCTCTGTCGATGGCTTCTACCAGATCGCGCTGTGCCTGATCCGGGTCAATGCCCTTCATGCGGGTAGCTTCTTCGTCGGTGAAGTTCTTGATCCCTTGCTGTGTTTTGAAATGGAATTTTACGTAGAAACGCTCGTTTTCTGCATTGATAAACGAGAACGTGTGGCTACCAAAACCGTGCATGTGGCGGTAAGATAAAGGGGTGCCGCGGTCGCTCATCAGGATCATGATCTGGTGCAGGCTCTCCGGGCTCAGGCTCCAGAAGTCCCACACCATGGTGGCGCTTTTCGTGTTGGTGTACGGGTCGCGCTTTTGTGTATGAATAAAGTCTGGAAATTTCTTCGGGTCTTTGATGAAAAACACTGGCGTATTGTTGCCTACGAGATCCCAATTGCCATCTTCTGTATAAAATTTAAGGGCAAAGCCACGAGGGTCACGCTCACTGTCGGCACTGCCTTTCTCTCCACCAACTGTTGAAAACCGTAGGAATGTGCGGGTTTCTTTCCCGATCTCACTGAAAACTTTTGCGCGGGTATACTTTGTGATGTCGTGGGTAACAGTGAAAGTGCCATAGGCGCCAGAGCCCTTTGCATGCACCACGCGCTCCGGGATACGCTCTCGGTTAAAGTGCGCCAGTTTCTCGTGCAGAAAGTAATCCTGGAGTAAAACAGGGCCGCGTGGGCCTGCTGTCTGACTGTCTTCATAATCGTAGACCGGCTTGCCTGAGGCAGTCGTGATGCGGGTGTGTTTTTCTTTGTGGGTCATTGTAAAGGGAGTGATTTGTTTTTCAATGCGTCAAAAGTATAGCTATTGTACATATAGTTCAAATCGATAATTTTTATACTGTCATAGTGTGGTTCTATGGTGCTGTATATGCAGTAGTTTTGTTAGCCTTTATCAACTGGTGGATATTAGGGAACACATTTCATGACAGAAATTCAGGCAGCTTGTGTTGTTTATCTTATTTATAAAGTAAATAATAATTAATTGAACTATAGTAGAGTGGGTTTAGTTGGGGCATCAGCTATTCCTTCTTCTTAAGGGGTAAGGAACAGGTGCTTATACAACTTTATAATTCAGTTAATGAAAACAAGGTTTACTTCCTTCAGGCGTAAGATTCTATTGTGCCTTATTCTTTCCATGTTCCTTTTTGTTGCTGCCCGCGCTCAGGTGCCGATGGATACCTCCCGCACAACCTATACTCAAAATTTTGATGCCTTGCCTGTTTCGGGTGTGGAAGTATGGGAGAGTGGCAGCGAATATATTCCGGGCTGGTCTGTGCACCGCAGTAAGGCTGCTTCTACGCTGACAGCAAATTATGGAAACAGCAACGGAGGTGGACTCTACAACTATGGTTCAATAGGCTCTAGTGACAGGTCATTAGGTTCCATCAGTTCTCTCAATGCAGGCGAGTTTACCTATACCTTGCTGCTGCAAAACACAACAGACAGAGCAATTCAGGCGGTGGACTTAAGCTACGTTGGGGAACAGTGGCGCACCTCCAACAGCACGGCGGGGCAACATATTGTTTCTTTTTACTACGCCATCAGCAGCTCGAAAAATGGCTTCAAGCCTGGTCCAAAGGCAACGGAGGGCTGGGTGGAGGTGCCGGAAATGAAGTTTTACGGGCCTAAATATTTTATGGCAGGAGGGCCACATAACGGTAACTTACCTGAGAACCGGCAACTGCTGCAGACTTCCCTGCCACTCGATATTCCTGCAGGCTACTACCTGATGCTGCGCTGGAAAGACGCCGATGACCTGGAGGCCGACCATGGCCTGGCTATCGATGACGTATCTATCACCTGGCATTTGGAGCCTGAGGCACCTATCGTGCCGTTGCCAGTGGAACTGGTATACTTTAAAGCAAGTACAAAAGGAGAGCAAGTGGAACTGAGGTGGCAGACAGCCAGCGAAGAGAACAACAGCCATTTTGTAGCCGAGCGAAGTGCCGATGGCTTTGCTTTCGAAAATATAGGAAAGGTTGCGGGAAAGGGGAATTCAGTACAACTTTCGAATTATGCCTTTGTAGATCAAATGCCTCTTCCGGGTACATCTTATTATCGCCTGAAACAGGTGGATGTGGATGGTAGCTATACTTACTCCAGTGTGGTGTCGCTACAACGCTTGGTGGCGCAGAAACTGAGCATTTATCCTACGGTAGCGACTCAGGAGTTGCATGTCTCTGGTCCTGTAAAGCTGCAGCAAATGTTCGTCATCGATCAGATGGGGCGGCAGGTGCTGGATCAGAAGCTCGATGGTAACCCGCTGCAGCATACGCTTGATGTACGCAACCTACGCCACGGCACGTATGTGCTGGTGCTGCTGGATGCGGAAGGGAACCGCCATACCAGCCGGTTCTTGAAGCGATAGCATAAAGTAAGTCTATACTTGCTGATAGCTGTGTCGCTGGTTCTCCAGACACTCTCAGGACCTGCGGACGCTGCGAGGTCTTCTGATTCTGCTGCGAAATCTACTTAGGACATGCAACTACCCTTGTCTATGGGTGCTGCAAGTATAAATCACAAGTATAAAAAAGGCTCTGCTGGTGTAGCAGAGCCTTTTTTATACTTGTGAAATGTCTGATGCCCTTATACGGAGAAGCTGTCACCGCAGCCGCAGGTACGGGTAGCATTCGGATTGTTGAAGTAGAAGCCTTTGCCGTTCAATCCGTCCGAAAAGTCGAGCTCTGTTCCGGCTAAGTATAGGAAGCTTTTCATGTCCACCACTACTTTCACGCCTTTGTCCTCAAACTCCTGGTCCATCGGCTTCACCTCGTCATCAAAGTCGAGGTTGTAAGACAGGCCCGAGCAGCCACCACCCGCAACAGAAGCACGCAAGCGGTAGGAGTCGTCCAGCTGGGCATCCTGCTTCAGCTTTACTACTTTCTCTTTTGCTTTGTCTGATACTGTGATCATAATCATGTTAATTTAAGAGACAGGATTAAGCACCACGCTAAAAACGGTGATGGTGTTCATGTCTCGGCCATAGTATAATTTATCAAGCGCCTCATACATATTACGGGACCGGAAGTAAGAAGTGTTCAACTCCTTGTCGTCGCGGGCCATCCACTGCACGGTGTATGAGCTCTCCATGTCGCGATAGTTCTGCACGTACGTCAGCATTTTTCGCAGCACTTCCAGCTTGTCATAACCCACCTCCGAGTGCAGCAGGAAAGACTGCTGGTGGCGCGGATTCACCGTGATCAGGTCGAGGCGCAGCTTGTTATCGAGCTGCCTGAATTCAAAAAGCAGACTGCTACCGCTTATGCCTAAGTGGTTCTCAATCTGCTTTTGAATGCGTGCACTCTCTACATGTACATCTGCAGTTGACTCCATTGAGTCCGGGGTTTCTTAGTGATGAGATTTAGCCATCTCCAATTCTGGAAGGCCGTTCTTTACTCTGTAATCGTTGATGGCCGTTTTGATGGCATCTTCAGCAAGTACGGAGCAGTGAATCTTCACCGGAGGCAACGCCAGTTCTTCTACAATCGCCATGTTGTCGATTGCCAAAGCCTCATCTACCGTCTTACCCTTTAGCCACTCAGTAGCCAGCGAAGAAGAGGCGATAGCAGAACCACAACCGAAAGTCTTGAATTTCGCGTCAGTGATTACCTGGTTTTCGTCCACCTCAATCTGAAGACGCATCACGTCACCACACTCAGGAGCGCCTACAAGGCCGGTACCTACGTTTGTTTTTGCTTTGTCTAATGTACCAACGTTACGTGGGTTGGTATAATGATCAATTACTTTATCTGAATAAGCCATAGCTATATTTAATTACGAATGATGAATTATTAATTATGAATTGAATTAGGAATTATAAATTATGATGTCTCATTTCAGAAGCCATTCATAATTCATAATTCCTAATTCATCATTTATTTCTTAGTGTTCTGCCCACTCAATAGAGTTCAGGTCGATTCCTTCTTTAAACATCTCCCACAGTGGAGAGAGTTCACGAAGTTTGGAAACTGCCTCTTTCACGTGGTTGATGGCGTAGTCTATTTCTTCTTCCTTTGTGAAGCGGCTCAGGCCGAAACGCAGGGAAGAGTGTGCCAGATCATCGCTCAGGCCCAATGCTTTTAGTACGTAAGATGGCTCCAAAGAGGCTGAAGTACAGGCAGATCCGGAAGATACAGCCAGGTCTTTCACACCCATCATCAAACCTTCACCTTCTACATACTTGAAAGAGATGTTCGATACGTGTGGCAGACGGTGCTCTGTTGAACCGTTGATGTAAGACTCCTCAATGGTAGTCAGTTCACGCTCCAATCTGTCACGCATAGCAGAGATACGGGCATTATCAGATTCCATATCCTGCTTTGCCACCTCGGCAGCTTTGCCAAGGCCTACAATACCCGGTACGTTCAGTGTACCTGAGCGCATGCCGCGCTCATGACCGCCACCGTCCATCTGGGCAGTAACTTTTACACGTGGGTTCTTGCGGCGTACGTACAGCGCACCTACACCCTTAGGACCATACATTTTGTGCGCAGAGAAAGCCATCAGGTCAATCCCGTCAGCCTCTACATCCACCGGAATTTTACCTACCGCCTGTGTGGCATCTGTAAAGAACAGCACGCCGTGCTTTTTAGCGATGGCCGAAATCTCACGGATAGGCTGGATAACACCAATCTCGTTGTTGGCGTACATCACAGAGATCAAAATAGTCTTGTCAGTGATAGCCGCTTCAAGTTCCTTCAGGTCGATAAGACCTTTGTCGTTTACCTGCAGGTACGTTACCTGACCGCCCATCTTCTCGATGTGCTTGGCAGGGTCCAGCACCGCTTTGTGCTCTGTGGTAACCGTAATGATATGATTGCCTTTGGAAGCATACATCTCGTACACACCTTTCAAGGCAAGGTTGTCTGACTCTGTGGCGCCAGAGGTAAAGATAATTTCTTTTGGAGAACAGTTGATAAGCGACGCGATCTGCTCACGAGCATAATCAACAGCCTCTTCTGCCTGCCAGCCGAAAGCGTGGTTACGGGAAGCAGCGTTGCCAAACAGGTTTGTCATGTAAGGCATCATGGCTTCCAGAACGCGCGGGTCTAACGGCGTAGTGGCATTGTTATCCAGGTATATAGGTAATGATAGCATATAACTCTAAGTTTCTTTATGTAGTGCTGTTTTAATAACAGTTTGAAGAAAGTATTAGTTTTGTTGTCGATACAAAATTAACAAAAAAACCTTACTTAGACTAATTCAAAACCGAAATGAAAAACGTAGAGCATATAGGGATTGCCGTCAAAAATTTTAGCGAGGCCAATGGCTTATACTTCAGGTTACTTGGCGTGGAGCCTTATAAGACTGAGCATGTGGCCTCAGAGGGCGTAAATACTTCCTTTTTCAGAGTAGGGTCAACTAAAATTGAGTTGCTCGAGGGCCTGACCCCGGATAGTGCAATCAGCAAGTTTATTGAGAAACGGGGAGAGGGTATTCACCACATCGCCTTTGAGGTAGATGATATACTTGCCGAGATGGCACGCTTAAAAAGCGAGGGTTTTACGCTGCTCAACGAGCAGCCTAAGAAAGGGGCTGACAACAAATTGGTCTGTTTTGTTCACCCAAAAAGTGCCACAGGCGTGCTGATTGAGCTAACGCAGGAAATTAAGTAAATTGCTGAATAGTTAAATTGTTGATGTCAGTATCAGGAACCATACTTACAACAACGAGCAGTTAACAAGCAACAATCAAACAATTTGACAATTAAAAAATGAACCAGTTCTTAAGACAGATACAGGCGGCAGATGATGAGTTGCTGGTGGGCAATGTAATACTTTACCCCACCGACACTGTTTGGGGCATTGGTTGTGATGCCGAGAACGCGCAGGCTGTACGCAAGATATACAAGATAAAGGAGCGGGAAGAGTCAAAGTCGATGATTTTGCTGGTGGCAGACAAGCAAATGCTGATGCGCTACGTAAAGCAGCTGCCCGAGAACTTCGATGAGCTGGTGGCGCAGCAGGAACGGCCTACCACCTACGTGCTTTCCGAACCGCAGAACCTCCCAAAGGAAATAATTGCAGAAGACGGTACCGTGGCCATTCGCATTACGGACGACGAGTTTTGCCACCGCCTCATCCGGCACTCTGGCAGGCCGCTTGTTTCCACGTCGGCTAACATCAGCGGCGAACCGGCTCCTAAAACCTTTGCCGATGTAAGCGAGGTAATTAAGGAGCGGGTAGACTTTGTGGTGAACTGGCGCCGCGACGATGAAATGGCCTCTCAACCGTCCCGCATTGTTAAGTTATCGCCTGATGGGCAGCAGACGGTACTGCGCGATTAGCTTTAGCAAGTATGAAAGGCATGCCTGCAAGTATAGCCGACCGCTTCCTGCGCCACAAGCATAAACTGCTGCAACACAAAGTATAGCAGGCGCTGTTGGCCTTAACTTTCATTATTGGGCAGGATATACCTATTTTTGCACCTCGGGAAGCGCCACTGCGTCCCGGGGTTTTTGATTTTTCAGAGCATGGAGCACGTAACTTTACCAAACCACCCCATATTTGATGTTGTATCCGAAGCGGCCGCAGAACTGGGCGTGGATGCTTACGTAATCGGGGGCTTCGTGCGGGATCTGGTACTGAAACGGCCTTCCAAAGACATTGACGTGGTGTGCGTGGGCGATGGCATTGCGCTGGCTGCCACCGTGGCCCAAAAGCTGAAGCACAAGCCAAAGGTCTCTATTTTTAAAAACTTCGGTACGGCCATGCTGCGTGCCGATGAGTGGGAGGTAGAGTTTGTGGGCGCCCGGAAAGAAAGCTATCGCGAGCACTCGCGGAAGCCGGAAGTGGCTCAGGGCACGCTGGACGATGACCTGCACCGCCGCGATTTCACCATCAACGCCCTCGGCATCAGCCTGAACAAAGAGAACTACGGGGCGCTGATAGATGAATTTGATGGGGTGAAAGACATGCGCCGCCGCATCATCCGTACACCCCTTAAGCCAGGCATTACCTTCTCTGACGATCCGCTGCGCATGATGCGCGCCATCCGTTTCGCTTCCCAGCTAACCTTTGATATCGACCCCGATACTTTTGATGCCATTATCGAGCACAAAGAGCGCATCAAGATTGTGTCGCAGGAGCGGATTACGGATGAGCTGAACAAAATCGTGCTTTCGCCGGTGCCGAGCTACGGTTTTAAGTTGCTGTTTGCCTCTGGGTTGCTGCACCTCATCTTCCCTAAAATGGTAGAGCTGCAGGGCGTGGAAACCAAGGACGGCAATTCGCACAAAGACAACTTCTACCATACGTTGCAGGTGCTGGACAATGTGGCGCAGGTGTCGGATGATCTGTGGCTGCGCTGGTCGGCTATCATGCATGACATTGCCAAGCCAGATACCAAGCGCTACTCGCCCAAAGTTGGCTGGACGTTCCATGGCCACGAGGACCGCGGTGCCCGCATGGTGCCCAAGCTTTTCCGCGACCTGAAACTGCCGCTGAACGAGCACATGAAGTTTGTGCAGAAGCTGGTGAAACTGCACCTGCGCCCCATTGCGCTGGTAAAGGAAACCGTAACCGATTCAGCTATCCGCCGGCTGCTGTTCGAGGCCGGCGATGATGTGGATGCGCTCATGAAACTATGCCGCGCCGACATCACCTCCAAAAACGATAACAAGGTAAAGCGCTACCTGCAGAATTTTGATAAGGTGGAGAAACGCCTGGTGGAGGTGGAGGAGAGTGACAAACTGCGCAACTTCCAGCCAGTGATTACGGGTGAGGTGATTATGGAGACGTTTGATCTGAAGCCATCCAAAACTGTAGGTGATTTGAAGCACATCCTAACGGAAGCGATACTGGAGGGGAAGGTTAAAAACGAGTATGACGAAGCCTTTGCCTTCCTCCTGGAAAGAGGAGCGGAACTAGGGCTTCGCCACAGGCACTCATCAAACAACTAAACAATTGCTCTAATACTTGCCTAAAGAACGGACAAGTATAGGTTTTTAGTATATACTGCTGCTAAGGTAATTGTTAGCAGGTACTATCTCATAGGCAGGGTTGTTTTCGATAATATCCTGCAGCACACCAATGTGCGTCTGCCCCATAATGAGCAATATCCGTTTGCCTTTGTGCTTTAGTTGGGTGTTCAGGATGTTGGAGTAAATCTTTAGGTTGCGCTCGTAGAACAAGGAGATAAACTCTGCCCCAATCTGTGTTGTGTCAATGGCATTTCTATCCAGACCTTCGTAGCTTCTGAAAGAGCCATTTTGCACGTAAGCGGGCAAGTTGTAGAACTGCTGATGCGACAGTTGAATGATTTCTGGCTTGTTTAGGAAGATGAAAAATTTCCGGAAAGTCAAGTTGCCATCCATAAAATCTGCCGTAACGCCTCTGGATACATTCCTGAAGTTCTGGAGCCCGGCCTCAAATAATTCGATATTGTCGCCGGTGCTCAACAGGCCCTGCGAGGTGCTCTGGTCATAATCTACGCAATAGACCGTTCCGTGCCGCAGGTTCCTGGCCAGCTTAAAGGCAAACTGGTACACTTCGCCTGTGCCACCTTCCAATTCGTTCAAATCCAACTTGCCTGCTTTAAACAATTGGAACAGGCTGTCATACTTCGCCTGCTCAGCAGGGGCGCGTTCAATCATAACCATGTCTGGCTGGTATTTTTCCAGCAGTTGGTTCACCTCGTCTATTTCCTGCTGCCGCTTTTGCCCCAGAAAATTGCTGGCAGGGCTGCTCTCATCCTGAAACTGATTAAAGTGTAGCGAACCCAGCAGCAGAATTTGTGTTTTAGTGGTAGGCTCCGGCGGTAAGGGTGGAGTGCTGCTGTCACTTTTATTTATACTGTTGCAAGCGAATACGAAGAGAATGGGAAGAAGAAAGAACCATGTTTTTTTCATAGTGAGGAAGCGGTCTTGTGGCAAAAGGGGTAGTTTTATTTTGTACTGATGGCGGTTGGGATATAGGGCTGGCCGGACTTAACAGCACGGCCAGCCACTGTGTTACCTGGCCCTTTTACGGGTTACGCTGCTTGGGCCGGAACTGTCAATAATGGTGTCGGTGGGGTTGCCGCGGTACACAATACGGCTGGTGCCGGTGGCATCGGCGCGCAGGGTGGAGGTGGCGTATACTTCTGCCACGCCGGCTCCTGTCACATCCACATCCACGTAGGCAGCCTCTAGGTTGCCGGCGTCCACCCCGCTGGCGCCGGTGGCATCCAGCTCAAACCTGTTCGCCTTGCCCGTGAACTTGCTTATGGTGGCACCGGAGGCATCAACCTGCAGGTTGCGCACGTTCAGGTTCGCTACTGTTTGAATGGCTCCGGAGAAGTTCATGCGCAGGCTCTCGCCCTCCAGGCTCACGATGTCTGCTTTGATGGCGCCACTCAGGTCGATGTTGCTGATGTTCGGGGCCGTGATCTGAATCAACACCGGCTCCCGGTCATCGAACAGGCGAAAATACTTCTCCTGCGTGCTAATCTCCAACTTGTCTCCGTTCAACTCAAAATTCATCCGCTTAAACTCATCATTACCAGCACGTACCACCACGCTGTAGTTGCCCTGCTTCAGTTGCAGGTGGTAAGGGCCGCTGATGCTGATTTTGCTGAAGTTGCGGAAGTCCATGGTGCGGCGATTGGAGCTGTACTCATTATCTTTCAGCAGCGCGCTGCCACTTATATCGAGCGAAGCATTTTCGTCATCCACATCCATTTCAATGTTGAAGTCATCACGTTCCTCATACTTGTTTTCACCTTCGGTACTTAGGCTGTCTGTGGCACAGGTCAGGCATGTCAGGCGATTACCGTTTACCTGCCAGGTATTGCGCTCTATGGTATCATAGTTATAGTCGCCTTCCAGGGCAGCGCCAGGCAGTAGGTAAATGAAATCGCGGGTGAGGCGCAGCGGCTTGTCTTTCGGTAGTTTCAGCACCAGGCTAAGTTCCTGGTCGCGGAACACGGCACCTTCCTTAAACTCCATGCTGTTGTCGAAACGCAGTGTTGAGTCCTGCAGCAGCACGCGGTAAGAGATCATGCGGGCGTTTTGCTTGGCATCTTCCTCTGTTCTGCCCTTGGCCTCAGCGCGCTGTAGCACCTGCACATCCGGTCCATTGCTTTCCTGTACTTCAATGTACACGTCCTCCCAGTCGTCGTTTACATCATAGGCATCCAGCGTAAGCGTTCCAATGTCTGCTACAGGCACTGTTTTGGTTGTTACCACCTCGCCCGTGCGGCGGAAGTTGTTGCTGTAAGCGGCAATGGAGGCGATCATGATGAACAGGGCCACCAGCCACACGCCGAACAGCGACCAGCCCACAATTGCTTTTAGGAAAGTGCGCTTCAGCAGCAGGCTTATTCCCAGTACGATCAGGAGTAGGAGCGGAATCAGCCCTACAAAAAAGCCTGCCACCAATCCGTATCTGGGAAAACCTTCAATAAACACAGCCGCAGGAAAGTCACCTGAAGTAAATCCAAAACTCTGTGACTCCTCGATCATGCCGAGTGAAAAGAAGAGCGCAGAAATGAGGCCTATGGTGAGTCCTGTGGAAACAACCAGCAGTATCACGCCTGCTGCCACCCGGATCAACGTCAGCAGGAAGGCAAGTATGGGACCTAGTGCTTTTCCGGCCCAGTTAATGATCTGGGAAATCAGCCGGATAGGCAACAGGATTATTTTAGCCAGCGTGCTTTCCTCGCCGTTGCTGTCCTTCATATTCAGGTTATCCTTTAGCGTGCGCTCAATGCCCGCCAGCGTTACCGGATCGCCCTGCATTTGCATGCGCTCCGTAAGGGTAACGGCTTCCGGCATGGCAATCCAGAGCACAATGTAGGCGATGATGCCAAAGCCGCCCAGGAAGATGGAGATCAGGAACAATACGCGTATCACAGCCACATCCACCCCAAAGTACTTGGCGATGCCGCTCGAAACGCCAGCCAGCTTCTTGTCTTCCGGGTCGCGGAAAAGCTTGCGCACCTGCGTCTCCGGCAACTGTGCGTTCTCCGGCATGGCAATCCAGAGCACAATGTAGATGATGATGCCCGTGGCCGCCGATACGCCCGCTGAAACAATGCCCAGCAGCACCAGCAGCACGAAGAAAAGCCTGATCCAGAGCGGATCTATGCTTAAATAGTTGGCTAAGCCAGCCGACACGCCGGCAATTACTTTGCGGTTCACGTCGCGGTACAGACTTTTAGGGGCGGCGGCTGTGTGGGTATAAGTACCCTCGTAACCTGCTCCAGCAGTAGCCCCAATAGGTTCTGCCTCCAGCGGTTCCTCCACTTCAAAGTCCGTCACGTTGCCCATGCGGGTCATCAGGTAGGCAACATCCTCCTGCGTTATTACTTGCTTGGCAGGCGAAATACGTGCAGCGAATATCTCGGCTACGCGCGCCTCGATGTCTGACACAATCTCCTCATGGCCCTCATAATTAGAAAAGTATGTTCTAATAGAGGCGAGGTAGCGGCTAAGCTGCTCATATCCATCCTCCTCTATCTGGAAGATGATGCCTTGTAGGTTTATACTTATATTCTTTTTCATAATTACTGAGCTTTCTGATTTCGGATAATGTGTTCGGTGGAGTCAACTAATTCGCGCCAGGTTGCCCGGAGCTGTTCGAGAAATTCGCGGCCGGTCTCGGTGAGTCTGTAGTACTTGCGTGGAGGCCCCGAGGTAGATTCTACCCAGTTGTACTCCAGAAGCGCAGCATTCTTTAGGCGGGTGAGCAGGGGGTAGAGCGTACCCTCCACAACGATCATTTTGGCCGCTGTAAGCTCCTCCAACATATCGGACGCATAGACTTCACCACGAGAGATAATCTCCAGTATGCAGAATTCGAGAATTCCCTTCCTCATCTGCACTTGTGTGTTTTCTACTTTCATGATGATTCCTTTATAATGTTGAGGTAAAGATATGATAAGGTACTATGTAAAGCAAGGTACTGTTTAGAAATATTTACGACTAATGCATTTAATAGTTATGGGCATGGAGCATTAATAGTAGAAATGAGTATTTTTGATGAAAAAATAATAGAATCCTAAAATCAACTAAAAAGGCTTTTTCTGTGTTAGGAGGGCAAATTGCTCACTGGCAGGGGTGTAGCTGGCGCTGTGGGGATACTGGAGAATTTATTTTTTTGTGCTATAAATTAATACTACGGCCACATATGAGCAAATTTACCCTTCGTAGCCTGCTGGCATTACTTTTCCTGTTTACTTGGTCGGCAGCATCTGCCCAGGTGGCCACTCCGAAGTATAGCAACGAGTTCCTGAACATAGGGGTGGGAGGCCGTGCACTGGGTATGGGAAATGTGCAGGCAAGCCTGGCAAGCGATGCCACTGCCGGTTACTGGAACCCGGCCGGTTTGCTGCGCCTGCCGCACAAGTATAATGTTAGCCTGATGCACTCCGAGCTTTTCGCGGGCATCGCCAAAAACGATTTCGGAAGCTTCGCCATGCCTATAGACTCCAGCAGCGCGCTCGCCGTCTCCATTATTCGTGTAGGTGTAGATGATATTGCCGATACCCGCCGCCTGCAGAACGAGTATGGCTACATACAATACGATAGCATTAAATTTTTCTCGGTGGCTGACTACGCCATGCTGGTTTCCTACGCGCGCCGCAGCAACCTGATCAAAGGACTACAACTGGGAGCAACCGCCAAGGTGATTTATCGCAACGTAGGTGATTTTGCAGATGCCTATGGTTTTGGCATTGATGTGGGGGCGCAGCTTCAGCGCGGCACCTGGCAATTTGGGGTAATGGCCAAAGACATCTCGACCACTTTCACTGCCTGGACCCATAATGTAGAGGAACTGGAGGAGGCTTACCTGCAAACCGGCAACGATCTTCCCGAAAACACAGCTGAGCTTACCCTACCACGAATTATACTTGGGGTAGGGAAGTCATGGCAGCTAACCGATAAGCTATCCGCCCTGGTTGCCACTGATTTCGACTTTACCTTCGATGGCAGGCGCAATGTGCTGCTAAGTTCCGATGTTGTTTCAGTGGACCCGCATTTCGGTTTGGAACTGGCTTACGCGAATTCTGTTTTTATAAGAGGAGGCCTGAACAACTATCAGGAAACAACCAATTTTGACGGTGGGACCACCAAGCGCATACAGCCGAACTTTGGAGTGGGTATTTTAAATAAAGGGCTGAGCCTTGATTTGGCCATGTCCCGGATCAGTAACAGCGAGAGTAATGCGATAGGAGGCTCTAACACCTCGTCCGTCATCATCTCCTTCGGTTACGCCTTCGATTAAGATGAACGCGCTCAACAACATTGCACAGAAAACAGCAACACGTATGAAAAGATTTTTATTCCTGCTTCTAGTTTGCATTTCCTGCCTTACCGCAGGCGCGGCGCAGGCCCAGGAATTGTACGGCAACGAGTGGATTGACTACTCTAAGACCTACTATAAACTGAAGGTAACGGAAACGGGCCTTTACAAGCTCGACCATGCGTACCTGAGCAGCCTGGGCATAGCGGGAGCGAATCCGCAGCACCTGCAGTTGTTTCGCCGCGGCAAGGAGGTAGCCATTTACGTGGCCGGTGAGTCTGACGGACGCCTGGACCCGCAGGATTTTGTAGAGTTTTTCGGGGAGCGTAACGACGGTGTGCTGGACCAGGAGCTGTATAAAAATCCGGCGCACCAGGTGCACCAGCTCCACAGCATGTACACCGACACCGCCGCCTATTTTCTGACTATTAACACAACAGGCAACAACAAGCGCATGCGCGAAGTGAACCCTGCCGTGGCTGGACGCACCCCCGAGCCTTATCATTTGCAGAAGGCTTTGCTGGTGCAGGCAAACAGATACAGCCAAGGCAGGCAATACGAACAAAACTGGATGCCATGGATGGATGCTGGCGAGGGCTATTCCTCATCTCCATCTACTAACTCTCAAAACTTTATAGTATCAGGTGTATCAAATGTAGAGACAACAGGGCCTGTACCCATTCTAACTTATGCTATAGTTGGTCCAGACAGTAAAGCGCATAATGTTGATATCAATTTAATTAATGGCACCTTTTCCAGAAACATAAACAACCTTTCATATGGGAGCTATAGTTTTGCCAAAGCCACTCAGCCAATAGCCATAACAGACGTCAACAGAACCAACAATACGCTAACGCTGCAGCTTGTCCCAAAAGCCGTGAGCGGTTCTACAGGGGCAGTTGGCCTTGCTTATGCGCAACTTCTGTATCCACAGAAGAGTGTTTTTATAGGTGGTAGTATGACTATTTATACTGACTCCTTAACAAAGGCAGCATATTACTATGAGTTAGCGGGAGCTCCATCCACTGTAGTGGCCTATGATGTAACTGAGAAGGGGGAGGTAAGAAGAATTGAAGGCCATGCGGCAGATGGCAGAAAAGGGTTTGTGATCGATGGAACAAGTATAAGCCGCAAAGTGCTTTTGGCTAACACCGCCGCAGCACTCATACCTGCTGGTAGTACCAAGGGAATCAAGTTTAGAAACATTAAACCGGAAGAACATAACTACCTGATTGTTTCAAATAAGGTGTTGATGCAGAAGGTTGGGACAAGCAATCTTGCAGCCCCTGCAGCATATGCGGCTTACAGAGGTTCAGCAGCCGGAGGAGGATACGATACCCTTCTGGTTTTCGTGGATGATCTTGTCAATCAATTTCACTACGGCGAGTTCTCCTCCAATAGCATCAAAAAGTTTTGCTCTTATATGAGCACATCTGCACGTGAAAAGCACTTGCTGTTGCTCGGCAAAGGAGTGGAGGCAGATAAGGTAAATTACAGAAATGTTGCTTCCAGAGCTCAGGATATCGTTCCTACAGGAGGGTTTCCTGCTTCTGATATTCTGTTCTCTGTAGATTTCAGAAGTAATGACTATACTCCCAAAATGGCAACAGGACGGGTATCTTCCAAGAGTGCTTTAGAAATTATCAATTATTTAGATAAACTTAAAGTCTATGAGGCAACTCCTGCAGGTATTCCTTGGCGTAAAAATGTGTTACATCTAGGTGGAGGAAAAACAGCAAGAGAAATAAGAGATATTTCAAATTACATAGACACTTATACCCGAATAGCTGAAGGTCCTTTTTTGGGTGCTAACGTAACCGAGAAAACCCGGCAAAACCTTAGCGAGGTTATAGAAGAGTTGGATGTTTCGAAAGAAGTAAACTCCGGGTTGTCACTTCTGACTTTTTTTGGGCACAGTTCACCTACCTATACAGACCTCAACATCGGCTACGTGTCCAGTGCACTTAGCAATTACAGTAATGAAGGTAAGTATCCTGTAATATTAATGAATGGGTGTAACGTCGGGAATGCCTATATAAATAATTATACCTCATTCGGAGAAGACTGGCTAAATACACCTAAAAAGGGTGCTATTGCCATGATTGCGCATGTTGGTGCTGGTTATCCGGATAAGCTGCACATATATGCTTCTAATTTTTACTCTATCGGCTTGAGCAGTGAAAAATACTATGGACAAACCCTTGGCATGGTGCAGCGCGAGGTAATAAATAGAATGGCACAAGGCTATTTAAATAACACAGAAGTAGCCTTGGTTTTGGAAATTGCATTACAAGGTGATCCAGCCGTACACCTGTACAACCCAAGCAAGCCTGATTACCTTGTTACTAATAATAGTCTCAAATTAAGGAACAGCACTGGAGACCTTGCAACTGTATCGTCAGACTCGCTTAAGCTGTCTTTTAATGTTGAGAATCTTGGTAAGGCAATAACAGACTCTATTAGTGTTTCAGTCAAAAGGACGTTCCCCGATAATACTGTCAGCCCGACACAAAACTTTAAAATAGGCTCTGTTTACAGAAGCAAGCAAGTCGAATTAACCTTGCCTAACAAGGGTGTTTCTGCCTTAGGTATCAACATCTTTGAGGTAACCGTAGACAGCGATAAAGTAATTGATGAGCTGAACGAAGATAATAACACAAGTATATTTCAACACTACCTCTCTTCAAGTGGTCTGTCAGTTGTATATCCCTTAAAGTATAGTATAGTTGGCAAGCAAAGGGCAGCCTTAACGGTACAGGCCAATGTTGAGAAAGAGGATAGAGCCGTTTACTTTGAGTTAGATACAACAAGCACGTTTGATAGCCCTTGGGTTAAAAACAGCAAGAGCGCTTCGGCTGCTTTCGCCTCCTGGGATGTAGACCTAATCAATAATAATAGTTCGAGAGACAGCATCGTATATTATTGGCGTGCACGCTTTGATAGCTATAGTGCTGAAGAGGACACGGTGTGGGTAAATAGCTCATTCAGGCATATACCTGAAGTAACTTCTGGCTGGTCGCAGAGCCATAAAGGGCAGTTCAAAGAAGCGAAATTGGTAGGTGTTGATTCGCTTGACCAGGATAACGGTAAATGGAAGTTCAGTACTGTTCGAAAGTTCCTAGATCTTAAAACAGCAGGCGGAAGTGTAGGCTTTATAGATCCGCCCTATGGTTTCTTTATAGATGGTGCACAGCAATTAGGGTTCTACTGCGGTAGGTGGAATAGTCAGCCACGTTTTTACATGTTCGTTTTCAATAACGTCACCCTGGAACCTGTGACTAATCTGCCGGGACAAACAACTTGTAATGACGTTAACTTTCTTTTCGATACGGGTCCATTGTTGAATTCAAGGGGAGAGGTAGTTACTGCCAATCTTGCAAAGCTCAAGCAATTTATGGATGTAGTGCCTGAAGGTTATCATGTGGCAGTGTTAGGTATGCAGAATGTTCCTTTTAGCACTTTTACCGAAGAGGCGAAAGAAGTTTTCAGAAGCATCGGATCCGTGCTGATTAATGATCTGAAAACCGGTGATCCCTTCGCCATTGTAGGCCGTAAGGGAGCGGCTCCTGGAACAGCTCAGGAGATTACGTATTCGAAGGAAGAGGCCGAAAGAGAAGGGGGGACACCTGCTAAAGCACAAAGTATAGAACTGAACGTAACGCTGGAATCCACACGCCAGGCAGGTACCATTACCTCTACCACTATCGGTCCGGCTTTGAAATGGGGGTCGCTGCACCACAATATTGAAAAGTATAAGGGCGGTGATGACAAGTATAAACTGAGCCTAATCGGTGTGGACGCTACCGGCGCAGAAACAGTGCTGCAGGAGCGGGTGCAGGCGAAGTCGCTGGATATATCGAACATTGATGCCACAGCCTATCCAAACCTAAAGTTATCTGCTTTTCTATCGGATTCAACTGCACGGACAGCGCCGCAACTGAAGGAGTGGTTTGTGCTGTATGAGGCCGCGCCAGAGGGTGTAATTCGCCCAGACCTGGTGAAAGCCGGTACCGATGATCTAAGTCCGATAGCCGGTCGGGGAAGTTTGACGATACCGATGGCCTTCCAGAACCTGACTTCTACTGCTTTCTCTGACTCGCTGACGGTAGAGGTAACTTTGTCTGGCGATGGACTGCAACCTACTACCTCTACTTTTAAAATTAAGCCTGCAGGCCCAGAGGAAACAGTTATGTTCAGCCATATGCTCAATACAAAGCAATTTGAAGGAAATTACAAAGTCAGCTTGTACGTGAACCCGCGTATCCTGCCTGAGCAGGAGTATGGCAACAACATCTACGAGGTGAGCTTTAATGTGAAGTCGAAACTGCACCCGATCATGAATGTTGCCTTTGACGGTATCCAGATTCTGGATGGCGATATTGTGTCGCCAAGCCCGCTGATTAGTGTTGTGGTGAAAGACGAGAACGATTATGTGTTCCTGAAGGACCCGTCGCAGATGTCGGTGGTGATGGTGAATGAATTTGAGGTTGCCACGGAAATAAACCTGATGAACAATCCGCAGGAGGTGAAGTACGTGCCAGCAACCGAAAAAAGCGACTTCAAGCTGGAGTACAAGCCTAATAAGCTTGAGGATGGTAAATATAGGCTGGAAGTGCGGGCAAAGGATGCAGTAGGGAAAGAATCTGGCGTAACGCCTTACCGCATCGGCTTTGAGGTGATCAGTGAATCGAGCGTGACGAACTTTTACCCGTTCCCGAACCCGTTCTCCACCAAAACGAACTTTATCTTCACCCTGACCGGCAGCACAATTCCGGAGCACATGAAGATCCAGATTCTGACGGTGACGGGGAAGGTAGTGAAGGAGATCATGAAGGAAGAACTCGGCCCGCTACGCATCGGCAACAATAAAACTGAGTATGCCTGGGATGGCACTGACATGTATGGCGACAAGCTGGCAAACGGCGTTTACCTCTACCGCGTGATCATGAGCAAAGGCCAGGAGGAGATGAAGCACCGGATAACATTTGGAGACAAAGCCTTCAAAAACGGGTATGGCAAGCTGTACATCCTGCGTTAAGGAATCAGGCAAGTATAAAAGAGGCGGGCCGCTACACTGTAGCGGCCCGCCTCTTTTATACTTGATTTACTTTCGTGTCAGCGTCTGAAAGGTATAGCTGTACTTGTTTTTCTCATCCGGCTCATGGTGCTCCTCCTCCACCACCTGCCACTCAGCAGGAGATAATTCCGGGAAAAATACATCGCCGTCGAATGAATGGTGTACTCGTGTGAGGTATACTTTATCAGCAAGCGGAAGCGCCTGCTGGTACACATTTGCTCCGCCAATAATACATAAGTCATCATCCAGTTCACGCCCTTTCTCTAGGGCCTCCTCCAGTGAGTGCACCACCACACACCCTTCCGCTTTAAAATCCTTTTGGGAGGTGATGATGATGGAGGTGCGGCCGGGCAGCGGCTTTCCAATGGACTCATACGTTTTGCGGCCCATCAGCATCGGGTGGCCCATGGTGATGCTTTTAAAGTGCTTCAGGTCAGCGGGCAGGTACCAGATCAGGTCATTGTCTTTGCCGATCACGTTGTTTTCAGCGGCGGCTACTACGAGTGCGATCATACTTGTGCAATTTCAAAGCTAAACCCACGCAGCAGGTCCTGCACCGGCATGCGTTTTTTCCCTTCCATCTGCAGGTCAAGTATGGCGATGGCTCCGTCTGCCGTTTGCACATGCAGAAAGGTCTTGTTGTCGGTATGCATCTGGCCGGGCGCGGAGGTATAGGCTGCGTCTTTCAGCGCCTCAACTTTAAATATCTTAAAAGTCTTGCCTCCCAGTTTCGCCCAGGCAGCAGGGTAAGGGCTTAACCCACGGATAAAATTGCGCACTTGCTGTGCCGGCTGGTTCCAGTTGATCTCGCAGGTTTCTTTGAAGATTTTCGGCGCATGTTTTGTCTCGGTGTCCACCACCTGCGGCTGTGTCTGCACCTCACTGCGCTCGATTGCCTGCACGGTGCGGAGCGCCAGTTCCGCGCCTTTATACTTCAGCTTCTCATACACGCTGCCAAAGTCATCCTCCTCCAGTATGGGCATGCGCTCCTGAAAGATCAAATCTCCAGTATCAATCTCGTGCTTCAAGAAAAATGAAGTAACGCCTGTTTCCCTCTCGCCGTTGATGATGGCCCAGTTAATAGGGGCTGCACCGCGGTACTTTGGCAGCAGTGAGCCATGAATGTTAAATGACCCCAACTCCGGCATCGACCACACCACCTCAGGCAGCATCCGGAAAGCCACGATGATCTGCAGGTTTGCTCTGTAGCTGCGCAGCTCCTCCAGGAATACCTCTGATTTAAGATTGGTAGGCTGCAGCACCGGAATTCCCTGTGCCACCGCATACTCCTTCACCGGAGACTGGTTTATTTTCTGCCCACGGCCAGCGGGTTTATCCGGTGCCGTGATAACAGCTACTACATTATACTTGTGTTCCACGAGTGTCTGCAAGGTAGGCACGGCAAAATCCGGCGTACCCATAAACACAATGCGCAATTCTTGGGTCATGCTTAGTTAAAATCAGGGTAAAGCAGGTACTGCTTACGGGATGTTTTATACTTGGACAAAGCCGGCTCCCAGCTGGCCACAATCTCGGCCTCTGTTTTACCGGCTTTAATTTGCTGCTGCAATTTGCTGGTGCCCGCCAACCTGTCGAAGAAGTTGTTCGAGTTAAAGAACTTCTCTTTGTCGGATGAGTTCTGGTACATTTCCAGCAGGTACGCCAGGGTGAAGGGCTGCGCATCGGCAGGAGCCCGTAAGTCCATGCCGTAGCAGGTAACGCCCTTGTGCGGCGGACTGGAAGCGCCCGGCGTGCTTTGCGGTGTAAACGAGAAATCCTTGTTCGTATAGTTCGGGCTGCCGATTAGCTGAAAAGGAGCGTCTGTACCGCGGCCCACGCTCACGTTCGTGCCTTCAAAAAGACACAGGGATGGATACAGCGCAATCGCCTGTGCGTTCGGGAGGTTGGGCGACGGCTTTACCGGAAGGTCATAGGCGGTGTTGTGCGTGTAGCCCGTCATCGGCACCACCGTCAGGTTTGCCTGGCGCTGTCCCTCCAGCCACTTCTCCCCGTTAATCATCATGGCCAGTTCACCCACCGTCAGGCCGTGCACAATCGGAATGGGGTGCATGCCCACAAACGACTTCTGCTCTTTCTCCAGCACAGGCCCGGCCACATAATGCCCGTTCGGGTTTGGCCTGTCAAGTATAAACACCTCTTTGCCGTTTTCGGCCGCAGCCTCCATTACGTAATGCATGGTGCTGATGTAGGTATAGAAGCGCGTGCCCACATCCTGAATGTCAAACAGCAGCACATCCAGGTTTTTTATCTGCTCAGGGAGCGGTTTTTTGTTGGTGCCGTAGAGGGAGATAATGGGCAAACCAGTTTTAGGGTCCTTCGCATCTTTGATATGTGCGCCCGCATCGGCCTCACCCCGGAAGCCGTGCTCAGGCGCAAAAATAATGTTCACGTCTACGCCACGGCTAATCAGGGTATCCACCAAATGCGTGTTGCCGATGGTAGAAGTCTGGTTCACCACAAGTCCCACGCGCTTACCCTGCAGCTTTGGCAAGTACAACTCCATGCGCTCGGCACCCGTTTTCAGTGGCTCGGCCACCGGTTCCGAAACCAGCTCAGGGGCAGGTGCGGCCATTTGGGCCGGCTCCTGACTTGTAGCGGGGGCCTGGTTGGTGCTGCAGCCACCCAGCGAGAGAAGCAGCGATGTGAGTAGAAGTGAGAAAGGCTGTATCATAGTTTTTGTGAGGTATAAGTCAAAATTCATACCTATCTTTAAAGCTGATAAAGATTCAATCGAAGCGAGTGAACATCTCCAAATACATATCTGATAAAATATCAGAAGTACAGGCTGGCTCTTTCACCCAGTCTGTTACAAAAATAGCAATAATAAGTATAGCCACCGGCATCGCCATCATGATTGTGTCGTTTGCCATACTGGAGGGCTTCCGAAACGAGATTCGCGATAAAATCTTCAGCTTTGGGGCGCACCTGCAGGTTAGCAAGTATGATACGAACAATTCATACGAAGGCTCGCCCATCAGCCGCAACATTGGCATTACGGATTCCATCCAGAGCATCAAGCAGGTGCAGGCTTTTGCGCGCAAAACAGCCATCATTAAAACCGATGAGGAAGTGCTGGGCGTGGTGCTGAAAGGAGTGGAGCAGGACTATGACCTAAGCTCGATGCAAAATAACCTGGAGGCGGGGGAGCTGATCACGTTCAACGATTCCACTTCTTCGAAGGAGGTGCTGTTAAGCCAGAAAATTGCCAGCCAGCTTAAGCTGGAGGTGGGGGATGAGGCGATCTTTTATTTTATCCAGAACCCGCCACGAGCCCGGAAGCTGAAGGTGAAGGGAATTTACAATACTGGCTTAGAAGAGTTTGACGAAGTGTTTGTGCTCGGCGATCTGCAGCTGATACGGGAGCTGAACGGCTGGCCTGATAGCCTGGTGGGCGGCGTGGAGATTGTGCTGAATGACTTTGATCAGATTGACCAGGCGGCCGACCAGGTTTTTGAGCAGATGCTGTATGACCTGCAGCTCGAGAAAATCACGGACAGCCACGCGCAGCTGTTCGACTGGCTGAAGCTGCTCCGCAAAAACGTTATTATCTTTCTGGTGCTCATTATTTTCGTGGCCACGTTCAACATGGTATCAACCGTGTTCATCATGATCATTGAAAGAATAAACATGATTGGGGTGCTGAAGGCCGTAGGAGCGACCGATGCCCAGATACGGCAGGTATTCTATTTCAGAGGGCTGAACCTGACAATAAAGGGTATGGTGTGGGGAAACATCATTGGCCTGGGTTTCTGCGCACTGCAGTATTATTTTGAGCTGATACCGCTCGATCCTGAAAACTATTATATGGACCGCGTGCCGATCAGCTGGAATATCGGCGTTATTATTATCCTAAACGTGCTGACAATTGTGCTGACCATGCTGGCTATACTTATCCCGGCCGCCATGATTGCCCGCATCAAGCCTGTAAAAGCCATCAAGTTCGACTAAGCATTTTGCGCTAATAACTAAAAAGAGCGGCCTCTATTCGGAAGTCGCTCTTTTTAGTTGATGTAGTTTATACTTAAACTGGTAAGGCCGCTGCTTGCTGGCCGCTTTCGGGGTAGGAGAGCACCTCGCGCTTCGGTACGGGCAAGGCGATGTTGTGCTGCTCGAAAGTCGCTTTGGCCCGTTCAGTCATGTCCCAGAAAAGGCTCCAGTAATCAGGGCGGTTGCACCAGATGCGGGTACTGATGGTGATGGCGTGCTCTGCGAAATTGGTGACGACAATGGCCGGCTCCGGCTCAGGCAGCACCCGCTCATCCTGGCTGATGAGCTCCTGAATCAGCTGGCGTACTTTTCCGATATCGTTGTGCACCGAAACGTTAAAGATCAGCTCCACACGCCGCGTAGGCTCCACCGAGTAGTTGACAACCACCGTTGAGGCCAGCGGTCCGTTGGGCAGATAGATGGTTTTGTTATCAGCCGTTTTAAGCACCGTGTTAAAGATGTTGATGATGTGCACGGTACCGCCCTGGCCCTGTGCCTCGATGTAATCACCCACCCTAAACGGCTTGATGGTAAGTATAAGCACCCCGCCGGCAAAGTTGGAAAGGCTGCCCTGCAATGCGAGGCCAATGGCTAAACCCGCAGAACCAAGTATGGCGATAAAGGACGTCATCTCGACCCCCAGCTGCGAAATCACCATCACGATCAGGAGTACCCAAAGCATTACGCTGAAAATACTGGTCAGGAAAGGCCGCAGCGATTCGTCTACTCCTCTACGGAGCATCACAGCTTGTATAAACCGGTTCAGGCGCTTCATAACCCAGATGCCGATTACCAGGATTACGAGGGCCACCAGCAGGCGCATGCCGTACACAATCGCAAAGTTTACGACCATGTCGCGGTAGGTGTCAATGTCGGGCGTCATGTTAACTTGTGGTTTGATTTTAAAAATAAAGGCGCTGCCGGTTAAAGCAGCGCCTGCATAAAGGCATTAAAACAAAGCTACACTTTTTAGCGCTATTTTGAAAGATGACGGCTTTTGAGGATCAGGTTGGCGTCGGGACAAAGCGCTTTATACTTAGCACGATCGCTGGAGGCGGCAACTCCTGGGAAGTCGCCATACCTGCCCTCCATGTCGCGGATAACCTGGAAGTGCAGGTGCGGCGGCCAGTTGCCGTTTTCGGGGAAAGGTCCAACTTCTGCAATTTTTTCGCCCTTTTTGAGAGCTTTTCCATCCTGCAGCCCCTCCAGCGAGGTGCGGCTCAGGTGGCCGTATAAGGTATAAAAAGTTACCTCCTCCAGTTTGTGCTGCAGTATTATAGTCGGTCCGTAGTCGCCGAAGTTGTCATTATCCTGAAAGCTGTGCACGGTGCCATCCAGCGGCGCAAATACTGCTGTGCCCGCCTCCAGCCACACATCCACACCCAGGTGCAGGTTACGGCTCTCGGCTGCCACATCAAAATGAGCGCTGCGGCGGTAAATAAAACGATCCTCCAGATAGCCGCCTACGCCGATAGAGGCGTTCTGCTGCCGCAGCAACTGCTGCACAGCCGCATCAAATTCAGAGGTGTTTTGTAGGTTCGTGTTCTGAAGCAGCGTGTTATTGGCTGAGAAATCCAGCACACACACCTGGTCTGAATTCAGGTCAGCATCCAGCACCGGGGCGAAGGCATGGCTGTGCCTGCTTAGCAGGGCACTAAGATCTTGCGAGTTTTCCATAAGCTTGCATTGGCCGCTTTATATGGCGGCCAGTGCAAGTATAAGCAGAAATTAGCTGATTGGCGCAGTCGCTTCCTCTTCCAATGCCTTATTGTAGGTCTTCAGGCTCTTTGTTTTGCCAAACAGCTCCTCCGACTTCTTGTTGTAGGCAAGGGCGGCCTCCTGCAGGGTTTCGAAGGTGCCCAGGTTAATGCGCTGCTTGTTGTGGTGGATGATGGCGCGGTATTTCTGCGCCTCCTTGTGCACACCGCGAACGCCCAGCTTGTTTTCTGTTTTAGAGGTATTGCGCACGATTTTACAAAGCGGTGCCCACTCCAAGTTCTCGCGGCGGCAATCCAGCTTATTGCCGTTTTTGAAGTGCACGTAAAGCTTCAGTTCGCTTTCCGGCCGCTCCAGCAATTGCTCGCCGATCATCTTGTGCAGGTAAATCGTCTCGTTGCGGTACTTGCCATTCTTAAGCGGCCAGTTCTTTTGGAAGAAGGCGTAGCCGTTGGAGTGGATGCGCAGGTGCTTCAGAAACTCTATCTGTTGCAGATAGGCGTTGTTCTGAATGTAGTCGTAGGTTGTGTCGTCTACAACTACTGTTTTTTCACAGTTTTTTAGGGTCAGTTTGTACAGCATTTTGTTTTCATTTAGTGGGAGTACGGTAAGGGAACACGGGTAATTAAGCTTGAGGGCCTGCTTGCCTGAGTTACATGCTGTAAAGTTGCGGCTTTTTTTTTATATATTTTACAACTAATATTCAAAATATTTTACACGTATGTACATGGTTTAGTACCATAATTGTGATTTATTATTCCCGGTACAAACAGGAATATCGTAACTTTCGGGCCTGGAATTAGTTTTAAAGCAATATAGCAGCGAAAAAATATAACAGCATGAGTAGCCCATACCTTCATTTAAAGGTTGTAGAAATCACCAAAGAAACGGCCGATGCCGCCACCATTCATTTCGAACATCCAGATAAAAAGCCCATAGATTACAAGCCCGGACAGTTTCTTACCCTGATACTGCCTGTGGAGGGAAAGGAAATTCGCCGTTCTTACTCCCTGAGCAGTACGCCGCATGAGGCGCCGCGCCTGTCTGTTACCGTAAAGCGCGTAGACGGTGGCATGATGTCGAACTACCTGCTCGATAACCTGGAGGTGGGGCAGGAGCTCAAGGTGATGGAGCCACTCGGAAATTTCTGCCTGACCTGCGCTCCGGATAACCAGCGGCATGTATTGCTGTTTGGGGCAGGAAGTGGAATTACCCCACTGATGTCTATCCTGAAAGCAGTGCTGCGCGAGGAGCCTAACAGTAAGGTGACGCTGGTGTACGGTAACCGTAACGAGGAATCGGTTATTTTCAGAGAGCAGTTGGAAGAACTGCAGCGGCAGTACGAAGGGCGCCTGCAGATTGAGTACGTGTACAGCCAGCCCACCCACGACTGCGACCACCGCGGCCGCCTGAACCAGAGCCTGATCCTCAAGATAATGGAACGCCTGAAGCTGACGAAGCTGCAGGACGCGGTATACTTTATGTGCGGCCCGGAGGGAATGATGGAGGAGGTGCGCCATGCGCTTAATGTGCTGCACGTGGCCGCTGACCGTATCTTCCGGGAAAGCTTTGTGAGCAACAAACTAGTAGAACAGCAACAGCAGGCACAGCATGGCGATGTTGCTTCTACAGACGATGACGGGGAGATCACCACACAAACGGTAACGGTCATTTACGAGGGCGCGGAGTACAGCTTCGCGGTGGAGCCAGACCAGACCATACTGGAGGCGGCGCTGGAGCAGGATATAGACCTGCCGTACTCGTGCCAGGCTGGCCTTTGTACCGCCTGCCGTGGCAAGTGCCTTAGCGGCAAAGTGCACCTGGATGAGCGAGAAGGACTGTCAGACGCAGAAATGGAAGAGGGCTATGTGCTCAACTGCGTGGGGCATCCCTTAACGGGAAATGTGGTGATAGAGATCGGATAGGGGTTTTGAAACGTATATAAGGGCAGCGCCAGAGGATTTTTCTTATGGCGCTGCTCTTTTTTTGTACTTTCATAAGAACTAGCTATATTGTACTTCTAAAACACTCTCGCCAAAATGACAACGCAACAAACAACAAACCTAATCATTCCCAGGCGTAAACCACGGGCCTACCTTTCGGAGGATTTCAGGGTAGACAAATGGGAAACTATCAAGCCATACTTCGAGGAACTTCAGGCGCGTGGGGTGAACAGCGTAGAGGAACTCGAAAAGTGGATGCAAGACCGAAGTGAACTGGAAAGCGTGCTTTCAGAGGACTTGGGGTGGCGCTATATCCGCATGACTTGTGACACTCAGAATGAGGAAACCACACAGGCTTTTCAGTATTTTATTTCAGAGATAGAGCCCAATATTGCACCGCTCGATCATGAGCTTAATCTGAAGCTGATCAACTCGACATACAGGGAAGCGCTGGACAAGGAAAAGTATAGAATCTATTTGCGCGGGGTGGAACGCGCATTGGAAATTTTCCGGGAAGAGAATATCCCGCTGCAGACTGAAATCAGCACAAAACAACAGCAATATGCCGCCATTACGGGCGCCATGACGGTGACGTTGGATGGGGAAGAGGTAACGCTGCAACGTGCTGCCGATCGCCTGAAACGCACAGACAGAGCCCAGCGCGAAGAAGCGTGGCGTGCGGTGCAGGAGCGGCGGTTCGAAGACCACCAGAAGTTGGACGACCTGTTTGACGAGCTGCTGAAGCTGCGCCACCAGGTGGCCAAGAATGCTGGCTTTGAAAACTTTCGTGATTACATGTTTGCCGCCATGGGGCGCTTCGACTATACTCCACAAGACTGCTTCGACTTCCATGATTCTATTGAGGAGACGATTGTGCCACTGCTCACCAAAATTGATCAGGAGCGCAAAGAACAGTTAGGTGTTGACGAGCTCCGGCCCTGGGACCTAGATGTGGACCCGACAGGACGAAAACCGCTGGAGCCGTTCCAGACAGGCGAGGAGCTGATGGAGAAGACGGTGCAGGTGTTCTATAAACTGGATACTTTTCTAGGCGATTGTCTGGCCACGATGCGTGCCATGGGTCACCTGGATCTGGAATCCAGAAAGGGCAAGGCACCTGGCGGCTATAACTACCCACTGGATGAGGTGGGCGTGCCGTTTATCTTTATGAACGCCACCTCCAGCCTGCGCGACGTGATCACGATGCTGCATGAAGGCGGCCACGCGGTACATTCCTTTCTGACCCGCGACTTGAGATTGAACGCCTTTAAGCACCCACCGTCAGAAGTGGCCGAATTGGCCTCCATGTCGATGGAGCTGATCTCGATGGATTACTGGGATACCTTCTTCGAGGATGAGGACGAGCTGAAGCGTGCGAAAAAAACGCACATGGAAAGTGTGCTGGAAACTTTTCCATGGGTAGCCACCGTCGATAAGTTTCAGCATTGGCTGTACGAGCACCCGGAGCAGACGCAAGAGGAGCGCCACCAGGAGTGGGTAACCATCTTCAACACCTTCAACCACAAAGAGGTGAGTTGGGAAGGGCTGGAGAAGTATAAGCCTTTCATGTGGCAAAAGCAGCTGCACATTTACGAGGTGCCATTCTATTACATTGAGTACGCCATGGCGCAGCTTGGTGCGATAGCTGTCTGGAAGAACTACAAAGAGAATCCAGCTGAAGGGTTGGCTGCTTATAAGCGTGCCCTGAGCCTGGGCTATACCGTATCCATTGGTGAAGTATACGAGGCAGCTGGCATTAAATTCGACTTCAGCACGGACTACATCAAAAGTCTTGTTGATTTTGTGAAAGAGGAAATGGCGCAGATATAAGATTAAACTAAGTATAAAAGAGGAGCGCCTGCTATAACACTATAGCAGGCGCTCCTCTTTTATACTTGATGCTGTTGCTACAGCGGCTTGAACTGTTCGAACATTTGGCGGCAATCGTTGCAGTAGTGCATGGAGCGGCAAAGGGTAGGTCCAAATGGTGTGCGCATGCTCGTGTTGTCGCTGTTGCAGTAGGGGCAGGTGGCGTATTCCAGAATATCCAGGTCCAGCACCATGTTATACTTGGGGGGCGGAGCTAAGCCGAACTCCTTCAGGTGCTGCCGTCCCTTGTCTGAAATTTTGTTGCTGTCCCAGGGTTTATCAAACGACATAATCACCGTGTGCTTACTGATGCCGTGCTTGTCGAGGGTGCGCTCCACATCCTTCTTCATGTAATCCATGGCAGGGCAACCGGCAAAGGTGGGCGTCATGTTCACCGTTACGTGCTCGTCTTCCGAAATCTCCACACCCGTTATCACCCCCAGGTCCACCAGCGAGAGCACCGGAATCTCGGGGTCTTTTACCTCCTCAAGCAGCGTTAGTATGTGTTCTTTGGTTAGCTCCATTTTTAGTGATCGTATCAAGTAGCACGACGCACGTACCACGATTTAATGAATATGATAGGAGTGTTTAATTACACGATAAAATCGTGCTACTTGATACGTATGTCGTGCTACGCATCAAAAACTACCACTCAGCCGTTGGGTCGATCTTGAAAACTTCTGACATTTCCTCTACCAGTGGCTGCAGGTGCTCAGTGTGCTCCCCGTAGCGTCCGCCGAATTTGGGAGTTATACTCGCTAGATCAGGCAGCGTTAGCTCAGTTTTGTCAAGCACTGTCTGGATGCGCTGCAGCCACTCAGCTTTTACGGCTTCCTCGCCTGCATACACTCCAGCATCAATCAACTCCTGCTCATACTTGGATACTTCAAACATACCCAAAGCATAGGGCAGCGCCTCATTTAGGGAAGACTGCAGGCGAAGCACTGCCTCTTCTGTGGATGATCCAAGGTTCTTGATCCAGGTGTTGGCGTGCAGCACGTGGTATTTTACCTCGCCCTTCAGTTTCATGGCCACCTTGGCAATCGGCTCATACGCAGACTGCGACAGCATCTCAAACCGGATGATCTCGGCGTTGTCGTACAGGAAATGTCGGATCAGGCTGAAGTCATACTCACCGTTCGGCAACTCCACCAGTTGGCTGTTGTGGAACTGATTGGCGTTGCGGGTAAAAGCAACTGTATCAGGGTCTGCTTCGCCAAGCTCGTGCAGCAAGGTGTAAAAGGCCAGGCTGTGGCCGATCTTGTCCTGCGCCATGGAAGAGAAAGCAATGTCCTCCTCCAGGATAGGGCCAAAGCCGGTCCATTCGGAGTTGCGGTGGCCAAGTATAAGCTGGTCGTCGGCCAGTTTGTATAACAGGTCTTTTATCGCTTGCTCGTTCATTAGGCAGGTGTATTTTTATGGGCTTCTTTATACTTTGTGATCTTGTCCATTACCTTATAGGCAATGGCCTCGCGGTATTTTTTGTCCGGCACCGTCGTCCACATGTCCTTGTCTTCCTCGGCCGACTGCAGCACATCGCTTGACTTCACTACCCACACATTCACGATTGGGCCTTTGTCGCCGAATTGCTGCTTTGCCTCCTGTAACGCTTCTATGTACGAAGTTGCCATCACACGGCCGGCGTGGGCATGCGCTTTGCCGCGCTTTTTCAGGTGGAAAATCTCGTAAGGCTCAGGTTGCTCGCTTCTCTGGGCAGGCTCCTCCACACGCAGCATGTCATACACGATTTCACCATCGTTGCCATAAGGCGTTACCTGTATGTTCTCGGTGCGGGCAATCCAGAGGCCAACACACGCAAAGCGGCGGCTATACTGCTCTTTGGCAAAAAGGAAAGCCACATCTTCGTTCGGGGCATGCACCGGTCCAACATAGGTGTGGGCGGCACCGTCCTTCTTCTGATGGAACACCTCGTACGTTTCAAACTGGTCTAGTTCGGACTTTTCCTCCATCGGCGGCACCTCGCCCTCGGGCAGGTTTAACCGTGTTACTCTCGGGTCAAGGGACTTTAAGCTCATCTTTCTGAATTATGAATGATGAATTATAAATGATGTATGAGAAACTGCACAAGGGCTTTTCTCATACTGCCATTCATAATTCAAGATTTCTAATTTTATAATTGCCGCTAAGCTAGCGGCTTCACGTATTTCGCTTTTGGGTTGAGCAGGGCGTGGCGTACCCAGGCACCGCGCTCTTCAGCAGTACGGCGTACAGCAAGGCGCTCGGCGTTACACGGGCCATCGCCATTGATCACGCGCTTAAACTCATCCCAATCCGGCTCTGTAAACTCCCACTCGCCGGTGGCAGCATTCTTCTTCAGGTTCGGATCAGGAAGGGTTAATCCAAGCTCCCAGATCTTCGGCACGTACATGTCTAGGAACTGCTGACGGCATTCGTCGTTGGAAGCCATTTTTACCTTCCAGCGCATGAGCGTTTCAGTATGCGTACTCATTTTATCGGACGGACCGAAGAAGGTCATGATCGGAGGCCACCAGCGGTTAAGCGCTGCCTGAATCATTTCGCGCTGCTTCGGAGATCCTGTTGCCATATGTACCACGGCATCGTGGCCATACTTCAGGTGGAAAGCCTCTTCGGCACAAATACGCTCCAGTGCGCGGGAGTAAGGACCATAAGAGCCTTTGGCATTCGCCATCTGGTTCACAATCGCACCCGCGTCAATCAACCAGGAGATAATATTGGAATCTGCCCAAGTATAGGCTGGGTAGTTGAACACGTTGGAGTACTTCGACTTGCCATTGATCAGGTCCGTAAGCATTTGCTCACGCGACTTGCCGAGTGTTTCAGCGGCAGAGTAAAGCAACTGCGCGTGTCCTACCTCGTCTTGCACCTTAGCCATCTGCGCCATTTTGCGGCGGAAGCCGGGGGCACGCGTAATCCAGGTGCCTTCTGGCAGGGCACCGATAATTTCAGAATGCGCATGCTGCTCGATCATGCGGATCAGCTGCTTGCGGTACAAACTTGGCATCCAGTCGTTCGGCTCGATCTTCTCACCGCGCGCGATGCGGGCTTCGAACTCGGCCATTTTTGCAGGGTCTTCTGTCTGCAGGTCGTCGAATTTAGTAGCCTCGAAAACGTTTCCTCCTCCGTACATAATATCTATAGTTTAAAGGTTCAAGAATAAAAGGTTGCTGAGCCGTTTCCGGCCCAGCTGATAAAGGTAGACTAGTTAGGTGTATTAAGGTGAGCGTGTGTATCGTACAAAGCCTGCTTTTTTGTCGTCAGGCCATTTAGTAGCATTTGTGTCAGGTTTTCGGCAATCTCAGCCGGTGTCATTTTGCCTTCCGGCTTGTACCAGGTATGAATCCAGTTTAGCCCCGACAGTATCGTGAGCACGGCAAATTTCTCGTCCGGCACACTAAACTCGCCGCTGCTGATGCCCGTGCTGATGATGTTCCGAAAGCGGGCCTCATACTTGTCGCGCAGCGAAAGGAAAGTTGCCAGCATCGGCTCACTCAGGTGGCGCCACTCGTGCAGGAACACGGCAGAGGCCTCTGTGTTCTGAGTGAGCACCTGCACGTGGGCGGCAATGGCACGTTTCAGTCGGTCTGTAGCAGTGCCCGCATTCGCTTCGGCGGCATCAATGGCCTCAAAAAACTCCTGCGCCATCTTAAAGCAAACCCGCTGCAGTATTTCCTCTTTCGATTTGATGTGGGAGTAAATACTGGCGGCCTCAATACCCAGCGCATTCGCCAGGTCACGCATGGAAGTAGCTGAAAAACCCTTTGACTTAAAAAGCGCCGTGGCTGTTTTCTCTATCTGTTCTTTTCTGCTCAATAGTACCTCCATATATATCTAACAAATATATGCAACCTAACGTTCGTTAGCAAATATATTTTTAAACGTTTCGTCTGGTAAAAGGTTGATACTGACGGAATGTGCCTGGTTATACTTTTAAAAGAGCTGCGTGCGTGCGCGTTTGGGGAATAGCCGTATTAAGAGGGAGTAAAGAAAGCTTTGCGCCCATACTTGCGTATATTTGTTTTCCAGGCTAATTATTTCCGAAAGATATAAAGACGAGCTACCATGACTGACGTGTCCAACACTGCTGCACAGCAAACACTGGAATTTGTAAACTATGAGGTAAAAGACAGAGTGGGCTTTATCACCCTGTCGCGCCCAGAAAAAAGAAATGCACTGAATTTTGAAGTTGTAACCGAGTTGAAGCGCGCCTTTGCCTTTGCCGAGGAAGACGAGGCAAGCAAGGTGATTGTGCTCCGTGCGGCGGGCAAGGTGTTTTGCGCCGGCGCCGACCTGGAGTACCTGCAGCGCCTGCAGGAAAATGACTACCACGAGAACCTGCTGGACTCCACCCACCTGATGGAGTTGTTCCGGATGATCTATACCCTCAAAAAAGTAGTGATTGCCCAGATACACGGCCACGCCATTGCGGGCGGCTGCGGGCTGGCTGCCATTTGTGATTTCGGATTTACGGTGCCGGAGGCGAAGTTCGGCTATACCGAAGTAAAGATCGGCTTTATTCCGGCCATCGTGAAAGTGTTCCTGCTGCGCAAAATAGGTGAGGCCAAAGCCAAACAACTCCTGCTAACCGGCGATTTGATTTCGGCTACCGAGGCTGAGGAGATTGGCCTGGTGAACTGGGTGGTGCCTGCCGAGGAACTGGAGTCGCGCGTTTTTGCCTTTGCCCAAAAACTCTGCGCCGAAAACTCAAAGCAGTCGATGGAGGCTACGAAGGAGATGATTGCCCGGGTGCAGGGAATGAGCCTGGAGGAAGGGTTGCAGTACGCCGCCGAGATGAATGCCGTGGCCCGCAGCAGTGAGGATTGCCAGCGCGGTATTGCCGCTTTCCTGAACAAGGAGCAGATAAAGTGGTAAACTTTGTTTACTATTCAAAACTATTGGTTAAACTTACTGTTCTGTGAGTATGCTGACAGGCATCGGAATTATGCTTTTGACGTTTGTGGCCATGGAAGGAGTGGCGTGGGTAATGCACAAGTATGTGCTGCACGGTTTTCTCTGGTTTCTCCACAAGTCACACCACACCAGGCACAATCACGCTTTTGAGTTAAATGACCTGTTTTTTGCCTACTATGGCTTTTTGTCGATGCTGTTTTTTATATTCGGCACCGACCCCATAGATTACAGGTTCTGGATAGGAGCGGGCATTACGCTGTATGGTGTGGCTTACTTCCTGATACACGATATTTTTATACATCGGCGCATCAGGTTGTTTGGCAAAACGTCTAATGTTTACCTCAAAGCTTTAAACATGGCGCACAAGGTGCACCACAAGGAGCAGGGCAAGCATGGTTCCGAATCGTTTGGTATGCTGTGGGTGGCTCCGCGCTACTTCCGGTCAGCCTATGAAATTGTGAACAAACAGGAACAGGAGAAACGTGGCTCAGTACACTATTAAGGAACTCGAACATTTATCAGGTATCAAGGCGCATACCATCCGGATATGGGAACAGCGTTACAGCATCCTGAACCCCAAACGGACTGACACCAACATTCGCTTCTACGATGATGAAGACCTGAAGTCGCTGCTTAATATCTCGCTGCTCAACGACAGGGGCTATAAGATATCGAAGATAGCGCAGATGGATTCGGAGCAGATACAGCAGAAGGTGCAGCAGCTCTGCGATGAACCCTGTGTGTGCTCGCACCAGGTAAGCGCACTGGTATCAGCCATGATCGATATGAGCGAGGAAAAGTTCGACAAGGCCCTTTCCACCGCCACCATCCAAATGGGCTTCCTGAACACGATGCAGGACGTCGTGTATCCTTTCCTGAACAAGATTGGTATCCTTTGGCAAACAGGCAACATCACGCCTGCCCACGAGCACTTTGTAAGCAACCTGATCCGGCAAAAGCTGTTGGTGGCCATCGACGGGCAGCCGGCGCGCTGGAAAGACAACGCCGACACCTTCATTTTATACTTGCCAGAGAACGAACTGCACGAGCTGGCGCTGCTGTACATGAACTACATTCTTCGGGCTAACAGGCAGCGGGTAATTTACCTGGGGCAAAACCTGCCTTTCAAGGATCTGGAGCTTACGCACGAACAATTCAAAACTGCGCACATCTGCACGGCCTTCACCACATCGCCGGAGCGCGACCAGGTGCAGGGTTACATCAATAAGCTATCCGACAGATTTACCCGAAGTACCATCTATGTGTATGGCTATCAGGTGCATCAGGAGGGGTTGATTCTGCCGCAGAATGTTGTACGCATCCCCTGCATGGCTGATTTTATCGCCCTTTTTAAAGGGTAAAAAATTATTTCAGCACCCAATCCGGGCTCCGGCTGTTTTCGTTTGTTTCGAAAGCGGCAGGGGCCCGGACTCGTTTTGTCGTTTACCATAATAAAGTGTACATACACAGGCTTTGATAGGTTGTTTATCGATAATGTTTAAGGTATTTACAAAATAAGTTAGACAAAACTGTTTTTATTTCAGTAGACATCGTATATTTGTTTATGGTTACACCTTGATACATTAAACAAGATGACTGCAATAGAATTCAACAATCTCGTACAAAATGTGGCACAGTCGCTCCGGCCGGTTGCCATGAACCTCACGCGCGACACGGACGATGCCAAGGACCTGGTGCAGGAAACAATGCTGAAGGCATTGACTAACCGCGACAAGTTCAAGGCCGGCACCAACCTGAAAGCATGGTTGTACACCATCATGCGCAATACCTTCATCAACAACTACAACAAGGTTACCAAGCGCAGCAGTAAAGTTGACAGCTCCGAGTACCTGCAGTACCTGAACACTGACGAAAGCTATGTAACTCAGAACAAAGGCACGGCAACCTTCGTCATGAATGATATAAACAAAGCCATCGCCAACTTAAGCGAGGAGCACCGCACGCCTTTCATGATGTACTATGTAGGCTACAAGTACCTGGAGATTGCCGATAAACTAAGTATTCCTATCGGTACCGTGAAAAACCGCATACACATTGCCCGTAAAGAGCTGAAGCAGGCGCTGAAGGTGTACCAACAAGACGTTTAAAAGAGTATCTTGTAGTATGATAGGAACACGCGTGATTGTGATCGGGTCTGGTTTCTCCGGCTTAGCCGCTGCCACCAGCCTGGCCGACCAAGGGTATGAGGTAACCGTACTGGAGAAGAACGACAGCCCCGGCGGCAGGGCCAGAAGCTTCTCAGCAGATGGGTTTACCTTTGATATGGGCCCAAGCTGGTACTGGATGCCCGACGTGTTCGAGTCATACTTCAATAAATTCGGCAAAAGCACCTCTGATTACTATGATCTCAAGAGGCTGGATCCTTCCTACGCCGTTATTTTCGGCGAAAATGATTTTGTAAACATCCCAGCTCAAATGCCGCAAATGCATGCTCTTTTCGAAAGTATGGAGAAGGGAAGCGCCGAGCAGCTCGACAAGTTCCTGGAGCAGGCCGCATACAAGTATGAGGTGGGTATCAACCAACTGGTGTACAAGCCAGGCCGCTCCCTAACCGAGTTCATGAGCCCGCGCCTGCTGCTGGATGTGATCCGGATGGATGTTTTTCAGTCGTTCCACAAACATATCCGTCGTTTCTTTCGGCATGATAAGATCATCAAGCTGATGGAGTTTCCGATTTTGTTTCTGGGCGCCTTGCCGCAAAATACCCCCGCCCTCTACAGCCTCATGAACTATGCCGATATCAGCCTTGGAACATGGTACCCGATGGGCGGCATGCACAAGATAGTGGAGGGCATGGTAAAGCTCGCTACCGAAAAGGGCGTAAAGTTCCGCTATAACCAGGATGTGCAGCAGTTGCAGGTGGAGAAACAAGTTGTGCACCGGGTGCAGACTTCTACCGATGCCTTCCAGGCCGATGTGGTGGTGGCCAGTGCCGATTATCATCATGTGGAGAAGGAACTGCTGCCCGAAACCAGCCGAAGCTACACCGATGCCTACTGGGAAGACCGCGTGATGGCGCCGTCGTCTTTGCTGTTTTACCTGGGCGTGAGCAAGCGGCTGCAGAACCTGCAGCACCACAACCTTTTCTTTGATGAGGATTTCGGGCCGCATGCCGAGGAGATCTACACAAACCCGAAGTGGCCGACAAAGCCGCTGTTCTATGTTTCGGCGCCTTCCGTTACGGATCCTGCTGTGGCACCGGAAGGCTGCGAGAACCTGTTTATACTTATACCAGTGGCCCCTGGCTTGGAGGATACTGAGGAACTGCGCGAGAAATATTTTAACCTGGTGATGGACCGCCTGGAGCGGCTTACGAAGCAGGAAATCCGGAGTGCCATTGTGTACAAGCGAAGTTACGCCCACCGCGACTTTATAAAAGATTACAACGCCTTCAAGGGCAATGCTTACGGCCTGGCCAACACGCTGCTGCAAACCGCCATACTTAAGCCAAGCCTGAAGAGCAAAAAAGTAAAGAACCTGTTTTATACCGGGCAGCTAACGGTGCCGGGCCCGGGTGTGCCGCCCTCGCTTATCTCGGGGCAGGTGGTGGCCAAGGAAGTGGCGAAGGAGTTTGCCTTGCCCGCCGTTGTCACCGTATAAAAGATTTTAAACAGCAAGTGAATGGAGCAGCTTTTCGAAGATACCTGTATGCAGTGCAGCAAAGTAATTACCCAGGCCTACAGCACCTCGTTCACGCTGGGTATCAAAACGCTGCATAAAAAATTCCACCTGCCCATTTACGCCATCTATGGGTTTGTGCGTTGCGCCGATGAGATTGTGGATACTTTCCATGGCCATGACAAGCGCAAACTGCTCCAGGACTTCGAGAAGCAAACCTACGAAGCCATTGACCAGCAGTTAAGCCTGAATCCGGTGCTGCACGCTTTTCAGTGTGTGGTAAACAAGTATAAAATAGACAAATCTTACATCCAGGCCTTCCTGAAAAGTATGGAGATGGATCTAGATGATCAAGTTTACGACCGCTCCCTTTACGAGGAATATATCTACGGCTCTGCCGAGGTAGTGGGCCTGATGTGCCTGAAGGTGTTCTGCGAGGGAGACAATGAAATGTTTGAGCGCCTGAAGAAGCCTGCCTGCAGTTTGGGCGCGGCGTTCCAGAAAGTAAACTTCCTGCGCGACATGAAAAGCGATTTTAAGGAGCGCGGACGGGTGTACTTTCCGAAAGTGGAGTACCAGAAGTTTAGCAACCAGTGCAAAGAGGAGATAGAGGCAGACATCCGGAAAGATTTTGACGAGGCCTACGCCGGCATTATGGCGCTTCCGCGCACGGCGCGGATGGGGGTGTACCTGGCATACGTTTACTATCTTAAACTTTTCCGGAAGATACAGGCACTGCCTGCAACCCATATTCTGGAAGAGCGCGTAAGAGTACCTGATAATACGAAGCTGGCACTATTGTTGGGTTCGTACGTCAAGTACAGACTTAATGCAATCTAAATGCTGAATAAATTACCGTTTCTTTTTTTACTTTTTATAGTTCAGATAGCCCTTGCCGACAACCCCTCCAGTTACAAGCTGACGGTGCTGAGGGAGGAGTATCGGGCAGCCAGCCTGGACGCTGACGTGGCCTCGCGCTTCAACAAGAAGATGATGGCCTACAAAGGCGAAGATGCCTCGGTGCTGGCTTACAAAGCAGCGTCGGAGGCTGTGATGGCCAAGTATGTCTGGAACCCTTACAGCAAGCTAAAGCAGGTGAAGTCTGCGGCGGCCATTTTTGAGAAAGCGGTGGAGAAGGACGCGGATAATCCGGAAATACGCTTCCTCAGGTTTACGGTGGAGTATTATGTGCCGCGTTACCTGAACCTAAGCCCGAATATCGAGAAAGACAAAAAAATAGTAATTGAGGCATTAAAAGAGCACCCAAAATCAGGTATGCCAACGGAGCTGGCACGCACCATACTTGATTTCATGATTTCGAAAGAACACACTACGCCTGCGGAGAAGAAGGTATTGCAGCGCATCGACATTTGATCTGCGGGAGAGGAGTTAAACGGCAGTGTTTGGTGCTTTCGGTTTTCTAAAGGGATTGCTTCTTGATGATTTCGCTGATAGCACATACACCCTTTTTATAATCCTGCTTCATGTATCTGTACCTGTACCTGAATATCTTCACCATTCTTTTCCCCTTCCTGTTGTCTTTCGATAAGAAAGTGGCCTTTTATAAAAATTGGGGCGCCCTTTTTCCGGCCATACTTGCCAACGCTGTTTTCTTTATAGTTTGGGATGCGCTGTTCACTTCCATGGGCGTGTGGGGCTTTAACGAGGAGTACCTGACAGGCATCTACTTCTTTAACCTGCCCCTTGAGGAGATTCTTTTCTTTATTACCGTGCCCTATGCCTGCGTATTCATCTACGAGGTGCTGAATGCCTATATCAGCAAAGACCTGCTGCAGCCCTATGCCAAAAGCATTGCCGTGGCACTGATCATTATACTTCCGCTGATCGCCGTTTTCAACATCTCAGCGCTTTATACCTCTATCACCTTCATGCTGCTTGCCCTGCTGCACCTGGTGCATCTGCGCCTGTTCGGCACCCGCCACCTGGGCCGCTTTTACCTGGCGTACCTGGTGCACCTGGTGCCATTCCTGCTCGTGAACGGCGTGCTGACATACCTGCCCATTGTGTGGTACAACGACAGCTACAACCTGGGGCTGCGGATTGTATCTATACCGGTGGAAGACTCCATGTATTCCATGCTGATGCTGCTGCTCACTATTTCTGTGTATGAGGGGATTAAAGCGCGAAAGTCGGCTAAACAATATTCCCGGGTAGTTGTATAATAGGTATATGGAAACCCTCAGCGTCACAATCGATTCCAACTCTGGTTTCTGCTTCGGAGTAGTCTATGCCATCCAGATGGCCGAGGACATCCTGGCGGAGCGCGGGTACCTATATTGCCTGGGCGATATCGTGCACAACGACGAGGAGGTGGAACGCCTGCAGCAGCAGGGCCTGCGCATCATAAATCACGAGCAATTTCGGGAACTACAGGACGAAACTGTGCTTATCCGTGCCCACGGCGAGCCACCGGAAACGTACCAGGCAGCTTTGAAGAACAATCTAACATTAGTAGATGCCTCCTGCCCGGTGGTGCTGAAGCTTCAGAACCGCATTAAATCATCCTATGACAAAAAAGATAAGATTTTTATCTATGGCAAGCACGGCCACGCAGAGGTTATGGGTTTGCTTGGCCAGACCAGTAACGAGGCCGTGGTGTTTGAAAGTATGGAAGAGTTGCTGCGGCACGAGCTTCCGGCTAACATTACGCTCTACAGCCAGACAACCAAAAGCACGCACAGCTTCTACAGTATAAAGGGACAGCTGGAGGAATTAGGCTATCAGGTGAACGCCAACGATACTATTTGCCGGCAGGTATCGAACCGTGACAAGGAACTTCGTAAGTTTGCCTCTAAGTTTACAAAGGTAGTTTTTGTATCGGGTACCAAGTCCAGCAACGGCAAAGTGCTGTACCACGTGTGCAAAGACACGAATCCGAACACCTTCTTTATTTCCAAGGCAGAGCAACTGCAGCCGGACTGGTTTAGCCCCGGCGACAGCATTGGCATCTGTGGGGCTACCTCCACACCTATGTGGCTGATGGAGCAGGTGCGCGATGCTTTGCTGAAAGGTGAATTTTAACCAGCGCGTTCACGTTAAGAAGTACCACCACCAGTAGTGTTTCATGCATGGCCATAAAAAGGAGCAGTGATTACAGGGGAGTAGCCGTAGCCGCAGTTATTCTGGTAGCTTGGTTTGCTTTGCTGGCGTACCTGCTGCAGAGCTCGTTTGACTTCTCCTCTCCGCTGACGTACCTGTTTATACTGGTGCAAACCCACCTCTACACCGGCCTCTTTATTACCGCCCATGACGCCATGCACGGTGTTGTAGCGCCCGGAAAGCCGAAATTGAACAAAGCTATCGGCACGGTGACAGCATTTCTGTTTGCCTACAACTGGTATCCGCGCCTGCTGCCCAAGCACCACCAGCACCACCGCCACGTAGCCACCGACAAGGATCCCGATTACCACTCAGGCAGCTTCTGGCCCTGGTACCTTAGCTTTCTGAAGCAGTACATTACCTGGTGGCAAATTGCGCTGATGGCCATTACGTTTAATGTGCTGAAGCTGTATTTCCCGCTGTGGAACGTGATTCTATTCTGGATGCTGCCGGCCATACTTGCCACTTTCCAGCTTTTTTACTTCGGCACCTTCCTGCCGCACCGCGGAGAACATCCTGCGGACAACAGGCACAAATCGGGCACGCAAGCCAAGAACCACCTCTGGGCGTTTATCAGTTGTTATTTTTTTGGCTATCACTACGAGCACCACGACAAGCCCTATCTGCCTTGGTGGCAGCTGTATAAAGCAAAGACCTGAAGTTGCCCCGCCAAGTATAAGGGCTAAGTATAAGGGCAATGATAAGAAAGAAGTGTAACAGCCGATGGGTGCTGTGCGTATGCTATAGGGTTTAAACCCGTCGTACTATATATATCTTCCCTAATCTTTATGAAGCCTTTACTCGCCTCTGCTATTCTTTTTGTACTCTTATGCCTTCAGGCGCCTGTGCTGCAGGCCCAGATAGGAGGAAGCAGTAACCCTGGCTCACTAAGAGCTGGTATTAACTATGTTTTTCTTTCTGACTCTGATAGCCAGGGGCTTCTGTTTCAAAATACGCTGCACCACTACGTGGGCAAGCGCTTTGGCGTGGGGGTAAACCTAGGTTTGCTTTCAGCAAAGAACTACGACGAGGCAATGCAGATTTACACGGTACAGAATGCATTCTACATGGCCTCCGTGGAGGGCACGTTCGACCTAATGCAGAATGAGTCCGTTGCCTTCAGGTTAGGGGTGGGGCCGGCGGTGCGGCACCGTTCGGAAATTAGCTCTGACCCGGAAGACCAGGGAACGCAGGATGGCTCCGTGACACACATTAAGACCACTGATATTGGTGTTGATGCTTTTATTGAAAACGACTTCAGTATTTTACGAAATGGGGTGGCGGGTGGCCGTGTTGGCTACTTCTACTACACAAAAGGCACAGCAGTGCTATCCATTGGCATACACCTGGGTTTCAGCTTCTAAATAGCTTTCACACAGGCATTAAAAACAGGAACGGGGAGCTGCTTGCAGCTCCCCGTTCCTGTTTTTAATGCCTGTGTTGTCTAATGGTCGCCTGCCTCTTTCTTGCAGCAGTCGTCCAGGCGGTTGTACGCTCTTTCCTGTGCCGGCTTGTCATCGGCATCATACCCTGTCTCCGTCACAGCCTTGGCAATGTTCGCTGCATTTGTCTTGCGGCTATCAAACACCACCGTCAATACTTTAGATTTCACGTCGAGGCTGGATGATTTAACACCTTTCTCATACGCCATGGCTTTCTCCAGGGTGGCTTTGCACATGTCGCAAACGGCAGATGTTTTGATCTTTACCGTTTCTTTGTTTCCCTGCTGGGCCTGCACGCCAAAGCTCATAAAAGCTAAAACTATGGAGAAAAGAAGTGCTTTGAATTTGTTCATTTTTCTGTGTTTAAGAGGATGATATTTTCTAAATATTATTGATTAATCAATTCTGTAACGAAGGCCGGCATACACCGTGCGGCCCGTAATCGGACCCCATACCATGCTAGCATCAAAATTGTTGCCAAAAGGCTCATCCGCACCGATAATTGGGTTAGGCTGGCGATAATTTAGCAGATTCTCCACGCCAAGGTACACATCCCAACGCTTAAACGCCCGCGTCACCTGTGAGTTCACCGTCATAAAGCGGTCAGAGGTGCGCTCCTGCATTTCTGTCGGCGCCGGTTGATGCTCCAGCGTGGCCAGTGGCATCAGGCCAAAGAACTGGGTGGTCAGGTCAGCGCGCCATTTATCAAAAGGTGTAGCAAAGCCTAGGTTCACAAAAAAGCGGTGCTCCGGGATCATCGGTTTCTGCAGCAGGTCGCCTTTGTAGCTGGTCCTTACATCGTAGTACTTGTAAGCCGCCTTGGCATCAAAGCCCCGCAGAATCTCATACTGCACCTCCGCCTGAAAGCTGTTGGAGAACGAGCGGCCTTTCAGGTTGTAAAAAAGGACCTGCCCCGGGGAACTGTACATGTCCGTCACCACCTGGTTTGTGAAGCTGGTATGGTAAAAATCCGTTACAAAAGAGCCGGGGCGGTTGGCCAGTTTGAAGTAGTGCGTAAACGACCCGCCAACGCTCCAGGCCTCCTCCGGGTCTAGCGCCTCTTCCACACGTATGCGGCGGGAGCTCACCAAGGCAGCGGTGTTCTCTGCAATGGGATTCGCCACTCGAAAGCCACGGCCTGCCGCGATACGGGCAATGGAGGTGGGGGAGAAATCATACTTGATGTTAAGCCTTGGCGTGAAGACGGTGCCATAAAGGTTGTGGTAATCCACACGGGCGCCTGCCACCACTGTTAAGTCGGCGGCATTGTTGTATATATACTCTGCAAAGGCACCCGGTATGCGCTCCGTTCTGCTGAAGGCAGAATCGGACAGGCTCTCGGAATAATCCTCTAATGTATAGCTGAGCCCAGTTTTATACGTGTGGCGGGTGTCCCCAATAATGGACTGGAAAATCAGCCGAGCATTGGCACTGTTCTGCTCCCCGTTATAGGCGCGCCAGCCATACTGCGAGGTAAACGCATGGTGTGTGGCCGACGTGATGAGCCCTATACTCTGGTAAGGCTTGCCCGGGAAAGTGTAGGAAGTCTTGTTAAAACCAGACAGCCTGTCAACATCCGACTCGGTGCCGTAGTATGGCTGCGCCGCGATAGATTGGTTTTCGCTATACTTTAACTGACCACCTATTTTCTCCTCGGTCAAGGCATTAATTCCGAACTCCGATACCCAGTCGCCGTGCTCATATTTCCACTTGTTGTATACGTTATACTGCGAGCCTACCGCCAGGTCCATGAACCCGTCGTTGTTACGGTCCACGCGGTGGTGCAGCTGGTCGGTGTGCAGCATCAGCAATGTGCTCCACTTGCTGCCTAGGTTGGTGGATAGGTTCAGGTTAGCGTCGTACCGGCCCAGGTGGTTGCCATACAGGTTCAGGTACAGGCGCTCGGTTTTGGCGGGGTCCCGCAGGCTCACGTTCACCTGCCCCGAGATAGACTCATAGCCGTTCAGCACCGAGCCCATTCCCTTAATGATGTCAATAGAGCCGATGAAGGTGCCCGAAAGGTAATTTAGGCGGTAAGGCGTGGCGAGGCCGCGCAACGCCGGCACGTTGTCCGTAGTGAGTAAAGTATAAGCACCGTCCAGCCCCAGCATCTGTATCTGCTTGGCACCGGAAACGGCATCGGTGGTAGAAACTTCCACAGAGGCGTTCGTCTCAAAGCTCTCCGCCAGGTTGCAGCAGGCTGATTTCTCCAGGTCCCGAACAGTAATGATTTCCGTCTGGGTAGATGTTAGCGCGGAATGCCGCTCCACCTGGCCCTCTACCACCACTTCCTTCAGGCCGCTGGCCGAACCAAGTGCCACAGTAACGGTGCTCTTGCCCTGCACGGCTATCGTGTCAGGGGTATAGCCAATGTATGTCACCACAATAGTAGGAGACACGGCATCAGCCAGTGCCAGGGAGAAACTGCCGGAGGCGTCTGTAGCAGTGCCTTTGTCGGTGCCCAGCCATACTACGTTCGCACCTATAAGTGGCTGGGAAGTGTTGTTTTTATCGACCACCTTGCCCTGCAGGCGCTGAGCTGTGGCTTGGGAAGGCAGGCTAAGTATGGCAAGCAGGGCCAAAGTCAGGTGCCAGAATTTACCTTTTTGTATGATAGACATGTTATGTTGATTGTTGAATACTGCTGGAATTGATTCACAACGCTAACTGAATTTTAGCGCTATACAGAATAAATGGCAGGATCAGACAATCAGCACCTGGATACGGTGCAGCAAATTTCGGCCGTGGAGCGGCGGAGAAGAGTCGGTATAAGTATAAACTTTGGCTTCGGCGGCGATTATCTGCTGTGGTAGCAGCGGCTTTAAAGGAGTCAGGAAAAACACCGGCACCAGCAGGGTATGCTGTTTCTGGGCTGCCACAGGCTCCAGTTTGTCATACGACACTTCCTTTTCGCAGCAGCTGTCTTTTTCCTCGGCTTGCCTTGGCTTGCTGCAGCACGCATCTGCACTGGCTGCGATACGAGTATCCGTGCCAGCCATACGGCAGATTGTTTCACTGAGCGCAACACCCACCGAGCCCAGCAATACACTGAAAGCAAGGAGTAAAACAGCGATATGTCTGTGGGTGTATCTCACACTGCAAATATACGAAATCTTCTACCACTTTGCTCCACCCGTGGTAAATCTATGCCACTTTCCCCCACTTTTACAGATGCATTTCAGGATTAAGTGTAATAGCTATATAAAATAGTAATTTTACTATACTTAATAAATAATCTATTGGTAATCAATAAGTTAATTTAGTATGTGCTCGTATTTTAGCTAAAAGCAGCGTCTGCTGCAAATAAAGTTATACCCAAAATAAAGGGGAGGTGGTGTGGATAATGTGGATAAGTGGTGTGGATTACCATAATTTATCCACAAAGTGGTAAAAAGTGGTAGATAGTGGTTGTGTAGTTTTGCTGAATCGCTACATTTGTATAGTCCTAAGTCTATATGGGCTAAACCCTGGCTGCCTATGAACTTTCTCTCTGGCGAGTATGAATGCAAGATCGATCCGAAAGGAAGGTTGGTTTTACCTGCAAAGATAAAAGCCAATCTGCCGGAGGCGTCGGGCAATCATGTGGTGCTGATGAGAGGGTTTGAACCTTGCCTGGTTTTGTACCCAAAGGCAGAATGGAAAGTGATTTACGACAAGGTGGCCGGCCTGAACGAATTCAACGAGGAGTACCGTCATTTTCAGCGGAACTTCTTTCGGGGCAACACCGAGATTGAGTTGGATGGTGCTGGTCGTTTCATCGTTCCGAAGTCTATGGGTAGGTTTGCCAACCTGGAGAAGGAAGCGATTGTGGTGGGGCTTGGTAACCGCGTGGAGATCTGGAATCCTGATAGTTACGAGGAATTCCTGATCAAAGACCAGCAGAATTTCTCACAGCTTGCCCAAAAGTTTTTGGGTGATAAACCGGCCGAGGAGCCGCTTGTGTAATGGAGTATCATCGCCCGGTATTACTGGAGGAGTCGGTAGAAGCGTTGGCTATTAAGCCGGACGGAATATACGTGGATGTGACGTTTGGTGGCGGGGGCCACTCATTGCACATCCTGCAGAAGCTTACAACGGGTAAGCTTTATAGTTTTGACCAGGACAAGGATGCAGAAGAGCAGTCGAAGAAGCTGGAGGGGCCAACCTTTCAGTTTGTGCGCGCCAACTTCCGCGACCTTAAAAAGTACCTGCGCCTGTACGGGGTAAAGCAGGTGGATGGCTTGCTGGCTGACCTGGGTGTTTCATCGCATCAGTTCGATGTGCCGGAGCGGGGTTTTTCGACCCGCTTTGATGGTCCTCTGGACATGCGGATGGACTTTGAAGCAGGTATCACGGCAAGTGAGGTGCTGGAGACTTACTCGGAGGAGCAGCTGCACCGCATCTTCGGCATTTACGGGGAGGTGAAAAACGCTAAAACACTGGCCCGCACCGTGGTGGAGAAACGCAACAGGCAGTCGCTGCAGACAATAAGTGACTTTAAGCAGGCCATCAGTTCCTGCACACCGAAGGGGAAAGAGAATAAGTACCTGGCGCAGGTGTTTCAGGCGCTGCGCATAGAAGTGAACGACGAAATGAAGGCCCTGGAGGAGATGCTGGAGCAGGCAACGCAAGTGCTGAAGCCGGGTGGAAGGCTCTCGGTGATCTCTTACCACTCGCTGGAAGACAGGTTGGTGAAGAACTACATTGCCAAAGGCAGATTTTTCGGGGAGGTGGAAAAAGACCTTTTCGGAAACGAGATAAAACCGCTGGAGGCCGTGCATCGCAAGCCGATCACGCCGCCAGAGCAGGAGCTGCTGCAGAACAGCCGCTCCAGAAGTGCCAAACTAAGGGTAGCTGAGAAGAGGGACGAAGGGTAGAAAAGTAAAATGAATTACTAGCTAAAGGAAATTGAGTATGGCTTCAAATGTATTGGTGAAGAAATCAGACTCGCCCCGATTTAATGCGGAGCGGGTGAAGCCAGAGGTGGTACAGGAGCCGCAGAAAAAGAAAAGAGGGTTCAGTCTTTTCGCACTGCTGGACAAGTATACAAATGTCGATGCCTTGTTTGAGGAAGGTGTGCCGCTGCGTTTTATGCCGCGCATCCTCTTTCTGACGGGCATTACGCTTTTCTACATCGGCAACACGCACTTCGCCGAGAAAACCATTCGCAAGATCGATAAAGTAAAAGTGGAGGTGGAAGACCTGCGGGCCGACTATTCTACGCTCAAGTCTGATTATATGGAGGCTAGTAAACAGTCGGAGGTGGCGCGCAACGTGGCGCCGCTTGGCCTGGAAGAAAGCTCAACACCACCTTACCAAGTGATTGTGTCTCCAGATGAATATTAAGAAATCCATAGTTGTCCGCGTTCGTTTGGCATTCCTGTTGGTATGCCTTTTTGCGTGTGCCATCGTGTATAAAGTTATCGCGATTCAGTACCTGGATGGCGAAAAGTGGAAGAGCATCTCCAAAGAGCGCCGCATTTTCTACAAGCCGGTGCACGCCACGCGCGGCAATATCTTTTCCGACAACGGTAGCATTCTGGCTACCTCCCTGCCTTTTTACCGTGTCGCATTTGATCCCACTGTGGCAAAGGCAGAAGTGTTTAACAACGGCGTTGACTCGCTGGCTATGTTGCTTGCGCAATTCTACGGCGACAGGTCAGAGGACTATTACCGCCGCAAGATTAAGAACGCCCGCCATGCCGGCAGAAGGTACATCAGGCTAAACAGCCGCCAGATCAACTACCAGGACAAGAAACTGATGGCCAAGTGGCCCGTGTTCCGCGACGGAAAGAACAAAGGCGGTGTAATTTTCGAGAAAGTAGAGAAGCGCTTCAAGCCGTTCGGCCTGCTGGCCGACCGTACGATCGGCTTTATCAACGAAGATAAAAATGGTGCTGGTTTGGAGTTTAGCTTTAACGGTGATTTAACAGGCGCAGACGGTGAGGCCTTGTTTGAGCGCATTGCGGGCGGCAGCAAACCGATCTACGACGGCACCGAGGTGAAACCGCAGCACGGCTATGACATCAAAACCACCCTGGACATCAACCTGCAGGACGTGGCAGAGAATGCCCTTTATAAGGCGCTGGAGAGAACGAATGCCGAGTATGGTTGCGTGATATTGATGGAGGTCAAAACAGGCGAGATCAAAGCGATCGCAAACCTGGGCAAGACCACCGGCGGCTATATTGAGGACTATAACTACGCGGTAGGAAACCAGGGACGTACCGAGCCCGGCTCCACGTTCAAACTCGCCTCGATGATGGCTTTGTTTGAGCACGCACCTGAGGTAAAGCTAACGGATACAATTGATACCGGCGATGGCCGCTACCGCATCAAGAATACAGTGATGACGGATGCCAAGATAAACGGCTATGGCAAATTGACGGTGCAGCAGGTGTTTGAGAAGTCATCTAATGTGGGTGTTGCCAAACTGATGGAGGCCCATTTCAGCAATGATCAGCAAGCATATATAGATTACCTGAATAAGTTTGGCCTGAACAGCACCCTCGGCTTCCAGATGGAAGGGGAGGCGCGGCCTTACATGAAGGACCCGCGCGACAAGAACTGGTATGGCACCACGCTAACGTCCATGTCCATTGGCTACGAGCTAAAGCTGTCTCCCCTGCAAACGCTGGCTTTTTACAATGCGGTGGCAAACAACGGAGTGAAGATCCAGCCTATAATTGTAAAGGAAATCCGAAAGGCTGATGAAGTACTCCATTCCTACTCCACCCGTGTGCTGGACGACCAGATATGCTCGGAGGCAACGCTGAAAAAGCTGCGCATGATGCTGGAGGGTGTAGTGGCGAACGGTACGGCAAAGAACGTGCTTAGCGCCGACTATAAGATTGCCGGTAAAACAGGCACAGCCCGAAAGGTGAAAAATGGCCGCTACGTGAAGGAGTACTCCACTTCGTTTGCTGGTTACTTTCCAGCTGATAACCCGAAATATTCCTGCATTGTGATCATCGACAGTCCGCGTGGCGTGAACGTGTATGGTGGTGATGTGGCAGCACCGGTGTTTAAGGAACTGGCTGATAAAGCCTACGCACGCGACCTGGCCATGCACAAGCCCATGCACGAGCGCGTGGTGCCGAACAGGGAAAGTATACCGCAGGTGGAGGCAGGCAGCTTCGACGACCTCAGAACAATTTGCAACACCATTGGGGTAAGCACCAGAAACGGAAACCTGGATGACGAGTGGGTGAAAGTGGTGCCGCTGCGTCGCTCCCTGGGCTTTGAAGCTACACCAGTGATGAAGAACACCGTGCCTGATGTACAGGGTATGACGCTTCGCGATGCGCTGTACATCCTGGGTAACCAACACCTGAAGGTGAAAGTGTCTGGTGCCGGCAAACGCGTGAAAGAGCAGTCGCTGGAACCTGGCACTGAGATAAACGAGGAAAAAACGATAACGATTACACTGAGCTAATGCAGCAGCTACAGGATATACTTAAAGGGGTACAGGTACTCAGCAGCCAGGGAATCCTGGAGGTGCAGGTGCAGTCCATTACGTTTGATTCGAGGAAGGTAGGCGAGGGAGTACTTTTTGTGGCGATGCGCGGCGTGCAGGCAGACGGCCATGAGTTTATTCCAAAAGCCGAAGAAGCAAAGGCCGTAGCGATCGTATGTGAAGAGCTTCCGGCGCAACTGCAGCCGGGCATTACCTATGTGCAGGTAAAGAATTCAGGAGAGGCGCTTGGCCAGATGGCTTCGGCTTTCTACGGGCACCCGTCCAAGAAGCTTCAGTTAGTGGGCGTAACCGGCACAAATGGCAAAACTACTTCTGTTACGCTCCTGCACAAGCTGTTTCGTGAGTTGGGCTACCATGTAGGCCTGCTTTCCACGGTGCAGAACCAGATTGACGAGGAAATTATTCCTTCCACACACACCACACCGGATGCTGTGCGACTGAATGAGCTGCTGGCGCAGATGGTGAAAGCAGGTTGCACGCATTGCTTTATGGAGGTGAGCTCGCATGCGATGGTGCAGCAGCGGGTGGCAGGTCTAACGTTTGCCGGCGGGGTGTTTACTAATATCACACACGACCACCTGGATTACCACGGCAGTTTTGATGAGTATATCAAAGCGAAGAAGTCATTCTTTGACATGCTTCCGAAAAGCGCTTTTGCCCTAATTAATGCGGACGACAAGCGCGGACCGGTAATGGTGCAGAACACGAAAGCAGCTGTGCATTACTATGCCTTGCGCAAGGTGGTGGACTTTAAGGCGCGAATCATCGACAACACCATTCAGGGCTTGCACCTGGAGGTGGACGGACAGGAGATTTGGTGTAAACTGATCGGTGCCTTTAACGCTTACAACCTGCTGGGCGCCTATGGCGTGGCCGTTTTGCTGGGCGAAGACAAGATTGAAGCGCTAACGGTGCTTTCCAGCCTCGATTCAGCTGCAGGCCGCTTTGATTACCTAGTTTCGGATGCGCTTATAACGGGTATCGTGGATTATGCGCACACGCCTGATGCGCTGGAGAATGTGCTGAATACGATCCAGCAAATCCGTAACCCGAACCAGAAAGTGATTACGCTGGTGGGCTGTGGTGGCAACCGCGACGCAGCCAAGCGTCCATTGATGGCAGATATTGCCTGCCGCCTAAGCGATAAAGTTATACTTACCTCCGATAATCCGCGCTTCGAAGAGCCGCAGGCGATCTTAGAGGATATGCAGAAAGGCGTAAAGCCACTGGATTTTAAAAAGACGTTGTCGGTACTCGATCGCCGGGAGGCAATTAAAACTGCTTGCATGCTGGCTGAGCCGAACGATATCATACTTGTGGCGGGCAAGGGGCACGAAACTTACCAGGAGGTAAAAGGTGTGAAGCATGATTTTGACGACAAGCAGGTCTTGCGGGAGATGTTTCAGCAACTTGGAAAGTAGCCACTCTAATCAACTTAAAATTTAGCCAAAGAATTACCGAACACCATTTAGATGCTTTACCACCTCTTTACATACCTCGACCGCGAATTCGATCTTTTTGGAGCGGGTGTATTCCAATACATCTCTTTCCGGGCAGGTATGGCGACTCTCGTTTCGCTGTTGATAGCGATGATTTTTGGCGGCAGATTGATAAAGGTTTTACAGCGCAAGCAGGTAGGCGAGTCCATTCGCGACCTGGGGCTGGAAGGCCAGATGCAGAAGAAAGGCACGCCAACCATGGGCGGTCTCATTATCCTGATGGCCATACTTGTGCCGGTGTTGCTGTTTGCCCGACTCGACAATATTTACATCCAGCTGATGCTGTTCTCTACTGTATGGCTGGGCACGATTGGCTTTCTGGATGACTACATCAAGGTTTTCAAGAAAAATAAGGAAGGTCTTGCCGGGCGCTTCAAAATTTTAGGCCAGGTAGGGTTAGGTTTAATCGTGGGGCTGACGCTATACTTCAACGAGGATGTGGTGGTGCGCCAGTACCTGTTCAGTGATGGCTCTACCTCAGCGGTTAATGCCTCGGGCAGATTTTTAGACGTGCACAGTATGATCACTACCATTCCTTTCCGGAAGAACAACGAACTGGACTACTGCAACCTGTTTGCTTTTGCTGGTCCGCTATTCCAGAACTGGTCCTGCTACCTCTACATTCCATTCGTGATCCTGGTAATCACGGCGGTATCAAACGGCGCAAACCTGACAGACGGTATTGATGGATTAGCGGCAGGTACGTCTGCCATTATCGGCACAACGCTGGCTATTTTTACTTACGTGTCTGGTAACACCATTTTTGCTGATTACCTCGACATTATGTTTATCCCTAACTCTGGTGAGTTGGCTATTTTCTGCCTTGCCTTTGTGGGGGCATGCGTGGGTTTCCTGTGGTATAACACCTATCCGGCGCAGGTATTCATGGGCGATACAGGCAGTTTGGCCATCGGGGGCATCATCGCGGTGTTGGCCCTGATCGTGCGCAAGGAGCTGCTTATCCCAATTCTGTGCGGCATTTTCCTGGTGGAGAGCCTGTCGGTGATGCTGCAGGTGAGCTACTTTAAGTATACCCGGAAGAAGTATGGCGAGGGCAGGCGCATTTTTCAGATGTCGCCGCTGCACCACCACTACCAGAAGCTAGGCTACCACGAGTCGAAAATTGTTGGGCGCTTCTGGATTGTGGGCATCATGCTCGCCATTCTCACCCTGGCAACTTTAAAATTAAGATAAGTAGGACCTAACGAAACACGAACAACGAACTATGAAACTAGCGATACTAGGAGCAGGAGAGAGTGGTGTAGGAGCCGCTTTGCTGGCAAAGGCAAAGGGGCTCGAGGTGTTTGTGTCTGATAAAGGAGAAATAAAGCAGCAGTATAAAGAGCGGTTGACTGCGGAAAATATTCCGTTCGAAGAGGGGACACATTCCACTGAGCGCATACTTGCCGCCGATCAGATCATCAAAAGCCCGGGTATTCCGGATAAGGCGCCGATTATAAAAGAGGCCGTTGAAAAAGGGATTCCTGTTATTTCGGAGATTGAGTTTGCAGGCCGGTACACCGTTGCGAAGTTTATCTGCATCACGGGCACCAACGGCAAAACTACGACAACGCTGCTAACTTACCACCTGCTGAAAAGCGCAGGCCTGAATGTAGGCTTGGCGGGAAACATAGGAGAGAGTCTGGCCGAAAAGGTGATCGAGAACAAGTATGACTACTACGTGGTGGAGCTGAGCAGCTTTCAACTGGACAATATGTACCAGTTCAAGGCGCACATCGCGGTGCTCACAAACATCACGCCCGATCACCTCGACCGCTACGAATACAGCATGGAGAAATATGCGGACTCTAAACTGCGTGTGGCGCAGAATATGACCGGCGCAGATTTTTTCCTGTTTAACGCAGATGACGAGAATATAGCCAGGACATTTAATGCGTCAGACTTTGCCGGCACCGCTGTGCCGTTTTCATTGAAGGGAGCTGAAAGTGCAAAGGTGTACTTTGAAGGCGACGAGATTAAAGTAAACGAGAAGTTTTACGAGGCAAGTATAGACACGTTCAACTCGCCGCTGATAGGCATGCACAACCAGTACAATACCATGGCGGCCGTAGCGGTAGCCAAACTGCTGGGCGTGGAAGATGCAGTTATTGAGCAGGCATTGGCCACTTTTGAGAATGCTGAGCACCGGATGCAGTTGGTTGGAGAGGCGAAAGAGGTAACCTACATCAACGACTCCAAAGCCACCAACGTGGAGGCCGTGTGGTACGCATTGGAAGGTATCAAGCAGCCGATTGTCTGGATTGCCGGCGGCGTGGACAAAGGCAACGACTACAGTACGCTAGTCGATTTGGCCCGCGAAAAAGTGAAGGTGCTGATTTGCCTGGGCGAGGACAACAAGAAGCTGCAGGAGGCTTTTGGCCGGGTAGTGCCGATTGTAGCCGAAACAACATCCATCGAGTATGCGGTGCGCCTGAGCCGGTCGCTTTCTGAACCCGGCGATGTGGTGTTGCTGTCGCCGGCTTGCGCCAGCTTCGATCTTTTTAACAATTACGAACACCGTGGACAGCGCTTTATAGAGGCTGTGGAGAAGATAGTGCTGAAGAAATAAAGAATTCAAGTTAAAGCCAAAGGTATGATAAAGCAGTGGTTACAGAAAAACCTGAAAGGCGACCCCGTATTGTGGGGTATCGTAATCGCGTTCTCGCTGATCAGCGTGGCGGTGGTTTACTCTGCCACAGGTACGCTGGCATACAAGATGATGGAGGGGAATACGGAGTATTTCCTGTTTAAGCACACATCCCTGATCCTGGTCGGCCTTGGTTTTATGTGGATTGCACACAAAGTGCCTTACCGCTATTACTCGCGCCTGTCGCTGGTGGCGCTGATTGTATCGGCTCCGCTTTTGATCTTTACCTTTTTCTACGGCTCTAACATCAACGAGGCATCCCGCTGGATCACTATCCCGGTAATCAACCAAACGTTCCAGCCTTCGGATTTGGCAAAATTGGCCCTGATCTCTTACCTGGCTAGTATGCTTTCCAAAAGGCAGGATGGGGTGGATAACTGGAAAAGCGCCCTGTTACCGATGGTACTCTGGACCGGTTTCATCTGTGGCCTGATTGCGCTGACCAACACGTCTACAGCAGTACTGTTGTTCATTACCTGTGTGCTGCTGATGTTTATCGGCCGAGTTCCCCTGAAACAACTGGCTGTGATGGTGCTGGTAGTTGGGGTGGTGGGCACCACAGCCCTGGCTTTGGGCCAGCGAATGGACACCGCCGTTAGCCGCTTCGAAGATTTCATGGACCCGTCGGAGGTTCCGTTCCAGTTAGAGCAATCCTATATTGCCATCGCAACGGGCGGTGTGTTGGGCAAAGGCCCAGGCAACAGCGACCAGCGCGATATTCTGCCGCACCCATACTCTGACTTTATCTATGCCATCATCCTGGAGGAGTATGGTTTGGTGGGCGGAGTCGTGGTGCTTTTCCTGTACCTGGCTTTTCTGTATCGCGGGTTGGTAACGGTGACAAAGAGCAATGGCGCCTTTGCCAGCTTGTTGTCTGCCGGTGTTTGTTTTAGTCTGGTGATGCAAGGGATGGTGAACATGGCGGTGGCCGTTGGTTTAGGGCCCATTACGGGTTTGCCGCTGCCGCTCTTAAGTATGGGAGGAACTTCGCTGATCTTTACAGGCATTTCCATCGGCATTATACTTAGCGTGAGCCGAACTGACATGGAAGAAAAGCGCAATGCCACAGCTGTAAATTCAACTTTGAAAACACAGGTAAATGCCTAAGCAGGGTCAACCATATCGCGTGATAATCAGTGGCGGCGGCACGGGCGGGCACATATACCCGGCTGTGGCGATTGCGAATGAACTGCGCACGGTGAATCCTGCTACTGAAATACTTTTTGTGGGAGCCCAGGGGCGAATGGAAATGACGCGGGTGCCGGAGGCAGGCTATAAAATCGTTGGTCTTTGGATCAGCGGTCTGCAGCGCCGCCTGACACTGGACAACCTGTCTTTCCCGTTCAAAGTGATTTCAAGCGTGCGTGCGTCGCACAAAATCATCAAAGAGTTCAAGCCGGATGCCGTGGTTGGCGTGGGAGGCTATGCCAGCGGGCCGCTATTGTATGCTGCCACTTCTAAAGGTATTCCGGCGCTGATACAGGAGCAGAATTCCTATGCCGGTATCACGAATAAAGTGCTGGCCAAGCGGGTGCAGAAAGTATGTGTGGCCTACCCGAACATGGAGGCTTTTTTTCCGGCTGATAAGTTGGTGCTCACCGGAAACCCGGTGCGTGCGGACATCATGAACTTGGCAGGAAAAAGACAAGAGGCACTGCAGCACTTTGGCCTAAGTGCAGAGAAGAAAACAATACTGGTGATTGGCGGAAGCCTGGGTGCCAGAACGATCAACTTAAGTATGGCCGCTGGCCTGGAAAGTATAGCCGCCGCGGGTTATCAGCTGATCTGGCAAACCGGAAAGGCTTTTTACCCCCAGGCACAGGAACTGGAGAGCAAGTATAAGCAGCAGGGAATCCGGGCGTTTGATTTTATCAGGCAAATGGATTTGGCCTATGCCGCGGCGGATGTGGTTATCTCCAGAGCCGGTGCACTTTCGATCTCAGAGCTTTGCCTGGCCGGGAAACCCGCTGTGCTGGTGCCTTCACCCAACGTGGCCGAAGACCATCAGACAAAGAACGCGATGGCATTGGTGCAACAGCAGGCCGCTATACTTGTGCGAGACGTGGAGGCAAACGAGAAACTGGTGCCCACAGCGCTGCAGTTGGCGAAAGATGAGCAGGAGCAGCAGCGCTTGCAGCAAAACATACGGAAGATGGCCCGCCCAAATGCGGCCTCAGATATTGTAACGGAACTGTTAAAGTTAATCAAGTGAAACTCGAGGACTACAGCTATATCTACTTTTTGGGCATTGGCGGTATCGGCATGAGCGCCATAGCACGCTGGTTCAAAGCCAAGGGCTTTCCGGTGTGGGGATACGATAAAACCCGCACCGCACTGACCGAGGCCCTGGAGCAGGAGGGAATAGTTGTGCATTACGAGGACGATATAAACAACCTGCCGCAGGAATTACTGCAGCATAAGGAGGAAACGTTGGTCGTGCTTACGCCAGCCATACCTGCCGAGCACAACGAGTGGAATTACCTGAAGGAACAGCAATACACCATCAAAAAGCGATCGGAGGTACTGGGCATTATTACCGGCTCGGCCTATACGGTGGCGGTGGCCGGAACGCATGGCAAAACGACCACTTCCAGCATTGTGGCGCACCTGCTGCACCACGCAGGGGTGGACTGTTCGGCGTTTCTGGGTGGCATTTCCACCAACCTCAATTCCAACCTGCTGATCGGAAACGGCTCGGCGGCGAAAGAGGTGGTAGTGGTGGAAGCTGATGAGTACGACCGCTCTTTCCTAACCTTGTTTCCGGATGTGGCAATTGTAACTTCCGCAGACCCAGACCACTTAGATATTTATGGCGACGGCGAGGAACTGATCCGGACTTTCCAGCGGTTCATTAGCCAGGTAAAGCCGGGTGGATTCCTGTTTATACATGCCTCAGTGGATTCTCGCCTGACAGAAAAAGTACAGGAGGGAGTGCAGGTGGTGAAGTATAGTTTAGACAATGGAGCGGCCCATGTAGAGAACCTGAATATTAACGGGCGTTGGTTTGAGTTTGATGTGCAGAGCCCTTACGGTAACATACAAAGTATGAAGCTTGGCGTACCCGGTTTTCACAATGCGGAGAACACGCTCGCGGCCATACTTGCTGCCGAGGTTCTGGAGGTGCCGGCAGCTAAAATCAGAGCGGGAGTCGAGGCCTTTACCGGTGTGAAGCGCCGCTTCGAGTTTGTGTACGAAGGCAACGGAAAAGTTTATATTGACGACTACGCGCATCACCCCAAAGAGATTGATGCGTTCATGAATTCACTGCGGGCACTATACCCGAGCAAGAGAATTAAAGTGATATTTCAGCCCCACCTTTTCAGCCGCACAAAGGATTTCGCAAGCGAGTTTGCGGAGAGCCTGAGCAAGGCGGACGAGCTGGTGCTGCTCGACATTTACCCGGCGCGTGAAAAACCGATTCCGGGCGTGACTTCCGACATCATTCTGAGCCAGGTAAATTGCCCGGTTAAAAGGCTGATGCGAAAAGAGGAAGTAGTGGAAAAACTGCGATTGGAGCCAGATTTCGATGTTTTAGCGACGCTTGGCGCCGGTGACATTGATACGCTGGTTAGGCCTATTAAAAATATTTTAGAAAATAACAGAGATGGGCTTGAATAGTAGAATAAAATCTCTAATTTTTGCAGGTTGTAGCCTTATATCAATAGGGGCTTTGGCAGGTTTTGCATCGTCGAGACAAAATGTAAAAACTTGTGAAAAAGTTTCAATAAATATTGATAATGAGTACAATAATTACTTTATTGGTGATAAGGAAGTAAGGGACCTGCTAACCCGCGAGGGAGAGCGGAAAATTGAAGGCCTTTCAAACCAATTCATCAACCTGAAAAACCTTGAGAAACGCATTGAAGCGCATAAGTTTGTAAAAGATGCGGAGGTGTACAGGGGCTTAGATGGAAATATTCAGGTAAGTGTAAAACAGAACAGGCCTATTGCCAGAATTATACGATCAGATCAAGATGTTTACATCGATGCAGAGGGAAACTTACTTCCGCTCTCCGATAGATATACCGCTCGTGTAATACCAATAACCAAGTCAGCACTAATCAAACCATCTGACAAAGGCTTTTTCAGGGATTCCCTGGGGCAGTCTTACCTTGACCTGCTACAGTTCGTGGAGCGGGATGAGTTCTGGAAAGCCCAACTTGTGCAGATGCACATCGACGGCAGTGGCAAGGTTTTCTTCCTGCCCCAACTCGGCGACCATACCATAGAGTTTGGAAAGCCGGTGCAGGTGGAGGAGAAGTTTAAAAAGTTAGCCATCCTCTACAAAGAGGTGCTCCCCACCATGGGTTGGGAGCGCTACAAGCGGGTTAACGTAGAGTACGAAGATCAGATTATTTGCGAATAACAGACACAAACAACAATATGCAGAACGACAAAATAGTAGTAGGCTTGGACATCGGGACAACCAAGGTTTGCGCACTTGTAGGTCGGAAGAATGAGTTTGGCAAGTTAGAGATATTGGGCATGGGTAAAGCCGTGTCAGAGGGGGTGGTACGCGGCATGGTGAGCAATATTGATAAGACTGTCGAGGCCATTAAAAAGGCGATCCGCCAGGCGGAAGGACAATCGGGCATCAACATCGGCGTGGTGAACGTGGGTATTGCCGGGCAGCACATCAAGAGCCTGCAGCACAACGGCAGCATCACGCGCCAGGTAACGGATCATGAGATAACGGTGGAGGATGTAAACCGCCTCACCAACGACATGTACCGGCTGGTGACACCGCCAGGCAGCGAGATCATCCATGTGATGCCTCAGGAGTATAAGGTGGATTACGAGGAAGGAATTGTGGATCCTGTTGGCATGACAGGCGTACGGTTGGAAGGAAACTTCCACATCATCACAGCGCAGTCAAATGCGATCAACAACATCAACAAGTGCATTTTGCGTGCAGGCCTTGAGGTAGAGCAACTTATACTGGAGCCACTGGCATCAAGCATGTCTGTTTTAAGTGAGGAAGAGAAGGAAGCCGGTGTTGCACTGGTGGATATCGGCGGAGGCACGACAGACTTAGCCATCTTTAAAGACAATATCATCCGCCATACGGCAGTTCTTCCTTTTGGAGGAAACATTATTACTTCCGATATCAAGCAGGGCTGCCTGGTGATGCAAAACCAGGCCGAGCAGCTGAAAGTGAAGTTCGGGAAAGCCATAGCCGACGAGGCATCTGAGAATGAGATTGTCTCTATACCCGGCCTCCGCGACCGGACACCAAAGGAAATATCGCTGAAGAACCTGGCTTATATCATTGAGGCCAGAATGGAGGAGATTGTGGAATTGGTTTACGCCGAGATCGTGCGTTCAGGCTATGCGAATAGCCTGGCAGGCGGTATCGTGATTACGGGCGGGGGAGCCCAGTTGCAGAACTTAGTGCAGTTGGTAGAGTACATTACAGGCATGGACACCCGCATCGGCTATCCAAACGAGCACCTGGGCCGCTCCAAAGTGGAATCTGTAAAGAGCCCGATGTACGCCACAAGCGTAGGTCTTGTTCTGGCAGGATACCAGCCGCTGGACCAGCGTGTAGAGCGCCATTCGGACGTAGAGGAGCAGGTCTTCTCAAAGCCGGTGGAGCAGCAACAAAAAAGTTCTGGTTCAAGCAGCGGCGGGGGATTGCTGCAGAAGCTGAAAGGCTTCTTATCAGACGACATAGACAACAAACAAAGTTATTAACCCATCATTAGAGCAGGAGAAATCAGTATGACATCAGCTTACACATTTGACTTGCCAGCCAGCAACAAGTCTATCATAAAGGTTATTGGTGTAGGTGGAGGTGGTAGCAATGCCGTCAACCACATGTATAACCAGGGGATCAAGGATGTTGAATTCATCATTTGCAACACGGATGTACAAGCCCTGAAAAGCAGTGGTGTGCCTAACCGTTTGCAGATTGGCGAAAACCTGACAGAGGGCCTTGGTGCCGGTGCAAACCCTGAAAAAGGAAAGCAGGCTGCGCTGGAAAGCAAGGAAGAGATCAGAGAGATGCTGAGCAACGATACTAAGATGGTGTTCATCACGGCCGGAATGGGTGGTGGTACCGGAACTGGTGCGGCTCCTGTAATTGCCCGTGTAGCCAAGGAACTGGGTATCCTGACAGTAGGCATTGTAACCGCTCCTTTCGCCTTTGAAGGCAAGAAGAAGCAAATTGCCGCCGAAAACGGGGTGAAGGACCTGAGCGAAAACTGCGATACGATCCTGGTGATCCTGAATGACAAGCTTCGTGAGATGTTCGGAAACCTGACTATCCGTGAGGCGTTCGCGAAAGCTGATAACGTATTGACAACTGCCGCCAAATCTATCGCTGAAATCATTACGGTGACAGCTGAGGTAAACGTTGACTTTGAAGACGTGAAAACAGTGATGAAAGACTCTGGCGCTGCAGTGATGGGTTCTGCAACAACAGAAGGTGAGGGCCGTGCCCTGCGCGCCGCTGAAGAGGCGCTTTCTTCGCCACTGCTCAACAATACTGATATTCATGGCGCTCAGAAGATCCTTCTTTCCATTATGTCTGGCGAGCAGGCTGAACTGGAGATGGATGAGTTAACTGAAATCACAGAATACATCCAGGACAAAGCTGGTCAGGAAGCTGAGGTTATCTTTGGCCATGGAATCGACTCCACGCTAGGTCAGAGCATCCGTGTAACCGTAATCGCTACTGGCTTCGCAAGAGATGCAGAGGCAATCATAGAGCCGAAAAAAACGGTTTTTGACCTGAACAGCCAAAAAAAAATTGAAGTAGTTGAGCAGCCTGCGCCAGAGCCGGTGCAGGAGGTGGCGGCTTTCGTTTCGAAGCCGGTTGCCCCGGCACCTGTAGCAGCGCCTCAGGCGCCTGCGCAACAGCCACAGCAGCACCAGCAGGGAACAGACAACAACGCCGCGCGCCGCCCTGTGGAGCAGCCACAGCAGCCGCAGCGCATTGTTTTTGAACTGGAGGGAAACAGCAACAACTCATTTAACGATACATTCCAGAACAACGACTACGCCCGTGAGAACGAGCAGGCCATGCGTGAGCGCGAAGCTGCACAGCGCCTGGCTGATGAGCGTGAGCTGATGCAGCGCCGTGCGGAAGAGCGCCGTGAGCGCCTGCGTATGCTTAGTTCAGAGATCACCACGGAAGCAATCAAAGAGAAGCTGGATACGCCGGCTTACCTTCGTCGCAACGTGGCGCTGGACAGAGTGGCCCATTCATCAGAGCGCAACATTTCTCGCTTCAACCTGAACGATGACAATGAGATCCTAGGCGATAACCGCTTTCTGCACGACAATGTAGACTAAGCAATTCGCTTGAAGTATAAAAAGAGAGGGGCTGCCATACTTGGCAGCCCCTCTCTTTTTATACTTGTTTTATACTTGCTCTACGCCCAAACGCTTTATACTTATACTTGCTGTACTATACCAACCCCCGCAAGTATGGTAGTTTAATACTTGATGAACTCCTCCACATGCTGCTCCAGCAATTCCTGGTACAGTTTGTTAGAGATACTTTTGCCATCGAAGTGCTTATCGATGTGGGCGAATTTAAGCTTAAGAGGCATTACGTTCATGCCCAGGTAATGCAGTATGTCGGTGAGGTGGCTAAGGGCCAGGCCGCTACCCTGCATGCCCGAGGATAAACCTATCAGCCCGCCCTTCTTGTCCTTGAAGGTGCAGGGGTAGGCGAGGCCATCAATAAACGCCTTCAGCACGCCGGGGAAAGATGCATTATATTCCGGTACCACGAATACAAACTTATCCGTTTCGCTGATCATGCTGCTTAGCCTGTTAAAGGCCTCGCTCTTGCCCGTATTTTTGTAAAGTGCCGACACGATAAAGTCATCCGGTAATTCTGCCAGATCCAATACCTGGTACGCAACGCCCCGCTCCTGAAGATGCGCAGCATATAGGTTTACCATGGCGATGGATCTGGAAGAGGGCCTGTTCGTGCCCGATATCAATGTGATCATAATGTGCGCTTAGTTTGTAGCTAAACAGCTTTGTCTATACTTGGTTATACGTAACGCGATTTTAAGTCCGGCTGCCGTAAGTCTATACTTATAAAAGCAAAAAAGGCAGGGCAACACCAGCTGCCCTGCCTTTTAAATTTGCTAAACTTATACTTACAAGTTCTCGGAAGTAGCCTTGGCAGAAATGTATTCTCTTCGGAGCATGTTGATGTTTTCCATCGAGATACCCACCGGACACTCTGCGGCACAGGCGCCTGTGTTGGTGCACGAACCAAATCCTTCGATATCCATTTGAGCCACCATGTTTTCCACACGTGTTTTGCGCTCTGTTTTACCTTGCGGCAACAGGGCAAGCTGCGATACCTTGGCACTCACGAAAAGCATGGCAGAGGCGTTCTTACAGGCCGCTACGCAGGCACCGCACTGAATACAGGTTGCCGCATCGAAAGCCTTATCCGCGATGGTCTTCGGGATCGGGATCTCGTTGGCATCCGGTACACCACCCGTATTTACGGAGATGTAGCCACCAGCCTGTTGAATGCGGTCGAACGCGGAGCGGTCTACCACCAGGTCCTTATGAATCGGGAAAGCAGCTGCTCTCCATGGTTCAATGGTAATGGTATCGCCATCATTGAAGTGGCGCATGTGCAGCTGGCAAGTGGTGGTGCCGCGCTCAGGGCCATGTGGACGGCCGTTGATGAACAGGCTGCACATACCACAGATACCCTCGCGGCAGTCGTGGTCGAAGGCAATCGGCTCTTCCCCTTTGATCTGCAGGTCTTCGTTAAGCACGTCCAGCATCTCCAGGAAAGACATATCCGGAGATACTCCCTTTACCGGGTAAGTGACTAACTGACCTGCCGTCTCTCTATTTTTTTGGCGCCAAACCTTCAGAATCAGGTCCATCGGTTTAGCATTTGGATTACTACCAGCCATCTTATTTTAATTATGAATTACGAATTAAAAATTACGAATGAGGTATAATTATCCATTCATAACTATTCATTATCAATTTACTTGTAGCTACGCTGCGTCAGTTTGACATTTTCAAACTCGAGCTCTTCTCTGTGAAGAATAGGGTCGTTTCCGACACCCGTAAACTCCCAGGCTGCCACATATGCGTAGTTCTCGTCGTCGCGCAGTGCCTCGTTTTCCGGCGTTTGCGACTCCTCGCGGAAGTGTCCGCCACACGATTCTCTTCTGTTCTGTGCATCGTCCACCATCAGCTCTGCAAGCTCCAGGAAGTCAGCCACACGGTTAGCACGCTCCAGTGTCTGGTTCAGCTCTTCACCGATACCGGTCACTTTCACATCACGCCAGAACTCGTCGCGTATTCTGCGAATCTCCTGCTTGGCAAGGCGCAGGCCTTCTTCGTTGCGGGCCATACCGCAATGCTCCCACATTATCAGGCCAAGCTCCTTGTGGAACTCATCCACGGTGCGGGTACCATTGATAGAAAGCAGCTGGTTGTTTTTTGCAATAACCGCCTGCTCTGCCTCAAGGAACGCCGGATGGTCCGTCGCAACTTTTGTAGAAGGCATTTTAGCCAGGTAATCACCAATGGTGTAAGGCAGCACGAAGTAACCGTCGGCCAGACCCTGCATCAGGGCAGATGCACCCAAGCGGTTTGCACCGTGGTCAGAGAAGTTACACTCTCCGGCGGCGTACAGGCCAGGGATGTTTGTCATCAGGTTGTAGTCTACCCACAGGCCACCCATGGTGTAGTGTACGGCAGGGTAGATGCGCATTGGCCTTTCGTACGGATTCTCGTCCGTGATCTTGGCATACATCTCAAACAGGTTGCCATACTTGGCGGCGATTGCCGGCTGTCCGTCACGCTTGATGGCGTCGGCAAAGTCGAGGTACACAGCCAGTCCGGATGATCCTACGCCGCGGCCTTCGTCGCACACCAATTTGGCGTTACGGGAAGCCACGTCGCGCGGCACCAGGTTACCGAACGCAGGGTATTTGCGCTCCAGGTAGTAATCGCGGTCAGCCTCTGAAATGTCATTGACAGTAATCTCGCCTTTTCTTAAGCGCTCTGCTATCTCTACCGTCTTCGGCACCCACACACGTCCGTCGTTACGCAGCGACTCAGACATCAGCGTCAGCTTAGACTGGTAACCACCCGAAACAGGGATACAAGTTGGGTGAATCTGGGTGAAGCAAGGGTTCGCGAACAAAGCACCTTTTTTGTGTGCTCTCCAGGCCGCTGTGGCATTAGAACCCATCGCATTGGTAGATAGGAAGAACACGTTGCCGTATCCGCCTGTGGCCAACACAACCGCATGTGCGCTGTGCGATTCAATCTTACCCGTGATCAGGTTGCGCACCACAATACCACGTGCCTGTCCGTCGATCACAACAAGATCGAGCATTTCGGTACGAGGGAACATCTTCACCTTTCCGTAGGCTATCTGGCGGTTCAGGGCAGAGTAGGCACCTAGCAGCAGCTGCTGTCCGGTTTGGCCACGTGCGTAGAACGTACGCGACACCTGGGCACCACCGAAGGAGCGGTTGGCAAGCAACCCGCCGTAATCACGTGCAAAAGGAACACCCTGGGCCACGCACTGGTCAATGATGTTAACCGATACTTGGGCAAGGCGGTACACGTTTGCCTCGCGGGAGCGGTAGTCACCACCCTTTACTGTGTCGTAGAACAGGCGGTAGATAGAGTCACCGTCGTTCTGGTAGTTTTTTGCTGCGTTGATACCACCCTGAGCCGCAATAGAGTGCGCACGGCGCGGTGAATCCTGGAAGCAGAACGCTTTCACGTTATAGCCAAGCTCACCAAAGGTTGCTGCGGCAGACGCGCCTGCCAGCCCCGTACCAACTACAATAATATCGTATTTACGTTTGTTTGCCGGGTTTACCAGCTTCACATTAAATTTATGCTTGTCCCACTTCTCGGCTATCGGGCCTTCCGGGATCTTAGAATCTAATATCATAGTAGAATAATAGACAGTTAGAATTTAAAGAAGAAGTATAGTGGAATGGCCGCAAAGCCCAGGCACACTAAAACTGAGAAAGCATATCCGAAGCTCTGAATGAACGGCGTATACTTCTTATGGTCCAGGCCAAGGGTCTGGAAGGCACTTTGAAAGCCGTGAATCAGATGATAGGCAAGCGCGATCATGGAAATAACATAAATCAACACATACCACCACACCTGGAAAGATTGCACTACTTTCAGGTAAAGGTTATCATATTCCACCTCCTCAATCACGACTCCCTCCAAACCGCCGAAGCGTGCAGGAACAAAGAAGTTCCAGAGGTGGATGATCAGGAAAACAAGAATTACAGTGCCCAGCAGGCCCATGTTGCGGGAAGACCAGGTGCTGTTTTCCTGAGGACGCGTTTCCGCATAATCAATGGGGCGTGCAGCCTTGTTTCTGCGTGTCAGCATGATGGCGTCGTAGATATGGAAAAGGAAGCCAAGCACCAACACGATCTCCATGATGCGGATAACGATGTTATTTGCCATGAAGTGCGAGTAAAGGTTGAAGGCCGCACCACCGTCGTCATTAAATAGCTGCAGGTTACCGATAAGGTGTACCACCAGGAAAGAGCACAGAAAAAGACCCGTGACCGACATGATGATCTTGCGCCCAATTGTACTGGAAAACGTTTTAGTAAACCAATTCATTTGTATTAGTTATAGGTTAAATTAAGAAGCTTTTTAATACTCAAAGGTACAAGCAGGTGTTATATAAACCAATATTAATATCATATTTTGAATCAATCTAAATTGCCCTGCGTACCACTAAAACCTATATAATATAAACCAACAATATCTCTAATTGTTGATAATAAAGCTGCTTTTCTTAAGTTTACTATATATATACCTGTTATTGCCTAATCCTTACGATATATGCCGAACCGTTTACGCCTAAATTACCTGCTGAGTGGTAGTCTGTTGTGGGTGTTACTTTTGCTGCTGGCCGGGTCCTTTAACGAGGTGCAGGCCACACACATCAGAGCGGGGGACATAACTGCCAGAAAGGATACAACGGCCAACCCAAATCCCCGACGGTTTTTCTTCAGGATGACCATTTACACCAACCGGAACTCTACAGCGGAGGATCTGGTGGCAATTATTAATACTGGCGCGGGTGGTGTTACGCTGGAAGTGCCCCGGAAAAGTGTAAGGCAGATAAGCCCTGAGACGGATGAGGAAATATTTGAGTGGGAGTACACGTACCCTTCCGATGGGCAATTCACTACCTACTGGGTAGGGGAGAACCGCGACAACAACATTCTGAACATGGCAGCCCCGTCTGACCAGCGCTCGTTCTTCATCGCCACCACTATCAATATCAACTCCCTGCGCGCCCTCAACAGCACGCCTGTGCTTACGGTGCAGCCAATTGATGACGCCGTACTTTTCCAGCGCTTCACCCACAACCCCGGCGCATACGATGCCGACGGCGACAGCCTTTCGTTTAAGCTGATTGCCCCGCAGCACCGCGCCAATCCAAGTGGCGACATTACGGTGGTGCCAGGCTACTCCCTTCCCTCAAACACGTTTCAGTGCACCACGGCAGATGGCAGCGCTCCTGCCTATTTTACCATGGATGTGCTGACAGGGCAGATTGAATGGAATGCCCCCTGCGTGGCGGGTAAGTATAACATTGCCTTTGTGGTGGAGGAGTGGCGCAGAGGGGCCAATGGCGGCTACGTGAAGATAGGTGAGGTAATACGCGATATGCGCATTACGGTGGAGGACACGAAAAACAAACCGCCGCGAATTGAGTTACGTGATACCTGCGTGGTGGCAGGAACAGTATTACGCTCAGTGATCAGGGCAACAGACCCTGACGGCGACCTAATTAACCTGACAATAGCGGGAGGTGGCATTGTACCCCCTGCCAGAGTGAATAACCCGGCTACGCTAACTAACATCCAGCAGTCACCTGGCCTAACCACTGGCACCTTCCAGTGGGCTACTACCTGCAACGACGTGCGCGAGAGCCCGTACCAGGTGGTGTTCCGTGCAGAGGACATCCGTGCTGATGGCGCCGAGCGACTGGCGGATGTGCAGGCGTGGAACATACGGGTGATAGGTCCGCCGCCCGTGCTGAACGAACCTCAAAACGCTGACCGGAACGTAACCCTGACCTGGGACCCTTACCTGTGCGAGAACGCCGACAAGATTCGGATTTACCGCCGCGAAGGGCCGAGCAACTTTGTGCCGGATGAGTGCCAGACGGGTGTGCCCGCCTCCACGGGTTATGTGCTGATTGGTGAAGTAGATGCCGGTGATGTGACCTTCTTCGATAATAACGGTGGTGCCGGCCTGGAGGCTGGTGTGGAGTACTGCTACATTATTTACGCAACCTTCCCTGCGCGTGGCTTCGGCGAAAGCCTTGCCTCGAACGAGGTTTGTATTGTCATCAATCAGGACATCCCGTACCTGACCAATGTGACGGTGGATGAGACCGATGAAACCAACGGCCAGATAACCGTGAAATGGACACAACCCATAGAGGTGGAGGATCTGACACCGCCGCTGGAGTACCGCTTGTACCGTGCTGTGGGAATGGAGCCGGGCGGCACGTTCACGGAAGTGAAGAGAACCCGAAACATGGCTGATACTACCTTTGTGGACAGAGGGTTGAACACCGTTGCGAATGCATACCGCTACCGACTGGAGTTCTACCAGGCCCCATCGGCGGGCGCACAGCCTACCTCGCTGCGTGACAGTACCGAGGCCAGCAGCGTGTACCTGACGGCCGCCGCTCCGGCAACGGGCGATGCGAAGCAGTTTACGCTCACCTGGAATTACGATGTGCCGTGGGATAACAGCGTTTACACGCACCTGATTTACCGCCGCATAGACAATACCTTTACCCTGATAGACAGTGTAACGGCAACAGGTGGCAGTGGCTCCTATACCGACCAAGGTGCTTTTGGTGGCGAAGAACTGGTGCGGGGTGAAGACTACTGCTACTACGTGCAGACGCGCGGCAGCTATGAGATTGAAGGTCTGCCGGAGCCATTGCTGAACAACAGCCAGCAGGTTTGCGTGGCGCTGCCGAAGCTGATCTGTCCGCCGGTGCTAAGTATAGACCAACTGAACTGTGCGGTGTTTAACCAGAACCCAACAGAGCCGCCTTTCCAGAACGTGCTAACATGGGTGCCAGATGCCTCGCCGGATTGTACGCAGGACATTGCCTATTACACCATCTACTTTAAGCCGACGCTGGAGGACGAGTTTACAAAATTGGATACCACCTCGGCCACTACCTATACCCATACTGGCTTGCAGTCTTTTGCGGGCTGCTATGTGGTAACTGCTACGGATGTGACAGGCCGCGAAAGCGTGTTCAGCAACGAAGTGTGCAAAGACAACTGTATCTCCTTTATACTTCCGAACATCATCACGCCGAATGGGGACAATTTAAACGATGTGTTCCGCCCTAAGAACCGAGCGTTTATCAAGAGCCTGAAGTTTAAGGTGTTTAACCGCTGGGGCGTGCAAGTATACGAGGGCAATGACAGCAACATTAACTGGCCCGGAGTGGACAAGGATGGAAACCGCCTGTCTGATGGCACCTACTATTACGAGGCCGAAGTGGAGTTCTTTAGATTAGATCCTTCGCAGGCGCGCGCCACCTACAAAGGTTGGGTAGAAATTGTAAGATGATGGAACCAGCAGATTTAGAGCAACTGGAGCACAAGGCCATTGTGTTTTACGATGGCACCTGCGGCTTTTGTCAGGGCACCGTGCAGTTGGTTCTGAGGCACAATAAAAAGCAGGATTTATACTTTGCGGCCTTGCAGTCAGGTATGCTGGAGGCGCTTGTGCCCGGCCAGCAACTGCCTGAGGTGCTGCCGGATTCTATCTTGTTTTATGAAAAGGGCAGGCTTTACGCTGAGTCTGAGGCGGCCTTGCGCATTGCCGGGTACCTTAATTTTCCGCTGTCCATACTTTCAGTTTTTCGCATTATTCCTTTATCTTTCCGCGATTTTGTGTACCGCTTTGTAGCCAGAAACCGCTACAGGATAGCCGGCCGCACAGAAAGCTGCCTGCTGCCAAGCCCTGCACAACGGGCCCGGTTTGTAGGTTAGAAGGCCGCTGGGTGTCAGTCTCGAATCGTTAGATTAAGTATGAGTTGATAGCATCAGGTATACCTGGTATACCACCACTGTCATTATTACCAAGTCTGGCGTCTTGTGTCTGAAATCCAGTGTCTTGAAAAAGAAAGACAAATAACGATAAACGGATAACGAATGAAGGCATACATTTTCCCTGGCCAGGGATCACAGTTTGTAGGGATGGGCAAAGACCTGTACGAGCAGCACGAAGAAGCAAAGCAGCTCTTTGACAAGGCGAACGAGATACTTGGCTTCGACATCACCCAGATTATGTTTAGCGGCACCGACGAGGAGCTGAAGCAGACAAGAGTAACCCAACCTGCAATTTTTCTGCATTCGGTAGCGCAGGCTGCCGTAGCCAAAGACTTTGCCCCGGACATGGTGGCTGGCCACTCTCTGGGCGAATTCTCTGCCTTGGTTGCCAGCAAGGTGCTAAGTTTTGAGGATGGACTGCGCCTGGTATTTAAGCGCGCGCTGGCAATGCAGGCTGCCTGCGAGGCAAACCCATCTACTATGGCTGCCATACTTGGGCTGGAGGATGCGAAGGTGGAGGAGGTGTGTGCGGCTGTGGAAGGCGAAGTAGTAGTGGCAGCCAATTACAACTGTCCGGGCCAGCTGGTGATTTCCGGTTCAAACAGAGGCATTGAGATTGCCTGTGAGAAAATGAAGGAAGCCGGAGCCAAGCGTGCCTTGCCACTGCCGGTAGGAGGTGCGTTCCACTCCCCGCTCATGAAGCCGGCTGAGGTAGAACTAGCCCAGGCCATCAAGGAAACCACCTTTAGCCAGGGTATCTGCCCAATCTATCAGAACGTAGACGCCAAACCGCACACGGATCCGGAAGAGATCAAGCAAAACCTGATTCGGCAACTCACGGCGCCCGTGCGCTGGACTCAGTCAGTGCAGCAGATGGTGACGGATGGCGCCACTCATTTTGTAGAGTGCGGACCGGGGAAGGTGTTGCAGGGGCTCGTGAAGAAAATTGAACGCACCGCGGAAGTAAGCTCTGCGGAGTAAGCTCCAACGCAAACTCAGCGTGTAAATGCCCTCTCTGGCCTGGTGCCGGGGAGGGCATTTATGATATGTTCAGGGCTAAAAAAAAACACGAAATTTACTATTTTTAAAGCCTGTACTCTATCACCTATACAATGGAGAGAAGACCTGCCACGACAATTTGGATCGGGTACTTTTTGCTGCTGAGCCTGTACGTAAACCTTACGACAGACATGTTTGATGCGGGCAATGTACCGGCATGGTTTGCCTACTGGGCTTGCTTTTTTATACTGGCGTTTCTGGTGAGCAAGTACCTGCTGAGGCTGGAGGGCTTGAATGCGCTTGGAATGCAGCGGCAGCGGGGATGGCTGCGACACCTGGGAATCGGCTTCGTGTTAGGTTCTTCAGTATACGCGCTGAAGTACCTGGTTTTTTATGAGTTCGGCAAGTTCGATGTGGCGGGCATGGCCGAACCATCGTTTGTACTTCCTATGCTGGGGCAGGCGCTTTTGGCCATGTTCTTTTCCTCTATTCTAAACGATATTACCATTCGTGGCTACTGGTTTGCGTATTTTCAGCGGCGGCAGCTGCTGGCCTGGTACGTTTTCGCGGCCACTGTACTTTACGCCCTCGATGATTCCATTCATGCTGGCTTTGATTTTCTGAACCTAACATTCTCTACCATACTTGGTCTTGCTTTCGCTTACACTGTTCATAAAACCGGCGCTATCTGGATGTCGCTGGGCCTGCACTGGGGAGGCAACATGATGTACAGGGTAATGTATGGCTTCGACGGACAAGGCATGTGGCAACTGGAAAACGTGCAGGAAGCGCCGCTGTATAATTATGTAAGCCTGCTTATCACGGCGCTAATGCTGCCAGCCGTATACTTTATACTTCGGGGCAGGAGGGAATCAACTCGCACATTAAAACAAGTGACGGAGGAGCAAGCGGTTGTTTAATCCTTATGTTGAATTTAGGTATAGCCTTCAGCTTTGCTACGCAATACTATTTTTAGATGTGTGCTACCAACGATTCTCCTTATCATTCTCTAGCTAAATCACGAATAACTCGGCAAGGATTACCAGCTGCAAAAACATTGGCAGGAATATCTTTGGCGACGACGCTGCCGGCGCCTATTACGCTGCGGTCGCCGATGGTAACGCCGGGACAGATAACCACGCTGCCGCCTATCCATACATCTTCGCCAATGGTGATGGGTTTTGCATACTCTAGCCCTGATGCTCTTTCTTTATAATCCATGGAATGCGTGGCGGTGTAAATCTGTACGTTTGGCCCAAATAGTGATCTGCTGCCAATAGTTACCTGCATCACGTCAAGTACAACGCAGTTGAAGTTAAAGAACACTCTCTCGCCAATTTGGATGTTGGTGCCGTAGTCACAGTAAAAAGGAGGTTGAATCCACAGCCCTTCTCCGGCATTGGGAATAAGCTCTTTCAGTAATTTAGCGCGTTCCGTTTCCTGGTCTTCGCGGCTGTCGTTCAGCGCCTTCAAAAGTAGCCGGGCCTGTAATCTTTCTTTCGAAAGCTGTTTGTCGAGAGCATCATAGAGCTCCCCTGAATGCATTTTCTCTTTTTCAGTTTTCAAGTAGGTGCGTTTTGGAGAATATTTTAGCAATGATTCGAAAGAACTTTGTTGAGACTCAGCGCGAGACGCTATACTTTGTATTCCCACACCTCCAGCGTGTCTGAACACTCCTGCAGCAGTTGCTTTATACTTGTCTCTAGCACCGGGTGCACCAGCTCGGGCGCAATTTCAGCCAGGGGCAGTAGGGTGAATCTACGCTTGTGCAGTTGCGGGTGGGGAATGGTGAGGCGCTGTGTTTGCAGCACGAGGGAATCATAGAAAAGAATATCGATGTCGATGACGCGGCTGCCCCAGTGCTCCAGCCGTACGCGCCCTAGCTCCTGTTCAATATTGTTTATATGTTGCAGTACCTGCTCCGGGGCAAGCGTAGTTTTCACCTCCAGTACCTGGTTCAGGAAGCTGGGCTGATCTGTTTTTCCCCAAGCGGCAGTTTCGTAAATTTTTGAGCAGTGCTGAATGCCTCCAACCTGTGCGGCTATACTTTCCCGGGCCTGTTGCAGGTAGGAGGTGCGCTCGCCGAGGTTGCCGCCAAGAAGCAAGTATAGCTTAGGCATGTTTGCGAAAGAAAGCTATACTTAGATTCGCAGCAGCCCGTGCTGCCTCAGGCAGCTCCTGTTCCGGGTAAGGGTGCTGCCCGCCAAAAGAGTGATTTGCCTCCGGTATGAGGTGCAGTTCCGCATCAGGTTTCCAGCTTTTCAGGTCGTGGGCCATCTGGACGGGCAGGGTTTCGTCCTGTTCGCCGTGCAGCAGAAGCAGCGGTTGTTGCATCTTTTTTATCACCGTTGGAATGTCGAGGCGGTGCTGGTTCTGGTAATAATCTTCCACTAGCTGGTAGTAGAGCGGCATTTGCTGCCCGGTGCGGCCATTCAGCACGTACTGCACACCACTCTCCTTCCACTGCTCCATCTGCAGCTCATCCCAGCGGCTGTCGTAATCGCTTACAGCCGACCAGGTAGCCACAGCTTTTACACGTGGTTCTTCAGCGGCTTTTAAAATCACGGCGCCTCCGCCACGGCTGTGCCCGATCAGGTAGATGCGGCTTAAATCCAATTCCTTTTTTTGAATGGGTGGGTTGTCTGTGTGCAGCAGCTCGATCAGGGCCTGCATATCGTCCAGCTCCAGGCTAAAGTTGTTTTGCCCAAAGGCCTCCATGTCGTGCATGTCGGAGGCATCCTCAACCGTGGTGCCGTTATAGGCAAAATTGAATTTCAGGAACACGAAACCCTGCTCCGCGAAGTAGGTAGCCAACAGGTTAAAATGGCCCCAGTCTTTGAAGCCTTTGAACCCGTGGGCAAAAATAACGATGGGTTTGGGTGTGTCGTCTGGCCAGTAAGTTGCATCCGCCGTGAAGGCGCGTCCGTGGTCGGGGTATACTACAAAATCAACTTTCATTCTGATGTTTATTTTGATCTACCCGATTCCGGTGCCCCGGGTAGTTTGAGTGATAGCATTAGGTAGCCTAAGATACGGGATTCTTTTGTTCAGGATGACGAAGTATAGAAACCGGAGTGTCAAATCATGCGTGTTATTTTTCAAGACTACATTTTTTAACATCGATAGTCTCCTTCTTTAAAAACGCTTCAGTAAAACATGCAGCGCCCGCACAAGTATAACCCCCGGAAAATCACAGCCTCAGATTAACTCCAGGCTTAAACTTAACCATTCGCAGCGAAACGGGTTAATCAATTGCCGGCGCCGGGAATGTTTTGCGGGTGCAGGTTTGGAAACCACTCTGGGAGGCAGTAATATTGCGGACGTAACACATGAGCATAAGCCTAAAAGAAATACAGGCGCCTATTGCGCCCGAGATGCAGCAGTTCGAAAAGAAGTTCAGGGCCTCTATGAAGACCCGCGTACTGCTTCTGGATCGGATTATGAGCTACATCGTCAAGCGCAAGGGAAAACAGATGCGGCCGATGTTCGTGTTCTTCTCCGCCAAACTCTTCAACCAAAGTATAACAGAAGCCACCTACCGCGGCGCCGCCCTGATTGAGTTGCTGCACACGGCCACGCTGGTGCACGACGACGTGGTGGACGACGCCAACTACCGCCGTGGCTTTTTCTCCGTTAACGCCCTCTGGAAAAACAAAATTGCCGTGCTTGTGGGCGATTACCTGCTCTCCAAAGGCCTGCTGCTCTCCCTCCAAAACGACGACTACGAACTGCTCAAGATTGTATCGAATGCGGTGAAGGAGATGAGCGAAGGCGAGCTGCTACAGATAGAAAAAGCACGCAAGCTGGACATCGACGAAAGCGTGTATTTCGATATTATCCGCCAGAAAACGGCTTCGCTGATTGCTTCCTGCTGCGCCGTTGGAGCCGCCTCTGCCGGCGCCTGTAAAGAGGATGTGGAAAAAGCCCGCCTCTTCGGTGAGAAAGTAGGCATCGCCTTTCAGATAAAAGATGACTTGTTCGATTACGGCACGGCCGAAATCGGCAAACCGGTGGGCATCGATATCAAAGAAAAGAAGATGACGCTGCCGCTGATCCACGCCCTGCGCGAGGCTGACTGGCTGACGAAGCGAAAGGTGATCTATAACGTCAAAAACAACAACGGCGAAAGCAAGCGGGTGCAACAGGTGATTGACTTCGTGAAGAAGTCCGGTGGCATTGCCTACACGGTGCAACTGATGAATCACTATCATGCAGAGGCACTGGCCATACTTCATACTTTCCCCGATACGCCATCCCGTCGCTCGCTTGAGGAGCTGATTGCCTACACAATTGAGCGCGAGAAGTAAATTGCTGCTTGTTGATTATTAATTGTTTCTGTGTCCGCAACGTGTAAGGTGGATGAAACATCAATCTTAAATTTCTGTAAGCATCCGCCAAAATTCTGTAACAGAGGTACACCGGATGATAGGTAGTATTGCATACGCAAACAAACCTATGAAAAAATGAGCCTCAACACCAACACCTGGAACCGCCTGCGGTATACCTTATACCTGCCCATTTACGATTTTGTGGCCGACCGTATCTTCCGGAAATATCGAAAGCGCTCAGTGCAGCTGTTGGGTGCAAAGCCGGAGGATGCTATACTTATACTTGGTGCCGGCACCGGCCTCGATCTGCCCTACCTGCAAGGCTGCACCAACCTCACGGCTAATGACATCACTCCAGGTATGATTTTCAAGCTGAAGCAGCGGGCGGAGAAGCTACAAATACCTGTGGATGCAAAGGTGATGAACGGGCAGAAAATGACTTTCGCTGATGCCGCTTTCGACGCTGTCATGCTTCACCTCATACTTGCCGTTATTCCGGACCCAGTGGCTTGTATAAAGGAAGTGGAGCGGGTGCTGAAGCCAGGCGGCACCGTGATGGTGTTTGATAAATTCCTGCCCGACGGACAGAAGCCGTCCGCACTGCGCCGCCTGCTCAACCAGGTTGCCAGCACCCTCTTCTCCGACATCAACCGAAGTATGGGCAGCATCATCAGCCATACTTCGCTACAGCAGGAGCTAAACGAGCCAGCTGCCCTGGGAGGTGCTTTTCGGATTGTGCGGCTGCGTAAGCCGTTTTAATCCTACACTAGCTGTGGCTCAAAAACAGGAGAGGGGTATCAGAAAGTATAAATTAGACCATAGATGCATAAAAAAAGAACCCCCTCCTGTTTTTAGGAGGGGGAGGTTGTACTTCATGCTGATCTAAATTTAGCTATCTATTTTCCGCCAGCAGTTCATCCATTGTCTTGTTGAAATCAGCCACAAATTCCTCGTAGTATTTGCCGGTACCTGGTCCGGAAAAGCCTGTGTGGATCTTGCGCACCTTGCCGTCTCTCCCGATGAAGATTGTTGTTGGGAAAGAGAGCACATGGTTAAGGGCTGGAAGGGCTTTCGCGGCGGCTTCCTTGTCTGATGTGCCGGCAACCAGCAAATCATAGTTAATGCCGAGTCGGTCTTTCATTTTCTGCAGGCGGGCGGCGGCTTTCTCAAACTCGGCGCTGCGCTCAAAGCCAAGTCCGATTACCTCCATGCCGCGGTCCTTGTTCTCGTTGTAGTAAGGGATCAGGAACTGTGTCTCGTCGAGGCAGTTCGGGCACCACGAGCCCAGTAGCTGCACCACCACTACCTTGCCTTTATACTTCTCATCCGATAGTGAAACGTTCTTGCCCTCCAGATTCGGGAACGTGAAGGACAGTGTCTCGAAGCCAGGGTTCAGGTACGTCAGCGTGTCGGCACTGGCTAGCTGAGCATTGGGGTTGCGTTTGGCCGTCCAGCTCTCGTAGCCTTTCATGCCAGAGTAGAAATCACCGGTTAGGGTGCTGTCGCCGTTTGGCTTGGAAGTGAAGAGGTAAGCGTGGTTGCCATCAAAAGTAGAAAGTTTCAGCTCGTTTCCGGCCACTTGCCCCTCTAGGTAACGGTAATCGCCGGTTTCGGTCAGAAAGGTGCCGGTAGCTTGGTTGCCTTGCTGCTCAAACACACCAATGGCCTTGTAGCTGCCGCCCTCGCGGTCAGAGAAAACGACTTCCCATTTGCCACCGAAATCGAAAGTGGCGGGAGCCGGGTCAGTGGTAAAGCGATGCTTGCTGCCGTGCTCCGCGGTGAAAGGCACGCTGTACGGCTCTGGCGTGTCGTTTTTCACAAAGCGACCGGCCATTTTATCTCCGTCTACTTTAGCGATCAGGTCGGCATCAAAAATATGCAGTCCTATTTTCACAGAGTCTCCCTGCTGCTGCACGTCATCCACCAGAATGCGCTCCTCCCCGTTAACCAGGTACAAAACAGTTTTCCCGTCCTGCGCTTCGGCTTCCATGGTGAAAGGGATTTCTTTTCCTTCGGCGTGCTGCAGAGCAACGCGCCAGGTGCCGGTTTGGATGGTGTTTTCGGTAGATTCCATAGAAGAACAAGAGCTTGCCAATTGTGTAATGATCAATACTAATAACAAAAAGAGGCTTGTATGGGTATTAATAAAGTGATGTTTCATGTGGTAAACCTTTTGAAATATTGCGATGCAAAAGTAGCGCTAATGTCTTTAAATTCCTCGTACCGCCACTTCTGCATGCATATTAATGTACCGACCTATATTCATATGTGCTAATGTTTTTAGAGATATATAGATTTCGTACATTTGTAGACTTAAATAAATAGAGTATAAAACACTAATAATAGCAAACTATGGCATTTGATTTAGAAATGATCAGGGCAGTATATGCCGGCATGGAAGAGCGCGTAAATGCTGCCCGCCAGGCAGTAGGCCGTCCGCTTACCCTGACAGAGAAAATTCTCTACGCACACTTGTACGATGGTGCAGCAAAGCAGGGATTTGAGCGTGGCAAGTCTTACGTGGATTTTGCGCCCGACAGAGTGGCCATGCAGGATGCTACGGCACAGATGGCCCTGCTTCAGTTCATGCAGGCTGGAAAGCCGCAGGTAGCAGTGCCCTCCACAGTACATTGCGACCACCTGATCCAGGCACGTGTGGGTGCAGACTCTGACTTGCAGGACGCCTACGACGAGAACAAAGAAGTTTATGACTTCCTGGCTTCTGTATCGAACAAGTATGGCCTTGGCTTCTGGAAGCCGGGCGCAGGTATCATTCACCAGGTAGTACTGGAGAACTATGCTTTCCCGGGTGGTATGATGATCGGTACAGACTCCCACACACCGAACGCCGGTGGTTTGGGTATGATCGCCATTGGTGTTGGTGGTGCTGACGCCGTGGACGTGATGGCCGGTATGCCTTGGGAATTGAAGTTCCCGAAAGTAATCGGTGTGAAGCTGACAGGCAAGATGAGCGGCTGGACTGCACCGAAAGACGTTATCCTGAAAGTGGCTGGTATACTTACTGTGAAAGGCGGTACCGGTGCCATTGTAGAATATTTCGGCGAAGGAGCTGAGAACTTGTCTTGTACAGGTAAGTCCACTATATGTAACATGGGTGCGGAGATTGGTGCTACCACATCCGTATTCGCTTACGATGAGAAAATGCGCGTGTACCTGAACGGTACTAACCGTGAGGAGATTGTGCAGTTGGCTGATGAAGTGGCACACGTACTTCGTGCTGATGACGAGGTTTTAGCTGACCCGGCTGCCTACTACGATCAACTAATCGAGATTGATCTGACTACGCTGGAGCCACACGTAAACGGTCCTTTTACACCGGATGCAGCATGGCCAATCTCTCAATTTGCCGCTGTAGTGCAGGAGCACAACTGGCCAGCGAAACTGGAGGTGGGTTTGATCGGCTCATGCACTAACTCTTCTTATGAAGACATCACACGTTCTGCCTCTATCGCTGCACAGGCGGTGGAGAAGAACCTGGAGGCAAAGGCCGAGTTCACCATCACCCCTGGTTCTGAGCTGGTGCGTTACACAACTGCCCGCGATGGCCTGTTGGATACGTTCGCAGAAATGGGTGGCGTGGTACTGGCAAACGCTTGCGGTCCGTGCATCGGCCAATGGGCACGCCATACTGACGATCCTACCCGTAAGAACTCGATCATCACTTCCTTTAACCGTAACTTTGCCAAGCGTAACGACGGTAACCCGAACACGCACGCGTTCGTGGCTTCGCCAGAGATTGTAACGGCGTTCGCCATTGCCGGTGACCTGACATTCAATCCACTTGTTGACACCCTGACAAATAGAGATGGCCAGCAGGTGAAACTTGATGAGCCAAGAGGTGTAGAGATGCCGCTCAACGGTTTTGCCGTGGAAGACGCAGGCTATACTGCACCAGCCGAAGATGGCAGCACAGTAGAAGTTGTGGTTGACCCGGCTTCGGACCGTCTGCAACTGTTGGAAGGCTTTAAGCCATGGGAAGGCACAGACCTGAAAGGTTTGAAGCTTTTGATCAAGGCGCAGGGCAAGTGTACGACAGACCACATCTCCATGGCTGGCCCGTGGTTGAAGTACCGTGGTCACCTCGACAACATCTCTAACAACATGTTGATCGGTGCCATTAATGCCTTCAACGGTGAGTCTAACAACGTGTACAACGACATGACGCGTGGCTACGATACTGTACCAGCTACTGCCCGTACGTACAAGGCTGCCGGTATCGGTACAGTGGTGGTGGGTGACGAAAACTATGGCGAGGGATCTTCCCGTGAGCACGCGGCCATGGAGCCACGGCACCTAGGCGTTCGTGCCGTTATCGTGAAGTCGTTCGCGCGTATCCACGAAACAAACCTGAAAAAGCAGGGCATGCTGGGTCTTACGTTTGCCAACAAAGCAGACTACGACCTGATCGAAGAAACCGATACAATCGACATCCTTGGCCTGGAGGATTTCCAGGAAGGCAAGCCGCTGAAAGTGGTGTTGCACCACTCCGACGGAAGCCAGGACAGCTTCATGGTAAACCATACGTACAACCAAGGACAGATCGAGTGGTTTAAAGCCGGATCTGCACTGAACCTGATCCGTTTGCAGCAGAAGCAGAACGCAGGCGCGTAAGCACCAGCGCTCCAGGAAATAAAACAGAAAGGCCTCACCAAACGGTGAGGCCTTTCTGTTTTATACTTGTGATATCCCCGCAAAAACACGTTCGGAGGAACCTCTTAGCGCTCCTTATAAGAGCAAGGCTACAAATCTGTTTCACCACTACTGCACAAGCACCCGTTCCACAAATGTTTTACCCAGGTACGTAATACGGGCAAAGTACACGCCGGGTGCCAAAGTACTCAGGTCATATTTGAAATTGGTGTTGTCGGCGGATAAGAACGTCACGGAGACTGCCTTGCCAGTCACATCGGTGAGCTGTAGCATTGGCGCCGTACTGGCATCAGCGGTGAGCGGGCGGGTGAGGGTGATAGCCAGGTAGTCACGTACCGGGTTAGGGTAGAGCTTCGGAGCAGTATCGAAAACCGCAATTGTCTGGCTGATGGTGTGGCGCTGGCAGTTGAGCTTATCTGTTACCGTCAGCTTCACATTATAGCTACCAGGCTTTTGGAATGCATGCTGTGGGTGCTGGGCCGTGGACGTGGTACCGTCGCCAAAATCCCATTCCCAGGCGGTAGCATCCTGGCTTCGGTCTTTCAGCTGCACAACAGCGTTTACCTGCGGATACTCTGTCAGAAAACTAAAATCCGCTTTGGGAGCTGGTATCACCTGGATTTCCATCGGCACGGCCATACTTGAAAACATGGAGTCTGCGTTGGCCGCGTAGATGGTTGTATTTTGGGCGGTGGAAGGTATGGTGAAATACTTTCCGGTTCCGAGAAAGTTTTTCGCGTCAGCGTCGGCATAAAAGTTAAAGTTGCTGCCTCCTTCAGGGGCCACCACTGCGGGGCCTGATAGACATGCCTCAAAAGCCGTGGCTACCGGCAGCGGGCCGGTCCTGATGCTGATGTATTTCTGCTGTGCGGCCTGTGCGTGCTGCTGCAGCGCCTCCAGGTTGTGGCCGGCCAGCACGGCAAAGGCGATGGTCTTCACCTGGCCCGGCGCAAGGTTTATACTTGTTCCGCCCACCACATGCGATACGTTGTTACCCGTTTTACCACCGGCCCGCAGACGGCTGGTGCCGTTGGAGATGATTTTGTACTTCTCCTCGTTCGTAAAACCATCATCCACCGACACTGTAGAATCGTTTCCGCCAATGTTATCGATGGCGTGGTAGATAACCTGCTGTTCCGGAGTTAATAATTTTATGCCGGCGTAGGGGAGTTGTACCTCCGGGTTATAGACGTAGCCCAGTTGCAGCTGGCTGTCCCAAGCGGCAATGTTTCTGGTGTACCTGCCAATATCCCAATCCGCGAAGAGGCCGGTGTGCAGTTGCTGTATAGTGTCGGAGGAGCGGTTGGTGATCTGGTACTCAATGATCACATAGTCCTGGTTGGCTGCATCTGCCCAGGCAAACCCGACTGTTTTCACCTCTACCAGCGGGTGTCCTGTCACTTTCGTTTCCATCAGGCTACGGATTTCCTGGTCGGCCTGAGGTGTTTCAAAATGCTGGCTCGTGAGGTGCAGCGGCGTGAAATTATTATCGTTCTGCCAATCCGCGTTGTGCAGGTTATCTGCCACCACACCGGCTTCCGTTGCCACCATCAAGCCACCCTCAAACAGCATCGAGGCACCCTCTCCGTACGTTACCCCCACACCCTGCTGCATCTTAAGGCCATTATAGCCAATGTTACCAAGGCTGTTCAGAGTCAGGCGCAAATTGTTGGCATTAAGCGTGGCAAAATCAGGATTGATAACCAGTTCAAAGTGCTGAAAGCTCTCATAGTCTCCGTCTTTAAAGCCCAGGCGCAGGTAAACCTTATGGAATATCGGCGCGTTGTCCTCAATCTTCAACACAAAAGGCTTCCCCTCGGTCGAAGCACTGACCATTGTGCCTATACTTCCGAGGTTTACGTCGCTCTGCTTCACCGTGACGTAAGGAGACAGCGAGGTGAGTGTTACTTCCAGCGCTGTGGTTGGGGCGAGTAAATTTATAAATTCCGCAGCAAAGCGAATCGTTTTACCGGCCGCCAGGTTCTGCTTGGCAACTGGGGCAAGTTTTGTACACCTTATCGACTTCAGGTCTGGTGTTGTCAGTGCCTTTTTCAGGTTGAAGCGTCCTGTTCCCAACATCTCCAGGTAAGGCTTGTTTCCTTCTAATGTATAGATATTGTCGGTGCTGGAGCGCAGCCGCTCAGCTACCTGCCGGGCGTTCAGGTCAGGGAAATGATGGCGTACCAGGGCCGCGCCACCTGCCACTGTAGGGGCCGAAAAGGAGGTGCCGCCCACATTGCCATACTTGGTGTCGCCGGCAGCAGATGGGGCGTAGATGTTTATGCTGGGGGAGATGAGGTCAATTTTATAACTGTAAGTGTGGTCCTTGTACTTAACATCCTTGTTGTTTGCGCCGCCCACCGACACAACATTTTCATAGGAGGCAGGATAGAAGTCAAGATCGGCATTGGTGTTACCGGCCGAGGCGATAATGAGCACGTCTTTCTCCAGTACCGCGTAATTGATCACGTCCTGCTCAAACTGCGAGTAACTTGTGCCGCCCCAGGAGAGGTTTATGACTTTGCAGCCATTGTCAGCCGCATACACAATGGCTTCGTAGCCGCCAAAAGGGCCATTTGGGTGAGAGGAAAATATCTTGAGCGGCATAAACCTGGCATTGTAGCCCATGCCCGCCATGCCCGTGCCGTTGTTAGTGGCTGCGGCAGCCACGCCGGCTACAGCTGTGCCGTGGCCGGTCCAGGGAGAATCATCGGCAACGTTGTTGTCTTTGTCGGCAAAATCCCAACCTGCAAAATCATCAATCAGGCCGTTGCCGTCGTTGTCAATCCCATCCACCGGGTCGGCATAGTTATACTTCACTTTGGATTGCAGGTCCTGGTGCGTGAGCCGCACACCGGTATCCAGTATACCGATCACCATGGTTGTGTCTCCCTTCTCTGCGGCCCAGCCGCCATAGGCCTGCACCTGCTTCAGGTAATACTGTGTCGTTTTGGTGGAGTCGGAGGCCGGATCGTTGGGCTGGTGGAACGGTTCCCGGATATAGAGCGGCTCCACGTATGCCACCTGTCCTGTAGCCATCAGGGCTGTTTTCACTTCTTCGAAGGTATGGGCTGTGCCATACTTTAGTTCATATATCAAGGAAAGATCGGCGGAGGGGGCTGCCTGTCGGGCGGTGGCAATGGCTTGTTTAGCGGCTATGGCCGGAAATTTTGGCTGAACCTGCTCAGCTCCTATCCGCTGCAGTGCCTGCCGCATGCCGTTTTCCTGGCCGCTGCGCATGAGCCGTGGCTGCTGCGGTTTTAGCCTGTACACTACCTTATTAGGAATTGTTTTTGTACCGAAGTCTGCTTCGGGCCGCTGTGCATATAATAAGGGTATGTGCAACAGGCACATAAGCAGGAGGCATAGGCTGCACCTTTGCAGCGGAGATAGGGTAGGCATCTGCTGGATGTAGCTTAGAAGTTAGACTATAGGTTCAATACTTTAGGTTAAGGTGAAAAAAAGAAGGGACAGGCGCGTGTGTTACCCAAACAAGTATGGGGAGCGCCTCCGGGCTCTTTTTCTACTTTAGCTTCAACTGGTGTTTTATAAATAATGTTTCTTTTTTACAATAAAATATTAAATATTAACTATAGGTGTAAAATGCACGTAAGGGCATCGGCTTGAGTAGCTTAGCCATCCTTGGGTTTCTTGTCCGCATTGAGCTGAACCTAGAAGGAGAGGGAAAGCAAGACGCGTTAAGGTAATTTGGTTTGCTGTCTGTTAAAGCACCCTGAAGTTTAGAAAGCAACTATAGGAATATCGCAGTGGCACAGCATAAAGGTCTTATCATCTGATAAACCTTTTCTGCTGTGCCACTATAAAATTTGTGCTTTGAGAGCTAGCGCCGCACAAGCACCCGCCTGGTGTAGGATGTGCCCAAGTACGTAACGTGTACATGGTATACACCGGGCGACAGCGCCCTTAGGTCGTAATAGACATGGAACTCGTCGGCGGAAGAAAATGGGGCGGCTACCACTTTGCCCGTAACATCCCGCAGGGTAAGAACCGGAGTTGTGGCTGGCGTAAGCGGTTCTGTCAGTGCGAGCGCCAGGTAGTCCTTTACCGGGTTGGGGTACAGGTTCGGTGCCGTAGCAAAAACCTGGAGCGTCTGGGTTAAGGTATGGCGCTGGCAGTTGAGCTTGTCGGTTACCGTCAGCTTCACGTTGTAGCTGCCGGGCTTTCGGAACGTATGTATGGGGTGCTGGTCCGTTGAGGTGCCGCCGTCTCCGAAGTCCCACTCCCAGGCGGTGGCATAGGCGCTTTTGTCTGTTAGCTGCAGGGCTGTGTTAGTTTGGGCATAGGGTGCAGCAAAGGATGCTTTGGGAGCCGGTTCAACCTGTACCTCCACCGGTACGGCTATACTTGTAAGAACTGAATCTGCGTTTGCTACATAAATGGTGGAGCTTTGAGCGGAAGCGGCTACGGTATAACGGAATCCTGTGGCGAGCAGGTTCTTGCCAGCGGCATCGGCGTAGAAGTGAAAGTTACGCCCTCCTGCCGGGACTATCTCCACGGTATCAGCAGCACAAATGTTGAAGGTGGCGGCGGCTGGCGCGGCGCCGGATTTAATGCTTCTGTATTTTTGCTGTGCTGCCTCTGCGTGTAGTTTTAACGCCTTCAGGTCCTCACCGGCAAGTATGGCAAAGGCAATGGTTTTCGTTTGGTCTGGGGCCACATTCAAGGTGGTGCCGCCGAACACATGCGCCACATCGGCACCGGTAGTCCCGCCGGCGCTTAAACGGCGCTTTCCGTTAGCGATCAGTTTATACTTCTCGGCGTTCGTGTAGCTGCCATCCTTCAGTACCGTCGAGTCATTTTCGGCTGTGTCATCGGCCGTGGCGTGGAAAATCTGCTGCTCAGGCGTTAGAATTTTAATAGCTGCATAGGGATATGACGCTATCGTGCTGAAGGCATAGCTCATTTGAAGGGAGTCGTTCCAGACAACGGCGTTCTTGAAGTAGTTGTAAATATTCCAATCGGCATAAAGCCCCGCGTGTAGTTCCTGTATTGTGTCGGTTGACTTGTTTGTGATCTGGTATTCCACAATCACATAGTCCTGATCCGGAGCGCTGCTCCACGCATACCCCACCGTTTTTACCTCCAGCTTCGGAAAGCCTGTTAAATTGGTTTGCATCAGGCTGCGCACTTCCTGTTCGGCGAGAGGCGTGTTTTCATGTAGCCGCGCCAGCTGTAACGGAACAAAGTCCTGGTCATACTTCTTTTTTGAATCTTGCAGGTTGTCAGCCACCAAGCCGCCCTCGGTGGCAAGCATCAGGCTGCTTTCAAACAGAACAGGCATGCGCCCTCTATACTTTGCGCCTATGCCCAGCTTCCTGTTGCGGTCATAGCCCAGGTTCCCCTCGCTGTTTAGCGACAGGTGCAGGTTGTTAGCGGTAAGTGTGGCGAAGCCTTGGTTAACGAGTAACTCGAAATGCTGAAAATCAGCATAGCCGTCGTCCGCATAGCCAAGCCTTAAGTACACGGTGTGGTTCATCGGTGCATCCTCCGAAATGTGGATGACAAAGGGCCGCTCGCCTGTCGCGGCACCCGCCATGGTTCCCAACTGACCGGGCGCTAAGCTGCCTTGCTCAATGCTGACGTAGGGGGAGAGGGAGGTAAGCGTAATTTGCAGGGCACTGGTCGGAGCCAGGAAATTGACGAAGTCCGCATCTATCACTATGCTCTGGCCTGCTGCCATGCGTTGTTTTGGCCGTGGAGCAAAAGTCAGGCAGCGCACTGATTTCAGGTTCAGCAGTTTCAGCGCCTTCTTCAGGTTGAATCGCCCGGTGCCGAGCATCTCGAAATAGGGTTTGTTGCCAGGCAGCGTGTAAATATTGTCGGTGGAGGCGCGCAGCCGCTCGGCCACCTGCCGGGCGTTCAACTCAGGGAAGTGCGTGCGCACCAGTGCGGCGCCACCAGCCACAGTTGGGGCAGCAAAGGAGGTGCCGCCAACGACGAAGTACGCAGAGTCGGAGTTGATGCCTGTGGTGTAGATGCCTGCACTTGGCGAAATCAAATCGATGTTGTAGTTGTAGGTGTGCGTCCTGTACTTCAGGTCTGTGCTGCTGGCGCCGCCCACCGACAGCACGTTATCGTAAGCAGCGGGGTAGATGTAGACATGGGCGTTTGTGTTACCAGCCGCTGCAACCACCAACGCGTCCTTTTCCAGCACGGCATAGTTGATAATGTCTTGCTCATATTTAGAGGAACCGGTTCCGCCCCAAGAGATGTTGATGACCTTGCACCCCTTGTCGGCGGCATACACAATAGCCTCGTAGCCGCCAAAAGATCCGCCCGGGTTAGATGAAAACACTTTGAGCGGCATGTACAGGGCGTTGTAACCCATGCCCGCCATACCTGAGCCATTGTTGGTAGCGGCAGCGGCGACGCCCGCTACTGCCGTACCATGTTCTGCCGATCCGTTTGCCTTGTCCGCAAAGCTCACGTTGTTGTCGTCATCGCCGAAATCCCAACCCGTAAAGTTGTCAATAAAGCCGTCGCCGTCATTGTCAATTCCATCTATTGGATCTGAATAAGTATGCTTCACCTTGGCTTGCAGGTCCCGGTGCGTTAGCCGGAAACCCGTATCCAATACGCCGATTACCATAGTTGTATCTCCCTTTTCGACGGTCCAGCCGCCATAGGCCTGCACCTGCTTCAGGTAAAACTGTGTCGTTTTGGTGGAGTCGGAGGCTGGGTCGTTGGGCTGGTGGAGCGGCTCCCGGATGTAAAGCGGTTCTACATAGTCCACCTGCCCTGTACGCAGCAGCGCCGTCTGTACTTCTTCAAAGCTAAAGGCAGCGTTATAGCTAAGTTCGTAAATCAACGTTAAGTCCACGGTTGGTTTTTTCAAGCGGGCGTTTTCCGGCACCCGGACTCCAGTAGCGTGCGGGAACTTCTGCCGCACCTTTTCTGCCCCTATCAGTTGGTGCGCCTGGGTCATAGAAAGTGCATTGGCTGGTAGTGCGCTCTGTAGCTGCGCCTGCTTCAGCTTGTACACCACCTTGTGGGGCACCGTCTTGTTGCCGAATTCCTGTGCCTGTAGCATGGGTGTCAGCAGCAGGAAAAAGGCAGCAAAGTATACGCTTCGCTTGAGCAGGAGGGGTAGTAGGAACATCAACTTTAGACTAAAAAGTAATAGCGGCTTGCATGTATAAAACTAATTTAAAATATAGTAAAAATAGAATTTATTTCCCGCTGCTCCCGTCTTAAACAGGAAACATATACCGCTAATCTCAATGAAGTATCCAATCATCCCCGTACTTAGGATACAGCACTAAGCAAAGGCGTGGGCTATGTGATGGTTTTTATTCAGGAATGGGATACAATAGCAAGATTAGCGGTGCACCAGGAATTTAGCCTACATTCTCCTGTTTCATGATTTTTGCGTAACTTTCCTAAAGCAAGCAATTGAAATCAAGTGTTTAAATCCATAAAAAACTAACTATGAACTTAAATTTGATGGACAAGCATCAAGAGATAATCGATAAGGCGGTGCAGGCATTGCACGAGCGTACGTTCTTCGCGCAATACCCGGAAAACCCACAGCCTGACGTGTATGGCGAGAATGCTGACAAAGAGGGACGCGAGAAATATAAAACGCACCTTAACAGCAAGTTTGAGGAGCTGTTGCAGGAAAACCCGGAAAGCTGGGTAGGGCAGGAGGAGTCGCCGTATGAGCAGCAGCCGTTGGGCGTAACGTATCCTTTCTTCTCGCCCGAAACGCTGGTGAGCCGTGCTGACGAAGCCTACCACCAATGGCGAAAGGTATCGCCGGCCGACCGTGCCTCCCTGCTGGTGGAGTCGCTGGAGCGGATGAAGACGCGCTTCTTCGAAATCGCCTATGCCACCATGCACACCACGGGACAAGCTTACATGATGTCGTTTCAGGCCTCAGGACCGCATGCTGCCGACAGAGCGCTGGAAGCGATTGCCTCTGGCTTTGAGGAGCAGACGCGCTTCCCGGAAAGCACCGAGTGGGAGAAGCCGATGGGCAAGTATAACCTGAAGCTGAACAAAAGCTGGAGAGCTGTGCCGAAAGGCGTGGGGCTCGTAATCGGCTGCTCTACCTTCCCGACCTGGAACACCGTGCCGGGCATGTTTGCCAGCCTTGTAACCGGCAACCCGGTTATCGTCAAGCCACACCCGAAGGCCGTGCTGCCAATTGCCATCGTGGTGGCTGAGGTGCAGAAGGTGCTGCAGGAAAACGGCCTGAACCCGAATATTTGCCAATTGGCGGTGGATGCCGATGACCGCCTGATCACAAAGGACCTGGCAGAGCACCCGAAGGTGAAGCTGATAGATTATACAGGTGGCAACGAATTCGGCAACTATGTGGAGGGCCTTCCGGGCAAGGTTACCTTCACCGAGAAAACCGGCGTTAACTCCATCATCCTGGATTCTATGGATGACCTGGACAAGGTAGCGCAGAATCTTGCCTTTTCTGTTACTTTATACTCCGGGCAGATGTGCACGGCGCCGCAGAACTTCTTCGTGCCTGAAACAGGCGTGAAAGTGGGTGGCGAGCAGGTGCCGTATGAGGAAGTGGTGGAGAAAATTGCCGGTGCCGTAACAGCGCTGGTCAACAACCCGAAGGCAGCGCCGCACATACTTGGCGCCATCCAGAACCCGGCAACTACGGAGCGTTTAAAAGGTGCTAAATCGGCGAACAGCCGCGAGGTGCTCAGCTCCTGCGATTTTGAAAATCCGGTGTTTGCCAACGCCCGCACCTGCACGCCTGTTATCTACGAGGTGGATGCCACCGACAAGGAGAGCTACAGCCGTGAGCTATTCGGCCCGGTAGTGCTGATCATCAAGACAAAAAGCACGGACCAATCCATTGAGATTGCCAAAGAGATGGCCACTAACCATGGTGCTATTTCCTGCGGCGCCTATACTACTGATTCGGAGATAAAGGAGAAGATAATGGATGAGATGAGCCTAGCGGGAACGCCAGTGTCGTTTAACCTGACGGGGGGCATTTACGTGAACCAGAACGCCAGTTTCTCCGACTTCCACGTAACAGGTGGAAACCCGGCGGGCAATGCCTCTTTCACCAACCCTGAGTTTGTGATCAAGCGCTTTACCTGGGTTGGCTTCCGTGAGCCGGTGCAAGGCTAGTTTATACTTTATAATCAAGCAAAACGCCCCTGCAGTATTTGCGCTGCAGGGGCGTTTTCTATTTCAGCATATTGTCTGCATCGTTGTGCAGGTTGCCGATGTTGTCGTGCAGGTCTTTCCAGTGCTGCGATTCGTTTTGAGAATCGCCGATTTTCTGGGCAATGAGCGCCCGTTTCTTTTCCAGCGCCTCTATGTGCTGCTGGTAGTTGTTGCTGGAATCGGCAGTGGTGGCGTTTAGCCTGCCCTTGAGCGTCTTTATTTTATGATCCAACTCATCCAGGCTCTTCTGCACCTCGCCCTTTGTCAGGTGCTCAGGTGCGCGCATATGCTCGGGTTTCAAAGGGTATCTATCCATATCGTTCGTTTGTTGGTAACACATGTTGCGCCGGGCGCCTACTGGTAATACTGTAAAATCGGCAAAAGGATGTAAAAGAGTGCGCCGGAAACGAAATATGAAATAGTTCTATGCCCAGGCCATGCACGTATGGTAGAACCCCACTGGTTTGCGCAAAGTGCTATTCTTAAGAAAGCCGTTCTAGCCCTGGTGCAGATTTATTCTGGCGGCACGGAACTAAAGGTTCTGATTTATATGATATACAAGGGAGTTGCAAAAGAAAAGCAGTAGTTTAAACACTTATTTTACTGCATGTCTTTTACGGGCACTGCCAAATCTGTAACTTTATGCCACTGATTGCTGGCGCAACTACACCTATGAGAAGAGAAGAAACTGATGCAGCCTTATAACACGCCGCTTGACCTTGTACTGCTGGTAGACGATGACGATACCACAAACTTTCTGAACCAGCGCCTTCTGCGCGAAATGCAGGTATCCAAGGAGGTTCGGATACTCAAAAACGGGAAGGAAGCGATAGACTATCTAACCAAGGCATACGGTCCTGAGCCAGACCCAGCGTATAAGCAGCCGGATATTATTTTCCTGGATATTAAAATGCCTGTGATGGACGGCTTCACGTTTCTGGAGCAGTACCAGAAAAGCGGAATAGATGAGGCGAATCTGGTGATCATCCTGATGCTTACCTCCTCCGCCAGTTTCTACGACCTGGAGAAGCTAAAGAGCTACAAAAAGGTAAAGAAGCATTTTTCCAAGTCGCTCACCAAGCACGATGTGCGGGAGGTGATGCAGGAGTTCTTCCGGATAAAGCAAATATAGAATACCACGGGTACACAAGTATAAATAAATAAGGCGCTTCAGTACTGAAGCGCCTTATTTATTTATACTTCGTTCACAAGTTCCTGGGCGGGCCATGTAAAGGAAAAGCGGCTTCCGCGTCCCGATGATTCTACCCATACTTTGCCTCCCTTTTCCTCAATTATTTTCCGGATGATAGACAAGCCAAGCCCTGAACTGTCAGCGCGCGGAATAGCTTTGCCTATTTCATACATAAAGAAGATTTGATGTTGCACCTCCTGTGGTATTCCCGGGCCGTTGTCCTCCACTGAAAAATGCAGCCACTCCTTTCCTGACTCAAAACTGATCCGGATCAAGCCTTGGTCAGGTTTATCGTAATACTTGATGGCATTGCCAATCAGGTTGCTGAATACCTGGTACAGGTAAATCTCCTGCGAGTAAAGTATGGGCAGTTCGTCCGCAAGCTCAAAGGTGATGGAGGGAGGTACATCGAGTGAGCTGATGACTTGGGGTACCAGCACCTGTAGGTCCAGTACCTTTTTGGCTATACTTTGGTGGCCCGCCAGCGAGTAAGCCAAGATGCCGGTAATGAGCCGGTCCATTTTCTGTGTCTGGTGGCGCAGCATCGGGAGCATTACCTGGGCCTCATCCAGGTGGTTGGTCTGGATGCAGGCTTCCAGGGCGGTGCTGATGCCGTCGATGTTTTGCAGCGGCGCACGCAGGTCGTGTGTCACGGTGTGGGCAAAGGCATCCAGGTTCTGGTTGATTTCCTCGAGCATGCGGTTCTTTCTGTCGCGGTCCTCCAGCAGCTGGCTGATGTCCTGGTTCGACTGCTGCAACTGCACGTTCAGGCGGCGGATCTCAAGCAGTTGCTGCTCGGCCTCCAGGTTCTGCAGGTGCAGCTTTTCCATCACCTCCAGCAGTTGCATGTTCTGCTTTTTTATCTCAGCGTAGGGCGATATATCTGCATCCTCCTCAAATTCGGTTGTCCAGTTGTCCAGCACTGCTTTTGAGACGGCCGCTCCGAGCGAGGGCAGCTTTTTGCGCAGCATCACCCGCGTTCCTTTCTCCGAATCGCTTTGTATATCAAACACATCCACCAGCTTTCTGGAGTTGCTGATGCCTGAGCCGCGGCTGCCACTCATAAAGGTGTGGCTGGCAAGTATGGAAGGAAGGTTGCCGATGCCCCGGCCCCTGTCCGTAATGAGCGCCTCTAGGTAATTTACCCCGACTTCGTCCAGCATACTGAACTGAATGCCGCCGCTGCCCACGTGCTCCACCACGTTGCGGCAGATCTCAGACACGGCCGTGGCAAACTTGGTTTGGTTGGCCTGCTGCATTCCGAGCCGCTCCGACAGCTGCATGGCGCGCTTGTAAGCCAGCACTACATCCAGCTCGTTGTTGATGTTGATCTTAAGTATGGTGCGCTGCATGGGCTGCTAAAATTTACCTTTACAAACTACTACCATGGTATCATCCGTTTGGCGGCTATACTCTTTGTACAGCAAGGCCGCGATAACAGCGGCATGGTGCCGCACAAGCGCCGGGTATTTAGTTAGTTCCCATCTCGACTTTATGCCATCAGAGTGCAGGATAAGTAATTTCTGCCTGCCCCACTCCAGCTGTTGGTTGCTCGTCGTGTTCGGTATGTTGTGGCCAAGTATACCGTTGTAGGAGATGATGTTCTTGTAGCCGGAACCGGTCCAGACGCCATCAGCCGAATAAAGCTTACCGGCTATGTTGCCAATGCCGCAGTATGATAATGATTGGGTGGCACCGCTGATATTGGCCACAAAGCCCACCGCACCGCGTGTTCGCCTGATCTGCTCGTGAATGTGGCGCAGCGACTTGTCGGGCGGCAGAATAGGGGAGGTGTTGAACACCTTTGCCGCCAGCTGAGCCGCTTCGTAGGCATTCTCGCCGTGGCCAAGGCCGTCGAGGGCCAGCAGGTACAGTTCGGGTCCTTTCTCTATAACAGCCAGGTTGTCGCCACACAGTGTTTCGTGGGGTTTCGCCACCAGTACATAGCCCAGTTCGTGGTTTGCGTCCTGAGCTGTCCGGGCATTGTACTTCCCGGCTTTGAATATTCTGGATAGGATGATGGTGCCAACGCCCGCCTGGGAGAAGAGATCGAATTCATCGGATTGCCTCTTGATGGCCCCTAAACCTTCCCCAGCAGAGCCGTAGGTCGATACGCCGTCTTCCTGCATCCGGGATGGATCGCGCATGCCTTCCCCGTTGTCCAGGCAGATAATCTCCAGTCCGTCCTTTCCAAGCGGCCGCACCAACAATTCACCCCCTTCGGGAACATGCTTCATCAGGTTCGAAGTAAGCTCCGACACCACGATGTTCACCTTGCCCACCTCACTGGCGGAAAAGCCCTGCGCCTCAGCCATGCGGCTGATATCACGCTTGGCCATACTGGCGTAAGACTTATCGGGCACAGCGTATTTCTGGTGCTGCTTAACGTACATTTTTCCAGTGAGTAATAGTAACGGTGGTGCCTTCACTCAGCTTGCTCACGATATCGAATTCGTTTACAAGGCGCTTTGCCCCGGGCAAGCCCAGGCCCAGGCTCTTTCCGGTTGTAAACCCATCCTGCATAGCCAGCTTTATATCGGCTATACCCGGCCCTTTGTCTTCAAAAATAAGGCGTACTCCCGTTTGGGCATTCTTACTGATGATCTCCAGTTTCACTTGTCCGCCTCCCGCATACTTGAGCATGTTTCGCACCAGTTCGCTGGCTGCTGTTATAAGTTTGGTTTGGTTTACCAGGCTCATGCCTATTTTGGTGCTGTACTCACGCACCCTGTTTCGAAACGGCACCACATCCTGCTCACGCAAAATGGGCATCGTATCTTTACTCATCACTATCATCCGAGCCCTCCTCTTCCTGCTCAGAATTCAGGCCTAAACCGATCTTGTCATGGAGCAGCTCCATGCCTTTCTCCACATCCAGTGCAGTGTGGACGCCCTGTAGCGTAAGGCCAAGCTCTACCAGTGTAATGGCCACGGCAGGCTGCATGCCCACCACCACCGTTTCAGCATCCATTATACGCGACATGGAGGCAATGTTGCCCAGAATGCGGCCCATAAAGGAGTCAACTATACTTACTACTGAAATATCGATTAGCACGCCCCTTGCCCCAGTCTTGCTCACCATGGAGATGAGGTCGTTTTCGAGGTTGAGGGCAAGCCGGTCGTAAAGGTCTACTTGAATGGTAACCAACAGAAAGGGGCCCATCTTTAATATTGGAATTCTTTCCATCGCAATCTTTATCTTGGTTGGTTGAACCCGTTGTTACTGGCTATTTTTCTTACTTCCACTTTGCGCATGCTAAAGGCAAGTTGCAATGCACTGGCTAGTGTTGCCTTTGTCTTGATGTTGGAAAGGTCGATGCCCAGGTGCACGATTGTCTGCGCAATTTCTGCCCGGATACCACTGATGATGCACTCGGCACCCATCAGGCGTGTGGCACTAACGGTCTTGATCAGGTGCTGTGCCACCAGAGAATCTACAGCTGGTACGCCAGAAATGTCAAGTATGGCAATGCTGCTTCCGGTATTCACAATTTCCTGGAGCAGGTTTTCCATCACGATCTGTGTGCGGGCGCTGTCCAGTGTACCGATGATCGGCAGGGCCAGAATGCCTTCCCACACGCGGATTACCGGAGTGGATATTTCATTTATCTCATCGTTTTGGCGCAGAATTACCTCCTCACGGCCTTTGATGTAGGTGTCGAACGTCACCATGCTCAGCTTGTCCAGCAAGTTATTAATAACAAGTAGTTCTTTATAGAGCACTTCTGGCTGCGACTTATACTTTTCTTCCAGCACCTGGTACAGCGCCTGCTTCAGACTCAGTACGTACATGCCGGTTTCGCGTGGGCTGAATCCCTGGCGGGCTCTGGTGATGGAAATATCTGTTAGGATATCAGTTACCTGCTCAAACTCTGGAGCATATACATTGTCCACATTTCCGTTCGAAACGGCACGTGCAAGCCCTTCCAGCAGTTCTTCAGACTGGCGGCGCATCTCATCATTCGAGATAAGGTCGTCGCGAAGGGCAGCATCTGCTAACTGGTTTTGCATCCAGTTTTCCAGGATGTTCTTTTTGTAATCGTGTAATAGTTGGGCAGTAGTGTTCATATTGGCTTTACCAGTTGGCGGGGATAGGTGTGATTTTAGAGAATAACATTAATTAGCACCTAAAGATACAGAATCAAACCTGAAACTAGGGATGATGCTTGTAGTTTGTTCGCATAAGCTTGCTGATACGGAAATCGTGCGGCGCTGGTGCAGACCAGGCACCAATTTATTTTAATCACCTGTATCCGTTTGGTGCTTCCAGAGCCGCGGCTTTAAGGATAAAGCTTCAAATACAGAAAACTTTACAGGTGCACAGTGCTGATCTTATGGGGAGCACAAATTGCAAAAGCTTTGGAGGGAGGTTAATGGCAAGTATGAGCGGAAATGCCACACCTACTTTTGATCACCAAACGCTACTGCATTAGGGGCAGATGGCATAACATAAACGCCTGTACTTTTGCAGCGTATAGCAACTAACGGCTCTATGTTGCCCCATTTTACCGATGTGCTATGTTACGTTCGTTTAGCTTATACTTTGCGTTACTGTTAATTGCAAGCGCGCTAGCCGCCTGCTCGCCCATACGTGTGCTGGATACAGAGGCCGATGCAGGCTTCCAGCTGAGGAACTACAGTACGTTTGACTTCTACCAGGTGGAGGCCAGTGGCGATGCCCTGGAACCGTATGGCCCTCAGCTTGCTTTCCTGAAGCAGGAAATAACTCAGCAACTGCAGCAGCGCGGCCTTACGCGTACCTCCTCCAACCCCGATTTGAAGATAAACCTTGGCATTGTGGTGGCCGAGAAAGTACAGACACGTGAGACGAACATACAGACCGATCCGCCTTTCTACATGGGGCAGCGCCGCTATTCCTGGCGGAGTCGTGAGGTGGAAACAGGACGTTACCAGCAGGGTACACTGTCGGTGCACCTGGTAGATAATGCCCGGAATGAGATGGTTTGGCAGGGTGCCGCCGCGGGTGTGGTGCCAGACGATAATACCGCCAAATTGCAGAAACGCATCAGTGAGGGCGTACAGAAATTAATAGAGCTAATTCCATAGTAGGAATATCGGCGGTGCCCGATTACGAAGAAGCAATTAACAGAAAAGGCCTGCTTTATAGAAAGCAGGCCTTTTTGATTGTCGGAATGGCAGGATTCGAACCTGCGACCTCCAGCACCCCATGCTGGCGCGATACCAGGCTACGCTACATCCCGATGATCGAAAAAAAGCCCTGCAAACGTAGGCTTACAAGGCTTTTATACTTGGTGGTGCACCCGAGAGGATTCGAACCCCTAACCCTCGGAGCCGAAATCCGATATTCTATCCAGTTGAACTACGGGTGCAGAACGATTGCAAAAATAGCAAGTATGCGCGGAATACGAAACATTCGAGCTGATTTTTTGAGAGGGAGTCGCACAAACTTTTATTCTAAAACTTTACCCCTGCTTATGGAGTTTAGGTATCTATATGAGAGTCAAACAATAAAAGCAAATAGCTATGGAAAAAGTGTATACGGCAGTGGTAACTGCAACAGGAGGCCGCCAAGGGCAGGTAAAATCTGATGATGGCATAATTGATATGCAACTGGCTTTGCCCGTGGGAGTGGGTGGGAACAATGAAAAAACGAACCCGGAGCAATTGTTTGCGGCAGGCTATGCTGCTTGCTTCCAAAGCGCACTGCTCGTGGTGGCAGGCAAGCATAAAGAGCGCCTTAATCCTGAATCTACCGTAACGGCACACGTGGATCTCCTAAAGAACGATGATGGCGGCTACGGACTTGGCGTGAAGCTAAGCGTGGACCTGAAAGGCGTTGACGGTGAGAAAGCAAGGCAGATGGTGGACGAGGCGCACCAGATTTGCCCTTACTCTGTCGGAACACGCGGAAACATTGAGGTAGAACTGGAAGTGGTTTAATCAACTAAAAAGTTTAAGTTGGGTAGCCGAGAACTATACTTCAGCTACACAATTACCTAAAACAGAAAGGGCTACCGAAATCGATAGCCCTTTCTGTTTTATAAGTATAATGATTTAGGCGTTTTGCTCGGCAAGCACCTGCTTCACTTTCTCGGCAGCTTCTTTCAGCACTACAGCTGAGTATACTTTCAAGCCAGACTCATCAATGATGCGCGCACCTTCTTCAGCGTTCGTGCCCTGCAGACGAACGATGATCGGAACACGGATGTCGCCGATGTTCTTGTAAGCCTCCACTACACCATTTGCCACACGGTCGCAACGTACGATACCGCCGAAAATGTTGATCAGGATTGCCTTTACGTTCGGATCTTTCAAAATAATGCGGAAACCAGCTTCCACTGTCTGCGCGTTGGCGCTACCGCCTACGTCCAGGAAGTTGGCAGGCTCGCCACCGGAAAGCTTGATAATGTCCATGGTTGCCATGGCCAAACCAGCACCGTTCACCATACAGCCCACGTTACCGTCAAGCTTTACGTAGTTCAGGTTATACTCGCCAGCTTCCACTTCCAACGGATCTTCCTCTGATACATCACGCAGGTCAGCCAGGTTTTTGTGGCGGAAAAGTGCGTTGTCATCCAGGTCAACTTTGGCGTCAACGGCCAGTATTTTGTTGTCAGATGTTTTCAGCACCGGGTTGATCTCGAACATAGAGGAATCGGTTTCAACATAAGCCTTGTAAAGGTTAGTTACAAACTTCACCATCTCCTTGAAAGCTTCACCCTGCAAACCAAACGCGAAAGCGATTTTGCGGGCCTGGAAACCTTGCAAACCTACAGCCGGGTCAATCCACTCTTTGATGATCTTCTCTGGTGTTTTCTCAGCTACTTCTTCAATGTCCATACCCCCTTCAGTTGAGGCCATGATCACGTTCTGGCCCTTGGCGCGGTCCAGCAGAATGCTCAGGTAGAATTCTTTCGGCTCTGAATCGCCAGGGTAGTAAACATCCTGTGCCACCAGTACTTTGTTCACCAGCTTGCCTTCAGGGCCTGTCTGGTGCGTTACAAGCGTCATGCCTAGAATCTGGTCAGCAATGTCTTTAACTTGCTCCAGGTTTTTGGCCAGCTTTACGCCCCCGCCCTTGCCACGGCCACCTGCATGTATCTGCGCCTTGATTACGTGCCAGCCTGTGCCCGTCTCTTCGGTGAGTTTCTTTGCAGCCGCTACGGCTTGCTCTGGCGTCTCAGCCACGATCCCTTCCTGGATGCGTACGCCATAGCCTTTTAAAATCTCTTTAGCCTGATATTCGTGTATGTTCATGCTTTCAGTTTTATTGGACGCACGAAAGTACGCCTTTATCGCTTTAATTTCAAGTAATGAATTTTTAAAATATTCATACGCGTGTGGCAGCCACCCGTTGCCACACGTGCTGTGCTGAGGTGGCTATAAGCCTATTTGCAACGCGTATGCAGCAATCAAAGTAAACCAATATACTTATGCTATATAGCCATCAAGGCAGCAATACCTACATGTAAACTATGACGGACATCTATACTTACTCAAAACGCGTTGCCCTTACCGCTGCTGTTGTGTTGCTGGTTGCTGCAGGATTTTACATGCTTGGCAGGCACGGCTATTTCTTCCTGCTTGTGTTTGCCGGTATACTTCTGGCTGTGCTTTTTAGTGGTATTGCAGAAATGCTGCAGGCAAAGTTACATTTAAAAGATGGCCTTGCTTTGTTGTTTGCCGTGTTGCTTTTCTTTGGCATAATTGGAGGTGCGATTTATTTGGTTGCGCCAACAGTGGGCGGTCAGGTAAAGGAATTTAAAACGAGTTTTCCGGAGGCGTTATCGCAAGTAGAAAACTGGTTGAGCGACTATAGCTGGGGGCAGCAGGTTATCGAAAAAGTGCCCAACGACATGAGCCAGATGCTCCCCAAACAACAAGCGTTACTATCAAGGGTAACGACCATCTTCTCCTCAACGCTAAGTATACTGGCCGATCTCCTCATCGTTATTGTAACAGCACTTTTCCTTGCTGCAAACCCCAAGCTTTATACCGTAGGCTTCACCAAGCTTTTTGCCGTTAGGCATCGCTCCAGAATAATGCAGGTGTTGGGCATGTGCTACCATTCGCTAAAGCTGTGGTTGCTTGCCATGTTTCTGGCGATGGCTGTAGTGGGCGTTAGTACGGCTGTAGGCTATAGTTTGCTGGGCCTGCCGCTGCCTTTTGCCCTGGCGCTTATTGCTTTTCTTTTTGCCTTTGTGCCAAATGTTGGGCCGTTGCTAGCGGGTGTTCCTGCTGTGTTAATCGGCCTGACAGTCAGCCCGCAGATGGCACTGTATGTCCTCCTGCTATATGCTGGTATTCAGCTAGTGGAGAGTTACATGCTCACTCCCATCATCTTTCATAAAACTGTTGACTTACCGCCAGCCCTGCTGCTTTTCTTCCAGGTGTTGTTAGGCCTGGTGCAGGGCGCTCTGGGCTTGTTGCTGGCCGCGCCGCTGTTAGCCGTGCTTATGGTGGTGATAAACGAGTTGTATGTGAAAGATGTGTTGGAGCGTGCGGCACCGAACGCTCCTGCAGATGCGCCGTAGCCTGTGCAGGGTATAAATATAGCCTGTACCAGTTGCCCTGGCTTACCAACTATCAGGAAAATTTGTAGCTTTGGAAGATTAACAGTAGTTATCAGGGCCAAATTTTAGATAAAACATACACAGTGCTGCAGGTAAAGAACATTCATAAAAAATACGGTGTGTTGGATGTGCTTAAAGGCATCGATCTGACTATTGGCACCGGGGAAGTGGTTTCGATTGTGGGGGCATCGGGTGCAGGCAAGAGCACGCTGCTGCACATACTGGGTACGCTGGATACGGCAGATACCGGTGAGGTGATTTTTGATGATAAGAACATTGCCAGGATGAGCGGGGCGGAGATGGCACGCTTCCGTAACCGGCACATTGGCTTTATCTTCCAGTTCCATAACCTGCTGCCCGAGTTCTCCGCGCTGGAAAATGCCTGCCTGCCCGGCTTTCTGGCGGGCAAGCCAGAGAAGGAAGTGCGCGAAAGGGCCGGGGAGTTGCTGCACATGCTGAACCTGTCGCATCGCCTGCGCCACAAGCCTTCTGAACTTTCGGGTGGCGAGCAGCAGCGTACCGCCGTGGCCCGTGCCCTCATCAATTCGCCCAAGGTGATATTTGCCGATGAGCCCAGCGGTAACCTCGACTCCAAGAATGCACAGGAACTGCACGACATCTTTTTCCGCCTGCGCGCGGAGTTTAACCAGACCTTCGTGATCGTGACGCACAACGAGCAGTTGGCCACCATGGCAGACCGTACGCTGGTGATGAAGGACGGCCAGATTGTTTCCGGTCACCTGGAAGCCAACGAAAACAGAAGCTCTGAGGTGCTGTAGCCTGTAATGGCATCAATCCTTAGAGTTTATACTTATACCAAAAAGGCAATGGCCCAGGAATGCACTTCCGGGCCATTGCCTTTTTTGCTTCTGTTTTTGTATTAGTATTTATCCATACCTTTTCTTCTTGTTTTCTCGTAAGTATACTTCACCCTTTGCTCAACTTTTAGCTTTTTCAGCTGTGAAAACTGGTGATCAAAATATTTTTGAAAATAATTTATAAATACCTGATTATCAGATACATTAATTTATTATTTTTATTGAATTTTTGCACCATTTATAGGACAGCTGTGTTTATATTTTGTACAATAACTATGAAAGCTATAAAGTATGGATCAATCAACTAAAGAGATAAAAGTGCAGAAGAAAGCAAAGATCGAAAGCTATGATATTGCTAAATCTGATGAAACGCTTCACCTTGCTGTTGATCTGGCAAAGTTTATAAAAGAGAACAAGCTTTACCAGAATATTCAGGGCAAGGAGTACGTGAACGTGGAAGGCTGGCAGTATGCCGGCTCGCGCTTGGGTATTCTGCCTGTCGTAGAGCATGTGGTGAACATCAGCACAGATGAGGAGATAAAGTATCAGGCTAAAGTGAATTTGCTTGATCTGCGTAGCCAGCAAGTGGTGGGTGCCGGTTTTGCCATTTGCTCTAACCGTGAGCAGGGCAAGAAGTACTACCAGGAATTCGCTATTGCAAGTATGGCGCAGACCCGCGCTATCGGTAAGGCATACCGTAACATTCTGGCCTGGATTATCAGGGCAGCTGGCTACGAGCCAACGCCGGTAGAGGAAATGGACTACAGTGGCAACGATCAGGCGGCTAAACCTGCGGTGCCAACGGAGAAGAAAGCGACGATGAAATCATCGTCAAACACTGCGGAAGCCGAGGCGCCGAAGGAAGAGCAATCTGCCAGCGTGCGTTATGCCTCTGCCAAGCAGAAAGAGGAGATTATTCGACTGCTGAACAACCCGACCATTACGCGCCAGGAAAAGACAAAAATGCTGTTGAACATTAACCGCTTTGATGAGGAGCGTGCCGCGCAGGCGATTGAGAAACTGAAGAAGGTGATCGAAGACCGCGAGGACGGACAGTCAGCCGCAGCGTAATTGAAACATTTACAAAACGTATAGTCCCCGCTTCGCAAGAGGCGGGGATTTTTTATGCCCTTTCCGGAAGGTTAATTTTATGCTGGTTGAGGAAGTATAAATCTGCTCTCGTTTGCTATACTACAGTTCTTCCTAAGCCATACTTCCAGTGCCTTTGAGTTGATTTTAAAACGGCTCCCTTGCTGACTTCTGTTCGGGATGAATTATCTTCGCTACCTGAAGCTATACTTCTTTGCAAGACATCCACCACATACTAAAAACCTACTGGGGGTACGACAGTTTCCGGCCACTGCAGGAGGAGATTGTACAGTCGGTGCTGGCGGGGCAGGACACGCTGGCGCTTTTACCGACTGGCGGCGGAAAGTCGGTGTGCTTTCAGGTGCCGGCACTGGCGCAGGAGGGGATTTGCCTGGTGATCACGCCGCTCATCGCCCTGATGAAAGACCAGGTGGAGCACCTGAAAAAACGCGGTATCCCGGCTATAGCTATTTACTCTGGTATGAGCCGCCGGGAAATAGATATTGCATTTGACAACTGCGTGTACGGTCAGGTAAAGTTTTTATACCTATCGCCGGAGCGTTTGCTTACAGATTTGTTCCAGGAGCGGGTTAAGCGTATGAACGTGTCGCTGCTGGCTGTGGATGAGGCACACTGCATCTCGGCCTGGGGCTATGATTTCCGGCCGCCTTACCTGCAACTGGCGGAGTTGCGGGAGGCACTGCCTGGTGTACCTGTCATTGCCCTGACAGCCACCGCCACCGAGCAGGTTAAAAAGGATATACAGGAAAAGCTGAATTTCCCGAAACCGAACATCTTTCAGAAGAGCTTCGCCCGCTCCAATCTTTCCTACTCCTGCCTGTACACCGAAAATAAAACAAGCCGACTGTTGGAGATTTTGCAGCGCATGCCGGGGCAGAGCATTGTGTATGTGCGCAGCCGCCGGCAAACGGTGGAAATTGCCAGGTTCCTCCAGAGCCGCCGTATTTCTGCCGCTGCCTACCATGCCGGGCTGAAGTTTGAGGAGCGAAGTGCTGCGCAGGCGCAGTGGGTGCAGGATAAAGTGCGCGTGATGGTAGCGACCAACGCTTTCGGAATGGGCATCGATAAACCGGACGTGCGGTTGGTGGTGCACCTGGATTTACCCGAAAGCCTGGAGGCTTATTACCAGGAAGCAGGCCGTGCGGGCCGCGATGAGAAGTATGCCTACGCCACCATCCTCTACGGACCGAACGATGCGGCCGAACTGCAACGGAAGGTGGAGGAGGCGCATCCGGCTGTGGACTACATCAAAAGAGTATACCAGTGCCTGGCAAATTACTTTCAGTTAGCGGTGGGCAGCGGGCAGTTCAGCAGCTTTGATTTTGACCTGGCTGTCTTCGCGAAGCAGTACAAGCTCAAGGCTCTGGAAGCGCACCACGCCATCAAGCGGCTGGAAGGCGAGGGGTACGTGCAACTGAACGAAGGCTACTTCATGCCCTCCCGGTTGCTGCTGCTGCTGGAAAATACCGAGCTACACAGTTTTCAACTAAAGAACCCGGAGCACGATAAACTCATACAACTTATACTTCGGTTATATGGCGGAGAAGCGTTTGTGAACTACGTGAAGCTGCAGGAGCGCAAGATGGCCTCGTTGCTGCAGGTAAACGAGCAGGAGTTGCGCAAAAAGCTGGAGTACCTGCACAAGCTTGGGGTACTGAGTTATGAGCCGCAGCACGACTCGCCGCAACTCACTTTCACGGCTCCAAGAGAAGATGTGAGCCGGTTGCTGCTGGACACGAAAAAGCTGAACACGCTCCGGGAAAGAGCCGTGCAACAGGCCAAAGAAGTGGGCCGCTATGTGGAGGCAACGAACCGCTGCCGTACGCAATTACTGCTTGTGTACTTTGGGGAAGTGACGGACATAAGCTGCCGCATTTGTGATTACTGCCTGGCAGAGCGGAAAAAGGCACGCGAAAACCAGGAGCACGAGGCGCTGCGGGAAAAGCTGCTGCAGTTAGTGCAGGTGAAGTCCTACTTGCCTAAGGAACTGGTGGAGCAGTTTGATCCAAAGAATGCAGAAACCGTAACCGAGCTGATTCGGGAACTGCTGGATGTGGGCAGGTTCAGGTGTATGGAGTCGGGGAAGTTGGAGTTAAGTTAAACCAACTCTCTTAAATCTGCCACTGCTCTTTTACCTCCTGTAGCCTGCATGTAACAAGTTGCAGGTTTTCATCTGTCAGGCTCTCCAGGTCAATTGTCAGGGTACCGTCGTTTTTCAGGATCAGTTCAGCAGAAAACAGGTGCACGTATAGCATATCAATTTCCTCCCAGTCTATTTTATGGTGTTTCCCTTTGCGCTGCTTATATGTTATTCCCTTTTTGTTCAGTATCAAATAGCTTGATCCTAACATAAACCACAAGGGGCTTTTCCCGGATAGGTAGCAGAAAAAATTATACCCCTGCAGGGCGACAAACAGCGAAAGCGATAAATTTAGCCAACCAAAGTTTAAGTGAAGCGACACAAGCAAGCATGCTGCAAGGACCGCGGTTGCAACGGCAAAGAACTTGCGGTGGGAATAAATTCTTGATGGCTGCTGGTGAAGAAGGTTAATGTGCAGAGGAGCAAAGGACCCCTCTGCTGGTGCTGCTGCAGTAAGTTTCTTTTGTAGCTCTATCTGCATAATGGCTTGTTAGGTTGAATGATAACTTATCCTGGTATAGCCAAAATGAGAATTTATACTTTAAAAGTAAAGCTGGTGTAGGGCGTAAAACGGTTAAGCTATTGTAATCAGTAGTGAGTGTAAACCTGGCTGGTGCCAACAGTAAAAAAGTAGCAAGACAAGCTACTCAGTAGTAGCGGGAGGTAACACGGAAGTTAAAAACACTCACTAGCCCAGGATGCGCTTCGCCAACTGAACTATTACAACACCTTTGCTTCCTGCTGGTGTGTAAAAAAAGCACTCATAGAAAATCTCAAACCTAACTTCAACCAAACTTGCGGAGAGTGTACAGGTAAAGGCTTTCTACTTTCTCGCGGGCCCAGGGCGTGCGGCGCAGAAAGGTGAGGCTTGATTTTATACTTGGGTTACTCTTAAAGCAGTTGATGTTAATCTTGTAGCTTAGTTCTTCCCAGCCATATACCTCCACCAGGTGCTCCAATATCGACTGGAGCGTTTTACCGTGAAGCGGGTTGTTTTTCTGTTCTTCTGCCATAGGTACAAAAGTAGGAAATTGCTGCTAAAGTATACGGCCAGCTATGCATGCGGGCAAATGAAAAGCTGTTGCTTCTGAAATAAACCGCAGGAGCAGAATGTATAACAATGTAAGTCCGTTGTTACCAGGCAACGCAGAAAAGGCGCAGGTAACGTTAGCCGCGTTAGTTCTTGTTCGGTGAAATAAAGGTGACTTCGTAGATCAACCCATCCTTCACTCTGTAAACAGCAATAGCCTCCATGCGTGGGCGGTCTTTGCTTATCTGTACCCGCTCATGGTCAATCACCACATTCCCCGACACGATCCGGTTCACGAGTTCGCAGTGCAGGTCTGGGGTGCTGGCAAACTTGCTGCCGTAGCGTTTGCGTAACTCCTCCTTTCCCTGGTAGCTTAGCTTGCCCGGGCTGCTGTATACTTTCACCGTGTCGCTGTAGGCTTTAGCGAATGTCTCAATGTCGCGGTTGTTGTAACCTTTTAGCTGCAAGGCCGCTGGTGCCACTACCGCTGCTGAATCTTGGGCAAGGTTTTGCGCCTGCGCTACAATAGAGAAAAGCATCAGGAGGGTAAAAGAGAAGTAGACTTTCATAAGCAGCTTAATTTTAAGGCTAAAGTAGCAAATTTTTCAAAGCTTAATGGCTTTAGGCGCACGTGTAGCTATCCCTTTAAAAACAAAAGCGTATAAGTGGAGCTATGCTGGAAGAACTTATAATCCGTAGCCTAGCCGATACCCTGCCGCCCGAAACAGCGGATGCTGTTTTCCTGTTCGGGCAAACTGAAGATAACCAACGCTCCGTATTCGCTACTGCCAAAAAGCTCCTGGAGCAGGGGCAGGCAAAGAAAGTCATGTTCCTGAATTCTGAACCGAAAAGCGGCTATCCGGGCTTTGAGAGCTGGCAGCAGGAACTAACAAAAATCGGCATCAAACCTGAGCAAATAGAGGCCGTTCCTTCTCCTGAAACAGAAATACTGCACACCCGCATCGAAGCTTGTGCGATGGCAAAACATGCCATCGCACAAGCTTATAAAACGGTTATTGTAGTGGCATCGCCTTTTCAGCAGCCCCGTGCTTTTATGGCTGCCGTTACAGCTGCCTTCGCACATTACCCGTCGTTGCGCCTGCACAGCCAGGCTGGGGAGCCACTGCCCTGGTGCCAGGAAGCAAACCATTCGCAGGGAAAAGTAGAAGATACCCGTGCAGGGCTGATAGCCGGGGAAATAGAGCGTATCCACAAATACAACCAAAAAGGTGACCTGGCTTATGCGGAAGAGGTGCTGGAATATTTGCACAGGCGGGACAGAAATCAAATTTAAGGCAGCAAGTATAAGTACGGCTATAGCAGTTGGTTGAAAGAAACTGAAGAGGCTACGGCAGAGCTGTTGAGTCAGGCTTTCTTTTGTACCGGCACAACTTTTTATACTTGCCCGGGTTTGAATAAGTAGCATTTATCATACTCCAAATTCAAAAACTATGAAAGCATACATACTACAAGAGCCCGGTGCCCCGCAAAATCTACAGTTACAGGAAATAGACACACCAACGCCCAAGCCAAACGAGGTGCTGGTAAAAGTAAGAGCCATCAGCATAAACCCCGTCGATACCAAGGTGCGGGAGGGCAAGGCACTTTACAATTCTTTGAAGGAGGAGAACCCAATTATTGTTGGGTGGGATATTTCCGGTGAGGTGGTGGCCGTGGGCGATGACGTGAAATATTTCAAGGTGGGCGACGAGGTGTTCGGCATGGTAAACTTCCCGGGACACGGCAAGGCCTATGCTGAGTATGTCGCCGCTCCGGAATCGCATCTGGCGCACAAGCCTGCGAACATCTCGCACGGAGAGGCAGCTGCGGCCACATTAGCCGCCCTTACGGCCTGGCAAGTACTGGTGCATCAGGCAGGTATAAAAGCAGGGCAACGCGTGCTGATTCACGCTGCAGCAGGTGGCGTGGGGCATTATGCCGTACAGATTGCGAATTATTACAAGGCCATTGTGATTGGTACTGCTTCTGAAGAAAACCACGAGTTCCTGCGCAACATGGGTGCAGTCGAGCAGATCGATTACCACAAGTATAATGTGGAGGATGTGGTGATGGATGCCGATATTGTGCTCGATTCTTTGGGAGAGGAAAATACCCGCAGGTCCCTGGCCACATTAAGAGAAGGAGGGACGATTGTCTCTATTCTGGGCGGGGCTACTGAAGCGGTGCAGGCCGAGGCAAAGAAACGTAATATCGAAGCGAAAAGCTACCTGGTGCATTCCAGCGGCGAGGATCAGACGCAACTGGCCGATCTGCTGCGGCAGGGGCACCTGCGGTCGCATGTGGCCCACACGTTTCCGTTTGAGGAGATGGCCAAGGCGCACGAGCAGGTGGAAACGCGCAAAACGAGAGGCAAAGTTGTGGTAATCCTAGACTAACCTCAACTCAAAAAGCTAGAGACAAATGGCAACACCGACTAAACCCGAAGTATGGCTAACAGGGCCACTGCCGGATATGCCGGCGCTGCTGCAACCGGTGGCGCACGCCCTGCTGCAGGCCCGCGAAGAAGTGAACGAACTGCTGCAGGGTTTTCCGGAAGATCTGCTGTGGGAAAAGCCTGCCGGTGTGGCATCTGTTGGCTTCCATCTGCAGCACCTGAAAGGTGTGCTCGACCGGCTATTTACCTACGCCCGTGGCGAGGCGCTGACAAGGGCGCAATTAGCCAGTCTGAAGGCAGAAGGACAAGCCATAGACCAGCAGCGCCCGGTAAATTTTCTGGTGGAGGCTTTCAATGCGCAGGTCCATGAAGCCTTAGAACAACTTAGAAGTACGGCGGAGCATACGCTAAAGGAATCACGCGTTGTTGGCCGTGCCCAGCTTCCGTCGACGGTATTGGGGCTGCTGGTGCACGCGGCTGAGCATACCCAGCGGCATGTGGGGCAGCTGCTGGTAACAGCGCGTGTACTGCGACATGGAGTCCCAGTCTGAGTCAGGCTGCAACGACATGTTCTGCTCCCGAGTTTCAAACCCATACTTGCCGTATGGGTTTTCTTTTGCCTGCTGTACGGGCTGTTTCAGATATTCTGTTCAGAAAATAAGCGAACAGCTCCGCCAGAATTTAAAACTTTATGGATTTAAGGTTATATTTAAACTGCCAAGTATAAGATGCCTTCGCACTTATGCTGTTACCCTTACGTTCTACTAATTTTCTAACCAATGCCAAAAATTTACCCGGCCCTAGGGCTCGCGTTGCTTTTGGGTGTCACCCAAACATCCTGCTCCAGTTCTAAAGCGGCGCAGCAGCAGCAGGGGGAGACGGCCAAAACTGAAAAAGCCAAGCCTTCTTCTAAATCCGAAATCAAAAGCTACAGCGAGGTTATCACCAAAGATGCTGTATCAGACCAAGGTGTTTTTACCATTCATAAGGTAAAGGACAAATACTACTACGAGATTCCTGATTCGCTGCTGCAGCGCGATTTCCTGTGGATCAGCCGCTTTGCCAACCTGCCTTCAGGTTTAGGCGGAGGCTACGTGAATGCGGGCTCTTCTGTAAATGAGCAGATGGTGGAGTGGCAGAAATTTGGCGATAAGCTCTTGCTTAAAACCAAATCCTACAACGCCGTGGCCGCCGATTCGCTGCCGATCAACCTGTCGGTGCAGGCAAACAATTACCAGCCCACCATCTACGCCTTCGATATTGCCGCGCGCTCTAACGACTCTTCTGCTTACGTTATCGATGTAACTAAATTTCTGCAAAGCGATGTGAAGGCCATCAGCGGGCTGGATGCTGACATGCGCAAAGAATATAAAGTAAGCAAGCTGGATGAGAGCCGCAGCTTTATACACAGCGCCAAAAGCTTTCCGCTGAACATTGAGGTGAAGCAGGACTTTACCTACGATGCCGCTGAGCCGCCGTCCAACGCTGCCACAGGTTCTATCAGTTTGATGATGAACCAGTCGATGGTGTTGTTGCCTGCCGTTCCGATGCAGCCCCGCATTAACGATTACCGCGTGGGCTACTTTAACATCAACCAGATTGACTATGGCTCTGAGGCGTACAAAGCCGATGAGAAATCGTATATCCGCCGCTGGCAGCTGGTGCCCAAGGACGTGGAGGCATATAAGCGCGGCGAACTGGTGGAGCCGGTGAAGCCGATTGTGTACTACCTCGATCCGGCCACGCCTGAGAAACTGCGCCCTTACATCAAGGCCGGAGTAGAACAGTGGAATGAGGCTTTTGAAACGGCTGGTTTTAAAAATGCTATTATTGCCAAAGATCCCCCAACAGCCGAAGAAGATCCTGATTTCAGCCCGGAGGACGTGCGCTACTCTGTAATCCGCTATGTGGCCAGCACAACCCGCAATGCCATGGGCCCAAGTGTTTCTGATCCGCGCTCCGGTGAGATCATCGAAAGCGATATTGTCTGGTACCACAACCACCTGCGCTCTTACCGCAACCGTTACCTGCTGGAGACAGGCGCAGCCAACCCTAGTGCCCGCACACTGGACACGCCGATGGAAGACTTGGGGGAGATGATGAAGGAAGTAATCACACACGAAGTGGGGCACGCATTAGGTTTGCCGCACAACATGAAGGCCAGCGCCGCTTACCCAACAGATTCCCTGCGCTCGGGTGAGTTCACGCAGAAGTATGGCATCGCCGCCACCATCATGGATTATGCCCGCTACAACTACGTGGCGCAGCCAAATGACGAAAATATCCGCTTCATTCGCCAGCTAGGCCCTTACGATCATTACTCCGTTAACTGGGGCTACCGCTACTTACCGGAAGCGCATAGCGCCGAGGCAGAAGTGCCTACGCTGAACAAGTGGATAAATGAAAAAACAGGTAACCCTATGTACCAGTTTGGCAGCGGCAGCGGTGGCTACGACCCGGAAAGCCAGACCGAAGGTATCGGTGCCGATGTGGTGAAAGCCAGTACGTACGGCCTCGCTAACCTGAAGCGCGTGGCCCCGAAGCTATACGAGTGGACGGCTGCCCAAACAAACGAGTATGATGACCTGGAAGAGCTGAATGGAGAGTTGTTTGGTGTTTGGAGCCGCTACATCGGCCATGTAGTTACGAATGTGGGGGGCGTGCATGAAAACCGCCTGAAGCCAAGCCAGAAAGGCTACATCTTTACGCCAGTGTCGGCAAAGGAGCAGGCCGAGTCGCTGGACTGGCTATTGAAGAATGCCTTTACATCGCCGGAGTGGCTGCACCAAACGGACATTACGCGTAACGTGCACCATGCGCGGTACGTGGAAAGTGTGCGCAGCCTGCAGGCCCGCCACCTGAACAACCTGCTCTCATCAGACAGATTGGCCCGCCTGATGGAGAACGAGGTAAACGGGGTGAACTACAATGCCCTGGACATGGTGCGCCAACTACAGCGCGGCATCTGGAGCGAAGTATACAGCGGTGCTAAAATTGACATCTTCCGCCGTAACTTGCAGAAGGCCTACCTGGACCGAATGAACTACCTGCTGAACGAGGAAACTTCCAGACCTGCCCGTGGAAATAACACGCCGGTGGAAATCAGCCAGTCAGACATCCGCTCAATAGCCAGAGGTGAATTGGTGAAGCTGCAGCGCCAATTAAAAAGCGTTCAAGGCCGTTACAACAATGATTTGTCGCGTTATCATATCGACGATGCCATTGTAAGAATCGAGAACATCCTGAATCCTAAGAAAGCATAAGAAACAGGATAGCTGATAAAAGAAGGGCCCCTCTGTAAATAGGGGCCCTTCTTTTTAAGAATAGTTTTAACTTTCAAGCGAAAGCCGCTGCAGCACATTTATCGCCTTCGTAGCATCCTCCTTTGCTACGAAAAGATGGTCGTGGTAATATCCCGCCACAACATTACAGCTGATACTGTTTTCAGCAAGCGCTTTCGAAAAGGCAGCAGTTAAACCAACGGCCTCTAAAGCAGAATGCACTTTTAATGTGATCCATGCAGCAACAAAGCTGTAGGAGAGGCCAAGCGCATCGGCTCTATCTTTCTCCAGAATAAGAGTAGCACCTTCTTTCTCCCTTAAAAGGCAGATGATGTCAGCCTTTGCTATACTTGCTAAGTCAGGCACGGTACAGAAAACGAAGTCGCCGCTGTTCAGTTCGGGCGCCATGGTTCGGAGCAGCGCGGCTAAGTTTGTTTCTCCTGCCATACTTTGTTGCTTTAGCTGTTTTACGTCAATATGTTTTCAGAGTGAAAGAACCCACCCCTGCCCCTCCGAGGAGGGGAATTATCAGCACTAGTTACTAGGTCCCCTCGCCCCTTGGGGAGAGGGCTAGGGTGAGGGGTTATTTGTCAGACTCTATACTTTGCAGCCGCAATTATAGGTCTCTTCGAGCCCGTCGGGTTACAAACCCGACATCACTAAAAGACACAAGTTTAGAAACTTGCGCCAGTAGTACGAAAGAGCATTTACCTCCTCGAAGGGTTAAACATACATTGAAGCCAACAGTTTACTTCGAAAACTTCACAGGAGGCTTCCGGTGCCTCGTACCCTGCTCATAGCTGTACGTGTACTTGATCAGCGTGGGCTCATCGTACATGCGGCCCAGAAACTGAAGCCCTGCCGGCAAGTTTTCATAGGTGAAGCCCATTGGTACAGTAAAAGCAGGTTGGCCTGTATGCGGAGCTATGATCTGGCTGTTATCGCCTTTGTAGCCTTCAAAGTCGCCGGCTTTGGCAGGTGGGTTATTCCAGGTTGGGTAGATAAGGGCTCCAACGTTATACTTGTCCATGGCTTTCTCCACCGCCTCCCGAAAAGCTATTCGTTTGGGGTCAGTATAGGCATCGCCGCAGGCATTAGAACCTGCTTCTGCCGTGAACTGGTTTTGCTGAAAGTACTTCAGGTTCTCCTCAATGTAGGGCGCATACTTGCCGGAGGCTACTACTTCATCCAGGTTCTTCACCGGAACAGATTCGCCCTGAGCTGCCAGGTAAGCGTTCAGGTCGGCCTGAAACACATCACACCACTGGTCTTTGCTCAAAGCATCAAAATCAGGTACGCTCACATCCACTACTTCTGCTCCCAACGCTTTCAGATCTGCAATGGCCTGCTCAAAAAGCGCCTTCACCTGCGGGTCCGGGTTTTTATCACTTAGAATACGCAACACGCCAATGCGGGCACCTTTCAGACCATCTTTATCCAGGTACTGCTGGTAATTCTGCGGCACTTTTCCCTGGCTGTGCTGAGTGAGCGGGTCTGCCGGATCGTAACCGGCTATCACTTCCAGCACGCGCGTAGCGTCTTCCACCGTGCGTGCCATCGGCCCACCCACATCGTTGCGCAGGTAGAGCGGCACAATGCCGGCGCGGCTCGTCAGGCCCATAGTGGTGCGAAAGCCGACTAAGGCGTTGTGCGAAGATGGGCCGCGGATGGAGTTGCCGGTGTCGGTGCCCAGGCCAACGGTGCCGAAGTTGGCTGCCACGGCCGCCGCGGTTCCTCCGCTGGAACCTGCAGGCACGTGTTCTAAATTGTACGGGTTCAGCGTTTCACCGGCGATGGAACTGATGGAAACCATCGGGCTGAAGGCCCACTCCGCCATGTTTGATTTTGCCAACACGATAGCGCCTGCTTCTTTCAGTTCCTGCACCTGGTAAGCATCGGTGGCGGGTTTATAGCCTTTCATGGCCAATGAGCCCGCAGCTGTTTGCAGACCTGCCGTGTTGTAGTTGTCTTTCACGATAACCGGGATGCAGTGCAGCGGTTGCAGGCGTCGGGTAGAAGCAAACTCCTCGTCGAGTTGCCGGGCACGTGCCATGGCCTCTGGGTTGGTAACGACAATGGCATTGAGTTTTGTGGGCTGGTCATACTTCTCGATGCGCTCGAGGTAAGCCGCCACGAGTTGCTGGCAGTTGCAGGTGCCTTCCCTGAAAGCTTGATGAATCTCTGAAATAGTTGCTTCCTGCAGTTCGAAGGGAACAACTTTGGCTGTGGCAGAGGAGGAAGCCTGCTTCGTTTCGGGGCTGCAGCCGGCAAACAGCAGCAGTAGGCAGACAGCTGCCTGCCAAAGAAAGTAGATTGATTTAGACATGGGTGGTTTTCACAGCGGGGGTTGATTGACCAGTAATATTAAATGAATACAATGTAAGCAAAAATCCCCTGCCGCTCTACAGCGACAGGGGATTTAAATATAAATTTTCTGTTAATGCGGTTGCCTTAGTAATCGCGGCGCTCTAAGGCGGCCACGCCCGGCAAAGTTTTGCCTTCCATGTACTCCAGCAAGGCACCACCGCCCGTAGAAACATAGGATACGCGGTCGGTGTAGCCCATCTGGTTTACGGCTGCGGCAGAGTCGCCACCGCCTATCAGCGAATAAGCACCGTTAGCGGTGGCTGCCACCACGGCTTCGGCCACAGCCTCAGTACCCACAGCAAAGTTCGACATCTCAAACACACCCATCGGGCCGTTCCATAATATGGTTTTAGAATTAGCGATAACGGCGGCATACTGCTCCCGAGCAGTTGGGCCTATGTCCAGGCCCATCCACATTGGCTTGATGTGATGGCTTAGGCTAATGTCGGTGTTGGCATCGTTGCTGAAGCCATCAGCTACCACAGAGTCAACCGGAATCATGATATTTACGCCTTTCTCTTTGGCCATACCAATGAGGCGTAGTGCCAGGTCCAGTTTATCTTCCTCCACCAAGGAAGAACCGATGTCACCGCCATCTGCTTTCACAAAGGTATAAGACATGCCCCCACCGATGATCAGGTTGTCAACGCGGTCCAGCAGCTTCTCGATGATCAGGATTTTGTCTGAAATTTTGGCGCCCCCCATGATGGCTGTGTAAGGGCGCTCGGCATTGCCCAGTACGCGGCGGGCATTATCCAACTCCGACTGCATCACATAGCCCATCATCTTGTCGTTCGGGAAGTACTGTGCGATTACAGCTGTGGAGGCATGCTCGCGGTGTGCGGTGCCGAAGGCGTCGTTTACGTATACATCGCCCAGGCGGGCCAGTTCGCGGGCAAAGTCAGGATCTCCTTTTTCCTCGGCTTTGTGGAAGCGCAGGTTTTCGAGCAACAGGATCTGGCCTGGCTGCAGGTCGTGTGCCATCTGGGCTGCTTCAGGGCCAATACAATCAGGCGCGAACAGCACGTTTGTATTGAACACCTGCTCCAGGTGTGGCACCAGGTGGCGCAGCGAATATTTTTCCTCCGGCCCCAACTTCGGGCGGCCCAGGTGCGACATCAGGATCACGGCGCCGCCATCATCCAAAATCTTGCGAACAGTGGGCACAGCAGCCCGGATACGGGTGTCGTCTGTGATCTGGTGCTCGTCGTTGAGCGGTACGTTAAAGTCTACGCGCACCAATGCCTTTTTGCTGGCAAAGTTATACTGGTCTATCGTTGTCATGCGTATGGTTGTTTTTTCGTGAAAGCGTTAAGTCGTTTTTCGTTTTTGGCAGAATTAGGTTGCTTTACAAATATAGTGATTTTGCTATTTTTATACTTGCTACGAGCGATGCTTCATTTGGTGGAGGCACAAAAGGCAGGGCAAACGGGGGCTGCAACTTCAGCCGTTCTACCTGTGCCAGGTCACCTTCTGCGCCAGCGGGACCTGCCGCTTTCCTTCCCCGGCGGATTTATCAGCGTAGCCCAAGTATAAAATTCCCAGCACCAAATCCTCGTCGCGCAGCCCCAGCATTTTTTTCATACTCGGGTGGTATGCCATTCCGCCCGAGCCCCAGTAGCTGGCCATTCCCAGAGCGTTGGCACCCAGAAGCAGGTTCTGGATTGCGCAGGAAGTGGCGGCAATTTCTTCCAGTTCCGGAATCTTGGGTAAATCGCCGCGGCGCATATAAGAAACAAGTATGTGGGAGGCTGTGTCGCCCATGTGCAGCAGCTTTTCATACTTCGCCTGCTGAAACTTGTCTGCTGAGCAATTGTGCTGGTAAAGGTCGGCGTGCTGGCGGCAAAATTCTTTTACGCTATCGCCGGCATACACGATAAAGCGCCAGGGCTCAGTGTGTCCGTGCGTCGGAGCCCAGTCGGCTAGCTGCAACAACTGCTCTACAAGTGCATCGGGAATAACCTGCCCGTTCATCTGCTGCGGTTTGGTGGTGCGGCGGGTCAGGATAACTTCTTTTATACTTTGGAATTGGTTGTTCATGTGCTAAATCGCAATTGTGGCCGATGCTGTTAAGAGGTTACGTAGGCAACCGATATTCCGAACACATCAGCTTAAGAAAAATGGCTAAGCAGCCGGAAGTATAAACCAGCAGCTTAGCCATCTATAAAGATATAAACCTGTGTTAGGCACTCATACAGGTAAAGCCATACTTTGCTGAATATAAAGTATCAGAAAATCCTGTGTCCTGATACTTGTGTCCAGTTTACTTCAGTTTCAGGTCGACAAGTATTTGCTGTACTTTCTGATCCAGCTTATGTTCAGTGGCTTCGTAGTTGCTTGCGGAGGCAAGCGGCTCGTTCACGCTCATGTAGAATTTAATCTTTGGCTCGGTGCCGGATGGGCGGGCAGATATTTTGCTGCCATCTTCCGTCACATACTGCAGTACGTTGGAGCTTTCCAGCGTCAGCTTCTGCTCTTCACCGGTCATGACCAGTTTGCGGGTGCTCATTTTGTAGTCGCGTACTTCCACTACGTCAGAGCCTGCAATCTGCTTTGGCGGGTTGCTGCGCATCTCGGCCATCATCTGCTGAATTTCCTCGGCGCCGCGCTGTCCTTTTTTAGTGATGGATACCAGCTCTTCTTTGTAGAAGTTATACTTCTCGTACATGCTCACCATCATCTCGAACAGGCTCTGGCCATTGTCTTTGGCCACGGCGGCCATTTCGGCAATCAGGGCGCAGGCTGAGATGCCGTCCTTGTCGCGCACAAAATCACCGATCATATAGCCGTAGCTTTCCTCGCCACCGCCAATGTATACTTCCTGTCCTTCCTTCTCGCGGATTACCTCTGCAATGTACTTAAAGCCAGTCAGCGTTTCATACATGGTCACGTCGTAACTATCGGCGATGTCTTTTATCAGGTCAGTTGTCACAATGGTTTTAACCACGAACTCTTTGCCTGTGAGTTTGCCGGCTTTTTGCCAGGCCTGCAGCAGGTAATTGATAAGCAGCGCACCTGTCTGGTTGCCGTTCAGCAGCACAAATTCGCCATTCTGGTTTTTCACGGCAATGCCTACGCGGTCAGAGTCCGGGTCGGTAGCCAGTACCAAGTCCGCATCTATTTCTTTGGCTTTGTTCAGGGCCAGCGTCATGGCCTCTTTCTCTTCCGGGTTCGGGTACACCACGGTTGGGAAGTTGCCATCGGCTTTTGCCTGCTCCTCCACAATGTGCACGTTCGTAAACCCGAAACGCTGCAGTACTTCCGGTACCAACGTAATGCCCGTACCGTGTAGCGGCGTGTACACGATTTTCAGGTCATGCTGGTTTTTTATGGCTTCTTTTGAAACGGACAGCTGCAGCACCTGCTCGATATAGGCCTCGTCCAACTCCTTGCCAAGCATGTGAATCTTACTGGCGTCCGGCTGAAATTTTACCTCGTCAATGGAGGTGATTTTGCCAACCTCGCCGATGATGTTCTTGTCGTGCGGCGCCGTTACCTGCGCGCCGTCGTTCCAGTATACTTTGTAGCCGTTATACTCCTTTGGGTTGTGTGATGCCGTTACCACCACACCGCTTTGGCATCCTAAATAACGAATCGCAAATGATAACTCAGGAGTAGGGCGGAGCTCCTCGAACAAGTATACCGTGATGCCGTTGGCCGAGAAAATATCAGCAGAGATGCGCGCGAATTCTGGTGAGTTGTTACGGCTGTCGTGGGCAATCGCCACTTTAATTTCCTGGTCCGGAAAATTCTGCTTCAGGTAGTTGCAAAGGCCCTGTGTGGCCATGCCCAGCGTGTAGCGGTTCATGCGGTTGCTGCCTGCACCCATAATGCCGCGCAGGCCGCCGGTGCCAAACTCCAGGTCGCGGTAAAACGCATCCGAGAGTGCCTCGTGCTCCTCGCGCTCCAGCATGCCGTTTATCTCTGTTTTCGTTGCCTCGTCATAGTTGCCGGACAACCACTGGTCAATTTTCTGTTTGATGGATGTTTCGATCATAGTATAAGTTGCTGCCGTGGCGGCAGGTGATTTAAAGTATAAAATCGGAATGAAGAGAAGACAAAAAATCACACCAGCCCTTGCTTTGCAACCCGTGCAGCGGAAGAACTGGTGTGAAATATTACAATATCAAAATAAATAGATTTAAGCCACAATTACACGCGGCTATACTCCATTTTTAGCCTAAAGGTTGCCTCGCAGCGCCTGCTCGCGCTCTATGGCCTCAAACAGCGCCTTAAAGTTGCCCTTGCCAAAGGATTTAGCTCCCTTTCGCTGAATAATCTCAAAGAATACTGTCGGGCGGTCCTCCACGGGTTTGGTGAAAATCTGGAGCAGGTAGCCTTCATCGTCGCGGTCTACCAGCAGGTTCAGGCGCTTTAGGTCTTCCATGTCCTCGTCGATGTGGCCCACGCGGTCAAGCAGGTCCTCGTAGTAGGTGTCCGGCACGCGCAGGAACTCCACACCGCGGCTGCGCAGGTTGCTTACCGTCTCCAGGATATCATTAGTAGCGACGGCGATGTGCTGCACACCAGCCCCTCGGTAAAACTCCAGGTATTCGTCAATCTGCGACTTTTTCTTGCCTTCAGCCGGCTCGTTTATTGGGAATTTAATGTAGCCGTTGCCGTTTGACACTACCTTCGACATGAGGGCCGTGTACTCAGTGCTGATGTCGTTGTCGTCAAAGGTGAGCAGCAGCTTAAAGCCCATCACATCCTCATAAAACTTCACCCACTCGTTCATCTTACCCAACTCCACGTTTCCCACGCAGTGGTCTACATACTTCAGGCCGGCGGGCTGAACCTCCAATTCGGTGGTGCGGGCAACATAGCCGGGCATAAACGGCCCGCTGTAGTTTTTGCGCTCCACAAAGGTATGGATGGTTTCACCGTAGGTTTGGATAGAGGCCAGCTTCACCTCGCCGTGCTCGTCTGTCAGAGTCTTCGGCTCCAGGGCAGGCTTTGCGCCACGCGCCACTGTTCCCCTGAACGCTTCTTCGGCATCATCTACCCACAGGGCCAGCACCTTCACGCCGTCGCCGTGCTGGTGCACGTGGCGCGCAATGTCAGAATCAGGGCTGATAGCCGTGGTGAACACAAAGCGGATCTTCTCCTGCTGCAGCACATAGGAGGCACGGTCGCGCACGCCTGTTTCCGGGCCGGCATAGGCTACGAGTTTAAAGCCGAAGGCGGTCTGGTAAAAGTGAGCCGCCTGCTTAGCGTTTCCCACATAAAACTCGATGTGATCGGTGCCGTTGAGGGGGAGAATATCAGTAGCCGTTGCTTTGGCCTGTAAGGTATCTGTTGCCATAGTTTTGAGTGGTTTTTAGGTGATGTTAGGGTAAAAATACTGTTTTTTTGCCAGTATTAAAAGCAGCGCCGGTCGGGCAAATTATCAATCCGAATACTTGCAATTGCTACGGCATGTTGTCAACTTTGTAAAAAAACGAGACAACATGAACGCAAAAGCCCTGAACGAGTCCATTGTGGCCATCCTGGAGAAAAAGCAAGAGCTAGGCAAACTTGACTACAACGATGCACGCTATGATGACATAGAAGAAGAGCTGCACGACCTGGAAGACGATTTTAACGAAGAATACGGCGACGAGCTGGAGGATGTGCTGGAGGATGTGCACGGCAAGATAAAGTCTGATGCCGACATCCTGCTGCCGACCGCTTACCTGGCCAGCACCCTGGATCCTGAGGCTGCCCTAGAGGAAGATGAGAAGGAAGGCGTGTGGGTGGAGTCTGACTCTTTCCCCGGTGTGGAGATGCGCCTGGTGCTGGTGGCCAACCCGCCCCGAATCCTGCTTATCCTGTCTGACCAGGAGCGCGTTCTTTGGACCGCCGAGTAAATTATTATAGCAGGATCATCCCGGCGGCGAAAGATTTTTGCCGCTCCCTATACTTGCCGTACGCATCCTTACCTTTTGGTGTGGGTGCGTACGGTTTTTTTATGCTTGCTTTCGCGGAGAATGTATTGCGTTGGGGCTTTCATCAAAACAAAAGCGGCAGGCATAAAGTAAAATATCTGCTGTACCTTTACACACTTATTGCAAGCACAACTTACGCGCTGGTGTTTGTTTGATCTTTCGGGTTTTCCCGAAGGTTTCTATCAACGCAAATACCGTCGCTTATTCGTACGCAAGCCTGAATCTTATGAATTTTGAAGAGCTGTTCGCGAGTGTTCCAGATACCTTGGTCATACTGGCACCAGAACCTGATTATACCATACTGGCTGCGACAGATGCCTACCTCCGCGTGACTATGCGCGAGCGGGACGATATTGTTGGGCTCAGATTTATACTGGATGCATTTCCCGAAAAGGATATACCCTACGAAGAGAACCCGGTGAAGAAATCGCTGGACAGGGCCCTGCAGACAAAGAAGGTTGATTATCTGGCACTGTTGCGCTATGACCTTAAACGGCCCGACGGCTCCTTTGAGGAGCGGTATTGGGAGGCATCGCATACACCGGTGCTCGATGCGCAGGGGCAGGTGAAATACCTGATCCAGAAAACAGATGATGTAACCGAGCGGGAACTGGCTAAGCGCGCCCAAGAGGCAAGCGAAGATAAGTTCCGGTTTATGACGGACATGGTGGCCCAACTCATTCACACGGCCGATGGTGCCGGGCAGGTAAATTTTGTGAATCAGCGATGGCTGAATTATACCGGCCTTGCCTTTGAGGAGTTGCTGGGCAATGCCTGGAAGAAAGTGATTCACCCGGATGACCTGGAAGGGATGATGCGGCAGGTGAACGTGGCGCTTCAAAACAACGGCGAGTACCAGGTGGAGGCCCGGGTAAAGGGAAAAGATGGGCGCTACCGTTGGCACCTGATCAAGAGCCAGCCCATGCTGGATGAGAAGCAGAAGCTGGTGATGCGGATTGGCAGCACCGCCGACATACATGACACTAAGTTGATGGTAGCGGAATTGCTGGCCTCCAACGAGCAGATGGCGGCACTCTCTGATCAGGTGGCTGCGGCCTACCAGAAAGCCGAGGCTGAGCGCCTAACTTTAGAAAGAATAGTGATGCAGACCCCTGCCGTGTTTGCCATCATGAAAGGCCCTGAGCATCGGTTTACGCTCGTGAACCCCCATTTTCAGCGGCTGTGGCCTAACCGGGAGTTTATCGGCCGTACGCTGGCAGAGACGGTTCCTGAGGTGGGAGAGCAAGGCTACATTGCCATTCTCGATAATGTTTATGCTACGGGCAAAGCTTTTGTAGCCGACGAGATATCCGTTTGGATGGATTGGGAGGCGACAGGAAAAGAGGAGGAGCGGTTCTTTACCACAACCTATCAGCCTTTGCTCGAGGAGGGAAAAATTACCGGCATTATTGTGTTCGGCTACGAGGTAACTGAGCGGGTACTGCTGAGACGTCAGCTTAACCAAAGGGACACGCAAAACGCCTGAATTAACGAACGGATACGGACAGGTAAGGAATAGATGAACCAGGCCCAGATAGATTGCCAGCAGTTGAGAATAAAGCACATCCTTTTCAAATCGAAGGTAAGGTCAGTGCTTTATGGCGGCAACTACGACGGTGCTTTTTTCTCCAGCGCAGGACCTGTGTCTTCCTGGTTCAGCACGATCGGTTTTGTGCGTTACCAGGATGTGCCGGAGCTGAAAAAGCTGGGAAAACTGCAGCAGGAGATTGATGGCATGGTGCGGCACCTGGTTAGCCTGTACCAGGGAGGCAAAATCGAGGAGGCCCACGAAGGCTTCCGCGAGTTGGAAAACAGGTCGGAGGAGTTTCTGGATGTTCTTTCCCGGATGGAAAGTAAAATGGCGGCCTTAATTTAGAAAGTACGACGGCGGTTGCCACCTGGCTACCGTTACTGCGAAGACAAGTATAGCCATCATACTGTGCAGCTAAGCCAGGTGAAGGCATCTTTAAAATACCTTCTAAGTTTGTTCCATGCCCTCAGTAATAAAAAAGCTGTATATTTAAGGCGAGCCATTCAGAACAGAGCCAATCTAAAAACTCAACCCACATGAAAACTACCATTGCTCTCATAGCGCACAACGGACGTAAAAATGAATTGCTGAACTGGGCCAAGATGCACCGTGACGTGCTGGCAGAGCATAACCTCATTGGTACGTCGAACACCTCAAAGCTGCTAAACGACATGCTCGACCTGAATGTGCAGCCTTTTGGGCATGGCCCCAGCGGCGGCGATATTCTGTTGGCTGCTAAAATACTACAGGGCGAAGTACAGAAGATTATCTTCTTTATCGATGCCGAAACGCCCCACGGCCACGAGCATGATATCCAGACACTCATACGCACGGCCGTAATCAATGATATTCCAATTGCACTTAACCGTGCCTCCGCCGATCTAGTGATACTGGAGGAATAAGCAATTCAGCTACTCTAGTATAAAGGTTGCACTTGCAGTTGCCCCGGCAGCAGTAGGTGCTTTTTTTACGCCCTTTACCCGCTGAAGGCAGTAGCGGGTGTTAAAAGGTGCCTCTTCTTGAATTGTAACAGCTTGACTATTTGATATTATTGGATTTGGTGTTTGCCAAAGCTGCTGCTTTGCTGTTGCTGAGGAGAGTTTATAACCCTTGGAGGGGCTACACTCGTACATTCAAGTATGTATAATTTTGTAAACGAAAAACACTAAAACTATGAAAACGAGAGAAATTAAATTATTCAAATACATCGGAAACGGACTTTGCTTTACACTTTTAGCTGGTTTAGTAGCCTGTGGTGGCGAAAATACAACGCTTGATACAACGGATGCTGCTGCAGTTGAAACAGAAGTGGAGGATGAGGCAATGGGTACCACCTACGATAACGAGAACTTCAACAGCAATTTCACCTCAACCCAACGCTTTGGTGGCTGGGATGCCAACGATGACAACATGCTGGACGAAAACGAGTTTAACGACAGCTTCTTCAGCACCTGGGATGAAAACGACGACAACATGTTGGATGAGAACGAGTGGCGTACATCTGCCAACAACTTCGGAATGGAAAACCAGAACTGGCAAGATTGGGATACTAACCGCGATAACAACCTGGACCAGAATGAGTTTAGAACAGGTATGGGCAAAAGTAACTTCCGTACCGAGTGGGACAGAAACCAGGACAACATGATTGACGAGCGTGAGTATTCTGACGGCATATTTGGGCAGTGGGATGCAAACAACGATAACATGCTGGACGACAACGAATATAACGAGAACTATACCCGTTATTACGGATCGTAAGCCTAGTAAAGTAATATATGAAAAAGGCCTGTCGGAACATCCGGCAGGCCTTTTTGCTTTAGTGCATTTTATACCCTGATGTAGATTCTGCGGCGGTCCATCCAGTAGCCCATTAGCCAAAGCAGCAGCATGTAGGCTAGTGCAAACATCAGGGAGGCAAATTCTCCCTGGCCCCAGCTAAGGAACCAGTTCTGGTAAATCCAACTGTCCAGGCGTGTGTCGTCGCTCACTTTGATAAAGCTAAGGGTTTTGACGAGCAGAATGGACATGCAGAAAATGAACAGCGGGTTTTTGCCGAACACCTCAAAAAAGTAAACCCACTTTTTATACTTCAGCACCTCTATCACCAGCATCAGCATGGCCAGCACAAGTATAACTAAGGCGACAGAGTAAACTACGTAGGAGCTTGTCCAGAGGGCTTTGTTGATGGGAAACACAACATCCCATACGAGCGCAACCGCCGCCAGCACTGCCCCCGTCAGACAAAGCCTCCAGACGGTGCCCGTGTTGTTTCCGCGTTGCTGAACGAACAAGCCTGCCAGGTATCCGGCTACCACGTTTACTGCTGCAGGCAGCGTGCTAAGCAATCCCTCCGGGTCGAAAGGAATACCGTAGCCCTTGTAAAGGATTTCGGGGGAGAAGAAGAGCAGGTCAAATTTCAGGGCCGCGTTTCCTTCTAAGCTGTAAGGGGCTGGCTGATCACCAAAGAAGTATAGTGCCGCCCAATAGCCCAGCAGCACCACGGCACTGAAGATGATGGCTCCTTTCACTTTCAGGTAATGCACCACCAGCGCGCCAACCAGGTAGCAGAGAGCAATGCGCTGCAGCACCCCCATGATACGCACGGCAGAAAAATCGATCAGCTCCAAACCGCCGCCTTCGGCATGTGCCACAAAGGGGAAGCAACGGAGCAGCACGCCAATCAAGAAGATCAGCGCCGCGCGCTTAAATACCTTTTGCAGAAAAACGCTGTCGGGTTGAATAGAGAACTTGCGCATGCTGAAACTCATGGCATTGCCCACCGCAAAAAGAAATGCCGGGAACACCAGATCGGTTACGGTAAAGCCGTGCCAGGGCGCGTGCCGCAGCGGCGCGTAGATGGTGCTCCAGGAGCCAGGGGTGTTCACTACCACCATCAAGGCCACCGTCAGCCCCCGCAGCACATCAAGCGACAGGTAGCGTTGCGCTGTGTACGTGTGCGTTGCCGCTGGACTTTCTGCCACTGCTTGTCTGCTGTTCATGCCGGGGAAGTATGGTTGCAGGCTTAATTTAAAAAATATACTTTAAAGTGTAGCGGCAAGTATGATCAAAGAAAAAGCGGCAGCCGATCTCTCAGCTGCCGCATTAGGTAAAAGCCCCATTTTATACTTAGTAACCCAGTTTCTGGCGTACGCGCTCCAGCACCGGCTGGGCAATAGCCTTTGCCTTGGCAGCGCCTTCCAGCAGTTTCTTGTCCAGCTCAGGCAGGTTGTTCATGTAGTAGTTAAACAGCTCGCGCTCTTTGGCAAACTTGGTGATAATCAGCTCATACAACGCCTGCTTGGCGTGTCCGTAGCCGTAGCCACCAGTAATGTAATTCATGCGCATGGTTTCAATCTGTTCGGGCGAGGCAAGTAAGCTAAACAGTTTGAATACAGTATCGGTTTCCGGGTTCTTTGGTTCTTCCAGCGCGGTACTGTCCGTCACGATGCTCATGATGGTTTTTCGCAAGGGTTTGTCAGCCTCAAAAATGTCGATGATGTTGCCGTAAGACTTACTCATTTTCTCCCCATCCAACCCCGGAACCGTCATCACCGTTTCGTCTACCTTCACTTCGGGCAGCACAAAAGTGTCGCCGTACACATGGTTGAAGGCGCTGGCAATGTCACGCGTAATTTCCAGGTGCTGGATCTGGTCTTTTCCTACGGGCACAAAGTTTGCGTCGTACAGCAGGATGTCGGCTGCCATCAGCACCGGGTACGTAAAGAGTCCGGCGTTCACATCGGCTAGTCCGCGCCTGTTTGACTTATCCTTAAACGAGTGGGCGTTGGCCAGCATCGGGAACGGCGTGAAGCAGTTCAGGTACCAGGTAAGCTCAGTCACCATCGGCACATCCGACTGGCGGTAGAAAATGTGTTTGTCCGTATCAAATCCAAAAGCAAGCCATGCAGCGGCCACAGAGTAGGTGTTGTGCCGCAGCACCTCAGCGTCGCGGATGGTAGTGAGCGAGTGCATGTCCGCAATGAAGTATAAAGCCGCTTCATCAGAGGCTTGGGAAAACTTGATAGCAGGAAAAATTGCTCCCAGCAGGTTGCCCAGGTGCGGTCGGCCCGTGCTCTGGATTCCTGTTAGATATCGTGCCATAGGGTAGGGTGTTCTTGTTACAGTTGCAAATTAAGCGAAATTGCCCGAAAGCAGGAAGTATAAATTGGCTTCTGCCGTTGCTCTTTCAGATTTCGGCTTCAAGTATGGGGATAGAGCAGATCAAGCTTTCTCAAAATAGAAATGGTTAGGTAGCTGCATCGGGCAGAACCTAACCATCCTATCAATCAACCAATACTTTATAAAGCGACAGTGGCCGCCTTTTGTTTTTTTCTTTTTCTGACGGAGTCGAGATTGGAGAGCACGATGGCCAGCAGGATCAGCCCCACCCCCAGCCACTGAATCGCCCATACTTCCTCGTGCAGCACCAGACTCGACATGAGCACGGCCACTGGAAGCTCCGCTGCACTCACGATGGCGCTTAACCCAAGGCCGGTTTTCGGAATGCCGTAGGCGTAAAACAGGGGCGGTATCACAGTGCCAAACAAGGCCAGCAAAATGCCCCATTTCAGCAGGCCGTTAAAAAGCGCACCGTTCACGAGAAACAAAGGAGGGAAAACACTGAAAACCAAGATGCACGCACCTGTCAGCAGCAGGGCGCTTTTAGTGGCCGGGTGCAGGTGGTTGCCCACAGCACCGTTAACCATCAGGAAGAACGTGTAGCACAGTGCGGCCAGTAAGCCGAACAGGATGCCGGTCAGGTCAAAATCTGGGATGTCGCTGGAGAAAAGCCTGCCAGCCAGGGCAGTGCCCAGTATGATAAGTATAACCATGCCCACCTGCAGCAAGCCGGGCAGTTTTCGCTTGATAATAGCATCCAGCAACAGGCTCATCCAGGTAAACTGCATCAGCAGCAGGATGGCGATGGATGCCGGAACGGTTTGCACGCACTTGTAGTAAAAAATACTCACAAGCCCGGTGGCAGTGCCCATGGCAACCAGTTTCAAGGCCTCCTTGAACGACGTGCCGTTGCCCTTGCTGCTAAGCAACTTGCGCAACAACACGATAGTCCAAAGAATAATCAACCCAAAAAAGACCTGGGTGCCCGTTACTTCACCCAAGCCAAAACCTTCCTTGTAAGCTAGCTTTACAAACGTAGATAGCACACCGAAACTACACGCGCCAAGAAATACCAAGGCGACTCCTCTGAACATAATTGTCCTCCAGTCTAAAAAATAATCAACCAAAAAATAGAAAAGGAGGGGCTGCAGCAGCCCCAAATGCAGAAGTGGGGTACTGTTACAGGTCGTGTAGTTCGTATCCTGTAATAAAGATTTGTGTATGTGCTAAATGATGCGGCATTTGCTATTTTGCAAGGTTGCAAAGGTAAGCTTCCTTTTGCGAATTGTGCAAATGTTTTTTGATGTTTATACTTTGGTATTACAGCGAACAGCAGTTTGAAGCTTCACTAAAGCACTAATATACAATTGTCATCTCGAACGGAGTGAGAGATCTATCGGAAACTTAAAAAAGATCTCTCCTATCGTCGAGATGACAATTGTATTGAATGACAGTAAAACTAATGCAAGGATAGGAGAGACTAGCTGATGCAAAACCGCTGATAAAGCAATCCATTACTTTTCCAGTACCGCTTCTTCCATTAGTTCCGCTGCCTGCTTTTCGCCCAGGTACTTGTCGATGAGGAAATGGGCGAGATAAAGCACCGGCGTGAGCAAAATAGCGATGGCAAACTTATAGATGTAGTTCATTAGCGACACGGCCAGCACTTGCTCCATAGACCAGTTGCCGAACAGGAAAAAGGCGATGAAGAGCACCACAAACGAGTCGATGAGCTGCGAGACGAGGGTGGAGCCGGTGGCGCGGAGCCAGATCTTGCTGCTGCCGGTGAAGCGGCGGAGCCAATGGAACACGGTGGCATCGAGGAACTGGGAAATCAGGAAGGCCACGACTGAGCCAAGTATAATCCCAAGCCCCTGGCGGTACACGCTGTTATAGGCGTAATTAATGTCGAATGGGTTTCCCTGCACATCGGTGCTGTTCACATCGAGCCAGAACTGGGCAGGAGGCAAGCCTGTCACGGCGGTGATCACTACAAAAGCGTAAAGTATAAGCAGCACCGTCAGGATGCTTACTTTCTTTACTCCTTCCTTACCAAAATATTCATTAATGATGTCGGTTGTCACGAAGACCACCGGCCAGATGATCACGCCCGCTGTCAGGTTAAAGTCCAGCGGAGTGCCACCGAATAAGGGGAGCTGCGCACCGGGCAAACCGAACAGTGCCTCCCCGGAAAAAATCTTGACGCCTATTAATTCAGCCAGCAAGGCGTTAGAGATAAAGATGCCACTAAGAACCAGGAACAGCTGCGTCCGCTTTTTATCAGCGTGAGGAATGGATGCCATACGTGTGATTTTATGCCACAACAAGTTTACAAGATGGATGTTGCGAATCCAAACTTCTTCCGCACAATCAGGCTGTGCCTGTTAACGCTGCAGCATATATAGAAGCGCATCTCGAAAGACATGAAGTATACCTGGTGCGGCTGGCGGTATCACAGAAAATAGCGTATTGAAGTATGGCTAACAAGAGGGGTGCAGGAAGTATGGCTACTCCCGGATGCAAAAGATGCTGCCTTCGATGGCCAGTTCTGTTTTTGAAAAAACCTCCCGGGCCTCTTCGAGCAGGGGCGTCAGGTCTTTGTAGCGCACCGAGAAGTGCCCGATTAGCAGTTGGCGTACCTCGGCAGCGGCGGCCAGTTCGGCGGCTTGCTTAGCGGTGCTATGAAAGGTATAATCGGCACGCTCGCGCAGCTCGTCAGTGAAGGTGGCTTCATGATAAAGCAGGTCCACGTGGCGCAGGTATGGCAACAATGCAGGCTTGTAGCGGCTGTCAGCGCAGTAGGCGTAGCTGCGGCTGCGTTTGGGCTCCATCGTTACGTCCTTATTATGCAGCACCACGTTGCCTTGCTCGTCGCGGATATCCTCGCCCCATTTCAGGCGTACGAGTTGCGGCGGCGTGAGGAAGGAGGGGAGTTTTTCCTTGATGAGCGGACGCGGTTTCTGCTTTTCCCGGATCAGGAAGCCACAGCAGGGAATGCGGTGCTCCATCGGAATGGTATAAACCGAAACAGTCTTGTCCTCGAATATCTTTTTGTGAACCGTAGTGTCCAACTCATGGAAAACAAGCTTGTAGCAGAGGTTGGTACCAGAATACTTCAGCTGCAGGCTTAGAATGTCAGCAAGGCCGGGAGGGCCGTAGAGGTGGAGGGGAAGTTGGCGGCCTTTCAGGTGCATGGTAGAAAGCAGGCCAGCCAGTCCAAAATAATGGTCGCCGTGGAGGTGACTGATGTAGACATTGCAGATGCGCTGATACTTTATCTTGTATTGCATCAGCTGCATCTGCGTGCCTTCACCGCAATCTAGCAAGTGGTACTGGTTCCCTATGGTCAGTACCTGTGCGGTATGGTGTCTGTTTGCCGAAGGTGTGGCCGACGAACTGCCCAGTATCCTGAGTTCGAAATCCACAACGGGCAGGTATGGTTAGTCTTCCTTGTTAGTAAGGTCCTGCTCAATCTCGTGCAGAAACACACGGTCAATTGCTTCTTCTACTGTAGGCAGGATGTTGAGTACAGACTCCAGCTTAGAGATCGTGATCAATTTCATCACGTGGTCCTGCAATCCTGTAAGTATAAGCAAGCCGTTTGAAGAGTTGCACAGGCGGTTTGCGATCAGGATAGAACTCAACCCGGAAGAGTCAGTGTACTTCACATTGCTCAGGTCAAGAATCAGGTTGGTGATCCCTTCAGCATTCAATTTCACGAACTCAGACTTCAGGTCCGGCGCGATTGAAGTATCCAACTTCTTCTCATCGATCGTGATAATTGTATAGTTTTCTTTTTTATCAATCGTGTACTTCATGGTCTACCAATAAGGATTATAATGCGAATGTACCAAAAACTACTTTAATTAACTCAATTTTCGGCAGTAAAAATATTGTCACTTACGTGCTGCTCAATGCGTTGAAGCACGTTATTATAAGGTTCTTTTTTAAGTTTCTGACCCGTAAAGGCCTCATATAGCTCCATATAGCGTTCGGATATTCCTTGCACTACTTTGTCTGTCATTTCCGGAACCTGCTGCCCATCTTTGCCTTGAAAGCCATTCTCAATAAGCCACTGCCGTACAAACTCCTTCGACAGCTGGCGTTGCGGCTTGCCCTGCTGCTGGCGCTCCCCGTAGCCTTCGCTGTAAAAATAACGGGAAGAGTCGGGGGTGTGGATTTCGTCAATCAGGTAAATCTGGTCTTTATACTTACCAAATTCATACTTGGTGTCCACTAAAATCAACCCCCTTTGCGCCGCAAGTTCTGTTCCCCGGGCAAAAAGCGCCCTGGTATAGCCTTCTAATTTAAGGTAATCTTCCTGAGATACAAGGCCTTTCGCCAAAATTTCTTCCCGCGAGATGTCCTCGTCGTGGCCCTCATCGGCTTTGGTGGTCGGGGTGATGATGGGCTCGGGCAGCTTATCGTTTTCACGCAGCCCATCAGGCAAGGCTACACCGCAAACGGTACGCTTGCCGGCTTTGTACTCGCGCCAGGCGTGTCCTGCCAGGTACCCGCGAATCACCATCTCCACCTTGAAAGGAGTGCAATTAAAGCCGATGGTCACGTTGGGATCTGGGGTGGCAATCACCCAGTTAGGCACAATATCGGAAGTGGCTTTCAGGTTGATGCTGGCGATCTGGTTCAGTACCTGCCCTTTGTAGGGGATGGCACGTGGCAGTACCACGTCGAATGCACTGATGCGGTCTGTGGCAACAATGGCCAGTTTATCCTCAAAATAGTAAACATCGCGCACCTTCCCTTTGTAGAAGCCGGTTTGACCGGCAAAGGAGAAGTTCGTTTCTTTGATAGCCTCCATCAAGTAAGTATCGTTATAGCGAGGCAAAGTTAGCCATATTTTAGAGGTCAGGAAATAAAAGTAAGCCTTTTGCAAATACTTTTGCAGCCCATAAACATAGTTGGCAAAAGATATTGAAGTATACTTAGGGGGAAAGGCTTAGGTTTTACACTATGGCACCTAATACTTGTATATAACTATGATTTTTGACTTTCCTGTAGGAGCCTGTTTGCTGGCTTGCTTTTGCCATAACTGATGATGTTCTGTATCATTCCCCCGAAAATAACAAAGTGGAACGGCAGAACGGAGTACCAATACAGCCTGCCCACCAACCCGTGGGGGCGGTATGCCGCCAACTGCTCCAGGTAATTCCCGTCTGCTTCCTGGCAGATCCTGAATTGCAGCCAGGCCTCTCCGGGTAATTTCATTTCCGCGTACAGCAGCAGGCGCCTGTTTTGCTTATCGGCCACCAGCACGCGCCAAAAGTCAATGGTGTCGCCGGCCTTTAGCTCATTCGGGCTCCGGCGGCCACGCCTCAAACCAACGCCGCCCACCATTTTATCGAGCAGCCCGCGCATGCGCCACAGAAAGTCGGTTTTGTACCAGCCGCGCTCCCCGCCAATGCGCCAGATGTTGGCGAGCACCTCTTCCGGGTCACGGTCAAACTTCAGCCGCTTTTTGTCAGTCAGCAGCCCGTGCTCCGGCACTTGTATGTAGTTCATGTAATTCACCGGCATGGTGCCACTCACCAATGCATCCGTCCAACTCGACAGCACCGAGTTCTGTTCGATTCTGCTAAAGGCCAGCCGCACTGCCTGCTCGTAAGGCAGGCACTCGTGCGGAATAACGGCTTTGATGCCATGGTCCTGCACCACAGCATCGTTGCGCAGGCTGTCTACCAAACTGCGGGCAAGGGTGTAGTTGGTGCTGGTTACAAAGTATAGCCAATAGGAGGAGAGGCGCGGTGTGAGCACCGGCAGGGTAAGGATGTAGCGCTTCAGGTTTCTTATTTGGGCCAGCTTCAGCAGCATCTCCCGGTAAGTCAACACATCCGGACCTCCGATCTCAAAGTTCCGGTTGTAGCAGTCTTTGCGGCCCAGCACCTCGGCTAAATAGAAAAGCACATCCCGGATGGCAATTGGCTGGCACCTCGACTTTAACCATTTAGGCGTCACCATCACAGGCAGTTTGTCCACCAGGTCACGAATGATCTCGAAAGAGGCGCTGCCGGAACCGATGATAATGGCCGCCCGCAGCACAGTGAGGCTGGCGTTTGCCTTGTCCAGCACCTCTTCCACGAACAGGCGCGAGGCCAGGTGCTTGGAAAGCTTCACGTCGTTGGAGATGCCGCTCAGGTAAATGATTTGCTTTGCGGAGGTGGTGTTAAGGTAGGCGACAAAATTCTCTGCCCCGATTCTTTCCGCTTCAGAAAAGTCATCCCGGTTGGAGCCCATGGAGTGTACCAGGTAGTAAGCAGCATCTAAATTTGTGGGGAGTTGCTTTAGCCCCTCCGGGAGCAGCAGGTCGCCCTGCACCACCTGCACCTTCTCCTTCAGCGGTTCAGGCAGGGCAAAGCGGCGCATGTCCCGCACCATGCACACCACCTCATGCTGCTGCTCTACCAGCAAAGGCAGCAGCCGCTTGCCGATGTAGCCATTGGCTCCTGTTAAAAGTATTTTCATAGGCCGTGTTTTTAGATAAGCCGCCGCTTTACACTTGCAGAACAGACCTGCGGGTGATTAGTTGGCAGATAAGGTTCAGTAACTGCAAAATCATAAAATAGCAAGTATAAATTCTTGTATTGAACACAGCCCGTCAAATTGAAGTATAAGCTCTCACACAAATATTATACTATGGATCAGTTTTTACAGGCAGCGTTAGACGAAGCAAAGCAGGGCTATTCAGAAGGTGGCATTCCTATTGGATCAGTGCTGGTACACAACGGCAAGATTATTGGCCGTGGACATAACAAGCGCGTGCAGGAGGGAAGTGTGGTGCTACACGGCGAAATGGATGCGCTCGAGAACGCAGGCCGCCAGCCAGCTTCGGTGTACCAGGAGTGCGTACTGTATACTACTTTGTCTCCCTGCCCCATGTGCACGGGCACCATGCTGCTGTACGGCATACCAAAAGTGGTGATTGGGGAGAACCGTACTTTTATGGGCGAGGAAGAACTGCTGCGCTCGCGCGGCGTAACCGTGGAGGTGGCAGACAATGACGAATGCTACCAGCTGATGCAAAAGTTTATACAGGAAAAGCCGGCTCTCTGGAACGAGGACATCGGGGTATAAGTATAAACAGACACCCATGTATAAGTATAGCCTTAGGAATTGAGGCCGGGTAGCGGCCTTTACTCTGGGGTGTAGCCGAGGCGGCGGGCGCGTTTTTCCCAGTTCTGGCGGGCCCATTTCTGCAGGTCGGCCACCTGGTCGAGCTCGTCTATTATCTCCATGCCCAGCAGCGTCTCGATCATGTCCTCCATACTTATAAGGCCTGCCGTGCCGCCATACTCATCCACCACCAGCGCAATCTGCTCCTGCTGCTCCAACAGGCGGTTAAACAGCGTCGGAATGGCCATGTGCTCGGGCACCACCTGAATTTTACGGGCAACGGATTTGAGGGGCAGGTGCCCTTTGTTGTTGATGATGCCTGACAGCACCTCCTCCTTGAGTACATAGCCTTTCACATCATCCAGGTTCTCGGAGTAAATGGGGATTCGGGAAAAGCGCAGGTCCGGAAAATTGCGGTAAAAATCAGACAACGACATATCCTCCCGTGCGCTGATGATCACGGTACGGGGCGTCATGATGTGGCGCACCAGGATGCTGTTAAAGCGCAGGATGTTTCTGATAATCTGTGATTCACCTTTCTTGAAAATTCCCTGCTTGATGCCCAACTCCGCCATCGCTGTAAAATCGGCGCGGCTAAGTACGCTGCGGTCTTTGTCTTTTTTAAGGCGCTTGGTGATGAACTGAGATAAGATAATGATTGGGTAAAGCGGCGAGTAGATCAGCACCTTGAGTGTGCGCACGGTAAAGGGGGCGAGCTGCCGCCAGTAGTTGGCCCCGATTGTTTTCGGGATTATCTCTGAAAAGATGAGTATGATAATGGTCAGTACCCCAGAGGTAAGCGACAGGTACTCATCGCCCCAGATCAGCTGTGCCTGCGCGCCCACGCCTGCTGCCCCGATGGTATGGGCAAAGGTGTTCAGGGTAAGGATGGCAGCCAGCGGCCGGTCGATATTATCTTTGAACTCCTCCAGCGTTTTGCCCAGCTCGGGCGATTTTTGGGAGGTGATGCTGGAATAGGCGGGCGTTATGCTTAGCAGAACAGCCTCCAGCATGGAGCAAAGGAAAGAAAATACTAGGGCAATAAATAAGTATAAAAGCAGTAAACCCATGGAACGGATAAAGGTGTCAGGTGTAGTTGCTGCATGCGGCAAGATGGGCCGTAGCTGTGCATGTTAAGCGCTTATTACGTGAATATAGCTAAACTTTAACGCAAGCGGGAAAAATTAGCTGAAATATTGGCTGATCGGGGCTGCCGCCAAGTATAAAGTAGGGTTTCAACAAAAATTAAAACATAGGGTAAACTTATCAACTTACATGCATGCTGCAGCGGCGGCTGACTCAGAAACTTAACGGAAAATCAGAGCCAGTTGAAGAGCTTTCGTAGCATCGGCAGCCGGTTCCTGTACGGTGGGTAGCGCAGGGGCAAGTCAATCCAGGTGCCGCGGTGCAACACGCTTTTCTGGTGCGAGAACACATCAAAGCTGCCTTTGCCGTGGTAGCTGCCCATGCCGCTGGCACCCACGCCACCGAAGGGCAGGTTGGGGTTGATCAGGTGCGAAATGGTGTCGTTAATGCAGCCTCCGCCGAAGTGGGTATATTGCAGCAACTGCTGTTGCTTGCTTTTACTTGAGGAGAAAAAGTACAAGGCAAGCGGCTTCTCATGGTTGTTCACCATTTTCACGGCCTCATCAATGCCTTTGAATGGAATAACCGGGAGGATGGGACCAAATATTTCATCCTGCATCACGGGGTGCTGCCATGTCACCTGGTCCAGCACGGTAGGTGCGATGTACCGGGAGTTCCCATCTGTTTGCCCTCCGGTACGGGTAACACCGTCCTGCAGCAGCTTGCTAAGCCTGCTGAAATGCTGGTCGTTCACAATGCGGGCGTAGTCAGGGCTCTTGGCTGGGTCTTCTCCGTAAAAGTCCTGAATGGTCTGGCTCAGCAGGTGCACAAACTCCTCTTTCACCTGCTCCTCCACCAGCACGTAATCCGGCGCCACACAGGTTTGCCCGGCGTTCAGGTACTTGCCCCAGGCAATGCGGCGGGCGGCAAGGCCCAGATCGGCATCCTCGGCCACGATGGCGGGGCTTTTACCGCCGAGCTCCAGCGTAACCGGCGTCAGGTTCTCGGCCGCGGCGCGCATCACAATTTTACCCACACGGGTGCTTCCGGTAAAAAAGATATAGTCGTAGCGCTGCTGCAGCAGGTACTGGGTTGTCTGCACGCCTCCTTCCACCACCGCCACATAGTCCTCCTCAAAATTCTCACGCAGCATCCGGGCAACAACAGCGGAGGTGGCAGGTGTTAGTTCGGATGGCTTCACCACGGCGCAGTTGCCGGCAGCCATAGCCCCGATCAGCGGGTTGAGCAGCAGTTGAAACGGATAGTTCCACGGACCGATAATCAGGGCCACGCCGTAGGGCTCCGAATATACATAGCTGCTGGCCGGAAAGTTAATGATTGACTCGCTCACCTTTCGGGGCTTTGCCCAGTTCGTCAGGTTCTTCAGTGTCAGCTTCAACTCTAGTTCCACAAAACCCACTTCGGTGGAGTAAGTCTCCATCTCTGGTTTGCGAAAGTCGGAGTACATGGCGTCGAACAGGTCCTGCTCGTGCTTCCGGATGGCCTGCTGCAGGCGCTTTAGCTGTTCTCTCCGGAATTCCACATCCAAAGTTTTGCCGCTGGCGAAAAAGGCGCGCTGCCGCTGCACCAGTTTCTGAACGGAGCGTTGGTCTGCCTCGGGAGTGGCGGTGATAGTTGCTGGTGTTGCCATAGCTTAGGTGTTGGTGGTGTCTTCTTCTGGTTGTGCTGGAACAGCGGTTGTAGCCGGGCGCCCTGCAAACTTGTCCATAGAGGTGTATACGCGAAATCCGCGTCCTACGATGGTATCAAAGAGCCGGGCTGGCAGCACGCCGCGCAGCAGGGGCAGCAGGTGCACGAGGGCGGGCCGCCGCAGGATAGCTTTGTTTTTCTCCACCGCGGCAAGTATGGCTTCGGTAATGGCCTCAGGTTTGAGGATAGGCGTGAGCAGGGGCGCTTTTACGCCCGCGAACATGCCCGTGTCGATGTAACTGGGGGTAACGGTGGTAACGTGCAGGTCCTGCCGCAGCGCCTCCAGTTCCAGCCTCAGGCTCTCCGACCAGCCCAGCACCGCCCATTTGCTGGCGGCGTACACACTCATGCGCGGGTTCGGAATCAGGCCTGCCGCCGAGGCAATGTTCACAATGTGGCCGCTGCCGCGCTGGAGCATGGCGGGCAGAAAAGCGCGGGCCACCGTCATCACGCCGAGTACATTTATATCGAGGGTGCGCTGTATCTCGGCATAGGAGTGTTCTGCAAACAGCTTGCCCACCACGATACCCGCATTGTTGAAAAGCACATCCGGCACCCCGATGGTGGAAATCACCTGCTGGGCTGTCGCTTCCACTGCATCCGGGCTGGCTACATCCACCACGAAGGCATGCACCTCGTGGCCCTGCGCAGTCAGTTGCTGCGTAACCTGTTGCAGCGTTTGCGGGTTAATGTCCCAGATAATGAGGCGCCGGGCACCGCGGAGCAGGCCCTGCTGGCCCAGCAGCAGCCCGATGCCAGAGGCGCCCCCGGTAATAAGTATGGTACTGTTCCTGAGCTTTGTCATGGTTGGCCTGGTGGTGTTTGCTTTGAGTGAATAAGCTATATGTAATTACCTATATATAAAAGTATAGACCCATATTTTTAACACGCGTGCGTAAACCTTATCTTTGGGTGAGGCCGGCAAGGCCCTCATATTTAGCCGTTTCTTTATGAAGATAATTGAGTGCCCCCGCGATGCCATGCAAGGCATCAAAGATTTTATACCAACCGAGGTAAAGATCCGTTACATCAACCAACTGCTGAAAGTAGGGTTCGACACCATCGACTTCGGCAGTTTTGTTTCGCCGAAGGCAATTCCGCAGATGCAGGACACAGCCGAGGTGCTGGAGAAGCTGGAGCTGGATACCACTACCTCCAAACTACTGGCCATTATCGCGAACACCCGCGGTGCGGGAGACGCAGCACAGCACCAGCAGATCGATTACCTGGGCTTCCCGCTGTCGGTGTCGGAGACGTTTCAACAGCGCAACACAAACAAAAGCATCGCCGAGGCGATGGAGCAGCTGGCCCGGATTCAGGATATCTGCCATAAGCATGATAAAACGCTGGTGACCTACATCTCCATGGGCTTCGGTAACCCCTATAACGACCCCTGGAACGTGGAAACGGTGATCCGTTTTGTACAGGACCTCGACCAATTACAGGTGAAGATCGTGTCGCTATCTGATACAATCGGTGTGGCCACTCCCGAAAACATCACCTACCTGTTCTCAAACCTCATTCCGGCATTTCAGCAGATTGAGTTTGGGGCGCACCTGCATACCACGCCCACTACCTGGCAGGAGAAGATAGCCGCTGCCTATCAGGCAGGATGCCGCCGATATGATGGTGCCCTGCGCGGCTATGGCGGCTGCCCCATGGCGAAGGACGAGCTGGTGGGCAATATGCCGACGGAGAATATGGTAGGCTACTTCGAAAATAATGGTGTAAATTTGGGCCTGAACAAAGCTGCCCTGCAAGCCGCCATGGCTGAGTCCGGTGCAGTGTTTTTATAACCTATGGCAAGCAGAACAATAGTAGATATATTTATACCGTGTTTCGTGGACCAGCTGTTCCCCGATACGGCCATGAACATGGTGAAGGTGCTGGAGAAGGTGGGCTGTGAGGTGCGTTACAACCCGAACCAAACCTGCTGCGGACAACCTGCTTTCAACGCCGGTTTCTTTAACGAGGCCCGCGAGGTAGCCGATAAGTTTTTGGATGACTTCTCGAATGATACCTCGCATTACATTGTGGCTCCCTCTGCATCGTGTGTGGGCATGGTGCGCAACGCCTACCAGGATATTTTCGTGAAATCGTCGAAACTCGTGAAGTATCGTGCCATGCAGAAGAAAGTGTATGAGCTGACGGAGTTTCTAACTGATGTGCTGGGCGTAACGCGCATTGAGGGTGCCTCGTTGCAGGGCCGCTATACGTACCACGACTCCTGCAGTGCGCTGCGTGAGTGCGGCATCAAGGCGGGTCCGCGCGAACTGTTGGGCAATGTAAGAGGGCTGGAGCTCATCGAGATGGAAGACGTGGAAACCTGCTGCGGTTTCGGGGGTACCTTTGCCGTGAAGTTTGAGGCGATCTCCACTGCCATGGCCGAGCAGAAGGTAGACAATGCCATCGCCACCGGGGCAGAGTACATCATCTCTACCGACAGCAGCTGCCTGATGCACTTGGAAGCGTACATCCAGAAGCAGAACAAAAACATCAAAACCATGCACATTGCCGACGTGCTGGCCAGTGGCTGGTAAGTTGGGCGAAGTACAAACAGAACGGCCTGCGCAATTCATACTTGCGCAGGCCGTTCTGTTTATACTTGTGATGCATGCCTAGCGGCTGATGTAGTAGCTAAAGCCCAGGTATAAACTGCTGCTAAAGTCAAATCCGAAGTTATTTGTTGTTCTCTCATTTGACACTTCGCCTTCTGATGACTTTGCCTTTATTGTACTGTAGCTAAGCCTGCCTAATGAACCACTTATACCAATTTTCTCAGTTGGGAAGAATACGATACCGGGTGCAACTCCAATATCAAACGTATTAGATTTAGTTTCTGAATCAGTCATAAAAACACTATCAGATCCCCTCTTCGAATTAGAAATTTCATAGCCAGCGAAAGCACTGCCAGTAAAAGCTACTTTGTCTGAGACCATAAAGTACTTTTTTAAGTAGGGACTAAAACGGAAGCCGTTGTTTACATAATCCACTGAGAGGTTATTTCCTTCTCTATCATAAGAATATTTTGAGTGGCTATACCGCAGGTTTAGGCCCAGTTCGAGTCCATCACTCAATAAATAACCTATGCTCGGACCAATACTAAACTCTGTTGTATTGGGAAAATTTCCAGTGTTTTCTCCATCCGTTGATGAAACACCAAATCCCACTTGGCCAGACACAACAACTGTTCCCGGGGCGGTTTGAGCAAAGGCACCTGTACCTAACAGGGCGAAAAGGGCAGATACGAATAACTTCTTCATGTTTGTTTTCTTTAGTTTATGATAACACAGGATCTATTATTTTAATGTTCTAATATATAAATAAAATGTTATTGCAATAAATTTCAAAGGTCCTATCTTAAAATATATTATAAAGAATACCCCGGAGGCAAGTATAGAGTAGCTGTTTACCAGAAGCTCGTGTAGAGTTGGCAGCAGCGTCCTCCCGTTATTTTTAATGCAGCCCCTGCGTGTAGAGAGCAGGAGGCTCACCAGGAATACAAACACAGGGTGCATGTAGATTTTGTCCACCCGAAACACCCGGCACCGTATACAGCCAAAAAAGTAGCTTTAGTGCGCGATAATCAGACTCAGACACAACAGACGCAGAATAACCGGCCTCTTCGGCAGTCGCTGAAGGAGTATGCGCGGGGGATAACAGGTGGCTTGCTCTTCAGCTTTCCGATGCTGTACACCATGGAGGTATGGTGGGCCGGTTTCAGTGCGGGACCACTTAAACTACTGGCTTTGGTAGTGGCCACTTACGTGCTGCTGCTGGGCTATAACCGTTTCGCCGGCATGCGCCCCGATGTATCGTGGAAGAGCGTACTCGTTGACTCGGTGGAGGAGATGGGCATTGGGCTGCTGCTTGCCTTTGGCGTGCTGTTCATGATCAGCCGCATTGATTTCGCGGACATGTCCATTGATGAGATTATGGGAAAGGTAATCATAGAGGCAATGGCAGTCTCGATCGGAGTATCTATCGGTACAGCGCAACTGGGTGAGGGGGGCGTGAGCGAGGATAAAGCGGAAGAGGATGAAAGAGACCTGGCAGAGGCAGCATTCGTTCCAGATAAACAACGGGTAAGAGCGGCAGTGGCGGTGCTGTCTGTTTGCGGTGCTATTATTATCGGTGGCAACATAGCACCCACGGAAGAGGTGATCGTAATTGCGTTGGAAGCCTCTCCAATTCATATATTTGCCATGGCCGTGGCTTCCTTGCTGCTGAGCATCGTAATAGTGTACTTCAGCGAATTTAAGGGTAGTAGCACTGGTGTATCAAGGCAGGAACTGGCCTTTGAGGTGACGATAGATACCTGTATCAGCTACCTGATGGCGCTTGTCTCATCGGCATTTCTGCTTTGGTTCTTTGGCAGATTCGCCGGTGTTAGTTTTGCGGTAGCTTTTTCACAAGTCATTACCCTGGGGCTGGTGGCATCGTTGGGTGCCTCGGCAGGACGCCTGCTGATTAAGTAACAAAACATGGATGAAAACGAAAAGAAGAACAAGGACATAAAAGACCAGAAGAACTGGCTGGAGTGGGTGGTCTTCGGTGTCAGTTTGGTGCTGGTGCTAAGCATTGTGACCTATCTGGGGTATCAGGCGTATATTCACAAACCCGTCACGCCAAAACTAACAGCAGAGAAGTTCCATGACCCAAGTGACAATGCCCCCAACCGCTACCGCATTGTGCTGCACAACAAGGGCGGCGAAACCGCCGAAGAAGTAAAGGTGGAGGTGAGGCTGCTTCGTAACGGGGAGGTGCTGGAGGAGTCGGAATTGGGATTCCCGTTTGCGCCGCAGGAGTCGCAGCGCGAGGGTTGGGTAAACTTCCGGAGCAATACGGAGCCCCAGGACAGCGTGCTGGTGCATGTGGTTAGTTATAAAAAGCCTTAGCACAGGAAAAGGCAGCAAGTATAAAATGCGAAAGTCGCTGCCATGGCAGCGACTTTCGCACAAGTATAAAGTAGGAATCCTTATCTTCTGGTCAGGCCTCCGGCATAATTCGTACCACCAGCCCTTCCATCTCCTCATTCACGCGGAGCTGGCAGGAGAGCCGGCTGCTGTCGGTGGCATGCGGCAAGGTCTCCAGCATGTAGGCCTCATCGTCGTTCATCTCAGGCAGTTCGCCGCTTTCCAGCACCTCCACATGGCAGGTGGCGCAAATGGCCATACCGCCACATACCGCCTGAATCGGGAACTCATGCGCCTTCAGTACTTCCATCACAGAGAGGTTCATGTCGAGGGGGGCCTCCAGCGTAATTTGCTCCCCGTTGTCCTGTTTTACATAAATGTTGATGGCGTCTTTCATTGCTGTAGCTCCTGAATACCGTTAACCGTGGTGTATTTCAACACGAACTTCTTGTCCGGGTAAATGATGTTGTAGGCGCTTTGCGCCATCAGGGCAGACTCGTGGAAGCCGCAAAGTATAAGCTTCAGCTTGCCCGGGTAGGTGTTGATGTCGCCGATAGCATAGATGCCGGGGACGTTGGTGGAGTAATCCTCTGTGTTCACCTTGATGGCATTTTTCTCCAGTTCCAGGCCCCAGTTCTCAATCGGTCCCAGCTTAGGTACCAGCCCGAACAGCGGGATAAAGTAATCCACGTCTACCAGGTGCGGCGTAGTATTGTCTACCATTACCGTTACCGCCTTCAACTCGTTCTCACCATGCACCTCTGTGATATTGGATTTGAGGATCAGCTGTATTTTTCCTTCTTCGGCCAGCTTCAGCACTTTCTCCGCCGACTCAGGCGCTCCTCTGAAGGTGGTGCCACGGTGCACCAGTGTCAGCTCTTCGCAGATGTCGGCCAGGTAAATGGCCCAGTCCAGGGCAGAGTCGCCGCCACCGGCCAGGATCACGCGCTTGCCACGGAAGTGTTCCGGGTCGCGCACCATGTAGGTCACGCCAAAACCCTCATACTTCTCCAGGTTCTCTATAGCGGGCTTGCGCGGCTCAAAAGAACCCAGGCCACCGGCTATTACCACCACTTTACAGGCTATCTTGGTGCCATCCACTGTACGCACGATAAAGGAGCCGTCCTCTTGTTTTTCCAGATCCTCCACGCGCTCACCCAAGGTAAAGGTAGGGTGGAAGGGGGCAATCTGCTTCTCCAGGTTCTTCACCAGGTCTCCGGCCAGAATGTCAGGGAAGCCAGGTATATCGTATATCGGTTTTTTAGGGTATATTTCAGAAAGCTGACCGCCAACGGCAGGCAGCGCGTCTACCACGTGGCAACGCATTTTGAGCAGGCCTGCCTCAAACACGGCAAACAAACCGACCGGGCCGGCACCCACAATGCATATATCCGTTGTTATGTGCTTCATTGTTTAATTATTTTTTGCAATTATATGTAGTTGTAAAGATAGCCTCCAAATGGCAGCTTACATAATAAATCAACATTTACCGAGACAGGTTAGTGCAATTTCCGCACCAGTTTAAGCCCCTGCCAACCTGACAATTTCCTGTAGCCGAAGCGCATTGAAGGCCGCATACCCCAACTGGTCGTTATCGAAGTATACATACACATCCAAGCCCTGCTGCTGCCAGTTTTTGCACTGCTGCGCCCACCACTGCAGCGCCTCCTCCGTGTACGAGCCGGCATACTTGCCAGCGGGGCCGTGGAGGCGCACGTACACAAAATCAGCCGTAATGTGAAGCGGCGACATGTGTCCATCCAGTTCATAAATGCAAAAGGCGGCATTATGTTTTCGGAGCAGGTCCAACACCTCTTCCGTGTACCAACTCGGGTGCCTGAACTCAAACGTATACCGGTAATAAGGTGGCAGCAGGGAGAGGAAATCGCGCAGGCGCTCGAGGTTGAGGTGCCACATGGGCGGGAGTTGGAAAAGCACCGGCCCAAGCTTGTGCTCCAGCGCGTTCATGCTGGCAAACAGGCGGGCAAGGCCCTCCTGCGGGTCCTTCAGCTTCTTCATGTGAGTGATGTAGCGGCTGGCCTTTACTGCAAAAATGAATTCGTCAGCCACTGCATCGCGCCAGTTGGAAAAAGTCTCGGGTGTAGGTAGCCGGTAAAAGGAGTTGTTGACTTCTACCGTCTGAAAGAAGCGGGTATAGTACTCGGTGAAGCCTTTCTGCTTTACGCCATTCGGGTAAAAATTGCCTTTCCAGTGGTTGTAATGCCAGCCCGAAGTACCAATGTAAATCTGTTGCGCCATGCTGCTATGTTTTATCAGCAGCTATACTGAAACCAGGGAGATATTGTTAAGCCGGCAATCAGTACAAAAGGAGTGCAATACGCTAAGGGAAATTTTTGGGATGCAGTGCGTATAATCTAAATTCTTACGGAAGGTTTCGCTCTTTTAGCCAATCATTATCGAAATAAAGTATAAATGAATCCTTTTAAGGTGTAAAAGCAGCTATAATTGGAGGTAAAATCAAAACCAGCCTAAAAAGAAGTCGTTAAATAGGGTAAGCCACCCAATTGATACTCAACCTAAGCAAAAACATTATGGAATCGAACAATCAAAATGATCGCAACGAAGCGTTCGGCAGTAGGGCACAGGAGCGAGAAATGAATCCAAGAACCTTAAACCAGGGTAACAACTGGAGCCGCCAGGGAAATTTCCGCTACGGCCGCGACACTGCAAGTATGCGTGGCAACGACTATTACGGAAGCCAGGGCATTAACAGCGACTATGGCCGCGGAAACTACAGCAACTCTACGTTTGGTGCAGGTGCGCGCGGCGATTATAGCAGGGGCACCCGCTACGGTGAGGGGGGCAGCCCTTTTGGCGGCGGGTCTGGCTACGGACATTCCCGTTACGGAACATCGCGCAGCCACGGAGGCTACGCTGGCCAGCGCAACGGCAACGAGGCTGAAAATGTGCAAAACGGCTATGGCGATAACAGCAACCCTGGCAGCCGCAACAACTATGGCAGACAGGGTGGCAGCCAGTCTTATTCCGACTTTATCAACCACAACTACGGCAGCCGCAGCAGCAGTAGTTTGCCCCGTTACAAGAGCGGGTACGATAACAGCATCGGCAACTATGGGAAAACCGGCTACGGCTCTACCCGCTACAACAACCGCGATACAAATCGTGAAAACAGCACCTACGGAAGTGCAAACGAGGGCACGCCCTACAAGGCAGAGCCAATCAGTCGCTACAGCGAAAACGACGGGCGACGACGCTAGTTGTTCGTGCGCACGTTATATCAGTCAAAGGCTTGCTGTATGGCAAGCCTTTGCTATTATGGGTAACCGTAGCGGCACAGCATCGTTACAATTAGTACATACTATTTTAAACCACTAAAACACTAAACACTATGGAAAGGAACGAAAGAAACAGATATTACCAGCAGAACGACGAAAACCGCATGGACAGGGATTACGACCGCAACGCCTATAGAAACAACTATTATGGCCGCGGGGACAATGACTATGGCCGCGATCAGGATAACCGCCGCTGGATTCAGGAAAGCAGGGAAGATTTTCGCGAAAGAGGCGTGCTGAACAATGACAACAACCGCTTCCAGGACTACCGTAGCCGTGATTACGACATGGAGCGGAATTACCGCGATAACACCCGCGGCCAGCAGGGAAGGTTAGGCGATATTCGCCAGGGCTACGGCATTTCCAGCTTTGACCAAAATTCGGACCGTTACGGTTCAGGAATGAACAACATGCAGCGCGAACGCAACTCACAAATGCACCAGGGATACGGATCCGGCAGAATGAGTGGCTACAGCGGCTCGCGGTTCGGTGGCTCCAACTACAGCTCCGATGGCGATTTTGGAGGCTCCTCGAACTATGACTCCATGAGTGGTACAGACGGTAACATGGATCGTTATGTATCCACCTCCGGCTACGGAGGCGGTGACAATGACAACTCCGGCTATGGCGGCAGGGGAAGCGCTTATGGCTCCTCCGATTATGGCATGGGAAGCAACCGCTATGGCAGCCGCAACAATAACCGGCGAGACCGGGGCGGCTACTTCAACGAAGATCGTAACCGCTAAGCTTAGCACGAACTAGTTCATTTAAAAACCTGCCTTCGGGCAGGTTTTTTTGTGCCTGTAAGTATAACCAACAGCCAGATGCAAACTGAAGTATAGTTGAAGAAGTATGGTTATACTTGAGGAAAGGGAGCCCCTCACAAATCTATAGGATGCAGAGCGGCTTAAGCGGCATCCGCCGTACGGGTTAGCAGGCGAAAGGAGCTGGGGGAATCATATGAAACCTGCACTGTATGCTCCTGTTAAGACTGTTCTGCATATGCTGTCCGGCAAGCTTGAGTGTATGTGCCGGAGCTAAGGAAAGCCGGATGCGTGATTTTTTTCACTAAAAACCTAAGCTCATAAATCCTATTTTCAAGGTAAATACGTAAAATTGTTGTTTTAATACTGATTTTGACTCCAGACTTCTAATTAAGCGCTGATAGTCCTAAATTTGATCCTGTTTCAATCATGTAGTGGGGTTAGAGGTTGGAAGCAGCTGTCTCCCTTTAAAGCAGTCTGAGGTAAAATAGCACTGCTTTCATACGTTACTCGAAAGAGCTGCCGGCGAAACTGCAACAGGAATAAGTTTATCTAAAATCCTTCGGTTTTGCCATGGCTTGAGCGGGAGGGGCAACAACCAAAAAGACTATAGAAGATTGATGATTAGATTAATTCTGGCGGATGACCATAAGTTGATTCGTGATGGAGTAAAGGCGCTGCTGAACGACGAAGAACTGGTAATTGCCGGCGAGGTCGCCACAGGGAACGAATTAGTGGAACTGCTTACGTATACTCAGGCGGATGTGGTACTGCTTGATATCAGCATGCCGGAAATGGATGGCTTTGATTGCCTGCGCTACTTGAGACAGCACTATCCCGAGGTGAAACCTTTGATCCTTTCCATGTTAGAGGACGAGCGTTCTGTGCACCAGATGATGGAGTTGGGGGCACTGGGCTATATCACCAAGAGCGCAGGGAAAGAGGAACTGAGAATGGCTGTCAAATTGGTGGCAAAGGGCACCCCCTACATTAGTTCTATGCTCACCATGGATTTGCTGCGCAAGGCAAATAGTTCCAGCTTCGTGCCTGCCTTTCGCGATGGCCGTTCCTTCCAGGAGCGTACCCAGAAGGAGCTTTCGAAAAGAGAGCTGGAAGTACTGAACCTTATCTCGGAAGGCTACACCAACGCTGACATTGCTGAGCAGCTATTTACCAGCAAGCGCACCATCGAAACACACCGCCAGAACCTGCTCGAGAAAACGCAGACCCGCAATACGGCGGCCCTGGTAAAGTATGCCATGCAAAACGGATTTATTTCCTGACCTGCATCTCTAGCTGCTGCTACGGAAAGGCGTTGATAATTGCTTTCTTAGCCTGACTGCTCCGGGTGACGTATACAGGGTACACATTGTATCCGAAGGATGGGGTGTGAAACTCTTTTTCCAGCAACCGCATCGCCTAACAAACTGTGTATGAAAAACAGAACGGTTGCACGTATACTGTATGCCGACACCGTGGACATGGGGGGAATCCCGGTACGCCAGCCTTTTCCCACGCAGCAGGTTGACCGGATTGACCCTTTCCTGTTGCTGCACCACCACATCACCCAAATTCCGGAAGGCGTTGGGCCGCACAGAACAGGGGTAGATCCACATCCGCACCGTGGCTTTTCGCCGGTTACCTTCGTTTACCGGGGCGGCGTGCATCACCGCGACTCCCGGGGCAACAACAGTACAGTGTATACCGGTGGCACGCAATGGATGAACGCTGGCCGCGGTATCATGCACAGCGAGCGGCCGCCCCATGATATTCTGGACCACGGAGGCGTTCAGGAAATCATACAGGTATGGGTAAACACTCCCGCCGCCCACAAGATGGACCAGCCGGCCTACTTCCCGCTGCACGCGGAAAATACACCCACTGCCAATGCGGAAGGGGTGCAGGTAAAAATAGTAGCCGGTGAGTTTCAGGGCGTGAGAGGTCCGATAAAAACCTATACACCCTTGCTGGCGCTTCGCCTGGACCTGGAAGCCGGTGCAAGTATAGCCATACCCGTTCCGGGGGAGTACAATGCCTTTTTATACTTGCTGGATGGTGCTGTGCAGGTAGCCGGTTTTGGGCTGGTGGAAGGCCTGCACCAGGTGGTGTTCCAAAACGACGGCGACGGTGTGACTCTAACTGCAAAGGAGCAGACGCGTGCGCTGCTTCTGGCGGGCAAGCCACTGCAGGAACCAGTGGCAGCAAACGGACCGTTTGTGATGAATACCGAAACAGAGGTGATGCAGGCCATGCGCGATTACCGCATGGGTAAAATGGGGATTCTGATCGAGGATTAACTTACCCTTTCAGGTATAGCCAGCTAAGGGCGGCCTCAACAGAGGTGAACTGTGCCGTTTCTGCCAGAATTGGGTGGTTTTGGTAGGCACGTTCCATCTGCTGCTCAAACGAGATATACGTAAACACATCCGCATGCATCACACGCGCTATTTTCTGCAATTTGCTGGTGAGTAGCTCCGGTACCAATTTTTTAATGAGCCACTGCTGGTCCTCAAAAGTTACGTTGGCCAGTTTCCTGGAGTCGGCCAGCCATAGGTGAATGTCGTGCTGCAGGAGGTATTGCTTAACAAGAGACAGGCCGGCTCTGTATTCCTCGCTGGTTACGCTCCGCTGCCACACGTTGGAGAGCAGTTTGTCTTCTTCCTTTATTTTGATGACGATGTAATCAGGCGCTTCAGGTACCATAAGCTCTAACTTTAACTCAAAAGTAGGTATAAAATCATATATAGCGCATTATAGGAGGTGAATATATGTTCTACGTTCAGGAGCGTATCAGGTGAGGGGAATCCTCTTGCAGCTGTCTCTTGTTTTACGTGGCAGAACCCGTAGCTTTGGTTAGCAGATTAAAAGTATAAGTATGGCAACAATCAAAATCAATATAAAGAATATGGTATGCGACCGCTGCAAGCGGGTGGTTGCCGAAGAACTGGAGAACCTGGGTTATACAGTGCTGCAGGTTGGGCTGGGGGAGGCTGAGCTATCCACCACCAACGCAACTGTAGACCTGGAGCGGGTGCGCGAGGTGCTGGAAGTGAACGGTTTTGAGCTGCTCGATGACCGAAAGACGCAGCTAATCGAAAAGGTGAAACTGGCCATAATTGAGCTGGTGCATAGGGCCGGGGAACAGGATAGCCACATTAACACCTCGAGCTATATTGCGGATAAGGTTGGGCTGGACTACAACTACGTCAGTACGCTCTTCTCTTCCTCCGAAGGCATCACGATCGAAAAGTACCTTATTCTGCAGCGTATCGAAAGAGCGAAGGAGCTGCTGGTGTATGATGAGCTGAACCTGAAGGAAATCGCTTTCCAACTGGGCTACAGCAGCGTGGCGCACCTCTCCAGCCAGTTTAAAAAAGTAACCGGGCTAACGCCAAGCCATTTCAAGCAGATAAAGGACGATAGGCGCAAAACGCTGGATAAAGTGCAGGACCAGTAAGCGCTGGCAAGTATAAACATGAACGGGCGGTACTAAAAAGTAACCGCCCGTTCATGTTTATACTTGTTATGGGTGATGCTCTTACTTCAGTGTGCTGGGGCAAACAGTGTTGGTGCGTGCCAGATTTGTTTCTTTGATGGCGCCGTAGCCTCCCATCACATCCACCAGTTTATCAAACCCGCGTGCCTTTAGTATGGAAGCGGCGATCATGGAGCGATAACCGCCGGCGCAGTGGATGTACAGCGTCTCGTCTTTCGGCAGTTCTGCCAGGTGTTCGTTCAGGAAGTCAAGCGGTTTGCTGGAGGCAGCCTCCAGGTGCTCGGCCTGGTACTCGCCCGGCTTGCGCACATCTATGATGCGAATGCTGTTATCCTGCGCAAAAAGGTCTGCCAAAGTTGCCGCAGGAATAGACGTAATCGTGTCCAGTTCCTTGCCGGCTGTCTTCCATGCCTCCATGCCACCGCTAAGGTAACCAATTGCATGATCGAAGCCCACACGGGCAAGGCGCATCACCACTTCTTCCTCGCGGCCTTGGTCGGCAATGAACAGGATTGGCTGCTTGATGTCAGGAATCAAAGCCCCGGCCCAGGGGGCAAAGCCCCCGTCGATGCCAATATTTATACTTTTGGGAATGAAGCCCTTGGCAAATTCCTGGGGCTTGCGGGTGTCCAGCACCAATGCACCCGTTTCGTTTGCCGCTGCCTCAAAAGCCTCCGGCGAGAGCGCCTGAAGCCCCTGTTGCATTACCGATTCTATGTTTTCGTAGCCTTCGCGGTTCAGTTGCACGTTCAGGGGAAAGTAGTTTGGAGGAGGCAGTAGGCCATCTGTTACCTCTTTTACAAACTCCTCCTTTGTCATGTCAGCGCGCAACGCGTAGTTTGTCTGCTTCTGATTGCCCAGAGTGTCGCTGGTTTCCTTGCTCATGTTTTTTCCGCAGGCAGATCCCGCACCGTGCGCCGGATACACGATTACCTCATCAGCCAGGGGCATGATCTTATTTCGAAGCGAGTTGAAAAGATGTCCGGCCAGTTGCTCCTGTGTCAGATCTGATTTTGCTGCCAGATCCGGGCGGCCCACATCCCCGATAAAGAGTGTGTCGCCGGTGAAGATGGCGTAGTCTTTCCCATTCTCATCCTGCAGCAGATACGTGGTGGATTCCATCGTGTGGCCTGGTGTGTGCAGCACTTTTAGCTTCAGGTTTCCTACAGTTAGCTCTTCCCCGTCTGTGGCGATGTGTGCCTCAAAGGTAGGTCTGGCATTTGGGCCGAATACAATGGGGGCACCCGTTGCCCGGGAAAGGTCAAGGTGGCCGGATACAAAATCGGCGTGGAAGTGCGTTTCGAGCACATACTTTATTTTCGCTCCGTTACGAGCTGCTTTTTCAAGGTACGGCTTTATCTCGCGCAGCGGATCGATGATGGCCGCTTCGCCGTTGCTTTCGATGTAATAAGCGCCCTGAGCCAGGCATCCGGTATATATCTGTTCTACTAGCATACTGCCTTCTACTTGATGAGTAATGCAAATATCGACAAATCCTGCGCCTTTAAAAGTGATTCTTGTCATAAGTGCTTGCTGCGGCTGTTTGCCGGTGTGCCTGCACATATCACAGCATCATGGCCAAAAGATAAAATAGCATTGCACATATTCCTGATAAACTTCTCCTCATACTTGGTGTAAGTTTAAGTTGTGTCAGGCAGTGGCAGGTGCGTACACCCGCTCCGGCTCTTCGGCCTCAAGCGATTCGTTGTGCTGGCTTAAGTCCAGCCCAAGGGCTTCCTCCTGCTGCGATACCCGAAGCGGCGTAATCATATCCGTAAATCTTAGCAGGAGCCAGGAGCCACCGAAGGCAAAAACAGAGACTCCCGCCAGGGCAGCAGCGTGCACCAGAAACAGTTTGTATTCGCCGAAGATCAAGCCATTGCTCAATTCTATCGCTGGGTTTACAGCCTGGCTAGCGAATACACCGGTCAGCAGCATGCCTACCATGCCACCCACGCCATGGCAGGGGAAAACGTCTAAGGTATCATCAAACTTGGAGCTTGTGGTGCGCCATTCCATCACCAGGTTACTTATGATGGCGGCCACTACGCCGATAGTTAAGGAATGCGGAATGGTGACAAATCCTGCCGCCGGGGTGATGGCCACCAAGCCCACCACTGCACCAATGCAGGTGCCCATGGCAGAGGGCTTTCGTCCGCGCAGAGCGTCAAAGAAAATCCAGGCAAGTGCGGCAGCTGCCGAGGCGGTGGTAGTAGTAGCCAGAGCCACCACGGCGAGCGGATTGGCTCCCATGGCCGAGCCAGCGTTAAAGCCGAACCAGCCGAACCAAAGCAGGCCGGTACCCAGCATCACATAGGGGATATGGGCGGGTGCATGACTCTCCTCATGGCGGCGCTTCAGGAAAATGGCTGAAGCCAGGGCAGCCCAACCCGCCGACATGTGCACCACCGTACCCCCGGCAAAGTCGAGCACGCCCAGGTTAAAGAGAATACCATCCGGGTGCCAGGTGGCATGGGCCAGCGGCGCATAGATAAAGATGAAAAAGAGCACGAGGAACAGCGTGTACGATATGAACCGGATGCGTTCGGCAAAGGCGCCCGTAATAAGTGCTGGGGTGATGATGGCGAATTTAAGTTGAAACATGGCAAACAGCAGCAGCGGAATGGTTGGGGCAGCCGGCCAGGGTGCACCATCGATTATGCCGTTCATCATGAAGTAGGTGAGCGGATTGCCCACTATACCTCCCACGGATTCACCGAAAGCCAGGCTGAAGCCGAATACCACCCACAGCACCGTTACGATGGCCATACAGATAAAGCTTTGCAACATGGTGGAGAGCACGTTCTTTTTGCGCACCATGCCACCGTAGAAGAAAGCCAGGCCGGGTGTCATGAGCAGCACCAGGGCTGTGGCAGAAAGCATCCAGGCCGTATCAGCGGCATTAAGCTCTACCGTTTGCACGACCTGCGGCACCGAAGGAAGGATAAACGTGGCAGCCACTACCAGCAAAAGCAGCAGCATCGGAATACGTGAAAAGGCTTTGGCTCTCGGAGACATAACTTGAATTGCGTTTTTGTTAATGAATATTTATTTGTGTTGCTATAATTTTAAAACCCGAAGCAAATATTTATAATACATATATATAATGCAAGTATAAATTTATCTATTGGCAAAATAAATACGGTTTAATAATGGAAATTGTAAACTTACGGATGAACTGGTGTTTTTTTTACAAAGACAGCACTGCTAAAGGTAGGTGCCTTAGAAAAGAAAAAGCCGCAAACCCAGGGGGAGTGCGGCTTTTGGCGGGTCTGCCCCTAAGCAGCAGACGACTCACTAATCAACCTTTATGTAAAATAAATTTCTTCTGTGCCCTGGTACGGAGCGGCTCATACACCCGCACATAATCCACTTCCATGCGCTGTGGCCAGATAGCGGGGTCCACGCCTTTTTGCCCGCCCCAGCCGCCACCCACCGCAATGTTCAGAATCAGGTGGAACGGGTGATCGAAGGGCCAGTCTTTGTAGCCGCTGCCGTTGTTTTTGAAGGTGTGGTATACTTTGTCATCGATGATGAATTGTATCTCCTCCTCGGTCCAGTTGACGGCATAGCGGTGAAAAGCATCCGAAAAGTCTTTTACCGTTTGCTGCTTTCCTACCTGTGTGCCGATTTTATGGTTGAAGCTGCTGGTATGCACTGTGCCATGGACAACCCCCGGATCAAACCCGACATGCTCCATGATGTCTATTTCGCCGCTGGCCGGCCACCCGCCGTAGCGTAAGGTGTCGGGGAGCATCCAAATGGCAGGCCAGGTGCCGCGGCCTTTGGGCAGTTTCGCCCGGACCTCCACATACGCATACTTCCAGGCTGCCTTGCCCTTTGTTTTGATGCGGGTGGAAGTATAGGCACTGTCCTGGCCGGCAACCTTATGGGCTTCGATGATCAGTTTTTCACCGTCAACATGCACATTCTCCGGCTGGTTGGTGTAGTGCTGCAGTTCCTCGTTGCCAAAGCCGCAGTGGTTAGGGCAGCCATTGCCCAGGTCGTAGGTCCACCGGGTGGAGTCGGGGGCGCCGGTGTAGTTGAACTCATCGCTCCAGAGCAGGCGTGGTTTCTGTTGCACCTGTACTGCTGAGTGGAAGTATAGCAGCGCCAGCGGAAGTATAAAGTTAAGCCCGCTCATAGGGTATCTTCCGTTACAAGCGTGAACGCCGCCTCCTGCACATCGCGGGAGTTAGGGCCTACAAAAACTTTAAAGTCACCGGGCTCGAAACCGTAGGTCAGGTCGGCACGCCAGAAAGCCAGATCCTCTGCAGTGATGTTGAAAGTGACGGTTTTCTTTTCACCGGGTTTGAAGGAAAGCTTCTGGAACTTCTTCAGCTCTTTTACCGGGCGTGTGATGCTGCCCACAAGGTCGCGGGTATAGAGCTGCACCACCTCTTCACCAGCACGGTTGCCTGTGTTCGTCACCTCTATACTTACCTGCAGCGGTTCGCCCGGGCGGAAGCTTTGCTTGCTGAGCTTCAGATTGTCGTACTTGAAGTTGGTGTAGCTTAAGCCGTAGCCGAAAGGGTAAAGGGCCGTGGTGGGAACATCGCGGTAGCGCGACTTGTACACACGCTCCTCACCCGGCTCGGAGTGCGTGCCGGTGTATGGGCGGCCCGTGTTCTTCTGGTTGTAGTAGATGGGCAGCTGGCCCACAGCGCGCGGAAACGAAACCGGCAATTTGCCGGAAGGGTTGTAAGCGCCATAGAGCACTGAGCCTACCGCGTTGCCAGCCTCAGAGCCAAGCGACCAGGTGGCAAGTATACTTTGGATGTTCTCATCGAGCCAGCTTAACTCCAGGGCGCGGCCGCTGCTCACGAGGGCAACAATCGGTTTGCCTGTGGCATGTATGGCCTTCATCAGATCCAGTTGCACGCCCGGCAGCGCCACATCGGCCCGTGAGGCGCCCTCTCCATTCATCACAGCGCTTTCACCCACGGCCATAATGACCACATCTGCCTTTTGCGCGGCAGCCACTGCGGCGCCGAACCCTGCTTTAGAATCGTTGTAAAGTTCGTAACCCGGTGCGTACGTAACCTCGGCGCCTTTCGCATACTTCTTTATGCCCTCTAAAAAGCTTACCGGGTGCTGTGCCTCACCGAAGAAAGACCAGGTGCCGTTCATGTCGGCTTTGCTGTCTGCCAGCTGGCCGATGACAGCAATCTTCTGTGTTTTGTTTGACAGCGGCAGCAGGTTGTTCTCATTTTTAAGCAACACAATGGAGCGCTGTGCCACCTCGAAGGCTGCCTGCAAGTTCTCCTTCGAGCGCACTTCTTTTTTCTCGGTTTTCACATTGCTGTAGCGGTACGGATCCTCGAAAAGGCCTAGCTTGAATTTAAGCCAAAGCACCCGTCGCACCGACTCGTCCAGAAATTTCTCATCCACCTTTCCGGCCTTTACCAGCTTCGGAAGTTCTTTCAGGTAAATCTCTGCCATCATGTCCATGTCGGTTCCTGCTTTGATGGCCAGTTCACCGGCGTGTGCGTTATCGCGGGTATACCCGTGCTCGGTCATCTCCATGATGTTTTGCCAGTCAGAGATCACCACGCCCTTATAGCCCCACTCATCCCGAAGTATGTCACGCATAATCTTCATGTTGGCAGTGGCAGGTATCCCGTTCAGCTCGTTGAAAGAACTCATCAGGGAGGCTGCGCCAGCATCGATGGCGGCTTTGAAAGGAGGGAGGTAGGTGTTGCGCAATTCGTAATCCGATATGTCAACGGTGTTATAGTCACGGCCACCCTCGGCTGCCCCGTAGGCCACAAAGTGCTTTACGCAGGCGGCAATTGTTAGCGGGTCAGACAGGTCCTTGCCCTGGAAGCCTCGCACGCGGGCGGCTGCAATCAACGATCCCAGGTAAGGGTCCTCACCGGCGCCTTCTGCCATTCTACCCCAGCGGGCGTCCCGGGCAATATCCACCATCGGGGCGAACGTGAGGTTGATTCCGGAGGCGGCAGACTCCCTGCCCGCAACACGTGAGCCCTTCTCAATAGCCTCCAGATCCCAGCTGGCCGCCTCAGCCAGCGGAATCGGGAAAACAGTTTTGAAGCCATGGATCACGTCGGCGCCGATCAGAAGCGGAATGCCCAGCCGCGATTGCTCCACCGCCAGCTTCTGCAATTTACCGATATAGGCTGCACCATGTATGTTGAAGATGCCCGTAATCTCCCCTTTTTTTATTCCCTCATTGAATTTGTCTGATTCCGAGGTGCGGACGGTAGGGCCTGTGTTAAAAAGGTCGCCCACTACAAAGTTCAGCTGCCCAACTTTTTCTTCCAGCGTCATTTTGGCTAGCAAAGCTTCAATGCGTTTGGCAGTAGGGTCTGTCTGCTCCGCCTTTCGGAACGAGGAAAGAACTGCGAGGGCACCTACCACTGCAAGTATAAATACCGGAATGAATGTCTTTTTCATGATGATCAAGTATAAGTTAGCCTGTCCATGGCCTGTGTGGCAATGGAAAAAGGCGTCGTTGTTCGTCTGTTTTTAATGGATAAGGATGCGTTTTATGATGACAGCATCTCGCGTTGTAAGGCGGCAGAAGTATAGGCCGGCCGCCATGCCGGGCGGTGGCACCACCGAAAGTTCTCCGGGTCCGCCTTGGTGTACCTGCACCCTGGTTGCCCTGCCAATGGCATCTACCAACTGCACCTGCTGCACCAGCAAACCTGCAGGAAACTGAACTGTAAAATTGCCGGAGCTGGGGTTCGGGTATACTTGCACCAGCGGGTTATCAAAAGCGTCGCGGATACCCAGGGGTGCATCGGCAGCAGAAGCCGCGTTGGAGTAAGCGGAGGTGCCGGCGTTGTTGAAAGCCTGCACTTTATACACCACCTCATCCTGGCCTGCGGAAGCAACTGTGAACTCCCGCACGTTGGCTGCCACGCTGCCTATTTCAGTGAAGGCACCAGCTTTAGAGTTGGCACGGAAAATCTTAAAGCCAGCCTCGTTTGTTGCATTGTCCTGCCAACTGATTTTGGCTTCATTGGGATGTGCGGCTATATGAAGGTGCGAAGGGCGGTTTGGCACCGCAGGCAGCTGTTGCAGCACCGAAAAGTTGTCGATCCAGAAGGTATCCTGGCCGGGAGTGCCGTAGATGCCGTAGTCCACCAGCAGCCTGATTTCCTTCACCTGGGCAGCGTTTATCTGGCCTGCGCCATTTCCAAAAATGCTGCTGTAGTCGAAATAGTACGTATAAAACTCCCCGTCATCGATGAGCGGCATGAGCGTGAACACCTTGCTGGTGCCCGAAATATTGCCTGCCACATCCTTCAAGTCAATGCGCAGCACCACAGAGCCGCTCTCGTTGTTCGTTTTAATGCGGGCAGCCAGCACAGGATGTGTCGTCATGTTAAGGGGAGAAGCCAGGGTATAGTTAATCTGCGGCAGGCCGTTTGGGTTTGTTACCGCATAGTTTACCAGCAGTGCTCCTTCTTCCTGTGCGAAATCAAACGTGCCGCCACTGCTCGAAAGCTGGGAGGTGGGGAGGTCGTTGAAATCCTCTATGAGGAAGCTTTCGCCTTGCGGAACCTGGGTGGTGTTGACGGTTATTTCCTTTACAAACTGCTGTCCGTCCAGCTGCATCTGCACCCGAACCACACCGCCTGTATTTCCCCAGTTCACCTTGACCTCTGATGTGCTGGCACCGCTTGTAATGGTTGCACCCGCGGGCACCTGCCAGGTATAAGTGGCGCCGGAGACTTTACTGGCTTTGAAACTTAGGTTCTGTGCATTGGGGGCCACTACGGTTGGCCCGCTTAGCTCCAACTCCCGGAACTGCTGGTATACCCGCACATAATCCACCTCAAACCGCACACTGTTCAGGGCAGGGTCAATCCCGTTCTTTTTGCCGCCCGTTTCATACCTCGGATCGCTGCCAAAGTTGCCGCCCATGGCCAGGTTAATGATGATGAAAGCAGGATCATTGAATGGCCAGGTTTGGCTGTTCTTGTTGGCTGGGGCGTACGTGTAAAACAGGTTGTCATCCACATAAAACTTGAAGGCGTCCGCACTCCACTCAGCTGCATACACGTGGTAAGTATCCGCGTAGTCATTCACCAGGATGGTACCAGAATTCTGGGAATTGCCATAGCTGGAGGGCGTGTGCAGGGTGGCATGAATCTTACCCGCGTCCCTTCCTACATGCTCCATCACGTCTATCTCGCCAGCGGCAGGCCAGCCAAGTGTGTTAATGTCCTCTCCGAGCATCCACAAGGCTGGCCAGGTACCGGCTCCTTTTGGCAGCTTTGCCCGGAACTCAATGCGCCCGTAGGTAAAGTTATACTTGCCTTGGGTATGGATACGGGCAGAAGTCCAGTTGCCGTTTTGCTTGATGGCTTCTATCACCAGTTTGCCACCTGTGCGGCGCACATTGGCGGTTTCGTTGGTGTAAGACTGCACTTCGTTGTTTCCCCAGCCGCCTTGCCCGGTGCCCAGATCGTAGCCCCAGTAGGTTGGGTTGGGTAGGCCTTCGCCCTCAAACTCATCGCTCCACACCAGTTCGTTATAACCGGTTGCCTGCCCAAAGACAGTAGACGCAGCACAGCAGGTGACAATCGTGAGAAATGCTTTGTAAAATTTATTCATAAGCAGGAGTAAGCAGCGGTACGGGCTCCCCAGCCGCATGGCAGTTTAGCCGGAGAGCCCTGGTACCTTGGGTGCTTAGTATAATGCGATGTCGTCGATGTAAAAGATGCCCGGAATAAAGTTGCCCTCGCCGCCAATCTGGATAACCACGCGATCAAGGTCTTTTCGTGCGGCTGCCCCACTGAAATCGAAGGTTAGTTCCACCCATTCCCCGAGTTTAGTTACCTGCTGCTTTACCTCTACTTGGTTTGCCCAGGGTTGGGCAGCCTCAGAGTCCTGCAGCTTCACCGACACCTGCTTCAGCAGGTTCTTGATCGCCCAGTCCTCGCCAGCCTCTGTGGTGTAGTCGTTAAAGGTTGGCATAAATACCTTCAGGCGGATTTTGTTTTTGGTGGTCAGGTCTATCTTGTAGGGCAGGGTGGTGTACAGGTTGTCGAACTCGTGCGCCTGGCCACTGCCTTTAATGTACTGCCCTACCTTGGCTGAGGTGTTGATCGGAACGGGCGCTGGGTTGTCGTAGCTTTCGTTGAACATAACCTGATCTGTCTGCCACACAATATTTCCCGGCTCGTCAAAGTTATCCTGCAGCTCGGCCACCTGATAAGGCTTGACAGGTTTTGGAACGCTGTACCCTTTTGGCACAAAGCGCTGGTACCAGGCCTGGTCGCCTGCGGCTGCACTAAGGTGACGGACGTACAGTTCGTTTTCGCTAAGCGCCAGAATTTCGTAGCGCGACACCCCCGTATAGTAGCCCATAAAGCCGCCGTTAGAGATGATCAGGAACTTCTGATCCCCTTCGTCCACAATGCTCCAGGTCAGGTTTTGCTGTGGCGTATAAGCCACTGTCGCATCGCCTCCATTAGTGCCGCCTAAGCCTGCCAAGTTTGCTCCGTTTGAAAACGTATCGCCTTTGTTGTTGTAGGTGTACGCCAGCCCGTTCAGGTTAAAGGTCATCTCATCGTTGTAAAGACCTTCCCCCGCTTTTTCGTTGGGCGCGGCCCTGTACCATTCCGGCGCAGCGCTTGTCACCGGGCCGAGCGCAAGGTGCCCGGCAGCCTCTTTGTCTACCACCCAAGTTTTACCCTCCAGTGCGTCTGCGCCACCTGTCAGGAAGTTGTAGTCCGGGCGATTCAGCATCAGCGGGTTAGTGTTCTCTATGGTGATGGTTTTGCTGTTGGAGGCAAAGCCACCTTCGGTGAAGATCGTAAGCGTTACAGTGTACTCTCCTTTTATTGGGAAAGTGCCTGTTACTTCTTTGCCAGTGGCGGTTGCACCGTTTCCAAAGTCCCACACAGCCTTAAAGCCCGGCGAGGTAGAAACAAAGTGCACGATGTTCTCATTCTCAGCATCCGGCTGCACTGTAAACTGCACCTGCTCTGCGGTAGGGGCAGGACCTAACTCCGGGTCTTCTGTTTCACAACCCGTCCAGGTGAAGGCCAGCAGCAACAGGGTTGCTATAAAGTTTATATGTCTTTTCATCTTGTATGCCGTTATACTTTTAAAGAATTAATACCCGTCGTTCTGGTTGAGTACCCCAGCCGACAAGTCCAGCTCACTTTGCGGTATCGGGAAGAAACCGTTTCGGGCGGGGTTGAAGGTGATGTTGTAGTCCACCGGATCACCGGAATATAGCGGGCCGCGCTGCGTGGTGGAAATGGCCTGATCCGCCACGTTCATTCCCCGGCGCAGCAAGTCCCAGTAGCGCTGGCCCTCCAGGGCTAGTTCCACGCGCCGCTCCTGGTAGATGTTCTCCAGCGTGGCTGGCTTAGTTGGCAGGTCCACCCGGTCGCGCACCATGTCAAGCCATACTTGCGGCGTGCCTCCTCCTGCAGTTAACCCTAGTTCGGCGGCCATCAGCAGTACATCGGCAAAACGGATAGCGCGGTAATTGTTGCCCCAGTTCAGCTCTGTCTGGCCTGCTGAGGGTGCATACGCCTTGGAGGTAGTATACTTCTGGCTGAAGTAGCCGGTATGCTGATAGCCTCTGTCCAGTCCACCGTTCAGCTCCGACACGGTAAGCAAGGTGGCATCCTTGCGAGGGTCGTTTGCTTCGAATGCTTCGAAAAGCGACTGAGTGGCGGGGGCAAAGCTCCATCCGCTCAGGTACTGCTCGGCAGCCGGGTCCTGCAGGCGTGGTCCCTGCATCTGCGGCTGTATGTTGCCTTCACCTCCGTGTATAAAGCCCCAGTCAAACCAAGGATTCTCATCCGAATAAGCGATCTCCCAAACAGACTCCACACTAAATTCACCTTCCGGCGTGAAGATGTCAGCATAATTTGGCACCAGGCCGTGTCCGCTTTGGTTGATCACGTCCTGCAGGTGCTGCAGGGCACGGTTCGCATCCACTGTCACGTCACCTGCCTGCAGGTTCTGTCCGTACACGCCGTTGTAGAAAAGGAAAGCTTTGGCAAGGAGCGCTTTGGCAGCCCATTTCGTGGCATGCCCCTGCGATGCCGCCAGCGTTGCCTCTGGCAGGTCCGGAATGGCTTCCTCCAGGTCCTTGGCAATCTGGTCGTACACCGCTTTTGGCGTTGCCTGTGGCTGGTTGAACTCTGAAGCGCTTACGAGGGGCTCCAGCACCAGGGGCACATTTCCAAAGAAGCGCACCAGGTCCAGGTAAAATTGGGCTCTTAAAAACTTCGCCTCTGCTATAATGCGTGCCTTCGAAGCCTTGCTGGCTTCTATGCCTTCCATCTTGGAGAGCAGCAGGTTTGCCCGAGAAATACCAAAGAAGTGTTTCTTCCAAAGGCCCTGTATCTCCGGGTTGGTGGTAAGGATGTTGTGGTTGTCAACTTCGATGATATTAGGCGCGTCTGTGCGGCTGCCACCACCAGCAAAGGCATCATCGGAGGCAATGTCAAGCAGCATGGGAGTAGGGTGAAAGCCAATAACGGTGTTCCACTGCAGCACATCATACACGCTGATGAGCGCTTCCCTTGCATCCGCCTCTGTTCTGAAAAAGTTATCCTCTGTTCGGGTGTCCTTTGGCTGTAGGTCCAGGAAATCTTCGCAGCCGGTGGAGCCACAGACAAGTATGGCCGCCAGCAACAGTTTAGGAGTATTTCTAAGTATATTTTTCATGGTTTGGCTTCTTAAAATGTTGCGTTAACGCCTAGTCTGAAAGTTCTTGCCTGAGGATATATGCCCCGGTCGATACCGATATCCAGGCTACCACGTGCTCCGATCTCAGGGTCGAAGCCCGTATAATCGGTTAAGGTCACGAGGTTGTCAGCTGCTATGTACAAGCGTACTTTTTGCAGGTGCAGTGTCTCCAGCATAGCAGGGGCAAAGTTGTAACCCAGTTGCAGCGTCTTCAGTCGCACGTAATCACCATCCTCGATGTACAGGTCTGAGATGCGCTTGTAGTTGCCGTTGGCGTCGTTCCAGGTAAAGCGCGGGTACTCGTTGGTGCTGCCCTCGCCTGTCCAGCGGTTTAGGTAAATAGACTGCATGTTGGAGGTGGAAAGGTCGTGGCGGCGTGTACCGTTGAAGATCTGATGGCCAAAGGCCCCATTCACAAAAGCATTGATGTCAAAGCCTTTGTAGTTCAGGTCGAGCGTGAAGCCCAGCACCGCTTTAGGCGTAGGGTTGCCGATCCTGGTGCGGTCCTGGTCGTTGATGATGCCGTCGTTGTTGAAATCCACGAAACGCACATCACCGGGCTGTGCCGCCGGTTGCAGTAAGGCTCCCTCCGAGTTTACATGGGCCGCAACCGCTTCAGGCGTTTGGAAAATACCATTGGTCTGGTAGCCCCAGAAGTAGGCGATGGGTTGGCCTACTTCGCTTCGGGACACGGTGCCGTAGGTAGAGATGGACGCTCCCTGCAGTACGCCTTCTGCGTTGTTGATGCTCAGGAATTCATTTTTGTTGATGCTTCCGTTCAGGCCAACAGCGTATCCGAAGTCGTTAATCTCGTTGCTGTAATTGATGGCAAGCTCAAAGCCCTTGTTCTCCACCTCACCACCATTCACCAGCGGCGGGTTGTTGCCCGGTGTGGCCGGTATCGGTGCGTAAAGCAAGAGGCCTTTGGTGCGCTTAATGTAATAATCTGCCGTTACTCTTAGGTTGTTGTTGAAGAGTGCCAGGTCCAGGCCGATATCCGTCTGCTCGGATGCTTCCCATTTAAGGTCTGGGTTGGCGATATACTCGGGTGCAGCGCCACTCTGGTAGCCAACGCCACCGGGGTTATAGAAACTGTAGCCTCTGCCCACACCGATTGTAGAGGCCCACGGGTAGGCCCCGCCAATCTCCTCGTTTCCGTTCTGGCCCCAGGAAGCACGCAGCTTCACGAAATTGAGCAGGTCAGACTCAGGAAAGAAGTCCTCATCCGAGATCACCCAGCCTGCCGATACGGAAGGGAAGGTGGCATAGGGGTTGTTAGACCCGAAGCGGGAGGAACCGTCGCGTCTTATACTTGCCGAAAACAGGTATTTGCCCTTATAGCCATAGGTGGCCCTCCCGTAGAAGGAAAGCAAAGCGCGCTCGTTGAAAGCACCATTCGCGATGGCTGCGCCGCGGTCAACGGCCGTGTTCAGGTAAGCCAGGTTCGGGTCGTTCGACACGAGACCAGTATTGGACGCAAACAGGCTTTCGTAGTTAAAGCGCAGCGCCGATGTTCCAGCCGTCAGGCCCAGATCATGCTCACCGAAGGTCTTGTTATACTTGAAGTAGTTCTCAGCCTGCCAGTTGTAGTAGCGGTCCACGCCCTTCGAAACAAGCGAGTTGTTGTTGGCTGTGGAGCGGTTGAGGTAGTAGAGCGGGTTGAAATTGTTGGTTGAGACAAAGGCGAGGTCCAAACCGAAAGTCGAGCGGAAAGATAATCCTTCCGTAATGTCAACCTCTCCATAAAGGTTACCCACCAGCTTGTCTACTCTTGTGCGGCCATTCAGCACGGCCAGTCGCGCCAATGGGTTCACAATTTCCTGTGCTACGGCAGAGGAGATACCGTAAGGATTCCCGTTAGCGTCTCTCACCACATTGGGGTTGTTGTAAGGAGACATGTTCAATAAATTCGGGTCAGAGACAATAATCGGCGTGAGCGGGTCCAGGTTGATGGCGTTGCTCAGCAGTCCGCCGAATTCCTGGTTTGGATCAATGGCTCTTCTGTCGATATGGGAGTAGGCCAGATTTGTGCCCACGCGCAGGTATTCTTTCACCTTGTTATCGGAGTTGATGCGGGCCGTGTAGCGCTTAAAGTTTGACTTGTCGCCACCCACAATGCCATTCTGGTCGAAAAGCGAAAAAGCTGCCGCATATGCATTCTTGTCAGTGCCGCCGTTAACTGAAATCTGGTGGTTCATTATCGGGGCATTCTTTTCGAAAAGCGCTTCCTGCCAGTCCGTGCCCTCTCCAAATTGAGTTACATCGGGGTAGGGTAAGGCGTTTCCTGCGTTTGCCGCTCCCTCATTCATCATCACGGCATACTCCCGGGCATTGAGCAGTTCCATTCTGCGCCATGGGTTCTGGAAACCCACGTAGCCGTCGTAGGAGACATGCATTTTACCGTCCCTGGAGCCGCTCCTGGTTGTGATTAGCACCACACCGTTTGCGCCGCGTGCCCCATAAATGGCGGCAGAGGCCGCATCTTTCAGCACCTCCATCGACTCGATGTCTGCCGGGTTCAGGTAGTCAATGCCTCCCACCGGAAAACCATCCACTATATAGAGCGGCGCGGCGCTGCCTGAAGTGCCGATACCGCGGATACGCACAGTGGGCGCATCGCCAGGCTGTCCGGAGATATTGGTTACCTGCACACCGGCCACGCGCCCCTGTAGCGCCTGCTCTACCCGTTGCACAGGCGTCTGTGTTATTTCCTCGGGCTTCACGGAAGAAATGGCCGTGGTCACCTCCCGCCGGAGCTGGGTGCCGTAGCCCACTACCACTACTTCCTGCAGGGCTTTGGTATCTTCGGCCAACTGCACATTAATGGTAGCCTGGTTTCCGATAGGAACCTCCTGCTTTACAAAACCGATAAAGGAAAAGCTTAGTGTTGATGCGGAGGCAGGGGCAGTTAGCGAGTAGGCACCCTGCGCGTCGGTGGTGGTGCCGATAGAAGTACCCGTTACCACCACACTTACGCCGGGCAGCGGTATACCCTCCCCGGCAGTGGTTACCCGCCCGGTGATGGTGTTCTGGGCATATGCTATTCCGGTGATGTGGAGTAGCAGGATGAGTAATAGTTTTTTCATAAGTGAGTGAGTGATTAGTTATCAAATTCCATGGGTACAAATACAGGTTTTTTCCTGCTTTAGGCAATAAAAAGACTACATCACGACTACATCAACCCTTGTTTTCCCACTACATCATGACTACATCAAAGAGGTAAAAAGGGCTCTAGCAGCCTTTAAATGCGGTGTGTTCAGGCTTGATAAAACTTTTCTAAGGATTTTTTTAATACATCATCAACAATTTTGTAGCTTTAACTAATCGATAGTTCAGTATATGAGAAAATTGTTGTCTTTGCATCGGTTCTGGCTGCTTCTGCTCTGCTTCTGCTACGCGGTAACGGGAATGGGACAGCCTGCCTTCTTCGGGAATCCATTTGTAAAGAACTACAGCACTGAGGATTTTAAGGGGGGAATCCAGAGCTGGGGCATCATACAGGATAATCGTGAGGTTGTCTATGTGGCGAATAACTTTGGCTTGCTTGAGTTTGATGGCGCTGTCTGGAATCTTTACCCCGTCAACAACGGTACTAAAGTACGCTCAGTTTATGCCAGCGCTGACAAGAAAGTATATGTGGGTAGCCAGGCTGATTTCGGTTACTTTTCGCCTAATGCCACCGGCAATCTGGAGTATACTTCCCTTAAAGACAAGATACCTCTCCGGCACCAGAACTTCGACGAAGTATGGCGCATTTATGAAATCAAAGGGAAAATCTATTTCCTGACCTTCAAGAACATCTACATCTACCAACCTGGTAAACCCATACAGGTAATAGAACCGGCAAACCCGCTGGAACTGTCTTTCCCGCTGCACGACAACCTCTATACGCTGGAGTGGAACGTAGGGCTAAGTCTGGTGGATGGCCAAAAACTTCGGTTGCTGCCAGGCGGGGAAGTGTTTGCCCAGCAGCGCATTGCCTCCATCCTGCCTTACGACCGAAACCTGATCTTGGTCTTTACGGCACAAAACGGGATTTTCCTGTACGATGGCAGCATGGTGCGGCCTTTTAGCGTGGCAGAAGGCAGTGGCCTGAACCAACTGGTCATTAATCAGGCAATTATGCTCAAAGATGGCACGTTTGCCATCGCGACACAGGACAATGGGCTGTACCTGATGAACAAAAAGGGGGAACTGCTGCTGCACCTGTCGCGCAGGGAGGGGCTTTTTGACAACACCATCCATACCCTGTACCAGGATGTGCACGAGAACCTGTGGCTTGGGCTGAACAACGGCATTTCGCTGGTGGAGCTTAGCTCACCTTTCAGCCGCGTAGATGGCACGAAGGGAATTTCCGGGGCGGGCTATACCGCGCTGTACTTCCAGGACAGGCTCTACCTGGGCACAAACAGTGGCTTGTTCGCTTCCCAGCCCCAAAGCGACAGGATGGATTTTTCGCTCGTGCCCAACAGTACCGGGCAAGTATACCAGTTGCGCAACCACAAAAACAAACTGCTCGTGGGGCACCATAACGGGCCCTATGTGGTAGCCGATCACTATGCCTCAGAAATGTTTGCGGGCCAGGGAGCTTGGGACTTCGTGAAGATACCGGGCAAGCCCGGCTATTTTATACTTGGCTCCTACAACGGAATTAGCCTTTTGCGGGAGGTAGACGGCAAGATGGAATTGATACGCAAGTATAAGGGCTTTGAGGAATCGTCGCGGGTGCTAAGTTTTGACAGGGAAGGCACGCTTTGGATTGCACACGGTTACAAAGGCATTTTCAGGATAAGGTTTGATGCGGCTTTTGAGAAAATCGCTGCCAAGCGCTTTTACAGCACGAAAGACGGCTTGCCATCAGACCAGCTCCTAAGCTTGGAGCATATCCGCAACGAGCTGGTGTTTCCGGCCCTTTACGGCGTGTACCGTTACAACCCGGCCACGGACAATTTTCAGCGGGACGAGGAAATATCAGGCTATTTTCATGAGGAGGAGCACATCATCGACCTGGAGGAGGACATACAGGGGAACATCTACTTTATCTCGGATGAGCGGGTGGGAAAGATAACCTTCGATAAGTTCGGGAAACCCCTTATTGAGGACAGGCTTTTTAACAACATCCGCTCCAGGCTTAACGATGACCTGCAGTACATCCGGGTGCTGGACCTGAACAACGTGCTGTTCGGTGCGAAAGACGGGTTTATACATTTTAACGCGGCCAAAGGAAAAGCCATGGCCGATTTCAGGACCCACCTGACCAAAGTGATCAACACCTCACAGGAGTCAGATTCGCTGCTCCTGTCAAAGCGCAGGATAGCCGAGATAGAGGGCCTGACGCTGCCGTACCAGTTTAATTCCCTGCGTTTTGTCTACTCTTCTTCCTATTACGAGAGCCCGGAGAAAACAGAATACCAGTACTACCTGGAGGGCTTCGATAAAAACTGGTCGGAATGGACGGAGAAGACAGAGAAGGAATACACCAACCTCTCGGAGGGGCGCTATGTATTTCATGTAAAGGCGCGCAACATTTACGGAACCGTGAGTGAGGCAGAGAGTTTCAGATTTGAAGTAGAGCCGCCTTTCTACCGCAACCGCTGGGCTTTTGCCGCTTACATCATGGCCGGTTTTTTTATGCTGGGCACCTTCTTTTATCAGGTTGACAAGCGGTTTAAGCGCGAGAAAAACCAGATTATACTTGCCCAGGAGCAAAAGCTGAACCAGAAGGAAACAGAGGCGCGCCTGGCAACCGAGATGAGCGAGCAGGAGATAAACCGGCTCCGCAATGAGAAGCAGCAGTCGGAGATCGACCACATGAACCGTGAACTTACCTCTTCCACCATACACCTCATCAATAAAAATGAGGTACTAAGCAGCGTGAAGCAGGAACTGCAGAGCATGCTGAAAGATGGCGAGCTAAACGGGCATAGCGATGAACTGAAAAAGATTATCCGCAATATTGAGCAGAACATTACCAGCGATGCCCACTGGAACCAGTTTGAGTTGCACTTCAACCACGTGCACGGCGACTTTACAAAGCGGCTGCAGGAACAGTACCCCGACATGACGCCCCAGGAAATAAAGCTTAGCACCTACCTGCGCCTGAACCTGACGACAAAGGAAATTGCGCAACTGCTCAGTATATCGGTCCGCGGGGTAGAAATAAGCCGTTACCGCCTGCGCAAACGACTTGGCCTGGACCGCAGCGACAACCTCACGGATTTTATACTTCGGTATTAGCAAAGAAGCTGTATCCGCTCAATGCTTATACTTACGGAAGCGGAGGCAAGTACAAGTATAAATCCTTAGCGGCAAATCAGGCTTACGCAGCACACGCATAAAAAAAGCCGGACTAGGGTATAGTCCGGCTTCTTCATGTATGATGGTAGAACCTTTAGATGGCAGTTTCTTTTACCTTTGAGCCAACAAAGCCATAGTATAGAATATACAGGTAGCAAATTAATGGCACCAGGAACGAGAGTTGCAGGCTGCCCGACAAGTCAGCCACAAGTCCTTGCAGCGGTGGCACGATGGCGCCCCCTACAATGGCCATCACCAGTAGCGAGGAGCCCTGACTGGTGTGAACGCCCAAGCCCTTAACGGCCAGCGTGAAGATAGTAGGGAACATAATGGAATTGAAAAGGCCGATGGCAATAACAGCCCACATGGCTACAGCGCCCTCGGCAAAGATGGTGAACAGCAGCAGCACTACTACAGTGCCTGCAAAATAACCGAGCGTCTTGCTTGGAATAAAGCGTCCCAGCATCAGCACGACAAAATTAAGCGCGATGAGTCCCAGTACAATCAGCGCTTCATCCATACCGTAAATGGTGTACAGCAGCACAAAAACCACGGCCGCAATGCCGGCAATAATAAGGTACTTGTAGCTCGTATTGCGCATGTTTGACAGGGCTACGGCGCCGAAGAACCGACCCACCATGGCACCACCCCAGTAAAAGGCAAGGAAGTGGCCCGCCTGAGTCTCATCCAGACCGGCGATCTCAGGTAATCTGAAGAAGTTGATCAGTGCACTGCCGATGGCCACTTCGCCACCTACATAGGCAAAAATACAGATGATGCCCAGCACGAGGTGGCGGTAGCGCAGTGCGCCTGCGTCCGGGGAGAGGTTTGCGTCACCGTCGCCATCGCCATCGCCCTGAATGTTTGGCAGCTTCGCAATCTTTATGAGCAAGGCAATAGCGAGCAGGGCAGCAGCAAGGCCCAGGTAAGGCATTTTAACTGAGTCGGCACCCGTGTCCTGCGCGTTCACAGCGCCAAATATGAGGTATCCGCCAATAATGGGGGCCACTGTAGTGCCTAGGGAGTTGAGGGCCTGTGTCAGGTTCAGTCGGCTGGCGGCGCCTTCGGCCGGGCCAAGTATGGTAACGTAGGGGTTCGCCGCGATCTGCAGGAACGTGATGCCCGAAGCCAGCACGAACAAGGCGCCCAGAAAGAAGGTATAGCTCAGCTGGTCAGCCGCCGGGTAGAACAAAGCGCAACCGATGGCCGCCACTACCAGCCCGATAATGATGCCGTTTTTATAGCCAATGCGGCGTATTGGGTCGCCTTTGGTAATGGACAGCACAAAGTACAGCAACGAAACGATAAAATAAGCCCCGAAAAAGGCCGTCTGGATGAGCATAGCCTGCCACAGTTCCAGCGTAAACACTTGCTGCAATTTGGGAATAAGGATATCATTTAAGCAGGTGATGAAGCCCCACATAAAGAAAAGCAGCGTTACCGTTACCAGCGGGCCCCTGTAGTTTTCATTTACGGAATTGGCGTGGCTGGCTTTTGCAGCATTTACATCGGTTTGTATAGATCCGGCCATAGAGTTTAACGAAAGTTTTAAATTGGTTAAGGTTCAGGTGTAGGTGTGATTTGATATTTTCGAGGCGCTTAGATAGCTCCAGGGGCAGCATAGTAACTGCAACTATGAGTTATGGCAAGCACAGCTATACTGTCCTTTTAGATGGTGGAGTTCTGAAATCTGCTACGACACGTTTTCCTGCGCAATGAGTAGCCGGTGCTTCCTGCTTTCATAGAGCAGAGAGATGCCGGTATACATACTTGTTCATCAATAAGGTGCGGTATACATGTGAAACGAATGGAGTCAAAACAAAACAAGCTACAGTTTTTTTAGCCCCAGCAATAGTGTGCCGCTGCCAGAAACTTGCAGACCGTCCACTTTTGTAGGTATGTCTCCGGCCTTTTGCTGGAAGGTGCTGGCTAATCCGCTCATGCGCTCTCTGAGAGAAAGCGCCTCTGGCTGCGGCTTTTCTTTATAGAGCCGGTGCAGTTTATCGATGGCCTTGTACGTAAGCTTGTACACTGATTTCTGGTCAATTTCCATGATATCCGCGATCTCCTCGTACTGCAGGCCAGTGTAATATTTCAGAAAAATAACTTCGCGCTGCCGCTCGGGGAGTAGTGTGAGCAGATGGGTTAATTTTTTCTGGGTGAACTCGAACGACTGGTCTTTTATAAGCGTCGCTTCATACGATGCCTCTGATCCCAGCACTGCATCGTCGGAAATAGGCTCATGCTTGCTTTTGAAAGTGGCTTTTTTGCCCAACTCACAGCGGAGGGCCTTTAAAAGATAGTTTTTTATACTTGGTGGGGTAGAGAGGTTCTCCCTGCTTTTCCAAACCTGGAAGAAAACCTGCTGCACACAGTCTTTGGCTAAATCGCGGTCGTGCGTCATCTTGCAGCCGTAGCGCAGCATCACAGGGGCATAAAGCTTGTAGAGCAGCGTAAAATCTGCCTCACTTCCTGCTTTAAACCGTCGCCATACTTCCAGATCTTCCATGCAGACTACTTCTTTACCAACTTAAAACCCATCTTCCGGTGCCCGCTTGCCTGTAGGGGAAGCGAACGGCTTCGCATAGGGCACCAGGCATAAAGGAATTGCTTTTTAGCACTAGCCAAAGTGCACCAAAGCCACCAGTAGTTTTAACGCTGTACTTAAAACTACCTCTTAAATTTGTTTCCTGTTATAAGCGGGTTGCTTTGGAACAATGTAAGTCTGTTTTCCGATGCCATAAAGAACCAGGTTCTTGTCAGGCTTTCGGCGATAAAAGCTGTTAAAACACAGATTTAGGCTTCAAACTTGCGGCACATTTTGGTGGATAAAGGTACAAAAACAAGTTTGAAATAAAATAAGTTAGTACTCACTTATTTGAATAAAATACCAACTGATGTTCTAAATAGTTGTGCTACAGTTAGTATGTATGCATACGGAAATCGGGTGCAGAAGATGTGCAGGTTCTGTTACTCGGGAAAAATCAGTCAGGAACATTTTAGCGGATGCAGCACGTAAGCAGGTAGAGAAGCGTATCGCCGATGACGAAAAGTATAGAATGGTTAGCCGAAGCAACCGGCCTCACTGCTGGTTTTTACAGGCAGGTGTTGTATTCGTTCGTGGTAGTGGGGGTGCTGTGGCTGCTAAGCAGGCTGCTGCTGTACCTGGTCACTAAACAAAACAGCGACCTGCGGAAGCAGTACGAGTGGCGCAAAATCACGAATTATGTTGCTACCGGGCTGTCGCTGCTGTTGCTTTCCTATATTTGGTTTGATGGGTTCGCGTCTATCGCCACCTTTCTGGGCCTGCTGTCCGCCGGTTTGGTGCTGGCCCTGCGCGAGCCGCTGCTGAACATGGCCGGCTGGGCGTACCTTATCTGGAAACGGCCCTTCCACGTCGGCGACCGCATTCAGGTGGGGGAGCACATTGGCGATGTGATTGATATTCGGCTTTTTCAGTTTACTCTTAACGAGGTGCGGGGTTGGGTGGAGGCAGACCAGGCTTCCGGCCGTGTGGTGAATATCCCCAACCTGAAGGTATTTACGGAGGCACAGGCCAACTATAACTATGGCTTTCCATTTATATGGCAGGAGATACCGGTGCGCATTACGTTTGAGAGCAACTGGCAAAAGGCCAAATCCATACTTCGAGACATTATGCAGCGGCATGCCGAGCAGCTCACCGAGGCGGCCCGGCAGCAGGTAAAGCGGCAGTCGCAGCGGCACCTGATCTTTTACGAGGACCTGCAGCCCCGCCTGTACACCAAAGTACAGGAAAACGGAATTGAGCTGACGATGCGCTACATGAGCAGTGTGCTGCGCCGGCGTCAGAGTACCCACCTGATCTGGGAAGACGTGTTAACCGAGTTCCTGGCCAGCCCCGACATTCAGTTTGCCTATCCGGCCACGCGCTTTTACCGCGGCGAAACAGGGCAGGAGCCGCCACCGGCGGAGCCGCTTTAGTCTTTGTAGACCTCGCCGCCCTTCATCACCAGTTGTACCTCCCGCACTTTAGAGATATCCTCCACAGGATTCCCCTGCACGGCCACTAGGTCGGCCAGCAAGCCCGGTTTGATGCGGCCTACTTTGCCTGCAATGCCAAAAGCATCGGCGTTTACTGAGGTGGCGGCTTGTAGCACCTGAAGTGGTTTCATGCCGTAGTCCACCATCAGCTCCATCTCCCGCGCGTTATCGCCATGGGGGAACACGCCCACATCGCCACCCATTCCAATCGTGACACCTGACTTCAGGGCTGCGGCAAAACTGTCTCTTTTCTCCTTGATTCGTGTTGGCTCCGGGTCCTGGCCTTTGTTCCAGCCCCGGTACTGAGAGATGGCATCGCCGGCGGCCAGCGTTGGGTACAAGGCGACGTTGTTCTTTTTCATGAGGCGGTAAATTTCTGGCGTGGCACCATCGGCATGCTCTATGGTGGCAACGCCGGCAAGTATGGCGCGCCGCATTCCCTCCGGCGTAGCGGCATGGGCTACCACGGGGCGGCCGCTGCTGCTTGCAATCTCCACTATTTTCTTAAGCTCTTCCAGGGTAAAGGTAGGAGCAGCCTCCCCGTTAAGGCCCCAGCGGTAGTCGGCGTATACTTTGATGATATCCGCGCCGTGGCCAATCTGGTCGCGTACTTCGCGGGTTACACCTTCCAGCCCATCGGCCTCTGCCGCGCCAATGGGCGTTTCGATGTCGTAGCTAAGCTCTTTGGGGCCGTAGCTGCCGGTGGCCACAAGCGCCTTGGTGGCTACAAGCATCCGCGGTCCGGGTATGGCACCCTTTTCAATTGCCTGCTTCAGACCCACATCATCAAAACCGGCTCCCTCAGAACCCAGGTCGCGCACGGTGGTGAAGCCGGCAAGTAACGTTTTGTTTGCGTGCACGGTGGCGCGGGCCACTCGCTCCGCACGGGACTCGCGCAGCACCTGGTCGTTCCAGGGCGTTTCGTTGTACGGGTGCAGCAGCAGGTGGCTGTGGCCCTCTATCAAACCTGGCAGCAGCGTCATTCCTTTCAGGTCGCGAACCCTTGTATTGCTCGGTGCCTGCAGCTGCGGCCCTACGGCTTCAATTTTGTCATTCTTCACCAGCACCTGCCAGTTCTCCTGCATCTTCTCGCCATCAAAAACGCGGTCCGGTTTCAGCAGGGTATAAGAATCCTGGGCAAGTAAAGTGGGTGTGTAGCAGGAAAGCAGAAGTATAGCGAAGGTTAGAATCCGGAGCATAGCGAAGTATAAATTGAGGGTTAAAGTATAAATATGTTGAATTGGGGCAGCACCTGCAACTCTCATTCCTAAAAAGCAAAGCACCGCCCTTGTGGTAAAGGCGGTGCATATACTTGATGCTTAGTTTTATACTTAGGAAGTTGTTACTTTCTGCGCTGTTACATAGAAGTTCTTGTCTACCTCCACCTTCGGGTTTTTCTTTGCCGTTTTCAATTCTTTCCAGGTGGTGGTTGGCTCCAGCCATTGCTCCCTGCCATCCACAGTTACCTTCACCGGCATGTCGAAATTGCTTACGGTGTTGGCCCAGCGGTACTGCAGCTCCTTACCATTAATTTTATACTGTAGTTCCGGAATGCGCACATCACGCAGGTACTGGTCGAAAACAGGGGTGAGGTTGCGGCCAATCTTCTGGCTCAGGTACTCCTCTATCTGCTGTGTGGCAACGGTCTGGTGGTAGAAATCCTTGTTCAGGCCACGCAGGATGCTGCGCCACTTTTCATCGTTGTTCACAATCTGGCGCAGGTTGTGCAGCATATTGGCCCCCTTCGGATACATGTCGCCTGAGCCCGAGTGGTTCACGTTATACTTGCCGATGATCGGTTTGTCGTTCTGAATAAGGTTGCGCAGGCCGATGATGTACTCATTTGCCGCCTTGGTGCCATAGTGATAATCTAAAAAGAGGGACTCGGAATAGTTCGTGAAGCTCTCGTGAATCCACATGTCGGCAATGTCCTTGTAGGTGATGTTGTTGGCGAACCACTCGTGCCCGGACTCATGTATGATAATGAAGTCAAACTTCTTACCCCAACCCGTGCCGCTTAGGTCACGCCCCAGGTAGCCGTTCTGGTAACCATTGCCGTAGGTTACCGAGCTTTGATGCTCCATGCCCAGGTAAGGCGCCTCCACCAGTTTGTAGCTGTCCTCATAAAAAGGGTAGGGGCCAAACCAGTGTTCAAAGGCCTGCAGCATCAGGGGTACCTGCTTAAACTGCTCTTTTGCCTTCTCCAGGTTGTTGCGCAGCACATAGTACTCCAGGTCCAGCACCCCCTTTTCGCCTTTATACTTGTCAGAGAAGTGCACATAATCGGCTATGTTCACATTCACGCCATAGTTGTTGATGGGGTTGGTGACATACCAGGTAAATGTCTTGCTGCCGTCGCCGTGCTCCTGCACCTTTTTCAGGCGTCCGTTGCTCACGTCCATCAGCCCCTTGGGAACACGCACGCTCATGCGCATGCTATCGGGCTCATCGTACATATGGTCTTTGTTCGGCCACCAGAGGCTGGCGCCGTCGCCCTGATTAGAGCTGGCAATAAACGGTCGGCCGTTCTGGTCGCGCTGCCACGTAATGCCGCCGCTCCAGGGTGGGTTTTCGCTGACCTGGGGTTTGCCGCTGTAAAATACTTTTATCTCCTTTTCCTCGCCCACTTTCTGCGGCTCCTGCAGGTTCACGTACCACACATTGCCATCATTCTCAACCTTCAGTTCTTTGCCATTCTGTGTTACCTTCTCGATGCGCATCGGCGGCTGCAAATCTACCTGCATGCGCTGCTTCGGCTCCAGCACCTTATAACGGATTACGTTGCTGCCTGAAAAGGTGCTGTCCTTGATGTTGACGGCAAGGTCGAGGTCGTAAAAAGTGAGGTCCCACCAGGCACGCTCTGGTGTTATGCTGCCCCGCAGGGTGTCCTGGCGGCTGAACTCCTGGGCCTGTGCCGCTGTGGCACCAAGGCTAAGTACGGCACCAAGAGCCAGCGATTTGATTAAGTGGCGTGTAGTCATGGGTTGTGTTTGGGTGAATCAGATACAAAACATCCTGCCCCGACGATTAATTTCTGGGCAGGATGCAGTAGCTAAGATAGCTTTTTCGGTTGATTTACCAAAGTTGTTGATGCGATTGCGGCTTCTTACACAGAACTTATACTTGGTAACACCAACGCTGATTTATACTTTCTGTTTTAACTGTAGAGGCGGAACAGATTTTGCTACACCGGATGCACCATGTCCTGGTACTCCTTGTGGCGCTTGATGTAGGCTTCCACCACCGGACAGGAGGCAATCACCTTGTAGTTGTTTGATTTAGCGAACTCCAGCCCCTCGTGCACCAGTTTATCGGCAACTCCCTGTCCGCGCTGGTCCTCCGGAACAAAAGTATGGTCAAAGTCCATTACCTCGGTTTCCGGGTACGTGTAAGTCAGTTCCGCATCGTCGCTCTCAAACGTGATGTAAAAGCGGAGATCTTCTTCGTCGTGAATTATGTTTTGGCTCATCTTGATTTCATATTTGATACCCTAGCACTTACGTGTCGGGGCGCGGGGTGTTAATTATTTTCTCGGTTTTGCCCGCTCGTACTGCGGCGGCCACGCCTGCTCGGCACCAAGTTCATGAGCGACATGCAGGGCAAAATACGGGTCGCGGAGCATCTCACGGGCCAGCAGTACGATGTCAGCCTGACCGCTGGCCAGAATTTCCTCCGCCTGCTGTGTATCTGTGATCATGCCTACGGCTCCGGTTAAAACATCTGCCTCTTTCTTTACCTGCTCAGCAAAGGGCACCTGGTATCCCGGCCCCACCGGAATGGAAGCACGGGGCACATTGCCGCCCGTAGAGCAGTCAACCAAATCCACACCCAGCTTTTTTAACTCTTTGGCCAGGGCCACGGAGTCGTCGCCCGTCCAGCCGCCTTCTGTCCAGTCGGTGGCGGAAATACGCACGATGATCGGTAGCTCCTCCGGCCATACCTTACGCAGGCGCTCGGTTACTTCCAGCGTGAGCCGGATGCGGTTCTCAAAGGAGCCGCCATACTTGTCTGTGCGCTGGTTGCTGAGCGGCGAATAAAACTCGTGCAGCAGGTATCCGTGCGCGGCGTGTATTTCAATCACCTTAAAGCCAGCTTCCAAGGCACGCTTCGCTGAGGCTTCAAAGGCAGCGATCACCTGCTGAATGCCTTCTTCGGAAAGCGCAGTAGGGGTAGGTTCGCCCTCATCAAACGGTACGGCACTGGGAGCCACTGTTTGCCAGCCGTTTTCCTCCTGCGGCGAAATAGCGCCGCCGCCGTCCCAGGGCCTGTGGTGGCTGGCCTTCCGGCCGGCATGCGCCAACTGCACGCCCGGCACGGCTCCCTGCTCGGTTATGAATTTCGTGATGCGTTGCAGCCCCTCAATGTGTGCATCATTCCAAAGCCCCAGGTCGTGGGGCGTGATGCGGCCCTCGGGCACAACGGCCGTGGCCTCAGCAATGATCAATCCGGCACCGCCCACCGCACGGCTGCCCAGGTGCACCAAGTGCCAGTCGGTGGCAAAACCATCCTGGCTGCTGTACATGCACATCGGAGATACGGCAATGCGGTTCCGGAGCGTGATGCCGCGGAGCGTTAACGGGGAAAATAGTAGTGACATTTCTGATTCTGTTTTTTATTAATGGTATAGCAACAGCTGCAGCCTGCCTTTGTTGTGGCTGCAAAGCAAGTATACGTATACGTATGGCAGCATCAGCGTTCTACTTCTTTCAAGATGCGGTTCAGGTCGGTGAGAATGCTGCCCACATCGCGGAGTGTGCGGTTGGAGTTGATGTTGCGGAGGGTGTCGAGGCAGCGGTTCTGCAGTAGTTGCGCCTCTCTGATGGCTGCCAGCAGTTCCTGGCGCTCCGCTTCGGTGGGCGTTACCATGGCATGGCTGAAAAGGTTGATGCAGTTGGCAGTTGCCGCCACGGCTTCCTGCAGCGCCTGCGTGTCCTGCAGTTCATGCTGAAAAATACGCGCAGAGTTGAGATCAGCTATACCCCGGCGGATGCCCCGGATTTGGGTGGTGATGTGCTCCAGCCGCTTCACCACGATGGTCAGGCGGCTGAGGTACGTGCGCTTTTGCGTTAGAAAGGGGTTATACTTGAGGCTCTGCTCGGCAAGCTGCAGGGCCGTTATACTTGCCTCGTGTGCCGCAATGAGTGCATCTGTTTCCTGCCTGCCCACCAGTTGCCCTTTCTCTGTCTGGTGGAGCTGTTGCGAGAGAAAGCTTAAGGTAGCCGTAGCCTTTTCGCCCATCGTAAGGATACTTTTCTCTACTTCCGGAATCGCGTTCTGCGGCACAATCAGCGCGTTGATCAGCACTGCCACCACTGAGCCCATCAGGGTTTCCACCACCCGCTCCAGCGCATAGCCTTCTTCCTTCATCCCGAAAGCCAGCACCAGAAAAGAGCTCACCGCCACCTGCGACACGATCTGCGGATTCATGCGGAGCGCCTTGGAAATAGCCATGCCCACCAGTATCACCAGGAAAATAGAGAAACTGCTGATGCTGAGCCAGTGCCCGATAAGCAAACTGACCGCCACGCCGCCCACAATGCCGATTATGCGCTGGGTGGCTTTCTCGACAGAGTCAGCTACTGTTACCTGCACGGTAAGTATGGCGGCAAGCGGCGCGAAGTATGGAAAGCCGGAATCCAGCACGGCTGTGGCCAGCATCCAGGACACCGCTGCGGCCAGCGCCGTCTTCACGATCTGGAGGGTTAAGCCCACGCGGGCGAACATGTCTGCGAATCCCGGCATTTATACTTGTCGCTTCCTGTATTCTTTTACGCCGCTAACGGGCGGCAGGCAAAGGTATAACTTACGGTAAAAGCACACCAGTAAGTTTTTGTGAAGCGGGAGGAAACAAGTATAAACAGCCCTCTACTGGCCAGCTGTCAACTGGTGTATGGTTTTCTCGCAAATGGGCTTGTGCAGAAACCCGGTCAGAAGGCTATAGTTCTTTGCGCGCTCCATCTCATAGGCATCAACCGACGAAGAAAGGATATAGATTTTGCAGTTGCCTTGTAGCAGGTGGCTGTAAGGTTGCAGCGTTTCCAGGAAATCCCAGCCGCTCATAAAGGGCATGTTCAAGTCCAGAAACACGATATCTGGCAAGCAGCTTCGGTTCTCTTCCGTAAGCAAGGGCAGCAGCAGCTCCAAGGCATCGGTCGGGTTCAGAAACGTGTCGTAGCGGAGGGCAAAGTTTTCAGTTGCCAAAGTCATCTCGGTCAGAAAAACGCTTACCTCGTCATCGTCAATTATAAAAACCTTCTTGTACATGGTGGGCGCTAAACTAATCTAAGGGTACTTGTGCGTTGGATATAAGTGGCAAGCGCTGGCAGGAAAAGATTCTTCTTTCCTCTGGTGGCTGTTGCGGGGTTAGTCAGGGTAGTTGAACCGGGAGAGGAACCTCGTTACAGGTAAGTTTTGATCTCATAGCAGCATCCTTCATTTCCCCTTTCTTCACCTTTACCTGAACGGGCACAAAGGTACCGGATTCCTGTTGAACTTGTATACGTTTTAAAACTTGTTTCCTGCGTTTGCAGACGCTGAAATGTGTTTTGTTGTAAAAGTGCAATCTGGTGTGGAAGTAAAATGAAATTGGGCTACCTAAGTATAGTAGGGATAGAAGGAAGGGGTGCCGTTTTGCCTCGAAGTGGATTTGAGTATATTATAGTATATGGATATTCTGCTTGAGCGAAAATTAATAAATTAGTGGTATCCTCCAAGTAGTGCTACCTTACGTGCTGCATCATAAAAAAATGCTAACCAGTATAAGTGCCTTGTGGCTGCGCAGAAGGGGCATTCAGTTTGGTTAAAAACTGGTGCGGGGCAGTGTTTAGCTGTATGATTTAGCGCCCAGGTAAATGCTAAAGGTGGTGCCTTGGTCTGGCATGCTGTCTACTTTTATCTTGCCTCCCAATGCCTCTACCTGTGTTTTTACAAGGAACAAGCCGGTTCCCTTGCCGTGAATGAAGGGGTGGAAGCGCTTGTAGAGCTGAAATAGCTGGTGCTTTACCAATTGCATGTCCAACCCCAGCCCGTTGTCGCAAACGGTCAGTACATAGCCCCGCATATCAGGCTCTACCTTGATTAGTACCTCCAGTGGCCGCTCTTCAGACCTGTATTTCAAGGCATTGGAGATGAGGTTGTGCAGAATGCTGAACAAGTATGCCTTAATGGAGAAAAGGCTGTGCCCCGGATTGATGTCGATTGTGAAGGTGGCGCGGCATTGGGTTATCTCGGTCTCAAAGCTCTCCAGCACCTCGCGGCACACCTGGTTTAGGTTTACTAACTCACGCGGGGTTACACGGCCCGAGTCCCGGATGGAAAGCAGGTTGTTAATGTCCTTAATCACCGAGTCCAGCTGTAAAACAGAAGTATGGAGCTTGTCCAGGGCATGATCGAAAGCCGGTTCGGCCTTTGGGAGCTTGTTTACGAGCCGTGCCAGCCCCAGTGCATTTGCCACGGGCGCACGGAGGTTGTGCGAAATAATGTAGGTGAATTGCTGCAGGTCCCGGTTCTGCTTGAAAAGGTCATCGGCAAGCTTGAGCTGTTTCACCTCTGCCTCCTTTTTCTCGGAGATATCCGTCTTAATGGCGACAAAGTTTACCAGTTGCCCCGCCTCGTTGAAGATAGGGGTCATGTCAATATACAACCAGATGCGCTCGCCACTCTTCTTGTAGCAGAGCAACTCCTCCGAAAACGGCTGCAGGGCTTTGTACTTCTGCCGGATGCGCTCCAATACAGCAGGGTCTGTGTCGGGGCCGCGCAGCAGCTCTCCGGGAACCAGGCCAATTGCCTCCTGCCGATCGTAGCCGGTCAGGCGGCAAAAGCCGTCGTTTACCCAGTCTATCCTGCGGTCAGGACCCATAATGATTACACCGTTGATGGTCTTACTGGCAACCAACGACAGTTTCTCCAACTCCAGTTGTGTCTTGTATGATTCAGTGACGTCCACAAAATGCACCGCAATGCCATCTACGGTCGGGTACAGCGTGAAGTGCAGGGTGCAGGGCTGGAGGTATGTTTTGGTGTAGGTTTCTTCGAACCGGATGGTGTTGCGTTTTTCCGATACCTCGTTGCAGGCTCTGAACAGCTTGGTGTTCACAAGCGCGGGGAATAGCTCCCAAATCGGCTTTCCGGCCAGTTCCTCACGCGTTTTGTGCATGAAAGAGGCAAAGGCGGCGCTCACAAAGGTAAAGCACCAGGAGCTGTTCAATACATAAAACGGCTCTGAAATACTCTCCAGAATGTTGTTTAGTTGCTGCGCCTGCTCTTTGATCAGCAGCTGTGTGTGGGTGGCCTGCGTCACGTCCCGTGCTATGCCCTGGATGCCCTTCATCACGCCCCCGAAGTATACCGGCATCACCGATACGCTGATATGCTTTTCCTGCCGTTGCTTAGTGATGATGCGGATCTCCATGGTGTGTGCCTCGCCCTGCATGACGCGTTTGTAAGCTTCATTTGCAGCCGGGATGCTGTCAGGGTGCACAATCTCCCCAAACTGGGAATCCACCAGATCGGTGACGTTGTAGCCGGTGAGCTTCTGTATATGTTGGTTCACCCGCTGAAAACGACCTTCGTTGCTCAGGGTGAATACGGTATCAGGGTGCTCAAAGAACAGGGACTTGTAGTAGGCCTGGTGGTAATCGCGTTCCTTCGAAAGTAGGAAAGCCTCTGTCACATCGCGCGAGTTAACCAGAATTCCCTGCACATGCGGGTCAGCCAGCATGTTTGTGGCTGCCGACTGTATCCAACGCCATTCCCCGCTCTTGATGCGGTACCGAAACGGCGGCACCTGTGGCGACTCCCCGGCCAGCACCGCCGCAATGCAGGCAAGAATCGTCGGCTGGTCGTTCGGGTGGATAAAGGACAAACTGCTTTTTCCCACCATATCAGAAGGCTTGTAGCCGTAGATCGTCTCCGCCGACTCGCTTACGAACACATAGTTTCCATGCCTGTCTATAACTGAAAAAAGGTCCTTGTTCTTGCTTACGATAGAACGGTAGAACTCCAGCGACTGAGTAGGGGTGGTGGGGGTATGTACAGAGGGTTGCAAGTTTTTTTAATCCGTTTTTTGCTGGAGTTGGGAAGCGTAAGGCAAACGCATGAATGCCGCGGCTAAATAATTTTCAGTTTGAAGGGATAATTCTGGTAGGGCGCTGCTACTTAGAATAACCCCCGCTGCTGATTGCCAAAGTATAAAGCCGGGTTGTAAATATATTAATATACAAATATAATTCATCACAAATGATGAAATATATTTTGATCAGGAACTGCAGCACGTGCGGACATAAGGGCTCCACCAACAACCGGAACCAACGAGACATGTCCCTTTACGGTGTGGCTGTACTGCCTGATACCGCGCGAAAGGGGCAGTAAATATTAACGACACTTGAAGAACATAATTCGAAAAAGCATAACCTGTATCAGCCTATGAATCTTTTTACTCAACTGCGTACCTTTCTTTTTCTTTCTCTGCTCCTGCTGGCCAAGCTTTCGGTAGCGCAGGTAGTAACCACCACACCGGTCTTCCCCACGGCAGACCGGGAGGTGACGCTGGTCTTCGACATCTCCAAGGCAAAGGACACCAGGTCCCAGGGATTGCTTACTGCCCCGAACGAAGTATACCTGTGGTCCGGAGCCGGCACCTCCGAGACAGGCGACGCTTTTCAGTACCAGCCTAGCGGCCAGACTAATTTTGCGGCTCCCTTTGCGCCCGGACGCATGACGTACCTCGGCGGCAGCAAATGGAGCATTACGCTCGTGCCCCGCACATACTTTGGCGTGCCCGCAGGCACCCCCATCCGCAAACTGGGCCTGCTGCTTAAAAACGCCAATGGAACGGCCCAGACAGAAGACTTTTTTGTCAGCGTATACCCTGATCAACTCACGGCAAGCTTTCAGCAACCAACTCAGTCTTTCCTGTTCAAAGAAGCAAACAGCAGCATCCAGGTAACAGGAGCATCCTCGGCACCTGCTACGCTGCGCCTGCTCAGAAACAGTACAGAACTGCAGCGTGCCGCCAATGCGCAAAGCCTAAGTTATACTTTACCTGTGGGCGCCGAGGCAGGAAAGCGCCAGCAGGTGGTATTGGAAGCAAGAACGGCCACTGAGGTAGCCACCGACACCTTCTACTACATGGTGGAGCCTCAGCCGCGTGTGGCGGCGCTGCCTGCGGGCCTGAAGGATGGTATCAACTACATTGATGCCGATGAGGTGACGCTGGTGCTGTACGCGCCGCACAAGGAGAATGTGTACGTGATCGGTGAGTTCAACAATTGGCTGCCTGCGGAAGAGTACCTCATGAACCGCACGCCGGACGGGGAGCGGTATTGGCTGCGCCTGACGGGTTTACCGGCTGGCCGGGAGGTGGCGTACCAGTACCTGGTGGATGGCGCGATCGCTGTCGCAGACCCCTACACCGAAAAGATACTGGACCCAGCAAATGATAAATTCCTTACAGCTGCCAACTATCCCAACCTGAAACCCTACCCAAGCGAGGCCAACGGCATTGTGTCGCTGTTGCAGACGCAGCAGCAGGCATACGATTGGAAAATCAAAAACTTCGAGCGACCTGCCGTTGATCACCTGGTTATCTACGAGCTGCTGGTGCGCGATTTTGTGGCTACCCGTAATTACAAAACCCTCACCGATACGCTTAGCTACCTGAAGAACCTAGGCATTAACGCTATCGAACTGATGCCCATTATGGAGTTTACAGGCAATGAATCGTGGGGCTACAACCCGACTTTCTTTTTTGCGCCGGACAAAGCCTATGGTACCGAAGAGGAGCTGAAGGCCTTTATCGATGCGGCCCACAAGGCAGGCATCGCCGTGATTCTTGACATTGTGCTGAACCAGGCTGACTATGAAAACCCCTACGTGAAGCTGTACTGGGACGGCGATAAGCCGAGTGCCAACAGCCCTTACTTCAACCAGACGGCAACCCATCCCTTCAGTGTTTTCTTTGACTTTAACCACGAGAAAGCCGCCACGAAACAACTGGTGCAGCGTGTGACGGAGTATTGGCTGGAGGAGTACAATGTGGACGGCTTCCGCTTTGACTTGTCCAAAGGTTTTACCCAGACCAACTCCGGTGGTAATGTGGATGCCTGGGGAAGGTATGATGCCGGCCGCGTGGCTACCTGGAAACGCATCTACAACGAAATTCGGGCGGTGGACGAGACGGCCTACGTCATCCTGGAGCACTTCGCCGACAATGCGGAAGAGAAGGAGCTGGCAAGCTACGGCATGCTATTCTGGGCAAATGCCAACCATGATTTCCGGCAGTTGGCCAAAGGACAGAATGCGAACCCCAACTGGATTTCTTACCGCCAGCGTGGCTGGGCGCAACCGCACCTGATCAACTACATCGAAAGCCACGATGAAGAGCGCATCCTGTTCGATGTGAAGCAGAATGGCTTATCTGCAAACGGCTACAACACCCGTACCCTTACCACGGCGCTCAACCGAGCCAAACTCGCAGCCGCCTTCGGTTTAAGCGTGCCGGGCCCAAAAATGATCTGGCAATTTGGGGAGCTGGGCTATGATGTCTCTATTGATGAAAACGGACGCACCGGAAATAAGCCGCTGCGCTGGGAGTACCAGAACGACCCGGAGCGCGCCAAGCTTTTCCAAGTGTACTCAGAGTTGATTCACCTGAAAACAACACTGCCAGTGTTTGCCACCGACGACTACAACCTGGATTTCAGTGAACTTGTAAAGCGCCTGACTTTGGTAACCCCGGACATGAAGGTTTTCCTGATCGGTAACTTTGATGTAAAGAAGCAAAGCCCGGCAACCAAATTTCCCATAGCCGGCACTTGGTACGACTATTTCAGCGGAGAGGAAGTGCAGGTAAGCAACCCAAACGAAACCATCGTGCTGCAGCCGGGCGAGTTCAGGCTCTTCTCCACCCAACCGCTGGAGGCATCGGTGCCCAACCTGCTCCCCTGGTCGCGCACGGTGCTGTCGGTAGAGGATGACTTTGCCGCAGGACAGGGACTCGTCCTGTACCCGAACCCTGCACCTGAAAGTGTCACCATAAGTATGGACAATGCCTACCGTGGCCCTATTCAGGTGCAGGTACTGGATGTGACCGGCCGCCGTGTGCACAGCCGCAACTTTATCAAAACAAGTGAGGTGCTGCAGCAGCCGCTGGAGTTAGGCACTATCCCGAACGGATTGTATTACCTGGAGGTAACGGCAGGAGAGAAGCGCGTGGTTGACAAGCTGGTGAAACTGGGAAACTAAGGGTTCTATAGTTCTGTACCTGGCTTGCCTGCACGGTTCAGCTGCCGCAGGATCTGGAAAATGTACGTGAAAAAAAAAGGAAGCGGGGAGGGATAAACCAGGAATGTTGCGGCTATCAATAACGAGTAAGCACAAAAGGGCTGCAACAAAAGCCTCAAACAAATTTAAATGAGATACATCAATTACAAAGCCGCAGATTTTGCAGCAGACGAAGAGTTCATCCGATGGGTACAGCAGCCAACACCGGAGCGAAAAGCCTTCTGGCAAAATTTCCAGCTACAAAACCCTGACATGCAGCAGGCGGTGCAGGAGGCGTACGTTTTGGTGCAGCACCTTAGTATGGATGTGGATGAGGTTCCGGATTGGGAACTGGAGGAGATGTGGCTGGACCTGGAGCAAAAACAAGTAGGACAAACGCCCTTCAGCGACACTGCTGAAGACAAAGAAGACAATGTAATTCCGATAAACTCCGGGAGGCAAATGTCCTGGTTGGTTGCTGCGGCCGTGTCAGCCCTACTGCTCGTAAGCGGGGTTTTGCTTGTGCAGCAATGGCAGCAACAGGCCACTAAAGTATACATGACCCAAGCCAAAGAACGCATGTTCCTGCTTTTGCCGGATAGCTCCAGTGTTATACTCAACGCTAACTCCACCCTGACGCTCCCGGTAAATTGGTCGGCAGACAAGGACCGGGTGGTGCAGTTGGAAGGGCAGGCTTATTTCTCGGTAACGCACAAGCAAAACAACCAGCGTTTTGTGGTACAGACAAAGGATGGACTGGAAGTGGAGGTGCTGGGAACCGAATTCAGCGTGTCGAACAAAGAGAATAAAAAGCAGGTGGTGCTTGAAGCGGGAAAAGTGCAACTGAACATAACCCAGAACGGGCAGCAACAGGAGCTAATCATGGCTCCAGGCGATCTGGTAGAGGCAGACCAGGCTGCAGGCATTGTGCAGAAGCAGGTGAACACAGCCCTCTATACAGCCTGGAAAAACGAGAAGCTGATATTAGAGGACATCAGCCTGGCACAGGTGGCGCAGGTGCTGGAGCACAGCTACGGCTACAAAGTGCTGTTTAAGAATGCAGCGCTGAAGAGCGAGCGAATTACGGCTTATTTGGATAAGAACTCACCGGAGCACATCCTGTCCACCTTGTCAGAGACCCTGCAGGTGGAAATAAACAAAGAGGATAAGCTTGTTACCATTAACTAAGGACTACACAACAAAAGCATTACACGACCTAACGATCACTAACTAACAACCTATGCGTAAAAATTCTACAAACCGAAAAAGGACCAGTAGCCTCATTGCGGCTGCCTGTTTCCTTTGCTTTTCGGGGAATGCCCAGGATCACTATAACGCGCAGGTGGCCATGGCTACCCATGCAGGCGTGCGTGCCCAAAGCACTACCTCCAAAACACTCAACGACGTACTGGTAGGCCTGCGCAGCAAGTATGGCATCCAGTTTTCGTATAAAGCACAGGTGGCCAAGAACCTGCAGTTGCAGGTGCCGGAGAACCTGGAGAACGAGCCAAATGTGGACGTGCTGCTAACGAAGATTCTTGCGCCAAGCGGCCTGTCCTACAAAAAGGTGAACGATGTGTACATCATCATCAAAAAGGAGACAGCAGTGCCTGGTGTAGCTCCGCTGAAAGCAGCCCCTTCTAAAACTTCTACCTCCCGCCAGGATCAGACTGTGCGCGGCACCGTAACAGATGGTGCAGGTAACGCCTTGCCAGGCGTGGCCGTGGTAGTGAAGGGCACTTCGCGTGGCACCTCTACCGACCTGAACGGTAACTTTACACTGGCAGTACCCGCCAATTCAACCCTAGTGTTCAACTACCTGGGTTTTCAGACGCAGGAAATAGCTGTAGGCAACCAGGCCGTCTTTAACATCGCGCTGCAAACCGATACCAGATCGCTGCAGGAAGTGGTGGTAGTGGGCTATGGTACGCAGAAGAAAAGCGACGTAACAGGCTCGGTAACCTCGGTAAGCTCTGAGGAGTTTGTAGAAGGCCAGGTAACCTCTGCGGCGCAGCTTATTACAGGTAAAGTAGCAGGTGTGCAAGTTACCTCCAATGGCGGAGAGCCGGGCGCAGGCTCGCGCATCCGTATCCGTGGAGGCGCTTCGCTTTCTGCCAGCAACGACCCGCTTATCGTGATTGACGGGGTTCCGATTGAGAACACTTCTGTGGCCGGTGCGGCAAATCCACTTAGCTTCATCAACCCGGACGACATCGAAAGCTTCAACATCCTGAAGGATGCCTCGGCTGCGGCGATCTATGGTTCCAGAGCTTCCAACGGTGTTATCATTATCACCACCAAAAAAGGCAAAGCAGGGCAGAAGCAGCAGGTGAAGTTCAGCACCCAGTTCTCGGTGGCAAAAATCAAGGAGCAGAACGACGTGCTTTCGGCTGACCAGTACCGCCAGGTGGTAAACGAGCAGGGCACGCCAGAGCAGATCGCGCTTTTGGGAGATGCCAATACAAACTGGCAGGACCAGATCTTCCAGGAGGCATTAACAACCGACAATAACTTTAGCCTGACAGGCGCAGACAATAATCTGCCGTACCACGTATCGGTGGGTTACCTGAGCCAGGAAGGTATCCTGAAAACGTCAAAGTTTAACAGGGCGTCAGGCTCCGTAAGCCTTAGCCCAAGCCTTTTCAATGATCACCTGAAGGTGAATCTGAACGTGAAGGGAGCCATCACCAACAGCTTCTTTGCTGACTTTGGCGCGATAGGTGCCGCTGTGGCCTTTGACCCGACACAGCCTGTATACAATTCAGAAAACGCCTTTGGCGGCTATTTCCAGTGGACGGATGCGAACGGAAACTACAACACCCTGGCTACCCGAAACCCGCTTAGCATGCTGGAGCAGCGTGATGACGAGGGATTCGCAAAACGCAGCATCGGTAACGCTCAGTTCGATTACAAATTTCATTTTCTGCCAGACCTTCGGGCAAACCTGAACCTGGGCTACGACATTTCGAGCAGCAACGGCAGAACCTTTTTCCCTGCCGAGTTTGCACCGAATGCCGTGGAAGGCGGCAGGCTGACCAGGTATGAGCAGTCGAAGCGAAACCACCTGATGGACTTTTACCTGAACTATGTAAAAGAACTTACTTCTATCAGCAGCAGAGTGGACCTGACGGCTGGTTATTCTTTCCAGGATTTCGAGACAAACAATCCTGCTTTCCCTGTGTTGAACGCCACTGGCGCACTGATCACAGAAGCAGGAAGACCGGGACAGATAGCTTACCGCTTAAAATCATACTTCGGCCGTGTGAACTACTCTTTGATGGACCGTTACCTGCTGACTGCTACGGTGCGTACAGACGGATCTTCCAGATTCAGCGAAGACAACCGCTGGGGTACGTTCCCGGCACTTGCCTTTGCCTGGAGAATCTCTGAGGAAGGCTTCCTTAGCGCCTCAAACACAGTATCTGATTTAAAGCTTCGCGTAGGCTACGGTGTAACAGGGCAGCAGGACATTGGCGAAAGTGTATTCCCTTACCTGGCGCGTTATACATTGGGTGATAACACGGCACAATACCAACTCGGATTTGATGCACAGGGAAGACCAATTTATTACACTACCTTCCGGCCAGAAGGATATGATGTAGGCCTTAAGTGGGAGGAGACAAAAACGTACAACGCAGGTTTAGACTTTGGATTCTTCAACAACAGAATCACCGGTAGCCTCGACTATTTCCTGAAGGATACAGAAGATTTGTTAGCTACGGTAGATGTCGCCGCTGGGTCTAACCTGGTTAACCGTTTGCCTACTAATGTGGGCAATTTGACAGCCGAGGGTATTGAGGCTGTATTAGGCTTTACTGCTATTGACAATGAGAAGCTGGTGTGGGATGTGGGAGTGAATGCCACTTACATCACGCGTGAAATCACCAAGCTTTCTAATGTAGAGGTGGAGGGTTCGATAGGCAACATGGAAGGCACTATCGCAGGCGGTACTGGTAACAGAATACAGGTAAACACAGTAGGTTATGCTCCATTCACATACTATGTATACAAGCAGGTGTATGATGAGTCTGGAAAGCCTATCGAAGGATTATATGCGGACCTGGATGGCAATGGCGTGATTGATGAGAATGACAAGTACCGCTACAAGAATCCGGAGGCGAACGTAAACCTGGGGTTTAACTCCAGCCTGACGTATGGCAACTGGAACTTCAGCCTGGTGGCGCGTGCCAGCCTGGGTAATTACATGTATAACAACGTGTACTCTAACAACGGAGCTTACCAGGCCTTCCGTTTCCCGAACTACCTGACGAACATATCGCCAAACGTGCTGGAGACGAATTTCCAGACCTACCAGTACTTCTCTGACTATTATGTGGAGAATGCGTCGTTCCTGCGCATGGAGAACATGAACCTGAGCTACAACTTCGGCAGAGTGATGAACGATAGAATGGGACTTCGTGTAAGCGCGAACGTGTCGAATGCTTTTGTGATCACCGAGTACAGGGGCCTGGATCCTGAAATAGCGGGAGGTATTGATAATAACTTTTATCCAAGGCCGCGTGTTTTCACGCTGGGGGTAAGCGTTGAACTTTAATTCTTTAAAAGCAAAATCATGCAGATAAAATACATAAAAAATATAGCACTGGCAGGAGTCATTTCCATACTTGCCGTATCCTGCGATCAGAGCCTGGATATAGAGCCTAAGTATGATGTGGTGTCGTCCAACGTGTACAAAGACTTTGCAAACTACAAACTGGTTTTAGCAAAGCTCTACGCTGGGTATGCAGTGACAGGACAGCAAGGCCCTGCCGGTAAGCCAGACATTCTGGGCGGTGACGAGGGTGCCTCCAACTACCTGCGCCAGTACTGGCAGGCTCAGGAATTAACCACCGATGAGGCGGTTATTGCCTGGAATGACGGAACGATCCAAGACTTGCACCAGATGGATTGGACGCCAGCCAACGAGTTCCTGCGCGAGATCTACAACCGAATCTTCTATCAGGTAGCCCTGGCCAACGAGTTCATTCGTGAGACAACCGATGCAAAACTAAGCGAGCGTGGGGTAACGGGTGCACAGTTAGAGGAAGCAAAGTTCTACCGTGCAGAGGCGCGCTTTCTTCGTGCGCTGAGCTACTGGCATGCCTTGGATTTGTATGGTAACGTTCCTTTCACAACAGAGGAAGATATGGTGGGTTCGGCACTGCCTGAGCAAATCAACCGGCAGGACCTTTTCGCCTTTGTAGAATCTGAGTTGCTGGCCGTACAGGATGAGTTGATCCCAGCCACCCCCGGTGACCTGACCAACTATGGCCGTGCCAACCAGGCTGCTGCCTGGACGCTGCTTGCCAAGTTATACTTGAACGCAGAGGTATACACCGGTACACCACGCTATACCGACGCCATCACGTATTCAAAGAAAGTGATTGATGCTGGTTTCGATCTGGAGGAGGATTATGACCACCTTTTCCTGGCGGATAACTACAAGTCCAACGAAATTATTTTCCCGATTACGTTCGATGGATTGCGCACGACTACCTGGGGTGGTATGACATACCTGGTGCATGCACCGGTGGGCGGCTCCATGAACCCGGCTAATTTCGGCATCAACGGTGGCTGGTCTGGTTTGCGTACCACACCTGAGGTAGTAACCCTTTTCGACGATGTATCGGGCAACACAGACGAGCGGGCCAACTTCTACACAGCGGGTCAAAGCCTGGAGATCAACAACATGTCTACCTTCACAGACGGCTACCCGATCACGAAGTGGAAAAACATAACCTCTACCGGTGCCGTTGGTTCAGACCCAACAGGAAACCACCCGGATACGGACTTTCCGATGTTCCGACTGGCCGATGTGTACCTGATGTATGCCGAAGCGGTGCTGCGTGGCGGTAGCGGTGGCAGTGAGGCGCAGGCCCTGGCCTATGTGAACGAGCTGCGTGAGCGCGCCTACAACGGAACTTCCGGAAACATCACCCAAAGCCAGCTGAACCTCGACTTTATACTTGATGAGCGTGCCCGTGAGCTGAAGTGGGAAGGACACCGCCGTACGGACCTTATCCGCTACAAGCAGTTCACCACGGCCGATTACCTGTGGGCCTGGAAAGGCGGCGTGAAAGAAGGACAGGCAGTTGCCTCGTACCGTACGCTTTTCCCGATTCCAACCTCTGACCTGACGGCGAATCCGAACCTGAAGCAGAACACGGGTTACTAAAATAAGGACACCGCCTCCTGCCTCTCCTGAAAGGATTGCGGGAGGTGGTGCCATCAAACTTCTAAAACATGTTTTTATGAAAAACTGGTTAAATAAAACGTTCATCTTTTTTGTTGCTTCGCTGGCTCTGATGAGCTGTGAGAAAGACGAGGACATGGCGATACTGAAGACAGGGGAAGCCCCTGTCCTTTCGGCATCTACCAACACGCTTGTACTAACAGAGGAGGAGGCTGCCAACGAGGCGGTTACCCTGACCTGGGGCGAAGCAGACTTCGGCTATAATGCCGCGGTAAAATATTCGCTGCAGATAGACACCGCTGGTGATAACTTTGTGAAGCCTTATAGTATGGATCTGGGCTCTTTCAGTCAGGAGTCAGGCAATCAGCCGAAGAAGGTATTTACCGTAGAGGAACTGAACACGCTGCTAACGAAACTAAAGTATACAGCAGAAGAGGCGCATGAACTTAAAATCCGCATCAAAGCCACCGTTTCTGACCTGGTGGAGCCTATTTACTCTAACGCCGCGACCATCAACGTAACGCCTTATTCTACTTATGTGGAGCCATCGTATGTGTTTGTGCCTGGTGCACACCAGGGATGGAGCCCGGAAACTGCGCCTGCTTTGGCTTCTGTTGAGAGCAACGGCATCTACATGGGCATTGTAAGCTTTATGGATGCAAGCGGCCTGGAGTTTAAAATTACGCCGCAGCGCAACTGGGATATGGATTATGGCATGGGCGCCGCTCCTGGAACACTTGCCGAAAAAGGGGGTAACCTAAGTGTGCCTGCACCGGATACCTACATGATTACGGCTAATCTGAACAACATGACCTGGTCTGCTGCCAAGCACTCCTGGGGATTGATAGGCGATGCCACGCCAGGTGGATGGGATAATGACACCAACATGAAGTACATTAACTCGGAAGGCGTTTGGAAACTGACGACTACACTGAAGGCAGGCAAAATTAAGTTCAGGTTTAACGATGCCTGGGAGTTAAACTATGGTGATGATGATACTTCTAACAACCTGCTTAACCAGGGTGGTGCCGACATCAACATTACATCACCCGGTACATATGATATTGTGCTGGACCTGGAAAATGATGATGACAGTGTAACGTACTCTGTTACCAAAAAATAAAGCGTTTTAGTACTTAAAGCTTCTGAAGAGCCCGGCAGTATGGCACGGCCGGGCTTTTTTTGAGACTTTCATTCAGATAAATCAACATTCCTTATAATGAACATATCCTTCAAACCGCTTGCTTCCCTGCTGGTACTGTCGGCGCTTAGTTTTGCCTCTTTTGGGCAGAACAACGGCCCCGTGAACAGAATAGGCAAGGTGAGCAACGTTACCATCAACGGACAGCAGGTAAACATTACTACCGATGAGAATGAGCACGTGCAAGTGCAGGTATACAGCCCAAGTGTGGTGCATGTGCGCATGGATAAAAAGCCGCTCGGCGAGAACTTCTCCTATGCCGTGGTGGGCAAGCCAAAGCAGACAAAAGCCAACATTACCCAGGACAACGACGCCATCACCATCACCACGGACTCGCTGGTGACGCGCATTAGCAAGAATCCCTTTGCCATTGCCTTCCTGACGAAAGACGGAAAGGTGATCAACCGCGATGAAGAGGGATTAACCACTTCCTGGATTGGCGAGGAGGTAACCACCTACAAAGAAATGCAGGAGGGTGAGCGCTTTATTGGCCTTGGCGAGAAAACCGGCGGCCTCGACCGCAGGGGCAGCGGCTATACCAACTGGAACACCGATGCGTACGGGTACAGCACGGGCCAGGATCCGCTTTATGCCACCATACCTGTTTATATTGGCATTCACAGTGGACTGAATTACGGTATTTTCTTCGACAACAGCTATCAGAGCGACTTTAACTTCGGGGCCAGCAACGACCGCTTTTCGTCTTTCGGGGCACAGGGCGGCGAAATGGATTATTACTTTATTTACCACGACCAGTTGGAGGACATCATCACCTCGTACACAGACATTACCGGCCGCATGGATCTGCCACCGCTGTGGAGTCTCGGTTACCAGCAGAACCGCTATTCCTACTACCCGGAAACAGAGGTGATGCGCATTGCCCAGACGCTGCGCGAGAAGAAGATTCCGGCCGACGGCATTACGCTGGACATTCACTACATGGATGCCTACAAACTCTTTACCTGGGATGACAGCCGTTTCCCAAATCCAGCCGCCATGAACAAGAAGCTGGAGGAAATGGGCTTCAAAACCACGGTGATTGTGGACCCGGGCATCAAAGTAGAGAAAGGCTATGGCGCGTATGAGCGTGGCTTGAAAGACGATATCTTCCTGAAGTATCCGGACGGCGTGAACTACTCCGGGCAAGTATGGCCGGGTTGGACGCACTTCCCTGACTTTACAAGCGAGAAGGGCCGTGAGTGGTGGAAAAAGGAGCTGAAGTACTTCGCCGAGACGGGCGTGGACGGCTTCTGGAACGACATGAACGAGATTGCTACCTGGGGTCAGAAAATGCCGAACAACGTGCTGTTTCAGTACGACGGCCACCTGACTTCGCATAAAGAGGGCCGCAACGTGTACGGCCTGGAGATGGCCCGCGCCAGCTACGAGGGTGCCCGCCAGCACCTGCCAAAGCAGCGCCCGTTCCTGCTGTCGCGTGCCGGGTTTGCCGGTTCGCAGCGTTACACAGCCCTTTGGACGGGTGATAACCGCTCTGAGGACAGCCACATGCTGCTGGGCATTCGCTTGCTGAACAGCATGGGCGTAAGCGGTATTCCGTTCTCTGCCATGGATATTGGTGGTTTCACCGGAAACCCTTCTATTGGCCTGTATGCCCGCTGGATTCAGCTGGGAGCCTTTACGCCATACTTCCGTAACCACACGGGTGTAAACTCTAAATCGTCGGAACCTTGGGCATACGGCGAGGAAGTGACCGAGATCGCGCGCAACTTCATTAACCTGCGCTACAAGCTGTTGCCTTACATTTACTCTAACTTCTACCTGGCCGCCGAAACAGGCTTGCCGCTGATGCGTACGCTTGCCATCGACTACACGCACGATCCGAAGGTGTATAACGGCGAGTTCGACACCCAGTACCAGTTCGGCGAGTCTTTCCTGATCATGCCATTTGAGAGCGGTAAAAACTACGGTAAAGTATACTTCCCGCAGGGCAAGTGGTACAACCTGTATACCGGCGAGGTGGAGACAGGCAACCGCGAGGAGATCATTCCGATTTCTTACAACAAGCTCCCTATTTATGTGAAGGAAAGCAGCATTATTCCAATGCAGTCGTTGGTGCAGAGCACGTCTGAGAAGCCAACCGACACGCTGACCGTGCACATCTACAAAGGCGACGTGAATAACTCGTTTGTGTATTACGAGGACGATGGTGCCAGCTACGACTATCAGAACGGTCAGTACTACAAGCGGACCATCAATTACGACGCACGCCGCAAAGCCATCACGTTTGATAAAGTAGAGGGTTCCTACAACTCTAACTTCAAGAACATCAAGGTGATGTTGCACGGCTTTGACGCGAAAGCCAAATTAAAGCTGAACGGGAAGAACCAGAAGGCGCAGCAGGACTTTGCTTCGTTTATCGATCCGATCTCCCGCTTTGATCCACAGGGAAGCGCCAACCCGAAAGAGGGCTACAACGTGCAAAGCTTCGTCATCAAAAACGACAAAGACAAAATCACGCTGAGCTACTAAGCCATTTTATACTTCATAAAAGCTTCCCTGTGCTGATAGTGCAGGGAAGCTTTTTGTTTTTAGGGCGATGGTAATGAGTGTATGGAATCAGGAGGTTATACTGTATTAAACCACCTCCAGCCCCTCCTTGTCCAAGGAGGAGAGTTTCCTCTCTTAAGACTTCTATACCAGAAGCAGGAGAGGAAAGTATAAAAGATAGATTGTGCGGACTTACCCATGTGTAGGAGCCTGTTCTGATCTCGCAGCGTACGCAGCTCCTGCGGGGGCTGAATTAAGTATGGCCTGAAACAAAACAGGAGCCGGAAAACAAACTTTCCGGCTCCTGTTATACTTGGTTTATACCTGCTTATGTTACTGCACTTTCCCGAAGCGCGTTCCGAAGAAATCGCCCTCGTTCCAGTTAGGTCGTTCAGCATCCTGTGCGATCAGGTAACCGATCAGGAAGTTAAGTTGCACGTACTTTTTAGCGGCTTCGAAATCAAAAATGCCATTCTCCAACCCATCCTGTGGCTTGTGGTAATATTTCTCGCGCCATACTTTCACCTGCTCGTCCAGGTTATTTTTACCGTCGGCGGTTTTGTTGCCATACTTGATGTGCAGCGCCGGCACGCCCTGCGTTACAAAGCTGTATTGGTCGCTGCGGACAAAGCGGTTCTGATCCGGCTCCGGGTCCTGCTCCACGTCCAGCCCCAGGTACTTGCTTGCCTGCTTCACCTCATCCTCCAAAGAAGAATGCGCGGCACCCAGCGGCACCACCGCCAGCAGTGGCGCAATTAACGTCGGCATGTCTGTGTTCACGTCTGCAACAATCTGAGCTGCGGGCACGGTCGGGTGCTTCGCGAAGTAGGCAGAGCCCAGCAGGCCCATTTCCTCAGCCGTAACCATCACAATCAGGACAGAACGCTTCGGCTTCTTGTCGAGCCTAGAGTATACGTTGGCAATTTCCAGCAGGCTGGCTACACCTGAGGCGTTGTCGTGGGCACCGTTGTAGATGGAGTCACCGTCTATGGGGCGGCCAATGCCCACGTGGTCGAGGTGCGCGCTATGCACCACATACTCATTTTTAAGCTTCGGGTCAGATCCTTCAATCTTGCCCACCACGTTGTAGCTTTCAAAGTCTTTATAGGTGCTGCCGTAGCTGCCCGTTACATTAAAAGGGAGCGGAGCAGAAGCGGGTTTTCCGGCGCTGATAGACGCAACCACCTGCTGCACATCCGTTCCGGCACCAGCCAGCAACTTTTGCAGCGTGTTATAGCTAATCATTCCCAGCACATCAATGGCCTCGTGGTAACTGCGCGAAGTAGCCACTTTCCCGTCAGCTCCCATCACGCTGCTCACACCCCTCGAGAAGTTCGGAACACCACCTCTTGGGTTGGTGGAACCTATCATCACACCCACGGCGCCATGTTCGGCAGCGGTTTTAAGCAACGTTTGCGTGTCCGTGCTGTAAGAGGCCACGGTGGCCGGGAAGCCTTCCGGGGTGCCACGTAGCACCACCACTATTTTGCCTTTGGCGTCGATGTTGGCGTAGTCGTCGTAGTTCATGTCCGGCGCGCTGATGCCGTAACCGGCAAACACAAGCGGAGCGTTCAGTGCTACCTGAGCCTGACCTGGATTAGGATAGAAAGTGAAGTCCTGCCCGCTAATTAATTGCACTGCGTCGCCCATGTCTGATTTTAACTGAAGGGAGACATCCGGATTGGTGGTAGCGGTGCGCAGGCGAACCGTCTGCAGGTACGTGTTGTTCTCGCCTGCCGGGGTTACGCCCAATTCCTTGAACTGGTCCGTTACATAATCTACGGCCATCTGGTAACCCGGCGTGCCGGGCTGGCGACCGAGCAATTTATCATCGGCCAGGTAAGCAATGTGCGCCTTTATGTCGGCTGGCTTCACTTTGCTCATCGATTTGGCGACAGGTTTCGGCACGTTGGCTTTCTGGGCAAAAGCACCCGGTGTTGCCAGGGCAAGGCAAAGGCCTGCTGCTATTAATTTAGATTTCATGGTGGGTTAGGTTGGAGTTGAGATTTTATTCAGCTTAGAGCGGAATAACTTGTAAAGGTTTATTCGTGTACTTGGATTTGCTAGAGTATGTCCTGTACTGCCTGCAGCACAGCCGGCCAGGCAGGTGAGGCAGGCACCACGAGGTCAAAGTGACCGGCATCCGGTAAAAGTATTGAGCTGGTGTTGTCGCCGGCAGTCTTAGCCTGCTGCTCAAAGTTTGTAGCTTGTGTCACAGGTACGATAGGATCTTGTTCGCCTTGCACGAGTATACTTGGCACCCGCAAGGGCAGCATCTGCAGGGGAGAGGCCTGTGCGTAGCGTTCGGGAAAGGCAGCGGGAGCGCCACCGATCAGTTGCTCCACCGCCGCGTTGCAGCTGCCTTCCTGAGCACTGTAGGTGGCTAAGTCGGTTATGCCAGCAAGTGAAACAACGCCTTTCAGCTTTAAAGGCTTTTTGACATAGAGCGGGCTTGACTTCGGTAACTGATGGCGCGCTGCCAACCACAGGGCCAGGTGTCCGCCGGCAGAGTGTCCGATCACAGCCACCTTTTTTGCGTCAACTGGATATGTTTTTGCCAGCTCGCGCACGTAGTCTGTTGCCAGCGCCACATCCTGCAGCGTGCCCGGCCAGGCACCTCCTGCATCGCCTACACGCCTGAACTCGATATTCCAGGTGGCGAAGCCCGCTTTGGAGAGTTCCTCGCTTAGGTGGCTCATGTACTGCAGGTTATAGGCATTCAGCCAGCAGCCGCCGTGCACCACCACCACCACCGGGAAATCACCTTTACCCTCCGGCAGGCGAAGCTCCCCAAACTGCAGCGAATCGGGTCCATATTGAATTGTATGGTCAGCGGCAGGCACGGGCATTTCTGCTATCTGCTGCCAGGTAACCAGGCTTAGTTTCTGCTCCTGGGCATTGGTTTTATTCATCGCGAAGGCAAAAGGTAACAGCAGGCAAAGTATGGCTTTGTATCGCATCTTAAACGATAAAGTGAACGTCAACAAAGGTGCATATTACAGAATTTGCAGGTAATATCATTGCTGTGCGGGAAGATGGAGGCTGTCTTGGAATTTGGTAGAGCCTGGGAAAGAGGTACAGCATATCCAGATGAACAGATACGCTTAGAAAACAGCTGTAAACTTATCTGTAAAACTGTTTTCCCGCTATTGTCATCTCGACGAGAGATCTTTTACCTATTCCAGTTAGATTTCTCACTGTGTTTGAAACGACAGTAGCGGGAAGTAATTTCTTCGAACTACAAATTATGTAGTCGAACAAGGGTATTGTTGAAAGCAGAAATGCGGTGCCTACTCAGGGATTTCCCACCTTTCAGAAGCGGTCTGTATTTTCCCTTCTTCGTCGTCTGTTCCTCCCACAAGGGCATCGGCGGCAAGGCCCGTGGCAACGGCATAGATGCTATGAAACAGGATATCTTCGCTGATGGCTTTTGGCTTCCACTCGGTTACGGGCTTGGCCACGTGCAACGATGGCAGCAACACCAGTTCTGTGCCCCAAACTGCCGCAAAATGGATAAAAGTGCCGGTGGTGCCCTTTGTGCCGAACTCTGCCATCAGGGCTCTCGGAATACCCCAGGAGGAGCCGTAGACAAAGTGCATCAGGTTCGAAATCGTTTTCTTGGATTCTTTGTCTTTTGCTTTCACGCCAAATACCTTCTTGGCTGCCTTATAGGGTGTGTTGCTGGCGTCGCGCCCGGACATTTCCATTTCCACCATCTGAGCAATCGTCATGACGGCGGTACCGATCAGGCCTGCCACCAATCCTTTGCCGATGGCACCGGCTACTCTTGTCGCCACTGAAGCAGCTTCTTCTGCTGTTTTTCTTTCGTCCTGCATTTTCTAACGGGTTAATGTTAGATACTATACTTATAGCTTGCATGTAAGTTTATTTTCAAGCGGAATTTTTCACCAAGCAGGGCTTGGTTGACTTGGCGGAAGGTTGTGCAGCGGGAACAATTGCCACAGTTATAGGTTTGTGCAAACATCGGAAGAACCTTCCGCAGATGGCCATCGGACGGGGAATAACATGATTTTGTCGGGAAAGCATACATTCCTCTTTAATTAAAGGTAAATTTGAGAAAGTACCGGTCTTTACGGTTAACTAACTTATGAAGGCTTTCTTCCAACATGTCCTGTTGCCAGAAGAGGCCCGACAGGTGATTTATTTGGCATGAAGGAGACAGACGCTACGAGTAATTTCTGCACCACAACCCCGGGCCGCCGCATCGTCATCATTGGCAACGGCATCTCCGGCGTCACCTGCGCGCGCCATATCCGCAAGCGCGACAGCCAGGCGCACATCACCATCATCTCCGGCGAAGCAGAGCATTTCTTCTCCCGCACGGCGCTTATGTATATTTTCATGGGGCAGCTGAAGTATGCGCACACAAAGCCCTACGAGGATAACTTCTGGGAGAAAAACCGTCTGAGCCTGGTGCACGATTGGGTAACAAGTATAAATTTTGAGCAAAAGCAGCTGCAACTGCAACAGCAGGAGCCGCTTGCCTACGATATTCTCATACTTGCCCTGGGCTCTAAACCGAACATGTTTAACTGGCCTGGACAGGAGCTGCAGGGCGTGCAGGGGCTGTACACGTACCAGGACCTGGAGACGATGAACGCCAGCACAGTTAACTGCCAGCGTGCCGTAGTGGTGGGAGGAGGCTTAATTGGGATTGAACTGGCCGAAATGCTGCTTAGCCGAAACATACCCGTTACTTTCCTGGTGCGCGAAAGCCACTTCTGGGGAAGTATACTTCCGAAGGAGGAGTCAGAACTGGTGATGCGCCACATGCGGGAGCACCACATCGACCTGCGCGTGGAGACAGAGTTGAAGGAGGTTTTAGATGATGGATCGGGCCGCGTACGCGCGGTGGTCACCACGGCAGGCGAGGAGATTCCGTGCCAGTTTGTAGGGCTGGGCGTCGGGGTGCACCCGAACATTAATTTGGTAAAGGAAACGCAGCTGGAAGTGAACAGGGGAATTCTGGTGGATCAGTATTTTGCCACAAACATTGCCAACGTGTTTGCCATCGGGGATTGCGTGGAGTACCGCGTGCCGCTCCCGAACAGGCGCAGTGTGGAGCAGGTATGGTACACCGGCCGCATGCACGGCGAAACGCTGGCGCATAACCTGACCCGGGAGCCGGTAAAGTATAACCCCGGCCCCTGGTTCAACTCCGCCAAGTTCCTCGACATTGAGTACCAAACCTACGGTATGGTGCCTTATAGATGGGAGGAGCCGGTACAGTCTTTTTATTGGGAGCATCCGGGTGGCAATATAGCTTTCAGGGCAGTTTTCAATGGCAATGACAAGCGGCTGCATGGTGTCAACGCTTTGGGAATGCGCCTGAGGCACGAGTTTTTTGACAAAGCCTTGCGGGAGAACTGGACGGTGGAGGAAGTACTGCAGGACATGCGCCGCGCCAACTTCGATCCGGAGTTTTACGACAAACACGAGCACAGCATACTGCAGGCATACAATCAGCAATTTGAAGCCAACTTGCAGCCAAAAAAGAAGAAGAAAGGGCTGCTGGCATTTTTAGGGAGTAGAACCACAAGATGACAAGCATACAAAAAATTGGGTTGGGCGTTTTTCTGGCTGCGTTGCTGCTGCTGAACGTGCTGCTTTTTATGGGGCAGTTTCAGCTCACGGAACAGCAACTGCAGGATGTGGTGAAGTCCGAGCATGTGGAGGTGCTGCGGGAGAAGCTACAGCCTATGCTGGGCCAGACCTATACGTCCAGTTTCGCCTTTGCCAACGACTTTAACCAGTACCTCGACAACTACAACGAAGAGCAGCAGCGCAGCCAGCAATGGGACCGCGTGATCTGGGACGACTATGCCTTTGCCCTCACGAAAGTGGCAAGCCAGGGCTTTGTGGAAAATAACAAGCTGCTCCTCCTTTTCCTGACGATTGTGGTGGGGGCGGCGGGAGCCTTAGTATATATCCTGCCGAGCCACCGGGGCGAGCCGGCTGGTGTTAAAAACAACGGCGTGATGTTTTCCTCGAACAAGTCTAGGGGGATCATCGGCATTACGATCGGCATTTACCTGACGGCGCTGTACGTGCTGCTTTACTGGTATCCAGAGTATCTCGTAAACTGGACGATGCTAGTCGATCCGCTGAGCTACGCCTTGTCCGGCGGGCCAGCTAGCCAGTGGTTTTTCTACGGCACCATCTATACGCTGGCTATCCTGGTGATGGGGGTGCGCATGTTTCGCAAGTATAGGGGCAACAAATACCAGCTGGTGCGCACTTCCTCTGTCATGTTTTTCCAGCTGAGTTTCGCCTTCCTCATTCCTGAAATACTGGTGATGCTCAACAACCCCTGGCAGGACCTCAAGAATATCTGGCCGCTCGACTACGATTTCTATTTTGATTACAGCGTGGCAAGTATGCTGGGCGGCGGGTCAATCGGGATTTTTATGCTGGTGTGGGGAACAGTGCTGGCCCTGGTGGGCGTGCCGGTGTTTACGTACCTGTATGGCAAGCGCTGGTACTGCAGTTGGGTGTGCGGCTGCGGCGGCCTGGCCGAAACAGCCGGAGATCCGTACCGCCACCTGTCCGACAAATCATTGAAAGCCTGGAAAATTGAGCGGTGGATGGTATATCCTATACTTGTGATCATCACGTTGATCACGGCCCTGACCATTGCCAACTACTTTATGAATTTTGCTTTGTTGAAGCAATCCACCGACATGCTGCACCAGTGGTACGGTTTTATCATCGGTGCTGCCTTTGCCGGTGTGATCGGGGTTGGCTTTTACCCGCTGATGGGCAACCGCGTGTGGTGCCGCTACGGCTGTCCGCTGGCGGCCTACATCGGTATTGTGCAGCGGTTCAAGTCACGGTTCCGCATCACAACCAACGGCGGGCAGTGCATCTCCTGCGGCAACTGCTCTACCTACTGCGAGATGGGCATTGATGTGCGCTGGTATGCACAGCGCGGGCAGAACATCGTGCGGGCTTCCTGCGTGGGCTGCGGTATTTGTGCCTCTGTTTGCCCACGGGGCGTATTAAAGCTGGAAAATGGCCCGGAGCAGGGCCGCATCACCGACATTCCCATACTTACAGGAAACGAGTCGATAAAGGTATTGAATTAATGATGTTTCTGATCACCCTGTGCGTGCTGGTATATGCCGGTGCCATGCTGTTCATACTCCTGTACAGTCTGGCGCAGGCGCATCTGCTGTACAGGTTCCGGCGCTACCTCAGGCAGGATAAAAAGCCCGTGCCGCCTGCGCCCGAAGTATGGCCAATGGTAACGGTGCAACTGCCGGTGTATAACGAGAAGTATGTGGTGGAGCGGCTGCTCGAAACCGTTGCAGCCCTCGATTACCCCACTGAAAAACTGGAGATCCAGGTGCTCGACGACAGTGACGACGAAACCTCCGCCCTCATTGAGCAGAAGCTACAACAGTACCCGCAACTCTCATTTAAGTACATCCGCAGGCCCGACCGCAGCGGCTACAAAGCAGGTGCCCTGAAGTATGGGCTGGAACTGGCGAAAGGAAAGTTTATTGCCATTTTTGATGCCGATTTTGTTCCCGCGCCCTCCTTCCTGAAAGAAACCATCCCATACTTCGCCAACCGGAAAACCGGCATGGTGCAAACCCGCTGGACGCACCTGAACAGGGACTACTCCATCCTCACCAAATTGCAGGCATTGGCACTGGATGCGCACTTCTATGTGGAGCAGGTGGGGCGCAACAGCCTTCACGCTTTCATTAACTTTAACGGAACTGCCGGAGTGTGGCGAAAAGCCACCATACTGGATGCCGGCAACTGGCAGTACGACACCCTCACCGAAGACCTGGACCTTAGCTACCGCGCCCAACTCAGGGGCTGGGATTTTACCTACCTGCCAGATGTAGCGTCGCCGGCAGAACTGCCGCCGGTGATGAGTGCGCTGAAGTCGCAGCAGTTCCGCTGGACAAAAGGGGGGGCAGAATCGGCGGTGAAGCACTTGGCCACCGTGCTGCGATCCGGTGTGCCCTTGCAGGCAAAATACCACGCCCTGGCGCACCTGCTTAATAGCTCAGTGTATGTGGCCGTGCTGCTGGCCTCGCTGGCAAGTGTCCCATTGGTTTGGGCACAGGTAAACGGTTTGCTGCCCTATGTGGTGTTTGAAGTCGGGAAGTGGATGCTGCTTAGTTTTGTGGTAATAAGCTTGGTGTACTTTCAGGCCAATGCGCTGCAAACAAATTCGCTGGTGGGACGTGTGCTCAGTTTTATAGTCTACTACCCCCTTTTCCTTTCTGTGTCGATGGGGCTGGCGCTGCACAATGCTCTTGCCGTGTTAGAGGGCTGGAGCGGTCGTAAATCCGCCTTCATCCGGACGCCCAAGTTTAACCTGGAGGCCAGGCAGCACCCGTGGCAGAAGAACATGTACCTCAGCCTGAAAGTACCGTTTACCACTTACCTGGAGGGACTGCTAGGGCTGTTGTTCCTGGGCGTGGCTGCGTGGAGTATTGCCCGGGGAGAGTATGCTTTCCTGCTCCTGCACATGATGCTGGCCACCGGCTACCTGCTTGTTTTTTACCACTCTTTCCAATCCTACCGAAAAGCATGAGCGAGGCAAAGCAGAAATTGGTATTCGTCTACAACGCCGAAACAGGCTTCTTCAACAAGCTAACAGACTTCGCGCACAAAATCATTTCCCCTAAAACCTACGCCTGCAGTCTTTGTGCCCTCACCTATGGCAAACTTACCATGCGGCAGGAGTGGGCGGCCTACCTTCAGGCTTTACCGCTGGAAGTGTCCTTTGTCTACAAAAACGAATGGAAGTTTGCCCCCATACGCAACACCTATCCGCTAATAGCCCTGCAAACTGGCGAAAACAGAGTTGAGGTGCTGTTGGAGGCACAGGAGCTAAACCACATAAAATCACTGACGCAGTTGCAGGAGAAATTAGATGAAGCCTTAAGGACTGCCACTGGTGAAACAATGGGCTAAGCTTTAGTAGCTTTCCGTACCTGCCCGCAAAGCTACTGTCTTTGTAAGGCATAAAGTGCTCCAGCACAGCTTCATGATATTTTTAGCCTGCTGTTTTTTATCTTCTCTAACCCGCTTTTCTTCTTTGTTAAATCAAGTATGTTATAAATATTCTTATTTTAAATACATTCTGCAGCCCTTTTTTTTGTATTCCGTAAGTAGGACAGGCTCCTTGCAAATCGTCAGGCTGAGCCGCTAGGAAAACAAGCTCATGGAAAAGAAATTAGAAGGGAAGACAGCCATAATTACTGGGTCAGACTCAGGTATAGGACAGGCAACGGCAATTGAATTTGCCCGAAATGGCGCTAACGTAATCATCAACTACCTGCACGATGAGGATGGGGCTGAATACACCCTGCAGCAGGTGATGCAGACAGGCCAGCAGGGCCTTGTGATACAGGCGGACATGAGCGATGAGCAGCAGGTGGAGGAGATGTTTGACAGGGCGATCGAACAATTCGGCGACATTTTTATTTTAATGAACAATGCAGCCGTAGGAGAGGCAGAGACTAAGGTGGCTGAGATGAGCACAGAACAGTGGCAGCGGGCGTTTGCCGTAAATGTGAATGGTTACTTCTTCTGTGCCCGCCGGTTTGTGCAACATCGCCTGCAGCAGGGAGGCAAGGGGAAAATCATCAACGTTACCTCCGTGCACCAGCGCCTGCCCCGGGAGGGTGCCGCCGATTACACTTGCACCAAAGGCGCTGTAATGAACCTGTCCCGCACGCTAGCCCTGGAGGTGGCAGCCCAGGGGATTAATGTGAACAACCTAGCACCCGGTATGGTCCTGACGCCTTTCAACCAGGAGGCCATCGATGATCCGGAAGCGCGTGAAAAGCAAGTACAAAGTATACCTATGAAAAGAGCTGCCCAACCAGAGGAAATTGCAAAACTAGCGCTGTTTCTGGCCTCCCCGGATTCCGATTACTGCTCTGGCGCCACTTATACCATGGACGGCGCCCTAAGCCAACATGTGGGGCAGGGAGCCTAGCCTATGGAGATAGCACCACCCGACATAAAAGACTTGGCCGTAATAGGCGATCGCCGCACCTGCGCTTATATAGATAAATCTGCACGTGTGGTGTGGTACTGCCCAAGCGTTTTTGATGCCCCCGCTATTTTTGCTGGTCTGTTGGATATGGAGAAAGGCGGCCACTGGCGAATAGGGGCACCATCCCTTCGCTTTATCAAACGCAGTTACCGCAGCGACAGCACCGTGCTGTGCACTACCCTGAGCGGTGCTGCAGGAGAGCTGGAGGTGGAGGACTGGATGCCGATGCAGGCCAGCTTTAACGGCATCTGCCGCACCCTTTCAGCCGCCCCGGAAAAGCTGCAAATCATTTTAGCACCACGCCCGAACTTTGCCCGTCAGAAACCCAAGCTGCAACTGCAGGAAGGCGTGGCAAGTATAGACGGCATCCTTTTCCTGTACGCCTCCCATCCGCTGCGGCTAAATGAAAACACTATATTTTGTGATGTTCCGGCAGGTGAAAAATCCTGGTTTGTGCTAAGTGAGCAGGAGCAGGAAATGAACTGGGAGGTGCTACAGCAGGCGCATGAGGCCACAAAGGAAAAGTGGAAGGAGGTAACCAGCCACATCACCTACCACGGGCCTTACGAGGACGAAGTACGGAATTCGCTGCGTGTGCTTCGGCTGATGACTTTTGCCGAAAATGGTGGCATCATAGCGGCGGGCACCACTTCACTGCCCGAGGTAAAGGGTAGCCACCGCAACTATGATTACCGCTACGTATGGCTCCGCGATGCCGCCATGATTGCCAGCGCCCTCACGCGCGCAGGCTCTGATGGGGAGGAAGAGCGCAAGTTCCTTAGTTTTATCTGCGATGCCATGCACCAGGTAAAGGAGCCGGTGGTGCCTTTCTTCACCCTGAAAAAGCAACCTGCTCCGGGCGAGGAGGAACTGCAGCACCTGCGCGGCTATGCTGACAGCCTTCCGGTCCGTGTTGGCAACAACGCCAACAACCAGTTGCAACTGGATGCCATCAGCAACGTGCTGCTCGCGGCAAAGCTTATCTACAACACCTTCGACACCAAAGAGCACTGGGAACTGGTGTGCTATTTAGCAGATTACCTTGCCAGCCACTGGTACGAGCAGGACCACGGACTTTGGGAGGAAACGCAGAAGCAGCATTATACTTCGAGCAAAGTTATTGTGGCTGTGAGCCTGGAGTACATCTCCGAGCACAGTGAGGACAAGGCCCAGCAGGAACGATGGAAAAATGCGGCCACCGACATCAGAGCTTTTGTGGCGCAGGAATGTCTGACTTCCGAGGGAGCCTATGCTGCTTTTCCGGGCTCGGAGGCAGTGGATGTCAGTGCCATACTTTTCCCCATCTGGGCCTACACCGATGCCGATGCACCGGAAGTACTGCAAACCATCAAAGTGCTGGAGCGCGACTACTGCCAGCACAACCTGTTTCGCCGCCACCTCGTGGATTTCGACTCCAGCGTGGAGGGTGCATTCCTAGCCGGGACGTTCTGGGTGGCTCAGTACTACGTGATGCGCCGCAATTGGGAGCGGTTCGGGCAGATAATGGAGGCAGCGCTAGCCTTAATGAACGATGTGGGCCTGATGCCGGAAGAGGGTGACCCAGAGACGGGTGAGTTTCTGGGCAACATACCTCAAACGTTTGTGCATGCCTCGCTGATCGGCGCTGTGATAGACTATAAAAAGGCCCGGGAAGAAGAGGCGTAGCTCCTACAGGCAAGTTTATACTTGTAGCTAGTGTTTTGGTCGCTGCTTTTCAGTAAGAGGTAACATACTTAACAGTAGCATGCGTAAGCGATAATAACATCAATTAAAAGCACAAGTATGAGCGAAGGCAGAACAGTAGATCAGGTAATCGCAGCCCATCAGGCAGCGGGCAAGTTTATAGACGTAGATGGCATCAGGACCTTTGTGCTGGACCAGGGAGAGGGGGAGGTGGTTTTCTGCATCCACGGCGTGCCCACATCCTCTTTCCTCTACCGTAACGTGATCACCTCGCTGGCCGCCAAAGGCATGCGCGGTGTCTGTGTTGATTTGCCCGGTTTGGGTTTGTCTGACCGCCCCGAAGACTTCGACTACACTTTTCACAACTTCGCCCGTTTCTGCGCCCGCGCTGCTGAGGTGCTGGGCATTGATCGTTACCACCTGCTCATCCACGACATTGGCGGCCCCATCGGCTTTGCGATGGCTGCCGAGAACCGGAAAAAGGTTCTTTCGCTGAACATTCTGAATACCTGGATTGATGTGGATACTTTTAAAAAGCCGTTGCCGATGCGCCCGTTCGAGATGCCGGTGTTAGGCGAGGCCGAACTGAAGACGATCATTCACCCGAGCTGGCACCTGCTATTTTCGAAGATGGGTGTGGTGAATGCGAACCCGATTCCGAAGGAAGAAATCTACGCTTACGTCGATTTGCTTAAGCGGGAAGACGGTGGTGCCGCTTTCCTGAAGATCATGCGTAATTTCCAGAAGTCAGAAGAGTTTAAGCGACTGTGCTACCAGGCGGTAGAAAACGTGCCGTACCCTATACAGGTTATCTGGGGCATGCAAGACCCTGCGCTGGATTATGCCCACTACGGCAACCAGATTATCAATACTGCCACGCCTATGCAGGTACACCAACTGGAGGCAAGGCACTTTCTACAGGAAGAAAAGCCAGAGGAGATCGCCACGTTGGTGGCGCAGTTGGCGGGTAGGGGGTGATACAGGGCAATATATTGAGGATAAGTTTGAGGTCACCAATAACTTCAACTATTTTGTCATCCTGAAAGGATCTTGTGGGCAAGCTAGAGAAGCACTGAATGTGTTCTCATCCTTAGAAATTAATACTTTAGTTAAGGAACCCAAACCTAGCTCCGCTAAATGGAGCAAGGTGGTTTCAAATCAAATTCAAAAGCGAAAGACCTACTGTTGTTCTCTAAAGAAACTTGGTTTCTTCTCCCCAGGAGGTTAAGCCAATGCTGTTTGCCCACAAGATTCTTTCAGGATGACAAAAATCAGAAAGTAAAAGAAGTAGCATGGGGTTTGATTTTCTACGGATACTGCAGCATCATTTCTAAACAGCTCCTTTATCCTTCATCACAAAACTCACAATTCCAGCGTCAGCTGATACCCTTCCTGCAGGCGGTCGTGCTGGTAGGTGAGGCTGGAGACGGCAATGCCGAGCAGGCGCACAGGATAAGCCGGAAGCTGGGGCGTGCGCAGCAGTTCGCGGGCGATGGTGAAGATGGCGCTGGCCGAGTTGAAATCGCTTAGGTACGTTTTGCTGCGGGTGTTTTGGGTGAAGTCGAAGTACTTGATCTTGACTGTTACAGTTTTTGCCGAGGCCTGCAGCCGGGCCATGTCCTGCGCCACCTCCTCCGACAGGTATTGCAGCCGCTCCAGCAGGTCATCTTCCTCTGTCAGGTCGTCATCAAAAGTACGCTCTGAGCCGATGGACTTGCGTACCCGGTGTGGCTGCACGCTCCGGTCGTCCTGCGCACGCGAAATGCGGTAATAGTAACGGCCCACTTTCCCGAAATGACGCACCAGGTCCTCCTCCGAGCGCAGCTTCAGGTCAGCCCCGGTGAGAATGCCCATACTTTGCATTTTGGCTGCCGTCACCTTGCCGATGCCATGAAACTTCTCGATCTCCAATCCCGCCACCAGCGCCTCGGCCTTGTCCGGGGTGATCAACGTAAAGCCGTCCGGCTTGTTCATGTCGGAGGCGATCTTGGCCAAGAATTTATTGTAAGAAACGCCTGCCGATGCCGTCAGGCCTGTTTCCTCCAAAATGCGCTTTTTGATTTCTTTGGCAATGATGCTGGCCGAGGGCATGCCGATCTTGTTTTCCGTCACATCCAGGTAGGCCTCATCCAGCGAAAGCGGCTCCACCAGGTCGGTATAAGAATAAAAGATGTCGCGGATTTGCCGGGAGATGGCACTGTAGACATCAAAACGAGCCTTCACGAAGATTAACTGCGGGCAGCGCTGTGCCGCTATTTTGGAGGCCAGGGCCGAATGCACGCCATACTTGCGGGCCTCGTAACTGGCCGCAGCCACCACACCGCGCGCTTTGGAACCACCCACCGCCACAGGCTTCCCACGCAGCTCGGGGTTATCGCGCTGCTCTACGGAGGCAAAAAATGCGTCCATGTCTACGTGTATGATTTTGCGGATGGGCTGTTCCAACGTGTGATGGCTGTGCGGGCAAAGGTACAAAATCAACGGCAGGATGTACAGAGCGAGAGTCCTTGGAGGGCAGGTCTTCCAGCCCTTTGTACCTGGTTCTCATTAAGCCGCACAGGATGGAATGACAAAACCTTCTGCTGTCTGTGTTGGTTAAAAGAGGATTGCCGGGAAAGCAGACAGAAGTGAGGCATGCTTGCCATTGTTTTCCCGGAAAACGAAAGCATCATAACCTACAAAAATATAAAAGCTATGAACGTATTATTTGTCTTGACATCCCACTCAGAACTGGGAGATACCGGTAAAAAGACTGGTTTTTGGGTAGAGGAATTTGCCGCGCCATACTATGTACTGGCTGATGCGGGCGTGAACGTGACGTTGGCTTCGCCTGCTGGAGGCGCTCCGCCAGTTGATCCCAGCAGCGAGGCCCCAGGCGCCCAAACAGAAGCCACCGACCGCTACAACGGAGATCAGGAACTACAGAACAAACTGATGAACACAACTAAATTAAGCCAGGTGAAGGCGGATGATTTTGATGCTGTTTTCTACCCCGGAGGCCATGGACCACTGTGGGACCTGACCAACAGCGAGGATTCCATTAACTTGATTGAAAGCTTTGCCAGGCAGCAAAAGCCTGTGGCAGCCGTTTGCCATGCGCCCGCCGTGTTTGCAAAGGTGAAAGGGCAGGACGGGCAGCCGCTGGTGAAGGGAAAGAACGTGACGGGCTTTACGAACTCAGAGGAAGAGGCGGTAAAGCTCACGGACGTGGTGCCTTTTTTGGTTGAGGAGAAACTGCAGGAACTTGGGGGTAACTATTCTAAAGTAGCCGATTGGCAGCCGCATGTGGTGCGCGATGGCCTCTTAATCACAGGGCAGAATCCCGCTTCCTCAGCAGGTGTGGCAGAAGAGCTCTTAAAACTCTTACAGAAATAATAACTTAATTTATCTAGAAAAAGAGTCCCACCAGGTGTTAAAAACTGGTGGGACTTTTAGTTAAGTACCGGATTAGGACCAGCGATACAATAGTTAAGTAAATCAAGGCTTATCTTCTCTTTTGTGCAGGCAATAAAACTATCGCTTACTTTTGCAGTTTAAAAGAGAATAACCTGACACACCGCATGGCTACTTTACTTGATTTTATCGGCAATACCCCCTTGGTGGAGCTGACGCACATAAATACAAAACCTGGCGTAAAACTCTATGGCAAACTGGAGGGAAACAACCCCGGTGGCAGCGTAAAAGACCGTGCCGCCTATAGTATGATTAAAGGTGTGCTGGACAGGGGAGACCTGAAGCCCGGCATGAAGCTGATTGAGGCAACAAGCGGCAACACCGGTATCGCCCTGGCCATGATTGCGCGCCTTTTCGGGCTGGAGATAGAACTGGTAATGCCTGCCAACGCCACGAAAGAACGGGTGCAGACCATGGAGGCCTACGGTGCCACGGTTACGCTTACGCCCGCAGAAAGGTCGATGGAAGGGGCAATAGACCTGGTGGCAGAGAAGGTGGCGCAGGGCGGCTACCTGGTACTGAACCAGTTTGGCAACCCTGATAATTACATGGCGCACGTACGCACCACCGGGCCTGAGATATGGCGCGATACAGCGGGAGAAGTCACGCATTTTGTCTCGTCGATGGGTACAACGGGCACCATTATGGGCGTATCGCGCTTTCTGAAGGACAAGAACGATAAGATACAGATCATCGGGGCACAGCCTGTGGAAGGCTCCCAGATTCCCGGCATCCGCCGCTGGCCGAAGGAGTACCTGCCCAAAATATTCGAAGCCGAACGGGTTGATCGTACCATTGATGTGAGCCAGGCCGAAGCCACCGCCATGACGCACCGGCTAGCAAAGGAAGAAGGTGTTTTTGCCGGCATGAGCAGCGGCGGCGCTGTACACGTAGCCACCAAACTGATAGAAGAAATAGAGGAGGGCGTAGTAGTGTGCATTATCTGCGACCGCGGCGACCGCTACTTATCCTCAAACCTTTTTGGGGCATAAACCCTGCTGCACAAAGAATAAGCCGTATGGCTTTATACTTTCAGAATCACCCTTTGCAAGTATAAAACCAGTACCCATACTTGTAAAGGTGCCAGGGATTGTTTAAATTAGTGTATGTACATTGAATAAAGATGCTATGAGAAAGATCAAGAAAAAGTATAAAGCAGCCTACGCCCCGATGGACGACCTGGTCACTTACCGGGCACTGCCAACGCGCGAGGTGGAGTACATAGATCCGTTCCTGTTCCTGAACCACCATGGTCCGCAGGTTTACAAGAGCAACAACCGCGGCCTGCCTTTCGGGCCGCACCCGCACCGTGGCTTTGAGACACTGACGTTTATTCTGGAAGGTGATATCATGCACCAGGATACTGGCGGCGGCAAAGATGTGATTGAGGCAGGCGGCGTGCAGTGGATGACGGCCGGCAGCGGTTTAATCCATGCTGAAGTGTCTTCTGATAAGTTTAAGAAGGAGGGAGGCCCACTGGAGATTCTGCAGCTGTGGTTTAACCTACCCGCCAGGTATAAAATGACGCAGCCCAAGTATGTGGGTTTGCAGAAAGACCAGATCCCAACCGTAACCGAGGATGAAGGCAAGGTAAAAGTGAACGTAATCTCCGGCAAGTGGCGCGATACCGAGGGACCGATACCATCTTTAAGCGACATCCACATGGCCAGCATCGAACTGCAGCAGGGCGGCAGCTTTACCACCACGGTGGCCGCGGAGCGTAATATCTTTTTCTACGTGGTGCGCGGCGCGGTAAAAGTAAACGGCGAGACAGCAGAAAAGCTGACGCTGGTGGAGTTTGAAAACGAAGGAAATGAGCTAAAGGTAGAGGCGCAGGAGAATAGCTACATTCTCTTCGGCCATGCCCAACCGTTTAATGAGCCGGTGGTATCGCACGGACCATTTGTGATGAATACCGAAGAGGAAATACATGATGCCTTCCGCGATTACCAGGCAGGCAAAATGGGCAGCTGGCAGTAAAGCTGCCCAGGCAAAAGGGCTCGCAGCTTCCGCAGGCCCAGCGAGTGTCTGAACCAGTAACCGGGAAAACAAAAAGGCACTGCGGCTATTACAGCCACAGTGCCTTTTTTACTGTTTTATACTTCTTAGCGCCCTCTTTTAGAAGGACCCTTCGGAGCCGATCCGCCTCTGCTGCCTCCTTTGTTCTCGGGGCTTTTGCTGCTGCTGCGGGCGCCGCTTTTCGCAGGGCCACTGCCTTTTGGCGCGCCTTTCGGACCTGGGGTGCTTCTGGAGAATCCGCCTGTGTTACTTTTAGCTGCGGTACCGGCTGGCTTGCTCTTGCCCACACGCTCCCTGGATGATGAAGCCGCTGCGGGGCTGCTTTTTCCGTCTCTTTCTTTGGAAGGAGCATCCGTAGGTCTGCTTTTGCCGACACGCGCGCCGGAGGAGGCACCACGGGAAGTATAAGAGCTCTTTGCTTCCAAATTGCGTTCCCTGCTTTTGGCTCGGGCAGTCGTAGCTATGCTTGCAAGGCTTTCTACTTCGGCAGGGTTCAGCGCGCGCCAGTGGCCCGAAGGCAGCTTAGCAAGCGTGAACTTCTCAATGCGTATGCGGGATAAGTGCTCCACGCGGTACCCCAGCTCTTCCACCATGCGTTTGATGTTGTGGTTGGTGGAGGCTTTCAGGATGATGCGGAAGCGGTTGGAGCCTTCCTTGGCTATAAACGTCTTCTGCGTTTTCTCGCCCGATGCATTGTCTTCGCTGCCGCTAAGCTTGGTCAGGAACTCTGATGTGAGCAGCTTGTTCACCGTCACCAGAAATTCCTGCTCATACTTGTTGTCATACTTTGTCATGCGGCTCACTAGGTCACTGTCGTTGCTCAGGAAGAGCAGGCCGTCCGCATCCCGGTCGAGGTGGCCGATGGGCTGTAGCGAGGCAGGGTGGTTGATGGCCCGCACCACGTTGTCGCGCACCGATGGATCTGCTTTGGCAGACATGTTGGCAGGTTTGTTAAAAATAAGGAATACCGGCAGCTCCTCCCGCACCCTCAGGATCTGATCATCGATGCGTACTTTGTCTGTGGCGGTTACTTTGGCTCCGGCATCCGCTAGCTTTCCATTCACGGTAACACGCTCCTCCTCAATCAGGCGGTCTGCCTCGCGCCTGGAGCAGAAGCCCGCATCGCTTATAAATTTATTTAATCGCTTTGGTTCCATGGTGTTGAGTGGCATGATACTACAGGTGTGTAGTTGGTTCTGTAGCCTTTTGTTACGCCGATCTTTGTGAATCGGCAAAATTACGGGAAAAGGATTGCTTTACCTATTGTGGTGGCGGCACTTGCCTGGTTGCAGGCGCAGGTTGAGACGGTAATCTTCTGTGAGAAAAACTACCGTCTTTTTCCGCCTTTAGCAGTGCCACTTCGTCCAGAAGCACCTTTTCCTCTGCCGCCGGCTATACTTCCCTTCGAAGCGCCACGGGAGCCCCTGGCACTGGCAGAGCCTGCCTTTGGTTTCTCCCGTTTGCCAGCTCCTGCGCCTTTAGAGCCTCCTTTTGGCGCACCGCCTGCACGAGCTGGCCTGCCTGCAGCACCGCCGGTTTTTGGCTTGGGTTTGTTGCTTCTGACCGGAGCTGGGGTGTCGGGAGTACGTTTTTTGGCCGCGGAGCCTTCCTCTGTTTTCGTGGAGCCAGCCACCAGTCGCTGCAGTTCCTCTACCTCCCGTTCCGTCATGTTGCGCCACTGGCCGAGCGGAATTTTGTTCAGCGAAAGGTGCATGATGCGCGTGCGCTGCAGCGTCTGCACTTCGTAGCCCAGGGCTTCGCACATCCGGCGAATCTGGCGGTTCATGCCTTGGGTAAGTATAATGCGGAATTTGTTAGGACCTTCCTGAGCCACAAAGCATTTGCGGGTGTTCACGCCAAGTATAGCCACGCCGCCGCTCATCTTCTCCACAAAGTCCTCGTCTATGGGCTTGTTCACCGTTACCACATATTCCTTCTCGTGCTTGTTGCCCGCCCGCAGGATCTTGTTTACAATGTCGCCATCGTTGGTGAGGATGATGAGGCCTTCAGAGTCTTTGTCGAGACGGCCAACAGGGAAGAGGCGCTCCGGGTAATTGGTAAAGCTGATGATGTTGTCGCGCTGCGAGGTGTCCGTGGTGGTCTCGATGCCTTTGGGCTTGTTCAAAAGCAGGTACACCGGCTCCACGGCATCCACCTGCACCAGGTTTCCGTCTACGCGCACCTTATCTTTGGCCGTTACCTTGGCGCCCACCTCAGGCTTGTTGCCGTTAACTGTCACGCGGCCATGCTCAATTAACTTATCTGCCTCACGACGGGAGCAAATACCCGCGTCGCTAATGAATTTATTTAATCTGATCGGTTCCATATGTTTGATGTTTGGGAGCCAGAAGAATGATCTTTACGATACCATCTCCTGAAACAGTACCCTTGCATTACATTGTGCCGGCACCGCTTCTTCCATCAAAAGTACGGGAAAGCGAGTGATTAACCTATTTCAGCGGAAACGGAGGCAGGCATAGGAGGTTAGCCCATATGTACCTGTGCCTGCTGTAAAAGGAAATTTTGAAGTATAAAAAAGGGTCAGTGTCACCATTGCCTCCTCTTTTTTAAATTTATAAGATCACACCGTAGCGGCTGCGCTGTTTACACTTGCCGCGGTATGCAGCGAAGCAGCAGGCAAGGTGAGCAGGGGCACCAGCGGGTGGGCTGTTAGCTGCCCGGTTATACTTCTGTCCAGCAGCCGCTCAACAAAGCTGTGTTTCTGCGGAATCAGGACCAGCAGCTCTGCCTGCACCTCCTGAATGTAATCCCGAATGCCGGCGGCTATGTTGTGGCGCAGGTCAAAGGAGAAGTCATAGTCAATTCCTTCAAAATTCCGCTGTAGCACCTCCAGCGAAGTGGCGGCGTTAAATTTATCGTAGTGCGCGTTGGTGCGGTACAGGTGCAGCACCTGGAGCTTTGCCTGAAAAAGCTGTATGAAATCCCGCAGCAGCTGAAGGTTTGCGTGAGCGGGCAGTTTGTGCAGTGCCGCCGCAAACACCACCGAGGTTGGTTTTCTGAACGGAACGCCCTTGGGAATCGCCAGCACAGGAACCGGGCTCTCCAGCATCACGGAGATGGTGGTGCTGCCCAGGATTGCCTGGCTTACCGCTTCGCCTTCCTGCATTCCCATTACCACCAAGCCTGCCTTGTATTTTTGAATGGCTGCCAGCACCTGCTCAAACGGTCCGCCCATAGTGGCCACACAGGTAACTTTAACATCATCCGGTGCCTTCCCATACTGTTGCTTGATTTCCTTTTTTGCCCGAGCAACAAACTCTTCCAGTTCCAGTTGCTTTCCCTGCTCCAGCGCAGTGATTACGCTCTGGGCATCATAGGCGGCGGGTGGAGCGATAACGGGGAAGAAGGCATGAAAGAGGATCACTTCGGCGTTTGCAATGCTGGCTAAGCCGAGTGCATGCGCCAGCACGTTTCCGGAATTATCAGAAAAATCAATGGGTACGAGAATGGTTTTCATGGCTGCTGGATTTTATGTTTTACAAGTAGCAGGACTTTATTCATCGCCAAGCTATAGGGTAAAGGTAGCAGACAGCAAGGGCAACGGACAGGAGTAAAATCAGCATTAAGAATGATTTTCGGCACCTTTTTCAGCAGACGAGGCTGCCTTTGCGGGGCAGCCTCGTCTGTGTTCATGTTTATAGTTGCAGAAGCTTAATCCAAGCCGCCTTTGCGGGTTGGCTCTCTTAGCGCAGGCCAGGTGCGTTGCTCTCCCGTTCTGGAATCGACAGGCAGTACAATGCGCTCGCGGTTCGACAGTTCAGGGTCTTCACTTGCTTTGTAGGCAAGTATGGCCACCAGAATGGCGTTGCTGCGCACATCATCAAACACTATTTTATCATAAGTGTCGCGGTTGGTGTGCCAGGTGTAGGTACCGTACGACCAGTTAAGCGAGCTTAGCATAAAGGCCGGAGCACCGGCAGCCACAAAAGAGGCGTGGTCTGATCCGCCACCACCCGGGAAACCTGGAAAGTTCGTTTCAATGCCGCTGGTGATTTCCCTTGGAGCGGCACTTAGCCAGCGGCCCAGGTAGTCGTAAGCGTGCAGGAATCCCTGGCCGGAAATATTCACAACCCTGCCCGTGCCGTTGTCCTGGTTAAAAACTGCCTGCACGTTCTTCACAATCTCCGGGTGGTCTGCCACAAAGGCGCGGGAGCCGTTCAAGCCCTGCTCTTCGCTGCCCCAGTGGCCGGCGATGATCGTGCGCTTGGGGTTAGGGTACATCTTTTTGAGGATGCGCATGGCTTCCATCATCACAATCGTGCCGGTGCCGTTATCGGTGGCGCCGGTACCGCCGTCCCAGGAGTCGAAGTGGGCCGACAGGATTACGTATTCCTCTGGCTTCTCAGTACCCTTAATCGTAGCAATGGTGTTAAAGGCAGGAGCGTTTTTGAGGTTTTTCGACTCGGCCTGAATGCGAATCTGCGGTTTGCTGCCGGACTCTACCAGCCTGTACAGCATGCCGTAGTCTTCCAGGGCCACATCGATCGATGGGATCTTCTTGGTGTAGGCTCCGAATATCTTGTTCACGCCAAAACCACGCGACCAGTTAGAGGTGACCACACCCGCTGCACCCGCTTTCTCCAGCGCTGCCGGCAAGGTGCGGGAGTTATAGCCGGTGTTCTTCATCAGCTCATTCCACGCCTCAGCCTGAGCATCGCGATCTTCTTTCATTTTGGCCAGCGATTCTTTCGTGGCGAACTCCTCCCAGTTATAATCAGGCCTTCCGGTAGGCTGCTGCATCGAGATCATCACCAGTTTGCCCTTTACGTTTGGCAGCCATTTCTGGAAAGCTGCCGAATCCTTTACATCCGGCAGGGTTATCAATTCAGCTGTTACGCCCTTGCCTTTGGTGGCGGGGCTCCAGGCCAACTGCGTTGCCTCTAACGACTGTACCCGTGGGTGCACCATGTCTACGTGCGTGGTGCCGCGCTGCCAGCCACGCCACTCACCCCACTGCTCGTTTTTTGCTTCGATCCCCCAATCTTTATACTTGGCTACTGCCCAATCGTGTGCTTTCTGCATCTCGGGGGTGCCCACCAGGCGCGGACCGATGCCGTCGAGCAGTTCATGCGCCAGTCCCTCTAGATGAGAGTTCTCGGTTGCCTCCTTCACAATGCCTTCCACCACAGGATCTTTCACCTGCGCCTGTGCCAGTGTGCCTGTCAGGAGGAGCAGGAAAACAAAGGCGTGTAATTTTCTTTTCATGTCTGTTAGATAAGGAATGATTAAATGGATTGTTGGTACTGCACCTTAGAAGCAAAACAGGGGCGAAGGTTTAGTCCACGGTTAAGTTAAGCTTAAATGAGGTGAATGTTTGGGAGAGAAGCCAATGTTTTGTTTTATCAAAGCTCCCATAGTTTTAAGCTTCTTTTCTGAGGTGATCATTAGAACGGATCGAGTAGATGCTGAATTGGGCGTACTTATTCCCGCCTATAAAAAAGTCTCGCCCACGCCAGGTTATATCCGGCAGGAACGAGACTTTTATACTTGGTAAAGCTACTTAGTCACACCCGATTACAGCCCCACTGCCAATCGGAGAACCCGGTGGCAAATCCAAAGCGCGGCTAGGGCTTACCTCTTCAGCTACCGGGTTGTTCAGGCGGGCCAAAGCGAGCGTCAGGTGGGCTTGGTAGCCATCCTGACTTTTGCTGCGCAGCTTGCTTTCGATGTAGCCTTTCAGGTCTTTCAAGGTAGCGGTGGCGACGGCGCGTGCCTGGTACGAAGCGTTTTCGTTGTGCGCCAGCGCCAGCAGGTGCGTTAATACCACCTGCTCTGTTTGCAGCTGCACAATTTCCTCCAGACCCTTCTTGCGGTTGCTCTTCCAGGTGTTGGTGATGAGCTGCTGAGTTACATCCTGCAGGCTTAGGCTATTACTGCGGGCTCCAAGTTCCACCAAATGCGAGGCGCGCTCCGGGTGCAGCAGAAACGACAGCGTGAAATCGGCAGAAGCTTCAGCGGCGGCCAACGGATCGAAGGTGAGGCCAGTGCGCTTCTCGAAAAGCTCGCGGCTGTTGCGCAGGCCCGGTGCGCGCGGCGGAATCAGGGCAATAATGCGCTCGGGAACTGTCAGCACTTCCGGGGATATTGTTTCCAGCAGGGCGGTGAGTGCTTTCTGCTGTTCTCGCTTGTCCACTACCTCGGTTACCACCTGCTTGTCGCCACGCACGGCATAGGAGTAGTTCACACCCCCAATTAGCTTTGCCACGGCCTCGGTCTGGTAGCGGTGATAATTATAAATAGGCACCAGCATATCCTCCAGCGTGCTCATGGCGGCACCGGGTTTGATGTTTTTCTCCGAGAAGTTTTCTAAAGCCTCGTCTCGTACCTGCAGCACATTTCGCAGTTCTTCCGTCGCGTTTTTGCCGTTGTCCCACAGGTGGGCGGTCGGGTGCACGCCACCGGGAGAGCGGGCGTCGCGGTCGGCGATAAACAGCAGTCCCTCGGAACGGCCTTTAGCTAAAATCTCGTTAAGAGCTTTCTTTTCGTCTGTGCCTTCCGGAAAGTCCTGATAGCCGTAGGTAACGGTAGCTTTGTCCCAGGCGCCGATGCCGGTATCATACGCCTTGCTCAGGTCAATTTTCCCGGTTCGGTCTAACTTTACCTGCGGGTGCGGGTAATCCATTACGGAGGCGTTGTTGTTGGCGGCGTAGTTGTGCATAATACCCAGGGTATGGCCCAGTTCGTGCGCCGATAACTGCCGGATGCGCGCCAGCGCCATGTCCATCATCGCCTTGTTCTCTGATTTTTCATCCTCGTAAGGAGCCAGCAAGCCTTCTGCGATCATGTAATCCTGGCGCACGCGCAAAGAACCCAGCGAAACGTGCCCCTTGATAATCTCGCCTGTGCGCGGATCAACCACCGAAGCGCCGTAAGACCAGCCGCGCGTGCTGCGGTGCACCCACTGGATAATGTTGTAGCGCACGTCCATCGGATCAGCCGTATCAGGCAGCACCTCCACACGGAAAGCATCCTTGTAGCCAGCCGCTTCAAAAGCTTGGTTCCACCAGCGTCCGCCCTCTACCAACGCAGTGCGGATGGGCTCAGGTGCGCCGTTATCGACGTAGTAAATGATGGGCTTCACGGCTTCAGACACCTTTGCTCTTGGGTCTTTCTTCTGCAGGCGGTGGCGCGCGATAAAGCGTTTCTCGATGTCTTCGCCTACCGGTGTGGCATAGTCGAAGTAGGAGATGCCAAAATAGCCCGCACGCGGATCTGAAGGGCGCGGTTTATACTTGCTGTCGGGCAACTGGATGAAGGAGTGGTGCTGGCGCAGCGTGAGTGCCTGCACGTCCGGGGCCACCTCGCGCACGAAGCGTCCGGCATCTTCGCCACCGGTAAAAGTAAGCGTGGCCTCAAATTCAGTATTTTTTGGGAAGCTCTTGGTGCGGGGCAAGTATAGGGCAGAACGACTGGCATCGAGGCGGTAGCTTCCTTGCTTCGAGCGTTTCAGGCTACCGATTACATCGTGCGCATCGCGGAGCAGGAAGTCTGTAGCATCTACCAGTATGCGGTTACCGTCAGCAGCCTCTGCCTTAAATCCCCAGATGATGGACTTGGCGAAGGAATCCTCCACGGCCCGCCGTTCATTCTGGTTTTGGGACAAGGCACGGTAGGAGAGGTTGGGCTGCACCAGCATCACCTTCGGCCCTTGCTTGCTGAAGTAAACCACTTTGGTGTCGCCCAATTGCCCGCGGTCCAGGCCAATATCGTTGGAGCCGAGCCCGGCCGGCAGCGAGTTGACGTACAGGAACTCCTGCTCCAGTTTGTCTATCTCCAGCCAGATTTTACCTGTCGCATCATCATCATAATAAGTGAAGTAACCGGGGAAGCGCTGCATGCCCTCTGTTTTGGAGGCAATGCTTGGAAGGCTCTGGGCCTGGGCTAAGTTGCTTAGGAATAGGGGCAGCAGAAGCAGCCAGAGAAGCTTGGTAAAAGATGCGGTCATTTTTGAGTGTAGCGTTTGATTGATGTAGTAAGATAGGGATTTTTAGCTGGATTTGTCACTCCTCCCTTTGCTGCTTCTTTTCGTTCGGGGATGCGCTAGCGACTCTATGGGCTCGGTCAGGCTGTAGCAATGCCACAGTGGGTAAATCTGGACCCAAGATTACGCTCCCGCCCAAGGGCTGCAACAAAAAAGACTGCGAATGGTATAGCTTTGCAGAAACAACATCACACACCATGAAAGTTAACCAATTATTGACTGTCCTTGGCAGCTGCGTTATACTTGCCTCCTGTGGCGGTAGCAATGAGTCGGAGGGCGAGCAATATTACAATCAGGAACAGAGCCAGGCAGAAGGCGGTGAAAGCCCGGTAGATCAAACTAAAATCGGCGCGGATGCAGCCGTAAACGATGTGCCGGATAGCACCCAGGCAGGGGACCAGGTAAAAGCAGAAGGTGCATCCTTTGCGAAGGGCGAAAGGCTAATTGCCATGTCTGACTGTCTCTCCTGCCACAACGAGGAGCAGCGTATTGTTGGTCCGTCCTATGTGGAGGTGGCTGAAAAGTATGAGTTCAACGACAAAAATGTGGACTACCTGGCAGGCAAAATTATTGAAGGCGGTGCCGGTGTATGGGGACAGGTGCCGATGACGCCACACCCGGACCTTAGCCGCGAAGATGCCCGCGAGATGGCGAAGTATGTGCTGAATGTAAAGAAAAAGTAGTGACGCAACAGGTTGAATGGAAACCGCTGTTTGACGGCAAAAGTACACATGGCTGGCACAGTTACGGGCAAAGCGAGGCGGGCGATGCCTGGCAGGTGCAGGACGGTGCGCTATACTTGAATTCAGGTGCAATAGCGCGCGACGGTGCTATTGGCGGCGACTTGGTGACGGATGCATCGTACGGTGATTTCCATCTGAAGCTGGAATGGAAAATAGCAAGAGGCGGCAACAGCGGCCTCTTGTTTTATGTGCAGGAGGAGCCGGGTAAGTATGAGAAAAGCTGGCAATCGGGGCCCGGAATTCAGCTCCTGGACAACGCTTTGCATGCCGATGCCATGATCCCCAAACGCCGCGCCGGCGATTTGTACGACCTGCTCTCCAGCAGCAAAGAATCCGTGAATCCAGCCGGAGAGTGGAACCAGCTGGAAATACGGTGCGAAGCAGGCAAGTTGCAAGTATACCTGAACGGCGAAGAAACCTTAACCCTGCAGCTTTGGAATGAGGCATGGCAGGAATTGATCCGGAACAGTAAGTTTAAAGACATGCCAGACTTCGGCACGTTTAAATCAGGTAAAATTGCGCTGCAGGACCATGGCGATGCCGTGTGGTTTCGCAGCATCTTTATAAGAGAAATCTGAAGTATGGCAGACACCTCGAACCTCTTTACTCTAAAAGCTACCGCTATACCCGGCACCGAAAGTCGGCTGGGCGAAGGACCTTGCTGGCACCCGGAGGAGCAGGTGCTGTATTGGGTGGATATTGAGGGACATGCGCTGCGCAAGTATAACCCCGACACAGCTGAAGTGGAAGTATACCTGATGCCCGAGCGGATTAATGCCGTCGTGCCTATCGCCGGAGGCGGTTTGCTGGTGGCGCTCCACAACCGCATCTGCACCTATGAAACAGCCACCGGCAAATTAAAAGAAATGGCTAAGCCGCTCAATGATGCCACTATCCGTCTGAATGATGGCAAATGTGATCCAGCCGGGCGCTTTTGGGTGGGTACCATGGCCCTGGATGTGCGCACCGGGGCAGCGGAGTTGTACCGGCTGGACGAGAAGCTGCAGGTAAACCGGTTGCTCCAGCACCTCACCATCTCCAACGGCCTCGCCTGGTCTGCAGACGCGAAGATTCTATACTTTATCGACACCCCCACGCAGACCATTCAAGCCTTTGATTTCAACGTTGCCACAGGTGAGATCAGCAATAAAAGGGAAGTGGTACATGTTTCGGAGCAGGAGGGGAAACCAGACGGCATGACGATCGATTCAGACGGAAACCTGTGGGTGGCCCTGCACGGCGGCGCTGCCGTGGCCTGTTATGATCCGAGAACAGGAGCGCAACTGCACAAAATTGAGGTGCCCGCTACAAACGTTACTTCCTGCACTTTCGGCGGCCTAAACTTAGATACGCTTTACATTACTACTGCCCGGGAGTGGCTGCCAGCAGCGCAGTTGGAGCAATATCCGCTAAGCGGTTCTCTGTTTGAAGTGAAACCTGGTGTGCGGGGCAGGAAGGTCAACTTCTTCAAAGGGGAAGTGTAGCCTTATACCTTACCCAGCACCAGCGTAGTCATACTTCGTTCCTGCTCTACCAGCACCGTTTTCAATGGCTCCAACAGTTCGGTATTCAATAATAAGACCATCTCCCGCAGCAAGGCCTCATCGGCCAGAAACCACACCGGCCCATGCGGCATCTGGTATTTCTGAGGACTTACCGCAGGTAGTTTCCCTTCCATGCCAATGGTAGTGCTGAAGCGGCAGAACAGCATGCCACACGGTTTCAGCACACGCCAAAGCTCCTGCAGCATTTGCCTGAAGTGGGCTTCATTTTCTGCAAAATGGAGTACAGCCGAGCAAAGAACCACGTCAAAGGCAGCCGCCGGGTAAGGCAAACTGGCTAGGTCTGCAAGTACAAAATTGTCTTTCGGTGCCTCTGGCGCAACACGGGCGGCCAATTCCCGGACTTTTTCAATGGCTTTTTCAGATGCATCGGCTCCGTATACTTCCACGCCTGCTTGCAGCAGGTACTGGATGTTCCTTCCACCGCCGCAGCCCGCGTCCAGCAACTTCATGCCCGGTTGAATGCGTCCCTTCAGGAGCTGGTCGAACAGGTATATATCGATGTTTCCGAAAATTTGCGGAAGCTGTGGGAGTGAGGGGAGTAGCATGAAGATTGAATTGTGAAAGGTTGCTTTTGCGGCAATTTATCATGCTTTGACTATACTTTCTCCTAAAATTTTCGGATACTTGAGTAAATCGAGATTCAACAAACCAAAACTATGAATACAGCCACATCAACGCCTGCAGCAAAGTTAAGCACACAGGAGTTTATTCAGAAATACGCCAATCACCCCACCTACATTCCGCCACGCGGGCCGGAACTGCACGCTAAAAACTGGCAGACAGAGGCGGCCTTGCGGATGTTCCTCAACAACCTTACTGATGAAGTAGCCGAAGCGCCCGCTGACTTGGTGGTGTACGGTGGAACCGGCCAGGCAGCCCGCACGCCGGAAGATGCCCGAAAGATAATTGAGGTACTGCTGGAGCTGGAAGAGGATGAGAGTTTGCTGGTGCAGTCGGGCAAGCCGGTGGGCAAAGTACGCACGCATCCTGAGGCGCCGCGCGTGCTGATAGCAAATTCTAACCTGGTGCCGCACTGGGCCAATTGGGAATATTTTAACGACCTGCGCAAGCGTGGCCTGATCATGTACGGGCAGATGACGGCAGGAAGCTGGATCTATATCGGCTCTCAGGGCATTCTGCAGGGCACATTTGAGACGTTTGCTGCCTGCGGCGATAAGTACTTCGAGGGCGATCTGCGCCACAAACTGCTGGTGACCGGTGGCCTGGGGGGCATGGGAGGCGCTCAGCCATTGGCGGCAACCATGGCAGGTGCTACTTTTCTGGGTGTTGATGTGGACCCGGATCGCATAAAAAAGCGTCTGGAAACCCGCTACATAGACAAAATGACGCATGATTATGAAGAGGCAAAGGCCTGGGTGCTGGAAGCGAAGGAGCGGGGAGAGGCAGTTTCAGTTGGTTTGGTGGGCGATATCGGGGACGTGCTGGAGCGTCTGATTCAAGATAACATCACGCCGGAGATACTGACGGACCAGACTTCTGCCCACGATCCGCTGAACGGTTACGTGCCGAATGGCTTGAGCCTGGAAGAGGCAAAAGCGCTTCGGGAGCAGGACCCGGTGAAGTATAAGGAACTGTCGCTGCGAAGTATGGCGCGGCACGTGGGCTTTATGCTGGAACTGCAGGGACGCGGCAGCAAAACCTTCGACTATGGCAACAACCTGCGTGAGTTTGCGCAGCAGGGAGGTGAGCCCGATGCCTTCCAAATTCCCGGCTTTGTACCGGAGTATATTCGTCCCCTTTTCTGCGAAGGCAAAGGCCCTTTCCGTTGGGCTGCCCTTTCCGGCGATCCGGAAGATATTAGAGTAACCGATGAAGCGCTGAAAGAACTGTTCCCGGAGAACACGCATATGATCAAGTGGCTGGATGAAGCACAGGAGAAAGTAGCGTTTCAGGGGTTGCCGTGCCGCATTTGCTGGCTGGGCATGGGCGAACGCGAGAAAGCGGGCCTGCTCTTTAACCAACTGGTGCGCGAAGGCAAGGTCAAAGCCCCGATTGTAATCGGCCGTGATCACCTCGACTGCGGCTCTGTTGCCTCGCCATACCGCGAAACAGAAGGCATGAAAGACGGCTCTGACGCTATTTCGGATTGGCCGCTGCTCAACCTGATGTCGAATGCAGCCGGCGGGGCCACGTGGATATCGTTCCATCACGGCGGCGGCGTAGGCATTGGTTACTCCCAGCACGCTGGTATGGTTATTCTGGCAGACGGCACCGACCGAGCCGAGCGTTGCCTGCGCCGCGTGCTGCACAACGACCCGGCTATAGGCATTTTCCGGCACGCTGATGCAGGCTATGAAACAGCACAGGAGAATGCGCGAGAATTTGGGCTAGAATTGTGATGTCGCCTCTTATTCAAGGACGGAAGAGTTGTGAGTACTCCAGTCAATAATTCCTCTCCTCGGAGGGGTAGGGATGGGTGCTGCTGTTGGCTTGCCTCATGTACAAGCTCCGTTGTAGCGGCTTGATATCGCTTCCACCGAGATCCTTCCAAGATGACAAATAGGGGTGAGAGAGGTAAATCAGAATAAAAATGGCTAAAGCGTCAGCAGGAGTGAAACATCCCCCTACCCCCTTCAAAGGGGGACTTGGCCTTTGTTGCATTGCATGAGCCTTTGCTATCTGAAGCGATTCCAGTCCTTGGGTTGAGCGCCTTTGGAGTTTTTCGGTCCCGCGGGAGCGGGATTGCAAAGCGAAGCGAGCAAAGAAAAGGTCCCAGCGCGATGCCCGAGGACGAGGCCCCGCGGCCGTGAGCGCTCCAAAGCCAAAGGTGAAACGATAGGTATTTGGGAGCTGGAGGATCAGCCGCAGCTAGAAAGGATAGCTTGTTTGCAGATGCGGAAGCTGTGGCTAGGGAAGTATAGCTGAAGCTGACGACGGCACAAGCGGACGCTTGCGTCAGAAAGGATAATGTTTAAACGCTAGGTAATAAGCGTACAAGTATAGCGAAAGCATGGCTGTGTATGAAGTACAAAAGCTACGAATCGAATCATCAAACACCACAAACTATGAACAAAACCACCACAACCCTCATCGGCCCCTTCAGCCAAATCCTGCCGATGACGGACTTACCGAAAGCAGGCGCTCTAAAAGACGAGCAACTGCAGGTGTTGGAGCGGGCAGGCGTGCTGGTGCAAGGGGAGAAAATAGTGAGAGTCGGCAGCTATGAGCAACTGCACCGCGAAGCCATGGAGCAGCAATATGAGCTGCAGTTCATACAGGAGCCAATGGTGCTGCTTCCCGGGCTTGTGGATGCCCATACCCACATCTGCTTCGGTGGCAGCCGCGCCAACGATTACGCACTCCGCGTGGCCGGAAAATCATACCTGGATATAGCCCGAAGCGGCGGCGGTATTCTCGACAGCGTGCGCAAAACCCGAGAAGCGACCCTTGTGGAACTGGTGACCCTGCTAAAACAGCGCTGCGACCGGCACCTGCACGAAGGCGTAACCACCTGCGAGGTAAAAAGCGGTTATGGGCTGACGGTGGAAGAGGAACTGAAAATGCTGGAGGCTATAAAACTGGTGAACAGGCACCATCGCCTCGACCTGATTCCAACCTGCCTGGCGGCACACATGCTGCCCCCGGAGCACTCCGATGGCAGCCTATACCTGCAGGAAATGCTAAAGGAACTGCTGCCGCAATTACAGGAACAAGGTCTTGCTACGCGGGTGGATATTTTTGTAGAGGAGACGGCCTTCAAAGAAGCGGAAGCGCTGGAGTACCTGCTGGCGGCTAAAGCACTTGGTTTTGATGTGACAGTGCATGCAGACCAGTTCAGTACCAGCGGCAGCAAAGTAGCCGCCGAAGCAGGTGCTGTGAGCGCCGACCACCTGGAGGCAAGCGGCGACGAGGAGATCGCCCTGTTAAAGCAAGCGGGTGTTGTGGCAACCGTACTGCCGGGTGCCTCACTTGGTTTGGGGATGCACTTTGCGCCTGCCCGCAAGATGCTGGATGGCGGCCTCTGCCTGGCCATCGCAACAGACTGGAACCCGGGTTCTGCGCCCATGGGCGACTTATTGCTGCAGGCCGCCATTCTTGGAGCCGCAGAAAAACTGTCCACCGCCGAAACGCTGGCAGCTGTTACCACGCGTGCCGCCGCTGCGCTGAACCTAACCGACCGCGGCTGCCTGGCAAAAGGGAAGCTAGCGGACATGATAGCCTTTCCGACTAATAACTACAAAGAAATTTTATACTTGCAGGGAAAGCTAAAGCCTGCTAAAATCTGGAAGCGAGGTCAGCATGTATAGAGCCGCAACAAAAGAATTCTGGAAAGGCCGTGTAGATGTGCATGACGGCGAACTAGGGCTACGGTGGCACCAGGCCGTGCAGCTACTGGATCTGTCTAAGGGTTTGCCAGAAGCAGCGCCTGATGCCGTTGCCTTTGCCTTCCTGGGTTTCTGCTCCGAGGAGGGCGTTCGGCGAAACCAGGGGAGGCCTGGAGCCGGGGGCGGTCCGGCTGCCCTCCGAGCTGCCATGGCATCTTTTGCCTATCACCTGCACGGTTCTGTGCAACTGTACGATGCGGGCGATGTGCTTTGCTCGGGCGGCAACCTGGAGGAGGCGCAGGAACAACTGGGAAAGAAAGTGGCGCTGCTCTTAACACACGGCTACCGTCCGTTGGTGCTCGGCGGCGGCCACGAAATTGCTTACGGTCATTTTCTGGGCTTGCAGCAAGTTACGGCACAGCGGCAGCTGGGTATCCTTAACTTCGATGCGCATTTTGACCTGCGCAGTTACGCGCAGCAGGCAAGTTCCGGCACACCATTTTTGCAGATAGCAGATGCCCTGCAAGCGCAAGAAAAGCCCTTCAGGTATAAAGTGCTGGGGCTGCAGGAGCATGCTAACACGCGTATCCTGTTTCAGACGGCAGATGAGTTGCAGGTGCGTTATACTTACGCAAAGGATGTGCAGGCACATCGGGTAGGGCAACTAAAGCAGGAACTACAGGAGTATTTAGAGGAAGTAGATCAGGTGTATGTCACCGTGGACCTGGATGTGTTTGCCGGCGCTTATGCACCGGGTGTGAGTGCTGTGAACGCGCTTGGACTGCAGCCGGAGGTAGTGCTGGAGTTGCTGCAGTATGTGGCGCAGAGCGGCAAGCTTTTAAGCTTAGATATCGCTGAACTGAATCCCGCTTTCGACACCGACAACAGGACAGCTAAGTTGGGAGCAGCCCTACTTTATAAGGTAGTGCGGGAGTGGCAAAAAGTATAAACTCGAATGCTAGGCATCTTCTAAATGAAAAGAAATCTTCGTTCCTGATTTAGCAGTTGGCTGCTGCCAAAGATTCCTGTGGGCATTCCTACCGCTACGGGCTATACTATCGTCTCTTGATCAGTCACTTTCTTCAAACAACTGCTTCACAGTCCCGTAGCATAACTATACATTATGAAACAAACTTGATCGAAGGGTATGAAGAAAAGAGCAAACAGTGTAGCAGTAGAATTAATAAAAGGGGCCGTTGCCGGAGCGATATCTGTGTGGGCAATGGACCGCATCACGTGGTACCTGTACCGAAACGAAGACCGCAAGGCATTTCTGAGGGAAAAAGAGGCGCAGGTAGATGGCAAGTATGTCTCGGAGGTAGCCGTTGATAAAATTTTGAATGCCACGGGGAAAGAACTAACGCACAAGCAGTATGAAGCTGCCGCACAGGGCGTGCACTACTTTTTGGGAATAGCGCCTGCCATGCTTTATGCCGTTATGCGGCACAGGGTGAAGAACCTGGACACTGCCGGAGGGTCTCTGTTTGGCTTTGGTTTATTTGTGGTGATGGACGAGATTGTTGGACCTGCAGCGGGTCTGGCCTCCGGCCCAATGGCATACCCCTGGCAAGCACATGCAAGGGGTTTGGCCGGTCATTTAGCGGTTGGCGTCGTAACTGATGGCGTGCTGAAAGTGCTGGATGGTGCTTTGCCCAAATAAGCTGCTTACAATTATAACTTGTTTTTAAACCGATTAGTCTGAACTTCCTATGGATAGCATTGCAGGTTGCCTCCTGAAAGGAGCATTGGCCGGAGCTGTTGGGGTATGGCTGATGGACAGGTTCACCTGGTACTGGTACAGTCACGCGTCTACAGCTACTTTGGTACAGGAGCGGACTGCACAGAAAGGCGGAAGGTATGCACCAAACGCTGCGGGAAAGCACCTAACGGATGCTATGCAAATTAATCTGACGCAGAAGCAGCAGTACAAGGTTGGCAGGAGCATTCATTATTTAATGGGAGTTGCGCCGGGAGCACTGTACGCCTTAGGGAGGCACCGCCTGGAAAGGTTTGGGTTTTGGCGAGGGCCACTTTACGGTATAGGCCTGTTCATTGTTTTTGATGAGGTAGTGGTGCCAGGGCTTGGCTATGCCTCGGGACCGTTTGCGTATCCATGGCAGGCACATGCCAGAGGTTTTTTTGCCCACCTGATACTGGGCACCACGACAGACAAAGTCATTGACTTATTGGATGAAATAGGGTCAGCAAAGCAAGTATAAAGTTTTTAAAAGATGGCAGAGGCATTAACTAAAATACGATTCCGCCTGAGCAAATTATTGGTATAACCTGTACTTTACCTTCAAGTTCGTGAGGGATTACTGACCTGTAAATCAGAACGCCTTAACAGTATATACTGTTGAGGCGTTCTGATTTAGGACGTATGATTTACTTGCTTACACGGAATTTCGTCCAGTACGTGGTGTCGCTGGTTTTGACCTCGATTAAATAGACATCGGGCTTCAGTTTGCCCAATTGGTAGCGCCAGGAATTGCGGTTGCCTTCCACGCTAACAGGCTTTTGGTATACCAGCTTTCCAGCAGTGTTAGTAATATTCAATACAGCGTTTTCTTCCAGTTGCTGTGTGAAATCAAGCTGAAAAGTGCCTTTTTTTGTGGGGCTAAGGTTGATGCCGGAAAGTGTTTCCGTGTTTTCCTCAGGGATATCGGCACTAACTAAAATGTGCTCCTTTTGCTGGCTCGGTAAGGCTGTTGTCTGGGCAAAGGTTGCAGTGGCAAAGGCTAGCATGGCGGTGGCCATGGCGATGGTTTGCTTTCTCTTCATCTCTTATCTCCTTTAGTTTTAGGGTGCATGTATGCCTGCTACTGCATTTTTGGGGCCAGTTTTTAATTTAATGTTTTTTTTGGAGTGAATTTGTTTCGCTGTTGAAGCAGAAGCCATACTTGCTGTTAACTTTCACGGCGGCTAACCAGTGTGGCTTGGGTTTGTACATGGCGCGGCCCTGCAGTACCCTATCGCCGAAAAAACTAAGTTTAAGGGGGTTGGTGGTTTGAATCAGGTCTGGCTGCAGACGATCGAGCAATTGGTGCAGTTGACTGTCGCCAAAGCCGTAGCCGGGGTCGTGTTGCCAGAACTGCTGCATTAACTCCTCAATTGTTTTAGCGCCTGCCTGCACAAAATGGAGCAGCGCCCGCTCATGTTCACTAAGCCCATCGGCGCAGTCGGGGAAGCGGCGGAGGTGCAACTGCAGCGCCTGCCGCATGTAGGGCAGCGCCAGGGTGGTTTGGTGCAGGTAAGCTTGCAATTCCAGCGGGTCGGGAGAAGTATAAAGCTGCCATAGTGCGCGCGCTTGTTTTAATTCTTCTGCCTGCAGCACCTGGCGCTCTTCCATCAGTTTCTGTAGTTTATCAGGGGGCAACAGGCCAACGTTTTCGCCGGGGGCTGGGGTGCAAACAGACACCACCCCGGCCTTGGGTGTTCCCACGAGCTGCAGCAGGTACAGCAGGTTTACCTGGCACATTAGGTCCGTGTCAAACCAAAGTATAATTTCAAAAAAGGCGCTACCGGTTGTTTTAAGTCGCTCCACCGTATCCAGCACCTTCTCCTGGTACGCATTTGCGGGCTCGCTGTAGGCTGATGTTATGTACGCCTGCCTTTGCTGCCAGAACTCGTGTTCGGGCAGGGTAGCGGTAACGGGCCCCTCTGAAAGCACCTCACGCCACACCAGCACCTGGCCTGGCAAATCGGCTTTTTCAAAGGCAGCAACAGAGGCGTCACCGTTCAGGATATGAAGTGTAGGCAGTTTTTTCATCGGCACTCGTTGTTATACTTTAAAAAGTAAAAGGCAGCTGTCCTGTTTACGCGACAACTGCCTTTTCTAAAGCTATTTAATTTCTAAACGAAGTTATCTGTTTTTAAGTCTGTAAGCCACCACGCGGTTATCGTTGAAGGTAGGCACCAGCAACAGGCCGGGGCGTTCGGCATAACTAATATCAGCCGAGTTTATTTTCTGTTCAGAGGTATTGAGCAGGCTCCACTTTTTCGCTTTTTCATCGATATAGAAAATCTCCCCGCTCCAGCTCGATATCAAATAGCCACCGCCGGGCACAGCCGCAATGCCATCCGCCGACGGAATGCCCTCTACCCACTCCGTGAATTTCTTTGTTTCAGGGTCCACCAGCTTCACGTCTCCATTGCCGGAAAACGCAACGATCATGCGGTTGCCGTCCACAAAAATGCCGTTTGGCCTGCTTATTTTAGTGTCCTCAACCCAAGGTGTGATGCGGCCGTTGCGCAGTACGTAAATGCGCTTTTCCTCCGTATCCGTTATATACACATTGCCCCTGTTGTCCACGGCCACATCGTTCAGCATTCTGGCATTGTCAGCCTTGTAGCGGCCCAGAACCGAGCCAGATTGCGTGGAGACAGCCACCACCTCGTCAATATCGGCCACATAGAGCACGTTGTTGTGCAGGGCCATTCCCAGCGGGTCGTTCAGGCCAGACACCCAATAAAGCTCCTGTATTTCCCCTTCCGGACTAAGCTTCGAAATAAAACCGTCGCCGTCTTTCTGAGGGCGGGATGTTTTGTTGATGTTACTCACATAGATTACGTCTCGCTGCGGATCGTATTGCGCTGATTCCGGGGTTCTGAGGGTGTTGTCTGTTGCCCAGGCCTGCTCTAACGCTACCGGGGCTTTGGCTGAGAATACGCCGCCACCGCCGCAACTGCTGAATCCAACTGCTAAAAGTGCCGCGCAAAAACCTGTAAGTATATTCCTGTTCATGTATAGTGTTTTTGTTTATTATGCTTACGCGTCAGGGCGCCTGCCGTTCCGTTTATCTGGTCGGATCGGTGTACAGGCCCATTTTCTGCAGTGTTTTCAACCTGGATAGCTTCCCTGTGGTTGTTTGTGAAAAAGCCGGCGCATAGTATACTTCCTTTGGGATCTCAAACTTTCTGAGCAGGTCGCGCATGCGCTCGAACAACTCCTGTTCCTGCGCCGGCGGCAGTGGTGCGCCTTCCACTAAAAGCACAATCTTGTCGCCCAGTACCTCGTCGGGTTGCGGGGCAATAAAGAAACGGGGCGGGTTTTCCATGCCGATCATGGCTTTTGAAATCGCCAGTTCCACCGTCTCCACCTGCACCTTCACGCCACCCGTGTTGATGGTGTTGTCGGCACGGCCCAGCCAGCGGAAACGGGTAGGGGTGAGCAACTCCACAATGTCGTTTGTCACCAGCAGTTCATTGTTGGTGATGTCTCCCTTGATAGTCAGGCAGCCGCGCTTGTCCAGCCCTACCGTTATATCGTCCAGTACGTTGTAATAGGCGGCGGCATCGGGGCCGTTAAGCTTGCGCAGCGCAATGTGCGAGGCTGTTTCGGTCATGCCGTAGGTATGGAAAATAGGCGCTGACACCTGCTGCAACTCCCGCTCCTGTGTGGGTGTAAGCGGGGCGCCGCCCACCAGTATCCCTTTCATGCTGTTCAGTTGCTCCAGGCGCTCCGGTGTTTCGCTCAGAATGGCGTGCAGCTGCATCGGCACAAAAGAGGCAAAAGCTATATTCTCCTCCGGGCTCACCAGCGTAAGCGGGTTGCTGATGGGCTCCACGATAATGATCTGAAGGTTAGCCAGAAACCCGCGCACCAGCATCATCATGCCGGCAATGTATTCGGTGTTGAGGCATATGAACGTACAGTCGCCAGCCTTTAAGTTCAGCGTCTTAACGGTGCGGCGGGCACTTGTTTCGAGTTGCTTTCGGGTAAGTATAATGGTTTTGGGTACGCCCGTGGAGCCGGATGTCTGGATAGGAAACTCCTGCACACCGTTTAGCCAGCTGCGGCAAAACTCCAGCGTTTTGCTCTCATACCCATTCAGCGGTATGCTGTTGCGGAAGGAGTAATCTGCTATTTCATCATAGTAAAACTTGTTGCCGTTAAGGGTCAGGTACTGTTCAGCCATATGCAAGTATAAGTTAACATGTCGCAGCCTTGGTAGCCGGAAATGCAGGAGTGTTCGATTAAAGTTTGTTATACATCAAGTACCTACGTTCTGCTGCAAAAATCGGAGCAAAGCGGCAGTATAACAAACGGTTTTTTAAATGATTAATGAATAATGGATAATGAGGAATGGATAATGAGGAATAGGCTGGTTGGTGCTTTACAAGTATGGTGATGGGGAAAGCGTAAACTCCAGCTATTGTCATTTCGAACGCAGTGATAAGTCTAGCTGGAATTCTGTATAGATTTCTCAAAGCTACGCTCGCTCTCTTCGGCTCGCGCCTCAAGAGTGTTCGAAATGACAATAGCGGTAAGTGAGTGTACTTGAAACAGTTGCTGCAGTTGGAACAATCAATAACCTGCTTCAAAATCCCTCATTCCCTATTTCTCCATCTAATAAAGCCAATCGCGTTTTGGCTTTCGGATAAGGCGGTCTACGGAGAAGCGGCCGGAGCCAAAAATCAGGAAGAAAATCAGGAGCGCCAGCACGATAATAGAGGACCACAGTTCAGTGTTTTCAGAGTAGAAGCCGCGCTCCGGGTTGATGAAGAAAACGGCACCCAGCAAGATCGGGATCTGGAACAACGTCGCGACACGTGTGATCAGTCCCACTGCCACCAGCAGGCCGCCAAACAAATGCGCAAACGCAACATAATGTACCAGTCCCATAGATACCCATGGAAATTCACTTTTGCGGAGAATAGCCTGTAGGGCCGCCGTATCCTGGATAAATATAAAACCTTTGGCAAACAAGAACACTCCCAGCGCCACGCGCAGGAAATCTATCCAGATCGGGTGGTGCTTATCCGCCCAGTGCTCAACGCGGTGCATGTCGTGTGTCAGGTTCATAGCATTAAAATTTAAGTAAGTAACTGATTTATACTTATTTAAACGATTTTAAGATAAAACCGGACAATAACTATGAGAAAGAATACAAGTCTATTCTAGATCACCCTGAGCTTAGAATTGATAGAAACACAAACCACACGTTTACAAGTGTTTGAGCGCGTAAGAAAGGTACATTATGCCTGATCCGGGGTGCGCTTCTGTCGCAGGACTTTGTTATCAACTGAATAGCGGCCGGGGCCAACGATCATAAAGAAAACCAGTAGCCCAAACACAAGAATGGACAGCAGGAGGGCACCGTTACCTTCAGTCGCGCCACGTTGCGGGTTCACGATAAGCATTGCTCCCAAAATAACAGGCATCTGGCAAAGTGCCGCCAGGCGGGTAAGGCAACCAAAAGCAAGCATCAAGCCGCCCACAATGTGCACGCCGCTCGTAATCATCGAGGCTTTTTTAAGGCTGATGAAGTCCTGGCTTTGGCTGAAGATGTAGAACACATCGCTGGAGTTTTCCAGAAACATAATGCCTTTCACAAACAGGAAAAGCCCAAGTATGATTCTTAGGCCGTCCATCCACAAGGGGTTGTTGGCACTGTTAATACGTTCGGAGGAGTGGCTGATTTCGTGTGAGAGGTTCATGGCACAGGAGGTTTAGGTAAAACATGCTGTTATATAAATATACGCTTATTGCCTGAACCACGGCCAATAAAAGTAACATAAGTTGTAGCAGGCCAGCCTGAAACGGACATGACGAAAAAAACGCCTGCCACTATTATGTATAGCAGCAGGCGTTTCCTTTTTTATACTTACCAATAAGTAATTTAGAGCCTGATTTTCCTCACCGCCTGGCGGTAAGCTTCGAAAGCCTCGGCGTTGGATGGGCTGTCCGTGAAAATCTCCAGAATGCCAGCCCCGGCCTTAGGAGCTAGAAATTGCGGCAAAACCTCTTCCAACGACTCCAGTGTCTCCACCGAGGTATAGTACATTCCAAAATCTTTGGCAGTGTTCTGTGCATCCAGATTTTGCTTTGTCTCGAAGTATGGCGCCAGTTCCGGCTGTTGTTTCGGTCCGTCAATTAACCGGAAAATGCCTCCGGCGTGGTTGTTGAGCAGCACGATCCGCAGGTTTGGCGGCAGGTAATTGTGCCACAAGCCGTTGCGGTCGTAGAAAAAGGCCAGGTCGCCGGTGAGCAGCGTGGTGATGCCGGCGCTGGTGAGAGCGCAGCCGACGGCGGTGCTGGTGCTGCCGTCGATGCCGCTGGTGCCCCGGTTGGCGTAAACCTCCACCTGTTGCTCGGGCTGCAAACCGACAAGGTTGGCGTAGCGCACGGCCATGGAATTTGCCAGGTGCAGGTTGCTGAGTTTGGGCAGTTGCTGCAGCAACCGCGCCACCAGCGGCAATTCGCTATAAGGGGCGCTTGCTGCGTAAGTCTTCAGGAATTCGCCGGCAGCCCTGTCGGCTCCTTTCCAGGCCTTCGAGAAGGTGGGGTCCACTTTAGTGCTCCCGGCCATACTTGCAAAAAAGCTTCGGGGGGAGCAGCGTATAATTTTGGTCAGCGCCTGAAAAGTGTCGGCCACCTGACCTGCAGGCTGCAGGTGCCACTGCGCCTTCGGCTTGTGCTGGCGCAGGTACAGTTTAAGTGCTTTGGAGATGATGGACTTGCCAAAGGTGATGAGCAGGTCCGGCTGCAGCTGTGCCAACTTTTCCTTTGATTCGTTCGCCAGAAAAACATCCTGATGGCGGATTACTCCCTCCAGTTCATGCACGTTGCTGATGCTGTCACCCACCACCACAGCACCGGTGGAGTCGGCGAAAGCGCGTAAACTTTGCAGCAGCGCCTCGTCCCGCTGCCCCTGTCCGGCCAGCACCAGCACCTTGTTATACTTGAGTATGCCCGACTGCAGCTTCAGGGCCTGCATCTGGCTCAGGTCAAACAGCGGCTGCTCCTCCTCAATAATTTTTACCTGCTTTTCAAACACCAGTTCCTCGCCGGGAGCAGGGTAGAAGGGCTCCCGCAGCGGCACGTTAATATGCACCGGGCCAGCCGGAAAAGCCTTGGCCGTGTTCAGCGCCTCCGATACCATCCGCTCACTGTGCCACACCGCGTCCGGGTGCGCAAAATCAACCGGGAAAGTATAGCTCTGTTTGATGTGCTGCCCGTACACGTTTTGCTGCCGGATCGTCTGCCCATCTAACTGGTCTATCCACTCAGGTGGGCGGTCGGCGGTAAGAAGGAGCAAGGGCACCTGCTGGAAAAAAGCCTCGGCTACGGCGGGGGCGTAGTTCAACGCCGCTGTGCCGGAGGTGCACACCAGCACCGTCGGCTTGCCTGTTGTCAGTGCCATGCCAAGTGCGATGAATGCCGCGGCGCGCTCGTCACTCACCGTGCGCACGGTAAGCTTGGGGTGGCGGGCAAACGCAATGGTCAGCGGGGCACACCGGGAGCCAGGCGACAGCACCACCTGCTCCACTCCCTTGCGGGCACAAATCTCGGCTATATTGACAACAGGTTGAAGAATCACTTTATGATTTTTGAATGCGTGAATAATTGAATGACTGAATTTATACGTGAATAGTTACTGATAATAGAATTCAATTATTCAAGAATCAGTTACTCAAAGTTTCCAACACTTGCCGCATGGTTTGCATTTTGTGCTGCGTTTCCTGCCACTCTTTCTGCGGGTCTGATTCGCCTGTTATGCCGGCACCGGCGTAAAGTATGGCCTCCTGATCCAGCAGTTCCATGCAGCGCAGGTTCACGAACAGGTGCGAGCCGGTTTCGCTGCCAACGGGCCCGAGGTAGCCGCTGTAGTAGCTGCGGTCGTAACCTTCGTGGGCAAGTATAAACTGGTGCGCAGGCTCCTTCGGCAGGCCGCATACCGCTGAGGTGGGGTGCAGCAACTGCAGCATGTCCGTTCCCAACGTGGGGAAATGCACCTCCTTCAGATCCACTTTGAAATCGGTGCGCAGGTGCATTAGGTTACCGGCAATAATGGTGCGGGGACCAACCTCAGTATATTCGCGCAGGCGCAGTTTCTTAAAGCAGCTCAGGATATAGCGCTCCACCATCGCCTGCTCCTCAATCTCTTTTTGCCGCCAGATGGCCTCACCCACTTTCTCGACGGCAGGCTGGGTTCCAGCTAATGCGATAGTATGAAACACCTGCTCCGCATTCACGCTCACCAAAACCTCCGGCGAGGCGCCCATCCAGGTGCCCACACCCGGTACAGAAACCAGCGAGACAAAAGCACGGGGATAGGCCTGTGCCATGGCCTCAAAGGCGGTTACCGGGCAAAAATTCTGCGGCAGTGCCTCCAGTTTGTTGCGCGAGAGCACCACCTTTTCCATTTCCTCCGCCTGAATCGCTTTCACTGCTTTGGCTACGGCCGAGGTAAAGCCCTGCTCTGTCTGGTAGTGCGCCTCCTGGGTTATACCGCCTCTGTGCCAGGTGTTAGGGTTTTCAGCATTCAGCAAAGTATGAAAATCGGCTGCAGTTGGGGGGGGCACATCGGCGGCAGTCTTCAGTTCGCCATCCACCAATTGCACATCGGCTTTGATGAAAATGTTCTGATGTTGGGCAGCTGTCTGGAAAGGGCAGAAGAGGAAGCCAAAGGGGCTGCGCTCCAGTTGCGGCTGTCCGGTGGTAAAGCCGTGAGTCAATTGCACACAAGCCTGTGTTTCTGGTGTGTTGGGCAGGCGCCAAACAGCCACCGCCTTTTCTCCGGCGATGGCTGCTCTAAAAAACTGTGCTACCCTATAAGTTCGGGTTTGTGTACCCATGGTGTCTTCTCCTGAGCCATGTTGGCTCCTGTTTTATTTTCTGTCGATTACGGCCACGGTCATACGGCTGATGCACAGGAGTTCTCCGGCTTCGTTCGTGATCTTTGTTTCCCATACCTGTGTGCTGCGGCCCACGTGAATTGGCGTAGCCTTGCCGTACACCCATCCTTCCTTCACGCTGCGCAGGTGGTTCGCGTTTATCTCTAAACCAACGCAGGCTTTTTTAGTTAAATCCACTTGCAATGCCGCCCCCATACTTGCCAGCGACTCCGCCAGCACCACTGAGGCGCCGCCGTGCAGCAGGCCCATGGGCTGGTGCGTGCGGTGGTCCACCGGCATGCGGCCGGCAAGGAAATCAGGGCCAGCCTCTAGTATTTCGATGCCCAGGTACTCGATCATGGTATTTTTACACCACTCATTTACCCGGTCTACCGTATCAGTATTTTTATCCATTCGGTGTGATGTCTTAACTTGCGCGCTGATTTACGTAGGAAAGCAAAAGTAGAAGAATTTTGAGTATTAAGAAAGTATACCTCATCCGCCACGGCCAGACCGACTATAACCTGCAGAGCATTGTGCAGGGCAGCGGCGTAAATTCCAGCCTCAACGCAGAGGGGCAACGGCAGGCATCCCTGTTTTTCGACAAGTATAAGGCCGTGGCCTTTGATAAAGTCTATACCTCCACGCTACAGCGCAGCATACAGTCGGTGCAAAAGTTCCTGGATCTGGGCTTGCCGCACGAGCAGCACGCCGGCCTGAACGAGATTAACTGGGGCACGCGCGAGGGCACCCGCATTACCCCCGAAGAAGATGCCTATTACTACAACATGCTGGAAACCTGGACCAAGGGCGGCACCGACCAGCCGATAGAGGGTGGGGAAAGTCCGCAGATGGTATCGGACCGGCAGCGTGTGTTTGTGGATCTGATGCTGAGCCGGCCGGAGGAGGAGACGATTCTGGTCTGCATGCACGGCCGCGCCATGCGTATTTTGCTCTGCCAGCTGCTGCGTTACCCCCTGCGCTGCATGGACAATTTCCGGCACGAGAACCTCTGCCTGTATGAGCTTGACTACACCGGAAGTATGTTTTCGGTGCGCAAATACTGTGATGTGGCGCACCTGCAGCCGGAAATGGTGCTGTAACACAGAACTAATCTCCGTTAACTTTATTAATTACACTCGATTTCGTAACTTGCCCAGTAACAGGTACGTGCAGACGCAGCACCATGCTAAAATTTGCTTTCACGCCATTACGCATCATTTGTGTGCCTGCATAGTTTGAATAAAAAGTTTTTACATCTATTTTTGGGCGGATATTACAAGACCTATTGGGCGAACAAACAACACGATATTTATGGCTGAAGTTATAAGAATGCCCAAGATGAGTGACACGATGACAGAGGGGGTGATTGCATCTTGGTTGAAAAAAGAGGGCGACAAAGTTAGCGCTGGCGATATACTGGCAGAAGTGGAGACCGACAAGGCCACCATGGAACTGGAATCGTACGAGGATGGCACACTGCTGTACATTGGTCCAAAGAAGGGAGATTCTGTACCGGTTGATTCCCTGATCGCCATTATCGGAAAAGAAGGCGAGGATATCTCAGGCTTGCTGAATGGGGCGAAGAACGGTGCTGAAAAGCCTGCCGCAACGGAAGAGAAGCCTGCAGCCAAAGAAGAAAAGAAAGAGGAAACAAAAGCCGTTGGTTCCAAAGAGGAGGCTCCTGCCAAGGTAGCCGATACAAGCAACATCAAGGCCAACGTGATCCGCATGCCCAAGATGAGCGACACCATGACAGAGGGTGTGCTTGTAAGCTGGCAGAAGAAACAAGGCGATAAAGTAAAATCAGGCGATATACTGGCAGAAGTGGAGACCGACAAGGCTACCATGGAACTGGAGTCGTACGAGGACGGAACGCTGTTATACCTGGGCGTTAACGAGGGTGATTCTGTAGCAGTGGATGCCATCATTGCCATCATTGGGGAGGAAGGCGCTGATTACAAAGCCCTGCTGAGCGGTGCCTCTTCTAACACGGAAGATCGGCAGGAGAACGCCAAAACGGATGAAGCCATAGAGGCAGGCGTAGACGCTGCCACATCTGATAAAGTAGAAGAAACAAAAGTGCCGGGTGCTGAAAGCACAGGGCATGCAGGTGGAGACACCAGGGCTGACGGTGGCCGTATAAAGGCTTCTCCACTGGCCAAGCGCGTGGCTCAGGAGAAAGGCTATAACCTGTCTCAGATCAAAGGATCGGGCGAGGGTGGTCGTATTGTGTTGCGCGATGTGGAAGAATTCACCCCATCTGCAGCACCACAGCAGGCGTCGGCGCCACAGGTTGCTTCGGCACCTGCCGCTGCCATACCGGGTGCACCAGCCGATGCCTACGAAGAAGTAGCAGTATCGCAGATGCGCAAAGTAATTGCCCGCCGTCTGGCCGAGAGCAAATTCTCTGCGCCGCACTTCTACCTGACCATGGAAATCGATATGGACAAAGCCATTGAGGCCCGCGCCAGCATCAACGAGGTTTCACCGGTGAAGGTATCGTTCAACGACTTAGTTATTAAGGCTGCGGCTGCGGCACTGCGCCAGCACCCAGCAGTAAACTCTTCGTGGCTGGGCGATAAGATTCGTTACAACAAGCACATTAACATCGGTGTGGCGGTAGCGGTAGAAGAAGGGCTACTGGTGCCGGTGGTACGCAATGCTGATTTCAAGTCACTTTCTGCCATCTCCGCAGAGGTGAAGGATCTGGGTGGCAAAGCCAAAACAAAGAAACTGCAGCCGTCGGATTGGGAAGGCAACACCTTCACCATCTCCAACCTGGGCATGTTCGGTATCGAAGAGTTCACAGCCATCATCAACCCACCAGATGCCTGTATCATGGCAGTTGGAGGCATCAAGCAGACACCGGTGGTGAAGAACGGTAATATCCAGATTGGCAACGTGATGAAGGTAACCCTGTCGTGCGACCACCGTGTAGTAGACGGCGCAGTAGGATCAGCCTTCCTGCAGACGTTCAAGAACCTGCTGGAAAACCCGGTAAGGATACTGGTTTAAAATAATGGTATGTACCCGCCTAAAAAGCCGCCCCTCCTGCAAAGGAGAGGCGGCTTTTTGCATACAGGAAAGTATGCTCCACACTGAAGACTCGTTTCTTAACATAAAGGAAATAGATTCGGGGGAACTAAAGTGCCGGGATGCAGTAAAAGCAAGGGTGCTATAGCCGTAACGTGTTGGTAGTGATGAAGGTGGATGGGTTGTAGTAAGCTGACGTGTAATTTCTTTTTTACTCATACTTATACCTCTCTTACGCATGAAAAAAAAATTACTCCCGCTTCGGCTGCTGAGTTTTCTGGTCTGTTTGTTCTTTTCTACGGCAGCAATGGCTCAGCAAGTATTCATCAACGAAATCCACTACGACAATGACGGTACAGATTCCGGCGAAGCCGTTGAAATTGCCGCTCCCAGCGGCACCGATCTGACTGGCTGGAGCCTTGTACTCTACAACGGTTCCAATAACGAAACTTACCAAACCATACCCTTAACTGGTGCGGTTCCGGCATCTTCCATCTCTTACGGGTTTTTATCAGTAAACACGCCAGGCATTCAGAATGGATCACCAGACGCCATTGCTTTGGTAAACGCAGCAGGCGAGGTGGTGCAGTTCCTGAGTTACGAGGGCACACTTACCGCAGTTAACGGGCCGGCCAGCGGCATGACGAGCGAGGATATCGGTGTGAGCGAAAGCAGTACAACGCCAGCCGGTTATTCCCTGCAACTGGGAAACATTGACGATGGGAACGCCTCTGCAGATTTCACTTGGCAGGAAGCAGCAACCAGCACTTTCGGCGAGATAAATAACAACCAGGTATTTCCGTTGGGTGGGGGCACTCCAGATCCGGAGCCTGAACCAGAGCCTGAACCTGAACCAGCCATCACGCTTGTTTTCATCAACGAGCTGCATTACGATAACGCCAGCACGGATACGGGAGAGGGCGTTGAGATTGCAGGTCTTGCCGGCACTAACCTGGAGGGTTGGCAGCTCGTGGGATATAATGGCAACGGCGGCGCCAACTACAGCACCACAAGCCTGAGTGGTGTTATTCCGAATCAGCAGTCAGGTTTCGGGACAGTATTTTTTCCAATTCCAGGATTGCAGAACGGTTCTCCGGACGGTATTGCGCTGGTAAATTCTGAGGGCCAGGTCGTGCAGTTTTTAAGCTATGAAGGAGCCTTTGCGGCTGTGGGAGGCCCTGCCGATGGCATGATGAGTGAAGACATCGGTGTGGCAGAGGCAGGCGATTCTCCTACCGGCTACTCGCTGCAACTGACTGGCTCAGGCTCATCTTATGATGCCTTTACCTGGGCTGCCAGCAGCACTGCTACTTATGACGAAGTAAACAATGGACAGACATTTCTGCCGCTTCAGGATGTGGTGTTCATCAACGAGCTGCATTATGATAATGACGGCGCAGATGCCGGTGAGGGAGTAGAAATAGCGGGCAATGCAGGCGCTGATTTAAGCGGCTGGCAGTTGGTACTCTACAACGGCAATGGCGGCACAGCTTACTCCGCCCTAGAACTTAGCGGTACCATTCCGAATCAGGATAATGGCTATGGCACTCTTTTCTTCGCAATTACCGGCTTGCAGAATGGCGCACCTGATGGTGTTGCCTTGATCAACCCAGATGGCGAAGTAGTACAGTTCCTTAGCTATGAGGGCTCTTTTACGGCAACCGATGGTCTTGCAGCAGGTGTGACCAGCGAAGATATCGGTGTAATGGAAAGCAGCTCCACACCGCTTAACTACTCGCTCCAGCTAACCGGTACCGGTACCAGCTATGCCGACTTTACCTGGGGTGGCCCGATTACAAGCACCTATAACCTGATCAACACTGGCCAAAGCTTTGGCGGCAGCACCCAGGAGCCAGAGCCGGAAGTACCGGTAGAGGGAAGTATAGCCGAAGCCAGAACATTGCCTGTTGGTACGGTCGTAACAGTAAGCGGTGTGTTAACGGCTACCAACCAGTTTGGCGGCCCGGCTTACCTGCAGGATGCCACGGCGGGTATCGCTGTGTTTGATCCGCAGGTGCATGGAGACGGAGCCTTTGCTATTGGCGATTCTATCCAGATCACGGCCTCTGTGGAGCTGTTCAACCAGATGCCGGAGTTAGTGAACATCACTTCCATCGAAAGTTTCGGACCGGCTACCACCACGCTGGCACCAATAACAACCACCATTGCAGACCTGAACCAGTATGAAGGCATGCTGGTAACCATACCTGGTATTTCATTTACGGACCCGGAAGGCCTGCTTTTCCCGGATAGCAACTATGAGATAACGGACGGCACAGGCACTGTAGCCCTCCGCATTGATGGCGATGTGGAAGACCTGGTAGGCCGCCTGAAGCCACAGGAGCCGGTAACCATAACGGGTATCGTGAGCAGCTTCAGGGGAAGCCTGCAGCTGTTGCCGCGCTTTATGGCTGATTTGCCAGGCACAGAAGCCTACGTGCAAGCCGGAAGCGATATTCCGGTTGCCCAGACGCTGGATGTGATGAGCTGGAACATGGAGTTCTTTGGCGCTACGCAAAAAGATTTCGGCCCGAACAATGAGTTGCTGCAGCTGCAGAATGCCGCTGAATTGCTCGATAGCATCCGTGCCGATATCATTGCAGTGCAGGAAGTTTCGGATGAGAACCAGCTGCAGCAACTCGTGGACATGCTTCCCGGTTACGCCCGGATCTGCTCTGATCGTTATTCCTATTCCTTCAATGGAGAAGATCCGAACTTCCCGGCGCAGAAGCTGTGCTTTATCTATAACACCGAGGTAGTGACTGTGGTGGATGAGCGTGTGCTGTTTGAGGAACTGTACGATGCCGCCCGCGCTGGTCAGACGGACCTGCTCAATAACTATCCGTCTGGCGAGGCATCCTCGTTCTGGTCGAGTGGCCGCCTGCCTTACATGGTTACGGTGGATGCGACGATCAACGGCGTGACGGAGCGTATCCAGCTCATCAACATCCACGCAAAATCAGGCTCGAACAACAACGACCTGGCCCGCCGTGCTTACGATGTGCAGGTGCTGAAAGACTCATTGGACACGCACTACGCCAACGCAAACCTCATACTTCTGGGTGATTACAACGATGACGTGGATGCCTCAATTGGCAGCGGCGAAACTGTATACCAGTTGTTTGTGCAGGATATAGATTACGATGTAGTGACTCTTTCGCTTAGCGAGGCGGGCCTGCGCTCTTACATCACACAGGAGAACGTAATCGACCACATCACCATCAGCGACGAGCTTTATGAGGAGTATATTGAAGGGTCAGAGCGACTTATAATTCCTTTCTCCTACATCGAGAATTACGGAAACACGACCTCTGACCACCTGCCGGTACTGGTGCGGTTTGAGTTAACGGCACCTGCGCCATTAGTAGTGGATGCCGGCACCAACCAGACCGTATACTTTGGCTATGCACCACAGGCTTGTGCTACGCTTACCGCCAGCACGCCGACTGATGGATCAGGCATGTATACCTACACCTGGAGCAACGGCCAGACCGGCCAGAGCATACAAGTATGCCCTGATGAAACCACAACCTACACGGTAACGGTAACAGACAGCAACGGACGCACGGGAACGGATGAAGTACAGGTTTGTGTGGTGAATGTTGTCTGCACGAAAAACGCACGCACTCCGATGGTGGAAATTTGCTTCAGACCTCCGGGACGCTCCATGGAAAGTGCACGCACGCTATGTGTGCCGGTACAGGCAGTGGAACCGATGCTGAAACTTGGCGCAACCCTTGGTAGCTGTGGTACAGTAGCCTGCGGCGAGGAAGCCGTGGAGCCGGCACCTTCTATGCCATTCTCAATAACTGTTTACCCGAACCCACTGAAGGACTTCGCTGAGGTGAAGATTGAAGGTATGGTGAATGGCGATGTGCAGGTAGTGCTTTATGACCACTTCAGCAATGAGGTACTGAGCAAGCAGATCAGCACTAAAGACGGCAGCTTTAAGCTCGACTTGAACAGCAACCGCCTGAAGGCAGGCCTGTATTACCTGAAGGTAATCAGCCAGAACAACAGCCAGACAGTTCGCATTATCAAGCAATAAAAGCTACTAATATAAAACAGAAAAGGCCCGGTTTTGCCGGGCCTTTTCTGTTTTGTAGATGAGTTTGGTTTCTTCTGACGCCGATCCGTCAATCAAGTAAATTTCAACCTGTATTTACCAATGTCATTTCGAGCAAGGCGAGAAATCTATCTGGAATCATGTAAAGATCTCTCCTTTCGTCGAAATGACAGGAAAGAGAAACAACTTATACAGCTAAAAAAACCCTTCATTCTTATTTGAAGCAAGTATCATTTGCTGTGCAAAGCAGCCAGGCGGATGGGAATCAAATTTGAATAGGATGTACATGCAAAAGGGGAAGTCAATTTGGCTTCCCCTTTTGCATGTACTGCAAGTATAAACTAGCTGCCAGTTTGCTGTGTCGTCACCAGTTTCACAGCACGGAACAAGCCATCTGCCGCCTGCAGGATCTTTGCTCTTAGCTTTGGGTTGTAGTCGGGGTTTGCTGTGAGAAAATCGCGCACTACCTTGGCTGCCTCTGGCGACTGGTAAGAGCCGAGGGTGGCGCTGAGCCAATTAAAAGGAAAGAATATATCGCCTGTCTGCTGAATCTCCTCCAGCAGTTCCAGGCTCTTGGGTAGGTATTTTCCCGAAGCCTGTGCACGCAGTGGGTGATGCAGATAGCCCAAAGCTGAGGCAACCCAAGATTCTTTCTCGCGGTTTTCGGCATCAGCTAAAGAGGCAAAAAAGGCATCCCGCTCCTGTACCTTAGAAGACAAAGCCGGCATCATAAACTCCAGCCGCTTTTTCCGGTCGGGGTTCTGGATGCGGGCTAATTGCTGCTGCAGGATATCGCTACGGTAATCGCGAACGGCCAGCGCAAGGGCCAGCGAGGTATAATCATCCTCATTCAGCTTTACACCGGCAGGGGCTTTCTGCTCCTTCCAGATGGTGTACAGCCTGTCCTGTGCCTGCTGCGTGAGAGTTATACTTTGGTAGGTTTTAAAGAGCAGCTTTTTCACGTTGGCAGCCTGTTGCTGCTGCATAGCTTGCCACAAGCTTTGCTCCAGTTCAGCGGCATACGCCTGGCGCTGAGTCGGCGTGAGCAACTGCCAGAAGATGTCGCCCACTTGGCCGGTGATGAGCTTGATGTTCAGCTCTTCCTGCTCCTTTGTGAGGCCCTGCTGGTAAAAGGCTAGCAGTTCGGTAGGGCTGATCTCGCGCCCGTTCAGCATGTTCTCGTACAGGTTGATGTAGGCCGAGGCGCGCTGCACCGGATTCTCCAGTTTGTACAGGTGCTGCAGCATATCGTCCTCTACCGGAAACACGCCGTAGCCTTGGCCTGAGGAGTTGAAAAGTATATACAGCGGCACTTCCTTGCCCACGGCTTCCGGCACGGCCACTTCGCTTTTGGTCATGTCCACCGTCAGTTCCTCCACTCGGTTCGGGTAAACAAGCGCTACCTCGAAGAACTGTGGCCATATTCTGTCTGATCCATCTTCGCCTCGCTGCTTTACCGTCAGTGCCTTTATTTTTCCATTGTCGGTTTCAAGGTTGTGGCTGATTATCGGGCGGCCCGGCTCGTTAACCCACACCTGGTTCCACTGCTGCAGGTCAGCGGGGGTGCGGGCATCCAGAATTTTGATTAGGTCGGGCCAGGTGGCGTTTTGGAAGGCGTAAGTTTTCAGGTACTCCTGCAGGCCCTTTTTAAATTCTGCTTCGCCCATCAATCGCTCTAACTGGCGCATCATAATCGGGGCTTTGTGGTAGATGATGCTGCCGTAAAGCGAGCCGGCATTGTTCAGGTTGTCGAGCGGCTGCCGGATAGGATTGGCCCCGGTGGTGCGGTCGATGCTGTAGGCGGCCGGGAAATGATCGACCAGAAACTTCATGTCAAAATTGGAATCCTCGAGGGCCACCTGCGTGATTTTGTCGGCCATAAAGTTGGCAAATACTTCCTTCATCCACACATCGTTAAACCACTGCATCGTTACCAAATCCCCAAACCACATGTGGGCCGTTTCATGCGCAATCAGGTTGGAGCGGGAGATTTTCTGGTCTTTGGTTGCGCCCTCATCCAGGAATAAACTAGAGGCTTTATACTGTATTGCTCCCACATGTTCCATGCCGCCATACTGGAAATCGGGAATTGCCACAAAGTCAAACTTCTGAAACGGGTACGGAATCTGGGTATAATCTTCCAGGAAGGTGAGGGCCTCCTGGTGGATGTTGAAGATCGGGTCCAGGCTTTCCTTTATTTTAGAGGTATCGGTTTCGCGGTGGTAAAAGTGCATGGTCGTCCCTTTCATGTCGCGCTGCAGGTGCTTGAACTCGCCTGCAGCAAAAGAGAAAAGGTAAGTAGGAATGGTGTCGGACGTGGCAAATGTATAGGTCTTGGCTTGCCCCGACACTGTTGAATCCTGCAAAATTCCATTCGCTAGCGCGTTCCATTCCCTTGGCATTGTCAGCGAAAGTTTGAAGGTGGCCTTCAGGTTAGGCTGGTCGAACACAGGCAGCACGGTGCGGGCACGGTCGGGCACGAGCAGCGTGTAGAGGTAATCGGGGTTGCGGTTCAGCGATAGGTCGCCGGCAATAAACTCCACCTTTACCTCATTTTCTCCTTTCTTCAGGTGCTCTGCAGGAAGCACAATATGCTCCTGGTTTATACTTGCCGCTATCTTTTTGCCGTTCACCCATACTTGTTTCAGATGATCGGGCTGCTCTTTAAAGTCGAGCTGCAGCGGCTGGCTGTTGTCTGACAGCCGGAATGTAATGGTTTCGTTTCCTAGGATCGGCTCCTGTTTCGATGCAGGAATAGTCAAGCTGATGTTGTAGGCGATCTGGCTAAGCACCTGCTTGCGATACGTGGCCAGCTCCGCAGATACACCGGCTTCAACAGGCAAAGCGGAGTTGGATGTTGCTGTCGGTTTGCTGCACGAGCCAAGGCTGCCAGCGCCCAGCAAGGCGATGCTGGCTATAAGTAAGTGTCTTTTTGTCTTTTTCATACTTCTCAAATATACGCATAAGCCGACGAAACTTGCGGACCTATACTTTCTGCCGCTGGTGTTCGAGGCTAGTTCAGAATATTTTCTTTTCTTTAGGTGATGGCGCATGCTCACACTGGCGGTATGCTATACTTTTTACCTGATAAGCTAAAGCGAATGCCTGCGCCAGTTTAATCTAAAATCTATCGTCTAGATACTAAGGTCTTAAAAGATGAAATACAACGTAGTAGTTGCCTCCAAAAACCCGGTGAAAGTGAATGCTGCGCTGGATGGGCTGAAGCGAATGTTTCCGGAGGATGCCTTCATGCCAACGCCGGTGTCGGTGCCTTCTGGCGTGGCTGACCAACCTATGTCGGATCAGGAGACGCTGCATGGGGCACTGAACCGGGTGGAAAATGCGCGTGCGTCACACCCGGAAGCTGATTTCTGGATTGGCATTGAAGGCGGCATCGAAAAGTTTAACGGCGAACTCGCGGCTTTTGCCTGGGTGGTGGTGCAGGATCGGGAGCAGACGGGCAAAGCGCGCTCGGGTGCTTTCTTCCTGCCCAAGGCGGTGCAGGAGCTGGTAGAGCAGGGGCTGGAGCTGGGCGATGCCGATGACCAGGTGTTCGGCCACTCCAACTCCAAGCAAAAAGGAGGCGCCATTGGGTTGCTTACGCAAAATGCGCTGGACCGGCGCGAACTGTATGAGCAGGCTGTGGTGCTGGCGCTGGTGCCCTTCAAGAATAAAGCCTACTACCTGAACCCGCGGCAGGAGCAGCAAGTATAACCTACCTATGCCACAGGAAGCGATTCAGAAACTACCTTTTCAGCTGTGCCCGCTCGGCGATACAGCCATTGTGCTGCAGTTCGGGCACACCATAGACCCCGGCACACACGCCAGCATCCGTGCCTTTTCCGCGCTTTTAGAAGAACAGCCCTTTGAGGGACTGGTGGAGTATGTGCCTGCCTTTACCACCATCACCGTGTATTATGACCCTTGGGTGATAAGCCAGAAGGGAAAAAAAGATGCTTATAGCGAGGTGGTTCAACAGCTGCAGCAGCTTTTGTTTCATTTGGAAGAAAAGGAGACACCTGCCGTGCAGTTGGTGGAGGTTCCGGTGGTGTATGGCGGAGCTTATGGTCCCGATCTGGAGGCGGTGGCCGCACACTGCGGGCTAAGTATGGGCGAGGTAGTAGACAGGCACTGCAGCAAGGAGTATCTGGTGCACATGATCGGCTTCGCTCCGGGCTTTCCATACTTAGGCGGCATGGATAAAAGCATTGCCACACCTCGCAAAGCCACGCCGCGGCAAAGCATCCCGGCAGGCAGTGTGGGCATTGCAGGCGAGCAGACGGGGGTTTATCCCATCAGCACCCCCGGAGGCTGGCAGCTGATCGGGCAAACACCGGTGCAGCTCTTCAACGCAAAACGGGAAATGCCCAGCCTCCTGCAGGCCGGCGATAAAGTGCGTTTTGTGCCGATTTCTGAAGAAGAGTTCCTGAAGCGAAAGGAGGTGGCATGGGCATAACAGTTCATAAGCCGGGGCTACTGACAACGGTGCAGGACCTGGGGCGCTATGGCTACCAGAAGCAAGGTGTAATTGTGGGAGGAGCCATGGATAAGCTTGCCCTGCGCCTGGCGAACCTGCTGCTGGGGAACGAGAAAAATGCCGCGGCACTTGAGATCACCCAGCAGGGGCCTGAGCTAGCTTTTGAGCAGGAGACACTGATAGCATTGGGCGGCGCTGACCTCTCAGCAAGTATAAACGGAGAACGGGTATACCTGTGGCGGCCGGTGCTGGTAAAGGCAGGCAGCGTGCTGAGCTTTGGAAAGCCCTTGGTCGGAAATTATGCCTATTTAGCCGTGGCAGGAGGTCTGGCGGTGCCGGAAGTAATAGGTAGCCGCGCAACCTATCTGCGCGCCGGCATCGGCGGCCTGGAGGGCAGGGCCTTGCGGAGCGGTGATGTACTGCACGCCGGGGAGCCGAACGAGCTAAACAGGCTGGTGCTAAGCAGGCTGCTGCTGCGCGATGAGCAGACCGCTTTCACGGTGGCCAGCTGGTTTCCAGAGCCGGAACTACTCCCAACCTATAAGCCAAATCCGGTGCTGCGGGCACTGCGGGGCTCTGAATACACCCTTTTCACGGAAAACAGCCAGAACTATATTTGGAATGAAAAGTTCAGTGTCACCATACAGTCGGATAGGATGGGTTTGCGGCTGCAGGGAGCAATCCTGGCCTTAGAGCAGGAAGCGGAGTTGTTGTCCACTGCGGTTAGCTTTGGGGCGGTGCAGGTACCCGCAGAAGGAAGTCCTATCGTTTTAATGGCGGATTCTCAGACTACGGGCGGCTATCCCCACATTGCGCAGGTGATAAGTGCCGACCTGCCGCAACTGGCGCAGGTGCAGCCCACCAAAACTATCCGCTTCGAAGAAGTGACACTGGAGGAGGCGCAGCGCCTGTACATCCAGCAGGAACAAAACATCAGCGGCCTCAAGCAAGCCATCTATCACAAGCTACACAAAGTATGAGCAACTACGCCGTAGACCTGAACTGCGACATGGGCGAGAGTTTTGGCGCCTGGCGCATGGGCAACGACAGCGAACTCCTGAAATACATCAGCTCTGCCAACATTGCCTGCGGCTACCACGGCGGGGATCCGGCCACCATGAAAAGAACGGTGCGGGAGGCCCTGGCACAGCACGTGGCTATCGGGGCGCACCCGGGCCTGCCGGATTTGGCGGGTTTCGGCCGCCGCGAAATGGCGGTTTCCGCTGAAGAGGTGTACGACCTGGTGGTGTACCAACTAGGGGCTTTAACGGCCATTGCGAAAGCGGAGGGAGCCAGGCTGCATCACCTGAAACCGCACGGGGCGCTCTACAACATGGCCGCCACCAACGCAGCACTTGCCGAGGCCATTGCCGAAGCTGTTTACCGCGTGGAGCCGGAGCTTATACTTTACGGGCTAGCCGGAAGCGAGCTGATACAGGCTGGCAAAAAGCTTGGCATCAGCACAGCGAACGAGGTCTTTGCCGACCGCACCTACCAACAGGATGGCACCCTGACCTCACGTCGCCAGCCGAACGCGTTGATCACCGACCATAACGTTGCGGTGCGGCAGGTGGTGCGGATGGTAAAAGAGGGCAAGGTGCTCTCGCAGCAGGGAACGGAGGTGGAGATACAGGCGAATACTGTTTGCATTCATGGCGATGGCGCCCATGCGCTGGAGTTTGCCCGCCATATTCAAGAAGTCCTTCAAGAAGAAAAAATCCGGATCACCGCGCTGTAGCATCGCATGAAAAAACAAAAGAGAAACTGGAGCGTACTGCTCGGCGCCGCCTTCCTGATGGCCACCTCCGCCGTTGGCCCCGGCTTCCTGACCCAAACCACGGTATTCACGCAGCAACTGATGGCCAGCTTTGGTTTTGTCATCCTGCTTTCGATTATACTTGACATTGGGGTGCAGCTGAATGTGTGGCGCGTGATTGCGGTGTCGGAGCGGCGGGCGCAGGACATAGCCAACCTTGTGCTGCCGGGGCTGGGTGTGCTGCTCTCCCTACTTATCGTCTTGGGCGGTTTGGCTTTTAATATCGGCAATGTGGGCGGCGCAGGCCTGGGGCTGAATGTGCTGTTTGGTATTTCGGCAGAAACCGGCGCTATGATTGCCGCTGCCGTGGCCATTGGGGTATTCCTGATGCGGGAAGCAGGCAAGGTGATGGACCGCTTTGCGCAGGTGATGGGTTTCCTGATGATCCTGCTGATTTTGTTCGTGGCCTTCACGTCGGCACCGCCAGTGGGGGAGGCCGTGGCCAAAACGTTTATGCCGGATGAAGTAGACGTCATCGCGATAATTACACTTGTTGGAGGCACCGTGGGCGGCTATATTACGTTTGCCGGAGGCCACCGCCTGCTTGATGCGGGCATAAAGGGCCGGGATGCCTTGTCTGAAGTGAGTACAAGTGCTGTGATGGGCATCAGCGTCGCCTCACTTATCCGGGTGTTTCTGTTTCTGGCGGCGCTGGGTGTCGTGAGCAAAGGCTTGACCCTTGATCCTGCCAATCCTCCTGCATCGGTGTTTCAACAGGCTGCGGGAAACTTAGGCTATAAGCTGTTCGGTGTGGTGATGCTGTCTGCCGCCATCACGTCTGTGATCGGGTCGGCTTATACTTCCGTTTCGTTTCTCAAGTCGTTCAGCCCCAAAATCCAGCAGCATGAGAATTGGGTGATCATTGGGTTTATACTTGTCTCCACGGCTATTTTCATCACCATCGGCCAGCCGGTACGCCTGCTTATACTTGCCGGCGCGTTAAACGGGCTCATCCTGCCGCTGTCGTTGGGTACTATGCTGTTTGCCGCTTATAAACCAAAAATAGTAGGAGACTACCGCCACCCGCTGCTGCTTACTGTATTTGGTGTGCTGGTGGTGCTGGTGATGGCCTACCTCGGCGGCTATACACTGTGGCAGCAAATTCCAAAGCTCTTTGCTTGATCTTTCCTCCTGAATAGAGCTTTCTAGCCAGCGGCTTAAGGTTTGGTGTCGCTTGCTGTATCAACGCTGCTGCTGTAATTCCATACTTGGTACAGCAGTAGCAGCATAAGTCACCGTATGAGGAAACATGCAGGAGGAAAAGCAGCATACCGCTCAGTTTAACTTTCATGGAGCCCTACAGGACTTCCTGAAAAAGCGGGATAGGGAGCAGCCGATAAGCTATGTTTTCAAGGGTGCCCCGGCCGTAAAAGACGCCATCGAAGCCAGTGGCGTGCCCCATCCGGAGGTGGATGTGATCTTGATCAACAACAAACCCGCTGCGTTTCAACAGCCTATCCACCATAATGATGACGTGCAGGTTTATCCGCTCTCTGCCAAGTATAGCTGGCCTGCTGGTTATTCTTTTGCAGTGAAGCATCCCGCACCGTCCATGTTTATCTTGGATGTGCACCTGGGCACACTGGCAAAGCGCATGCGCCTGCTGGGCCTGGACACGCTGTATGAAACAGACTTCTCAGATAGCGCTATCGCACAGTTGGCGCAGGAGCAACAGCGGGTGGTGCTCACGCGGGATGTCGGCCTGCTCAAACAGAAGGCGGTTACGTGGGGCTACTGGCTACGCTCTCAGCATACAGAGGAGCAGCTGGAAGAAATCATCAGCCGCTATGCGCTTTGGCAGCACTTTAAGCCTTTCACGCTTTGCCTGGAGTGCAACACGCCCATACTTGCTGTTCCGAAACAGGAGGTGCTGGAGCAGCTTCCGCCGAAAACAAAACTATACTTTCAGGAGTTTTACCGCTGCCCCTCCTGCGGCCGCGTGTACTGGAAAGGCTCGCACTACGAGCGCATGCAAGCCTACGTGGAAGAAGTCAGGAAGCGGTATGGCCGATAAACAGGTGCCGCAGGAGCAACAAATTTAAGCCTCATCCGGTATTTAGCAGCTGACACTTCGATATGATGGAAAGTTTAGAGTCTTTTCTGCGGGACATTGGTCCTGTTTACGCGGCGTTGCTCGCCACGGTGTTTACCTGGCTGGTTACGGCGCTTGGGGCAAGTATGGTTTTCTTCTTCAAGGATCTGAACCGCGCCTGGCAAGACATTATGCTGGGCTTTACCGGCGGGGTGATGCTGGCGGCCAGTTTCTGGTCGTTACTGGCCCCGGCCATCGAGTACTCGGAGCAGCTGTACCCGGGCATGAGCTGGATGCCCGCCGCCGTAGGGTTTCTTGGCGGCTCGCTCTTTATTTTCGGGCTCGATAAGCTGGCCCCGCACCTGCACATCAACTTTGAGGAAAGCGAAAAGGAGGGAGTTAAAACCACCTGGCACCGCACCACGCTGCTTATACTAGCCATCACTATTCATAATATTCCGGAAGGGCTGGCGGTGGGCGTGCTTTTCGGTGCCGCTGCCAACGGCGCAGAAGGTGTGACCCTAACGGCGGCCATCACACTGGCTTTTGGCATCGGTTTGCAGAATTTTCCGGAGGGCTTTGCCGTGGCCATGCCATTGCGCCGACTCAACATCAGCCGTTTCAAAAGCTTTTGGTACGGCCAGATGTCTGCCATTGTGGAGCCTGTGGCTGGCGTGATTGGAGCTTTAGCCGTCGTTTACATTGAGCCTGCCCTGCCGTTTGCCCTCGCTTTTGCCGCTGGGGCCATGATCTATGTGGTGGTGGAGGAGGTGATACCCGAAACTCAGCGCGACAAGAACACGGACGTTGCCGTGCTAGGCCTGATAGTGGGGTTTGTGGTGATGATGGTGCTCGACGTGGGACTCGGGTAAGGCAGTCCTTCTGTAGAGTTTATCCTTTGTTACACCCTTCTGCTTATTGGGCAAAGTCGGTATAGGTATAGCTGCTTTTCGATTTACAGGGAAAGCTTCTTCCTGCTTTTGAGCTTTGGTTACAAATTGTAATTCTTATACTTCACGGTAACGCCTGCCGAGGGAGCACTTTCATTTTGTAGCCTGTCCAGGGTGGTGATAACGTACGTATACTTTCCGTCCTCCAGGGCTGTCCTATCCAGGAAATGCGTGTTGTTACCGAACACCCTGCCAACGATGCGCGCCGGGTTATTGAGCTCTGCCTGAAACGGCTCCCAGTATTCTTTGTGCCAGATGGGCAATTCGCAAAAGGTGTTTTTCTCGAAACGGTAAATAACGTAGTATCGCGCGTCCGGGATTTGCCGCCACTGCAGGTGCACGCCTTTGGTAGTTTGCTGCGCCTTTACAATAGTGGTGGCTGCCGGAGCTTTTGCTTTTTTCCATTCCATAACAGGCACCAGCGCCGGGTGCCGGTAATATACCCGGAGCGAGTCCTGCACGTTCTGCGTGTTTTTCATGATGGATTTTGAGCTGAAAAAGACGCTGCCCCCTACGGTGGGCAAGGAGCGGTTAAGGCGCAACTGGCGTGGAATCTCGTTTGGGTCCTGCCAGGCGGCGTTGTTGTCGGTGCCTATTTTGTAAGCGCCGTGCCCAATGTACAGGTGGCGGTTAAAGGAGTTCAGCCCCCACCATTCCACAATTGTTTTATAGTCGGCCGCCTTGTGCCCAATGTGCCAGTATACCTGCGGCACCAGGTAATCAATCCAGCCCAGTTGCATCCATTTGCGGGTATCGGCATAGAGGGTAGAGTAGGTGGGGGCACCAGCCCGGGTAGCAGAGCCAGCCACATCTTCGTCTTTGTTTTTCCAAACGCCAAAGGGGCTGATGCCAAACTTCAGGTATGGTTTCACAGCCTGAATACTGTCTGAAATACCTTTTATAAGCAGGTCTACGTTGTTACGGCGCCAGTCCTGCTTGTTACTGAAGCCATTGGAGTGCTTCAGAAACGTGCTGTCGTCGGGGAAGGGCGTGTTGGCGATGGGGTAAGGGTAAAAGTAGTCGTCAAAATGAACACCGTCAATGTCGTAGCGGCGCACCACATCCATGATAATGGAGGTGATGTAAGTGCGCACCTCCGGAATGCCCGGGTTGAAGAGCAGTTTGCCGTCATACTTGACAAACCATTCCGGCCTACGCTTGGTGATATGGTCCGGGGCAGTGACAGCCTTGGTGTCGAAGGTGGCACGGTAGGGGTTAAACCAGGCGTGGAACTCCATGCCGCGCTCATGCGTCTGCTGTAGCATGAAATCCAGGGGGTCGTAAGGCGGGTTTACCTCTTTTCCCTGCAGGCCAGTCAGCCACTCCGACCACGGCTCCAGCTTGCTGCGGTAAAATGCATCGGCGGCCGGGCGTATCTGCACGATCAGGGCATTCATGCCGTTCTTTTGGTGCGCGTCCGCTAAAAAGGTAAACTCCTTCTGCTGTGTTACCGGCGAAAGCCCCTTCTGGCTCGGCCAGTCGATGTTGGCCACGCTGGCTACCCAAACCGCCCGGAACTCACGCTTCGGGGCCAATGACTGCGCATGTGCGGCAGCGGCAATAACAAGGAGGCAAAGAACGTTTAGAACAAACGTTTTTTTTAATACTGTAAACATAAACGGCTGGGACTGTGGCAGTGGAGAAGCTCTGGGTACAGCGTTGTACTGCGCAGGCTTCCGGCCTCAAAGATAGCAGGGTAGCGCGCCGCACAAAAGGAAGAAGCAGAAAATAAAAGAGTACCTTGTTTGTATTTGACCTGGTGCCACAGCCGCTAATAAACCTGCTGTGGTGGCGAATTTTAGGCAGAATAACCTTAAATTGCCATCAAACCCGCTAATGCAAAATTACTTAACGCTTTGAAGAAAAGACCATACCATTTGCTACTCCTGCTTGCCCTTTTCCTTTCTGGGGCGATGCAGGCCGAGGCGCAGAAACAAAAGCCGAAAACAGGCCGCAGCTCCACTGAAAAAGCCGCCGCCCGTGTCTTCAACCCGGCCACCGATCCTCCCTTCATGGGCGCAAACCAGGCGTGGGTGGACTCCGTGTTCAATACGCTGTCGGAGGAGGAGCGCATTGCGCAGCTGATTATGATCCCGGTATACTCGAACAAAAACCAGGCGCACATAGACTCCATCAGCCAACTAGTGCAGCAGTACAAAGTGGGCGGCCTTATCTTTTTCCAGGGCGGGCCGGTACGCCAGGCCATGATGACGAACCGCTACCAGCGGGAAAGCAAGGTGCCGCTGATGGTAAGTATAGATGCCGAGTGGGGCCTGGCCATGCGCCTGGACAGCACCACCAGGTTTCCGTACCAAATGGCGCTCGGCGGCATAGAAGATGAGCAACTCATTTATGAAATGGGAGCGGAGATTGCGCGCCAGTGCCGCCGCCTGGGCATACACGTAAACTTTGCGCCAGTGGTGGATGTGAACAATAACGCCAACAACCCTGTAATTGGCTTCCGCTCTTTTGGGGAAGATAAGTATAACGTGAGCCGCAAGGCCATGGCGTATATGCGCGGCATGCAGGACAACAAGGTGCTGGCCAATGCCAAGCATTTTCCGGGCCACGGCGATACAAACGTAGACTCGCATTACGGCCTGCCGGTGATTAACTTCTCCAAAATCAGGCTTGACTCAGTGGAGTTGTACCCGTTCCGCCAGCTCATGAACAATGGCCTCGGCAGTCTGATGGTGGCCCACATGAACATCCCGGTGCTGGACAACACGCCCAACCTGGCTTCCACGCTTTCTAAACCAATTGTATCAGACCTGCTGAAGAAGGAAATGAAGTATGAGGGGCTAGTGTTTACGGATGCACTGAACATGCAGGGCGTGGCCAAGTTCTATCCTCCGGGAGTGGTGGACGTGAAGGCGCTGCTGGCCGGAAACGATGTGCTGCTGAATACTATGGACGTGGGCACCACCATTTCGGAGGTAAAAAAAGCCATTGCCAACAAAGAAATAACGCAGGAGGAAATAGACACGCGTGTGCGCAAAGTACTGGCTGCCAAGCAGTGGCTGGGGCTGGATAACTGGCAACCTATCGAAACAAAGAACCTCATTGCGGACCTGAATAACCCCCACGCCGAGTTCCTGAACCAGCAGCTGGTGGAGGCTTCGCTCACGCTGCTGCGCAACAAGCGGAACATACTGCCACTGCAGCGCCTGGATACGCTTAAAATAGCCGCGCTCGCCATCGGCACGAAAAAAGAAACAGCTTTCCAGCGCGGCCTTGCCCGCTATACCCAGGTAGATACTTTCTTTCTTCCGCCCACGGCAAGTATAGCCGAGCTGCAGGCGCTGAAAGAGAAACTGCAGCCCTATAACCTGGTGTTGGCGGGTGTGCACAAACTAAACCTGAAAGCGGGTGGCAGCAGTTTCGGCATCACCGCTGAGATGGATTTGTTCCTGAAAGACCTGATCCGCTCCAAACCTACGGTGGTAAGTGTGTTTGGCAACGTGTATAGCCTGGCTTATATGGAGGGGCTGGAGAAAGCCGATGCCGTGCTCGCTGCATACCAGGAAACGGACCTGGCGCAGGACGTGGCCTCGCAGCTGATTTTCGGGGGTGTTGGGGCAAAGGGAAAACTGCCGGTTACGGTATCGAACGCCTTCAAAGTGGGGGATGGCCTGAAAACTCAGGGTGCTGTGCGCTTTGCCTATACTCAGCCGGAAGCCGTGGGACTGAAGGCAGCAGACCTGGCAGGCATCGATTCACTGGTGGCGCAGGCGATGGCGCAGGGAGCCACTCCCGGTGCCCAGGTGCTGGTGGCGAAAGATGGAAAAGTAATTTACCAAAAGGCATTCGGCTACCATACGTATGCACAGGAGCAGCCGGTGCAAATCACTGACCTGTACGATCTAGCTTCAGTTACTAAAATCAGCACCTCGTTGGCTGCCTTCATGAAGCTGGCAGGGGAGGGGCGCTTTGATGTGGACCGCACGCTGGGGGAATACCTGCCGCTGATGCAGGGCTCTAACAAAGCTAACCTGAAGTACCGCGACATCCTGACACACCAGGCTGGGTTAAAAGCCTGGATTCCTTTCTGGAAGGAGACGGTGAAGAAGAACGGCAAATTCAAATGGGCTACTTTTAAAGCTGATTCCTCCCGCCGCTTCCCGATAAAGGTGGCAGAAAACCTGTACATCCACCGCAAGTATGCCAGCAAGATTTATGACGAAATAAAGGAGTCCCCGCTGAACGAGAAGCCGGGTTATGTTTACAGCGACCTTTCGTTTATACTTGCCCCGCTGGTGGTGCAGCACATCACAGGTCAGGATTTCGAAACGTACCTGAAGCAGAACATCTATAAGCCAATCGGGGCCAGCACCCTGACGTTCAATCCCTACAAAAAATATCCTGCCAAACAAATTGTGCCAACCGAGGTAGATTCCCTGTTCCGGAAGCAGCTGCTGCACGGAACTGTGCACGATGAGGGAGCTGCCATGCTGGGCGGCGTAAGTGGCCATGCCGGCTTGTTTGGCAATGCCAACGATGTGGCAAAACTCATGCAGCTATACTTGAACGACGGCAAATTTGCAGGCGAAACCTACATTGGCGGCAATACCGTAAGTGCATTCAGCAAGTGCCAGTTCTGTGAGCAGGGCAATTACCGCGCCCTCGGCTTCGACCGCCCGGCCAAGCCAGGCGAGCAGAACAGCAACGCCGCGCCAAGCGCTCCGGTTGAAAGTTTCGGCCACTCCGGCTTTACCGGCACCTACACCTGGATCGACCCAGTGAACAACCTGGTGTATGTCTTCCTGTCGAACCGGGTGCACCCTACACGCGAGAATCCTAAGCTTAGCCAACTGAACACCCGCACCAACGTGCTGCAGGTGGTATATGATGCCTTGGAAAAGAGCAAGAAGCTGCAGCCGTAATTTGTAACTTCCATAATTAAAAACAGAAGAGGCGCCATTTCCGGCGCCTCTTCTGTTTTTGTGATAGGATTAGCTTACATACAAAGTAAAACATGCTCCTAAGTATTATTGAGGATTGCTATACTTCGCTAATTCAAATTTTATGCTGTCCAAAGGGTGCCGATGGAATAGGTTTTGGCCTTGCCGCTAATGAGTACCCGTTCGCCTTTGTCTATACAAAACAAGGTGCCCTGCCTTTCGGAGAGCTGCATGGCGGTGAGCTCCTTTTTATGCAGTTGTCCGCTCCAGTAGGGGATAAGGGAGCAGTGCGCCGAGCCTGTCACAGGATCTTCCAGAATGGAGGACTGCGGGGTGAAAAATCTGGAAACAAAGTCGCAGTTTGTGCCTTTTGCCGTAACCACCACGCCTCCCGGATCAAGGTTTAGCTGGTCGAATGATTGCTGGTCGATGGTGATATTTTTTATTTCCTGCTCAGTCTCGTAAACCAACACATAATCCCGTGCCTTCAACACCTGTTTGGGCTGGATGCTCAATGCGTTTTTAATGTTGTTGGGAAGGGTAGCCGGAACAGGGCTTCTGGAGGGAAAGTCCAGCGTATACATGTCCTTGCTTGTGGTAACTGTTAGCGCACCACTTAGGGTTTCAAACACAATGCTGTCCTTGGGGTAGTGCCGGATTGTTTTCAAAGCATGTGCTGTGGCCAGTGTGGCGTGGCCACATAAATCCATTTCGATTTCGGGTGTAAACCAACGCAGATGCACCGTATCTCCGGTTTCGACAAAGAATGCCGTTTCTGCCACGGCATTCTCCTTCGCTATTTGCAGCAACAGCTCATCTGGTAGCCACTCCCGGAGCGGAACTACGCAGGCGGGGTTACCCCCAAAGATGCTGTCAGTAAATGCGTCTATCTGGTAAAGGTCTAATTTCATGTAGGGGAAAAGTTAGCAAGGCGCTACTACTTGCGGTCTGTTACGGTTGCGCGATTATACACCCAAACCATTTACAGGAAATTATACATGGAAACGATTGCTGCGAAACCAAGTAACAGCAACAACAGGATGTTAGCCCAGGCAGGAACCTGTTTGTATCGCTCCTTCTTGTAATCAAAAAAAGCCATGCCGCCGAAGACAACTCCAAATAAGATCGCGTTAACAAAGGTCAGCCCTTTATTGATGATACTCCACAGGTTTGTTAGTCTTGCTGTCATGTTGTGATGGTTGGGATAGTGGATGCCTGAATAGTATAATTCCGAATAGAACTGTGAACACAATGTAAACAATTCCTATAAGACATACGCTAAGCGGTAAATCAGGATGAGCGATCAGCCCTTTTGCCAGGGCCAGCCCGGCTATCAGGAAATGCGAAAGATTGGCAATGGCAATCGGGCGGTTGTAAATGCCACCAATCAAACTCCCTTTAGCCATCCAATTCAGCATGCCGAAGGCAAAATAAAGCGCCCCGAGTAGCTGCACTACAAAGAGCAAGGACTCCATTGGGGCCCATCGCATGTAACGCACTAGTTCATCAGGGACAAAGGTGAGTACCACCCCTGCAGCACCTAGCAATATCGCACTGGATGCCATTACTATTTTTGTGTTCATCTGCGCTGTAGTGTCTGAATTTTCAGGTGCTTAAGCTACTCAAATTTTCGCAATTTCCCTTCGCTACTATGTTTTGGATAGCAGCCTAAGTAAGGGCTGGGGGTAATGTTTAGCTAAAACTGATCGTCTGTCAGTTCTTTATTTGCCATGGCACCTGTTAAATTGCCGCTGTAGACAGCGTTGGCAACCGAGCGCATCATGGCTGAATTGTCGCCACACGCAAATATTCCATCTATGGTTGTTTTCTGAAAACTATCTACTTTGATATGACCTTGCGCTGTCAATTCACATCCTAACGAAACAGGAATGTCAGAGTGTTGTGTAAATGGAACTGCAGCATAAACAGCTTTAAAATCTGTTTTACTGCCGTCACTGAAAACTACACTTCTAAGGTGCCCATTTTCATGCTCTATTTCAGTAACTTCTGTCTCTACAACTTGTATGTTAGGGTTTTGCAGTTTCGCGAGTTGACCTGCATTAAAGTCTGCTTTTCCCGAAGTCATGATCGTGATATTATTTGTCAGGTTACTGACCAGTGAGGCAATGTGAAAAGCCCTTTCTCCGTTTGCCATAATTCCTGTTTTTTGATCCCGGAACTCGTACCCGTGGCAGTAGGGGCAATGTATAACAGAAATGCCCCAGCAGTCTGAAAAGCCCATGATATCGGGCATAATATCCTTTATGCCCGTTGCAAAAATCAATTTTCGTCCTTTAACTACTTCTCCTTCCTGCGTGGTAATCTCAAACCCGTTCTCAATTTTCGCTCCGCGCACAGCCAGCCCCGTGAGAAACGCAACGGTGCTGTAATGTAGAACCTGTGCTTTGGCTTTTGCAGCAATTACACCAGGTTTTTCTCCGTCTTGTGTAATGAAGTTATGCGAATGCGGCGTCTGCCTATTGCAAGGCAATCCGCTGTCAATAATCAAAACGTTTCGCAGCAATCGCCCCAAGGCCATTGCTGCAGAAAGCCCTGCATAACTTCCGCCAATGATGATCACATCATAATACTTAGTGTCTGTCATACGATTCATTTTAATGTGGTAAAAAGTACTCTTATAACTGTTAGCGGTTAGGCGATCTTGCTCGGAAAGCCGCTTCTTAAAACTTATGTGTCGCCAACAGCTGTGCTAAAGGTAGGAATGTTTGACTTTATTTGCAATAATGTTGCATAAGTGAGTAGGGCAACTGAGATGCGGGTAAATGGAGCTTTAAAGACAAGTATAACAGCAGCGAACCAGGACGCTACTGAAATCCAGCTACTGTTTTGAGTGGAAACACAATAATTGATGAGCCATATCCTTTGACCGCTCTTCTGCTCTAAAATTGGACGCCCCCTGCAGTTTTAATTAGTAGCAGCAGGCTTGAAGCTTATCGGAAAAGTAGCCGACGGCATAACTGCCGAAATACTTGAATGCAGTAGCCCTGGAAGGGGAAGTAGGGAAGGTTTTGTGAGCCACTTTATTGAATGATTGGTTTGTTATGTTAGGCAATTCATACTACCGAGAGTGTTACTCGTGCAGCCAAAGCCCGAAGTGCTGCGAAGGTGAAAGCTACATTTTGTTAGCGGGCGTATTTTTTTCTTTTTTCTTCGCTAAATATGATTGGCATAGTCCACGGCATTGGATATACTTTGCCTCGTTTGTAGTAAACATCCCAATCAGGAAGCATACTTACCACTCTTACTGCTTCGTTTGTGAGTATTTCATTTTCCGCTCCACGAACAACCCTGACACTGTCAGGCTTTGTTGTTTTGCCTGAATATATAAGAAGAATCACACGCTCCTTTTTATCGTTCAGGTTTGGAACCCTCTGCCAGTCTATAGTAGCGTAAATGAATTTTTGAAGGCTGTCAGGGTTTTCTGAGTAGATAGATTTGTGGGACATGGAGTTGTTATAAAGTTTCTGGCCAACCAGGCGACCCTTCCTGAAAGACAGCACAAGTTCATACGCATAGAAAGAGTCGTATCCCTGGTGAACATAGTGAACAAGTCTGCCCTTGGGAATCAGCAACTCTCCAGTTACCCAAGATGCTTTGACTTTGCCATTTTTGTAGGCAGCACCAAACACCTTTTTCAAATCTGCCTTAACACTATCCTGGTAGTAACTGCAGCTAAACAGGTTGGTCAGGTAAAGCTCATCTTCAATTATTTCCCACTCTGCAACATACCCTCGCCAACATCCTGTATTCATCCCTGCTTCTTTAATTCCAAAAAGCTTTGGCCTTAAGGAGTTAATATCTTTCCGTAATTCGAGCGGGTTCGAAAAAACTGTTAAAGTGTCTCCTTTCCATATCAGAATATCTCCAACTTGTCCGGTTGCAACAACTGTCAGTGGAAGAAAAAGTACCAGCAATAGGGCTTTGATGTTTTTCATTATATAACTGCCTACGAGTTTGTTCATAAAGCGTGCGCTGTGAAACAGAGCAAGACACGCTTTACGTGCTGGGCTATGGAATTATTTTTCAAATTTCTGTACAATCAAGCAACTGTTATCCTGTGATAGTTCGAAGTTGATTGCCCACTGAAAATCAGTATCAAATATTGTCATCAAGGTGTCCCCACTTTGGTCGGCTCTATCGTGACTGAGAGAGCAGATTACATACCTTAACCAAGGCCCATCAATATTCAACAGCCCAATTCCAACATAGTCATTTACAGCTTGGTCAACAATATTTGTCTTAAACCATATGGGTCTCTTGCTGTAGCTCTTTAGGGAATTGGGTTGAATAAATTTGAGAACTTCTACTAACTCAACTTCCAGTTCTTGCTGATTAAGTAAGTTCAGATTACTTAAGTCTACAGGAAATACTTTGTCAAAGCTTTTCTCGCCAAACCTTTCTAACGTGATTCCAATATTGTCTACAACAAACTCTTGTATGATTCTCTTTTCGTAATAACCTAAAGTAAATTCCATAAGGTCATTCATTACATAGTTTTAATCCCATCAACTAGCCAATCAAGAACTACGGTTACCTGCACAACGACTGGATGTGTATTCAAGTGCTTAGGTTACTTTTTCAGCGTTCAGCAGATTGGGGGATATAATTTCTACACGCCGCTATAGCAGGATGAAACTTTCATCTAAGAACCATTCCTTCCGTAGCCATTTCAATAAATTAAATACACCTCACCAACTTACCTTCAGTTGCTTACAATTATAAAAAAAGGAACTGCGACGCTAATGCCTCATTAAAAATGGTAGCGCACAAAAGCTTCCATGGCTTCATAGTCAGCCAGGCCGAGGCGGTGGTAGTTTTCTGCCGTTTCGCGGTTTCGTTCCTCGGCGCGCACCCAGAACTCGCGCGCATCGTCGCCCGGAAAAACAGGCCTATCCTTCTGCGACTGGTGCTTGAAGATCGCCTCCCGCTTACGCAACACCTCCTGAGGCGATAAAGGCACGGCCATGTGAATTTCGTGCAGCTCAAACTCATGCCAGGCACCGCGGTACATCCACAGCCAGCAATCCTTTACCCATTCCTCTGTTTTCTGCAAACGCCGTAAAGCCTCCAGTATGATCCGGAAGCAGACGATGTGCGTGCCATGCGGATCAGCAAAGTCGCCGGCGGCAAATACCTGGTGGGGCTTCACCTGCTGCAGCAACGCCATTGTCAGCTCAATGTCTTCATCGGAAACCGAGTTCTTTTTATGCTTGCCCGTCTCGTAAAATGGCAGCGCCATGAAATGAATGTGATTGTCCTCGAGGCCAGCATAGCGGGCGCCCGCAATGGCTTCGGTCTTACGTATGAATCCTTTCACATTCAGAATTTCCTGCGTGTCTACCTGGTTGGGTTGCTTGTGTTGGATAAAGCTACGCATGTTCTCATACACGCCCTCCAACTTGCTGGTGTCGCTCCCGATGCTGTGGTTAAAGTCGATAGCGAATTCCATATAGCGCAGCACGTCATCGTCCCAGACCGCCGTATTGCCCGACGTCTGGTAGGCCACATGCACGTCGTGCCCCTGGTCGACCAGCCGGATAAAAGTGCCACCCATCGAAATAACATCATCGTCGGGATGCGGCGAAAAGATAAGGGCACGTTTGCGGGCGGGTTCGGCGCGCTCAGGCCGCTGCGAATCATCTGCATTAGGTTTGCCACCCGGCCAGCCCGTAATGGTATGCTGCATCTTGTTAAAGATGTGGATGTTGATGTTATAGGCAGGACCCGACTCAGTGGCCAGTTGTGCCATGCCGTTGTTGTTGTAATCTTCGTCCGTCAGCTTCAGGATGGGCTTGTTCACCGTATTCGATAGCCAGATCACGGCTTTTCGGGTCAGTTCCTCTGTCCACACGCAGTCTTTCACCAGCCAGGGCGTGTTAAAGCGCGTCAGCTCAGATGCGGCATCCTCGTCCAGTACAAACTCCACATTATCGGAGAGCTGCAGGTAGGTAGCCGGCACTTCGCTGGAGATATCACCCTCCACCGCTTTTTTGATGATAGGCGCCTTCTTCCTGCTCCAGGCCATCAGAATTATCTCGCGGGCTTTAAAGATCGTGCCGATTCCCATTGTGATGGCTTTGGTGGGTACGTTACCTTTACCGCCAAAATCGCGGGCTGCGTCGCGGCGGGTCAGGTCGTCCAGCGTTACCAGGCGCGTGCCGGAGTTAGGGGCAGAGCCCGGCTCGTTGAAACCGATGTGGCCGGTGCGTCCGATGCCCAGTACCTGCAGGTCGAGGCCGCCAACAGCTTCTATTTTGCGCTCGTAGTTCAGGCAGTAAGCTTGTATCTGCTCACGTGGCAGGGTGCCATCCGGAATGTGTACCTTCTCCTTGTCGATGTCGATGTGGTCGAAGAGGTTTTCGTTCATGAACGTGACGTAGCTCTGCGCCGCATCCGGCTGCATCGGGTAGTACTCGTCCAGGTTAAAGGTGATTACATCGCGAAAGCTTAGGCCTTCTTCGCGGTGCAGCCGCACCAACTCAGCGTAAACAGCTACAGGCGTGGCGCCTGTGGCCAGGCCGAGCACCGTGTGCTGCCCTTTGTCCTGCTTTGTCCGGATTAAGTTGGCAATACGCTGAGCCACCCGCACGGCGGCTTTTTGCTGGTCAGGGAAAACAGTAACGGGGAGTTTCTCGAATCGGGTTTCTTCCAGGAGGTTAAGTCTGCGCATGATCGGTTATGTTAGCGTGTGGTTTGTTCTTTCAGGTACCAGTGCTCTAAAAATTTAAAGCCGCGTTAAATTCTCTTCTCCTCCAGCTCACTTATACAACCTGCTCCTCCTTGCCAAAAAGAGAATCCCTTCGCAACAGTTTCGACCCTTGTACGTGCCTTCATCTGCATTTATAAGTATAAAGGTTACATGCTGGGCACTGTTCTTATCTGTCACGCTCAAGTTGACAAATTAATTAAGCAGGACAAAATGTTTCTGGTAAGATAATTTTCCGTTAACACAAAGCATCACATGGCAGAGTGCGTAACAGGTGGAGCAAGGGCAAACGGGAGGGGAGAAGTATAAATCAACCATAGGAGTAGGACATGAACTCTGCATACCTGAGGTAGCTATTTTATACTTGCTGGCAGATGCTTTGATTACAGCTTTCTTTTTACTTATTTATTCTCGCAAACCAACCTTAGCCCATGCTCCTGAAGAAAACGCATTATACCTGGATACTATGCTGCAGTTTGCTGCTAACACTTGGATGCAGCAGTGCCCGTAAGGCAGCGGACGCATCGCCTGAAGCGACTGCTGCGTTCGGACCTGCAGAGATAAAACGGGAGGTGGAGGAGTCGGAGGTGCTGCGGCAGAGTTTTGTGGGTTTTGCACTCTACGACCCGGAACTAGAACAGATGGTGGTGGCGCATAACGCCGACAAGTATTTTGTGCCCGCCTCCAATACAAAACTTTTTACGCTCTACGCCACCCTCAACATGCTGGGCGATTCCATCCCGGCGCTGAAGTACGTGAGCCGCGGCGACTCCCTGATTTTCTGGGGCACCGGCGACCCCACCTTCACCCACATGGATTTGAAGAACAACATCGCCTACGATTTCCTGAAGAACCGCCCGGAGAAAAAGCTCTACTATATCGATGCCCCCTTTACCAGCACGCCTTTCGCTACCAACTGGGGCTGGGACGACTACAATTATTATTACCAGCCCGAGCGCAATGTGTTCCCCATTCACGGCAACATCATTAAGTTTCAGCGGCAGGATGAGAAGCCCTATACCACCACACCGGCATACTTCAAAAAGCAGGTACGTGTAAACGAAGCGGATACTACCCGTGGGGACGCGTTCGTGCGGAACTGGCGAACGAACCAGGTCACCTACTACCCAAAAAAAGCCTCGGCAAAGTTCTCCACCGAAGTGCCTTTTATCACCTCACCTGAAACCGTGGTAGCCTTGCTTGCAGACACACTGAAGCGCCCGGTAGAACTGCTGAAAGCAAGTATACCCGCCGGCGGCAAAATCTTCTACGGCCTGCCCACCGACACTGTGCTAAGGCGCATGCTAAAGGTCAGCGATAACCTGATGGCCGAACAGCTGATGGCGCTCAACTCCGGCACTTTGTCTGACACGCTTTCGGTGGAACGCGCCATTAAACACGTGAAGGCCAACTACCTGAACGACCTGCCGGATGAGCCAGTGTGGATCGATGGCTCGGGCCTATCAAGTATGAACATGTTTACGCCACGCAGCATCATTGCCCTGTTGCAAAAACTGCTGCAGGAGCGGCCGCAGGAGGAACTGCTGCCAATGCTGGCAGTGGGGGGCAGGCCCGGCACATTCCGGAATATCTACAAGGCCGATGTGCCGTTTGTATTTGGCAAGTCCGGCACACTGTCGCATGTGCACAACCAAAGCGGCTACCTCATCACCAAAAGCGGAAAGCTGCTGCTCTTCAGCTTCATGAACAACAACTACAAAGTGCCCACGGCAGCCATTCGCGAAGAAATGGTGCGGATCATGACCGAGGTGCACAACAGGTATGCACATGATGGGAAACCGGATGTGCCGCTGGTGAAATAAGAGGCTGGAAACGATGACGGAGTATATCTAGCCAGAACAGTACGCTCCCATTGCTCCAGACAAAGTATAGCAGTGACAAACGAAAGCCTACGCAAGTATAAAAACGTATAAACCACAGCAACCTAACCCAATAAGACAAAATGAAACTCACCATCCGTTCGTTCGACCTGCCGCTAAAGCACACCTTCACTATTTCGTACGACTCGCGCGACGTGCAACCGACCATGATTGTGGAGCTGCAGCAGGACCAATACAAAGGCTATGGCGAAGCAACCAGCAATCCGTATTACGGCTTCACGATTGAAAGTATGACGGCGGCGCTGGAGAAGATCCGGGAGAAAATTGAAGCAACGGAACTGGAGAACCCGGAAACATTCTGGGCGGAGATGCAGCCTTATCTGAAGGACAACCCTTTTGCGCTTTGTGCCCTCGACATGGCGGCGAACGATTTGTTCGGGAAGCTGAACGGGCAACCGCTGTATAAAATGTGGGGCCTGAATACCGATCATGCGCCGCTCACGGATTATACCATCGGGATTGACACGGTGGAGAATATGGTGAAGAAACTGAAGGAGATGCCCTGGCCGCTCTACAAGATCAAGCTGGGAACGAAGGAGGATGTGGCCATAATCAAAGAACTGCGCAAGCACACGGATGCCGTGTTCAGAGTAGATGCAAACTGTGCCTGGGGCGTGGAGGAAACCATTGAAAACGCGAAACAGCTGAAGCCTCTGAACGTGGAGTTTATTGAGCAGCCCATGCGTGCCGATGACATGGAAGGGATGAAGCAGGTGTACGCGCAATCGGTGCTGCCCCTGATTGCCGACGAGAGTTGCATCACTGAAAGCGACGTAGCGAAATGCCACGGCCACTTTCACGGGGTGAACGTGAAACTCGTGAAATGCGGTGGTCTGACGCCCGCCCGGCGCATGATCAAGGAAGCGCAGCAATTGGGCATGAAAGTAATGGTGGGTTGCATGACGGAGTCTACCGTGGGCATCTCGGCCATTGCACAGCTGCTGCCGATGCTCGATTACGTGGACATGGACGGGGCGCTGCTGCTGAAAGAAGACATTGCCCGCGGCGTCACCATCGACTATGGCAAAGTGCAGTACAGCAACGAAAACGGAACAGGCGCATCGCTGCTTGCCTAATGAACCCAACAGCCTTCACCGACCACCTGCCGGGCCGCACCGTCCTGATAAACGGAGCCGAATACTTATACTTTAGTGGCACCTCCTATCTGGGCATGGCCTGCAACGAAGCTTTTCAGAAACTGCTGCAGGAAGGCATGCGCCGCTACGGAACGAACTACTCCAGCTCCCGCCGCTCTAACCTACAGCTGCAGGTATACGAGCAGGCAGAGGAGCAACTGACCCGACTAACGGGAGCTGAGGCAGCGGTAACCATGTCTTCGGGCTTTTTGGTGGGGCAAACGCTGGTGCAGGCACTTAGCAGCCACGGCCGCTTTCTGTATGCCCCCTGTGCGCACCCGGCCCTCTGGCTGAACAGCGAAGTCGCGGCAGCAGCAAACGCTGAAACATGTTTTGAAACATGGGCTGCCCAGGTAGTGGAAACGGTGCAGCAATCGCATGAAAGCAGCTTTGTGATCGTCTGCAACGCGCTGGACCCGCTACAGGCAAAAGCCTATACTTTCGATTGGATCGAGGAGCTGCCGTCGCATAAAAACGTTATACTTGTAGTAGACGACTCACATGGCTTTGGCGTGCGTGGAGCGGAGGGAGCAGGCATTTACCAGCAGCTTAGCAAGTATAAACATGTAGAGCTGGTGATAGTCAGTTCCATGGGGAAAGCATTGGGCATACCTGCCGGAATTATACTTGGCCCGAAATGGTTAATAGAGCAGGTGAAAGCAAGCGCTTACTTTGGCGGGGCATCGCCGGCCATACCCGCATACTTGTATGCTTACCTGCGGGCAGGGGCTATTTACAAAGAGGCGCGGAAGGTGATGCAGGAAAATATCGAGCTGTTTAGGCAGCAGGTACGGCAGCCATACTTGTTCCAGGTGATACCTGGATACCCAGTGTTCAGTACCAAACAGCAAAGCCTGACAGCCTACCTGGAGCAACAGCGGATTATCATATCAAGCTTCTGCTACCCGACAGCCGAGAGTGCCCCCGTGACGCGGGTGATACTTAGCAGCCTGCACACGGCGGCCGATGTGCAACGCTTAACCGAGGCTATCAATAAATTTGAACCGGAGCACATACCGGAAAACGTATAACAGCTGAAGCAGCAGACATAAAAAGGCAGGAGGTGGCAAGCGCCACGACTGCAGCGAAAAATTATGAAAAAGAACTACCTCATACTTGCACTTGGCTTCCTGATGGCCTGTACGCCTGGAAAGGAAACCTTCACCTCCACCACCAGCACGACCACAGCGACCACCACCAGCACAGCCACCAACATGGAACCACACATTGACGCGGTGCGCCAGCAATTCGCACCCGACAAGCGCACAGCCCTTTTTCAGGTAAAGCAGCAGGGCGAGGTGCTCTCCGGCGAAACGAACATGACCGAGGCTAAAGAGCAGCTGCTCGACAAGCTGAAGGCCGAAAACATCACTTTTGTAGATAGCATAGCAGTACTGCCGGAGGCGGAACTGGAAGGGCAGCATTTCGGGATCATCGCGATTTCCGTGGCTAACCTTCGCTCCGAACCAAGGCACCCGGCAGAACTGGCTACGCAGGCTACCATGGGCACGCCCGTAAATGTGCTGAAGAAGAAAAGCGGCTGGTACCTGGTGCAGACACCAGACAAGTACCTCGCTTGGGTGGATGCCAGTGGCGTGGCCCTGATGGACGAAAATACCTTTAACAGCTGGCAAAAAAGCCCTAAGCTGTTGTACACGAAGCCCTACGGTTTTGCCTATGCGAGCAAAAATGCAGCCGATGGCACCGTTTCTGATTTAGTATACGGCGATGTGCTGGCACTGAAAGGAAAGAGCGGCGACCAGTATGAAGTGAGGTTTCCTGATGGCAGAGAAGGCTTTGTTCCTGCTGCCGAGGCGGTGAAGTATGACGAGTGGATTGCCAGCCGAAAGCCAACCAGCGACAACCTTGTGAGTTCCAGCAAGCAACTGCTGGGCCTGCCGTACCTCTGGGGCGGCACCTCCTTTAAGGGGGTTGATTGCAGTGGCTTCACCAAAACGATATACTTTATGAACGGCCTGGTGCTTCCGCGCGACGCGTCGCAGCAGATTCACATGGGTGAACTTGTGGATACCTCCAACGGCTGGGACAAGCTGCAGCCCGGCGACCTGCTGTTCTTTGGCGTACCGGCCAAAGACGGCAAGGCAGAGCGTGTGGTGCACGTGGGCATGTGGATCGGCGGCGACCAGGAGTTTATTCATTCGGCTGGCCGTGTGAAGATCAGCAGCATGAACGCCAAGGCCGCTAACTTTGATGATTCCGAACTGAAGCGCTTTCTGCGTGCCAAGCGCATCACACCGGAAGATGCCGTGGTTGACCTGCGGAAGACAGCTTTGTACCAATAACCTCCCCCTAACCCCCTCCTAAAAACAGGAGGGGGAATTTTTTAAGGCGCTGCTGCGCCTTTTTTTGTTTCTGACTTCTTTTGATCTGGTAACTCAACTTTCCCTAATATCCTATTAGTGTCTTGTGGGCTGCACTTGAGAACCTCGGCTCCAGTCAACATACACCAGACACATGAACTAAGTATGAGGATTTAATAAAATTAATGTCTTTTTTAGTGTCATCCTGGAAAAATCTTGGTGGCGAACGGCAGAAGCGGGCAATTAGTGCTTATCTAGCTTGCCCACAATATCCTTCCAGGATGACAAAATAGTGTAAGGTATTTCTGTCCTCTTACTTATAAGCACTTACTTGGCCAGAATCACTACCGTGTAAGCCAGGGCAATTGCCACACCAGATCAGAAGGAGGAAGGAAGTCTGAAAATTCAGCCAAAACCTGCAGCAGCTCCTGCAGGAAAGGTTGGTTATTGGCGATGTTGGAGAAGCAGGCGAATAGCAAATCCGGCTCCTGTTGCCTTATCACCAGGTTCGTAAAGCCGCAGGTGTCGCCGCTGTGCAGGAGCAGGTGCTGGCCTGTAAAAAGCCGTTCCTGAAACCAACCCATGCCGTAACGCCACGCATCTACAGAATCTATTTGTGTATAGTATGTATTAAGTTGGTTTGTTATGTTAAACAGTGGGAGCTGCGTGAGCGCCCGGTGCCACTTGAGGTAATCTGTGGCGGAAGTATAGATACAGCCGTCGCCGCGGGTGGCGGAGCCAAGGCTCTGGTCTGCAAGTATAAAACTGCCCGCCCCATCGGCTGCATAACCCATGGCTCTGTTTGGGATAGTCGTATTTGCGCGGTACAAGGTGGAGCGGTGCATGTGGAGGGGCCGGAAAATGTGCTCCTGCAGGAAATCATCATACCCCATACTTGTAATTCGCTCTACCAGCAGACCCAGCAGCACATAACCTGTATTGCTATACCTGAATTGGGTGCCGGCAGGAAAGAGGAGCGAGGGTTGGGCCGCCGTTATTTCCAGCACTTCCTCGTCGGTAAGCTGCGCTGTTTGCTGCGCCGGAATGTGTTCCTCAAAATCAGGCAGTCCGGAAGTATGGCAGAGTAGGTGCCACAGCCGTACGCTGCCCAGGTGGGCCAACTCGGGAAAGTGGAAGCCGAGTTCATCCTGCAGGTTAATGCGCTGCTGCTGCGCCAGCAGGTGCAGGCACATGGCTGTAAACTGCTTGGAGACCGAGGCCAGTCGGAAGGTGGTGTCAGCGGTGATGGCGGCTTTGCTTACTACATCGGCTAGTCCGCAGTGTCCTTGATAAGTTACCTTATCTTCTTTTGTCAGCAGCAGAACGGCACCAGGCGTAGTAGCAGCGTAGTGCCTGGCCAGCAGGGCATCTAACTTTTCTTGTAACTCGGGCATGTCAGAAGCATGGGGAATAGCGGTGATTTTGTCAAATATAGGCAGCGGTGGCCAGATTCGGAATGGCTGCTCCCGAAAGCGGCATCCTCCTGAAAATATATAGCATTTATACTTTACAGGTTGGGTTTAGGCTGCTGTAATTTCTATATTTATGGCTTTGGAGCGGATACAGTAGCAGCCTGAACGGGCTTGACTGCTTTCATTTGTCCCGCCGCTTATCACCCAAACGCACCTAAGCTACACCAAGCATGACTGAAGTAAGCGAACCGCTGATTACGAACGAAGCCGTGGTACTCGGCCTCCTGATGATAATCCTTGCCCTTGTTTTCTATACCTCCAGCAGCTCCCGCGCCATTTGGGTGAAGTTTTACAAGGTTGTGCCTTCGGTGCTGCTGTGCTACTTCATTCCGGCGCTCTTCAACACGTTCAACATCATTTCCGGCGAAACATCGCAGCTATACTTTGTGGCCTCCCGGTTTTTCCTGCCTGCCTCGCTCATCCTGCTCACGCTAAGCATTGATTTCAAATCGTTGCGCATGCTGGGCAGCAAGGCGGTGATTATGTTCTTTGCCGGTACGGTAGGTGTGATGCTGGGTGGACCGCTGGCTTTGTTTTTGGTAGGCTCCGTGTACCCGGATGTGCTGTACACCGGCGATGATGAAGTATGGAAAGGACTTGCCACGATTTCAGGAAGCTGGATCGGGGGGGGAGCCAACCAGGCCGCCATGTTAGAGGTGTTCGGGGCCAGCAAAGAGGCGTTTGGGCAGATGATTGCCGTGGACGTGCTGGTAGCGAACGTGTGGATGGGCTTCCTGCTGTATTTTGCGCAGAAGCCGGAAACGATAGACAAACTGCTGCGTGCCGACAGTCGCCCGATTCGGGAACTGGAAGAGCGGCTGGAGGGCCTGCAGGCCGGCAAACGTGTTGTCCCTACCGTTGCTACCATGATGGTGGTGCTGGGCGTTGCCTTCGGATTAACCGGCCTCTCGCATTTCTTGGCTGACATCATTGCCCCATACTTTGCCGAAAATTTCCCGGAACTGGAGACCTACTCCATTACGAGTGGCTTCTTCTGGCTTGTGATTATTGCCACCACGGCTGGTTTGGCACTTTCTTTCACCAAAGCAAGGGAACTGGAGGGTTACGGCGCCTCCCGCTTCGGCACTGTTTTCCTTTACTTCCTGGTGGCCACCATCGGCATGAGCATGGACCTTGGAGCTGTGCTCGACAACCCGACGCTGTTCCTGGTAGGTGCTATCTGGATCCTGGTACACATCACCATCATGCTGGTGGTGGCGCGCATTATCCGGGCCCCGTTCTTCTATGTGGCCGTAGGCAGCCAGGCGAACATCGGTGGTGCCGCATCGGCGCCAATTGTGGCTGTGGCTTTTAATAAGTTTCTCGCCCCGGTGGGTGTGCTGCTAGCTGTGCTGGGCTACGCGGTGGGTACCTACGGCGCCTACCTCTGCGGCCTGATGCTGCAGTACGTCTGGAATTTGCTGGCTTAGGGAAAAATTACGGGAAAAGAACAGCCCCTGTACCTTTAGAGAAATGTTTCTTCGGCGGGTTCAGGGGCTGTTTATATTATAATGAATAGGTGGACTGGTAGTAAATAAAGAGACCTAATTAATACTTTGTTACTTGCCGTTTTCTAGAGATCTTCCTAACCTAGATCTCTATATAATTCATCAAAATGTTTGTTCTTAATTTTCATTATAGCGGATTTGGGGTTTTTCTCATTTGAGAATATCGTGTTAATTTCTCTCCTACTTGAACGAAAGAATATATTTCTTCTAGAGTTTTCTCCGCCAGAAGAAATATGGAATGAAATCACAAAAGAGTTTATGTCTATCATGGAATTTCTGCACAGGCTAAATAGCTTAAAGGCATAATCTAAAATTGCTTCTCGAATTTCGAAGTGTTTATTGTTATGAGCCTCAATATTTACATTAAACCAAGCTTCAGGTCCATCTTGATCTATTAGGAGGTTAAGGAACAGAGTACCTTTGAGAAATGGTACTTTATCAGATGCCTCTAATTCCTGAATCCCATGAGCAATAAGATAATCTTTTAGAAGCAGCCTTTCCTTCTTATAGTCAATTCCTGATAACTCTTCAGTAGGTGTATTATCTAAAGACTCCGATTTGTTTTCAATTTCCTCGCTTGAATTTTGAAAAAATTTAGGAATGAAATTGATGATTTGAACAATAGAAAAAAAGAGGATAATTAGTGTGGAATAAAAAAAAGCTTTATCGGTCAAAAGGTAATTTCCAGTTTCCTTGAAAGAAATTAGTAAAGGATATCCTACAATTATTATAAGATAGATAGCTATAAAGAGGTTTGAGATGAATCCTAAATTGTAGATATAACGGAAATAGGCTCTGAATTTACCATATGAACTTGGCACAAAATTTTTTGAAAATAATGTGTGAATGTAGCCCTTATGTTTCTGTAAGTCCAAAAGTGATTTAACGAAGTAAAGCGAAAACAGATAATAGCCAAATGCCAAGACCTTTGGTAAAGAAGGCAAGTATAGAATGGCTAAAGGAATAAGGGTTAGATATGATAAGTTAATTATCAGATTTCTGCCTAACAAAACGTAAAGCTCTAGAAACATCCTTCTACTAAATTTAAATGAGGTAAATCCGCTTTGAATCACAAAAAGTAGAGCTGTGAAAGTAAGACCAAGAAGAACTCCAGAAACAGATAACAAAGTTTTAAAATAGTCCGAGTATTCTTTTAGAGCAGGTGGTTGTGATAATTCATTCCACATTAATCTTATAATTTTGTTTGTTGAAGCCTTATTTAAAGCACAAAAGGCACTACAAATACTTCTGATATAAGTTGTAGAGGATGATCTTGTCTTTCTCCGTCAGTACCTCGTTTACCTCCTCCTGAATAAAATGCAGCTTGAAGGCCCGGATGGCGGCAGGCATGTCACTGGTGTCGTAACCGATGATGCGCAGCGCTTCCCTTGGGTTGAAATATAATGGAATGGTGGAGACAGAATCCTGCGGCTGTATGATTTCCCCTGTTTCAGCTCCGGTGCTGTCCAGCAGGGCGATGGGTGCGGCAGGCAATAGGTATTTTTCTACCACGCCTTCATCGTACCACAGGCCATAGCCCTTAGCAGCCAGTTTCTTCCACGGGAAATTTCGGTTCGGATCGCTTTTACGGGTAGGGGCAATGTCAGCATGTCCGATGAAGTTTGCGGTCGGGATGCGGTGCGTCTCCTTTAAAAGCGCCAGCACCTGCAGCAGGCTGTTTACCTGCGCGTCAGAGAACGGTTCAGCACCGTTGTTGTCCAGCTCAATACCAATGGAGGAGGAGTTGATGTCGGTATCGTTGCCCCAGCGCCCATTGCCTGCATGCCAGGCGCGCAGGTTGTCGTTGAGCATGTGGTATACCTTGCCATCGCGCCCGATCACGTAGTGCGAACTTACCTGTGTTTGTGGTTTGGTGAACGTATCAAGTGTCTGCTCCGTGGAGTGCTGCGCCGTGTGGTGGATGATCACCAGGTTTGGCCGGCGCAGGCCTAAATTCGTGGTGCCTACCCAGTAATCGCCTTGTTGCAGCTGCTCTTCGCCCGGAATGGTGGCTGGTAGCGTGCGCAGCTGCTTAGCCAGCTCCTTCACCTGTTTCTTATGCGATCTGTTGGTGCTGGCGTAGGGGTTGTTGGAGCAGGAGGCAAGGCTGGCGCAGGCAAGCAGCAGCGAGCAGAAGGTAGTGGCGCTATACTTCATAAGGCAATTCAGATCTTTTGTTAGCAAGTATAAACTAGAGATAATTTTGCAAATGATGCAAGTATAAACGGCTAATTCATTCGATCTGATGACCTACTTGTTAGCTAAAAATAAAACAGACGTTTGTTATTCTCGGTCAGACAGCCTTACCTTTGCAGCCTCTTTATGCAAGATTTATAAAGAAGAGGGGAGAGAGCAGGCTCAATGAACCTCTAGCAACCACGGTTTCTGCCGAAAGGTGCTAACACCTGCCCATTGTTTGGGACCTATAAATATTCCACATGCACGCTTTGCTACATTATACCACCATTTCGATTCCGGCTTATACTTCTGCATCGACTGGCTGCTGTTGTTGCTGTTGTTAGCTCCTGATTTCATGGCAACTGTGCCATATATTTTCCTACGAAGCTAGGACTCCTATTCAATTAATTTTATACTTCATAAGCAACGGGTCAGGCGAAACGGCATTTCAACCTGTCTGTGCCTGACCCACGCGCATAATTTTATGAAACACATCCAAGAGTCAGGAGGGGTTGCCCTGCTGCCATTTTTCGTTTTTGTTTTTACCTTTTTAGGGGCAGGCATACTTTTAGAAGACTTCTATGCGCTGCCGTCGCCGGTGGCGGTGGTGCTGGGCATCATTGCTGCCTTTTTTATACTTCGCGGGCCTATTGAGGCGAAAGTAGATGCCCTCATCCGGGGCTGCGGCGATTCCAAGATCATTACCATGTGCCTTATTTACCTGCTGGCAGGGGCTTTTGCCACGGTTACCAAAGCGGTAGGCGGGGTGGATGCCACCGTGAACCTGGGGCTTAGCGTGCTGCCGGTACAATACCTGGGGCTGGGGGTTTTCCTGCTGGCGGCTTTCCTGTCCACGGCAACGGGCACGTCGGTAGGGGCTATTGTCGCGCTCGGGCCGATTGTGGTGGGGCTTGCAACTCAGAGTAACACGTCGCTGCCACTTTTGCTGGGCACCCTGCTGGGCGGGGCCATGTTTGGCGATAACCTTTCCTTTATCTCGGATACCACCATCGCCGCCACGCAAATACAGGAGTGCAGCATGCGCGACAAATTCCGGGTAAACATCCTCATCGCGGGTCCTGCTGCCCTCGTGACGCTGGTGCTGCTCCTGATTACAGGCTTCACCACACCTAACAGCCAGGGCATGTTACCCGAACTTCAGGATTATCAGTTGTGGCAGATCCTGCCGTACCTGCTCGTGATCATGCTGGCAATTTCGGGCGTGAATGTATTTGTGGTGCTGATGCTGGGCACCTTAGCATCCGGTGCCTTGGGTTTGATCAGCAGTCAGCTGGACCTCCTGCAATTCAGCCGCAGCGTGTACGAAGGCTTTACCGGCATGTTTGAAATATTCCTGCTGTCCATGCTGACGGGTGGCCTGGCACAGATGGTGAGTGAGGCCGGCGGCATCAATTTTCTGCTGCGCAAGATCAGCAAAGCCACCCGTGGCTTCCGCTCGGCTCAGGCGGGCATCGGCGCACTAGTAGCCGGCACGAACATGGCCATTGCGAACAACACCGTGTCGATTGTGGTAACCGGGGAGGTGGCCAAAGAGATTAGCACCACCTATAGCATCGACAAACGCAAGACCGCAGCTATCATCGATATCTTCGCCTGCGTGGTGCAGGGGCTGCTGCCGTACGGTGCGCAGATCCTGATCCTGTTGAGTTTTACAGAAGGGGAGCTGTCTTTCGTAGACTTATGGGGGCATGCCTGGTACCTGTACCTGCTGCTTTTCTTCGCCCTTGTCGCTATTTACACGCCATATGTAGATCGCTTTCTGGCGAAGGAGCCGGCCGATAAAGCTGCGGTGGCCGTGTAATGTAAAGTATAGTGCAAAAGCGGAATGAGTTTTAAAGTAAGACTGTCCCCTTAAGGGGACCACAGGGGTGTTCTTTGCAGTAGAAAATCTTATTGCTCCAGATCAGGAACGATCTCCCCAAGAGTTAACACCCCTATAGTCCCCTCAAGGGGACAGTTCAAAGGGATAGTCTGCTAAATAGGTAAAATTTATACTTGGTAGGCTGACTTTAAACAGTTCTATATCTTATTTGATATCAAATCAGACCCCTCGCTTTTAGCTCCAGGTATTTGTTGATGGTGTTCACCGTCAGTTGCTCAGGTGGGGTGAGGATGGCGTGAATGCCATGTTGCTGCAGTTGCTTCACGATCTGGCGCTTATCGTAATCGAATTTCTGGGCGATGGCCTTGGTGTATGCTTCCTCGGTGGTTCTGGCGCGCTGGTGCAGCAGGGCGTGTAGCTCCGTGTTCTCAAAAAAGATTACGACCAGCAGGTGGTGCTTGGCCAGGGCACGCAGGTAGGGCAGCTGACGCTCAGCCCCGCTCAGCGTCTCGAAATTGGTGAAAAGCAGCAGCAGGCTGCGCTGCTTTATTTTGCTACGCACCGTGGCGTACAGGCGTTCGTAATCCGTTTCCTGGAACTTTGTTTTCTGGTTGTAGAGCAGTTCCAGAATGCGCCGCAACTGGTCGGCTTTGCGTTGTGCCGGCAGCAGGTTGCTGATCTTGTTCGAGAAGGTGATGATGCCGGCCTTGTCCTGCTTTTTCAGGGCGATGTTGGAGATAACGAGCGCGGCGTTGATGGCATAATCAAGCAGGCTAAGCCCGGCAAACGGCATCTGCATCACCCGGCCTTTATCGATTAGGCAATACACCTGCTGCGACTTCTCGTCCTGGTAGCTGTTCACCATCAGCTCCGCTTTCCGAGCCGAGGCCTTCCAGTTGATCGTGCGCTGGTCATCACCGGCCACATAAGGCCGTATCTGCTCAAACTCGGAGCTGTGGCCAATGCGGCGCACTTTCTTCATGCCAAACTCCTGCAGCCTGTTCGAAATGGCCAGCAACTCGTACTGCCGCATCTGCATGAAAGACGGGTACACTGGCACCTCCTGGTCCTGGGCAAAGCGGTAACGGCGCTTGATGAGCTGCAGCGCGCTCATAGCGTACACGTTAATGGCGCCGAACTGGTAGCTGCCGCGCTTGGTGGGCCGCACCGTGTAGTGGATGATCTGCGTTCTTCCCTTGCCTACGGCCGCTGTAAACAGGCTGTCGCGCTGCTGAAACTGAAAGGGCAACTCATCTATCACCTCGGTCTGCACCGCAAAGTTATACTTGTTCTCCAGGTACAGGTACACGTCGTTGTCGCTGCCGTTGGAGAGTTTCTCCTGCATGCTTCTGCTGGCAAAAAAGCCGCTGCGGTTGCTGTAGAGCAGGAGCAGGTCAGCCAGCGTGAGCAGCACCAGCACGCTAAAAGCGACTTTGGCAAGTATGAGCAGCAAGGGCAGGAAAAAGGCGAGCACAAAAAGGCACACGAGCCCTGCCAGGGTCAGGTAAAAGCGGTTTGTAAAGTATAAACTGCGGATAAACTGCACTAGCGCGGAACTTCTATTTTCTGAACAATCTGCTTGATCACCTCATCCGGTGTGATGCCTTCCATTTCTCTCTCCGGCGTCAGCAGGATGCGGTGGCGCAACACAACAGGAGCCAGTTCCTGCACATCCTCCGGTGTCACAAAACCGCGGCCACGCAGGGCAGCCAGGGCCTTGGAGCTGTTGAGCAACGCAATAGAGGCACGGGGAGAGGCGCCCAGGTACAACGACTTGCTCACGCGCGTTTCGCCCACGATCTGCGCAATGTATTCAATAAGCTTTCTATCCAGGTGCACCGACTGCACCGCCTGTCGCAGTTGCAGCAGTTCGGCCGCGGACAGCACCGGTTGCACGCGCTCCAGGTTGTTTTTCAGGTGCGTACCCTGGTGCTGTAACTCCAGTATCGACACTTCCTCGGCCAGGCTGGGGTAATCCACCAGCACCTTGAACATGAAACGGTCCAGTTGCGCCTCCGGCAGCCGGTAAGTGCCTTCCTGCTCAATAGGGTTTTGGGTGGCCAGCACGATAAACGGCGCGCCTAGCGGGTATACCTGGCCGTCGTGCGTAATGTGCTGCTCCTCCATCACCTCAAACAGAGAAGACTGTGTTTTGGCAGGGGCGCGGTTTATCTCGTCTATTAGCACAATATTGGCGAAAATCGGTCCTTTTTTATAGTCGAATGTTGCCGTGCCGGGATGGAACACAGAAGTGCCCAGTACGTCAGACGGCATCAGGTCGGGCGTGAACTGAATGCGGCTGAAATCGGCCTGAATGGTGCGGGCAAGCAGTTTGGCGGTAAGCGTTTTGGCAATGCCCGGCACGCCCTCAATCAGCACATGGCCGTCGGAGAGCAGAGCTACCAGCAGCAGCTCCACCAGTTGCTCCTGGCCCACAATCAGCTGCCGCAGTTCCTGTTTAATGCGTTGCGCCGCCTCCCGCAGGGCGCTGTAATCGGTTTTGTTTTCCTGTGAGGTGATGAGTGCGTCTTCTTGCATAATTTATACTTGGGCACGCGGCCTTGTGGATGTTTGTCTGTAAAAGTCTTCGAGGTAATCGTTGAGTTGCAGCAGCGTCTGGTCGCTGATGGCTTTGCTTTGCCTGATACTGTGAATCAGGCGGAAGATTTCATTCACCTGCGTTGCATCGGCACCGGATTTCGCCACCACGCGCTCCTGCATTTCGCTGTCCAAGGAGGTGGTGGAAACATGGTAGTGCAGGCGCAGGTACTCCAGAAAGTAGGTGATGTTTTTTTCGGCGATGTTCTTGTGGTTGCCCGTGTTGAAGTATAGGTTGCCGATCACGCGCACGAAATCAAGGGTGGCATTGCGCGGCGGCTCCAGTACTGGGATAACGCGCTGCGTGCGCTTGCTCTTGAAGAGCAGGAAAAGCACCAGCGCCGCCAGCCCCACATAGTAGGCCCATTTCAGCGCCTGGTACCGCATCAGCACCCTGAATATCGATTGATCATCCGGCCGTCCCTGCTTCTGGTACTCGTCCCAGTATACGGGCTGCACCGGCAGGTGGGAGAGGGCCGTGGCGGCATACGTGCTTTGCTGCATGGTAAGCAGGCTATAGTTGGTAAAGGCAAGCGGGGCGGAGCTAATGTAGAAGGTGCCTTTGCCAAACGGTACTTTCATAAAGTTAAGCTGGCCCGCCTTATTCCGACCCAGGGCCACATGGCCCGCCTGCTCTTCCACTTCTATAAACCAGCTGTTTTCATTCGGCGGGTATGTATACTTCCTGGCCTGCGGCTGGCTTGTAAAAACCAGGGCGGTGGAGTCGGGGTTAGTGGACTGCAGTATCGCGGTATCGAAATGCAGGGTATCAGCCAGGAAAGAGGAGAAGCGCTCGCCGGCAATGAACACCTGGTTTCCGCGGCTTACAAAGTCCAGCAGGAGGTTTACATCCAGGCTGTCCGCTTCAAAGGCTTTGTTGATGAAAATATGATTGCCCTCCAGCGTCGAATCCTCCAGTTGGTTGTAAATAGGCTCCCGCACCGAAACCACCGGCTCATTCTTAAAAATGCCAGGCAATACCTCATACAGCGCATAGGTGCCATAGGGAATCTTGTCCTCGCGCGTATAGGTTTCTGACCAGTCCACCGGCTTGGGGCGGAAGTAGTCCAGCAGCACCAACGCCACGAAAAGCAGCAGGATCAGGGCGATATACTTGCGGTAGGCCGTCATACGCGCTCCTTTAAATGCTGGTTAAACTGCTCGAATTCCGCACGGGCTGCCGAAAAAAGCTCATCGCCCAGCGCAGCGCCGCCATACCACACATACTCAAACATGCTGGTGAGCAGCTCAAACTCCCGTCGTATGTCCGTCTGGTTGATTTCGGAGATGTAGCTGCGGTTGGTTTTGCTTGGGCTCCAGTCAATCAGGCCACGGTCGGTAAGCAGCTTCAGGCTCTGGAGGTAGTGCAGGCGTATGGCTTTTCGGAAATCGCGCTGCGTCACCGCCTCCTCCAGCAGCGCTTGCAGGTTCAGTTCATGGATGTTCTCCTCCAGCACTTCGAAGGGCACGTCAGTGACGGGCGCCTTTTTCCCGAACAGGCCGCTCACATCCACATCCTGCATTTTAATAACGATGTAAACAATGGCTGCGGTTATGAGCGCATAGATAAGATACTCCCAAGCGCCACTTGCCCGGCCCTTGTAAAACACCTCCCGCAGCCAATTGATGATGCGGTACCAGAGGCGCTCCAGGAATGTCTCCCCCGTTTTTACCTCCTCGTAATACTGAAAGTCCTCGGAAGCGCGCATCTCTTCCAGCTTGTCATCGTCGAAGCTTCGCACCTGCACGGGCGCTGTGGCGGCCGGAATGCTATCGGTGGCATGGGCACGCGTTGCCGTGCCCGTGCATAGCAGCAGGCAGATAAGTATAAAAGTATAGGTATGCCTAAAAATCGCCCTCATTCGCGCTATTGTTCGCATCGTGGCGGCCGATCATCTCAGCTTTCTCCAACAGACCGATACCGTCCTTCTGCTCCACCAGGTTGTAATACTGGAATCCTACAGCCACGGCAGATATGCAGTAGGTGAGGGTGGTCAGCAGTGTGGTCAGTGTGTTGGAGGCGATCAGCAGGAATTCGCTTTCCATGCCCGGTACCTGCAGCATTTTCATCACCATTACAGCACCCAAAGGCAAGGCAGCCAGCCAACTGATCATGCCCTGAATCATACTTACAATGAAGATCAACCCAAACGTGGCCCACCAGTTGCGCTTGATCAGGTAAAAGCAGCGCTCAATGGTATCAATCAGTCCCAGTTCCTCGCGCACCATCACCACCACAAAAAGGCAGAGCACCACGCCCAGGTAAATGCCAAAACCAAGCAGGAAAACGCTAAGAATAATTACCACACCCAGCGCGATGCCGCTGTAGATTACTTTCAGGGCGTTGGCTTTGATGTGTTCCCACACCGCCGATGGCTGTACCTCATCCTCCGTATCCTGGTATGCGACCATGTAGGAATACACCACCAGGTATACCATCAGCACGCTCACCATAGAGAAGAACAGGGTAAGCAGGTAGTTAACGGATGTTAATTGCTGTGCTACTCCATATTCACCCACCGTTTCATACACATCGCCACCCGATAAACTGCGAAACAGACGGGCCTGGTGCAAGCCAGAGAAAATGCCAGCCAGCAGCGCTACCGGCAGTGCATACAGCAGCAGGGCCCGTAACAGCGGTTTAAAATTCTGGCGGATAAAACGGAAGGTGGCATTCAGCTTCTCGCCGAAGTTACGCTCTTCCCGTAGGTTGATCTTTTCGCTTGTCATTAACATTTTTTGTGTGCAGTAAACGTGGATAGATGATGAAGTAGTAACCTATAAATGCGGCAGAGGAAAGGATGATAAACAAGCTAAGGGCCAGGGGCATTTCGGTGTGGCGGGTCACGAAGCCTTCCAGAAAGCCCGCGGTGATAAAGATCGGCACCAGCCCCACCACAATCTTCAGCCCTTGCCGGGCTCCGGTTTTAAAGGAGTGCAGCCGGGAGTAGGTTTTGGGGAAAAGCAGGCTGTTGCCCATCACAAAACCGGCGCACCCGGCAATCACGATAGCCGAAATTTCCAGTGTGCCATGTATCCAGATGGTGAGCACCGACGTGAGCAGCAGCCCCTGCTTGTAGAAAAAGTACTGGAAAGCCCCGAGCATCACCCCGTTCTGAAACAATATCCAGCCCGTGCCAACGGAGAAGAACACGCCCATCACGAAGGCCAGAAAGGAGACGCGGATGTTGTTGAACGTAATGAAAAGAAACATCTCGGCCTCGTCCATGTCTTTGTACACCGCCATCGGGTCACCATTGCGAATGTTCTCCAGGGTTCTGTTCACATAAGAGTCGCCCAGTATCAGGCGCACAAAGGTATCGTCGAGGGCCGCGGAAAGCGCGCCAATGCCACAGGCCAGCGCAAAGACCAGGAACGCGTAGAGGAGCTGCCGGTGGTGCTGCCGGAACAGGTATGGCAACTCATACCTCCAGAAGGTGACAAAGCGGTTTTGCTTCTCTTTCTTATTTTTGTAGATCGCCTGGTGCGAGTTGCCGGCCAGCGTGTTCAGGTAGGCGGTGGTGTCTGAATCCGGGTAAAACGTGCGGGCGTACGCCAGGTCGTCCGTCAACGAAATAAACCGCTCGGCCAGTTCGTCGGGGCCGGTTGGTTGCTGTGTTTCGTAGGACTTCCACTTAAGTTTGTTTTTCCGGATAAAGGCAGCTTCACGCACGGTAATTATATTTTAACGCTACCAAATATATAGTTATCTTGTGATGTATAAAACATAAAAGCAAACTTATTTCCCGATGAAAACCATTAAAGTACGAACCACCCAAAATGTGGAGGTGGAGTATGCCATGGCCAGTGTGGGCGACCGGATAATCGCTTATCTGATAGACTGCGTGGTGTTTTTTGTATGGATGATGCTGGTGGCTGTGCTGCAGTTTTCCATCGGTTTCGACCAGGGCCCGATCTACATCATCGTGATGATGGTGCCCCTGCTGTTCTACCACCCGCTATGCGAGATTTTCCTGAACGGCCAGAGCGTGGGCAAGAAAGCACGCGACATTAAAGTGATCAAAGTGACAGGCGAGTCCGCATCTATCGGGGACTACCTGCTGCGCTGGTTGTTCCGTTTGGTGGATATATCCATATCGAGCGGATTGATAGCCGTTGTTACGATTGCAGCCAGCGACAAGGGCCAGCGCCTCGGCGATATGGCGGCAGGCACCTGCGTAATCCGGAAGCAGGCGGTGCGCCGGAAAGACCGCATTATGGTGAGCACCGAGGAAGGCTATCAAATAAAATTCCCGGAAGTTAACCTGCTAACAGACAAGGATGTGGCGCTGACGAGGCAGCTGCTGTACAAAGCACAGCAGCACGGCAATTATGAGCTGCTGGAGAAAATCGCCGAGCGCGTAAAGGAAACTACTGGCATCCGGACTGACCTGTCGGATTGGGAATTTCTGAACACCGTTGTAAAAGACTATCATCACTATACGCAAGGCGACGTAGTAGCTTAAGCCAAGTATAAAATCTTCTTAAAATCATGTGAGGCTAAAAAGCACCAACTGCCAAACAGGTTATGACAACTACTTTAACCATTGCGAAAGGAGAAATACTGTTGGAGGAAGACAGGATCCTGATTAGAGACAACGCCAGGAAAGAAATTCGGATGGCTATGGTTTCCTCTGCCATATGGACAGCTTTTGGAGTTTTGTCGGTGTTGCGTTACATGAAATCGGGTGAGGAGTTCCTGCTGTGGTCTGGTTTGCTAATAGGCTGCGCTCACTTTGTACTGCTTATACTTTATTTGTTCCGAACTTCAAAAAGTGAATTGTTGCTTTCTGAGATCAAATTTGTGAAGTTAAAGGACAGGTTCGGAAGAAAGTTTGTGGATTTTATTCTGGAAGGTGGCAAGAAAAGGCGCGTTACAAACACCGAACATGCCACTACTGAGCTAGAGGCTTACTTTAGCGAAAAGAAGCTGAATGTACAGTAGCGTATCAAATAATATTAGTTTTGATTTATGGCGTAAGCGTCCGCTTGTGCCGTTGTCTGCTTTACCCATACTTGCATAGCCGCTACTTGTCGCAACTTCAGCCAAGCTATAATTTCTAGCGATAGTTCATCCTCCAGTTCCCAAACACCCACTGTTGCAATTCATGCTTTGGAGCGCTCACGGCTGGGGAAGGGGCCCTATATGAGCGGGGCCCCGTCCTCGGGCATCGCGCTGTGTGCCTGAAGCTGCTACGGGGGTAGGGGCCCCCTATTCGCTCCGCTGCGGGCTGCCCTATCGGGCACCGCAACATGCACAAGGCGCTCAACCCAAGGACTGGAATCAGTTCAATTAGCCACCGCCTTTGCTATACAACAAGCAGAACTGTCCTCTTGAGGGGACTATAGGGGTGTAGGTGCACTTGCTGATAGTTCCCCTGGATGGGCAGGGGTGGGTTTCGAAGCATCAGAAACTCTGATCACCGCCAGTGACCTGGCTGTAATAGTAGTGCACGTCGGCACAAGCGGACGCTTGCGCCAGGGCTATAGTAATAAGCTAAAAATCGCGAGCCAAAGGTTAATTCTCAAAGTATACCAAAAGCAAAAGCCCCGCCTTACGAAGTATGGCGGGGCTTTTGTATGTTGCCGGCTGAAGTATAAACTACAACTGCGGGTGCTTCTTCAGGAGGGCAATCTGCTGCTTTAGCTCCTCCACGCGGTTCAGTTCTGTCTGCAGGTCGCGCTTTACTTTCAGCTCGCGCTCGCGTGCATTCTTCTTGTGCTCGTTCAGCTCTGTTTCTATTTCATCGTAGGCCTTTCGCTTCTCCAGGGCAACACTCTTGCTGCTCTTGTGCTGCACCGCCATCACCCCGAGAGCAATCAGCAGGGCTGCAATGATACCGCCGGTCAGGAGCACGTAAAACTGCTTTGGCAGGTCAATGCCCAACACCGAGATATGGGTGATGTCGTGCATGCTCTGCTGAATCTCCTGCTCACGCTGCTGCATATTTTGTTTTATTACCTGCAGCTCTTTTTCCTGTGCCGCCACATCGGCGCGGGCTGCCTCCAGCTTCTTGTCGGCCTCCGCTTCGAAGTTTTGCAGCTTGTTGTCTTTCTCGGCTACGGTTTGCTGCACATTTTTCCAGAAGTTCTCCAGTGTGGTGATTTTAACCACTTTATAGCCCTGCCAGGTGTTGGAGCTGCTTTTCAGGTTTTCGAATTGCCTTTCTAATTTGTTGGATGCAGGTGCTTTTTCTGCAGGGGTACCTTGTGCCTGAACAGCCGTAACCGAACACACAAGAGCCAGGGAGAAAAAGAATGCCTTCATAAGCTAAAGTTTAAGTTGATACTGGGTAAACTACAATGGCTTAACACCATTAAAGGTAAAGATAAACAATTATCCCATAATTGCGCGCGAGCCATCTAAGGGTAAACTTTACAATAAGGTGAATATTGTAAAAGCAATTGAATAATGTTCGGTGTTTTCTGATTATTTAGTTACGCACAGCTGTTGCAGTGTGTAAGGGTTAATAGAAGTGGTGATGATGGCATCTGCTTCAACCATACGGTAACCGCCCTTAAAGCAGGAATAGGGCCGAGAGGGCAAACAGATCGATCACCCACAGCCCCGCACTGATCTCTTTTCTTTTGCCCGTCACAAGCTTTAGCACCGTCCAGCTAAGGAAGCCCCACACAATACCTTGAGTAATGGAGTAGGTGAAGGGGATGAGTATCATGGCCAGGAAAGCCGGAATGGCATCATCCAACTGAAACCAATCGATTTTCACCACCGGCCGCACCATAAAGGCGCCCACCAGCACCAGGGCAGGCGCGGTGGCGATAGGGGGCACCATCGACAGCAACGGAGCCAGGAAGAGAAAGGGCAGAAACAGCAAACCGCCCACCACAGCTGTAAGGCCCGTGCGCCCGCCTGCCTCTATCCCCACTGCCGACTCCACATAGGCGGTGCCTGGACTGGAGCCAACCAAACCCGCCAGTGTGGTGGCTACGGCATCGGTGGTGAGGGAGCGCTTTACGTGGCGCGGCTCCCCGTGGGCATCGAGCAAGTTCGCGGCTTCGGCCAAACCCACAAAGGTGGAGAGGCTGTCAAACATGTCGGTAAACACAAAGGCAAAAATGACAGGGATAACCGCTAGTTGCAGGGAGTTAGCCAAATCGAGCTGTAGCAGCAAACTGAAGTCGGGGGCGGAGAACATACCCTGCCACGTAATCAGCGGCTCCAGATCAGTGCCCCACCAACGCCCGATGGGGTATGCCGCGAGTGTGGTGAACAGAATGCCCAGCAAGATGCCACCCTTCACGTTTCGTACCAGCAGCACCGCCGTCAGCAGCAGGCCAGCCAGAAAAGTAAGCAGCGCCGGTGTCATGGGGCCTATTCCGATGATGGTGGCGGGGTTTGCCACAATGAACCTGGCGTTGGCAAGCCCTATAAGGGATATAAACAAGCCAATGCCGGCGGCAATGGCATAACGCAGCTGCTTGGGGATTGCCTGCACAATCAGTGTGCGCACGTTCAAAACAGAGAGCAGCAAAAACACAATGCCCGACCAGAATACAGCCCCTAGCGCCACCTGCCATGTCACGCCCAGGCCCAGCACGGCTGAGTACGTAAAGAAGGCATTCAGTCCCATGCCCGGAGCCACCAGAATCGGGTTGCGGGCATAGAGGCCCATCATCAGGCTACTGAAAAAGGAAACGAGCACTGTGGCAGTGAGCACTCCGGAAAAGGGCATCCCCGCCTGGCTCAGTACAGTGGGGTTTACAACGATGATATAAGCCGTGGCCAGAAAAGAAGAGATGCCGGCAACGACTTCGGTTTTAACGCTGGTATTATTCTGCTTTAGCTGGAAGAAGGACTCCATAAGTTTCAGGTTGTGGATGTTGTACGTGCATCAGAAGTATGCAGCGGTAGCGAAGACACAAAAGTAAGAAAATGTGACGTAACGGGGTGGGGAATGCGGAAGGTGTTACGTGTTGAGGGGAAGTTTATACTTTGTACAAGTATCGCACCTCATGCATACAGCCTTCAAACTGTTACTGTAGCAACAAAACTTAAATAAACAAAACGGCCCCGGCCACTTTTCGAGTAACCGGGGCCGTTGCCAATGTAAGGGATAAACTTACCCGTAGATCTCGTTCAGGAGACCTGCAAGGCGGATTCCTGCCTGCAACAGGCGCTGCTCCACCAGGTCATAGTTATCGTAGGAGTAGCGGTAGCTCAGTTTCTTGTCCTCTGGCAGGTTGTACACCTGTGGGCGGTAGCTCATAGACTCTTTTGCCCAATCGCGCACCGAGGCAGCCTGCCACTGCTTTATCTGCTCCTTCTCCGGCTCACCCAAAAAGCGCACAATCTCGGTAAAGCTTAGGCTCTTGCTGTCGATCATCTCGCTGTCCCACACGCGGTGCAGGTTGGAGGGCTGGTAAAACCACTGCACTTTTACTGCATTGCCTCCTGTGTCGTCGCCTGTGCCCACGTGCAGGGGCTGGTGGATATCGCCTACCAGGTGCACCAGGTACTTCACGTATTCCTGCTCCTGCTGTTTGTTCAGGTTGCCTGCTTTGAGGGCTTTGGTGATTTCCTCAATCTTTCCGATGATGTCGCCGTTGGGATTTTTCTCCATTTGCTCGTAGGTCTGCCCGTCCTCCACGGTCACCCAATGCCAGTCGTGGGTATGGTCGTAGGCATCATCACTTTTGATATCATCCATCCATACTGAGACCTCCGCCAGGGTATTTTCCTCCAGCAGTTTCATAATATTTTTCCTGGCTTTCTTGCTTAGGTGCTGCTCCGCCACCAGCCCCACGGCACGGTGTCCGTTCTGGCCCCAGGCAAAGGCTTGGCTGGCAACAAAAAGGCAAAGAATGAATACGCTCGCTAATTTTTTCATGTATACTTCCGTGATTTTAATTTCGTGATGCAAAACAACAAAATTTATGCTGAACTGTGTTACGGCAACTTTATTTTAGCTTAAAATCTTTAAAATCTGACGCAAAACCTCCATGCAGCTACAGGAAACCAGTTTTAGGCTGAAAGTTTTTATGGCGGCTTTTTTGTAGCTTTGCACCCTTACTAAGGAAGACAATCATGCAAAGCAATGTATATGAAGGTAAGGTGATGTGGTCGCATCTGGATGCGAACGGACACATGCGCCACTCTGCCTACGCCGATTTCGCCTCGCAGGCGCGTATTGCCATACTGGAGGAACTTGGGCTTGACCTAGGCACCTTCCAGCGCCTGAAGATCGGGCCCATCCTGTTTCGGGAAGAGCTGTTTTATTTGCGCGAGGTAGGCATAAACGAGCAACTGCGCATCGATATCGCGCTTACCAAGGCGCGGCCTGACGGCTCACGCTGGTCTATCCGGCACGATATTTACCGCGCGGATGGTGCTAAAGCCGCGGTAGTGCACGTAGACGGTGCCTGGATGGACCTGAAACTGCGCAAACTAACAGGCCTGCCGGAGGAACTTCAGGTGCTGTTCAACCACATGACCAGAAGCGAGGACTATACTGAGCAGCCAGAAAAATAGCATCCGGAAATACATAAAAAAGCGCCCGCTCCGCAAGCCATACTTGCAGGGCGGGCGCTTTTTATACTTGCTTTTTTCCGGAAGCACGAAGCGGCCGACTACTGTCAGTTACGGTTCCTCTTTTGCTTCTTTTCCTTTCTACGCTCCTTCCACTTCTTCTTCCAGCCTTCGTAGGTTTCGGCGGCTTTGTCCGTCACCCCATCAAAAATCCGCTCCAGGAAATTTTGTGGCGGCGGCTCGGCGCGGAAAGAAGGGCAGTTGAGGCTTTCCTGCAGGCTGGCCGGCAGCGGCTCGAATTTACTATTGTAGAAGCCCTTAAAATCCGGTGAAACGGCCAGGCGGCGGTTAAACTCACCCCAGATCGGGAGTGCTGTCCTCGATCCCTGGCCCATCTCCAACGTCCGGAAACGCACCTCAGGACTTTCACCACCCACCCAAACACCGGTTACCAGGTTTGGTGTGATGCCGATAAACCAGCCATCCGCCTGGTTCTGCGTAGTACCTGTCTTGCCGGCAATATCCATTTTAAGGCCGTACTGCGAGCGGAGTTTTGCGGCACTGCCTTCCTCCACCACACCTTGCAGCAAGTATAGCATAATAGCCGCCGTCTCCTCAGAGAGTACCCGTCGCTCAAAACTGCCCGCCCGGTGCTCCCGCAGCACTTTGCCGTCGCGGTTTTCTATTTTGGTGATGTAAACCGGTTCCACGCGGTAGCCTTCGTTGGCAAACGTAGCATAGGCCGCTACCATTTCCTGCAGCGAAAGGTTTGCCGTTCCGAGGGCAATGGAAGGCACGGCCGGAAGTTCAGAGCGGATGCCCAGGCGGTGTGCCATGGCAACGGTTTTGTTTACACCCGTCTTCATGATCAACTGTGCCGAAATGGTGTTCACAGAATGAGCCAGGGCGCCGCGCATCGTATACTCCCCGCCGTACTGCTCGTTGGAGTTTCGTGGCGACCAGTTATCATACTCCGTGTAAATCGTGCGCTCGTTAGGGAAGTAGTCGCAAGGCTCCAAGCCTGCCTCTAAAGCAGCCGCATACACAATCGGCTTGAAAGTGGAGCCTACCTGCCGGGCGGCCTGCACATGGTCATACTTGAAAATATGGTGGTTGATGCCGCCCACCCAGGCGCGGATGTAGCCGGTGTTCGGCTCCATCGACAGCAGGCCTGTGTTCAGGAAGCGCTGGTAATAAGCCAGAGAATCCATGGGGCTCATGGTTTTCTTGCTGGTGCCGCTCCAGCCATACACCTGCATCGGCACTGGCTCACGGAACGCGGTCTTGATTTCCGCGTCTGAGCTGCCGGCCGCTTTCATTTTCTTGTAGCGATCGGAGCGCACCATGGCCGCCTGCAGTACTTCGCTGTTGGCTCCCCATGGGGTGCGCCCACGCCAGTGCGCATCAAAACTCTTCTGCAGCTGGGCCATCTGCTTTCGCACTGAGGCTTCAGCGTGGCGCTGCATGCCGGCATCAATGGTGGTGTAAATTTTGAGGCCGTCGGTGTAAATGTTGTAGCGCTCTCCGTTCGGTTTCTTTTTGGTGGATGCCCACTCCATCAGCTCCTGGCGCAGGTGCTCCCGAAAGTATGGGGCCAGCCCGTCGTTATGGGTGGTGTAGTTATAGTTAAGTTTCAGGGGCAGCTTCTTGAGCGAGTCGGCAGTGGCGGCAGGAAGGTACTCATACTTGGCCATCTGGCTTAGCACCACGTTGCGGCGCGTGAGGGCGCGCTCCGGGTGCAGGCGCGGATTGTAGGTGGTGGTGGCCTTGAGCATGCCAATCAGCACTGCGGCCTCTTCCGGCTTCAGCGAGTCGGCAGAGGTGTTGAAAAAGCGGCGCGAAGACCGTTCAATGCCGTAAAGGTTGCCGCCCATGGGCACCGTATTCAGGTACAGCTCCAGTATCTCCTCTTTAGAGTAAATGCTTTCCAGCTTCCGGGCAATAATCATCTCGCGCAGCTTATTCACGGGCATATCCCCGATCCAGTAGTTTTTGCGCGGCCACAGGTTCTTGGCCAACTGCTGGCTGATGGTACTGCCACCCCCTGAGCTTTCGTTCTGCAGCAACAGGGATTTGATGAACACACGGGCAAGGCTGCGCGCATCCACGCCGCTGTGCCTGAAAAAGCGTACATCCTCCGTGGCCACCAGGGCATCAATGGCAGTAGGGGAGATGTTTGCATACTTTACGTTGGTGCGGTCCTGTATGTAGTAGCGCCCCAGCAGCTCGCCACCTGCCGCGTATACCTCGGAGGCGGTGTTGTTATGGACAGACTTGAGTTCTTTTTGCGAAGGCATGCCGCCCAGGAAACCAGCATACACGGCAAAGTAGAAAAGCACCAGCAGCAAAATGCCGAAGAGCGCCAATTTGTAAAATATTCGAAGCAAAAACCGGTAATCGGAGCGGCTGCTACTTTCTTTCCAGGAAGCCCACTGCCGCTGCCAGTAAGCGCGCGTAAACTTCGGTTTCAGGCTCTGGAAAAAAGGGGAAAGTTCGCGGTGTACCAGCCCCACGAACGGCGCCATAATTCGGGTAATGATGAATTTTATTATCTTATTCAGCGTACGCTTCATGTTCTGAAGTATGGAGTTGGGTGGCAGCTGCCTGAATATTTAATCCTAAGCTGCCTACAAACGCGCAAAGTACGAATTTTGCTGCAACGGCAGGTACTTTGCAAGAATTACGCCAGTGCTTCGATTGTTTTTACAAGAGGACTACGCCAACAAAAAAGAACCCCTGCCGCAGGTGAGGCGACAGGGGCAGGTTAGGTAGTTTAGTTGTTTGTGTTTTAAGGTGAGGGAAACACTCCGGCGCAAGCGGCAAATATAAAACAGTAGCAAAACCTGCCACTCACGCTGAAGAATTTCTTTGGCTAAAAGTAATTATGCTTTTACACTGATGATGGCGTCAGAAAAACGCTCCATTTCCTCCAGTTGCGGGCTGCACTGCAGCAGGAAGAAATCCACGCCCACAGCCTCGAACTCGGCAATGCGATCCTGCACCTGGGCCGGCGTACCTACCAATCCGGAGCGCAGGCCGCGGTTCGACACAGAATACTCCTGCAGCGAAAGCTGGCCTTCCAGTTGCGTGCCCGAAAGCCACTGCTGGTAATTGTCGAAACCTGCGGCCGAGCTCTTCACATCCGTAATCCGATCGAGTTCTTTCTTTACCTCCGCATCGCTGTCGCGCACAATGCTGTAGGCGGCCACGCCATACTTCATCGGCGGCAGCCCCAGCTTCTCTCTGCGCTCCCGCATGTTCGTGATGCGCTTGCCGATCAGTTCCGGCGAATCGCCGTGCATCACATAGCCGTCGCACTGGGAGGAAATCAAAGTTTTAGCCGCCTCAGACTCCCCACCGGCATAAATGAACGGCTTCTTAGCCGGCTTCGGCTGCAGGATGTTGTCCTCTACTCTATAATATTTGCCGTCGTAAGAGAAATGATCCTTCTCCCACACGTTTGTCACCACATCCAGCCACTCTTTGGTGCGGGCGTAGCGGTCGTCGTGCTCTTCGAAGTGGATGCCATACTTGGTGGCCTCATCTTTCCACCACGACGACACCACGTTAAGTGACAGCCTGCCATTGCTGATGTGGCTGATATTAGCCGCCTGCTTTGCCAGCTGTGCCGGGTTGTGAAAAGTAGGGCGCACGGCCACCATGATCTCCAGTTTCTCGGTAACAGCCGCAATGGCCGCCGCTGTAGACCAGGCATCCAGCGATGGCGCTTCTTTGCCCTTGATATCATTCAGGTACAGCTCGGCAATCAAAGAGAGGCTGTAGCCCCAATCCTCGCTGCGCTGAGCCAGCTTTTTTACGTAATCCCAGGTAGGTGCCATGCCTTCGTCGGGCACATTGCGGAGCCAGCCGCCAAACACCGGTAACCAATATCCGAATTCCATACTTATACCTCCTGTGTTTTAAGTTGCGCCCGCTTCTCCAGATAATCCACCAGCTTTTCGTGCGGGTTAAAACCAATCACGTTCACCGCATCCGCCACAAAGTTCGACAGCGCGTTCACATCGTAGTAATAAATCTGCCCGTCACGGTCGTCGATGGTGTACTCAATGCCACCCACGTCGATACCAGCTTCCTGCACAATGCGCTCAATGGCATCAATCACTTCCTGGTCAGGCGTGAAGCCTTCCACTTTCAGTCCGTTTTTAGGAGCATCCAGGGCGCAGGCGTTGCGGGCAAGCTCTTTGCCGTTGGTTGTCTGGCAGATGTCGGCAGGGCAGAGGTTAAAGCTTTCGCCGGAAGTATAAACCTTGATCGCATACAGGTATTTGCCTCCCAGCGTCTCCACACGGTTGATGTGGCCACCACGTGCCGGAATAAACTCCTGCACCAGTGCCGTATGGTCTATGCCCAGCTTGATCTCTCCGGCTGTAACGGCAAGTGCCAGCTCCTCCACTGAGTCAAAGCGGGTAATGCCGGCGCCGCTACCGCCTATGTTCGCTTTCACCACAATCGGGAAGCGCAGCCCTTCAGAAGCTTTAACTGCCTGTGAAGCATGGTTGATGATGCGTGACTTTGGATAAGGTAACCCTAATTTCTCCAGCAAAATGTGCTGCAGCGCCTTAGAAGTTTCGTACTGGAAAGCCTTGAAGCCGTTCACCACCGGAACGCCTTTCGCCTCGAGGTGCGCCAGCAGGCCCAGTGTATAAAAAATGCCCTGCTCGTTGTTGCGCAGGTAAGCAGAGGGGCTCATGCGGTTGAAGAACAGGCTGGTATTCTGCTCGTCAGAAGCCAGGTCAAACGTGTGCTCGGCGGCGTTCTGTCGCACGTAAGGAATACCTCTTGCGTCTAGTTCATTAAACAAAGGGCGGAACCAGTCCGGGTGCTCGTGAAATATAACGATTGGTCTTTCTGATGTATTAGATGACATAAAATGCTTATTTAAGTATGTATGATTAGTTGAAGTATGTACAGTAGAAGACGCTGCGGAGCAGCGTGTAAACGAAGGTCGGGGAGTGTGATGTGCCAGCGTAGTTCGCTTAAGGGTACAAAACTGCTTCAGCTCTTATGCATGGGGCACAAAAAGGCAAAGCTATCCCTGGAAGCTGCGTGTAGGGTGTGTTATAAAAAGCTTAGGAAAGCAAGTATAAACACAGCAAAAGCAGCTGGGTTAGCAACAACAGCAACAACAAGTATAAAAAGAATGCGCAGCAGGTGAACCGAAAACAAATGTGGTGTTTCGGTTTGAAGATGATTCCCTAAGGTGATTTTTTGAGAACTTCATGTTTGTTAATTTATATGCCCTAACTGATTTAGGCAGGAATTAGCACCTGGTTTGTAACTGGTTGCTAGAAGTTCATAGAGCCTGTTCTCTCCCTTCTTCTTTATAAATCAAATACTTTGTAGGTAGTTTGACTTTACGTTTGCAAAGGTGGCAGCTGATTTTTACAAAACCAAATCTTTCACTAAAAATAATGTAGGTACAGTGGTTTATACCTTTAGCTGCTACTGATGCTGTTTCATTTACGCTTCAATTGCAGAATGGTTGATGCAGGATGAAACAAGTAGCCTGAAAATCAGTTTTAAGACAGAACCCTGCGCTACGGCTGAAGTATGTATGCAGCGAAAGCAGTTAAGTTTTATTTAAGACATCAAAGCCAAAAACGGCTTATAAATACAGAACATGGAAACAGCAACTTTTGGAAACGGGTGCTTCTGGTGCACAGAAGCCGTATTTCAGCAACTGGAGGGAGTACAGAAAGTAGAATCGGGTTACGCAGGCGGACATGTAGACAACCCAACCTACAAGCAGGTGTGCTCGGCTACCACGGGGCACGCCGAGGTGCTCCGCATCACGTATGATCCTTCTAAAATTTCTTTTGAAGCGCTCCTGGAGGTCTTTTGGAAAACGCACGATCCCACAACCCTCAACCGGCAAGGCAATGACGTGGGGCCACAATACCGCTCCGTTATCTTTTATCATAGTGACGAGCAGCGCGAACTGGCGGAGAAGTATAAGCGGCAGCTTGATGCTTCCGGCACCTTCGGGGATTCCATTGTTACCGCCATTGAGCCCTTGACAAACTACTATCCGGCCGAAAGGGAACACCAGGATTACTTCCTGAACAACGGCCAGCAGCCATACTGCAGTTTCGTGGTGCGCCCGAAGGTAGAGAAGTTCAGAAAGGAGTTTGCCAACAAACTGAAGCAGTAGGGGAGTGTTCGCGTTGGCTGGATGATAGCACGCGGATTATTGCGATACGTCTTCAAACGCATACCTTCATTAGGCTGCTTAGTTGTTAATATATCGTCGCGCCACTGTCATTTCGAACAATCGTCTCACGAGTGTTCGAAATGACAAATCCTGCAGGGCAAATCCCACAGAGCAAACTTTTTGTACTTGCAGCTCCCTTCATCAAAATCCCTGCGGACGCTTTTTAGTGCCACGCACAGGTGCTGCTGATAGCGGATCTTCCGGCCAGTGGTGCTTTGGATAACGCCCTCGCAGGTCTTTGCGGACATCAAAATAGCCGTTGTTCCAGAAACTGCGCAAGTCGCGCGTTACCTGTACAGGCCGAGAGGCAGGGGAGAGCAGGTGAAGCAGCAACGGTACTTTGCCGCCGCCAACCCGGGGCGTATCCAGCAGGCCAAAAACCTCCTGCAGCCGCACGGCCAGCACTGGTGTGGTGGCATCGGAATAATCCAGGGCGATGCGGGAACCGCTTGGTACCTGCAGGTGGGAGGGAGCCAAGCGTTCCATTTCCTGCCGCTGTTCCCAGCTTAAGTCGGCCAATAACATTTCGTTGAAATCCAACCTGGTTACTTGCTCCATCGAGCGCAAGCCTACCAAGTGTGGCAGCAGCCATTCTTCTAGACTTGCCGCTAATGCTGCATCCGATACATCATACCATTTCTCCGGCTCCAGTTGGTGTAGAAAAGCCAGGCGCTGCCGCGTACGTATCGCTTCTTCGCTCCAGGGCATCCGTGCCATTCCCTTTTCCTGCAACACCTGCAGCAGCACAAGCGCAACCTGCTCCGGGTCTGGTTTCGGTTGTGCAGTTTCGTCTAAGGTAAGTGCGTCTATTTTGGTGATTTGCCTGGCTATTACCCGCTCTGTAGTATTGTCCCACTTCAGTTCCTGTACTTGCTCGAGTTGTTCGGCGAAGTGTGCCACAACCTCTTCTTTACTGATTGGGGCGGCTAAAAGAATGCGCGCCTGCTGCCTGACATCCAAATGCGCAACGGCGTAAAAAGCAGCCTCGTTGAAAAGCTCTGTTTGAAGCAAAGCCCTTTGCCCCGTTACGAGGCGTACTTTTCCAGAGGCTTCTTTCTGAGCGAGGCGGTCGGGGTAAGCAAGGGCGGTTAAGAGGCCAAGGACTTCAAAATCAAGTGTATTGTCTGCTACCCTCAACCGTTGCCGCAGGTGCTGTGCCTGCTCCCGCACTTTCCGCAATACGTTTTCGTCTCTCGAAAAACCCGGTGTATGTGGCCGTTTCCCCGCCAGCAGTTCCAGGCGAAGATGCAGGTCTGGCAAGGTGCTGCTCCTGTTGCCTTCCATGGATTTCAATATGTCCCGTTCGGCCAGTAAGGCGGCTAGCGCGCAGGCCGTGGCGCCGTATCCCAATTCATGGCCTTTTACCACCATGTGGCCGAGCCGAGGGTGCATGCCCAGGGAAGCCAGTTGCTTGCCGTGCTTTGTCGGGTTTCCTTGTGCATCAATTGCCTGCAGGCGCTGCAAAAGCTCTGTAGCAAGTGCCAGGGCGGCAGCGGGTGGTGTATCCAGCCACTTTAGTTGGGTAGCATCCTTCACGCCCCACACCGCCAGTTCCAGCAACAGGCTCGTGAGGTCGGCTTCGCGAATTTCCGGTTCCTGCCTTTCGGAAAGTTGCAGTTGGTCAGCGGTAGACCACAGGCGGTAGCAAACGCCCGGCCCTAGGCGCCCGGCACGGCCCCGGCGCTGATCTGCGGCAGCAAGCGAGACAGCGGAGGTAGCCAGCGTGGTTAACCCGGTGCGCGGCACAAACTGCGGAACACGGGCATAGCCCCCATCCACCACTATTTTAACGCCCTCTATAGTTAAGCTTGTTTCGGCGATGCTGGTGGCCAGTACTATTTTCCGCCGGCCTTTGGGAGCAGGATGTATGGCCGCTAATTGCTTGGAGAGGGCGAGTTCTCCGTGAAGCACGTGTAAGTCGGTGGCAGGAGGAAGCTTCTCTTCCAGGTGCTGGGCTACACGGCGTATTTCGCCCATGCCGGGCAGGAAAACAAGTATGTCTCCAGCTGGTTCGTCGGCTAAAGCCTTTCGAACTGTTTTAGGCACCAGGTTGGCCAGCCGCTCTGCCGGGTAATTCCCTGCGCCCGCCACATCTGCCGGCGACAGGTAATGCGTCTCTACAGGGTACATGCGGCCCTCGCTGCGCACGACCGGTGCCTCCAGCCAGGTGCCGATACCCGCAGCATCCAGGGTGGCGCTCATCAAAAGCAACCGCAGATCGGGGCGAAGCACGCTTTGTGCATCCAGGGCGAGCGCCAGCCCCAGGTCTGCCTGCAGGCTCCGTTCATGAAACTCATCGAATATGATAGCCGCTATCCCTTCCAGGGCAGGATCGTCCTGAATGATGCGGGTGAGAATGCCCTCTGTAACGACTTCTACTTTCGTTTTGCTGCTGGTTACATGCTCCATCCGGATCCAGTAACCGACTGTTTGACCCACGGCCTCACCGAGCAGGTCAGCCATACGCTGTGCGGCTGCCCGGGCAGCCAGCCTGCGTGGTTCCAGCACCAGAATCTTACCTTCGTTTCGCCAGGCTGCGCCTAGCAGGGCCAGCGGCACGAGTGTGGTTTTACCGGCACCAGGCGGTGCTTCCAGTACGGCACGGTTTTGTGTGTGCAGGCAATCTAACAGCCGGGGCAGCGCCTCCTTAACGGGAAGGCTGGGTAAATTAGCGAACATATCTGAGGCAAGCTTCACCTTCCAAAGGTCGTAATTCTTTTTAGAAATTGCTTGCCTGTGGCGGTATAGCCGTATCCTTTGCCCGCCTGTTAGGCGCGAATCGGAAGCTTGACCTGGCCCAGCACCTCAATTAACTTTGCTGCTTTATCTTTGTCGTAAATATCCTGGATCGCCTTGTCGTTTATGACAAAGGCGGGTGCAGCAGGGTCTCCGTCGATGGAGTAAAGCTCTGCGGCATGATCCAGGCTATGGTCCTGGTTTTCTGTGGCGGTTATACTTTGCACCAGGGTCCGGGCCTTATGATCGAAGGCGGTCCAGATGAGCAACTCTTCGTTGTTCTGTTGCCTGAACTTTTCCGGAAACCGCTCCTGCGCCTCCTCCCGAATTTTCTGGGGGTCCAATTCATTAACGGTGCAGATCTGCTTGAATATGGCGCCTTCGGCCCTTCCTTTATCTTCCATGTCTGTTTTCAGTTTGATTATACATCTTATGCTTTCGCTCCTCAAAGTTCGGTTTACGAATTTAAAGGGTTAAATAGATGCAGGTTGCGCGCATTTGATAGCCTACAGCTAAAAAAGAATAGGGTAGCACAAACGTGTTACCGTTGCGCTACCCTAAAGTATTGGTTTTTATAAAACCGGCTTAAGGCCGATGTTACTACTGAATTTCGTTTTCAGTCTCGATAGTTTCAGTCTCTGTTGTTGTGTCAGTTTCAACAACAGTTCTTTCAACTTCAAGTTCAGATACTGCTGTATCCTGATCAATTACAGTGCCTTCTGTTTCAGTTGTAGTGGCACCTTCTTCGCCGCCACAAGAGTAAAGGCTCATAGATCCTAAAAGAACTGCACCTGCAAATAATAGCTTTTTCATGTGTTTTTGTTTAAGTCTAACATTAAAAAATAAATATACGGGTTTATCCCCAACTATATATATTTATTCAATATTTATTAAACCTTACGCAGCACAGCACTAGAAAGATGTCTTAATCTTTTAAAAAGCTGTTGTTCTAGAATTTCATGAAGTTGCTGTATGACTATTTTAGGACAAATCAGGTAAAAAGCAAAAATTAATTTTATACTCCCGCTGCTCCTGAAGTTGTTGACACTTATAGAAAATCTAGCTAATCACCTGCATTTACACTACCATACCTGGAGGCTTCCATGCACTCCATTTGCTCAGTAGTACGGGCTACTTGTTAAAAAGCTGACCACCTTTAATGTACTGGGTTAGTAAGTGTGATTGACTAAGACGAATTACAATAGCAGGTGATGCTACCTCGCCTGCGCACCATGAGACATACTTCTCAACACACGGCAGCACTATAAATTACCCTAATAAGATATGTTCGTGACCGCACGTTTTAAGGTACGCGTGCGTTTGGATAGTATGGAATATTTTGTGAGAAAAGGCTCTATTGTCCGGGAGGTATGGGGTAAGGGAGACACCATCCTGTTAGTGTTTACCGGAGCTTCCGCTGAGTTTGCGTTGAACAAGTCCGTTGATTGGCTATACTTCACTGGCAGGCTTCCGGCAGACCCGCTGGGCCGGCTTTTCTCAACGGTGGGCTACGCGCGAAAAATCATTTTCTCCGAAAAAGAAAAGGCGCATCAGGCCATTGATAGTATGGCCGCCATACATGCGGGGGTGGAGTCGGCACGCGGCATGGCAATTCCAGACAGTGCGTACCGCGATGTGCTTTTCATGCTCATCGACTACTCCATTCGCTCGTACGAGTTACTGGAAAGAAAGCTTTCGGAGGCGGAAAAGATGGAGGTGTTTGAGGTGTTCCACCGTGTGGGAAGCCGCATGGGAATTAATGGACTACCGGCCACATGGCAGGAGTGGCTGCTCATGCGGGAACAGCACCTGGAGCAAAACCTTCAGAAAAGCGCTCTCACGCTGGATTTGTACCAGCAGTATAAAAAGCACCTGGGACTACTGCGCTATAAGATGCTGCTGGAAGGGCAGAAACTGGTTGTGCCGGAGAAGGTGCTGGAACTACTGGATTTGGGCAGCCTCTCGCTGATGAAACCAGTTGTACCTGCCTACAAAATCAGCCGCAAAATAAACATGGACTGGCTCTTGAAGGACATCATACTACCGCCTGCTTACAAAGCGCAAATAAAGGCGTTAGACCAGGAGGCTTAGGCGTAATTTCCAAAGTATCGATCAGGGGTTGTTTCACTAAAAGCAAGTATAGAATCAATCTATAGCGCATACTGTGCCCAACTTATGCATTGCTAAGCTCTGTTGCGGGAAGTGGGGCAGCAGTCGTGGAGGGACTTCCAAAACGCAGCGTAAACACTGTCCCCAGGCCCTCCTCCGACTGCACCTGTATGGTGGCGCGGTGCAGCATCAGGATTTGCTTGCAGAGACTAAGGCCAATACCGCTTCCCTGCTTTTTAGTGCTGAAAAAGGGAATGAATATTTTCTCCTGTACTTCACGTGACATGCCCATGCCATTGTCAGCAATCGTTACGACCACCTTACCATCCGGAGCGGTGAACGCCTCTAGTGTTATCTGCGGGGCCGGGCGGTCTTTTACTGCTTCTATGGCATTTACGAGCAGGTTGATAAAGACCTGGTCCAGCAGGTTAGGGTCCGCCTGCAGCGTGATGTCCTGCTCCATTAGTGCCACGTCCAGTTTTATTTGCTTCTGCTGTAGCGTGGGCAGCATGAGCCGCTTTAAGTTGGCAAATAGTTCTCTTATAGAAATCTCCTCTTCATTCAGCTTGGTGATCTTGCTTAGGTTGCGGTAGGTAGATGCAAACTTCAGCAGCCCCTCGCTTCTGCGTTTTATCGTGCTGATGCCTATTTCCAGATCCTCCAGGTCCTCAGGGGTAGCGCCCGTTGTCGCGGTTTCGTGTAGGCGGGCTTTTAAGGTGTTGGCCAGTGAGGAGATGGGAGCAATGGAATTCATCAACTCGTGCGTCATCACGTTCAGCAACTTTTGCCAGGCTTGTGCTTCTGTCTCGTCCAAGGCCTCGTTCACGTTCTGAAACGCAATTAGTTTATAGCTGTGTCCCTCACTTTTGAATTCCGCTGCTGACAATAGAATCTTGAAGGTGCTCTTGTCCAGGCTGGACGTATGCGCGGTTGCCAGTGTAGTGTTGCCGGGCTGCAGGCGCTGCACAGCGGCATAAAGCCCAGGGTCCCGTTTTTCAAGTGCCTGCACTGTTTTCATAAACGGAACCTGCAGCAGTTTCCGCAGTGCCTCGTTCATTAACAGGATCTCGCCACTGTCGAGGTTGTAGGAGAGGATACCGGTGTTGACAAGCTCCAGGATGCGCTGCAGGTGCAGGTGCTGTGTTTCCTTTTCCTGATTAATTAACTTAAAGGTGCTGTTTATCTCGTTAAACCCCTTTCGCAGGGTTTCCAGCTGCGTGGGTGCCTTCTTTTCGTTAAAATACCGGGTAAAGTCGCGATAATGCACCGACTCCACAAACTGATTCAGCTCATCCTGGGCCTGCCGCAGGAACTGCACCAGCTCCACCACCTGGTAGGCCAGGAGCGGGAGCAGAAACACCAGCGCCTCCGACAAACCGTTTACGACCAGCAGGGCCGGTGCGCTTAACGTAACCAGCAGCAGCCCCACCCGCAGGAGCAGTCGTCCTTCAAAGTTCTTAAAGCCCATACTTGCTCAGGCGTCTGTAAAGTGCCGTTCGGGTGATGCCCAATTCTATACTTGCCCGGGAGAGGTTGCCGCCGTGCTTTTCCAGCACATGGAGGATAGTGGCTTTCTCCAACTCCTCCAGATTTGTTTCCTGCTGCAGTGCTTCGGCTGCCGGCGCAGCTTCAATAGGGGAGAACAACATATCCCTGGCTTCCAGCACATCCGTATCCGCCATAATCACGGCGCGCTCTATGGCATACTGCAGCTCCCGCACGTTGCCGGGGAAGTGGTAGCTCTTCAGTTTTTCCATCGCTGATTTCGCCAGTTCCGGAGCGGGTTTCATATACTTGTCCGCGTAAATCTTGCTGAAATGCTGGGCCAGCAGCACAATGTCGTTACCGCGCTTGCGTAGGGGCGGAACGGTAATCTCAACGGTATTAATGCGGTACACCAGGTCTTTCCGGAAGCGGCTCTCGTTGGCTAGCTCTGCCAGCGTCACGTTAGTGGCGCAGAGTAGGCGCACGTCTATGTCGGTGGCCTCGTTGGCGCCCACGCGTATCACCTGCCGGTTCTGCAGCACGCTCAGCAGTTTCGATTGCTGGTGCAGCGAGATGTTGCCTATTTCATCCAGGAAAATAGTGCCTTTGTTTGCCGCTTCAAACCTGCCGGCCCGGTCTTCCCGCGCATCGGTAAACGCGCCTTTTTTGTGGCCGAACAGTTCCGTTTCAAACAGCGATTCCGTCAGCGCGCCTACGTCCACTTTCACGAAGGGCTTGGCAGCGCGCAGCGAATGCTGGTGTATGGCCTTGGCAATAAGCTCCTTGCCGGTGCCGTTTTCCCCAAGTATAAGTATGTTTGCGTCTGTGGGGGCAATCTTGCTGATCTTGTAGAAAATATCCTGCATCACGTCCGACTCACCCAGGAGCTCAGCGCCCATACCAGTCGGTTTCTCTGCCGGTGCGGGGGTGTTAGCGCCCTTGCTTTTACCATCCAGTGCATTTGTAAGTATGGACAGCAGTTTTTCGTTGTGCCAGGGCTTTACTACAAAGTCGTACGCGCCCTCTTTCAGCGAGCGGATGGCCAGGTCGATGTCGCCATAGGCGGTGATCATAATAACGGCGGCCTCAGATTTGTGCGACTTTATTTTCTTGAGCCAGAAAAGCCCTTCGTTGCCCGTGTTAATGGAGCTGGCGAAGTTCATGTCCAGCAGAATCACATCAAACGACTGCTGCTTCAGGAGCGAGGGTATGTTCTCCGGGTTCTTCTCGGTTACGATTTCCTTTACCTGCGGCCGCAGCAAAAGCCGCACTGCCGTTAGCACGTCTGTATCGTCATCAACAACAAGTATGGAAGCCTTCTTTAACTGCATAAACCACTGATTCTATGGAAAGGAAATAAACGACAATTGTGCCATATTTGCAACTGCCTGAAACTGAAGCTGTAGTCCCTTACAGGGCGGAGAGGGGTGTGCAAAATCGCACACTTGCTGCGCGGTTTTGCACGATGCAGGTGAAGTGTAAAATTACAAGCTGCTGATAATCAGCAAAATAATAAAATTGGCATTTGTTCTGATTAAGGAGCAGGGACAGGGCAGAGGCCCCGAACTCTAACATCAAAAGTGCAAACAATATGTTCAGCAACTACATCAAATCCACCTTACGGAACCTGGCCTGGCACAAAGGCTTTACGCTCATCAACATTGCCGGCCTGGCCCTCGGTCTCACGGCCTGCCTGCTGATCGGCCTCTTTGTGTACGATGAGCTGCAGTACGATAAATTCCTGCCGGAGGGCGAGCAGGTGTACCGGGTCTATAACCAGCAGACCGGAGAGGAAGGAGGCGACTTTATCGCTAGCGTGCCGCCCATGTTCGCTACTACGCTGGAAGACAACTTTCCGGAGGTAGAGGCCACGGCACGTATCCTGATGCTTACATTTAGCAACAACTCACTCGTAGAGGTAGGGGAGAAGCAACTGTATGAAAAGGGAATGTTTCTTGTGGACCCTTCCTTTTTTGAGATTTTTCAGCTGAACTTCAAGTATGGCTCTCCTGAAAAGGCGCTGGATGATCCTTCCTCCATAGTTATCTCGGATGAGTTTGCAGAGCGTGTATTCGGAGACATTGATCCGGTTGGTAAAGAGGTAAACATCAACAAGTCGACTCTTTTAGTGAAAGGCGTTTTTGAAAGTAACGCTAAACTTCACCTGCCGGTAAACTTCATTCTGCCCATGGATGCAGCCCAAATTCCGGCCGAACGCATGAAGAACTGGGGATGGCAGCAGTTTTATACGTATGTTAAGCTGAAGAAAGGTGCTGACCCTGATTTTGTGCTTTCGAAGTTCCGCAACATTGTAAAGCAGCAGCGCGACCCGGAACAAAACAAACCGCACAACTACCTGCCCTTCTTTCAGCCGCTGGAGGAGGTTTACCTTTACTCTTCTGCTTTCAAGTACGATCAGAATTTAAAAGGCAACATCACCTATGTGAAGGCGCTGGGGATTATTGCCGTGTTTATCCTGCTGATCGCCTGCTTTAATTTTGTGAACCTAGCCACGGCCAAATCGATGCAGCGTGCCAAAGAAGTGGGCGTGCGCAAGGCCATTGGCGCCAGCCGGGGGCAACTCATGGTGCAGTTCCTGCTCGAGACCATTCTGCTCACACTTATTAGTGTGGTGTTTGCCGCGGCGCTTACCTCGCTGCTGTTGCCTTCGCTAAACGAGTTTGCCGGCAAGAGCATGTCCTTTAATGTTTTCACCGATCCGGCTTACCTGTTGCTGCTGGTCGGGCTGACGTTGGTAGTAGGCCTGTTGGCTGGCATATATCCGGCCATGGTGCTATCGGGTTTCCAGCCGGTGCGGGTCCTGAAAAGCGCTGTGGTGGTGGATAGCAAAGTCGGGAAGATCCAATGGTTGCGGCACGGGCTGATTGTGGTGCAGTTTGCCCTGTCCATTTTCCTGATCATAAGTGCCATGGTAGTGTACAAGCAGGTGTCTTACCTGCACACCAAGGATCTTGGTTTTGATAAGGACCAGATCATGTTTTTCAGCATGCGCGGCGATAACATGTTCGGTAACTACGAAACGTTTAAAAGCGAACTGCGCAAAGGGCCTGGTATCCAGAATGTGGCCATCGGCTACGGCTTTCCGGGCGATGCCACGGCAGGCGACAGGGTGATAGTGCCTAAAAATGGAGAGCGGGTGCACCAGTCAGCCACGCTGCTAATGATTGACTTTGACTACATCAACACACTGAATGTACAGACCGTAGCGGGCAGGCCTTTCTCGCGGGAGTATAAGACGGATGCCGATCATGCCTTCATGATCAACGAAACGGCTGTAAAGGACCTGGGCTTCGGCACAGCTGAAAAAGCACTCGGGCAAACCCTGCTCTGGCCCACCTGGGATAACCAGGACTCTGTGAAGGAAGGGAAAATAATCGGGGTGGTGAAGGACTTCCACGTCTCCAGCCTGTATGATAAAGTAGAGCCAACGGTGCTGCAGATTTACCCGGGAGCCAACATCAAGGTAGCCGTGAAGATGGATGCTGAAAACATAGCCGGTGCCATTGCCCACGTAAAGGAGGTTTGGGGGAAATTTTCTCCTGACTACCCGATTGAGTACATTTTCATGGATGACAACTTTGCGAAGATGTACACGGCCGAGGATAAGCTCAAGTCCCTGCTCACCATCTTTACCGGTATAGCCATCTTTGTTGCCTGCCTGGGGCTGTTCGGCTTGGCGGCCTACGCGGCGGAACGCCGGAAGAAGGAAATTGGCATCCGGAAAGTGCTGGGAGCCGAAACTTCCTCCATTGTTACCCTGCTCTCCAAAGACTTCCTGAAACTGGTGCTGGTGGCGGCTATTATTGCCTTTCCGCTGGCCTGGTATGCAATGGGCAAGTGGCTGGAGGATTTTGCCTACAGGATTGATATTCCGATCTGGGTGTTTATTCTGGCAGGGGCTGTGGCCGGTTTGCTGGCTTTCCTCACCATTAGTTTCCAGGCGGTGCGGGCGGCAACGGCAAACCCCGTAAACAACCTGAGGATGGACTGATCTGGCCGCCACGGTACAGGTTTATACTTCAACAAGTATAAACTTACGCAGCAAGGCTGGCGGTACGGTCTTCCTGAAGGGTTAAAACATAAAAGCCGGTCATCTTCACGATGACCGGCTTTTTTACTATCTCATACCAAAGGAGCGCATTAATTTGCTTTAGCTGATTATAAAGCCCTTTGGGAGAGCTAACCGCTACAATGCGTAGACAGTAGCAACTTTTTATGGATGCACATGGTCAGCGTTTTAGGTGCTAACCCAACTTTATGTGCGTGTTCTACAAAGCCAGCCGCAACAGGCCTGGCTCAAAGATATGTTGGCAGGTGCTCACGCTACAGGGCCATGGCACCGGCAGGCAAGACACCCGGTCAAATTCAGTTTTAGATCGGTGGGGTACACCTTTCAGTTAAGTAGCTTATACAGCGGCTTTCACTCTAACTGCATTCAGGCCTTTTTGCCCCATTTCCACTTCAAACGTTACTTTGGCATTCTCACCCACCTTGTCAATCATCTCGTTCTGGTGCACGAAGATACTCTCCTGTGTGTCGTGGTCTCTGATGAAACCGTAGCCTTTCGACTCGTTGAAGAACGTGATCGTTCCTTTTCTGATGCTGTCAGCCGGGTCCAGGTCTGCCTGCTTCGACACGCTGATCTGAATGTCTTCCTGCTTGATCACAGCTTTCTTTCTGGTAGGATCCGGTGGCGTATCCGTGATGTTTCCATTCTCATCCACGTAGGCCATCATCTCCTCAATGCCTTTTCCCTTGTCGGAATTGGCTTGGCGCTCTTCTTTCTTTTGCTCCTTGTCCTGCCTCTTCTTGAGCCTTTTCTTTTCTTTTTCTTTTTTACTGAATGTTTCTTGAGATCTACCCATGTGTTTTAGTTAAGTTATAGTGCAGTATTACGTACAATTCTGATTCCTGAGCAGGCTAGTACCTGAACAGGAAGTTCGTGCTGTTGCGAATCCACTTTTCAAAGAAAGCATTGTCATTATACTCGCCGGAAAGTAGTTCGAAATCCTCTTCCTTTTTATTTGTACGAGAATCCATGAATCCGGATAATGAATCTTGGTTGGTCGGTTCCCATACTTGTCCTTTTAGCAGTGCTACGCAGAGGTACTCGCGTGTGGTAGTGTCAACTAGATATCTTCTGTTCATCGTATCGATATTATAATTAAAAATAAAAACAGGAATTTTTCGATTGCCTTCGCAGGTCAATAAAAAAGCCTTACTTCACGTAAGGCTCTCTTATTAGTAACTTATATAGGCAAACTAAGCACGCTTAACGTTAACCGCGTTTAGTCCTTTTCTTCCTTCTTGTAAGTCAAAAGTTACTTCGTCATTTTCTCTGACATCATCAACTAATCCAGATACGTGCACGAAGTACTCCTGATCTGAATCTGCTTCTTTAATAAAACCAAAACCTTTTGAGTCATTAAAGAATTTTACTGTTCCGTTATTCATATTGTGTTTTTTATTATACACCTACTACATTTAATTTGGTGTATATGTTCATTTTTCAACAAGATAAGCTAAATTATTTGAAAAATAACTATCCGGAATATATTACTTTTAGGGATTTATAAACAAAACTGTGCATGCGTTAGAAAAATATTAATACAAAAGCTGCCTTTTAACCGCTATAGGGGACTTTTTTGATTTCCTGGAGCCTGAAAAAAGTAAAAACCAGGCCAACTGAATTTTACCTGCCTCGGGCGCGAACGGATAATCTCAAATCAAATTCTCACATGCTATACTTGAAGACCGTCACTTCGGAGCGGGCGAAGAACCGGAACGGAAGGGTAGAGGTGCCAAAGCCCTTCGATACGTAAAGGTAAGGCGGCTGCTGGTTGTACCATCCGTTGACATAGCCGCCCGATTTGAGCGGGAGCTTCGGGACATAGCCCGGAAGCCGTACCTGGCCCCCGTGGTTGTGGCCGGCAAAGATGTACCGGATCTGCAACTGCTCGTCTCTGCTCCGGCCCCGGTTGATCATGCGGATCTTCTTCATGGCCGTTTCCTGCTGCAGCGGGCTGTGCACCAGCAGCAGGTGGTGTTTCTCATGGCCGACATCGGCAACGGCTGCGGCCACATCGCTTTCGCCCTCGATAAAGTCATCCAAACCCGTCACCAGCAGCCTTTCTCCCCGCAGCAGGTATAGCTTCGACTCGTTCACCAGGAAATCGCAGTTGTGCTTCTTGTAGATATTCTTCAGGCTGCTAAGGTCCGGGGCTGCCTTGTAATCGTTGTTCCCCGGTATGGCGGCTTTGGGAATGCGCTGGTGCAGCAGGCTCAGGAACGCATCCATCGGGTGCAGCGTGCCGGAGGAGTCAAGGGTGTCGCCGGTAATCAGGATCAGGTCGGGCTCCAGTTCATTTATTTTGGCGGCAAGCTTGCGGTGGTGGGGCAGCAGGTGCTGCTTAAAGTGCAGGTCGGTGAGCAGCACGAGCTTCAGTTGCTTGCCGCCGCCGTTTTCACCGATGTTAAACGTCTTCACGTCAAAGAAATACTTTTCAAGCAGCAAGGCATCCACCAGCACGGCGGCGGCACCCACAGCCAATGATCCCAACAGCAGCTTTCCATACTTTTTGTTCATACTTATACTTCTAACTTTTTTCATGCCCCATTCTGTATGTTCCAGCCATGGGAGGAGCAGGGTTATCTTGTTTAGAATTGGCTATACCTGCTTCAAGCAGGAGCGGGTTGATTCTTTTCTACGCTAACCGAAGTATAGCTACGGCATTAGACAACATTCCGCCAACCATACTTAAAGCTTGTCTCATACACAATTGTTATACAATAGATCAAAAAAAAGAGCCGCTCCACACGTGTGGAGCGGCTCAAAAATCAAATGTAATGGGGGGAGCAACTGTCTTAGCTATTTAAAATTACTCCAGTTGCTTTATTATGTAAAGTACAGCGTTGTTTGACTTAACTAGGTCAGCCGCTTTATACTTCTTATTGCTTAAGCTATTGCATGCGGAAACCGATCATGATCTCGTGTGAGCCGGAGCTGTGGTGGCGGATAGGGGATGTGGTGATGTCGTACGAATAGCTCACCTCATACTGCTCCATAAAGTTAGCGCCGACAAGGGCCACCACCGCATCCTGTGTTCTGTACGACGCGCCTACCCATACTTTGTCATCAAAGTTGGTCTTGTTGCGCTTCTTGCTGAAGTTGTACTCGCCCCTCACGTTAAAGTCGGCCTGCAACGGAGCAGGGCTCACGTACTTCAGCAGCACTGATGGAATAACCGTGATGTTCCTGTTCACCTCAAAGTTGTACCCACCCGACACGAACAGGTGGCGCACCAGGCGACTTGGCACCTCGGAGTTCTCAAACTCAAAGATCTTGTTTCCCAGTACCTGGAACAGCGAAACGCCCGCAAAGAACCTGTCGGAGTGCAGGTAGGTGCCCACGCTTAGGTCCGGCATGAAGGCCGTTTCGTTGCCACCGCTGGTTACCGGGTCCCGCTCGTTTGATCCATCCGCCAGCTGAATCTTGTTGGCATTGAAGCTGTACTGCTGCATCCCGGCAAATACACCTGAAGAAAGGTACATGGTCCTGTTCAGCGGCACATGGTAGGCGTAGGAAAGCAACACACCCGTGCGGCTGGTGGGGCCGGTGATGTCTTTGTAAATGTAGCCACCGGCACCATGGTAGGGCTTGTTCCGGGGCGTGCGCCGCCCGTTCTGGAAGAGCGCAGCTTCCCCGCTGACGTAAAAGGTGGCCGGGGCATCATCAAAACCGACCCACTGGTTGCGGTAGCCGGCTTTGATGTTCAGGTTTTTGCCATAGCCCGCCACAGCCGGGTTGAGCAGGTAATAATTGGTCATGTACTGGCTGTACAGGGCCTTCTGCTGGGCAACCGCAGCCGAGGCCAGCAGCACGAACAATAGAAGAATACTAAATCTTTTCATAACTGATAATTAATAGCGTGACTGGGGTTAGCGCATGATGGTAACAGACCTTTTCATCGGAGCCTGGCCATCGCCCAATTCAATAATAGTATAGTAAGTGCCATCCGGAAGCTTCTTGCCGTTGTGCATACCGTCCCACTCTTTGGTATAGCCCCTGGAGGAGAATACCGGGCTGCCCCAGCGGTTGTACACCGTCACGCGGCAGCGCGGGTAGAGCAGGGCCAGGTTCTTGATCACCCACTTGTCGTTTAGCCCGTCGCCGTTCGGCGTGAAGCCGTTGGGTATCTCCAGCTCTGTGATGGAGTCGATGGAGAAGGTTAGCACCGTGGTACAGCCGTTCGCATCCTGCACCAGCAGGGTGTGCTCGCCGCTTCCCAGGTTGAAAAGCTCGGTGCTGGTGGTAAAGCTGCCATTGTCCAGCTTATACTTGTATGGTGCTGTGCCGCCCGTTACGCTGGAAATAGTGGCTGATCCGGAGCTCTCCTGCCCAATAGAAACCGCGACTGGTGTTACCACGGCCACAATCTCTGTAGGTCCCTTCACGTCCACCTTGCCCAGGCTGATGGAGCATGTAGGCGTGAAGCGCGTGATCACCTGGTAGGTGCCCTGTGGCAGGTTCGGGAACACAGCGTTTTTATGGAAGGTTTTTCCGTTGTCGATGCTGTACTCCGTTTCGTCTGTCGTACCGGTGGCTGTGATGGCTATCTCACCGTCAGCAGCACCGAAACAGCTTTCGTCCTTCACCCGCGCAAGCTGGCTGCTAACCTGTGCTACCTCCACCGGAACTGTGATGCTGCAGTTGCCGGCATCTTTCACCGTGAGGGTGTACTGGCCCGCCACCACATTGCTGAAGGTAGCCGAGGCAGAGAAGGTAACGCCGTCCAGCGAGTACGTATAAGCGCCTGTGCCGCCCGTCACGCCCGATACAACTACCTGGCCACCGTTCTGGCCGCAGCCTACCGGTGTAACCTGTACTTGTGGGCTGCCCAGCGAGCCAACGCTGGTTACAGTGGCTTCCTGGGTGAACACACATCCTGCTGCATCTTTCACCGAAACCTGGTAAGCACCCGGTGCAAGCTCCGTGAAGGAGGCTGATGCCTGGTAGGTGTAGCCGTTGATAGCGTAGGAGTATGGTGCCGTTCCGCCCGTTACCGTTCCCACCGTTATGGAGCCGGTGCTGGCGCCGCAGTTAGCCGGCGAGCTTGTAAGTGCGGCTGCCGTAGGTGCGTTCGTGCCGATGGTTACACTGGCAGAGGTGCTGCAGCCGTTGGCGTCTTTCACATACACTGTGTACGCCTGTGGCGCCAGTGCTCTGAAGGTAGCCACCGTCTGGAAGTTTTGCCCATCCAGCGAGTAGAGGTAAGGAGCTGTTCCGCCGTTCACTGCCTCCACCGTAATCGTGCCGGTGTTGGCGCTGCAGGCAGAAGTCGTGTTTGCCGTTCTGAAATCGGTGATGCCGGCGACGTTGCCGATCACCACTTCTTTCGTCACGATACAGCCGTTGGCATCTTTCACCATTGCGGTGTAGGTGCCGGCCGCCACTGCCTCGAAAGCAGGGCTGCTCTGGAAGTCTGTACCGTTAATGGCGTAGCTGAATGGCGCTGTGCCACCATCTACCGTTCCAAAGGTAATAGTGCCATTGGCCTCGCCACAGGTAGCGGTGGCAGAAGCCAGCTTAAAGCCGGCAGGCCCTGTGCTACTCTCAATAACCACGGTTACGGTATTCAGACAGCCGTTCGCATCTTTAGCAGAGACATTGTAAGTGCCTGCAGCCAGGTTGTTGAAAGTAGCTGCGGTCTGATAGTTTGCACCGTTGATACTGTAGGTATAAGGAGCGGCAGCGCCAGTAACATCCTTAATTGAAATGGTGCCATTGCTGTTACCGCAAGTTGAGGCCTTTGCCGTTGCTGTGAAGGTAGGACCGGAGGCGTTCTCCACCTGCACCTGCTCTTTGTACACACAGCCCTTTGCGTCCTTTACACTTACCTCGTAGGTGGCTGCTGCCAGTGCCGTGAAGGTTGCAGCCGTCTGGTAGGTGATGCCATCCAGGGAGTAAGTATAAGGCGTTGCGCCACCCTGCACAGAGGCAATGGTGATACTTCCGTTGCTTTCGCCGCAGGTAGAAACCTCAACAGAGGCAACCAAATCAGCTGGTCCGGCAACATCGTTTACCTGCACTTGTGCGGCAAACGTACAGCCGTTGGCGTCTTTCACCGTGATGGTGTGAGAGCCGGCGAGCAGTGCCGTGAAAGTGGCAGCCTGCTGGAAGGTGGTGCCGTTCGCACTATAAGTATAAGGCGCTGTTCCGCCCGTCACGCCTGTTACCGTTATGCCGCCGTTGTTAGCGCCGCAGGTAGAGGATACAGTAGTGCTGGTGAAAGCTGTTGGGGTGTTCTTCGTCACAACCGCAGTGGTGGTAACTGTACAGCCGTTGGCATCCTTCACCGTGAGCGTGTAAGTGCCTGAGGCTACCGCCGTGAACACTTTGCCCACCTGGAAGCTGCTTCCGTTGATGGAGTAAGTGTAAGGAGCCGTTCCGCCGCTTACCTCACCAGCCGTAATCGTGCCGTTGTTGTCGGCACAGGTGGCAGGCAGTGTGGTAGCCGCTATTGCCGTTGGTCCGGCAATGTTAGTGATGGTAAAGGTTTTGGCAAACGTACAGCCGTTAACGTCTTTCACCGTAATGGTGTGGTCTCCTGCCGCAAGCGCTGAGAAAATAGCGCTGGTCTGGAAGCTTTTGCCGTCGGTGCTATACTTGTAAGGGGCTGTGCCGCCGGTTACTTCTCCCACGGTCAGTTCTCCGTTAGAGGCACCGCAGCGTGAGGCAACAGGGGTGGCGGTGAAGTTGGTAGGGCCGTTGATGTTCTCAACTGCCGCCTTCACAGCGAATGTACAGCCGTTGGCATCCTTCACCGTTACCGTATACTCACCCGCTGCCAGCGATCCAAACAAGGTCTGCGCCTGGAACGTGGTACCGTTGATGCTGTACGTGTAAGGGGCCGTTCCGTCTGTAACGGCTCCTATGCTGATGCTTCCGGTGCTGTTGCCGCAGGTAGAGGAGGCTATTTGCAGCGCCAGGTTGCTTGGACCCGCTATGTTGCCTACTTCAACCGCTTTTACCGTGCTGCAGCCGTTGGCGTCTTTCGTCGTGATGTTATAGGATCCTGCTGCCAGGTTCACGAAGGTAGCGGAGGCCTGGAAGGTTGTGCCGTCGATGCTGTAGGAGTAGGGCGCTGTTCCGCCCGTTACCTCGCTTACCCGTACCTGGCCGTTGCTGTTGCCGCAGGTAGAAGCCTGTGCTGTCGCCACGAAAGCCGGTCCGGCAACGTCGTTCAGTTGCACTTCGCCGGTGAATACGCAACCGTTTACATCCTTCACGCTTACCACATACGTTCCGGCAGCCAGTGCCGTGAACGTGGCAGAAGCCTGGTAGGAGCCGCCACCGATGCTGTAGGTATAAGGAGCCGTTCCGCCCTGCACACCGCTTACCGTAAACTGCCCATTGCGATCGCCGCAGGTAGAGGAAACGGTGGTGTGGGTGAAGCTGGTGGTTACGTTTTTCTCAACTACAATCTCCCTGCTGAAGGTACAGCCATTGGCGTCCTTTACGGTGATGGTGTAGTTGCCGGATGCAAGCGCGCTGAAGGCTGTCTCTGTTTTAAAGGTCGTGCCATCGATGCTATACTTGTAAGGAGCCGTGCCGCCGGTGATGCCGCCGATGCTGATGCTGCCATCGTTGTCGGCGCAGGTGGCTGCCCTGGTAGTTGCTGCTATCGCTGTTGGTCCGGCAATATCCGTTAGGGTGAAGGTTCTCGCGAAGGTACAGCCGTTAGCGTCCTTCACCGTGATGGCATATTGCCCGGCTAAAAGGGCGCTGAAGGCAGCACCTTGCTGGAAGGTCTTGCCATCCTTGCTATAGGTATAAGGAGCTGTTCCGCCCGTCACGCCTGTCACCGTTAACGAACCGTTGCTGGCGCCGCAAGTGGAGCTGGTCAGGCTGGCTGCAAGGTTTGTCGGTCCGGCAATGTTGTCAACGCGGATATTTTTGGTGATGATACAGCCGTTGGCATCCTTCACCGTCACCGTATACTCACCCGCCAGCACTGCCTCGAAGGCAGGAGAGGTTTGGAAGTTGGTGCCGTTGATAGAATAAGTAAAAGGAGCCGTTCCGCCTTTCACGGCACTAGCCGTAATGCTGCCGTTGCTGTTGCCGCAGGTAGAAGCGGCCGAGGCCAATGTGAAATCAGTCGGTCCGGCAATGTTCTCCAGCACTACTTCTACGGTGCGCAGACAGCCGTTCTTGTCCCTGGCAGTGATGGTGTAAGCACCTGCTGCAAGTCCGCTGAAGGTTGTGCTTGATTGGAAATTCACGCCGTCGCGGCTGAACTGGAATGGAGCCGTGCCGCCTACAAAGTCGCCGATGGTGATGCTTCCGTTCGGGTTACCGCAGGTAGAGGTCTTTGGCGCTGCCGTGAAGGTTGGCGCAGCAAGGTCGGTTACTACAACTTCCTCAGTATAGATACAGCCGTTCGCATCCTTTACGCTTATCTGGTAATCACCCGCCAGCAGCGTAGCAAAAGAGGCCGCTGTCTGATAGTTAGTGCCGTCAAGGCTGTAGGTGTATGGCGCTTTGCCGCCGCTCACAGAAGTAATGCTGATGCCGCCGTTGCTGTTGCCGCAGGTAGTGGAGGTAGCAGCTGCCACCAGGTCGGAAGGGCCTCCCTGGTTGTTTACCTGCACCTGGTCCGCGAACGTACAGCCGTTCGCATCCTTTACTGTAACAGTATAGGAGCCGGCGTTTAATGTTCTGAAGGTTGCAGATTCCTGGAAAGCAATACCGTCCAGGCTATACTTGTAGGGAGCCGTGCCGCCGGTAACATCCGTAATCGTGAGTGCGCCGTCGTTGCTGCCGCAGGCAGACGAGACGGTGGTGCTGGTGAAGCTGGTCGGTACGTTCTTTCCTACTGCCACAGATCTTGTCACCGTACAGCCGTTGGCGTCTTTTGCTGTCAACGTATAGTTACCTGACGCAAGCGCTCCAAACAGCGTAGCCGATTTAAAGTTGGTTCCGTCGATGGAGTAGGTATAAGGAGCCGTTCCGCCTGTTACAGCGCCAGCCGTGATGCTGCCGTCATTATCAGCACAGGTAGCAGGCAGTGATGTTGCCGCTACCGCCGTTGGGCCTGCAATGTTAGAAAGGGTAATCTCCTTCACAAACGTACAGCCGTTCGCATCGCGTACTGTCACCGCATACTTGTCCACAGCCAGGTTTGCGAACGTAGTAGCTGACTGGAATGGCGAGCCGTTCAGGCTGAACATATAAGGAGCTGTTCCGCCCTCTACTCCGCTTACCTCCACTTTGCCGTTGCTCGCGCCGCAGGTTGTAGACGTGCCAGCCAGGGTAAGCCCGGCCGGGCCAGGTACGTTCTCAAGCGTAATCTCCTGTACCAGGGTACAGCCGTTGGCATCTTTCACCGTGATGGTGTGCTTGCCAGCAGCAAGGGCAGAGAAGTTTGTTCCGCTCTGGAAGGTTGTAGATCCATTTAAGGCATATATATAAGGAGCCGTGCCACCAGTTACGGTGCCTACCGCTATACTTCCGTTGCTGTTGCCGCAGGTAGTTGTCGTTGCCGTCAGTTGGAAGGCAGATGGTCCGGCAATGTCCTCCAATTTCACTACAGTAGAGCTGATACAGCCGTTGGCGTCTTTGGTGGTGATGGTGTAATCGCCTGCCACTAACCCGCTGAAAGTGGTTCCGGTCTGGAAATTATTGCCGTCTTTGCTGTAGGTGTAAGGAGCCGTGCCACCTGAAACATTGCTGATGCGGATGCTTCCGTTGCTGTTGCCGCAAGTGGTTTTCTGCGCAGTGGCTGTGAAGGCTGGTCCGGCAATGTTACTTACCTGCACACTGCCGGTATAGATACATCCTTTTGCATCACGCACGCTTACCTGGTACGTGCCTGCCGCCAGTGCCGTGAAGGTGTCAGAAGAGCGGAAGCTGTTGCCGTCCAGGCTGTACGCGTATGGGGCTGCGCCGCCCGTTACACCCGTGATGGTAAACTGCCCGTTGCTAGCACCACAGGTAGAGGAAACGGTGGAGTGCGTAAAGCTGGTTGGTACATTTTTGCCAACTGTCACAGCGTTCGTAATCGTACAGCCGTTTGCGTCTTTTACCGTTAGCGTGTAGTTTCCAGATGCAAGGCCAGCGAACACTTTCTCCGTCTTAAAGCTGGTGCCATTGATGGAGTACGTATAAGGAGCCGTTCCACCGGTTACCGTTCCAGCCGTGATGCTGCCATCGTTGTCGGAGCAGGAGGCTGGGAGGGATGAAGCAGTTGCCGCTGTCGGGCCGGCGATGTTGGTAATGGTGAAGCTTTTGGCGAAGGTACAGCCGTTGGCATCTTTTACCGTGATGGTGTGCTGGCCGGCTGTCAAGGCGCTGAACGTGTCATCGCTCTGGAAGTTTACACCGTTTTTACTGTAAGTATATGGTGCTGTTCCGCCTGTTACGCCTGTCAGGGTAACAGTACCGTTGCTGGCGCCGCAGGTAGTGGCTGTAACGCTGGCAGTAAGGTTGGTTGGGCCGGCTACGTTTTCAATGTTGATCTTTTTAGTGGTGATACAGCCGTTGGCATCTTTTGCCGTTACGGTGTATTCCCCGGCCAGCATGTTCTCAAATGCAGGAGCGCTTTGAAAGTTAGTGCCGTTGACAGAGTACGAATAAGGGGCCGTTCCGCCGGTTACACCCGTTACCTCCAGCTTGCCGTTGTTGCTGCCGCAGGTAGAGGAGGTGTTGCGCAATGCTAAGTCCGTCGGACCAGCCTTGTCCTCGAGCACCACCGACTTTGTAGCTACGCAACCGTTGGCATCTTTAACAGAAATTGCATAAGTACCCGCTGCCAATCCACCGAACGTGGTAGAGGACTGGAACGTGCTGCCGTCTTTGCTGTAGGTATAAGGGGCTGTTCCGCCCGCAACACCGCTGATCACAATGCTGCCGTTGCTGTTGCCGCAGGTAGTTGCCTGTGCCGTTGCCGTGAAGGCTGGTCCTGCGATGTCTACTACCGCTATTTCCTCGGAGAACACACAATCCTTGGCATCCTTTACAGTTACTGTGTAAGTGCCTGCTGCCAGTGCGGTGAAGGTATTGGTGCTTTGGAAGTTTCCGTTGTTGAGGGCGTACGTATACGGAGCCGTTCCACCGGTTACAGTGCTAACCGTAATGCCACCGTTGCTGTTGCCGCAGGTCGTCGACTTCGCTGTTGCCACCAGGTCAGATGGTCCGGTGATATTGCCTACCTGTACCGCTTTGGAGAAAGTACATCCTTTGGCATCCTTCACAGTGACAGTGTAGGTACCCGCCAGCAGGGCGTTGAAAGCTGCAGCACTCTGGAAACTGGTGCCGTTGATGGAATAGGTATACGGAGCGGTGCCGCCAGTTACAGCCGTTACCGAAAGCTGTCCGTTGCTGGCGCCGCAGGTAGAGGAGGTAGTGGAAGCGGTAAAGGCAGTAGGGGCCGTTTTGGTGACAGTAATCTGTCTTGTTACCGTACAGCCGTTATTGTCTCTCGCTGTAAGTGTGTAGGTGCCTGAGGCCACTGCCGTGAAAATAGCCGAAGCCTGAAAGCTCCTGCCGGTAATGGCGTAAGTGTAGGGAGCCGTGCCGCCCGTTACCGTTCCAGCCGTAATGCTGCCGTCATTATCGGCGCAGGAGGCTGTGGTGGAGGTAGCCGCTACCGCTGTAGGGCCCGCAATGTTGGTAATTGTATAAGCCTCGGCAAACGTACAGCCGTTGGCGTCCTTTACGGTGATGGTGTGGCTGCCGATGGCAAGGCCTTCGAAGGTGGCCGCATCCTGGAAAGAAATCCCATCCTTGCTATACTTGTACGGAGCCGTGCCGCCGGTTACTCCCGTCACTGTGAGCTCCCCGTTGCTGGCGCCGCAGGTGGCAGCCTTGTTGGAGGCAGCCAGGTCCGTAGGTCCTGCCACGTTGCCCACCGCCACGGTTCTGGAGGTGATACAGCCGTTGGCGTCCTTTACTTTGACAGTGTAGTCTCCCGCCGCAAGCCCGCTGAAGGAGGTGCCGGCCTGGAACGTAGTGGAGGCGTTGAGGGCGTAGGTATAAGGGGCAGTGCCGCCGGTTACCGTGCCCACTGCGATACTGCCGTTGCTGGCGCCGCAGGTGGAGGAAGTAGGGGCAAGCGCCACACCTGTCGGTCCGGCCACGTTGGTTACTTCCACGGCTCTGGTGTTAAGGCAGCCGTTGCCGTCCTTTATAGTGATGGTGTAGTTGCCTGCTGCCAGTGCCGAGAAGGTGGTGCCGGTCTGGTAGGTGGTGCCGCCATCCTTGCTATAGGAATAAGGCGCTGTTCCGCCCGTTACGTTGCTCACCGTAATGCTGCCGTTCGGACCGCCGCAGGTAGAGGATTTTGCCGTCGCGGTGAAAGCAGGACCAGCGATATTTGTCACAGTCAGCTGCTTGGCGTAGGTACAGCCGTTCGCATCCTTCACCGTGATGGTGTAGTTGCCAGCCAGCAGGTTAGTGAAGTTGCCTGAGCTCTGGAAGCTTTGGCCATCTATACTATAAGTATAGGATGCTGTTCCGCCGGTAACGGCTCCTGCCGTAATACTGCCGTTCGGGTTGCCGCAGCTGGAAGGGGTGGCCGAAACAGTAAAATTAGAGGGACCGGCAACATTGCCAATCGTAACGCTCTTGCTGCTAACGCAGCCCCTGGCGTCTTTCACGGTAACGGTGTAGGTGCCAGCCGCCAGCGATGCGAAAGAGGCGCCACTTTGGAATACTCCGCCTACACTATAAGTATAGGGTGCAAAGCCGCCTGTAACGTCGCTAACAGAAATGCCTCCATTGCTGCTGCCGCAGGTGGAGGTGGTAGTGGATACTGTGAAACCGCTAAGGAGGTTTTTGCCGATCGTAACCGAGGTAGTCACTTTGCAGCCTCTTGCGTCCTGTGCTGTTACGGTGTATGTGCCAGAGGCAAGGCCAGTGAAGGTGTTGGAGGTTGTGAAGTTTACCCCGTCTATGGAATAGGTATAGGGCGAAGTGCCACCCGTAACAGTGCCTGCTGTTATGGTGCCGTCGTTGTTGTTGCAGCTGGCCGCCTGTGTTGTAGCCGACACAGCCGTAGGTCCGGCAACGTTTGTCACGTTCACGCTTTTGGCGAAGGTACAGCCGTTCTTGTCTTTCACCGTGATGGTGTAATTTCCTGCAGCCAGGTCCGTGAAAGTAGAGGCGGTTTGAAAGTTAGTAGCGTCTTTGCTGTACGAATAAGGAGCCGTGCCGCCGGTTACACCCGTAATGCTTACCTCGCCGTTGCTGTTGCCGCAGGAAGAGGAAAGCGGGGTAGCCGTGAAGCCTGTGGGGCCTGATACCGCTGATATCGTGAAGCTTTTGGATATCGTGCAGCCTTTCTGGTCGCTGACGTGGACTGTGTAGGTTCCTGCGGTTTTGCCGCTGATCGTAGCAGTCGTCTGGCCTGTGTTCCATAGGTAGAACACGCTGCCCTGTGCACCGGTCACGTTGGCGGTGATGCTACCGAGTGTGCCGTTACAAATAACAGGTGTGCCGGTAACGTTCACTTCCATTTTGTAAAACGTGATCAGCACCTCATCCTTAATCGCTGTACAGGAGCCGTTGCCTGTGGTAGTTAAGGTTAAACGCACGGAACCGGCGTTAATATCTGCTGTGGAGGGCGTGTAGGTGGCTTTTAAATCGTTTCGGTCAGAGAAAGAGCCGGTGCCCCCGCTCCAGGTGCCGCCCGTGGCTGCCGTTACTGCGCCAGCCAAACTCACCGTGGCTGAGGAGCAGACAAGCTGGTCCGGACCGGCATTTACAGAAAGGTTATTTACAACCGTAATGGAGCTGGAGAATTTCTCACAATCAGGATAATTTGCGTTTCGTACTTCCAGGGTATAGGTACCCACCGTTTGCGCAGTGTAATTTAACTGGTTGCCTACAACTCTTCCGCTGGCATCTGTCCAGATATACTGCAGGTTGGTGCCGCCGCCGCTTACTGTGCCGGACAACTGCACACCGCTGCCGCCAGGGCAGATGATGGCTGGGCTGGGCCCGAGGGTAATGGTTGGGGGCGGGTAAAAGTATACCCGCACCACGTCGCAATAGGGCAGGGTGGAGCAGGGAGAGGCTACGGATCTGCCGCAAACCTGGTAATCCACATACTCTGGCACCGTGCCGGTTGGGGTGATAACCGGGTTGGCCTTTCCGTTCGGGAAAGACAGGTAACTAAGATACTTTCCACCGCCCGTCAAATCAGTCCAGGTAATGGATGCTTCTTCAAAGGCGATGGGTGCCCTCAACACCGCGCGGCATCCGGTTGTAACCGAGAAGTCAGGCTGTGGCTCGAAGGCGGCGATGGACTTTATCACGAACCGTCCCTTCGCATTTCCTGGCATACAGAGTGTAAGAATGTGCGGACCGGTGCCTTCCAAACAGATTGGCTGCCCAACAGGCATTTGTTTTCCACAGCTTATCTGGTAGCCCATCGAGCCAGAAGGCACAGGGCCATCTACAATCTCAAATTCCAGCCCGGCCGCGTTTTTATCCAGCGTAATGGTGAACTGCACGCAGTTGTCGTTGCTGTCGGCCGAGCAAAGGGAGCCCCTTCGGTTTACATCCCCAGACTCCCATATCCCGTTTGGCTTGCCCGTCAGGTCTACGTTGAAGTTAGGCGTTGTACTGTTGTTTTGCGCCAGGAGGAACGGCACGTTTGCCAGCTGAAGCAAACAACAGAGCAGAATTGAAAAAAGTAGGGGGGTTGAGCGAGTATAAGTTGTTGTCATACACGAAAAGTGATATTGAAACTTTATTTTTGTTATTGAGCTATTTATTGAATAAGAAAACTTCCATCGGTTGTGTTTCACGTTGAAATACAAATCATTCGGTAGTTTTCCAATTTAAAATCTAAATATAGGTAGTCTTTTGAATATTATTGTGTGGAGGGAAAAAAAATAATAAAAACAATAATATTGCTGTATAATTTTATCGAAAAGCCTGAATAAGTATAATTAAAGCAAGTTGAAAGGAGGCGGCTACTAAGGGCATTCAAAGTCTGTTTTGAGGGAAATTTTTAGAATAAAGCAAACCTGTGTTATGTTAGCTGTACAATAACTGCCTGTTTTATAATTGTGCTGAAATTTAACCAATCCAGACAGTTCTGTAATTTTGTGTCTTATTCTGTATTAGAATAGTATAAAAGGTTGGTTTATGTTATGTATAAAAGCACTACAGCATCAAAAAAGCCGGCCGTTTGATAAACAGCCGGCTTATACCTGGGTGTATACAGATAGGCCACTCAGCCAGCTGAACCTACCTGATTGGTGCGATTTCTTTAGGAATAGATTTGCCTGATGGTGGAAGCGTACTTCTCCAGGATCACCTTACGCTTTAGTTTCAGCGTAGGTGTGAGTTCACCGCTTTCGATGGTCCACTCGTGGGGAAGGAGTTCGAAGCGCTTTACCTGCTCTACATGATTGAAGTACTTGTTGAACTCTGCCACTGCCTCCTCCAGGAGTGCCTGTACCTGCTTGTGCTGGGTAGCGGCCAGGTTGCCCGGATAGGGGAGTGCTTTGGCGGCAAACCACTCCCTCACGGCCTGAAATGCCGGCACGATCAGCGCGCCCACATATTTCTCTGACTCCCCAACCACCATGATCTGCTCAATCCAGGGGCTCTCCACCATTTTGTTCTCGATCGGCTGCGGGGCCACATACTTGCCGCCGCTGGTCTTGAAGAGTTCTTTCTTGCGGTCGGTAATCTTCAGGAACTTTCCGTCAATCATTGAGCCGATGTCGCCGGTTTTAAGCCACTCCCCATCCATCACCTCGGCGGTGAGGTCCGGGCGCTTGTAGTAACCCAGCATCACGTTGGGGCCTTTGCAGAGAATTTCGCCGTCTTCCGCTATGCGCACTTCCACGCCCTGCAGCAGCGGCCCAACGGTTCCGAACATCCGGTTTGCTTCGCTGTACCTGTTGCCGCTGATGATAGGAGAAGCTTCCGTTAAGCCGTAGCCTTCCTGTATCACGATTTGGGCAGCCGAAAACACCTTCAGCAACTTAACCTGGCAGGCAGCCGCACCCGTGATAATGGACTTTACCTGCCCGCCCAGTGCCTCGCGCCATTTGCTGAAGATAAGCTTGTTGGCAAGCGCGAGCTGCAGCCGGTAGGAGGAGTTAGCCGTTGTATTGATCTCGTACTGCTCGGCCAGTCGGAGTGCCCAGAAAAACAGCTTCCGCTTGATGCCCCTGAGCTCAGAACCTTTGGCCAGGATACTCTCATACACTTTTTCGAGCAGGCGCGGGACGGTGGTGAAAACGGTGGGCTGCACTTCGCGCAGGTTCTCGCCGATCTTGTCCATCCCTTCGGCATAGTACACCGAAACGCCACAGTAAAAGTAGCAATAGGTGGCCATGCGCTCAAAGGCGTGGTTCAGGGGCAGAAAGCTGATCGCCCGTTTTCCCTCCACCCCGATTTCCTGAATCACCAGCGAACTGCTGAACATGTTGCTGATGATGTTGTGGTGTGACAGCATCACGCCTTTGGGAGTGCCTGTGGTGCCGGACGTATAAAGTATGGTGGCCAGATCTTCCGGTTGCACCCGCGCCCGCTGTGCGCTTACCTGTTGCTCTGTTTCCGGCGTTATCGGAGCCAGCAGTTCCTGCCAGTGGCTAGCTCCCGCTACCTGGTCAAACGTATAGATGTGCTGCAGGCCGGAAAGTTCTTCCCGTATGCCGCTGATTTTTTGGTATAGTACTGCATCGCCTACAAAAACCATTTTCACGGCGGCATCCTGAAGTATAAAAGCCAGCTCATTGTTGTTGATGGTCGGGTATACGGGCACCGACACCGCACCCGTCTGCTGTATGGCCAGGTCTACCAGCATCCACTCGGGGCGGTTCAGGCTTAAAATCGCTATTTTGTCTCTGCCCTCCGTTGTGCCGTCGCCAGCGGAGATGCCTGCTGTGAGCAATCCGGCGCTAAGCTTATTTACAGTATGGAACACCTCCTGCGTGCTATACTTTCGCCACTGTCCCTGTTCTTTGGCCGCAAGCATGTCTTCCCGTGGGAAGTTTTCCAGCTGGTAGCGGAGGCAATCAAATAAACGGGTAGGTTCTATGGAAGGGGTATTCATGTCACGCATAGTTGGGGCCATCTGTCATTCGTAATCTTTTTCCTCTTTTGGGTCTACGTTTTTGTTCCTGCAGGGTGCCGTCGCGGGCGCTTAGGTTGGGCCCGTTTGCTTGCCGATCCGGTTCTACTGTTTCGTCTGTACTTTTCCCTGTGTCCCGGAAACTGTTTATGCCTTGTTAGCAGCACATGGAGCAGCTATATCCTGCCCGGCAGACTTCTTTCATACTAACCCAGAATAGTTGGGATACCGCTAGTGTTTGTTTTCCCCGGGGAAACTGCACGAGCCGCAAAAGTAGGCAAATATACGACAGGATGCGGTGGGTGCTATACTTTCAGCAGCTCCAGCGCCTGGTTTTCGGGGAGCAGTCTGTTCAACTCAGCAATGACGTCATTCAGCCGTTCCCGATCCACTTTGTTTGTGATGCTGTGGTCTATATCGCTGACCATGGCATAAGCGTGCTTGCCTATCACGCGTGCTTTGTCGTTGGCAGGTTGTTGGTACAGCATGTTGTGGAGGCACCGCAATATCCTGATGCCGATTTGCAGGTCTGCTTTGCCGTACGTGCGGATGGGGCTCAGGTAGCGGTGCATCAGTTCATCGAGGTTAATGGTTTTGTCGATCACCCGTAATTGCCGGTCCTCATCGAGCAGGCAATTGCGCTCATCGAAGGCCATGCGCTGAATGAACAGGATGCACAGGTAATCTATGGACTTAAGGGCCGTTCCGGGATCGTTTATGCCAGGGCTAAGGGCTTTCACGGCTATCTCGGACAGTTGCTTTACGCCTTCCTCAAAGTCCTTCATCACCAGTTCATCCCGGCTGATCAAAAAGCATTTTTGAAGCGCTTCGCACAGCTCTTTGCTGGAAGCGGGGTCCTTTGTCAGTTGCATCATCGGTGTACCCTCTACCACGAAGGTTCCCACTTCCACGAGCACTTTCAACTGCAGTTGGTGCTGTTGCGCCAGGTGCTGCAGCTCTGTCAGGTCCACCTGCTTCAGGTATCCGTTGCTGTTGTTTCGGAGTGTGTAGGAATAATCATCTAAAGGTGCAGCGGCAGGGAGGTGTGCCTTGCCCATCACGTCCCGCTCCAGGTCCAGCGCCTCCATAGCCTGCCGAAACAGACTGTTCATGATATTGTCGACCTGGATAGCACGGGAGATGGAATGAATGAAGTATACGAAAAGCGCCAGGCACACAATGCCAAAGGCCAGACCCAGAAGTATGGCAATGGCTGGGGAGCGGGAGTCGTCGTCGCCCTCCGTTTTGTAACTTAACAGCAGGAGCAGGATGTAGATGATCGTGCCGATGTAAAAGCCCAACACCACCTGGTGCGACCGGGCCGTGGTAAGGCCGGGGATCACACGGGGCGACAGGTTGCTGGAAGCCTGGCTCAGCACGATCATCACCATCGAGAAGCTGAAAACGGTAAGGGAGATAATGCCTGCAGCCAGCGTGTTCAGAATCAGGCGCGCGCTATCTTCGTCCCGCACCATCTCGAAAGGCAACCGCTCTTCCAGCGTGGTGCTTAGCGGCAGGGTCTCGAAGTACAGCATGACCAGTGCCAGCAGAAAAAAGCCAGTGGCAATAACGGACGGCACAAAAGCGATGCTGCTGGTAAGGGTAGCCTGCTCCTTATAAGTAGACGAAGTTAATTTAGCCATGCCTTATACTTGAATGCTGCTTTCGCTCCGGGTGCTGTAGGTGGAGTTACAGGCTTTCATCGTCCCAAATGGCAATGGCAAGCGTTTCGCCGTTTATGCTGTAGCCGCGGCGCATGATGTTGGTGTTAAAGCCAAAACCCACTTCTCCCTTGGGGTTCAGGGCTACAAGTCCCATGTCTCCCTTGAGTAGCTTTTTATACATTTTCACCGTTTTTTCAGACGCATGCTGCAGCTCCTCGCCGGCATACTTTGTCAAGGCGTATACTTCGTGGGCCAGCACACCGCGCATGATCAGTTCCCCTTCGCCGGTGCAGCTAACGGCGCATACTTCGTTATTGGCGTAGGTGCCACCGCCAACGATTGGCGAATCGGAAATCCTTCCCTTGAGTTGATTTTTAAGACCACCGGTGGATGTGGCCGCCGCCAGGTTACCGTCCTGGTCCAGGGCAACAGCGCCTACGGTGTCGTGCCCGGTGGTGTAGTTTTCCAGAATGTGCTGCTGCCACTCCTTCAGGTTCTCCTCGGTGGTAAAGTAAGAGGGCTTCTCCAGTTCAAGTTTCCGTATGATCGCGAACTCCTTGGCTCCTTCTCCTGTCAGGAAGTTGTGCTTGCAGTGTTCCATCACGGCTTTAGCCAGCTTCACCGGGTTTTTTATGTGCTGCACCGCTGCAACGGCACCTATTTCTAAGGCTTTGCCTTCCATGATGGCTGCATCGAACATATGTTCTCCGTGCACATTCAGGTTGCCGCCCCTGCCGGCATTGAATGCAGTATTGTTTTCCATGGCCACAACAGCTGCGGTGACGGCATCCACAGCACTGCCCCCTTTGCGCAGCACCTCGTTTCCGGCTTGCAAAGCCTCTTTTAATCCTTCGCGGTATTGTTTTTCCTTCTCCTTGGTTACGCTGGCGCGGTCCATTGTCACAGCACCCCCATGTATGGCGATAACGAAATTCTTCATCTCTCTGGTTGTTAATGTAAAATTGAGGGGTGCTGTGCCTTGTACGGCCCGGCAGAATTAATGTAAAGCCCTGTGCAAAATTATTTGCCGCTGTGGGCACTGTTTGCATCGCGGCTTTTTTGCGGCGGAAAACGTTCTACAAAGAGCAGAACTTTAATCCAGCGGAATGGAGGCTGGTTTCAGGACAACAAGTATAGGCGGGGCAGTCTGTTTTAGCGGCATCATTCTCTAACGTATAAGCTTGCTAAAACGGAGTATCGTCCTTTATCCGCTTTTGATCGTTGCGCCATGATGGATTTTAATTACTGGCAAGAGGAGTGCTTTCATCTTTTTTAGCTTATTTAGGGTATTCCTCCAGGTAGGTTGCGGGCAGCGGACGCATTTCGTTCCGGTGTTGCTGTAGCTGTATAAAACTTATTTTGAACAGATAAGGAATTATACCTCGTATAGATAGGTTGATGGTGTTTAGATGCAGGCCCGGCGGGATCCGGTAAAACGTACGCTGGCAGGTGTAGAAACCTGGGGCCTTAAAAATTGAAAGTATGGAGGAACATAAATTGATAAAGGTAATCATTACCGAAGATCACATTATTTTAAGGCAGGGCCTCAGGTTGCTGTTAGAGCAGAGCGAGGAGATTGAGGTGATAGGGGAGGCGAGCAACGGCATAGAACTGCTCGACATGCTGATTCATACGCCTGCCGATGTGGTGTTGATGGATATAAACATGCCGATGATGGATGGCTTTGAGGCGACTCAGCAGATAAGCCTCCATTTTCCGGAGACAAAGGTGATTGCGTTGTCGATGCTGAACAATGTGCCGTTTGTGCAGAAAATGCTGGACAGTGGCGCTTCCGGCTACCTGCTGAAGACGACCGGAAAAGATGAGCTGCACGCAGCCATAAAACTGGTGGCAGGCGGCAACACGTACATCAGCGCCGACCTTTCCGTGGAAATGCTGAACAAGGCATTAAACCCGAAGGAGAAAGCAGGGGAGCGGCAAGCTGACCAGATCGGCTTGTCGAAGCGTGAAGTGGAGGTGCTGGCGCTGATTGCCGAGGGCTATACCAACGCGAACATCGCCGATAAGCTTTTTACAAGCAAACGCACCATCGAAACGCACCGCCAGAATATCCTGGAGAAAACGCAGGCAAAAAACACAGCCAACCTCATCAAGTATGCCTTCGAAAAGAAGATAATTCCTTTGGATCACGCTGAGTAGGAACTTAACCCTAAAAAAGCATCGCCCGGCAGCTCTATTTTATGCGCTGCCGGGCGATGCTTTTTTAGGGAAGGGGTGCAGTGGGTCAGGAGCCTGCGTTTTTTGTCATGCGCTCCAGGCACACCCGCGCATTGATCAGGCTTTTTAGCGTAGTATAGTCAAAGGAGCCGTAGGAAAAAGAATTCACTTCGTAGAAATAGGTGCGGATGGAGTTTTGCAACTCTTGGGTTAACAGAATCTCACATTCAGGCGCTGATCCGGAAGGTTTAACCTTAATGCCTGTGTCGCTGATATGAACCTGGAATGTTTTGATTTTACCGCTCAAAACCATCTCTTCATAGCGCTCCAACGTGTCATTCGCAGTCGTGTTCATAGCGGTTTACGTAAAACGTGTTAATGTACTTGCATCCCGCTCACAAGGGCTTAGCCATAGGATGCGCAAGTATAAAAGTAGGCATATTTTAAGTCCTGTAAATAGGTGTAAACACTGAATTAATTCGTAAGTATAAAAGCGTGCTTGTAAACATTAATTTATTGGTTTAAAGTTTATTAGAAATTATATAGCCGCATAAGCGAACTGTCACCCTCTTTTGTTTTGGTAGGTGTTGGCGCAGCTTAAGCTAAAGCCTGTTTCTGGTTGTACTGTTTTGCTTCAAGGGCAAAATGACTGCCTGTGCCAGACTTCAGGATTCAGCTTAACAAGGTACAAAGTGTAAGTAGGGGATGAGCTTAGGAATGGCAGGAGCGGGTAAGAATAACGGTAAATGCGAAAGTACTTCTACTGGTGTCTTTTTCGCTAGTCGCCAATAGGGTGAGGGGGCGCCGCTTCCGCTTCAGGACCCGCAAAAAAAGCATCAGCAAAACATACTACCCGAAGGCAGCGCTGTTCTGCTGATGCTCTCAATCTGGCTGCTGATAAATTGCAGCAACTTATACTTAAATACTTGCTTCTGTGTGTTTAGCCATACATTCTTTTTAGGTGAGCGCGCGTGGCGGCCTTATAACGTAAAGCAAACCTTGAATTCAGCGCCTTCGCCTTCCGAAGATTTAATCTCCATCTTGCCGCCCAATAACTTTAAGCGGTTTCGGATGCTGCTTAGGCCGATGCCATTCATGGTATCGTACGCGCCGTCGACCATGCCCTTGCCATTGTCTTTCACACTAAGCCGGACCAAATCGTCTTTTTGGATAAGTTGTACGGACGCCTCGGTGGCGCCTGAATGCTTTATCACGTTGTTCAGCAGTTCCTGTATAATCCTGTACAGCGATAGGGTTACGGTGTAATCAAGTTTTTCATCGAACCCCTGCATCGCGTACTTAATTTTAAGCTGCGGGCTGCTGAAACGGGAAATAATCTCCTCCACGGCAACCTTCAAGCCAAATTCGTTCAGCACCGAAGGAGTGAGCTCTGAGGAGATATCGCGCGTAATATTAATACCCTGCCTCAGCAGTTGGTCTACATTGTCCTTTATTTTCTTCTTCGGTTCGCTTTCCGGGGAAAGGTTGTCGAGGTTAAGTTTGGCGGCGTAAAGCACCTGGCCCAGGCCGTTGTGCAGCGCCTCTGAGATGCGGCTGCGCTCCTCTTCCTGTGTCTGCATCACTGCATTTAAAATCTCGCGCTGCTGCGATACCTGTAGCACAATGTTAGCTTCCTCGGCGTCTTTCTGATCCTGGATATCGGTGGCGGTGCCGATCCACTGCATGATCTCGCCGCTCTCGTTGCGCAGGGGAACCACCTTAATCAGGTGCCAGCGGTACCGGTTGTCAGACTGGCGCAGTATGCGGGCCTGGGTGCTGTGCACTTTGCCGGATTCCAGCGAGGCCATGTAGTCTGGCATCAACTGCTCCAGATCGGTAGGGTGAAAAGCCCTTTTCCAGTTCCATCCAGCTGATTCTTCTTTACTTAAGCCGGTGTACTCGTACCAGGATTCGTTGAAGGAGCTGTTTTCCCCGCTGGGCTTACTGGTCCAGGTAATGTGGGGCACTGCCTCCAGCATAGTGCGGAAACGCTCCACACTTTCCCGTATTTCTTCCTGCTGTTGCTTCAGGGCCTGTTCGTACTGCTTGCGCTCTGTAATGTTGTGCAGCGTAAGCACCAGGCCGTCATCAAACTTAACAGCCACTACGTGCAGCCAGATCTGTTCCCCTTTGTACAGCAACACCCGTTCCTGGTCCATCAGCTTACCTGTTTCCACCACCTGCACCAGTTGCTCAAACGTACCTTGCTCCAGCAGCGTCGGGTACTCTTTCCAAAGGGTTTTGCCGATCAGGTTGGCCTCCGGACGATCCAAAAGTTCCTGTGCCTTGTAATTAACCGTGTTGAGCGTAAAGTCAGTTATTATAAGATCCTGGCGTACCGCTTTCAGGGCCATAATGGCGTTAGGCGAGCTGTTCAGAATGCCGGCGTGCAGCAGGTGTAGGTTCTTGAGCTCGTTTATCTGGATAAAGATGATGATGGCCCCATCAATCCTCCGCTCCTGTGTGATGTAGGGCAGCACACGCATCTGGTACCAAACGCCGGCTTTGTCCTGCACCTGCCGCTCAATATTCTGATTGCTGGCGATGACGTGCCGCACGTCCTCTATCAGGTCTTCGTAGCGCAGGTTGTTGGAGATGTGGTAAATGGAGCGGCCGATGTCTGACTCGATCAGGTTGATCAGCTTGGTGGCCGCCGGGGTATACTTGCGGATGATCAGTTGGCGGTCCACAAAAATCTGCCCGATATCGGTGCTTCTGAAGTAGTTGTTCAGGTCGTCGTCGAGCTCCACCAGCGCCTTTATCTTGTACTGGTGCTCGGCGTTGATGGTGTGCAACTCCTCGTTCAGCGACTGCAGCTCCTCATTGGTGCTTTGCAGTTCCTCGTTGGAGGAAAGCAGCTCCTCATTGGTGCTTTGCAGTTCCTCGTTAGCCGTCTCCAGTTCCTCCACCACGGCCTGCAGGTCGTCTTTGGTGTACTGCAGCTCTATCTCCAGTTCCTGCACCCTGCTCTCGTAGGTGTCATGGTTAAACACCACCACCTGGTCCGAGCTGATGGGCAGGCGCGGCTGCTCTTCCGAGAACAGCACCAGCAGGTGCCGGTGGTGCTGCTTCTTTTCAACCAGCAGGGGCCTCACCAAAATATCAATGTGCCGCAGGTTGCTGCCATCGCGCACCGGCACGTTGTGCGCCGATAGCTTTTCCTGATCCAGAATGGCTTTGCGCAGCATGGTGCCCAGCGTTACAGCCAGGTCCTGTGGCACCAGCTTGAGCAGGTTAAACGTAAACGATTGCTCAGGCAGGTCGAGGTAATTTTTATACTTGCCCGCACCGTGCAGCACGTCGTAATTCTCGTCGATGTACACGGCTGCGTAGCTGTACTCTTCCAGAACGGTTTCGTTGAGTAGCTCGTTGAAGTTCTGCAGCAATACCTGGCGGGCCGACAGGTCGCGGGAGGAGCCAGGAAGGGTAGGGGGCTCCGGGCGCTTGCTAAGCCTGTTGTTCGAGAAGGTATCCATCATACCCAGCGAGTGGGCAGGGGCTGTGTTGCGGTAGATCTTCCACTTCTTGTTTACCTCCTCCATGCTGCGCTGTTCGCCGATGCTCTCGCTGGAGCCCAGGAAAATATATCCGCCTACCACCAGGGAATAGTGGAACTTGGAAATCACTTTCATCTGAAGGCTCTGGTTCAGGTAAATGAGCATGTTGCGGCAACTCACTAAATCTATCTTGCTGAAAGGAGGATCGGTGGTGACATTGTGCGGGGCGAAAATAACCATGCGGCGCACCCGCTGCACCACCCGGAACTTTCCTTCTTCCCGAACAAAAAACTCTTGCAGCCGCGCTTCTGACACGTCGGCCACACTGCTCTCGGGGTAAATGCCTTTGCCAGCAAAATCCAGCGCCTCCCGGTCTATGTCGGAGGCGAATATCTTTACTTCCAGCTCCCTCTTCACCTTGTCCATGTACTCGCGCACCAGTATGGCGATGGAGTAGGCCTCTTCGCCGGTGGAGCAGCCGGCTATCCAGATGCGCAACTGTTCTTTAGGCTTCTTTTTGTGGATCAGACTCGGAATCACCTCCTCGGCCAGCACCTGGTAGGCTTCCTCGTCGCGGAAAAACTTGGTTACCCCAATCAGGAACTCACGGCCCAGTGTCTCTACCTCGCCGGCACGCAGGCTGAGAAAATCAAGGTAGTCTTCCAGCGTTTTGATGTTGAGGATGGCCATGCGGCGGCTGATGCGCCGGATAATGGTGGGCTGCTTGTAATTGCTGAAGTCAATGCCGGTCCGCTCATGCACCATATCCAGTATTTCGGAGAAGGCTGCCTGCGACTGGCTGTTCACCAGTCCTGTTACCCCGCTGGTGATTGGTGTCACCTTCACAAAGTTGAAAATCTCGTTTGGCATCAGCTCCGGTGCCAGTACATGGTCTGCGCAGCCGGTTTTAATGGCGTTGCGGGGCATGCCGTCGAAGCGGGCAGTGGCAGGGTCTTGCACCAGCACCAGACCACCGGCTTTTTTTATGGCACGCGCGCCTTCAGAGCCATCGGTGCCTGTGCCGGAAAGTATAACGCCAATCGCCTTCTGCCCTTTGTCGGCGGCCAGCGACGTGAAGAAAGTATCCACCGTTCTGGAGCGGCCTGCCACTGTTTTGTCCAGGAGCAACAGGCGGTTATCACGGATAATAATCTCTTTGTTGTTCGGGATAACATATACTTTGTTTTGCTCTACCTCAGTGTTGTGTTCCGCCTCCAGCACCTGCAGGGAAGAGTATTGTGCCACCAGCTCCGTAAGCAAATTGCGGTGTTCAGAGGAAATGTGCTGTACGATTACGTAGGCTACGCTGTCCTGCGGCACGCTGCTAAACAGCATCTCCAGGGCGTGCAAGCCACCGGCAGAGGCCCCAATCCCGATCACGAACTCGTTTTGTGCTGATTTATGCCCGTCACTACCGCTTGTATCCTGCGCTGTCTTATTTTCCGCTGACTTTGTCATACTATTTTTTCTATGGAAGCTAGTCTCCGCCTTACCCCGAAAGGCTAAATTACCAAAAATTACAGGTATAAAATGATCCTTACAGCATATAACACTTGCAGTGCCAGCCGCCGTGGGGAAATACGGGATGCTCCTGCTGGTGGAACAGATAAAATCAACACTTAGCTCCATAGCGCGTAAACAAAGACGCATGTGTGAAAGACACCCGCCTGCACGGCATTAAATTTTACCTATGAAAGTAAACAGCCCTAAAGTTATTGTGATTGGTACCTCAGCAGGAGGGATGCAGGCGGTTACAACGCTGCTGGCGGGTCTGCCCGATGATTTGCCTGCCGCTATTTTTGTGGTACAGCATCTCAGCAATGATTCCTCCGCACTGTTCCTGGTGGAGCGTCTACGAAAATACACCGGCCTCACGTGCAAGGTGGCCGAGAACAATGCCCGCATCGAACCCGGCACCTTATACCTGGCCCCGCCCGACCGGCACCTGCTCCTGCGTAAAGACGAGATGCTGGTTGTACGCGGTCCCCGTGAGAACCTGTTCCGGCCGTCCATCGACCCGCTTTTCCGGTCTGCCGCCGCTTATCACGGCGCAAACGTGACGGGCGTGATACTAACCGGCTTTCTGAGTGATGGTGTTGTAGGGTTGGAGGGAGTTAAACGCAGTGGTGGTGTAACGGTGGTTCAGGACCCGGCAGATGCGGAGTTTCCGGCCCTGCCACAAAACGCTATCCGCCAGGTGGAGATTGACCACGTGGTGCCGTTGGCAAAGATGGCCGAAGTACTCACAGAACTAGCGCACCGACCCAACCACAACTCGGTAGCGGTACCGACGGATATTTGGCAGGAGGCACAGATTGCAGAACGCGTGATGAACAACAGCGAAATGACAAGTATAGAAGATCTAGAAAAGGCGGGCGACCGCACACCCTATAGCTGCCCCGAGTGCGGCGGTGGCTTGTGGGAGCTATCACAGGAGGGCACGATCGAACGGTACCGGTGCCACTCCGGCCATGCCTACACCAAAGACGCCCTGATTAGGGGCATGTCCGAATCGTTGGAGGAAACAATTTGGGTAGCCCTGCGCACCCTGGAGGAGCGGCGTAACATCCTGATGCAAATGTCCCGGGGCGAGAGCAACAAAGGCAACCAGCGCTGGGCCTCAATACAGGAAGAGCGGGCGGATGAAATGAAGGTGCACATCGAACGGCTCCGGGAGTTGCTCAACAAATCGAGCCTTTCCGATGCGGAGAACCTAGGGGACGTAGGCTAACGCTCCTGCTTTAATCTGAAAAAGTATAAACCTTTAATAATAGCGGGGCTGTCCATGCCCTGAAGTGTGTCTATGCCCCTAAGTGTAGAAGCAATCTGTGCAACACTTGCAGCTCCGGCTTTACCAATTCCGCACTGGCTGAAGGCAAGGGTTGCGTTACCTTGTAGAAACGCCATATCCATTTAAACTTCCTGATAGCTGCAGCAACTCAGGCAGCCAACCCTGGCGCCGCAATAAATCCGTCCCGGCACATCAGAGGCCGTTAATTTTATGTGCACCACTTGGTTGTATCCTGAGAGCGGATACATTTCCTTCCAGTTGATAAGGGATTTCTAAAAAGCTGCAATTCTGATTTATAACCAGCTACCCACGTGAACCAGGGTAGCGCCTGGTGGTGCAGCAGGAAGAAGTGGGTGTTTTATACTTATTCGGATGCGTAAAAGCTGTAATTGGATGTGATAAGGCAGTATTTAGAGGATGCTTCCTAGCCGTTCCGGAGTTGACGGCGTAAAAACAGTTATAACTAACATTCTTTCATTTAGAAGTTCATTAAGAAGTTTGGTTATTGTTTGTCTTGAGGCCGGGAGTGGTCATGCCTTTTTTGGGTGCTGAGGATGGCCCTCCCTCGCCTTATTCTTGTTGCTTTTCTATACTTAAAACGCCGGCAGTTACTGCCGGCGTTTTAAGCTAAAGCTTAAGTTTAGCGCTTCATAGGAAGGAAATGCGTTTGCCAACCTAGAACTTCCTCTTCACTCAGCTACTCAATATTCCTGTGCAGTAACCGCTCCAGCATCACCTTGGCGTTGATAAAGCCCTTGAGGTTGGTGTAATCGTGCGATCTATAGTTTATGCATTCCACACCATAAAAGAAATTGAGCAGAGAGTTGAGCAACTCTTCCGGCAAGGTAACAGTCTGTTCTTCGGCTCCCTGATCTGCTTTTATCCAGAGACCTTTAGTCTGGAAAGAAACCTGAAATGACTTTATTCCGCCACTCGTAACCAGGTCCTCAAAGTCTTGCAGTGTTTGTGTAAGTTTAGTTACCATATAAGTTTGTTCCTCAATACACTTCGTTGTTGTGCGTGCTGATCTAACCTAAACTTACGTAGAAGAATTCCTTGGGAAATACTGATTTTTTCTGTCCGTATTTATAGCTTTATGTCCTGATTATTATTAACTTATTCCTCTGTTAACCATGCATCCCTGATGCAAAGGCCCTTATGGTGCAGCAGCTACGTGTTAACCCGTAACTTCTCCGGCTACTACTGAATTCACTCTTTTCCGGGGACTATCAAGGGGTAAGTTTTGTATACTTACTAGCACCAGCACAGTTTCGGATTAGCGTGTAATATGAGGAGCGGAAAGTGCCTTGGGAATTTTAACTAAAAAACTGGAAATGGAATTTGTTGATCTAAAAACAGGCTACAAATTAACCGGGTTCGAAACCTTTGAGTCGGCGCGCTCTGCCTCTGAAAAACTTTGCGGCAAGGGGTTCAAGGTCGTGTACCTGAACGAAACCTCGCATGTGCGGGAAATGGAGATACGGGAATTTACGCAAAGCTATGGCGAGGCAGCCAATCGGGAGTTTCAGAATTACCATTTTAGCAAGCGCGAGCAGGCAAAGGGAAAGGCCACAGAAAGCCTTCTGACAGCCGTAGAGGTGCTTGAGGAGAAGAGCAGCTGCAGTGCAAACTATATTATGGTGGTGCACGGCGGCGTGTAAAGCGCCTGATTCTGCTGCACAACCCTATTTTAAGCTAGCGATAAACAGCGTCGGAATTCTACGGATTTGAGCAAATCCAAGTATAAAGCACACAACCATACGTTCTTCCGGCTGGCCGAAGTAAAATCAACTGAAATGGAAATTTTTTGCTGAAAAAAAGTTATACTTTTAGATGACCTTAGCGGACAAAGAGAGATGACAGAAGAGGAATTCAGTACGAAGTATAAAGAAGGCCTAGACGCTTTACTAGGTGCCATGGCCGAAGAACCGGAAATAGATGTGAAGAAGTTTTATAGTATGGCCTGCATTCTGGAGAACCTTAGCTTTTTCGGGCCTGTCCTGTATGGCTTGATGCAAACCGAAAAGAAGTAACTGAGGCTGCAGGTAAGCCAGCGAAAACAGAAGGCCCGCTTTATCAAAGAGATAAAGCGGGCCTTCTGTTTATACTTCCTGTGTATAGTATAGGTTCTTGTTAGGCTAACGGATTGCTGGCAAGTGACGACTTAACCCCTTTTTGCAGGCTTAGGTACGCTTCGTCCATCGTTGAGGCATAAAGGAACAGGTTTTCTACTTTCAAAACTTTCAGCAAGCGCTGTACCATGGTGTCGCACCCTACCAATGTAACCGTGGCGCGCATAGACCTAAGGTGCAGCAGGTGGTTGATAAAGCCACTGAATCCAATACTGCTGAAGACTAATTTTCTGATATCGGCACAATCAAGCAAAATAAATTTTTCTTCTGATGAGGGAAGTTCTTGCAGCGAATCCGCAATCTCCTTCAGGCCAGTGTCTTCTACACGTCCTTCCACGAGGAGCAGGTTCAATTCTCCGAGTTTCTTTATCTTGATATTCATAGTAGTTGTACTTTTAGGTGATAGTTTTGCCTGCAACGCTTGCGGACGCTACCATTGTTTTGTACTATTTATTTAAGAAGAAGTTTGAGCGGCATTGCCTTTAGGTAAAGATTTAGTAGTTAATTCAGTTTGGCCTGTGGGAACTACTGATTTTGAGTGGATTATACTGAAGAATGACTGCGGCTTTTTTCGGGAACCTGGGCCTGTGCAAATGAGCGTATTAAAAGTAAGTAAAGGCAGTTGTTCTTTTTACGAATGCCTTAACCCTTATTTTATACTATTACATAGGCGCCTGGTGATGCGGACATCTAACCGTGCGGGCGTAGTTAGTTACCCCTCAACACCGGCTTTAATAGCGTGTACTAATAGATAAGAATATAAAATCCACACCGCTTGGATAGACTCTGCTCACCCAAGGGCATTATCTGCGTTGTGGTGCTCTTAAATTTCAGCATCCTTCACCCTTTCCTCGTGCTCATTTACAGGTAATTAAGGTAAATTAACGTAACCTTTATACTAATGGATTAGTTTTACTACTAATACATTAGGAATACTCCGAACTGGTTAGTATATTTGATCAAATAATTACCACCATGCAGAAACTAGGAAAAAGAGAAGAGCAGATCATGCAGATCGTTTGGAAGCTTGAAAAGGCGTTCATCAAAGATATTATAGATGAAATGCCAGAGCCAAAACCACACTACAACACCGTGGCCACGATGGTTAAAATACTAACCGAGAAGGGATTTCTTAGCGCCGCGAAGCTGGGGAACACTTACCAGTACACGCCCCAGGTGGAACTGGCAGCATACCGGCAGGAGGATGTGGCCACCATCAAGCGCAAGTACTTCGGCAACTCCTTTTCCAGGATGATCACGCACTTTGCCAAGGAAGAAAACCTGTCGGACGAGGAGCTGGATGAGCTTGTTCGCATTATAAAATCACAGAAAAACAGCTAAAACCTTAACGCCACATCGCCATGATAGAGTTACTGCTAAAAGCCTCCTTCGCCATGGGCATTGCCTTTTTGTTCTACAAGCTGCTGCTGCAGCAGGAGAGCTTCTTTACGGCCAACCGGTTATACTTGCTTTGCTGCCTTGCGCTGGCCTTTGCCCTCCCTTTTATAAACCTGCCACCGCTGGTGAGCCAGCAGGGGTACCTGGCATCGGTTTTTGAAAATGATGTTATCGCCGAGGCAAGTATAACTGAGGTGCGAAATGTAACTGGCACGCAAACGGAGGCTGGTGCGCCTGTTGTAAGCATGCCGCCACAGGTGAACACCGATGCGGCGGGAGCACAAGAGGCGGCGGCAACTAACGAAGCGGTAGCAGCAAATAGCGGGGGAATCAGCTGGGTATTCTGGGTAGTGGTGCTGTACTTGTTTGGCGTAGCCGTTTTCACTCTGAGCCTGCTGTTCCAGGTGGGCAGTATCGTGTATAAGATTATTACCGCCACCGATAAGATACAGGATGGCGATTGCGTGATTGTGAACACGGCAGGCAGACAGGCACCCTGCTCTTTCTTTAAATATATCTTCATACATCCCGATGAGTACGACTACGATACCTACGAGCAGATTATCGCGCATGAGAAAGTGCATGCTAGGCTGGGGCACAGCTTCGACCTGCTATTGGCCGAAATAGCGGTAATTATACTTTGGTTTAACCCCTTGGCGTGGCTTTGGAAGCGCGAAATTGAAAAAAACAACGAGTACCAGACAGACGCCCAGCTGCTGGAGAAGGAGCAGGTGCGCAAGGAACAATACCAATTGAACCTGCTGCAGATAGCCGTTCCGAACAAGCCGCTCAGCATTACCACCAACTACAACCAATCGCTACTAAAACAAAGAATTATGATGATGAACGCGAAAAGATCGACCATACATGCTTACTGGAAATACGCTTTCCTGGCACCCCTTTTCTTTGGAACGCTCCTGGTAATGAACGAACCAGCCGTGAGCAGCAACATACCCGCCGGCGATATGGGCGACATCATGCCGCGTGCCGTGCAGGAACGAATAATGGGCGCCATTAACGAGGAGGTGAAGGAAAAAGTACAGGAATCCCGGCTTTCCAAAACAGCGGCAGTAACTGAAGAAAGTCCTGTAGAAGAAAGTCCTGTAGTAGTTGAGAAGGAGAAAATAAAGGAACGTGCTCCGGTTGGGCCGCAACGTGGGCCAATAGGAGCTGTGCGGGAGCCCATGCCATCGCCGCGCGTGATTTCGGCTGCACCTGGCAAGCGCGGCATGTCCATCAACATCACCGGCCGCCAAACAGATATGTCAGAGGGGTTCTGGTACAGCAGCAGGGAAAACGGGGAGTACTGCATCAGCTTTAAAGGCGAGAAAAACACCTCTTCCTGGAACATGTCCAGATGCTTCGACAGCGCACAATTTCAGAAAAAAGGCGACAATACCTATGTGCTGACGAAAGAGGCGGGCACGCTGCAGCTAACCGGCAACCTGGACGCGGAAGTAGGGCAGGGGAAGTATACCTTCACGGAAAACGCCGGCTTTAAAAATTACCTGACAAGCAACAACATCTCCAGCAGAGATCAAAACCTTCTTTTTCACCTGTTTTTTGGAGACGTTAACAAGGATTATGTGGAATTCCTGAAGCAGCAGTATGGCAATGTAGACGGCAACCGCTTGCTGGAACTGGCGATACATGGTGTGAAGCAGCCGGATTTTAAGAATTACATCGCCCTGTTCCAGAAGTATAGCAACAAGAAACCATCGATACAGGAAGTGGTGGAAGCCAGAATTCACGGCATAAGCGAGGCGTATGTGCAGGAACTGCAGGCCATGAACTTTACGGGAGTAAGCCTGAAGAAAATGATGGAAGCCAAAATACACGGTGTAAACGGTGCCTTCGTGGAAAGCCTGAAGAAAGCAGGCTTCAACAACCTGCCCCTCGATAAATTGATAGAGGCAAAAATACACGGTGTCAACCCCTCTCTTGTAAATGAGCTGCAGGGGCTGGGCTATGGCAAGCTAAGCCTGGACGAGGTAATACAGCTCAAGATCCACAATGTGGATGCTGCCTACGTGAAAGACCTGCGCTCGGCCGGATTGGATAAACTGACACTGAACCAGGTGGTAGAGGCGAAGATTCACGGCCTGAATGCGGCTTCAATCAAAGAGATAAGGGCATTAGGGTTTGAAAATATCGGCTTCAGGGATATAGTGTCTGCCAAAATTCACGGGGTGAATGCAGCTTTCGTGGAAGAGCTTCAAAAGGCAGGCTTCAAAGACATCAGTATAGATGATGCTGTTGCGGCCAGAATTCACCGTGTTGATGGCGCATTCATTAAAAAAGCCAGGGAAGAGGGCTACAACCTGAACAGCATCGACAAGTATGTTTCCCTCAAAATCCATGGCATGGCGATGGAGTCGCTGAAAAATAAATAGTCAGAAGCACCTTCCATTAGGCTGCTAAAACTCAGAGGTGTTGTAAGCGCTGCATCGCTTATTAAGAAACCGAGGAGAAATGAACTGCAGGCACTTCTCTCCCTTTTCATCCCTTGAAAAATAATTGCCCTTTTTCAGTGGCACGCTGTAATGCCTTGCTGTCTGCTTCGTCTTTGCAATGGGAGGGGGGCGAAGTATAAAATTTTTGCAGCAGCCGGTGCAACGTTCTTGTTATTTGGTTGTCTTTAAGGCACTGCCAATAATTCTCACCATTCGGTAATATAACTTCTTGATCTAATACTATGAAAAAAGGATTACTTCTTTTGCTGGGACAGCTATGCCTGTTCAGCAGCGTTTCAATCACTGCCCTGGCGCAGGAAGGAACCCCAGCCTCGGCAACATCCACGCCTCAGCACAGCGGTAAGATTACGGGCGTACTCACTGATTCTGTGTCAGGTAAACCCATTGATTATGCCACGGTTGCCCTGCTAAGGCAAGGAGAGACACAAGCAGTGGATGGTACCCTGACAGATGCCCAGGGCGCCTTCTCCTTTACCAACGTGAGCACCGGAACATATGTGCTGGCTGTCAGTTTTATCGGTTACCAAACAAAGAGCATCGGTCCTGTTTCCATTACAGAAACTAACCGCAGCAGCGCCCTGGGCACTATCCGGCTAAGTCCGGCTACCACACAGCTGCAGGAGGTGAACGTGGAGACCATGCGCCCCACCATTACCATGGAGGCTGACCGTATGGTGGTGAACATTGAGGGCACTGCCATGGCCGCGGGTAACACTGCCTATGATGTACTGGCAAAATCTCCGGGCGTCTACATCGATCAGGATGGAAACATACAGCTCAATGGTAAATCAGGGGTAACGGTGATGCTGGACGGGAAACTGACCTACCTCTCTTCGCGCGACCTGCGCACACTGCTGGAGGGTATGGCCGCCGAGAACATCAAGAATATTGAGATCATCACCAACCCATCTGCCAAGTATGACGCCGAAGGATCATCGGGCATCCTGAACATCAACCTGAAAAAGAACACGCAGCAGGGAATGAACGGCAGCGTGTACGGCAGCTATAACTATAACGGCAAGCAGCACGGCTACTCCACCGGAGGGAATATCAACTACAAAACCAGCCAGTGGAATTCCTACATAAACCTGGACATGGCGCGCCGGGTAGGGGGGCGCGAAGCAACGTTTACACGTGTGTTTTTCAATGAGGCGCAAACCACTTATTTTGATCAGGTAGCTACCGGCAACTATGAGGTAGAGGGCCCGCCCGTGGTGCGGGTGGGTACAGACTACACCATCAACAAGGTGCACAGCATCGGGTTTATGGCCAACTACGGAACCAACAAACTGCATTCTGATTTTCTGACCGATACGTACATTGGGCCTGCTCCAAACCAGCCTTTGCTTTACATCGACGCGAACAACTACAATGTGAACCGGTTCTCCAACTTCACCACGAACCTGCACTACCAGGGCAAGCTCGATACTGTGGGAACCACCTTATCGGCAGACATAGACTTTGTGAAAATCACCAACAGGGGCTACGGGAATTTCTATAACTTTTATGATTCTTTGGCAACCGACCAGCCTGTGCGGCAGGATTTCCTTTATACCGACACACCGAACGGCTTCGACATTTACGCCGCGAAGGTAGACTTTGCTCGCCCGCTCATGGAAGGGCATAAACTTGAACTGGGCGCCAAAGCCAGCCGGGTGGTTTCCGATAACGATTCGCGCTTTTACTTTAACAACAGCGAGGTGCCGGTGCTGGACCTGAACCGCACGAACCACTTTGTGTATGACGAGGATATCTACGCCGCCTACCTTAACTGGAACGGCAAATTCGGAGATAATTATACGGTGCAGGCGGGCCTGCGGGCAGAGCAGACAAGGTCTGTTGGGGAATCCTTCACCACGGGGGACATACGAAAACGGAAGTACCTTGATTTCTTCCCCAGCATATTTGTACAACAGAAGCTGAATGAAAACTACCAGGTAAACTACAGCTACAGCCGCCGCATTCAGCGCCCCAACTACGGCAGCCTGAATCCCTTCATCTCGTACCGCGACCCTTATACGTACGTGCAGGGCAATCCGGGGCTTCGGCCGCAGTACACGCACGCCTTCGGCATAACACAGGTATTTAAGAAAGATTACAGCCTGGTGTTTAACTATCAACTGCTGCAGGATGTGATTTCTGAGCTGCCCATATTGGATGTGGAGAACGCCACCACCATCTATACCACCGGCAATGTGGACGACGCGCAGAACATCAGCCTGACCGCCATCCTGCCCTTCCAGATCATGAAGAACTGGGACACCAACAACACGCTTGTTACCGCCTACAACGAATACACCATGCTGATAGGTAATGAGCTGGAGGTGAACGACCAGATATTCTACATGGTGCAGACAAACCACAACATTCTACTTCCAAAGAAATTTAAGCTGGAGGTGAACGGCGTGTACCGGGGCCCGGCTGCTTCAGGATTATACCGTATTGCGCCGATGTGGTGGGTACACGCTGCCGTAAAGAAATCTTTTCTGGATGATAAGCTGGATGTGAGCCTGAACGTGAACGACATTTTTAAAACCTACAGGCTTGTCTTCACAACTGACATTGGGGAGAACATCAATGACTTTGACCAGTACTTCCGTGGCCGCAATGTTGGCGTCACGCTACGCTACAACTTCAGCCGGGGTGCCGAGTTCAAGGCGAACCGCCGCAACAACAGCCTGGATGAATTGAACCGCACGGGCAACTAACACAACTGCCGAAGGAGTTGTAGGAAAAAAAGTTTAAGTGAGAAATAACCCACAAGAAAAGGCCGGACATTTGTCCGGCCTTTTCTTGTGGTATAGGTAATATGTATAGGGTTTAGCAGTTGCCGTCGATGCCGCAGCTGTCTCCCTCCGTCTTAATTTCTTCAAAAGCGGGTGCCTTGGGCGCAACCTCCGAAAATACGTTCAGGAAGGTGGCTGCCGGTTGGGCGCCGCTCACCAGGTACTTGTCGTTGATGATGAAAGCGGGTACACCCGTGATGCCGGATGCCTGAGCCCACTGCTCCAGCGCGCGCACTTCCTTTGTTCCTTCCTCGCCCTCAAAAAATCCTTCCAGCTTTTCTGCCGGAATGCCATTGGCTATACCTACCTCCTTCAGCACTGCCGTATCATTCATGTTTTTGCCTTCGGTAAAGTGGCTGTAGAAAAGGGCATTGGCTACGGCTTTCTGCACACCATGCTGATCAGCCAGCCAAATAAGTCTGTGGCCGTTAAAGGTGTTATTTACCCGTGGCAGCTTGTCAAAGTTGAACTGTATGCCTTCTTCTGTGCCTGCGTCGGTCATGCGCTGGTTCATGGTATCGAGCTGTGAAACGATGCCAGGGCCATAGCTGTTTTTGAAATACTCCACTCTGTCTACGCCTTCCTGCGGAATGCTGGCATTCAGCTCGAACGGCTTAAAGTTGATGTCAAACTCATACGTACCCTCAGTAGCGGCAATAGCCTTTTTCAGGCGCTGCTCGCCCACGTAGCACCAGGGGCAGTTGATATCAGATACAATGTCTATTTTTATTTTCTGCTTGCTCATGTCTGTCGTTCGTTGTTTGTGTGATACTTGTATAAACAAATGTATCGAAATTTAGTTTAATTTGTCGATACAAATACAGATTTTCTGCCACAGCTTAGGCACCATCAGATAAGGGTTGGGCTGTATGCCCGCTGTTTTTCAGGCAACCTGGAGATCAAAATGCGCGGCCAGCACATGGAAAAACGCCTCCGGGTTGTGGAGCCACTGGAAATGACTGCTGCGCGGAATGATGGCAACTGTGGCCGTGGGATACCTTTCCCGGACATACCGTGGGCTGTCCCCGTAGATATCATCGTCGCCGTATGTGATCGTGATTTTGTATCCCGGATGTGGCTGCCTGGGAAGTATGGGGTAGCGCAGAATTTCCTTTACGGTACTGTTGATCGCAGTGGCACTCAGTAACTCCACGTATACCGGAACTGTGTTGCTGACCTCGTAGCCCTTGTTGCAGTTGCGCGCAAACTGAGTTTGAAATTCTTTATAGGCTTCATCATTGCCCAGCAGGCCGAGTGCGGCATCTTTCCCCAGTGACAGGATTTCCGGCAGGCTGCTTTTCTTCCTGTTGAAGTCTGCTATCTCCAACACTGTTTCAGCCCATTGCTTGCCTGTGCCGGAGGCGGGGCTGCACAAGAAGGCGCTCAACAGCCTGTTTGGGCTTTGTGCCGCGTATATTTGCGCATAGAGGCCGCCCCAGGAGTGTCCGAACAGATGAAACTGCTGCAGGCTGAAATGGGCGGCAATGCTGTCTATGTCTGCTACATACTCCTTCATGGAATAGCTGTCAGCGGGGCAGGGGGACTTGCGTGTACCACGCTGGTGGAAGTAGATCACCTGATAATGCGGGGCCAGGAAATCGATCACCGGCCCCAGGTCTTCTGGAGCGGCCGGCCCGCCATGCAACAGGATGACCGTTTCCTTCCCGGGGTTTGGGAAAAGAAGCGTGTACAAAGTTGTGCCTCGGTTTGTTACCAGTATTTCCATGCTATACCTGTACGCCATTTATACCTGGCTGTAAGAATAGCCTGAGAAATTTTTAGAAAAACCACTCATACTTCCGCACTTGCTCCTTACTTTTCGGCAACAAGGCTGTGGTCTGAGATCTCTGGTGAGGAAATGATTTGGAGAAATAGCTGTTGGAGAATTAACCGCTGGGGTTGCAGGCACTTTGAAGAGCAGACAGAAGGAGGGCCATCCTCAGCACCCAACCAGGTGACCCTCCTTTGTCTTGCATTCTTCAAGCAAAAAGAAAGTAATGCCTTCCTTCTGCTAAATTGCATAAACATAGATACGGGGAATAGCTTGCGGTAACTAACACTATGGGCAATAATCCGTACTTGCACCGCGCAAATACCATAAAGCCGCACTTGCTACAGGTGGGCTGCAGGCAATCGCATCTAATACCGGGCGGAGTGGGTAAATACCTAGTGGCAGCCAATTACCCGGTTGTTGCGCCTGTTAGTATAACTCATAGCCTCAGCTTGCCGTTTCTTTCTTTACAAGCTAAAGAAAGAACGCATGGATCTTAAAAACAAAAAAGTATTGATTACGGGTGGCAGCGCTGGTATAGGTAAGGCTCTCATCAAAGAACTGGCAGCACGGGGCGTGCAGGACATTGCCGTGGTAGGACGAAGAAGAGAGCCATTGGAGGCACTGCAGTCTGAATTTGATAACGTTAATTTCCTGCCCATACAAGGAAACGTTGCCTCAGTGGAGGACCTGGATAGGGTGGTTTCTGAAGTGACGGAAACCTGGGGGGAGTTGGATATCCTGATCAACAATGCCGGTGTGGTAAGTGCCGGCCTGTTACATGAGGTAAGCGACGAAGATGTTATAAATCAGATAAACATTAACGTTACAGGCCTGATCCTGCTTACCAAAAAGGCACTTCCGCTGCTTCAAAAGAGCGAAGCAGGCGCCATCATGAATGTTTCTTCGGGGTACGGCTACATTGCCATGCCGTTTTACAGTGTGTATGCCGCGACTAAGGCGGCCGTAGGACAGTTTTCTGATGCCATGCGCCGGGAATTACACCAGTACCCGCTGCACGTGATGACCGTTTACCCATCGGCAACGGACACAGACATGATGAAAACAGCCGTTGTAGGCGACATGGATTCGGCTGATGATGTAGCCCGGGCTGCAGTGGAGGGCTTGCTGAACAAGGAGATAAATGTTATTCTAGGTGGAAAGCAGCGGGAAGAGCAGATCAAAACTAACTTCCTGGAGCCACAGAAAATAGACGAGTTTGCTGTAGCCAACTTTGCAGCACTGCGGGAGCGGACACTGAAGCACCGTTCGATGTAGCGTGTTTCTTTAATAACTGAAGTATAAATAGCAACATATAAAGCGCTATGCTGCATCCTGAAGAACGGTTAAAGAACCTCGGAATAGAACTTCCTGCCCCTGTTGATCCTATTGGCAGCTACATCACGCATGTGCAGGTGGGAAACCTGCTGTACCTGTCCGGGCACAGCTTCTGCGGGAAACCAACCCCCATTGACGTGGGCAAAGTGGGAGAGGGCCTTACTGTAGAGCAGGGCTACGAAGCAGCCCGCAACGCCGGGATTTGTGTGCTGGCAACCATCAAGCGGGCACTGGGTGATTTAAGCCGTGTAAAGCGGTTTGTACGGGTGCTGGGAATGGTGAATGCGGCACCTGAATTTGCGGATCATCCCAAAGTGATCAACGGGTTTTCAGATCTTATACTTGCGGTTTTTGAGGAGAAAGGGAAGCATGTGCGCTCAGCTGTCGGAATGGGCTCTTTGCCGGGTGGCATTGCCGTAGAAATAGAGGTGACCCTGGAGGTGGAAGTATAGGCAGCAAACATGCACACCAACAGAACGCAGTAGTCAATCAAAGCCCTCATTGCCACCTGTGCTTGTGCCGCCCGCCCGCTATCAAAATTCTCAACAGTATTTACCTGAACCTTATGTACAGCAAAGAAACCAACTGCGTCCACAACCGGCAACAGCACCAGGGAGTCAATACACCAGTTTATACCTCCACCGCAAACCGGTACCGGGGCTATGACGAAATTCTATACCCCCGAAACTACAACACTGAAAACCAGCTTGCCATAGTGGACAAGCTTTGCAAACTGGAGCAGGGGGAGGCGGGCATGATCTTTAGCTCTGGAACGGCGGCCATTGCCACGGCGCTCTTCTCCTTTCTCAAAGCCGGGGATCATGTCCTGTTCTCGCAGGACATCTACGGCGGCACCATGAAGCTGGTGGTAGAGGAATTCCCCAAGTATAACATTGCTTTCGATTTTGTGCCCCATGCTGCTATGGGTAACATTGAGCAGATGGTGAAGGAGAACACAAAGCTCATCTACACGGAAACGCCTTCGAATCCGCTGCTTGCCATCGTTGATCTGGAGGCAATCGGCGCTATAGCCCGAAGGAAGGGGCTGCTGACTGTGGTGGATAACACGTTTGCTACCCCTATCAATCAAAACCCAATCCCGCTGGGCATCGACATGGTGGTGCACAGCGGCACGAAGTACCTGGGTGGGCACCACGATCTGTGTTTTGGAGCTGTCATCACCTCACATAAACTAAAAGACGTTATTTACCAAAGCGCCCTCAACTATGGGGGCAGCCTGAATGGCCTGGACTGTTACCTGATTGAGCGCAGTCTAAAGACACTCGCACTTAGGGTGGAGAAGCAGAACGCCAGCGCCATGAAATTGGCCGAGGTGTTACAGGTACACGAACAGGTGCAAAAAGTGTACTATCCTGGCCTCCGGCAGCACCCCAACCATGCTGTTGCTGCCAGGCAAATGAAAGGTGGATTCGGGGGGATGCTTTCGTTCGAACTAAAGAACCCGATGCAGACCGAGCAGTTTCTGGACAAGCTGGAACTGATTGTGCCTGCTTTAAGCCTGGGTGGGGTGGACAGTACCATCTGCCAGCCCGCCACCTCGTCCCATGCCAGCCTGACCGAACAGGAACGGCTGGAGCAGGGAATAACCAATGGCATGCTGCGCCTATCTGTTGGAATAGAACATGTGGACGACCTGGCGCGGGATCTGACAGCTGCACTTGAATAACCCTTAAATCAGAGACTCCTTAAGAACTGTAAAAGCTCTGCACCCATGCCCACAAAGAAAGCCCCCCGAATACAGGTTCAGGGGGCTTTCGAAGTATAAAAAACACTAAATTAATTTTATGGTAGCGGTTGGAGCGCCTTTGTTCTGTCTATGAAAACAAAGGCATTGTAGCGATCGGGTAATACCGAAGGCACATAATTTCCGCTTTCTGCATTCGGGTTATACACTACCCCAATGGCACGGTGGCCGATGCGCCGCTGGAAAAAAGAGTTCTGCCCGAGCGCATCCAGGAAAATCAGCTTGTTTGGTGGTTCCTGGTTGTGCAGTATCCACTCCCAGGAATTCCGCTTTGCCTGGGGCACCTTCATTACCTGCACCGGGCTTCCCCAACTCGGTGCAGCAAGCACGGTTCCGGTATATGTACCGAAGCCAACAATACATACGTTCTCAGGCCCATACTGCTCCCGCACGAGTTGCCCCACATTCACTGTTCCTTCTTCCACCATGGTGGTCGCGCGTGCATCGCCTACGTGCGTGTTATGTTCCCACACAATAATTTTCGCGTCCGGATCATGGTGCGCCAAAAGCCTTTCGATGGTACCTGTCATGTGCCTGTCCCGGATGTTCCAGGAGGCCGCGTCGCTACGGACGGCGGTACGGTAGTAGTTTTCGGCATTCACGACTACCATGGTGTTTTGCAGGGCGTTAAAGGCTGCCTCCTGCTTAGCTCCTTCAGCAGCCACACGTTGCTGCACGTCTTCCAGCAGTTTAGCCAGTTCGTCTGCGCAGTTGTCGGATGAGGTAAGGGTGGCGCGGGCGTAGGCTATCTCGTCCTGGCTGTAAGGGGAAAAACAGTTTAGCACTTGCCGGGCACTTTCGGCAGCGGCAGGATCCGTTTGTTGCAGGTACGCCTGCACTGCCTCCAGCGATTCCCACATCCCGTACACATCCAACCCGTAAAAGCCAACCTGCGCGTTGGCTGCTTTGCCCTGGTTATAAGCGCGCAGCCATTCCGCCAGCTCAGCGATTTCCTTGTTCGCCCACATCCAGGTTGGCCAACGGTCAAACTCCTTCAAAGCTGCCTCAGCCGAAGTATAGTTGCTGTTTCCTCTGATGTAATTGTTGAGCGGGTAAGTATCCATCCAGTCTCCCTCCACGGCTATGATTTTGAAGCCTTTCTCTTCCACCAGTCTTCTGCTTATCCGTGCTCGCCAGGTGTAAAACTCCGATGTTCCATGCGACGCTTCTCCAAGCAAAACAAGTCGGGCATCTCCTATCTCATGCAGCAGTACATCCAGGTCCGCATCTGATTCCAAAGCATGCATCGCTTCAGCGGGGATGGCTGCTACATCCTCTACATCTTTGTCACTTTCGCCTACTGAGCAGGAGAAAAATACGAGTGTGAACAATAACGGGAATAGGTGTATCTTTTTCATAAGCAGTCTCTCTTTCTCTACAATATCCGTCTGTTAAAGACATCTAATTACGCGCTAGCAAAAGCGGTAAAATAATTTTATACTTATAGGACTATAGAGGGTTGAATAAATAAGATTATATACTTGGTAAATAAGTATTTATAGCTTAATCCGGGATGGGATACTTAGGATTAAAAAAAGGAAGAGATAGTAAAATAGCAGGCGGCAAAGTATAACTTGCCTGATTACATACGGGATTAACTTCACCACCAGCAGGATTAAAGGCTGTGCAGGCGCAGCGGCACCAGGCGTTTTACCGCCAGAGGGTTATATGTGAAAGCATTGTGAAGCCATTGTGATCCGGCAAAGGCACGCTGTGGTAAGGTGCTATACCCATTTTTGCTGCTGTTATTACATCTTCCAGCCTTTTTTCATGCCTGGTTTCCTGGAACCGGAGGATTTGTTTGAGCAGCCAGCACAGGCCGTACTCGTCACATCTTTTGCCCTGTTCATCACATTTTGTTGAAGCCAAGCCCGAAGCTGCGCACCTTTCCCATACTTAAGGCGCCTGTCACACCACTATCTGGATAGAGCAAGAAAGAACCACAAAATAAAACTATGAAATTACTCTTCAAGAACATCTCAAAACCTATCCCAATGGTGTGCAGGCCTTAAAGAAAGCTTCCCTGACTATCCCGGCAGGCATGTATGGCCTGCCGGGATCTAACGGCGCCGGCAAGTGCTGGCACCAACCCCTACCGCAGGTGAATTGAATGGATACGGGAGCACAAGGTAACTGCGGTTGCCACTGACTTGAAATAAGCTCCTACCACCGGATTTTAGTGCTTCGAGAGAAGGCTTCCTGCTCGTATTTGTCTTTGGTCGTACAGCTTAATTAAGCGATATCAGGGGCGACCCAGTTATTTTTACACTATCGTAGCAAATTAAAGCAGCGCGGAAGCGATGACGCGAATTTTTCATGCGCGTCATCGCCTCTGCGCTGCTTTTTTTACGTTTACATCAGTAAGTACTGCTAAGTAAGTACTGAGCCTGTAGAGCAAAGTAGTATGGTGGTGCACGTTCCGCTGAATGATCGTGCTGATATATATTGGCTGTTGCACGGATGATATGAATGTCGGATAGCGAGTGGTACCCTCAGTATAAACGGCTATGGAAAGAATGCTTTATGTTCTGATTTCTCTGATTTGTATAAGCTCCTGTACACAGGCGCAGAGCACGAAGGAGGCCGAAGCAAGGTTAGTTGGCGGTTCTTGTGAGGGCTGTGAGGCCGTTTTTGAATTTGGCGATAAAAAGCTAAGCGCAGTTGATACGCTGCCGGGCTTTAACACGCCCGGAGCAAAGCTCAAGGTGACAGGAACTATCTATATGCCAGACGGTAAAACGCCAGCAAAAGACGTTGTTCTGTACATTTACCACACCGACCAGAGCGGAGTATACCCCACCACAGGGGCTGAAACAGGATGGGCAAAACGGCATGGCTACATCCGGGGCTGGATTAAAACCGGCAGCGATGGCACGTATACTTTTTACACCTTGATGCCGGGCACCTACCCCGACAGGTCCTCACCAGCCCACATACACCCTACCATTCTGGAGCCAAACGGCAAGTACTATTGGCTGGAAAGTTACCACTTTAAGGGAGACCCTTTGCTAACTCAAACTGAAATCAAGCCAGCATCACCCAGAGGTGGAAGTACAGGTTTGCTAACCCTGCGCAAAGAAGGCGATTTGTTAGTGGGTAATCGCGATTTTGTGTTAGGGAAAAATGTGCCGGATTACAAGTAGCAATCCCATTTTACAGGCAATACTGGTGACACTCATACTTTAAAATGTCGTTTCGTCACATCCTTCCCGCCTTCCGTCACATAAAGTTTTAGCTGTTCTGAATGCTACGTAACATTGCTTATAGTTAACAACAGCATTACTACAACTAAAACTCTTGTCACTATGAAGGCTATACCATACCACCAGAAAAACGACGTTACAATAAGACGGGGCTTGTTGCTGGCACTCGGGCTTTTGGTCGCCGTCTTTTATGCACCAGAGAGCAACATGTCCAGTAAATGTACAGAAACCGCTCCTTCCTGTGTGGCTTCCAAAGCAATAGCTACCTTGGGCTTACAGACCACAGAACCTCCTGTTAGGACAGGCTTAGAATCAAATGCACCTCAAACAGAACCGCTGATTCATCTCCGTAATACTAACGCCACTCTGGCGGTGGCATGCACCTCCTGGGGAGAGCGTTTGGCAGCATTCAAAACAGAGGAGCAATTTGACTACAATAAAACAATCGACTACCTCTTTGGTCTGATTATTAAAGGATTTACGGGAGTTTCCTGGGCAGCGTATGAGACCACAGACTTGGTGCAGCCTCTGGTGCTGCAGCCCCTTCCTGCCGGTCATGCACTGCACGCGAAGCAGCTTGCACTTGCACTCCCGCACCAAGTCAAATCAACACCTGTACCTGGGCAGGTAGCAATTTCTGTGGGAAACAGCCGGGGCGAGTATATCATGCTTCCCGGAGGGGAGTAGGGGCGGCCGCAGCTATGAACAAAGCGGCCCTTCCGCTAACGCTGTAGCAGTTTAACCTTGCTTTCCTTCCGCTGCCCCTGGTCGTTAGCACGTTTGGCAAGCACAGCGGATTCTATCACATATTACCGGCCTTTCATCACTTTTTTTACCTTTCCTCCGTGCTTTAACCTAACATTGTTATATGAATGATATGTCCTTAAAAAGTTTTGTAGCAAAGCCTTTCCAAATAAACAAAGTAGAACTTTGGGCAGCTACCACCATCTATGCCTTCGCCGTGTTTTTCCTGGCCACAGACAGAGCATCAAACAAGTATCTGTTTGATGAGGCAAGGATTCCGTTTAACTATTACGAAGACTATTTCTTTCCGCAACTGGTGCGCTACACGCTGCTGTACCTGGCATTTCTGCTGCTCAACTTTAAAGTGGCTCCCAAGCTCATCCGCAAAGAAGCCCTGGCTCAGAGTATATTTCTGATAGTGGTAACTTTTTTGGTGATAGGCACAGTGTTTGGCATACTCGACACCTACTCCAAGAACTACCTCTTTAACCAGTACAACAACGAGCAGGAAACCTACGACATCATCTTTCAGGGCAGCTTCCATTTTGCGTTCTGGCTGCTGCTGATCTTCGGTTTTTACACGGCCTTCAAGTATGCCGGCACCTACCTGCTGAACAATTCCGAGGCTATCCAATCCAAGTACAGGATTATTACCAGGGATGCCGTAGTTGCCTTCGTGCTGTGGATGGTAAGTATGTTTCTGTTCATTCTGGGGGATGCTGATGGCGTGTTGCTTTTGGGGTGGGGAATAGTTATTCCCAGCGCCATTGTAGTATACTTCTATTCTTTCCAGGTGCTCATTCCGCGGGTATTAGGCAAGAAAAGACCTTATACCTCTTATGTTCTGAAGGTTTTGCTGCTGCTTATACTTGCCACCGTGCCTGTCGCGATTTTGGTGGTGCTCCTGATTCAGGACGAGGAAACGGCTTTGGGAATAAGCATGTTCAACACGGCCTTTCAACTGTTCATGACCGTACCGCTATCGTGGGTGCTGTTTAAGCGGCACCTGAAGGGAAACGAGGAAGTGTATGTGCTGAAGAAGGAACTGGGGCGCTCCAATGCAAACTTTGACTTCCTTCGGTCGCAGATCAACCCGCACTTTTTGTTTAACACCCTGAACACCCTCTACGGCACCGCGCTACAGGAAAACAGCGACCGTACGGCACAGGGCATACAGATGCTGGGCGATATGATGCGTTTTATGCTGCACGAGAACCACCAGCACAAGATACTGCTGTCGCGCGAGATCGAGTACATGCACAACTACATTGCACTGCAGTCGCTGCGCACCTCTACCTCACCGGACATAAGCATTCAGGCAAAGCTGGAGGATGTGGTGACGGACAAATTTATTGCGCCCATGTTGCTTATCCCTTTTGTGGAGAACGCCTTCAAGCACGGCATCAGTTTAAAGCACAAGTCCTGGATACGGGTAACGCTGCACTGTGAGGATAACAAACTCTACTTTGACGTGTACAACAGCATTCAGCCAAAGCAGGACCTGGACCCGGAGAAAAACAAATCAGGTGTGGGCCTGGAGAACGTGAAGCAGCGCCTGGCGCTGCTTTATCCCGGCAAGCACGAGTTGGTGATACGCGAAACGCTGGAAGAGTACTTCGTGCACCTGACCCTGCAGTTGTAATTAAGCGCAACTGGTGGTAAATTGAGTGGATATCAGCAGCAAGTATACATGAAGGCAATAGCGATAGACGATGAACCGATGGCCCTGGAGGTGGTGCGTTCCCATGCCACCAAGGTGCCCTTCCTGGAGCTGAAAGCGAGTTTCACTGATGCCTTCAAGACGCTGGAATACCTGCAGCAGGAGTCTGTTGATTTACTTTTCCTGGACATAAAGATGCCGGATATTACCGGGCTTGAGTTTGTGGCCAGCCTGCAGAAAAAGCCAATGGTAATTTTCACCACGGCTTATTCCGAGCATGCCGTCACTAGTTTTGAGCTGGACGCCGTGGATTACCTGCTAAAGCCTTTCTCGCTTCCCCGTTTTATAAAAGCCTGCAACAAGGCGCAGGAGCTGCTGCAGCTTAGGTCTGGGGCCGTGCCTCCCAAAGATTATATTTTCCTGAAAACTGGGTACGAGCAGGTAAAGGTGCAGTTTGATGAAATCCTGTATATGGAGGCGGCCGGCAACTATGTTACGTTTGTGCTGGAAGGAAAAAAGCTGCTGACACGCATGACCATGGGGGAATTGCTGGAGCAGCTGCCAGCTGAGCGTTTTACCCGCGTGCACCGCTCCTATGTAGTGGCAAAAGATAGGATTGATAAAATTGAACGGCACCAGGTTGGAATAAAGGGGCATGATGTGCCGGTGGGAGCATCTTATATGCAGCAGTTGCAGCTTTGAATTCTTTTAAGCCTACCATTTTGGAAAGACCTTGTACGCCGATTATTTAAACCAGACGCTCGCAGGACCTGCGGACGCTGCGAGGTCTTACCGTTGTTGCTAAGTTTTGCAATTGCGCCTGTAATGCGTTTGGTCAAAGACCTCGCGGTGTCTTTAGACCCGCGAGCGTCTGTGCCACATACGTGAAATTTACCGCACGTCAAACTTTTCATATAGCCGCCAGTTATACTTTAATTTTCCCGTAGATAGTGAAAACGAAAGTATAAATCGGAGATTTGATCCGCCCTGGCAGCCTATGAGAAGTATAAAGTTACTCGCCGTTCTGAATGCGGTATTTTTCCTGGTGCACCTGGTACTGTCGCAGTTAACGCAGCTGGAGCTGCTCAATTCGCAGACGATTGGCAAAGTGTCGGACAAATACCCAACGCTTTTTACACCGGCGGGTATCACCTTTTCCATCTGGGGCCTTATCTATTTAGCGCTGGCAGCTTTTTGCGTGTACCACTTGGTAAAAGCCTACAAGGCTGATGCCGCGCATGAAGCAAACGAGGACCTGCGCCGGACCGGGTACCTGTTTATGCTGAACAACCTGGCTACCGGCGCCTGGACCATTGCTTGGGTATATGAGTGGCTGCTGGTTTCGGTGGTGCTCATGTTGCTTCAACTGTTCACGCTGCTGGCCATTCAGCTACGGTTAAACATATACGACCCTGCCCGCACTTCCGCCTCCAGATGGTTCACACAGTTTCCGCTTAGCATTTACTTTGGCTGGATCTGCATCGCCACCATTGCCAATATTAGCGCTTGCCTGGTTGGCTTCGGTTGGGATAGTTTCGGCCTGGCGCCGGGCTCATGGGCTATGCTTCTGATTGCCGTAGCCACCTTGTTGACTGTTTTCGTGGTGCTAAGCCGACGCAACCCCTTTGTGGGGCTTGTTACGGTTTGGGCTTTCTACGGAATTGTGCTGAAGCACCAGGAACTGGCGTTTTCCTCCAGTGGCGCCATCAGCACCGCAGCCTGGATTGGTCTGGTTGTGGTGGCGCTCACAGTCATATTTCAGGTTTACAGCAATGCAAAAAAACAGAAGAAGGAAAATACTTACAGCAGCCAAACAGGAGGCGATACGCAGTAACCTACGGCTTTCCTTACTGCTGAGCAGTACCGTTGCCTGTACGTATGGCGCAACCGCATACTTTAAAAGACTTGCTAACGTTTATTGCGCCAGATAACCACCGTCCACGGCATAGTAGGCACCCGTCACAAAAGACGCCTTCTCTGAACTAAGCCACACCACCAGTTCTGATACTTCCTCCGAAGCACCCAATCGGCCGATGGGGTGGAGGCGCGCGAGCATCTCGAAGGTTTCCTCAGTCATTCCTGCCGCTGTCAGAAGCGGAGTTTTGATGAAAGCGGGACCAACGGCATTTACGCGTATGCCTTTAACACTGTATTCCAACGCTGCGTTTTTGGTAAGTCCCACTACACCATGTTTCGCCGCCACATAGGCAGCTGAATTGGCAAAACCCACCTGGCCAAGTATAGAGGAGTTGTTCACGATAGCACCGCCGCCGTGCTGCAGCATCTCTTGTATCTGGTACTTCATGCAGTAGAACACGCTGCTTAGGTTCACGGCAATCACTTTGTTCCAGTTTCCGATGCTCATGTCGCCCACGGCATTGGCTTCGCCGCCAATACCGGCATTGTTGAAGGCAATGTCGAGTCTGCCATACGTTGCCACCGTTCGGACGGCAAGGTGCTCACAGTCTTCAGGTAGGGACACATCTGCTTTAACGAAAAAGGCATCTCCGCCCAGCTGCTTTATCTCAGCTACCACCTCCGCACCGGCGGCTTCATTTATGTCCGAAACTACCACCTTTGCGCCTTCGCGCGCATACTGTAAGGCGGTGGCTTTGCCTATGCCCGAGGAGGCGCCGGTTACCAGTGCCACTTTTCCTGCAAACTGCTGCTGTGCTGTTTCTTCCATCGTTCTCAAGTATAATTTATTGATTTTTTGACTATAGCAAAGAAAAGCAGGAGCCGGCTTCTGTTCCATGACCTCCGTCATCTTACAAAATGATTCCTGTTTCTATTCTGAATGATAGCGTCTCGTAACTTTCGGGAGCCGAAAAGCCTAAACACCACTGCTAGCCGCTAGAGCTAACTATAGCCGGTAAGGAGCAGGATGGAAGTTTCCATCGCCCCGGATAGGCAGAAGAACAAATGATATTAACCAGCAGCATTTTCTAGGGCCTTGTTGCAGAACCTGCCTGTACCTTTGCGTAGTATAAGTTAAACTGAACATATTCATTAAGTTACAGTAACAAACATTTTGTCTCTCACAAGCATCAACTGGGATGGAGAATTGGTACACACGTTCGAACGAGGAGGTTATAGCAGAGCTAAGCACCTCCGCCAAAGGAATATCAGACGAGGAAGCAGAGGCACGGCAGGAGAAGTACGGGACAAACAGCCTGGCTGAAAAAAAGCAGCGGAGTCCGCTCAAGCTGCTGTTTCAGCAGTTCACTGAAACGATGGTGCTTATCCTGATTGCGGCGGCGCTTATTTCGCTGTTCCTGGGCAAGACAACCGAAGCGGTGGCCATTCTGGCAATTGTGCTGCTCTTTGGCCTGCTCGGGTTCTTTCAGGAGTATCGTGCAGAACGTGCCATGGCTGCCTTAAACCGCATGGTGGTACCCAAGGTGCGGGTGCGACGCAACGGCACGGCAAAAGAGATTCCGGCCAGGCAGCTTGTGCCGGGCGATGTGGTAGAGCTGGAGGCGGGAAACGTAGTGCCTGCCGACCTACGGGTGTTGGAGGGCTTCAACCTGAAAGCACAGGAGGCAGCCCTGACGGGGGAATCTGAGCCAGTGGAGAAAGAAACAGCCCCGATCGAAGGGGGAGAAGTACCTGTTGGTGACAGGAAGAACATGGCCTTCATGGGCACAGTGGTGACCGCCGGCAGAGGGGTAGGCATCGTTGTGGCCATAGGAATGGAGACAGAGCTTGGCAAAATCGCCAACATGATCGATACCGTCGAAACCACAAAAACGCCGCTGCAGGATAAGTTGGATAGGCTGGGTAAACTGCTGGCACTGTTTGGCGTGATTGCCGCCGCCGTGATCTTTGGCATCGGGGTGTTGATGGGGGAAACTGCCGCCGATATGTTCCTGACCGCTGTGAGTGTGGCGGTGGCGGTGGTGCCGGAGGGCTTGCCCGCGGTCGTGACGATTACGCTGGCCCTGGGGGGCCAACGGATGCTGAAGCGGAATGCCCTGATCCGGAAACTGCCTGCCGTGGAGACGCTTGGCTCCGTTACCGTTATCTGCTCTGACAAAACCGGAACCCTCACCCAAAACAAGATGACCGTTACGGTGGTAGACCTGCCCGATGAGGAAATTTCCTTTGCACCGTCTGCCACCGTGGATGTAGCACCACCAGCCGCCACTGCCCTGGATTTTGCCCTGGCCGTTTCCGTTTTGTGCAACGATGGCACGTTGAAAAAAGCGGCTGATGCCGGCGAAGAGCAGGTGCTTGGGGACCCGACCGAGACAGCCCTTCTCGTGGCAGCATCCCAGCGCGACATTCACCAGGACAACCTGCACAAGTTATTGCCCCGGGTAAACGAACTGCCTTTCGACAGCGACAGGAAAAGAATGTCAACCATTCATCAGGTACAGGCTACCTTGCCGGAATACTTTCAGCCGCTGCAGGACACGCCTTTTATACTTTGCGCCAAGGGGGCTCCGGATATGCTGTTAAGCATTGCAAATAAAGTGTGGGTGAATGGGGAAGAGCTACCGCTTGATGCGGCGTGGCGGGATAGAATACAACGTGCAAACACCAAACTGGCGCAGAACGGTGTGCGGGTACTGGGGCTAGCCTTCCGAAAGCTGGCTTCAGCCGATGGTGGCGCGGACCTGGAGCAGGGGCTCACCTACATCGGTTTGGCAGGCATGATCGACCCTCCCCGGGAAGAAGTGAAAGCAGCGGTCGAAAAGTGCAAACTGGCTGGTATACGCCCCGTCATGATCACAGGCGACCATCCGCTCACAGCCGCAGCTATCGGAAAGGAACTGCATTTTGGGCAGGATGCCGAAGCCGTAGCCGGAGACAGGCTGCAACGAGCCGACGAAGCCGAGCTTCTGAAGCTGTCGGAGGTGACGTCGGTGTATGCCCGGGTGTCGCCGGAGGACAAACTCAAGATTGTGGGGGCGCTGCAGACAAGAGGAGAGATCGTGGCCATGACGGGAGATGGCGTGAACGACTCACCTGCGCTGCGCAAGGCTGACATCGGCATTGCCATGGGCATAACGGGAACAGATGTAGCCAAGGAAGCCGCAGACATGGTGCTGCTGGATGATAACTTTGCGACCATTGTGGCTGCCGTGGAGGAGGGAAGGGTGATATTGGATAACCTGCTCCGCTTTATAAGGTTCTCGCTTGCGGGCAACATCGGTAAAGTGCTGGTGATGCTGGTGGGCCCTTTTTTCGGGTTGACCATTGCGCTGCAGCCGCTGCAACTGCTGTGGCTAAACCTGCTCACCGATGGCTTGCTGGGCCTGGGCCTGGGAACGGAGCCCGCCGAGGAAGACACGATGCGGCGCCCACCAAGAAACCCAGAAAAAGGAGCCCTGGAAAAGAAGGATGCTTTCCCGTTGTTTCTGGTCGGAACCACCATTGCCGCTGTTTCCCTGGGTCTTGCTTTGTACTACTACAACCCCGCTGCTCAGGAAGACCTCACGTGGCAGACGATGATCTTTGCCACAATTGGCTTTGCCCAGGTTTTTCAGGCGCTGGCCCTGCGCTCCTCTGCCCATTCTCCGTTTGCCCTTACCACTAACCCTTTAATGGCGGTGGTAGTGGTGGCATCTGTCCTGCTGCAACTTGCTGTGATCTACCTGCCCTTTATGGAGGATTTTTTCCACCTGGAGCCCTTGCCGTTAAAGGACCTGCTTCTCTCGGTGGCGGCAGGCAGCCTTATTTTCGTGGTGATCAAACTGGAACGCAAATTCTTCAGGCGTTGATAAAAGGGAATGCAGCTCTATACTTGGAAAGCAGACCGGGTTTGGCTATGAGTATAAGTATAAGTGTGGCTACTTTTTAAGCAGCTGCCACCCCTTTCATAAAGAAATGAAACGTTTGCTCCAGCACTTCTTTATGGTTAGAGGAGCTTTGCTGATTTTCCACAAAAGTGATGGTGGCGTGCAACTGGCCGCTGAACAGCGAAATGAAAAGGTTCTTGTCCATTCCAGCTAAATTGCCTTGCTTGATGCCCTTTTCAATGATGTCCTGCATAAACAGAAAGGAGGAGGCGGCCTCATCACGGGTAAGTTTTGTGATGAAGGGTGAGTTGCTGAACATGGCGGAAAAACGGTAGTGGAACGGGTGTTCCAGCGCCCACTCCGCCGCGCGCCGCCAGCAGTGCAGGAGCTGAGTTTCTAAAGCCGCCGCGGCTGCAGGCAGATCCTCCTGCACGTATGCTGCCATAGCGTTCTTTGTTTCGCTGTAAAGCGCGTTGATCAGCTCCTCTTTACTTTTGAAGTATAAAAACAGCGTGCCGGTAGCCACCCCTGCTTCTTTCGATATGGCTGCGGTGGATGTGTTCTGGAAGCCTTTCTGGCAGAATAACTTCAGGGCAGCTGCAACAATCTGGTCTCTTTTTTCAGACATGGCTCCTGCTTTAGTTTGTCCACCACTGCGTTGCCGGATACCTTTCCCCAATGACAATTGGTTCACCGATCATCGGTGTTGTTACCTTTAGCTGGCTTTCAGAAGCGCTTTTCACCACACGCTGCAACGGCTCATTCCAGGCGTGGAGGGCAAGGGCAAACTTACCAGAATGCACCGGGAAAAGCACTTCTGCCTGCAGATCTTTGGCCGCCTGCACCACTTGCTCAGGCATCATGTGGATGTACGGCCAATTTTTGTTGTACTGCCCGTTCTCCAGTATCGCCAGGTCAAAGGAACCAAACTTGCTGCCAATCTCTTTGAAGTGTTCCTCATAGCCGGAGTCGCCGCCAATGTAGATTTTATGCTTTGGCATTTGTAGCACATAAGATGTCCAAAGTGATTTGCCACGGGCAAGTCCACGGCCGGAGAAGTGGCGGGCAGGCGTGGCTGTAAACGTGAGCTCTTTATAGTTGGCTGTTTCCCACCAGTCCAGCTCAGTTATTTTGCTCTCCGCTACGCCCCAGTCTTCGAGGTGCGCCCCTACACCAAGCGGAACAACAAAATGCGCCACACTGTCTTTCAGCGCGGATATTGTATTATAGTCGAGGTGATCGTAATGATCGTGCGTCAGAACCAGCACGTCGATTTGCGGCATATCCGAAGCGGCATACGTGTTAGCACCCTCAAACGCCTTCACCATAAACGAAACAGGAGAGGCGTAGCCACTGAAAACCGGATCTACCAAAACGTTGTAGGCCTTGGTTTTAATCAGGTAAGATGAATGCCCAAACCAGTAAATGCTGGGGCTTTCCGTTCCGGCTGCTTTCAGGTCTGATGTTACAAAGGGAATAGGAGTGGAGGGTGAGGTGTTTTTAGGCTTGTTGAAAAAGGAAAACAGCATACCTACCATCGAGGCATCCTCTGCCTGCATGGGTGTCTCGGTTAGATTCTGAAAGGAGCCGTTCCTGAAGTTCGGAGAGTTCTGGATGCGCTCCAGGCGTTTTCCGTTTGGAGCGCTCCCGAAGGTACCTTGCTGCATGAACATGAAGCCGGAGACGGACAGAACAGTGGCAATTAAAAAAACAGTTAGCATAAACTTTTTTAGAAATCTCATGGGGCTGTAAACAAAACAATCAACTGATATGACTAATCAGTCAGTAAAAGTATAAACTAATTTCTACTGCAGCAAGTTCCGGGAAGTTATCTTTCCAACCTTCCTTTTACCGTGTGTCCCGGCCCCTTTTCTCACGCATACTTATACTTAGCGGGTAAGTATAAGTATGCGACCTTGTGTAAGCATAGAGTTCGTATGCTGGATTAGCAGAATTGGAATACAGCAGCTCTTACCAAAAGAGCTGCACGAACGCTTAACTTCAAGGCAATGGGGAAGTATGTGATGTGTTGCAGAAGTTGCTATACTTCCGTGGCGATCACCTTAGAGGTAGACCTGAGCAGGAGATACGCTACTACCCCCGCCACCAGGGAGGCGCATAGAATGGCAAACTTCGCCTGTGCCAGCAGCGGGGAGCCGGTAAAGGCCAGGTTGGCGATGAAGATAGACATGGTAAACCCAATGCCGCCCAGAAGCCCGGCTCCGGCTACCTGCACCCAGGTAAAAGAGTCAGGCTTAGACACCAGTCCCGTGGCGGATGCCAACCAGGTAAAGAGCATGATGCCAACTGGCTTGCCAAGCACAAGCCCCAGCACGATGCCCCACGTAACAGGATTGGAGAAGCCGCTGGTTAAACTGGAATCGATGAAAATGCCAGCGTTAGCCAGCGCAAAAATGGGCATGATGGCATAGGCCACCCATGGGTGCAGCGTGTGCTCCAGCCGGTGCAGGGGAGGAAGGGCTTCCTCGCAGTTCTCCTCGATCGAATAAACCGCCGACTGGTATTGCGACTCTTCCAAATTTTCCAGGTTCTGGTCTTCCCCGGGTAGTGGGGCGTAAACAGACTGCATTTCCTCCATAATCTGATTGGTGGACAGCACAAACTCCTTCTCCGATATTTTAGAACGCGCCGGAATGGTGATAGCCAGGAGAATGCCCGCCACAGTGGCATGCACCCCGGACTTTAGGAAAAGCACCCACATCACTATGCCCAGCAGTATGTATAGCCACATACGGTGTGATTTAAGTACTGTACCCATCACCATTAGAACCCCAAACACCCCCAGCGCGCTCAGCAGCAGTGTTACGTTCAGCTCTGCCGTATAGAAAATAGCGATTACGAGCACCGCGCCAATATCATCCACAATGGCAAAGGCCACCAGGAAAAGCTTCAGGGACAGAGGCACCCTGTTTCCGAGCAGGGTCAGGATGCCAAGGGCAAAGGCAATGTCTGTTGCCATCGGTATTCCCCAGCCATCAATTCCTGGGGTGTTGCTGTTCAGGAAAGCATAGATGAGCGCCGGTACCAGCATGCCCCCCACGGCAGCCACCACCGGAAAGGCCGCTTTTTTAAGGGAAGCCAGTTCACCCATGAGCATCTCGCGCTTTATCTCCAGGCCAACCACAAAAAAGAAGATCGCCATCAGCCCGTCGTTAATCCAAAGTATGGCGGCCTTGGTTAACCCGAAATCACCAAAAGCAAGTGTGAGGGGCGTATTCCAGGTTTCTTCGTAAGACGCTGCCCAGGGGGAGTTCGCCCATGCAAGCGCTACCACCGTCACCAGAATCAGCAATATACCGCTAAAGGACTCAGCCTTGATAAACTGCTGCATAGGGTACATGATACGGCGAAGGAGCACTGACTTTAGAGGCATAGTTTCTTAGATGATGGGTGGAACGTTTTATTGCTAATAGGAGAAGACGGGATAGTTTGATAAAGGTTATTTTTAGGCCTCAGGTGCTGCAGGAGCAGGAAGGGCTGCTGCCGCCTGCCCGTGAGCGGATTTGAATGTGGTACCTTTACAAATGAAGCGCTCCGCTATTATATCGCTACACTTGCGCCTTTTACAGGCAAAACAAATCTCTTCACCTCAAAACCCTGTAGCGGCAGAAATATTATGGTAATTTTGCAGCTGAATCCATTATAGACCACACCAGACTTATTTGATTTTATGAGGCATACACCGCGTGCAAAGACGGGTTTGAGGGAGAATGCAGCTCAGTTTTGGCTTTTGATGTTGATGACCGGTTTTATTGGCTCTATGGTGGGGCTGGAGCGCGCAGTGCTGCCTAAGTTCGCAGAAACAACATTCGGCCTCAATACGCACTCCGCCATACTTTCCTTTATTGTAGCTTTTGGGCTGGCGAAGTCATTGGCTAATTTAGTGATGGGGCAGCTGTCGGTGCGTTTCACGCGCAAGCAGCTGTTGCTGGCCGGCTGGCTATTCGCTTTGCCGGTGCCCTGGCTGCTGATCTACGCACAGAATTGGTGGTGGGTAATCGGGGCGAACCTTCTACTAGGTGTCAACCAGGGCCTTGCCTGGACATCCAGCATCGTGATGACGATTGATCTGGTGGGCGAAAAGAACCGGGGCATGGCGATGGGCATCAATGAGTTTGCCGGTTACCTTGCCGTTGGGTTGGCTTCCTTTCTGGCCGGTTACATTGCCTCCACCACAGGCGAAATCACTTTTGCTTTCGTGCCGGGCCTCATCTTCTCGTTGGCAGGCATCCTGCTTGCAAAATTTGTGGTGCGCGACACCAAGGCGCATGTGCAGGCGGAGGCAGCCATCAGCAAGGTGCCTTTTCTGGCAAGTGTCTGGAAGGACACCACCTGGCGGCATATTAACCTGGGCCCGGTTACCTTGAATGGCTTTGTGACGAAAATAAATGACGGTGCGCTGTGGGGCCTGCTGCCGCTGGTGCTGGCTGCAAAGGGATATTCGATGGTGGAGATAGGGTTATTGGCTGGCATATATCCGGCGGTGTGGGGCATTGGGCAGCTTTTTACAGGTAAGATGGGAGACAGCTACTCCCGGAAACTGTTGCTGTGCCTAGGCATGCTGTTGCAGGGAGTGGGCATTGCGGCCCTCTTTTTTACAAGCTTGTTCACCCTGATGCTACTCTCCCTGGCTACGGTTGGCATTGGAACGGCTCTGGTTTACCCAACTTTCCTGACGCTGGTGGCCGACAATACGCATCCTGTGCAGCGCTCGCAGAGCCTGGGCATCTTCCGCTTCTGGCGTGACTTCGGCTATGTGGCCGGAGCTCTGGCAGCAGGTTATTTCAGCGATAACTTTGGGGCAGAGGTGGTGCTACTCGGTTCGGGATTGGTAACGATAGGCGCATGTGTTTTTTCTGCAGTCCGTATGTGCCAGCACCCGGTTACCGATGTTGCACAGCACCAGTCCAGGAATGCTTGATAGCGCATTGCCAGCTACCGGGCGTAGTTTAGATACAGTAGATTTTTCAGGACAGCGCCTGTGGCGGAGGGCTTCCGGCAGGGCGGGAGCGGTTCTCCGGAAGGGGCACAAACTCCTGGTTGTCGGAGGGAGGTAACAGGATGCGGCCTTCTTTCCAGTCTGCCTTGGCCTGCTCGATCCGCTCTTTTTTGGAGGAAACAAAGTTCCACCAGATAAAGCGCTCGCCCAGCGGCTCGCCTCCCAGCAGCATGAGCGTAGAAGCTTCCCTGGCAGAGAGCACAGGGTCAACTCCCTTTGTGAATACGAGCATCTGACCCGCCGTGTACGTATTCCCGAGAACTTCTATACTTCCCTTGGCCACATAAATGCCTCGCTCGGTGTGTCCGGTGGGAAGCCCGAAACGCGCCCCTTTCTCCAGCACCACGTGCAGGTAGAACAGCGGGGAGTGCGTTCTGACGTTGTTTTTCAGGCCAAAGGCATCGCCCGCAATCAGCCGCATCCACACGCCGGTATCCGTGAAAATGGGCAGCTGCTCCGGCTTGTAATTGTCAAACGAGGGAGCTGCCTCTTCGTCTTTTTCCGGGAGGGCCACCCACGTTTGTATCATCTCCAGGGAACCACCGGCTAAGGCGGCCGGATCCTCGAAACGCTCGGAGTGAGCGATGCCGCTGCCTGCAGTCATCCAGTTTACCTCGCCCGGACGGATCACCTGCTGCACTCCCAGGCTATCACGGTGCGTTACCTGCCCGCCAAACAGGTAGCTGACTGTAGACAACCCGATGTGCGGGTGCGGCAGCACGTCCATCGATTGCGAGAGCGGCGGCTGCACCGAAACAGGGCCTGCGTGATCCATGAAAATGAACGGGCCCACCATTCTGCGCAGGCGGAACGGAAGAATTCTTTTAACATCCATCCCCGGGGCAAGTGCAGCCTTACGGGCTTCTATGACGATATCCAGCATGGCAGATTTGTTTTTACTTTCTAAACGACAAAGTTGGCAGAATTGATTTTATACTTGCGTTGAATTGATTTCTGCCGATCAAGCGAACCAACTTGAATACGGAAGGACTATAGGGTATACAGGAGCATTTAAACACGGGAAGTTTTAATTAAATTGCCAACGCTTTACCTGCTCTATTACCTGATGCAGTGTTAGCAGTCAAAAAGAATCAATACGACTAACTATGGATTGGATTGAGGCGATAGGGATGGTTGCAGCTTGTTGTACCACTTTTTCTTTTCTCCCACAGGCTTTCAAGATCATCAAGACGAGGGATACTTCGGCCATTTCGGTAGCCATGTACACCATCTTCACATCAGGAACCCTGCTGTGGCTTGCTTATGGCATGATGACCGACAACCTGCCGGTTATACTTGCCAATGCGGTCACCTCTGCGCTGGCCAGTGTTATACTTTTCTACAAATTACGTTACAAGTAACATCGCTCGCAGGTGCGACTGCTAAGAGGTGCGTTGAAATGCGCTTTTGCCCGTGCAAGTATAAGTTAACTGGTTTCAGGCCTTTATTATACGATAGAGTCTTTAGGGCAGCCCCACCAGGGCACTTAGTACTTTCTCTATCCAGCCGGGCATCATGCTGGAGGCTACCCCGCTCATCAAGGCGCCGCTCATGTGGTTGAAAACAGATTTGGTAAGGTCCCGCTCCACCTTTATTTCCCCCTTGCGAAAGTTTCCCAGTCGGGAGGGGTTGTTGTCCTTGATGACCAGGTTGTTGAGAAGAAAGCTTCCCGTGTTTAGCAGCAGGCCCGGATTTCCAGGGTCCTCTTTATCGATCAGTTGAATGTACAGATCATCGTACAAAAGGTCTACTTGTCCCTCTGCCATATGTTCGGTTGCCCGCACAGTAAAATCAGCCTGGTTGATAGAGCCGCTTTTCATACGGAAAAACATGAGCTGCGTCAGCAGTGGGTTGAAGGCGGCGAACTTCATTGGCTCCAGCGTTCCCTTATAAGTATAAAGGTCCTCGGGGTGGTTCATATGAAAGGCAAAGTTTGCTTTGAGGGTGCTCTCGCCCATAAACATGGTAGTGCCACTGGCCCAGATGATGCTGTTCTCCCGGAGCAGCAGTGAGTCGTTCGTGATGTTGGCGATCTGTAGCATGGTATGATCCAGGGTGAGCACGCCGGGAGCTACCCCGTTTGCGGCTACCTCCGAATATACGATCTTCCCACCCACAATGTGCACCGAGTCAATCTGCACCGGGTACGGTACGTTGCGCAGCATTTGCTGGAGGGTAGGCGGCTGCCGCTCCGGGTTTTCCGGCACCTTTCTGTTCCTGTAAAGGTTAAGTTCCGGTTTCGTCAGCTTGATGTTGGAGGCAATTATCTCCTGCTCATTAAACAAGGCATCCAGCCTGAAGCCCTGCATTTTTATACTTGGTATGGTAAGGGCAACCCGGTCGGTGGCATACTCCAGCTTATCGGTGTACTCCTCAAATTCGAAGAGGGGCTTCAGCCGCAGGCTGTCTACCACCAGCGTCTGATCTCTAAGGCTCGTTCGCGCTTCTCCGATGTGAAACTCATACAGGCTGTCGGGCGTCAGGTACGTATAATCCTGCACCAGAAAGCCAACATTGTCCACATCAAACATTTCGAGCGGATCGGGGGCCTGCAGCGAAACAAGCCGTAACTCCTCCAGTACCACCGATACCTGCTCCAGCGTCTGGCTTTTCGTTACAGTGTCCTTCAACACGCTTAGTTTAAATTTTCCATCCGTAAGGCGTAGCCTGTCCACGCTAAAGTTGTGCACTACATCCTTTACCTGCTTTAAAGCCTGGCCCTGCGGCTGGTCTTTTTTTCGGGTGCTCCCAGCCTGATTCGGTGCTGCCGAAGCAGCTTGACGGTTCACAACTTCCTGGTCCCGAAGTATGGCCACCTCCGGCGCATGAAGTAAAATTCCGGCCATGGCAAAACGGCCTGTTTCGTAAGAGCGGACCAGATCCAATCCCGTAACAACGAATTTTGTAGTCGACACATCAAAGAGGTGTCCGCTGGCGGCAGCAGGATTTGTGGCTTTTAATTCTACGTGGGCTTCTTTGTCTGAAGTTAGGGAAAAGTAGCGGGCAAACAGCTCCTGCCGCATGCTGGAGTAGCTCAGGCTGTCTAGCGAAATGGTGTACACACTATCCGGCGACTGGTACGTATAGTTGCTCGCCGTCACGCGCATTTCATCCAGGGGCAGGGCCTCGTCTAACTTCGACAGGCTCTCAGGACTCAGCTTTAAGCCCGTGATAAGAGTGGAGACTTGTTCCAGCCTTTGTGTTCGGATGATCTTTTCGCGGTTCTCCCGGTAAGTGAAGGTGCCGTCCTCCAACCGAACAGCCTGCACTGTTACAGGGCTTATAAATTTTAATAGTGCTGCCGCCGCCTGCTCTATTCCTGGTGCGGGAGCAGGTGAGATATCCCTGTCTGTGATGATGCTAAGGTTAGGGTGCCGCAAGGAGATTTCCTTCAGGGCTAACCTGCCCTTGTTCAGCGCTTCGATTACCTGCAGCCCCGTAACTTTCAGAAGTGGCGCAGAGAGGTCGAAAAGGGTTCTACTGGCCTCATCCGATTGCTGCATTTGCTCGTTTTGATCAGAGTCAGAAGTCAGGCTAATGGATCTGGCTGTAAGCTCCCCATGGCTGGTGGAATACCGGAACCTGCCGATGGCCAACGATTGCGCCTGCGCGGGCATCACGTGTTTGTAGCCGCGACCAGAAAAGGTAAATGACTGCAATGGAACTAAGGGTTCCTGCTGATAGATGAATGCTGAATCGATATGAATGCCGGTGAGGGAGAGGGAGCCATCTTCCAATTTCTGACTAAGCCGTACTTCTTCTTTGCTTATTTGCCGGGTAAAGGATGCGTGTTGCACGTTTAGCTGCCCCACCTTCAAATCCGAAACAAAAGCAGTTAACGGTTCATACGCTTTTCTTGCAATCACTTTCCAATCAGGAATGGGGACTTTGGGGTAGTAGGTCATACTTATTGCCGGGGAAATAATGGAAATGTTGCCAACATCCAGCAGCCTCGTCTGATAGCTTTTAAGAAGGTCCATTTCGGTGATGCGGACGCGGGGAACCTGCAGGTCATAAACCACAGCACTTGCGGCAGCACCTTGGCCCAGACGTTTGTTTTTGCTCCTGTCGCCCCATACACGAACAGTATCAACAACGAGGTGCCGCTCCTTACTTGACAACTCCATTTGCCCCACCTGGAGAGTATAAACGGAGGCGGGGTTGCTGTAATGGTAGTTTCTGGCTGAAACCAGGAATTCCTGCACAGGCAGGTTTTCCCTCGGCGAAAAAAGCGTCGCGGAGTCGAGCCGCACATCCCACAGGCGAACATTAAGCTTTTTCACTTCCTGTATCGTGGCAACTTCAGGGGAAACAGTACGATGAATGAACCGTGCATCCGCTAGATGCAGTTCTTCCAGGCCAACAACCTGCAGGTAGCCAGAAACCTGGGCGTAAAGCTCTTTCACGTTCAGCGAGGCCGTGTCTGCAGCAAGGGCTGGGTTCTCCAGTAGTTCCACGGCAGCCTGGTTCAGCGTTAGCTCCGCCAGTTTAAGTTTTTTGGTGCGATAAGCTTCCAGCGCATTGAGCCCTGTTACCTGTAGGCTTGGCACAAGCACATTAAAAAGCAGGTGTTTCGTTTTTGGTGTGTTCAAGGCTGTGGTCGCACTGCTATCAAGCGCCACCCTAAGATTATCCAGCTGTAGTTTTTCTTTTTTGGTGGAATACCGAAACGAGTCAAACCCAAAGCGGTACACACTGTTGGGAGGAGTATAGGCATAGGCTTTGAGCATTACTTGCACATCCTCAGTTTTCCAGTTTTTCAGCAGGTCCTGCTGCAGAGAGTCTAGCTCAAGCCCAAGCACACGCAGCGACAAATCAGATAAAGTATGGATCGGCTGGTTTGGTTTTGCCCATGAAACCTGCTGCACACGCGCCCCCGGGATATCTATTTCACCCACTTCAAGGCCCTTGATAAACCTCTTCCCGGAACTGCTGCTATCCTGTATGGCTTTGGGTGCTGCCCGGCTTTGCACACGTTCATCCACCATCAAGGTAAGATGAGGCTGCTTGATGAGCACCTTGTTTATACTTAGCTGCTTTCTGATAATCAGGTCCAGCAGGTTGATACCCGTAACTTTAAACTGCGGCGTTTGCAGCTCAACAAGTATGGCACTGGCCTTTTCTGAATGCAGTTGCTGCCGGTGCACAGCCGTATCCGGCGACAGGTGCACGCCCTGCAGCGCAATAGAGGTGCTTAGCAGGTTGATGTCGATGTCTTTGAAATTGAGCTGGTACAAACCCTCTGTTTTTTCGGTCACCTGCTTTTTAAGCATGCGTGCCGCATAGGGCTCAAGTACGGTTAGCAGCAGGAGGGTGAGCAGCAGGATCAGGCCTATCAGACACGCCGCCACTGTACCTGCTACTTTAAGGACTTTGTGGCCAATGCTTGTCTTTTCAGGTGAGGACATGGGTGTAGGTTAGGTGCGATTGGTGGTACGGATGCCTCCTTCTGCATCCTTTATTAGGTGTACGTGCATTAACGGAAACGCAGTTGCGGGGTTAAACATGTCTTCCGTTTTAGATAGCGTGCGGCCTGCATTGCGCTCTACTTGCTGGCAAGCTAAACAGGCACGTCTCCGGGGAGGCAGAAAGTAGAAACAAGATAATCTCCTAGCCTGGTATGGGAGTAGGGATGAATACGTGATAGCTGTAACTGCTCGTCTTTTCAGATTTTTTGCTCCCAAGACATCTCCTCCCTCCAATCTCTCCGGAGAAAACTGTAAGTGTAAATCCGATTGCTTCGCCAAACGACGGCGGGGTAGCCTCTTGGATGTATCCTCTGAATTTGGCGCGTAACAGTACCTGTTTTCATTCTGATCACACCATTCACACGCATCAGGCAATGTGTATCCTGTGTTACTTTTTGAGCGGTTTCTTCCAGAGCCTTTACCTGAAATTCTATCTGTAAGTGCCTTTTTGCTCCCTTACTAGTTACAAACCAGTACTTTTAGGCTGTTACTTTTAAGGCTGAACATTCCTTGAGAAGGGTAATAATTATGTGTCTATTTAACTTACAATTATCCATCTCACCTTATAAAATAAGTTTTATGAAGAAAAATTATTTCAGAGCGGGAACACCTGCTTTAGCTTTAGCGATGGTATCTGCTATGTTTTTGACAGGCTGCGAAAATGAGCCTCAAATGGAGGACGAGACATTTGCTTTGTCAGAGGAGTCACGGGCGATGGGGTCGAAGGGACAGCAGGTGGTTGCCAATGAAGTACTGGTTAAATTTAAAGCCGGCGCCTCAGAAGAAGCAAGGGCTGCTGTGCTGGCGCGCATCAGCGGCAAGGTGAAGGAGCGTATCTTAACGAAAGCCATGGAGCGGTTTGGCGACAGAGAAGGCCTGACATTGGTGCACACGCCGATGGCAGCGCTGGAGGCACTTAGCAAAGTAAAGGGAGCGGATGCAATAGAGTATGCCGAGCCAAACTATATTTACACACACACTGCTACAACGTCAGACCCATACTATACCAATGGCTCTCTATGGGGTCTGTACGGCAGCAGCACATCTCCTGCCAATCAGTATGGCAGCGGTGCAGGGCAAGCATGGGCTACCGGAAACACAGGTTCCGCTACTGTTGTAGTAGGTATTATAGACGAGGGGGTGCAGCACACACACCCTGACCTGGCAGGCCAGGTGTGGACTAACCCGTTCGATCCGATTGACGGCGTGGACAACGACGGAAACGGCTACATAGACGACACCCACGGCTGGGATTTCGACGGCAATGACAACGAAGTATATGACGGTGGCTCAAGAGGCAGCCTGGACGACCACGGCACACACGTGGCCGGTACAATCGGTGCAAAAAATAACGGGTCCGGCGTAGTGGGCGTCAACTGGAATGTAACAATGATCTCCCTTAAGTTCCTGGGCCGAAGAGGCGGAACAACTGCCAACGCGGTTAAGGCAGTGGATTACCTGACAGACCTGAAGAACCGTCATGGCATGAACATCGTGGCCAGTAACAACTCCTGGGGTGGCGGCGGCTTCTCGCAGGCGCTGTTTGATGCCGTTAGCAGAGCAAACGACAAGGACATCCTTTTCGTGGCGGCAGCCGGTAACGGCGGCAGCGACGGTGTAGGCGATAACAATGATGCCGTGGCAAGCTACCCTTCTAACTACGAGTTGAGCAATGTGATCGCGGTGGCGGCCATCACCTCTTCCGGTGCCAAGTCTTCATTCTCTAATTACGGTGCCACTACTGTGGATATCGGTGCGCCGGGTTCGGGGATCTATTCCACTACAGCTTACAACACATACTCCTCTTACAACGGCACCTCTATGGCCACGCCGCACGTAACCGGAGGAGTGGCGCTGTACGCCGCTGCAAATCCAGGCGCCTCTGCTGCAACTATCAAGAATGCGATCATGAGCAGCGCATTGCCTACTCCATCGCTGGCAGGTAAATGCGTAACAGGTGGCCGACTTAATGTGAGTGGGTTCTAAAATCAGAAGTGTAACATTGTTATAAAACAAGAAGGCCGTTCCAACGCATGGAGCGGCTTTCTTTTGTTTAGCCCAATTGGAGCGCTCATTTGTTTGCTTTGTGCCACTCTGCTTTTCCTAACCTGTTCCGTGAAGAGGCAAGATTATTCGTGGTACTTCTGAAGTCAACGCCTATTGTTCATCCTGCCTATATCCTGTTGACTTACCGTACAGGCGTGAAAGTGGAGTAGAGCTTATGCCATGAATAACGACAGATGCGCAGATAACGAGGCTGACGACATCCCACACGAGCGGCTCTTTTAGTTTGTGCTCAGCCATGGAAGCATAGTAGATCGCAGCAACGGCAACAGGTCCGAACCAGCCCAGAAACAAGGCATCTTTCGTACTTTTAATGCTGGGGAGCATGGGCTTCAGGAGCAACAAAACCGGTGGGCGTCGCAGCAAAAGTACTGCCGCAACCAGTAGCAAACCGCTCCAGCCAAGCTCATGCCATCCTGACCACGGAATGGCCGTACCGAGGAGCGCGAAAATAGGGTAGGAGAAAAACCTGTTGACCGCCTCCTGTCCTCTCTCTTCTTCCCCGCGTTCTTCCTCGGTCACTACCTGCACAAACGCAGCACCGGCAGCGAAGACCACGAGCACCTCATCGCTTTTGATAAGCCTTCCAGCACCAACGGCAAGCAGCGAAAGGGCTACAGTAAACACGAGTCGCCAGTCTTTTTGAATCATATCACGCTTCTCTGCCGCGTTAAGCAACTTTGCCGCCACATAGCCCAGCAGCAGCCCGAACACCGTCGCACCCAGCACCTCCCACAGCAGGGTGGTGGTAAGCCAGTGGGAGAGGGCTTCATCTTCGGGGCGGGTTAGCATGAGGAGCGGTAGGAACACGAACAGGTAACTAAGCCCGTCGTTGGCACCTGACTCAAAGGAGATGGCGTTGCGCAACCGCTCTGGCAGGTTCTTCTTGGCAACTGGACCCGTAACAATGGGGCTGGCGGCAATGGGGTCCGTTGGAGCGATGATGGCACCGATGAGGGCTGCCAGCCAGAAAGGAATGCCCAGTATCAGGTAAACCAGGAGGGTGCTTATGCCCCACATCAGCAGCATGCCCAGCCCTATAAGAAGTATCAATTGCCTCCAGTTTTGGCGTGGATATGCTTTAGGAATGCGGAGGGCCACGCTTACCAAGCCAATGCCAAGCACGAGCCGCGCCGAGTGCTCCAGTATAGTGGATTTCCCACCGAGCGTTGCCGGGTCTATGATATCAAGTACCTCGGGCCCTAGCAGTATGCCGATGAGCAGGGCAACCAGCGTTGCAGGGATTGGATGTTTTTCCAGCTTTTTGGAACCAAGCCCAAGTACCAGTACCAGCCCTCCCAAAATCGCGACAATAATGTTTATCTCGTTTTTGCCCATTCCGTTATTGGTTTACTTTCTTACAAATGTTCCATTTCACGGCAGCAGCAGCTGCAGGAAGAGTTTTACCTGCGAAAAGCATAGAAAGTTTTGAAGGTGCTTTTCATGTTGCTTTAGACACACTCTGGGCAATGTTCCTGAAGAAATAAGAAGTCTCCCGCTCCTAAAGATATAAAGCCACCGGTAGCGTAGCGTGAGGCTGGTAGGGGTGAGGCTTAGAGTGGGTATAGCGATAAATCAGATCGACAGCTAGCCGCCTCTATACTTTTCACTAAAGCAATGGGAGGAGGCAATAAAAGTCAGATGGACAGGATAATTGTAAAAGTTCGATTGCTTGCCAGATGCTAATTTGAATGTGAGGAAAAAATATATTCAAAAAAACAAATCATATTACTTGACATTACGTAAACCCTTATTAACTTTGAAACACAAAGTACTTTATAATGAACCAGCAGCAAGACCAGTTAGCCACCCTGCACGAGATCCGAAACATCATGGATCGCTCCTCCCGTTTTATTTCGCTTAGCGGGCTTTCAGGAGTAGCGGCCGGGGTCTCGGCCCTTGCAGGTGCCGCTGTCGTGAAATGGTATTTGGTGACGCACAATGTGAAGTATAGCCAGTACCTTGGCCAGGACCTCTCCCGGGAAACGGTTGTATTTCTGGTTTCGGTAGCGGCGCTGGTGTTTATACTTGCGCTTGCTGCCGCTACTTATTTTACGGCACGCAACGCTAAAAAGAAGAGCCACCGCGTGTGGGACAGCAAGTCGGAGCGCATGCTGGTTAACCTGTTTATTCCCCTGGCGGCCGGTGGTGTTTTTTGCGGGGCTTTGGTTTACCACAATCTGCTATACTTCGTCGCGCCGGCGATGCTAATCTTTTATGGATTCGCCCTGTTAAATGCCAGTAAGTATACTTTAAGCGACATCCGCTACCTGGGTATCTGCGAGCTTATACTTGGGCTGCTTGCCAGCTTCTTTATTGGATATGGATTACTTGCCTGGACGGTGGGATTCGGTATGTTGCACGTGGTGTATGGCACGCTGGTGTATGTCAAATACGAACGCTAGCAAGCCGTGAAAGATTATCTTGAAAATATAAACAAAGCCTTCGAGAGCAAGGCAAGACTTGGTATTATGTCGGTGCTGATGGTGGAAGAACGTGTGGATTTTAGTACCCTGAAGGATACGCTGCAGTTAACAGACGGAAATTTGGCCAGCCACTTGCGCGCCCTAGAGGAAGCCGAGTACCTGCAGGTAGAAAAGCAGTTTGTGGGGCGCAAACCAAACACAACCTACCAGGCTACTGCCACCGGGCGCGAGGCTTTCAACAACCATCTGGATGCGCTGGAGCAGCTGATTTTAAGCAATAGGAAAGACAACTGATATTTTTTTATACTTATACTTTGTATTTCAAAGTACTTTAAGGCCTTAGAACATAAAAATCAAACTTTAACATACTACCATGAAAAACGAGAATAGAAACCAGGATACAGTAGCGGTCAACGATGGATTGACCGCATTAACAATCATCAGCTGGCTTTTTGGAACAGTGTTTTTTGCCATCGGTGTGGTGAACACTTTCTGGGGCAACGACCCGGGTTTCGGCGTCTTCATTGTCCTTCTGTCGCTGGTGTATTTTCTTCCGGTAAATGACATACTCCGGAAAACCGTCGGCTTCCCTATTCCAAAGCTGAGACTCTTGAAAATTCTTGTTGGCCTCTTTATCCTGTGGGCAGCGATGGGCGTGGGAGAGTTACCCGATAAGGTGGAACTGATGCTGCACGATCTCCGGTAGATGCCATTAACATTAATTAACCTTTTAATACATATAATATGATAACGCAAAGTAAAAGACTTGTAGGCATTGTGCTCGGAGTAGTTCTGATACTGCTTATTCCATTGCTGGCCATGCTTTTTACAGATGAAGTAAACTGGACGCTGTTTGATTTCGTGGCCATGGGTGTTATACTGCTCGGCACCGGCCTGCTGTGTGAGCTGGCTATCAGAGTGGTGAAAAACCTGGACTATCGGATTGGTTTGATCGCAGCTATTTTAGTCGTGTTCTTCCTTATTTGGGCAGAACTGGCAGTCGGTATTTTCGGGACACCTTTTGCCGGTAATTAGGCAGCTGATGGCTGGAAGAAGAACCAATACATTCTATAACTGTGACTGACATGGAAGCAAAGCATTTGCTGAATAACGATAGAAAGATCTGGCTTATAAGTGGCTGGCTCTTCGGGCTAATCGTTTTGGCGGTAGGCATTTTAAATATGCTCCTGGTGCACCCCGTGCCGGGAATCGCATACCTGTTTCTTTCTCTTCTATACTTTCCTCCGGCAAATGATTTTCTCCGGAAGCGATTCCGAATCTCAATTCCGCTGATCGTGAAGTTCATGCTGGGTGTCGCTCTTTTCCTGTTCACGCTGGGGGTGAGCGACCTGGGTGATATGATTGACAAACTGTAGAAGATTCTTAGGCAACAACATTAAAACCAGTAGTATACCGCTACAGAAATTCACTAACCTATGAGAAAAGAGATTTTAAACCATTTGCACGACCCGGGCTTCCTTGAAAAGCTGTACCGCAGCAACAAGGTGCCTTTTAAGCGGGAGTTCAGTGCCCTGTACCCGGATGTTAAAGGCAACGCACTGGCCGACTTCTGGAACGAGAGGCTCCGTTACGAAAGCGAGGAGATTAACTGGGGCTCCGGCAGGGAACTGCTGTTTGTCCTGATCGCTATTCTTGTAGCAGGCGTCATAGCCAAGGTGCCTGCTATGTTCCCAGTGGATGAGGAATTCTTTTACCCCCGCAACATCGGGTTTATCATCTTTCCGGTGCTGACGGCCTATTTTGCGTGGAAGAACGGTTTGTCCTGGTCAAAAGTCGCGGTGTTAGCGGGTGTTTTCCTGGCAAGCCTGATTTATATTAATTCTCTTCCCGATGCTCAGAGCAGCGACACATTACTCCTGTCGTGCATTCATTTGCTTCTGTTACTATGGGCGATGCTTGGGTTTGCTTTTGTTGGCGAAACGCGGAACCAGTATGACCTTCGGCTTGGCTATCTGAAGTATAATGGAGACTTAGTGGTGATGACCACACTCATTTTAATTGCAGGCGGCATCATGACGGGGGTTACCATTGGCCTCTTCTCCTTGATCGGCTTAAGTATAGAGCAGTTTTATGTGGAGTATGTCGTTGTTTTCGGACTTCCTGCTGCACCAATCCTAGGCACCTTCCTTACCCAGACCAATCCCCACCTGGTGGGCAAAGTATCTCCGGTCATTGCCAGGATCTTCAGTCCGCTGGTGTTGGTGATGCTGGTTATTTACCTCATCGCCATGGTTTCATCAGGACAAGACCCCTACAACGACCGCGAGTTTTTACTTATTTTCAATGCGCTTTTGATTGGCGTGATGGCTATCATTTTCTTTTCCGTTGCCGAAACATCCAGGGCCGCTAAAAACCAGATAAGCAACTGGGTGCTGTTGCTGCTCTCTAGTGTAACTGTCGTGGTCAATGGCATTGCACTTTCGGCTATTTCCTTTCGGATTTCGGAGTGGGGAATAACGCCTAACAGAGTCGCGGTGCTGGGTGGTAATGTGCTGATTCTGATAAACCTGCTCTTGGTAACGGTGCAACTATACAGGGTCGTGTCGAATAAAGCGAGCATTGCCGGCGTCGGGAAGGCCATTGCCTTCTACCTGCCCATCTACATGCTGTGGGCCGTTCTCGTCACCTTCCTGTTTCCGCTGCTTTTCGGGTTTAAGTAAAGGAGTCAATTAGCTGAACATATGGGACTGCTTAAGTATAAATTCGGCTGGAGCGGAGGAGTTCATAGTTCTCTTTTTTTGCCCCTGCGCTTTGTAATGCAAAGTTCTTTTTAACTGGATGCAGTGTTGTGAAGGCGCAAAAGCAGCCACAACACACTGCAAACGATGAACTGTAAACGCGCCGTGCGCAGGTAAGGCCAGCTAGTATACAGTGTACTGTATCAACCGTGACTTTTTTCTGTGACTAATTTATGAGAACGTTCAGGCCCCCTTTCATCGCTTTTATACTTCTGTTTTCTGTCATACTTACCCCTGTAGCCCATGGCCAGCAGGTAGAGGGAAAAAAGGCACCACAAACCATTGAAGAATTGAGAGAAGCCATCCTGCAGGTCTTAAAAGATACCGGAACACCTGCTGCCGGTGTTGCGCTGGTAGATAAAGACGGACCGGTTTGGATAGAAGGCCTGGGAATGGCCGATGGGGAAAAGGGAATTCCTGCCGACGAAGAAACCATGTTCCGAATCGGGTCTACTTCTAAAATATTTGTTGCGCTTGCGATTCTAAAACTGCAGGAGGAGGGAAAGCTACGCCTGCATGACCGGGTGAAAGACTTAGTGCCGGAAATTGAATTTGAAAATCAATGGGAAAAGACAAATCCCATACTTGTAGCGCATCTCCTGGAGCATACCACTGGGTGGGATGATATTCACCTGGCTGAACTTATTCACAACGACCCCGAAGCAATATCCCTTAAAGATGGACTGGATTTTCATCCACATTCCAGGACATCCAAATGGGTGCCTGGAACAAGAATGGCCTACGCCAACTCCGGTCCGGCTGTGGCCGCCTACATCGTCGAGAAAATCGCTGGACAACCCTACGAAACATATATCCAGCAAAACTATTTCTCTCCGCTGGGTATGGAGACCATGACATTTTTTCTTTCTGATGACTATAGGAAAAAAGGAGCCATCCTATACAAAGAAGGATACCCACAGCAATACTGGCATCTCATTACAAGACCTTCGGGAGCTATCAACGCTTCTCCGAAGGACATGGCCAAACTGCTGCAGCTTTTTATCAACATGGGCAAGGTTGATTCTCTCAAACTGCTTTCCGAAAGATCCTTGAAAAGGATGGAGACTCCCTCAACCACCCTGGGCGCAAAGGCAGGCTTAAAATTTGGGTATGGGCTGGGTCTCTATACTTCCAATTTTAACGGTTATACTTATTACAAACATGGCGGCAGCGTGGGTGCCGGGAAATCTGATTTTTCTTACCTGCCGGGATATGGTTTAGGCTATGCAGTTCAGACCAATTCAGACAACACGGCAGCAATCAGAAAAATTGGTTCTCTTATCCGGGAATATCAAACCAGCCACCTGCCAAAGCCTGAGCAAGCTATCTTTTCTATAAGATCAGGTGCTATCGCGAAACCTGCTGATGGATATTACCTGCAGATAAACCCGATAAAGCAGTTGCCTTTCAAATTGCCGCCCTTGCTCGTAGAAAGAGTCTGGTCAGAGGGAGACACTGTGTATAATCAGTTTCCTGCTCATATTGGCCGGATAGTCAGGTTCGTACCTGTTGAAAGGGGCGTGTATCATAACCTTCACACAGGTAGAAATGATTTTGTAGTAGTGAATGATCCGTTGGCTGGTCAGGTTTTAGAGTTGGCCGGGGCGGAAAGCGGTACGGTTACATTGGCTCCTGTTCCCGCTATACTGGTGCTCGGAAGAGTAGTAGTGTTCCTGCTCTGGATAGCATTTGTCCTGCATGCTGGTCTCCTGTTGCCCTTTTGGGCTTACCGGTACTGGAAAGGCAAAATTCCCAGAGGTGCTCCTCTACTGGTCAGGATCTGGTCTCTCTTACCCGTCGTGTTCCTGGGAATAGCTGTGGTGCTTCTTGCTGCAGGGGCTATGGAAGGAAAAGAATACCTGGCAAAACCCAGTTTCATCTCAATTCCTGTCATGCTGGCAACTATAGCCTTCTTTGCTTCGGCAGTTTTCGCTTTTGTCATGGTGGTCTGGTACAGAAATAAGGGCATCAAAAGGGCTGCTTATTTTCCTGCCGCTTTCCTGTCAGTATTACATCTTCTAATGGCATGCTACTTTTTGTTCTATGGCTTAATAGGCCTGCGAACCTGGGCGTAGGTGGCCGCATTTCAGGTAACAAATTAATAGAAACTACCGCAACTAAGCAGTAAGCGTATGGCACTTCAAATTACCAACCTCTCGAAAACTTATTCCAACGGCGTGCAGGCGCTGAAGAACGTAACGCTTTCCATTCCCAAAGGCATGTTTGGACTGCTAGGACCGAACGGGGCCGGAAAATCTACGCTGATGCGCATTTTGGCCACGCTGCAGGAGCCGGATGAGGGCCTGGTTCACCTGGGCGACATAGACGTGGTAAACCAGAAGGAGGAGGTGCGTAAAACGCTAGGCTACCTGCCTCAGGAGTTTGGTGTTTACCCGAAAGCAAGGGCGGAGGATTTGCTCGATTACTTTGCGGTGCTCAAGGGTACTACCATCCGAAAGGCACGAAAAGAAGTGGTGGAAGCGCTCCTGCGCCAGACAAACCTGTGGGAGGTGCGCAGGCAGAAGCTGGGGGGCTTTTCGGGGGGCATGCGGCAGCGCTTCGGCGTAGCAGTGGCCTTGCTGGGCAACCCAAAGCTGCTGATCGTGGATGAGCCCACGGCAGGCCTGGACCCGGCGGAGCGTGTGCGCTTTCTCAACCTGTTGAGCGAGTTGGGCGAGAACAGCGTGGTGATTCTCTCTACCCACATCGTGGAGGATGTGTCGGAACTGTGCACCACCATGGCCATCATCAACAAGGGACAGATACTGCTGAAAGCAGAGCCCCTGAAGGCGGTGGAGGGGCTGCAGGGGCATATCTGGCGCAAGCTGATTGAGAAGCACACGCTACCTTATCTGGAGCAGGAGCACCAGGTAATCTCTACCAAATTATTGAGCGGGCGCACCATGGTGCACATTTACAGCCAAGAGGCACCCGGCCATGGCTTTGAGCTGGTGGAGCCCGACCTGGAGGATGTTTACTTCAGCACCATGGCTGGCTACTACAGTTTCAGCCAGACAAAGGAGACCGTATAATGAAGTTCTGGAAGATCTTTCGCTTCGAGCTGGCCTACCAGATACACCGTTCCTGGCCCTGGCTCTTCATCGTTGTCCTGGTTGTACTGAGCTTCCTAATGACGCGGGACGGCTCCCTTTCGGAGGTGCTGTACGCCAACTTCTTTCTTAACTCTCCTTTTTCTGTAGCGAAAACCACGGTATTCGGAAGCCTGATCTGGCTCGTGATGGCCGCGGCCATCGCCGGGGAGGCGGCAGCGCGGGATGTGGCAACATAAGATAATGTAGTGGAGGTGGAGACACAGGGGACAAGTACAGCAGCTAAACCTGCAAGTCAGAGAAATAAACGACAAAAAAAGGCAAGGCCATGAAGTTTCGTGAAATCTTCCGATTTGAATTCCACTACCAGCTACGCAGCGTCTCGACCTGGATTTACCTGGGCATAGCTTTTCTGTTTCCTTTGTTCTTTTCAGCGATAGGAGAGTCTTCGGATGATGCCGTATTTCTGAATGCGCCCTCCTCTCTTATCTTCATAACAGTTTTTGCGAGCGTTATCTGGTTATTGTCGGCGGGAGCTATTGCCGGGCATGCAGCTGCCCGGGATGTACAAACCCGCATGCATCCGCTAATGTATACTGTTCCTGTCCGTAAAATCGAGTACCTGGGCGGGCGTTTTCTGGCGGCTTTCCTGCTGAATGCACTTATTCAACTGGCGATTCCGTTAGCTTTTTTCCTAAGCTTTCATATTCGCACGGTAGACGCCGCACAACTGGGTCCCTTTCGGGCGGAGGCTTTTCTGACAACTTACTTCTACCTTTCCCTGCCGCTCGCTTTTATTGTTACTGCCTGCCAGTTCTCCTTTTCGGTATTAAATCGGAACGCTATTGTCGCCTATGTGGGCAGCCTACTTCTGTTCCCTATCATCTTTCCACTCATCGGAACGATGGTGGCTAAGTTTGCAGGAAACTGGGAGCTGGTAAAGCTGATAGATCCTGTAGGCTTCAGCATCATTGGCAGTGTGGATACATGGACAGCCTTTGAAAAGAATACGCGCCTGCTTCGCCTGGAAGGCATGTTTCTCTGGAACCGCGTCCTGTGGCTAAGTTTAGCACTGGGTATACTTTCTTATACTTACCTCCGCTTCAGTTTTGTGCATACAGCAGCGGGCAACTGGTGGAGTCGCTTTAAACGAAAGCCCAGCGTGGAGGCTCCAGTGGCTCGTGCAACCAGGAGGAATACGCCACTTACCATAACCCCTGCTTTCAGCGTTGCAACCCATGTACGCCAAACGTTTGCTATTGCAGGATACTCATTCGGTGCAATAGTGAAGAGCAAGGCAGGGCTAGTCGTCGTGGGACTCCTAACCTTGCAGATGATCGTTTTTGCCCATGAATACCTTGAATTTCGTGGCGTTCCGCAGTACCCCAACCTGATGAACCTGCTGGGAATGTTGACCGCATCTCTTCGGGACTTTCAAACCCCGCTGATCATCATACCCATACTTATTAATTATTATGCGGGAGAACTGGTGTGGAGAGAAAGAGAGGCTGGCCTGGACAAAATTTCGCATACAATGCCAGTTTCAGAATGGTCCCTCTTTCTGGGCAATTTCTTAGGACTGGCACTTATCATGGGGGTGTGGCTGGGTTTCCTGCTGTTGGCCGGAGTTATCATTCCTATGACAATGAACTACCCTACCGTAGAAGTAGGGGTGCTGCTGAAGGTGCTCTTCGGAATTCAGCTCACCAACTACCTGCTTTTCGCGCTACTTGCACTGGTGGTGCATGTGCTGGTAAATCAAAAATACCTCGGGCACCTGGTTATGCTGCTTGTTTACCTAGCCATGGTATTTGCGGCAAAGATCGGGATTGAGCACAACCTGCTACTCTATGCCTCAGATCCGGGCTGGTCCTACACCGATATGCGCGGCTTTGGTCCATACCTGGCGCCTTGGCTATGGTTCAAGCTTTACTGGGCAGCCTGGGCAATGCTGTTCGCCGTAGCAGCGCGGCTGTTCTGGGTTCGAAGTATGTCGGAGAAGCTCTGGATGCGCCTGCGGCTTACGCGCCAGCGTTTTACCCGGGCCACTGCTTTGACGGCGGTAGCAGCAGGAGGTTTTGTTCTGATTTCGGGCGGCTATATTTTCTATAACACCAACGTGCTGAACGAGTACAGCACTGCCGCCGAAAGAACGGAAAAAATTGCCCAATATGAGCTGAAGTATGGCAAGTATAAGCACACGCCACAACCGCTTTTGACAGGAACTAAGCTTCAGGTAGAAATTTATCCGGAAGACAGGAGCGCGGAGATACGAGGCGCCTATACGTTGATCAACAAAAGCACCCTGCCGATAGACACCATCCACCTGGCAACGGCAAATGGGGTGAAGACAGGAGCTGTCAAATTTGACCGTGCGTTTACAAGTATAGCGGAAGACCAGCAACTCGGCCACAGCATCTACAAGTTAAGCAAACCACTGGAGCCGGGCGATTCCCTCCGTTTAAGCTTTGCAGTTGCGTATCATGCACAGGGGTTTCCTCACAAGGGAATAGTTGTATCCGTTATTGAAAACGGCACCTACTTCATCAACTATAACTGGTTGCCTGCAGTGGGCTACCAGGCCATGCGCGAGCTAAGAGACAATGGAGAAAGAAAGAAGTATGGCTTGGGCCCATGGGCTGTTCCTTCGCTTTATGATGCTGCGAATACCAAACGCATTATGCCCGGGCAGGAGCTGATACATTTGGAGGCAGTGGTGGGTACAGCCGCCGGGCAGGTGGCAATCGGTCCGGGAGCGCTGCTTGGTACATGGAAAGCGGGCGGGCGTAATTACTTCCATTATGCGACCAGTGCGCCCATCCGGAATAACTACTCCTTCTTTTCTGCCAACTATGCCACGCAGGAAGCAACATGGAAAAACCCTGAATCAGGGCAGGCAGTAGCTATCCGGTTGTATTACCACCCGGCACACGGTGAACACATAGACCGGATGGTGAAAAGTGTAAAGGACTCCTTCGCCTACTACACCAGAAAGTATGGCTCGTATCCCTACAGCCATATCACCCTTATTGAGCGCTCGGGCTATGCGGGTGAGTTGAACGCAGAACCTACTACCGTTGACTATGGAGAGTCTTTTACCTTCTCCAACCAGAAGGATAATCCATGGGCATTGGATCTGGTCTACTTTCCGATAGCGCATGAGATAGCCCATCAGTGGTGGGGCGCGGCGCAGTTACTTCCCGCTCATGTGGAAGGTGGTATTGTGGTGTCCGAAACGCTCGCCAATTACACATCCCTGCAGGTGGTGGAAGAAACTTACGGGAAGGAGCATGCAAGGAAGCTCCTGAGCATGTGGCGCAAATCGTATGAAGTGCCGCGGTCACGCGCAGCGACCCCCTTGCTTCAGGCTACCGACGCCTTCATTGGCTACCGAAAAGGTCCGCTTGCCCTGCATGCTTTGTCCGAGTATATCGGTAAAGAGCGCGTGAACAACGCGCTTCGGCAACTTCTTACGAAGTATGGCTCAGGAAAACCACCTTTTGCGACCTCTCTTGATCTGTACCGGGAACTGAAGGTTGTTACCCCCGACTCACTGCAGTACCTGTTACACGACTACTTTGAGAAGAACGTTTACTGGCAGCTTAAAGCGGTTCAGTCGGAGGCTCAGCAGCTGGATTCCAGTACCTGGCAAGTAACGCTTCAAGTGGACGCCAGAAAAGTGGTAGTCGACAGCACAGGTGCAGAAGTAGCTGTGCCGATGCATGATTGGGTGGAAGTCGGCGTTTTCGCGGCTTCGGAGAAGGAATTAGGTAAGCCCCTCTACCTGCAAAAGCACCGCATTCGCTCGGGCGTGCAGACGATTACGGTGAAAGTAAAGAAAAAGCCTTCCCGCGCCGATATCGATCCGAATTACCTGCTGATTGACCTGAACCTAGAGAATAATACCCGAAAAGTGAAGCTGGAGGGAGTAGCCGAAGAGGGGTTTGATTTGATTTAAAAGTTGAGCCGGGAAATTGGGTAGGAGAACAGAATTATGCAGGACGCAAACTGAGGAAGCTGCTCTTGGCTAGGCCGAGAAAACGTTTTGACCAGTAGCAATGCTGCTGAAGGTTTTTTTAAGTCGCAGGTACATAGGCTATACTTTAGGCGGAAGCTGTAAAAAGAAAGTGGAGCAATCCGGCCAGGGCACTGATTCCAATCCAGGGAATCATTCCTACCTTAAACCGGTACATGGCTACCAAGGAAATAATTATCCAGGCGAAGCTGAAAATGTCAAGCGCCTGAAGGGAAAGGCGCTCAGGGAAGAGAACAGCCTGGGCAAAGTATACGGTAAGGTTCAAAACTACGCCCACCACCGCGGCTGTTACCACGCCCAGCACTGCTTTAACGCTACTGTTGCTTTGGGTTTTCTCTATGATAGGAGCGCCCGCCAGAATAAACAGAAAGCAAGGCAAAAACGTGTAATAGGTGGTCGTTAGTAAGCCAAGAGAGCCCATGAGCAGGGAGCCACCGAAATAATTGTACCCCGCCATGAACCCTACAAAGGCCAGTACCATGATGAGCGGACCAGGGGTGGTTTCTCCCAAAGCCAGGCCATCGATCATTTCCAGTCTGGTCAGCCAGTTGAAATCCTCCACAGCCACTTGTGCCACGTAGGGCAAAACAGCATAGGCACCGCCAAAGGTTACAAAAGCTGCTTTTGTGAAAAATGCCACCAACCTCTCCCAGAAGGCAGCGCCCTGGCTCATGTTCAGAACCAGGAAAGGCATTACCCACAACGCACCAATAACGCCGAGCTGTTTCAGCAAACGCCCGACCCGGAAAGCTGTATGCGGTACCTCCGAATCCATGTTCAGGTAATACCCCTTTTCATTTTCGGAGATTTCGCGCGCTGTTTTCTTTTCGGTGATCAGGGTAGGGTACAACCGCATGGCCAGCCAGCCGAAGAGTACAGCACCCAGAATAATGTAAGGGAAGGGAATGTTGAAAAAGAAAATACCGGTAAAGGAGGCAACGGCTACCATCACGTGTAAAAGGCTCAACAAGGACTTTTTTGAGATCTTAATAAGGGCCAGGATCACAATGGCCACCACGGCGGGCTTTAACCCATAAAACATAGCCGCCACCCAGGGTATTTCCCCGAATGTAACATAGACGGCGCTTAAACCGAGCAGGATAAAGACGGAAGGCAGCACAAACAATGCCCCGGCTACCACACCGCCCGCTGTTCCGTGCAGCAGCCAACCGATATAGGTAGCCAGTTGCTGTGCCTCGGGGCCGGGCAGCAGCATGCAGTAATTGAGCGCGTGCAGGAATTTACGGTCAGAGATCCATTTTTTCTGATCCACCAGAAACGTGTGCATTATTCCGATTTGGCCTGCAGGTCCCCCAAAGCTTATAAAGCCCAGTTTCAACCAGAAGTAAAAGGCTTCTCTGAAACCCGGCTTGGCAATTGGAATGGCGGGTGAATGCTGTTCGCTCATATCATCTGTTTTGTTTACAAACATCATACACAATTATATAACTAACCAGAGCAGCAGTAGCATGTACTTTTAAAATTGTCCCTCAAACTCATTACGCTTGGTTGCGCTTTGCTGCACCAAATGATGGCCTAAAGTCCAGACCTTATCTACAGAATTCAAACAGCTATAGCTGTTTTACTGCGGTGCCAGTTAAATGATGCAAGTTATAATCACTTATGCTTTTCAGCTTCTATGGGCTAAAATGGATGCAGGTATAAACATATAGATTTGTATATTTATGTGCACACACGACCCGCTATGCTGAAACAACTTATACTTGCATTCCTTCTTCTGCTCTGCCTCCTAAACCCCGGTTATGCCCAGCAAAGCCTGGAGAAGACCTCCTTCCGCAGCCACTATACTTACATCTACAAACTGACAGACAAGGAAGCCCATACGCTACATAAATTGGGTTCTGGGGTAGTGAAAGACTCATACTTTCATTCATTAGTTGACTCCTTTGCAGTTAATACCCGTTTTGATGCTACCCTGCCTCAGGGCCATTATCTATACATGCACAGCAAGGGGCCTGATCTTGTGTACACGCTGCACACGGTGTCACCGTTTTCGATTAAAGTGCTGCAGCAGCGGGCTGCGCTGAATGTACTGGTGCACGACAGTTTGGGCAACGCCATACCTGAGGCGGAAGTACTGGTAAATAACAGAAAAGCCTCTTATAATCCTGTTACCCATACGCACAGCCTCAGGTACAAGCCGAAGGATGCGCTACTTGCCGTACGTCTGAACGGATTTACGCACTATGTAAAGCTTGAGAAAGCAAAAAACTACACCAGCAACAGGAGCTTTCTAAACAAAATTGTTTACGCAAGGCCACTATACTATATCTGGCGGCCCTTCTACGACACCTACCGTTCCGTTCGGGGGTGGCACCCGCAAGGCTGGTTACGCAGTGTTGCTTCTTTGTTTGATTCGCAGTACCGCCAGCAGGATGAGAGTAGCAAGTATAAAGGCTATTTTATCACAAACAAACCGAAGTACCTGCCCGGGGACACAGTCAGGTACAAAGCTTTTATAGTGGACAGAAACGGCAACCCCTACAAGGGAAAAGCTCTCCTTAAACTGTACAGTTACCGGACCAAGGAAAAGAGGCTAGGGGAGGTAAAGCCTTACCGAAGCGGCGCTTTGGAGGGCTTCTTTATTTTGCACGACAGCCTTAAACTGGAACTGGATCAAGTGTATAATCTATCCCTAAGCAGACCTGACAAAAAGCAGCAGGATCTTATTTATACTTCGTTCAGGTACGAGGATTATGAACTTAAGGAAAACAGCTATACCCTGAACCTAAAGCAGGACAATCATCACACGGGCCAGGAAAACAGCCTAAAAGCCAAGGGCACGAATGCCAATGGCCTTAACCTCCTGGATGCGCGGGTGGAGGTAGTGGTGACAACCAGAAGGATTGTTAAAAGTGAACAGCCGTTTCTGTTTGTCCCGGATACGCTCTGGCTCCACCAGCAGCCATTGGATGCTGCAGGTGAAACGACTATTACGCTTCCACAAAGTGTTTTTCCGGAAGCAAGTATAGACTATGCCGTAACAGCCAACTTCTTAAACGCCAGCAACGAGCGTACATCCAAGACCCGCAATGCAACCTACCACTTCACGAATGGCCACTTAAGCATCGAGTTGCTTCAGGATGGCCTGCTGGTGAGGTACCAGGAGGGAGATCAGTCTAAGGAAAGAGAAGCCACACTAGCTGCTTACAATGCTGATTATGATGCTATTCTGGAAAGCACCGTACAGTTGCCAGCCAAAGTGCCACTAAATGCTTTTGCCGCAGGCTACGAAGTTACCTCAGGAGAACTGTATGAAGAGCTGGACTTAATGGCGCATGAAGCGGCCAATATAACCTTACAGAACTCCAGAACGAGCGATTCCTTATATGTAGCCATTGAAAACCCAAGGCGGCTGCCGTACTGGTACTTTATTTACCGGGGCGAAAAGTTAGTGAAGCAGGGGCACGGAATGGCTGCTGAAAACTTTCGGCGTCAGCAGGCAAAAGGCAGTCAGCCATACTTTGTTGTGGTGCAGTACGTGTGGGCCGGGGAGGTGCACCAACTGCAGGAAGATGCTCCTTTGCGAAAGCGCTTACTGACCATAGACCTACAGGCACCGCAAGTGGTGTATCCGGGGCAGAAAGCAGACTTAAAAGTAGCCGTAACAGACGCCGAAGGCAAACCGGTGCAAAATGTAGACCTGACCGCCTATGCACTGACATCCAAGTTCAAGGCGCAGCACGTCCCTAGCCTGCCCACCTGGGACCGTTACAAAAAACAAAAGCCTTACCGTCAGCTGGAACGGAATGACGAACGCCTGGAAGGAAAAAAACTGATGGATTGGGACTACTGGGGACGCCGAATGGGGCTTGATAGTATGGCCTATTATCATTTCCTGTACCCGGAAAAGGGAATTTTTACCGACTACGCTGCCACTGTAGACAGTATCACGCAATTTTCGCCCTTCGTGGTTGATTCGGGAAGGGTAGTGCCGGTGCATGTAGTGTACCTGGATAATGTGCCGGTCTACTTTTCGCAGACGGATGTGCTGCCCGCTTACGCCTTTGCCGCCGATAGCGGCTACCATTCAATTAAGCTTCGCACAGCCGATAAACTCATCTCATTGGACAGTGTGTACCTGCAGCACAAGTATAAACTTATACTTAGCGCAGACATAACGGCTGTCGATAACCCGATTGCCACGCCTGCTGAAAAGTTGTGGCTAACCGATTATGAGCGACGGGTGCTCTCCAAATACCTGTTCCGGGTAGCCTACAGCAACAGCGACAACGCCGCTTACCTGCAACAGGGAAATCGGGTATTGCTGCTAGGTGACAGCGCCCCGAGATACTACTCTAATCGCAATCAGGAGAAAACGGTTTTGGTGGGTCCCTTTAGCCCAAACTGGATGCAGTATGTGCGGCTCCATAACTTTACAACCAACTTCATGATGGAGCCGGGGTATGCCTACTCTTTTGAACCGGGCCTGCTGAAGATGCGGGAAATTAAAGGAATGGAAAACAAGGTTAGCCTGCCTCTGTGGGACAAGTGGGAGCGAAAGCCTGAACTGCTGCGGCATGAGGTTTTAACAGAAAGAAAGATCTATGACAACTGGGAAGATGTACAGTATGAACGCCTGTTAGGTAAACTTTATACTTCTAATTCAGCTGGTATAGCAGCTGGCACTGGCAGGCTAGGCTGGAGCCTGCAGCCTAAACTGAAAGAGCGGGTTAAGCTGGTGTTGTTGCATCAAGCCGGAAAGCCGGATAGTATGCTGTTTTACCCAAGGGAAAGCACGATACTCCATAACCTGCAGCCTGCTACTTATACCTTAACCCTTGCTTTTGAAAGTGGCCGTTTTGCGGCGGCTGATGTCAAGTTAAAGGCTAACGGGCAGACACACGTTTCCTTTGACTCCACTGCTCTGAAAAAAGCATCAAATGAAAGCAAGTACCTGCTGAACCTGGTTGACGAAAGGGTGAAGCAGCTCAAAAAAGCAGAACGGAATGCTGCAGAAGAGCAGGAGCAACAAAAGCAGATAGCGCGGCAAACAACCTTCAGCTATACTTCCGGCATTGAGCAATACGACCATGAAGTGTCTGGTATCGTTGCTGATAAAGCCACAGGCGAGCCCTTGCCAGGTGTTACAGTGCTGCTAAAAGGTACAACTACAGGCGTAGCAACAGACATGAGGGGGCACTATACTTTGTATGTTCCTGCTGATGGTGTGCTGGTATTCGGGTTCATTGGTTACGATCCAAAAGAAGAAAACATAAATGGCCGTGGAAATGTAGATGTTACACTTGATATCAGTATTCAGCAATTACAGGAAGTAGTGGTGACAGGCTACGGCGTTAGCAGATCAAATAACACGGTAACCAGTTCAGTAGCCACTGCGCTACAGGGGCGGGTAGCAGGTGTTAACATCAGGGGTGTGGCAAGTATAAGTATAAACTCCAATGATGCCAAGCCTCTGATCATTGTAAACGGTGTTCCTTATAGCGGCTCACTGGAAGATGTTAAAAACGTGGCCACAACTACTGTGCTGAAAGGCGAAGAAGCGACTGCTCTCTACGGATCGGTCGGGGCAGCCGGTGTGATTATCATCACTACAAAAGCAGGGGCTGCACTTGCAACTACCGATGCAGTACAGGAGCAGGCAAACGCTATACGCAACAACTTCTCTGACTATGCCTTCTGGCAACCGAGCCTAACCACAAACAAGCAAGGAGAAGCGACTTTCAAAGTTACCTTTCCGGATGACATTACGAGCTGGAACACCTATGTGATCGGCATGAACAACAGCAGGCAGAGCGGTTTCTTTACAGGGAATATAAAGTCATTTAAGGCGATGATGGCTACCCTACACTTGCCGCGCTTTTTGGTGGAGGGCGACGAGGCGCATGTAGTGGGAAAAGCGCTGAACTACATGCCTGATTCTGCTGAAGTAACCACTTATTTTGAAGTTGCAGGCAAAAGGCTGAAAGAGCACCAGAAACAGCTGCAGAAAACCTTTACAGACACGCTGCACCTGACAGCGCCTGCAGCACCGGACTCTGTGGAGGTGCTTTTTGGTTTGCGCCGGGCTTCAGGTTTTGCAGATGGCGAACGCCGCTTTGTAACTGTTTACCCGAAGGGAGTGGAAGAAACACAGGGATACTTCCTGCCGCTCTATGCCGACACGACCTTCACACTTGATTTTGATCCGGCGAAAGGCCCTGTTACGGTGCACACGCAGGGAGACCTGCTACAGGTGATGCTGAATGAAATAGACTACCTGCACAAGTATGAGTACTGGTGCAGCGAACAGGCCGCATCGAAGCTAAAAGGTTTGTTGCTGGAGAAACGGATAAGAAAGCAGCTGGGTCAGCCTTTTGCCTACGACCGCATGGTAAACAGGCTCATAAGGCACCTGGAGAGAACACAGCTGAAAGGCGGCGCCTGGACCTGGTGGGAACAGGGCCCGGCCTACTCCTGGATTACGAATCACGTAGCAGAGGCGCTGACGATGGCCAAACTTGAAAACTACAAAGTAAAATACCAGGAACAGCAGCTGGTAGACTACCTGATTTACGAGTTGGAAAGCAATCGGCAAAACGACAAGCTAACAGCCCTCGAAACGCTGTATGCGTTAAAAGCAGAGGTCGATTTTACCCACTATGTGCGAGAGCTGGAAAAAAAGAAGAATACTGGGCTGGAAGACCAGTTCAGGTTGACCCGCCTGAAGCAGCAGATCGGCCTGCCCGTACAACTGGATACGCTCCAGAAGTATAAAAAGCAGACTATGCTAGGTGGACTGTTCTGGGGAAAAGAGAAATTCAGTCTAGTTGACAACAACATCAGCAACACCCTGCTCGCCTATAAGATTTTAAGTGCTGCAGGCGATCATGCGCGAGAGCTTGCCCAGATCAGGGCGTACCTGCTAAGTGAGCGAAAGTCCGGGCACTGGCGAAATACCTATGAATCGGCAAGGGTGCTGGAGACATTGCTGCCAGACCTGCTCCAAAACCAAACAGGCAGCACGGGTATGGCGTCGAATAGCTTTAGCCTATCAGGAGCCGTTGACATGGAGGTGAAGGGCTTTGTTGCGGATACGACGTTTCTGGCAGGCCAGCCATTAATCGTGAGAAAACAGGGAGAGCTCCCGCTATACTTCACTGCCTACCAAACCACCTGGAATAAAACACCCCAGCCCGTAACAGAAGATTTTGTAGTGAAGACAACACTAAAAGGACTAAAAGAGGATGCGGTGCTGCAGGCAGGAAAACCAGTAGAAATGCTGGTGGAGGTAGAGGTAAAAGCTGATGCCGACTACATGATGATAGAAGTGCCTGTACCTGCCAGTTGCTCTTACGAATCAAAAACAGACAGAGGAGCTAATGAAGTGCACCGGGAATACTTCAGAAATAAAGTGAGCATCTTCTGCGATAAGCTGCCCGAGGGAAAGTATTCCTATACTGTAAAACTATTGCCACGCTATACCGGAACCTACACCCTGAACCCGGCAAAAGCAGAATTAATGTATTTCCCGACCTTCTTTGGCAGAAATAAACTAAAGCAGGTAATTGTGAGGTAAGGTTTGTTCGCAACAGGATAAAAGAGTCCGGCAGAAAGCCACTCCCCAATTAAAGGAGTGGCTTTTTTGCTGACATAACTACAAGTATAGCTTTACAGAATCTTCCATTAAATTTTCCAGCATGCCTGCTTTGCATTATCAGGCGCAGGACTGAAATGCAGCAGCAATGCCTTCCTCACAATTGTGTTTGGTATGTACTACGCGCTGGTTCTACCGACAGCTTTTACACTTAAATCAACTTCTTCTCACTCACTTCTGTCGATGTTTTCTTCTTCTTTACCAAGGCATCAGAAGCCGCTAAACTTTCAGTCGATGTAAAGTGCGGGTTGGTATAAATGATTTTCTTCCTATGGAATACTGAGTGTACTTTTCTGTAAGCTAAAGCGGGAGTAGCCGCCTTTTATACTTAAGGTGTTAGCTCTTGCCGCACTTACTAAAAACAAACCCTTGGCCGCTCGAAACTTAAAAACTATGACGAAAGCATTTACTTATTCGCTTCTTCTTATTGCTGCTACTTTATTAGTGCTGCTGTTGAGGATTCCCCTGGAGGAGCTTTCGCTTTCTATGTTGGGACGACCGTTTATGAGCGAAATGATACTGGGCTCCGCGTTAAGGATTCTGATCATTATTGGCTTGAGTATCTTTATCGTTCAGAAAAAGCTGCTGCCTTTCAACGGGTTGCAGCCGTTTTCTTTTTCCAATCCCCTGCTGTTGCTGCTTGCTGTCGCTGTTATATTATTTCTATCGTACTCGAGTTATGAATTCTATTTGGCAGCAGCGCCCTCTATGGTGTTATTGTTTGGCGTTGCACAGGCCCTTGTCGGGATTTTGGAAGAACTGCTTTTCAGGGGAATCGTTTTCCCCCTGATGATCCTGCATTATGCAAATAAGAAGCAGCCTATTTCAAAGGCCATCTGGGTTTCTTCCCTGCTATTTGGCGCTGTGCACTTGGTGGGGCTGATCAGGCACCCTGAAAACTTTTGGAGTGTCATCAATACTATAATATTTGCGATTGGGATCGGCTTCTTTTTTGCCTGCCTGTTGCTGAAAACCAAAAACATACTTGTGCCTATTTTTCTTCACTTCCTGGTAGACTTTACGAACGGAGCCAGCGCTTTAAGTGGGGTGGAGGCTGTCTCATCGAACCCCACTACAACCACAATTGTGCTCACGCTCGCTGTGGTAACAGGAATGAGCTTTTTGATATTAGGGGCAGGTTGGCTTTTAATGAAGCGTGTTCCAAAAGAAGTATGGATGCAGAAAGCGGCGCTGGTTAAACTGTGAAAGAGTCGTTTTACATGTTACCTGCGTTCAGGTTTGCATTGCCCTTCAGACTGTAAAGGTGCGCTTTCAGCACCTGGCTACAGCTGTTCCTCGCGCCATAGCGCCGCTGTTGCTCCTTGTAAAAAGCGCCTTTGCTTGTACTCTTCATGCAGGAAGGACTTATAACCTTTTCACTAGTCGCGCTTATACTGCGTCGCTTTATCCGGCAAAATCCCTTACGTGACTAGAGTTGCCGGAAATGTTAATAGTATACTTGCACACCCGTGGCAACTACAGCACTGTCAGCCTCTTGATGATCAGGCCCCGCTCTGTTTTTACGTGCAGGGTGTAGAGGCCGGGTTTTGCCCACCTGATCTGCAACTCCAGCCTTTCCGGCCGTGGGCCCTCTATGGTGGTGGTATGGATTGATCTGCCTATCCCGTCAAAAATTTCCACGGACTGCACATCGAAGTCGGCGTGCTGCAGGCTAAGGGTGAAGCGGCCGGAAGTTGGGTTCGGGTAAACCTTTATAGCCTCCGCAGGAGGGAGCTCCTCCACCACGAAATCGGCGGTGCTGTAGGCTACGCCGCCGTAGCCGGTTATCTGCACCTTGCCGGTAGTAGCTCCGCGCGGAACTCGCACCTTGTACCTGTCGCTGGATACTTCCAGCACCAGCGCCTGCTGCCCGTTGAACGTGATTCTGTCCTGCAGGCCCATAACACCAAAGTGCTGGCCGCTGATCTCCACCACCGTTCCCACGCTTCCCAGTGCCGGCTGCATGGCGGTGAACCTCGGCCCAGGTATCACCTTGAACGGTGTGGCTGCCCGCCCGCCCGGTGTCTCTACCGTGATAAGATCAGACTCCGCCTGCTCGGGCACCCGCACCACCAGTTGCTGTGGCGTTGCCTCCAGCACCTGCGCCGCCGCCTGCCCAAAAAGCACTTTGTTGCGTGCCTTGTCGGTGGCAAAGTTTTCCCCTATAATGCTGATGGAAGCGCCCACGATTTCAGTGTCTTTGCTCAGGCCGCTGATGGTAGGTGTGTACCACACAACATAAGAAGCGGCACTCACCGCCTCACCGCCCTTTGTGCTGATCAGGAAGGCTCCCGTTGTGGCTCCGGCAGGAACACGTACTGTAATTGCGCTGCCTGTGTGGCTTAATATCTCACAGTCCGTGTTGCCCAGCTTTATAGCTTTGATCAGTTCCGGTTGCAGGTGCTGCCCCTGCAGGATAACGGTTTGCCCTGCCATGCCCTCTGCCGGGCTGAAGGAACTAAGTATGGGCGGCTGATACACCTCAAACGTCTCTGTTGCTGTAGCGCCACCGTCAGGGGTGATGACCTGTAGGGAGCCCGTGGTCGCGCCCGCAGGCACCAGCACGCGCAGCTCTTGTTCGGTGGCGCCGACTACGGTGGCGGCTTTCCCGTTCAGGAATACCTTGTTGCCCGCGGCATTAGAGGCGAAGCGTTTGCCTGTGATTGTGATTTCCTCGCCGGTCTTGCCGGCTGCGGGGGCAAAGGCCACGATGGTTGGGGTGGCCAGCACATCCTCCAGGTTCACCCGCACCTCCTCGTCCACCACCAGCGGCATATCGTAAATGCGGTTGAGGGTGACGTTGGTGCGGACAGGGGAGTTGAAGTCGAAGAAAATGTCGGCGAAGTTCTCCACGGCGGTCTTTTCCGGCAGGTCCGCCTTCGGCTTGATGCTGAAGAGGATGTAGCCGTGGCTGCCCGGCTCGTTGGCGTTGCTGTCGGGCAGCATAATGTTGTCGAAGGTCCAGGTCAGCACCGGCCGGCCCTTGCCGCTCACCTCCAGGCGGTGGGCGTGCGAGGCGGCCCCGACCTGCAGCGTGCTAAGGTCCAGGTGCTCGGAGAGCGTATCGACCACCACCACGCGGTAAGCCACGTCGGTACCGGTGTTCTGAAAGCGGATCTTGTACTTGAGAGCCGTGCCGGTGGAAGTGTAGTTTTCGGAGGTTCTGCCCACCGGTGTCACCAGCTTGTCGTTCGGATCATACGAGTCGGTGATCAGCATGCACTCCTCCGAGGCTTCGGCTTCCTCGTCGTCTGTCGGCATAAGGTTCACAAAGCCGGAGCTCCTGGTGGAGTCTGCATTCACACCGGTGCAGGACTCCATGGTCACGCTGGCTGTTTTGTTGTCGCCGTTGCCCTCCGGCTGGTCCGCCTCCAGCCGCCAGGTAGCGCCCATGGAGGGCACCCACAGCACCATACTGTCGCCGGCGGCCAGGCTGAACTGCTCCTTGGAGGCCAGCCTGCCGTTTATAAACTTGCGGAACATCTCGTACTGAGCCATGTCGGCTGTGCCGGAGTTCCGAATCACAAAACGAATCAGTCCTGAAGTGGCATCGCAGCGGGCGGTGAGGGTGATGGTGGGGGTCGGCTGGCTGGGTGCGTTATTCGAAGGCGTGATCCAGGCGCGGGTGCAGACGGTGCGGCCGCGTACGCTCTCGTCGCCGCAGGTCACCATGTCCTGGATGGTGATGGTGCCGCGCTGGCCTGCTGCCAGGTTGCCCACCGCAAACGCGTATGTGCCGTCGGGCTGGCGGGTATAGGCCCTGTCTGCAGATAGCAGTGCCACCTCGGCCGGAAGCTGCAAGTATACCCTGGCATCCGGTGCAGGGGCAAACCCTGAGTTCTCGTAGCGCACAGTTGTGGTGCTCTCGAAGCAGCGCCGGCGGCGCGTGGAGGAAACGCCGACGGTGAGGTGAGGGGAGAGGGTGACGCGGTTGCCGAAGTCAGGCCCTGGTGTAATACCCGGTAGTGCTGTAACCGATAACTTTTCATCCGGTGCACAGACTTCCGCTATTTTTGAGCCCGTTTTCTGAGGCAGAATCTGCGCTGTCGTATAAGTGCCTGGTGCTACCTCTATTGTATACTTTCCATACTTGTCTGTGATAGCATAGTATGGACCTGGCTTTGTTTCCACGATTATTCCTTCAAGGCCGTTTTCCTTGCTGTCTTTTACACAGTTCTCATCCTTGTCATGATAAACAGTGCCGGATATGTAACTGGCCGTTCCGGCATCTGCTGCATCATTGGTAAAACAGGTTAGCGTTTTATGTACTCCTGCAACAAACACATGTGTGCCCGATGCATTCACTGTTACCGTGCCCTTGAGGAGATTGATAAGAAAGTAATGGTACGTACTGATGTCCAGCAACTGCCCTGTAGCAGGATCATACTTTTTCATGTATCCCATCACGGTGGTGTACATCTTATTCTGTGCATCAAATGCGATACCCAGGGCATAGATGCCGTACGAGGCGTCTTGCGGTATAAAATCCCTGATATAATTCCCACTAAGGTCAAATATCTTCATTCCCTGCAGAAGGGCAACATACAGGAGCCCGTTATTGTCTATCTCGAAAATGATTCGACCGCTCATGGCGTTGTCGGAAAAGTTTACCGGGGCTCCGGTCTCATTGTTTATGAAAGCTATTCTGCCAACAAAGGCTCCGGCCGGGTTATACTTGTACAAAAAACCACCATCCGACAGGTAAACGAAACCCTCAGGGTCTATGGCCATGTGCAAGGGCTTGCCTGGTGCGCCCGGTTCAGATGCACCGCTGGCAGAGGTTGGCGCAAACCTGGCTATAAACTCCCCGCGTGAATTAAACTTCTGGATTGAGCCTTTTGAGTCGGCAGACAGCACATACAGATAACCCTGATTATCCATTTTCATGTCGCCCAGGAAACCTCTGAATTGCCCGTCCGAGTCAGCCCTGCCTCCGAAGGTTAAGAGGTGATCACCGTTTTTGTTGAATTTCTTTACCAGACCAGAAGTGGAGTTGGCTACAAAAATGTTACCTATAGGGTCAGAAGCAGCAACAGTTGCATTATCCAACAAGCCTGCTTTGGTACCTGTGTTGCCAAAAGCAAGTATAAAATTCCCTTCTGGCGAGAACTTTTGCACGCGGCTGGGATCAAAGCTCTCCGCCACATACACAAACCCATCGGCATCTACGGCAACTGAAATATGTGCAGTAATAAACTGACCGTCTTCTCTGCCTTTGGACCCGAAACTCCTGATCAGGTTGCCAGCCGTATCAAAAACCAGAATGCTATACCGGGAGACATCGGCTACGTAGATTTTTCCATGAGCATCTACCGTTACATCTGCAGGGTAAAAATGTGGCAGTGCGGGATTGGCTGTTGCGCTTATCTGCTTTATAAAGCCCCCGTCGCTATTGAAAACCTGAATCCGGTTGTTGTTGGTGTCTGCTACATACAAATTTCCATTCTTATCCAGGGCAAGCTGCGTTGGCATGTTAAACTGGCCTGATGCAGCACCAAAACTTCCATAACTCAACAGGAACTCTCCGTTCTTATCGAACTTCTGTATTCTGTGGTTCTGGGTGTCAGCAATGTATAGGGTGCCATCAGGTGCCACTGCTATGCCTTTTGGATTATTAAATTCCCCGGGAAGCGTGCCTCTTCCACCGAGCAAGAGGGATACTTCACCTGTAGGGGTAACTTTATGTACCGCACCATCATAATATGTGGTGAGAATATACCCATTGCCCTCCCTGTCGCGGCCAAACCCTGTATTCGAATTCCAATCATTATACTTCCCAGGAAGGTGGAGCTCGCATTTGAATGTGCCCGATCTGTCAAATAAACGGGTAGTATAGCTGTCGGAAACATACAGCAGCCCATCGTCTCCCACCATTATGTCGTAAGGGTTGTTCAGGCTGTTTCCTAAAACGTAGGCAGGTTTATAAGCTGGTGTCTGAGCTACGGAAATTGCAAACGAAGATAAGAAGACAAGCAGAAGTAAAGCTGTTCGCATAGGTTATAAGTAGACGGTGGATGGGTAAGTATAGGTTGTTCAGTAACAGAGCCTAAAGGTATATATTTTGATCAAAATATATAGCCTCTGAAGTTTGTTGCTGCCGTTAAAGTATAATTTCAATGAAAACATCAAATACTACGGAACAGTCACTACTTATTTCTATATTCCCACAAGTGAAATGAGTTTACAATTCTGATAAAACAGGAAATTGCCATGCCTGATAAAGTTGAATCCAAAAGAAGCCAGATGAAGGTTGGGCTCTATGCCGCCGTTGTGGTTTTTCTGACCTATACCATGATCTTCGGATTCAGAAAGTCATTTACGGTGGCTACTTTCGAGGGTATTGAGATAGCTGGGTATAGTTACAAGACGGTGCTGGTGATCAGCCAGGTGTTGGGTTACATGCTGGCAAAATTCTATGGCATCAAGTACATTTCGGAGCTAAAGCGAACAGGCAGGGGTAGTGTGATTCTCCTCTTAACCGGAATTTCCTGGTTAAGCTGGCTTTTCTTTGCGGTTGTGCCGTTGCCTTACAACATTGTTTTTCTTTTCATAAACGGTTTCCCCTTAGGAATGCTTTGGGGTGTTGTTTTCTCTTATGTGGAGGGCAGGAGGAGTACTGATTTTATTGGGGCCACGTTAGCGGTGAGTTTTATCTTCGCCTCGGGTTTTGTGAAGTCTGTTGGGGCCTGGCTGATGGTGCAGTTTGGGGTATCGGAGTTTTGGGTGCCCTTTTATACCGGATTAGTCTTTGCTCCGCCACTCTTGCTTTTTGTGTACCTGATGGAAAGAATACCACCTCCCAGTGAGCAGGATGTGCTACTCAGAAGTGAGCGCACAGCCATGTCCGAAGAGGATCGCAAAAGCTTTGTGAAAGAATTTTATGCCGGAATAGCAGCGTGCATCCTGATTTACTCTTTCGCGACTATTTTTCGGGACATCCGGGACAACTTCGGTGCCGAAATGTGGATAGAGTTGGGATATTTTAACCAGCCTGCTATATTCTCGAAAACAGAGCTGCCCATCACCCTCATTATCCTGATCCTGATCGGCAGCATGGTGCTCATCAAAAACAACTACAAAGCGCTGCAGATCGCACACGTTTTTATTCTTATTGGGTTCACCCTCGCTGGCGTTTCTACCTTGCTCTTCAACGCGAAATCAATGGATCCTTTCTGGTGGATGATGCTGGTTGGACTAGGCCTGTATATGGTTTACATCCCCTTCAACGCCGTGTTCTTCGACCGCCTGATTTCCACCTTCAAGTATACCGGAAATGTTGGCTTTCTGATTTACCTGGCTGATTCTTTCGGGTATGTGGGCAGTGTTGGCGTGTTGTTCAGCAAAGAGGTTTTTAAGGTGCAGTTAAATTGGTTAACCTTCTTCTCGAACAGTGTGATTGGCCTCTCGGCAATCGGTATCCTGTTGACTGCTTTTTCCATGCTTTATTTTGGAAGAAAGTATCAGAAGTTCAAATCTATGGAGGCGAGGACAGCTTTGAAGGCCACCACCTAAATTATATCTTAAAAACGGTTTCGACTTTTAGAGCAGAATCACATATCTTTTGAAGATTCAATTTGTAAGGAATGGCGATCACGTTGGAGCCAAGCATGGTTCCCAGGCCAATGTCAGCAACACCGCGGACGGCGCTTGCCACATTCATGCCTATTTCCGCGCTGGCAGCAGCCAGTCCTAGAAGTGCGCTGCTGGCTGTTACCGAAAAGCCCCACCGCTTTCGTAGTTTCTTCAGTGGTTTTGCCAGGTGTTCCGCTCCCCAATGTGCTGCTAAGATGGCTGCTTTTAAAACGACTGCCCAAATCCAAGTACTTATAGGTTCTTTTCAAGTACAATTTTAATCGCTTCGTCAAAGCGGACTAACGAAGCTTTAGTATATATCAGGGGTTAGCACATGTTTCAATTTTCCAGAGCATGTGCCATAATCTAAAAAAGGGGCAGTAGTAAAAAACGGATCAGAATTGTAGCAATGTCCTGTTTAAGACATGAACTAAACAACATAAACCTGCAGTCGTAGAATATATACGAAGAGTGCAAATTATTATTTACTCCCCTGGAGTACAGTGCGCTTTGTGCCTGATGTATTGTGTAAAACTAAAGCCTGAAAACGTATTACTTTGAGACACAGAGGAAGAACCATATTAACCCTATTCACCATACTCATTGTAGGACTCTTTTTCTTCTTCTATGGGCTTGTGCAGGCAAAGGCGTTTTTGGCTCCTCTTGCCGTTGCTGGTTTGCTTGCCATGGTGGTACTGCCTGTGACCCGATGGCTTGAGAAAAAAGGTCTAAAGCGGGGATGGGCGTCTTTCTGCTCTACCTTGCTTATACTTTCTTTCTTTTTGTTGTTGGCTGGTTTATTATCTTATCAGGTGAAAAGCTTTGTGCAGGATTGGCCGCAAACAGAGCAAAAACTGGAGTCAAGAGTTCAAAATTTGCAACAGTTTATAGAAGAGAAAACAGGTATTTCAGTTAAACAGCAGAATAAGAATATTGCCAATAAGATTCCGGGAGGATCAGGAGGCACAAGTGCTCAGACCAACAATCAGGCTAACCAGCAGCAAAGTGGGCAAAGCAGCCAGGAGTTGTTCAGTGGAGGCCAAACATCGCAGTCTGGCGGTTCTTCTGTGCTTTCAACTGCTGGTAGTTTTATAATGAAGTTCCTGAGCTTGATGGGTACATTTCTGCTCACCCTCGTTTACATCTTCTTCTTTCTGCTATACAGAAGTAAATTTAGAAAGTCGGTTGCCAAATGGTTTCCCGAAGAGAAGCGTCCAGAGGTGCACAACGTAATCTCAAGTGCCGCGCATGTTTCGCAGAATTACCTGTTGGGCAAATTACTGCTTTGTGTTCTGATTGCTGTTTTGTATGCGATTGGTTTATCCTTATCGGGTATAAAACATGCCGTTCTGATTTCAGTAATTGCAGCGCTACTCACGCTCATTCCCTACATCGGAAACATTATTGGTTTCGGACTTGCCCTGGCAATGGCTTTATTGTCTGGAGCTGGCTCCACGGCCCTTATAGGTGTTATTTTGACTTTTGGGATTACTCAGCTTCTGGAAACCTACACCCTGGAACCGTATGTGGTTGGCGGAAAAGTTAACTTAAACCCGATCATGACAATCATTGTGGTGGTGCTGGGCTATCAGGTATGGGGAGTTGTTGGCATGCTCATTGCCATTCCAGCCCTTGGAGTAGCTAAAATAATTTTTGACCACATCCCGCCTCTAAACCCTCTGGGCTACCTCTTCGGACAGAAAGACACAGGGAGCGATGACGACAGTAAGTTGAGCAAAGCTAAACGCTGGGCATCAGATACATTTAACTCCTGATAATGATGCTTACTGTTACTTCTGATCTGTACATATGAGCCACTCTCTCCTTAGCAGGAACAAAGCTATTTAGAGTCTAGAAGATGTGCAGTAGAGAGACAGCTTTAGTTTCAGAAGGACATAAAAAAAGCCTGTAGCCTTAGTTGAATACTTTTCGTGTAGACCGAAGGATTGAATTATCATACTATATCCACAGAGAATTGGAAAACTTAGAAATTTTTTTTGGAACTAGGGGAGGATTAGAGGATCGTTCGTTTTGGAGAGTTCTTCAAGCATAGGAGCGCCTGGAGAGTCTTCTGCTTAGTATTTAGGAAATGTGGGCTAAGTAAAAGACAAAAAATTAATGATACTACATGTAATCAAAACGATGAAATGCCAATCATGAAAGCAGCTTAATGTTTATCAAGTCTAAATGCAACGCTACTGTTTCCTAAACACGCTTCGTTCGACTGAATATGCTCCGATACCGCATAATCCAAAACAGAGACTTTGCTGGCAACTGTACATTCCTGCGAAGCAAGCAAGTTGTTTCATAACCTTACTCCAAACAGGCTATATCTACCTTTGGAAGCCCAGCCAGTATTTTGTTTCTTTGTCTAAATACCAAGAGTATCCTTTATGAAAAAAGCAGAGGCAACAAGGTTATCTTCCTGGCTCCTGTAGTCTGCCAGCACCTCGAATTTTTTCAAAACAGCCTCAAGCGAAGAGCAAACCGTTTCTGTGTTTGCCGCCAATTGTGGCTGCACATTTTCTGAAGAAGCTGCTGATCTGGTACCATATTTCTTTTCAAGGCACTGCAGTGCTTCATTCTGGATGATATAATATCGTTTCTCAGTTATTTTATCTATAGTCTGGCTTTCGCCCTGCGCTTGCGTATCGAAACTCCACGCCGGAAGGCTGTTGCCCTTGATGATTGACAGAACAGGCTCACGGTTAGTCTCCATCTCCATTTTATGGGCAAGAATAGGCAGTATTGATTTCGATGACCTTCAGTATGCGCATAAACCTTATAAAGAATGGTTCGCATACGGGCAAAGCAAACTTGCCAATCTGATGTTCATACTGGAACTGGCCAGACGGTTGGAAGGCACCCAATCAAAGACTGTTGCCGCTTCAGCGCATCCCGGAGGTTCTGCTACCAACCTGCAACGAAGCAGTAGCTTCTTCATGAAAAGAATACTTACGCCACTCATTGCACATGAACCCGCTAAGGCTGCTTTACCGGCGCTTCGGGCTGCCTGTGACCCGCAGGCCGGCAACGGTTCTTTTTGGGGTCCGTCCGGTGACTTTGAGCTGACGGGCTCTCCTGAAAAAGCCACAATACCAAATCAAGCAAAAAATATAGCCGTAGCAAAAAGGCTGTGGGAAGTAAGCGAGGCATTAACGGGAGTACACTTTTTGGACATTAAGGCACATGAATGGTAAAGCGGGGAGTTTGATGTCTTTTCAGGGGCGTCTCAAAGCCCCTGATGGTGCGTTTGATCAGATCAGTATTCCGGATACTACTTACAGGTGTATGGATACATTCAGCACAACATGGTTTCTCAATTTTGCACCAGAACAAAATATAAAAACTATGAACACTGAAGATCAACAAGTATGGCTGATCACGGGAACCTCCAAAGGGCTTGGTCTGCACCTGACAAAGCTTCTGCTCTCTTTAGGGCATAAAGTGATCGCTACAAGTCGTAATATCTCCTCACTGCAACAGCATGTCACAGCCAATAGGGAAAACCTTTATCCTGTCAAGCTGGACATCACCTCTGACCAGGAGGTGAAAAAGGCAATTGACGAAGCCGTGAAAGAACTTGGGCGTATAGATGTAGTCGTAAACAATGCGGGGTACAGTTTGGTAGGCAGTATGGAGGAGATGACCGATGAGGAATTCAGGGCCACGATGGACGTGAACCTGTTCGGCACCGTGAACATCATCAGAAACGTGATGCCCCTTTTACGCAGCCAGAAATCGGGGCACATCATCAACATCTCGTCCAGTGCGGGTTATGCGGGCTTCGGAAAAGCAACCAGCTACAACGCAGCAAAGTTTGGGGTGATAGGGCTTTCCGAGGGGTTGGCGCTCGAAGTGGCGGATTTCGGCATCAAGGTAACGGTAGTCGCCCCGGGGCAGTTTAGGACAGCGTTCATGAACTCCCTCCACTATGTTAAAAACCGGATCGACGTGTACGGCGTGGACCAGGATGAGAAAAATTGGTCAGCGTTTAGCGGCAGGCAGCAAGGCGACCCGGAGAAGCTGGTAAAGATTCTGGTGCGGCTTGCAGAAATGCAGCAGCCTCCGCTCCACCTGCTGTTAGGACCGGATACTTATAAGCTCGTCACCGAGAAGCGAAAACAGGAGGCTGCCGCTTTTGAGCAATGGAAAGAGATTACATTGTCAACAGATTTTGATTAAATTAGAGGGGAATGTGCCCGGTCCCTCTACTATAAGGATGCCGTCTGCCACTTTTGTGTGCTTTGCACTGACTGTTTCTTGACCTGAACACATGGCAGTGGCATGAGCAAAAGCGCGGTATTCTCTTGGCATAAGGTATCGGGCTCCGTCACTTCCAAAAATAAGTTCACATGCAGCCATACGCCATACCGTCCATTCGTGAGTTACACCAGCTGCTGCAGTTGCCAAAGCCCAAGCACCCGTTGGTTAGTGTGATAGACTTTGCAGTAGCCAAGTGCTTCGACGATGAGAAATTGGAGGCTGTCCGGTACGGCTTCTACTGTATAGCCCTCAAGAGGAATTTTAAAGGCAAGATGCGCTATGGGCAGAAGCACTATGACTTCGATGACGGGGTGATGACTTTCTTTGCACCAAACCAAGTGGTCATCACCGAAATAAGGGATGACTGGGAGCTGGAGGGGGCCTGGCTGGTGCTGCATCCTGATTTTATAAACGGGACACCATTGGCGGCTGAGATACGAAAGTACGGGTACTTCTCCTATGCCGTAAACGAAGCCCTGCATTTGTCACAGGATGAGGAACAAATGGTCATGGGATTGATGGCCATTATATCAGATGAAAGCGCAGCCGCACCGGACACCTTCTCGCACCAGATTATCATCAAGCAGGTACAATTGCTGCTGAGCTACTGTGATCGGTTCTACCACCGGCAGTTTCTGACACGGAGGCAGGGGAGCAATGATCTGCTGGCGGCCTTTGAGGAGTTACTGGACAGCTACTTTAGGGAAAACAGGCCTGAGGCTGAAGGTATCCCGCCTGTCTCTTTTTTTGCTGACAAGCTGAACCTCTCGCGTAACTACTTAAGTGACATGCTGCGCAGCACAACAGGCCAAAGCGCGCAACAGCACATACAGCAGAAACTGGTTGAAAGCGCCAAAGAGCTGCTTGCCTTCTCTGATTTGAACATTTCAGAGGTGGCCTATAGGTTAGGCTTTGAACATCCACAGTCGTTCCATAAACTGTTCAAGAACAAAACAGCCTTGTCTCCACTCGAATACAGGAGGGGGCTTAACAGGGAATGAGTGACTCCCGTCAGCAGAGGCTGATTGGAGAGCCAGGCAGGTTGTTAGCCTACCTGTTTTAGAACTTCCTCTGAGGGGAGGATGCAATAGAGGGTGTAAGAAGTAGTGCGGCTATGGTTCTATGCATCAACAGACGGTTCCAAACGAAAAACTGACAATTAGATATTTATGGCGATAGCTAATCGAAGGAAAAGCCGCTCCATTTGATGTGGAGCGGCTTTTTTGCTGTAGTAGCCCGTAGGGGAATCGAACCCCTGTTACTAGAATGAAAATCTAGCGTCCTAACCCCTAGACGAACGGGCCGTTCTGTCTGATTGTGGTGCAAATATACACGTCTTTTTTAGCATGCAAAAATTTATGGAAAATATTTTTGCCCATCTGCGTAAGCTGTTATAGATCAGCGTGGAAAAAAATATTGGTTTTACACTATACGATCTCGTACCTTAGCATCAATTAACAAACTCTCAATAACTAGATACCATGTCTAAAATCAAAGTTGCAATTAACGGTTTCGGCCGTATCGGCAGACTTACTTTTAAGGCCCTGCTTCAGAAAGACAATGTAGAGGTGGTTGCCATCAACGACCTGACAGATACAGAAACATTGGCGCACTTGCTGAAGTATGACTCTGTGCACGGAAGATTCGATGGCACTGTGGAGGCATCTAAAAACGGCATTATAGTAAACGGAACTGAAATCAGAATTACAGCTGAGCGTGAGCCAAAGAACCTGCCTTGGGGCGAGCTTGGAGTGGACGTCGTGCTGGAGTCTACAGGCCGCTTCGTGGATGAGCAGGGCGCTGGTGGTCACCTGGAGGCAGGTGCCCGCAAAGTGGTTATCTCTGCGCCGGCTAAAGGCAACATCACCACAGTGGTGCTTGGCGTAAACGATGACGTGCTGACAGGCGAAGAGAAACTCGTTTCAAACGCATCGTGCACGACCAACTGCCTGGCCCCAATGGCCAAAGTACTTGACGATGCGTTCGGCATTGAGAAAGGCTATATCACCACCGTGCACGCGTATACATCAGACCAAAACCTGCAGGACGCGCCGCACAAAGATCTGCGTCGCGCTCGTGCCGCCGCATATTCCATCATCCCAACTTCTACAGGTGCTGCCAAGGCTGTAGGCCTGGTGCTGCCGCACCTGCAGGGCAAGCTGGACGGTATCGCCATGCGCGTTCCTATTCCGGATGGCTCACTGACTGATTTTACCGTTGTGTTGAAAAAAGCTGCCACGAAAGAGGAGATTAACGCGGTGATGAAGCAGGCCTCTGAAGGATCGATGAAGGGAATTCTTCAGTACACTGAGGACCCAATTGTGTCTATCGACATCGTGGGCAACCCGCACTCCTGTATTTTTGATGCAGAGCTAACTTCAGCCAATGAGACGCTTGTGAAAGTGGTAGGCTGGTACGATAACGAAACCGGCTATTCAAACCGCGCTGCTGACCTGATCACGCGCATCGGTTAAGTTTCGGCTTCATACTTACATGGCAAAAGCCCGCTCCTGAAAAGGAGCGGGCTTTTGCTTTTTTATACTTTCTGAACAAGGTTTGCGGCATTCAAGTATAAAGTGACAGATGTCATCGTTTATATTGAATAGTTGCTATATTATTGCGACAGAATCAACCTAAACAAAAATAAACCGCACCACTATGAGAAGGATTTTAGTACCCACAGATTTTTCGGAAGAGGCCCGGAATGCCTACGAAGTAGCCCTTGCCATTGCCCGCCGAACAGGAGCCGGCATTAAGTTGCTGCACGTGGTAGAAACGCCCTATTACACCCCAAACTTCAGCGCCACCGGCGATGTGATGGTGGGTAGTAACGGCATGGAGCAGGTATACATGCTGCGCTTGCTGGAGGCGACCAAAGCGCAAATGAACGAGCTGATCCGCAGTTACCCGACCAATGGGGTACAGGTGGTGCATGAGGTGGAGGTAGACAGGCCCATCAGCAAGATAAAGCGGACCATTAAGGATGACGACGTGGACCTGGTAGTGATGGGTTCCAAGGGCTCCAGCGGCTTTGATGAGTTCCTGATCGGCTCGAACACTGAGAAAGTGGTGCGTTCTGCGGATTGCCCGGTACTGACGGTAAAGCACCGCCACGAGAACTTTGAGGTGAGGGAGGTAGTGCTCGCGTCAGATTTTAAGCGCGAAATAGGGCAGGCCATTGAAAAATTCAAGCTGTTTCAGCAAGTGTTCGGTGCCCGCATGCACCTGGTTTACATTAACACACCGGGCGCCTTTGAATCAAGTGCCAACCTGAAGCAAAAGCTGGAGCACACCGCCCAGAAGTATGGCCTGCAGAATTATACCACTAATGTGTACAACGACACCATGGAAGAGGACGGCATCCTGAATTTCGCGAAGGAAGTGCGTGCCGACCTGATCATGATGGCCACCCACGGCCGTACAGGCTTTGCACACCTGCTAAGCGGAAGTATAGCAGAGGACCTGGTAAATCATACACAGATACCGGTGCTGACGGTGCAGATAAAGTAAAACCAGTACACCTGTTCAAGTACAAGCCTGATGCCGCCAAGCATCAGGCTTTTTTATATACCGCCGAAAAGGGTATTTTTGCGCTTAGGCCAGCTAACCATACGTATGAGTAAAAGCAACCACATTCGGTTTATCATCAACCCCACCTCAGGTCCTAAAAACAGTGTGGATGTGGCTGCACGCATAAAATTGCTGCTCGACAAACAGAAGTACAGCCACGACATAGTGTATACGACCCATGCCGGCCATGCGCCCGAATTGGCCCGTGAGGCAGCAGCTAAAGGATGTGCAGTTGTGGTGGCCGTGGGCGGGGACGGCACAGTAAACGAAGTGGCGCGCGGCTTGCTCAACTCTGACACGGCGCTGGGTATACTTCCCAAAGGCTCTGGCAACGGACTGGCGCGCCATCTGCAGATTCCCCTCGGGCTCGACAAAGCCATTGGCGTGCTCAACAAGGGGCAGGTGACAAGTATAGACAGCGGAAGTATAAACGGGCATCCCTTCTTTACAACGGCGGGGATTGGCTTTGATGCGTACATCAGCTCTGTGTTTGCCGGCAACAAGAAGCGCGGTTTACAAACGTATGTGGAATTGGTGATGAAAGAGGTGCTGAAGTATAAGCACCTGCCAGTGAAAGCAAGTATAAACGGCAACGTAATCGACACCGATTGCTTTGTGATGGCCTTCGCCAATGCGGCCCAATATGGGAACAACGCCTACATCGCGCCGATGGCTGACATTCGGGATGGCCATTTGGATGTGTGTTTGGTGCGACGCCTGGATTTGATCAAGGCGCTGAACCTTAGTTACTGCATGCTCACCAAAACGCTAGCCCACTCCGATAGCGCCGAGTACTTCACCACGCAACATGTAGAAGTACATACAGAAGAACCGATGATGTTTCATGCCGATGGCGACTACCTGGGCAAGTCCACCGCGTTTGATGTGCAACTGCTGCCGCTCTCGCTGAAGGTACAAGTGCCAACCTAATTATGAATTAAGAATGACGAATTATGAATGAGGAGGGCAATTCAAGTTTAATAGTTACCTACTGCAAGTGCCGAAGTTATTATTCGTTACCCATTAATCTTTAAAACCATGAGTGATAAAAATAAAAAAGGGCGCCAAGGGGTGGTTTACTCCACCAACCAGGATTTTACCTACGAGTACGATGGCGGGGAGACGCAGCAAACACTGCCGCCCCAGCAGCAGAACCTAAAAGTGATGCTTGACAAGAAGGCGAGAGGCGGCAAAAAAGTAACGCTGGTGGAAGGCTTCGTGGGTACCGACGAAGATCTGAAAGAACTGGGCAAATTGCTCAAGAGCAAGTGTGGCGTAGGAGGGTCAGCCAAAGACGGGGAGATCCTGATCCAAGGCGATTTTCGTGACAAAATTCTGCAAATGCTGCACGAGGCCGGCTACAAAGCCAAGCGGGTAGGAGGGTGATATTTTAATTAAGAATGATGAATTAGGAATTATGAATCGAGGTATTCAGTGCTGCTTATGTTGGTTCTGATTCTACAACAGTGCCTCCCTCTGCTGTCCCACACGCAAAAAAAACGGTTTCATCAAGTATGAGCTAAGTTCAGGTTAAGATGGGGGAAGGTCTAATAGGTCAACACGCGTCCCCATTCATAATTAATAATTCCTAATTCATAATTACCCAAGGTGTTCCTGAGCCCTCAGAAGGTCCTCGGGGGTGTCGATGCCGATGGTTTCGTGCTCGGTGATGGCGGTTGTGATGCGGAAACCGTTTTCCAGCCAGCGCAGTTGCTCCAGCGACTCTGCCATCTCCAGCGCTGACGGAGGCAGTTGCGTTATCTGCTCCAGTATATCAGCCCTGTACCCGTAAATGCCGATGTGCTTATAGTAGGTGTGCTGCTTGTGCCATATGTCGGCGGGCACATTGCGGCAGAAGGGTATAGGCTGGCGACTGAAGTACAAGGCCTCTCCAACTTGATTTACAACCACTTTTGGGGAGTTGGTGTTGAACAGTTCTTCTGAAGTGTGCACCTGTTTGATGAGTGTGGCCAGCTGTGTTTGCGCCCGCTCGAAACATTTCGCCACCAGGTTTATCTGCTCCGGATGAATGAATGGCTCATCCCCCTGAATGTTGATGATGTACTCATACGGCTCATCGTGCAGCTGGTACGCTTCAAAGCAGCGGTCAGTGCCGCTTTGGTGCTCAGTACCTGTCATCACGGCCTTGCCGCCAAACCCACTTACATGCTCCCGGATGCGCTCATCGTCCGTTGCCACCAGCACCTCCGCCAGGTTGGCTTTCTTTGCCTGCTCATACACCCGCTGAATCATGCTTTTACCGTTGATATCGGTAAGGGGCTTGCCTGGGAAGCGTGTGCTCGCGAAACGAGCCGGAATAATGCCGAGTACTTTCATGGTCTTTGCGGGTTAGATCAACGCCTAAAGTTACACAAGCTCAGCAGGAAAACCAGCAAGGCACCTGCCGAAGTAGTGTAAGTTCAGCAAGCTTCTGTTCTCTCATGATCATAATTTCAGAAGGAGTGGCAAAACGCACTACTTCCGGAGGCGATTAAAGCTTACGCAGCGACACTACTTTCACCAGGTTCATTTTCGTGACGCTGAGCCCGCAGCCGATCTGGCCCTTTTTGCGGTAATCGATAATCAGCGCTTCTACGGGAGTAGGAGTGTCCGTTTTGTAATAGGATGAAATATCCTGTTCATTGGTTGGTTTGTATTGCTCGTCCCCAATAGTGAGGATAAAGCCACAGCCATCCACAGCGTAATCACCGCTCCAGGTAAGCATGGCATCCGAAGTATAGGTGGTGTGACTGTCTTCCTCGTCCTCATCGCAGGAAGTGATCATCAAGAGAGCAGAAAGCAGGGACAGGCTAAGTAAGTATATTCTTCTCATCACTAGGGCTTAAGTTCTCCTCAATGACCCTTGTAGGAAGCAAAACGTTGCATCCCTCTTTCCCAACCGGCATCTATACTTCGTTTACAGCAATAACGCGGATGGCGTCCATCACGCGCGGCTGTGGCAGCATGCCGCAACGCCTGTCAATGGGTTCTGCCAGCGGCTCGTACTCCAGTTGGACCTGCGCGCTTTCCCGTTCCTTGAATTTAGCCGGAATGGCGTCCTCATTCTCCGGCAGGTAGCGCTTGCCATCTATTTCCACCTCAAAGCCACAGCCGTCGGCGGCAATCTCGCCTGTCCAGTGCAGGGTGGCGGTGGTGCTTTGCGCACTGTTTTCCTGCTGTTCAACAGACTGGCAGCCGGCAAAAATGCAAAGCGAAAGGGCCAGGAGAATAATGCTTGTTTTCATAAGGGCGTATTTTATACTTGTTAATGCTATTCGTTTCGTTACTTATTTTTTATTTGAAGTATGATTGGCATGGGGGCTGCTAAGGTTTGTTTGGTGGGTAGGCAATGGTGCAAACTACCTGCACGCTTTATGCCTCCAGCCGCTTTACCCGTAGCGCAAAGGTGCTGTGATCTACCACTTGTACGGCCTCTCCCCGCTCAATAAAGCCATCGCGGGCCTGAGCATCATACAGCGTATCGTCTATCATCACACGGCCGGATGGGGCCATGCGCGTATGGGCAATACCCGTTTTCCCTACTAAATGCACGGTGGTGTTGGCAGATCGGTAGCCTTCTTCGCTCTGGAATGTGTTGCTGAGTACCATGCGCTGCATAGAATTGCTGTGCAGGAGGCGGTTCCAGGTCAGTGCAATCACAACTCCGGCTCCCACCATGCCTGCTACCACAGCCACCAGGCTCTTCATCAGCCTGTCAGAGGGCACAAATGTAAAATCGAACATTTGGTTGTTTACCATCACCAGCACCAACGATACCACAACGAGCGTAATACCGCTGATGCCCGCAATACCAAAACCCGGTATAACGAATACCTCCAGCATGATGAGGATAATGCCAGCAACGAACATCAGAATTTCCCAATTTTCAGCCAGACCGTTCAGGTAGTAGGGCACCAGGTAGAGTACGCCCGCCACGATGGCCGCCAGCAGTGGGAAACCGATGCCGGGTGTCTGCAACTCAAAGTATAAACCACCGACTATGACAAGCAGCAAAATGCCGCTGATAAAGGGATTCAGGAAAAAAGAGATGATTCTGTCGGCGGTGCTAAGCTCGTATCGGATGATCTCCGCATCCTGCAGGTTCAGTTGCTCTAGCACACCCGCTACATTGGTGGCAACGCCATCACAGAAGCCATACTTGATGGCCTCACTTGTGGTAAGGGTCAGCACCTGTCCGGCTGAAAGGGTGCTGTCTACGCTGGCTTCCACCATGGCCTCGGCCAAATGCGGGTTTCGTCCGTTTGCCTCTGCCGTGGAGCGCATAATCGAGCGCATGTAACTTTGGTATTTGCCCGGGGCCGCCTGTCCGTCGGCGCCTACCACGGTGGCAGCGCCTATGTTTGCGCCCGGTGCCATGTAAATGCTGTCGCAGGCCAGGGAGATAAGGGCACCCGCCGAGGCTGCGTTTTTATCGATGAAAACATATACAGGTTTCGGATACTCCAGAATGCGCTTTCTTATCTCGTCCGCGTCGTTCAACGCACCACCAAATGTGTCGAGCACCAGCAGCACATGGTCGGCGCCTGCCTCGGTGGCTGCCTCAAAAGCCAGTTCAGTGTAGCGGTTGGTGCGTGGGTCTATCTCGGCGCCCACCTCCATGATAAACACCTTTTCCTTTGCTTGCTGGGCAAAAGATACGAGTGGGAAGAATAGCAGGCACAGCAGCAGATACATGAAAAATGAATGCTGACGCTTTGGGTTGATTTTCATAAATTGCAGGTGGTAATAAACCATTTCAGCAGATAATATACCAAAATTTAAAAGCTTATCATACCCTTGGTATTTAAATACGATTTCGGTGCGCCTGTGTGGCGTATTCGGCTCGACAGCACCACAAGCCACCTGGCCTTGGAGGTGCGCGACCCGGATGTACTGCTGACTTATTTTTACACGCTGAATACCGAAAACCATACTTTAAAGCAACTGAAGCGGCCACAGGCGCAGGCGTGGTGGCAGGGGCTGGAAGAGGCGGAGCACGGCTGCTTATACTTGCACGGGTATGGTAACCGAAAGCTGGGGCAGCACCTGGGCATCCTGGCAGTTTCGTCGGGATCTGGTCTAAAAGTATGGGAGCATTCCGATGTAGCCTATTATGGTCTTGCTGCTGCAGGTTTGCTGGCTTACGACCCGGCGCAGCCAGAAAAGCCGCTGCAGGTACTCGACCCTTTGAGCGGCACGCAAACGGGCCGAAGGATGAGTCAGCAGGAGGCAGCTACGGCGGTAGCGCAGCATACAATCAGCCGCTACGCCGATTGCCAATACCCGGCACTGTACCGGGAAGGGGAGGAGTATTTCGGGCAGGTGAAAGCCTTTGTAGAGGCTCAGTTAGGCGAGGTGGTGGTGCAGGCCTTGGAATATGCCGAAACTGAGGCAGGGTTTGTGGTTAGTTTCTATGTTGCCGAGCCGGACGGAAAGTTGCGCAATGAACTAGCCGTATTTAACTTGGACGGAAATTTGCTACTGCAAGTGCAACTTGGCAGCAGTTTAAATGGCATAGGTTCAGATACTTTTTTTATCTTTAAGCATAATCTTTATTTTATCCTGAACAGAGCAATCCTTCAGGTTTACCGACTTTTAGTCTAGCCCATATGTTACGATCTATTTTCATCACACTGGTAGCGGTGCCTGTGCTTTCTTTATCAGCAAGCGCACTTTCTATCACAGCACCCCGGGATTCTGTTGGTTTGGAGCGCAAAGCAGGAAAGCTTTTTGTGAAGCATAAAGTAGAGCCCAAAGAAACTCTTTTTGCCCTTTCCAGGAAGTATAAAGTGTCTGTCGACCAAATTGTGGCGGCAAATCCAAGCGTGCAGACAGCCATCAAGATTGGCGAAGTTGTGCTGATCCCGCGCGGTTTTGTATCGGTTGGCGCTACCAACGCGGCAGCCGCAACCACGGCGCCGGCTGCCAGCAACCGTACCTATACAGTAAATGAATCAGGCAACAAGCTGCACACGGTGGAGCCAAAGCAGACGCTGTACGCCATTTCCCGCATTTACAATGTATCGGTTGATAACATAAAGACTTGGAACAACCTAACCGACAACAGCATTGAGATCGGTACAAAACTGATTGTAGGCAAAGGAGTTGCCCAGGCGACAAAGAAGCCTATCTATGTGCCTGAGTCGGATGATGAGATGAAACCGAGCAGCGGCGAGGACTCTAACGCCACCGCGTCGGTAGCCGCAGGCCCGGCACCAGTCGTTAATACTCCAGTCGCCACAACCACTGCAGCTACCGAAAGGGTAGAAGAGAAGGCTACATCAACTGAGGCAGAGACTGTTTCGGGCGTGAAGAAGATGTTTGAAAGCGGCATGGCTGAAATGATTGATGCCAAATCTAACGACACGAACAAGTACCTGGCGCTGCACAAATCGGCTCCGGTGGGTACCATTATGCAGGTAAAGAACATGATGAACGGCGAAGTGGTGTATGTGCGCGTAATTGGCAAGTTGCCCGATACCGGATCCAACGATAAAGTTGTGGTGCGCCTTTCTAAAAAGGCTTATCAGAAACTCGGCGCCGTTGACCAGCGCTTTAGAGTGGAATTGTCATACATGCCGTAGTAGGTGCTTTTCAAAAGTTTACAAGTATAAAAGGGCGTTGGTTCATTCAGTTTGATCCACCGCCCTTTCATACTTTAAAGAAAGCATTTCCTGGCGCAAGCGTCCGCTTGTGCCTTGCATCAGCAAAACACTACTTGTAGAATTTTCTTAGGTCAACTAGTTCGTGCACGTCGTCACAAGCGGACGCTTGCGCCAGATAGAGCAGGCTTCAATAATCATACTACTACAAGTATAAACAGCAAGAGCGGCTCCTTATCAGAGCCGCTCTTGCTGTTTATACTTGATACGCTAAAGCTATTTCGGATCGTAAGCCCACTTCAGGTAAATGGCGCCCCACGTAAACCCGCCGCCGAAAGCAGCCAGGATCAGGTTATCGCCTTTCTTCAGGTGGCTCTCATACTCCCACAGGCAAAGCGGAATGGTGCCGCTGGTGGTGTTGCCATACTTGTGGATGTTCAGCATTACTTTGTCGTTGCTAAGGCCCATGCGGTTGGCCGTAGCCTCAATGATGCGCTTGTTTGCCTGGTGTGGTACCAGCCAGGCCACGTCGTCGCCTGTCAGGTTATTGCGCTCCATCACCTCCGCCGATACGTCTGCCATGCCTTTTACGGCAAATTTAAATACCTGCTGGCCCTCCTGAAAAGCAAAGTGCTCACGCGCCTGTACCGTTTCAATCGTGGCTGGCTTGCGGCTTCCTCCGGCCTTCATGTGCAGGAACGGTGCGCCTGTGCCATCAGATTTGAGAATAGAATCCTGCACACCCAGGCCCTCAGTGTTTGGCTCCAGCATCACAGCTCCTCCGCCATCGCCAAAAATAATGCAGGTGGCACGGTCGGTATAATCAACAATGGACGACATTTTGTCGGCGCCCACTATGATCACTTTCTTGTACTGGCCAGATTCCACAAACTTAGAGCCGGTAACCAGCGCGTACAGGAAGCCGGAGCAGGCGGCCTGCAGGTCATAGCCAAAAGCGTTCACCGCCCCTACCTCTGCTGTTATCAGGTTGGCCGTAGCCGGAAAAACCATGTCCGGGGTGGTGGTGGCGCAGATCAGCAAATCCACCTCCTCAGGTTTTGTATTTGTCTTTTTGAGTAGTTCCAGTACTGCAGGTACGGCTATGTGCGATGTGCCCTGGCCTTCTTCCTTTAGAATACGCCTTTCCCTGATTCCCGTGCGTGAGGTGATCCACTCGTCATTTGTTTCCACCAGCCCCTCAAGTTCTTTGTTAGTCATCACGTAATCAGGTACATGGCCGCTTACGCCCGTAATGGCAGCAGTAATCTTACTCATTAGTCAAATGTTGTTTGTGTGATAAAGATTAAGGAAGGCAATTTAACAAAAAATACTTGGCATAACCTGTCAGTTTCTTTAAAAAGAATCTTTTACAGATCAAGCCAAGTATTAAGTGCGCTCCGGCAGTAATGCTATGCGCTGAATTTCTTTTGGAAGCGTTCCGAGATTTTGGAGGAAGCCATTTTCTGAGCCTGTAGCACCATGTTACACACTGCACGCGGGCTTGAAACACCGTGGGCAATCAGGGCATTGCCGTTGATACCAAGAATCGGGCTGCCACCTTCGGCCTCGTAGTTAAACTTGTCGAAGAACGGGTCGTGGATGCCTTTGTCGTTCAGGATGTCGTACAGCGACTCGGCCAGCTTCAGGATAATGTTACCGGTGTAGCCATCGCACACAATCACATCGGCCTTATCGTTGAACAGGTCGCGCCCCTCAATGTTGCCAATGAAGTTTATGCTTGGGTTCGCTTTCAGGCGCTGGTAGGCGGCCTGGGTAAGCATGGTTCCTTTGCCTTCTTCCTCGCCCAGGTTCATGAGTCCCACCTTCGGGTTCTCGATGTCAAGCATGTATTTGGCGTAGATGGAGCCAAGCTCACCAAACTGCTCCAGTACTTCCGGCTTGCAGTCGGCATTAGCGCCTACATCCAAAATCACCCCAAAGCCACCGCTAAGTTTGGGCACAAAGCCCGCGATAGAGGGCCTTAGTATGCCTTCCACTGCTTTTACGCTGAACATGGCCCCAACAAGCATGGCACCGGTATTGCCTGCGCTACAGAAAGCATCGGCCTTCTGCATCTTTAGCAATCCATAGCCTACAGCTATGCTGGAGTCGGGTTTTTGCGTCAGGGCCTTGGTCGGGTGTTCGCCCATCTCAATTACCTGGCTGGCATTAATAACTGTAATGCTGTTGCCCGTATACCCATATTCCTGAAGCAGGCCCTTTACCACATCTTCTTTGCCGATGAGCAAAATTGTTGTGTCCGGGTCTACCTCCTGAGCGGCTATTACTGCACCTTTAACAATGGCCTCAGGTGCAAAGTCGCCGCCCATGGCGTCTAAAGCGATTCTCATTTACAGGGGTGTTAAATTATACAGAACTAAAACAAAAGCAGGCTTCTGCTACAGAGCGTTCGTTGTATAATTTTTGATAGCCAGCTTGCCTTTGTGGAACAAGTCACCGTCAACCACATAGGCGTGGTGGTACAGGTGCGGAGTATCCGTGGTAGGGCAGATCGCAATGGCCTTCTCAGAGAGCTTCTGGTGAGTTCTTCTCTTATCTCTTCTGGTCTTCGAAATCTTACGTTTAGGATGTGCCATTTTCTTTGATAATTAACTTACGTTTATACTTTTAATACTTCTGAAATTCACTAGTTCAGATTTTTGAGGGCGTCCCAACGCGGGTCGCTGTCATCCTCATCATCTTCGTCGTCATCCGCCTTGTCAGAGTCGTAGCGGGAAGAGTAGATCAGGATATCCTGCTCGTTTTCTTCTTCCTCGTCTTCCTCCACAAAGCGCGGATGCAGCTTCTTCATCGGCAGCGACAGACAAATGTAGTCGTACAAGTGCTGCGCAATGTTGATAGCCTGCGTGTTTGGCGTAATCTGCCACAGGTCGTTGTCCAGTTCTGCGTCTTCCTCACCGTAACGGATGCGGAAGGTGGTCTGCACATCCACCGGATATTCGAACTCATCCAGGCTTCTGTCGCAGATCAGTTGCACAGTTCCTTTAATGTCGAAGTGAAAGGTAAGCAGCGACTCTGACTTATCCATCTCCACCTGGGCCGTTAAATTACCGCCAAGTATGATCTCTTTCCCGAATTCCTCAAAGAAAGCATCATTCAGCGCAAACTCATACGTGTGCTTCTTATTGCTGAGTTTGGCTATGCCGATTTCATAATCTCTTAGCTTCTTCACAACCGACTTTTTATTGCAAGACGCAAAATTAGAACATATTTCCGACAAATAAAATACCCGGGCCTAATATTACCGAGCTGTTTATACGCCTGAGCGCATTCTGATGATGTCGCAGGCCTGAAACAACGCCTCTCTAAAAGAGGTTTCACTGGCAATGTGCTTACCGGCAATGTCATAGGCGGTGCCATGGTCGGGGGAGGTGCGCACGATGGGCAGCCCCGCCGTGTAATTTACCCCATTCTCAAAGGCAAGCGTTTTGAAAGGAATCAGCCCCTGGTCGTGGTACATGGCCAAAACAGCATCTACCTGCGTGTGCTGGCGCATGCCAAAAAAACCATCGGCCGGGTAAGGGCCGAACACCAGGTGCCCGCGCTCCTTCATCTGCAGGATAGTCGGGCGAATGATTTCCACTTCTTCCCTGCCCAAGAGTCCTTTTTCGCCGGCATGCGGGTTTAAGCCCAGCACGGCGATGCGCGGCTTCAGAATGCCAAAGTCCCTGCGCAGCGACTCCTGCAGGATCGTCAGCTTACGAATCAGCAATGCCTCAGTAATTTTAGCGGGTACGTCCCTCACGGACATGTGCCCTGTTACGGTGGCGACGCGTAAATCCCCACTCACCAGCAGCATCAGGCTCTCCGGCGCATCAAAGTAAGAGGTGAGGAACTCGGTGTGGCCGGGGAAGTTGAACTCCTCCGCCTGAATGTTGTCTTTATTGATAGGAGCTGTTACCAATCCATCCAGCAAGCCTGCTTTCAGGTCGCGGGAGGCAGCCAGCAGCGAGTCAAGCGATGCTTTGCCTGACTCAGGCGTTGGGTTTCCCAGGTTCAGCTCCAACTCCTCTGAGATGCAGTTAATCAGGTTAACCTTGCGTGGAACAAGCGCATTGGCTCCCTCCACCTGCTGAAACTGGAAGTGCTCGGCCTTCAGGTTTTCACGCACCTGCTTAAAAAGAGTGCCTGAGCCGTAAATAACAGGGGTGCAATAATTCAGAATCCGGCTGTCAGACATAGTCTTGACGATCACCTCCGGGCCTATGCCGTTCGTGTCGCCGATGCTGATGCCGATTCTCATTTTATATCTGTTGTCCATTTTTGCTTATTGAGCCAGTGCGCTAAGGTAATTGTATACAAGGCGAACACCGGTGCCGGTACCCAGTTTGCCCCTGTAGGAGTCTTCGCTATGCAGGTAGGCGGTGCCGGCAATATCAAAGTGCATCCACGGATAACTGGTGAACGCCTCCAGAAATTTGCCTGCTGTGATAGCACCTGCGTCGGCTCCGCCCAGGTTCTTGAGGTCAGCCACGTCAGATTCTATCTGCTTTTTATACTCGTCCCATAGCGGAAACTCCACCAGGCGCTCGTGCACGTTTTCTCCTGCTTTTTTCAGAGCAGAAACGGTCTCGTCTCCGGCTGTGCCCATGGCAACGGATGCTTCCTTGCCGATGGCACGCATGGCGGCACCTGTCAGCGTGGCAAAGTCCAGCACCAGCTCCGGATCATACTTCTTGGCAAAGCTCAGGGCGTCGGCAAGTATAAGTCGGCCTTCCGCATCGGTGTTGAGAACTTCCACCGTCATGCCGTTGTGCATCGTGATCACATCGCCCGGAGCCACGGCCTGTCCACCAGGGCGGTTGTCGGTGGCAGGAATCAACCCGATAACGTGCAACGGCAGTTTGTTTTTGGCCACAGCATATAAGATACCTGCCACAGCGGCCGCGCCAGCCATGTCAGACTTCATGTAGTCCATCGACTGCGGCGTTGGCTTCAGGCTTAATCCTCCTGTATCGTATACCACGCCTTTGCCCACCAGCACGTAAGGCTTTGTGTTTTTTGCTCCCTCCGGCTTCCACTCCAGTATATTAAAGGTAGGCGGCTCTTCGCTGCCCTGGTTTACGGCTAGCAGTCCACCCATCTTCAGGGTTTGAATTTTAATCTCGTCCAGCACCTCAATTTTAAAGCCTGCCGCATCTGCCAGTTCCTCCAGCTGCTCGCTGAATTGCGTGGCCGACTGGTGGCTGTGCGGTTCGTTCACCAGGTTGCGGGCCTCTATTACCGCCTCCAGCACATGCGCCAGCTCCTGTACCTGCGCTTCCGTTACCGAAGCATCAGCTATGGTTATACGTTGCAGCGGGCTGGGCTTAACATCCTTCGTTTTATGCTTGAAGTAGGTGTAGTTGCTCAGGTAAAGGCCCTCGGCCAGGTATAAACCAGCACCGGTTCCAGTTTTATCAAGTAGGACGATCTCTTCTACTTTGTCTGCCTTCAGTTGCTTTAGCAATGTGGAGCCGGCCTGACGTACTGCCTCGTTCCGGGCTGCGTCTGTTTTGGCTTCGGGCGCTACCACCACGTATACACGGTGGGAGTAACGGTTCAACAGGATCAACTTGCTCTCCTGCTGCACCTGCTGTTGCACGTACGCCTGCTCCTCGGGCTGCAGCTCGCTTAGCTGTGCCGCCTCGCCGGAGGCCACCAGCAGCGCCAGGTTCGCATTTTTCGTTAAGCTTGTGTTGTATTTAAGTTGTGTTGGCATCTGTCGTTCGTATCTTTGGGTTGCAATATAGTAAGTATAATACGGAAAGCGAAAAGGCTGCTGTTGCTGCCGGACCGCTATGGCGTATACAATAAAGGTATAACGGGACTGGGCGCAGAAGTATGCTTTTGTGCATCAGAACAATAAACAGCACCAATTGGGAAACGTAAGACCAAAAAAGCACCTGGGCCAGCACTTTCTGGTGGACCAGAACATAGCCGCAAAGATTGTGGAGCAGCTCACACTGCCCCAGGGCGTGAAGGACGTACTGGAGATAGGGCCCGGCATGGGTGTGCTTACCAAATACCTGCTGCAGCACCAGGAGTACAGCACCACGATCCTCGACATCGACAAGGAATCCATTGTGTACCTGCAGGAGCATTTCCCGGAATTAGGCGAACGCATAGTTTTGGCCGACTTTCTGCGGACGGACCTGAGCACGCTGTTCCCGGGTAAATTCTCCATCATCGGCAACTTCCCCTACAACATCTCCAGCCAGATATTCTTTAAGGTGCTGGATCACCGCGATGTGGTGCCGGAAGTGGTGTGTATGATACAGAAGGAGGTGGCCGAGCGGCTGGCCTCTCCGCCGGGATCCAAAGTATACGGCATCCTGAGCGTGCTGCTGCAGGCGTTTTATACCATAGAGTATAAATTCACGGTGGCTGAGCATGTGTTCAATCCACCGCCGAAGGTGAAGTCAGCCGTTATCAGGCTAGTGCGCAACGAGGTGGAGAAGCTGGACTGTAATGAGAAGCTTTTCCGGCAGGTGGTGAAGCTTAGTTTCGGAACACGCCGCAAAACGCTGCGTAACTCTCTTCGAAGCTTTAACATGCCTGCCGAGGTGACAGCCCTGCCCGTATTTAACGAGCGGCCGGAGCAGCTGTCGGTACAGGAGTTTGTGACGCTGACGCAATTAGTAGAGCAACATCAGAATACTTAAAAAGCACCCCACATGCAGGTAGAGATAACACGTGAGTATATTGAAGAGGTAGAGCAGGCCATTGAACGCCGGGATAAAGACTATATCCTGGGCACGATGGAAGACATGCACCCTGCCGATATCACCACGGTGTTGTACGAGCTGGATGCAAACGAATCGCGGTTTGTGCTGGACATACTGCCGGCCGAATTAGGTTCCGAAATTCTCTCAGACCTGGATTACGACGTACGCTCTGAATTCCTCGACAACTTCACGAGCGAGGAGGTGGCGCGCTACGTCAACCTCATGGACTCGGATGACGCGGTGGACATTCTAAACGAGATGTCGGTGCAGACGCGCGAGGAGGTGATTGCCCTGCTGGAGAACGAGGAGAAAGCCGCCGCTATACTTGACCTGCTGCATTACGAGGAAGACTGTGCGGGTGGTTTGATGGCAAAAGAGCTTATCAAAGTTAACCTGAACTGGCGCGTGCGCCAGTGTATAGATGAAATCAGGCGTCAGGCTGAGCAGGTGGAGCGGTTTTACACGGTATACGTGGTAGACAACCGCGACATTTTGGTGGGCCGGGTAAGTGTGAAAAAACTGCTTCTTTCGAAGGATGACGCCCAGGTGAGGGATATCTACAGCGAGGATGTGATTTCCATCGAGTCTTACAAGGATGAGAGCGAGGTGGTAAGCGTGATGCAGCGTTACGACCTGGAGGCAATTCCTGTGGTGAACATCCAAGGGCGCCTGCTGGGCCGCATAACCATCGACGACATGGTGGACGTGATGCAGGAGCAGGCCGAGTTAAGCCGCCAGCTCATGACGGGTATCACCGAAAACGTGGAGGAAGATGACAGCGTGCTGCGCATTTCGCGCGCTCGTTTGCCGTGGCTTGTGATCGGCATGGTGGGTGGTATGCTGGCTGCCCAGTTTATGGGTATTTTTGAGGCTGATATTGCCCTGCTGCCTGCATTGGCCTTGTTTGTGCCCCTGATCACGGCAACCGGCGGTAACGTGGGCATTCAATCTTCGTCCATCATCATCCAAACGCTTTCGAGTAACGAAGTTATGTTTGACAACCTTGGCAAACGTTTCCTGAAGGTGTTGCTGGTGGCGCTGTTCAATGCCGCGATCATTTCCCTGCTGGTTTTCTCGCTTACCTACCTGTTCCGCCGCGATGTGCCTTTGTCGTTGGTGGTGTCTATTGCGCTGTTTTCGGTCGTGATGCTGGCCTCGCTGATGGGAACGATCACGCCCATGGTGCTGGATAAGTTTGGCATCAACCCTGCCGTGGCCGCCGGACCATTCATCACCACCGCCAACGACTTGCTTGGCCTTGCTATTTATTTTGGTGTGGCGCACATGCTCTATAGTGCCCTGTAACTAAACTTTGTGGTTTCGCCAGTGTTGCCGCCAGCACACAGCATCCTATACTTTTCGATCAACTTAAATCCTGCCTTATACTTAGATGAGCCTCTCCAAACCCAAAGTCCTGATCATCGACGAGCTGCACCACAGCATTTTTCCGCTGCTGGAAAGTATAGGAGTGGAGGCTGTATATGAGCCGAACATGGCACCGATTCAGGTAAAAGAAGCCTTGGTAAGTATGGACGGGCTGATTGTTCGATCTAAGATGCGCATTACCCCTGAAACGGTTGCCTTGGCTGATAATCTCAAATTTGTGGCAAGGGCAGGAGCGGGGCTTGATAACATTGACGTGGAGCAGCTGGAGCAGCAAGGTATTCGGGTGCTGGGAGCGAATGAGGGCAACAGCCAGGCTGTAGGAGAATTTACGCTGGGTTTATTGCTGTCGCTGCTTCGTAATGTTTCGCGCAGCCACAGCCAAGTGCAGAACAAAGTATGGCTGCGGGAAGAAAACAGGGGTGAGGAGCTTAGCGGTAAAACGGTGGGCATTATCGGCTTCGGCAACATGGGGCAAAGCTTTGCGCGCGTGTTACAGGGCTTTAACTGCCGCCTGCTCGCCTACGACCGTTATGCCCCTGAAAAAGTATGTGCACCCGTCGCCTGTGTGTCGCTGGAGGAACTGCAGGCGGAGGCTGATGTGGTAAGCCTGCATATTCCGTATATTGCCAATAACCTGCAGTTTGTTGATGATACCTTTTTCAACGTTTTCCGGAAGCCCATCTGGTTTTTAAACACCTCCCGCGGCGATGTGGTGGACCAGCAGGCCTTGGTGAATCACCTGAAATCGGGAAGGGTAAAAGGAGCCGCGCTTGATGTATTGGAAAATGAAAAGTTATCGACCTTAACCGCACAACAGCAACAGACATTCGGTTATCTGGCCGCTGCCCCCAACGTGATCCTGACGCCCCACATTGCCGGCTGGACGCATGAGTCCTACGTGAAGATCAACGAGGTGCTGGTGCAGAAAATTGCACAGTTACTGAAGGAGAATAACTGATCAAAGGGAAAGTATAAAACTGCTGCAAAAAAGCTTTTAGAAGCATCGGGACAGATTTGAATAATTTAGCAAAGCAAGGTGAGATTTAAGAGCAAAAGCGCTGAAACAGTATCTTTACACTTGCGTTTTATACTTATACAAGTATAAATACGTAGAATATGCGGTGGAAAATTAAATTACACTTTCTACACTGGATTTTATACCTTTGCTATACTAGCGCGCGAAACGGGAGGAGCCTGTTTGCGTAAAAAACAGTAGCACTTACGCTTATGCTATACGTGGTGGCACGTTGATCTTTATACTTGCCGCCGCACTGGAAAAGAACTAAATAATTTTACATATTTGGCAAAAAGAACGGTTATGCACGCCATAACCGTTCTTTTTGTTTTTTGTGTTTCAAAACGTGAAAATCATACAATGAGCAACATTAGTTATTACACTGCTGAAGGGCTGAAAAAGCTGAAAGAAGAGTTAGCAGAGCTCAAGACCAAGGGTCGCTCTGAAGTAGCGCGCCAACTGGCCGAAGCCCGCGACAAAGGTGACCTAAGTGAGAATGCTGAGTACGATGCAGCCAAGGACGCTCAGGGCCACCTGGAACTAAAGATCTCGAAGCTGGAGGAAGTGGTAGGCAATGCCCGCCTGATAGACGAGACGAACCTGGATAGCAGCAAGGCCCTGATCCTCTCAAAGGTGAAAATCAAGAACCTGAAGAATAACATGGTGATGGACTATGTGCTGGTGGCAGAGGAAGAGGCAAACCTTGCGGCAGGAAAAATCTCCGTGAAATCACCAATCGGGAAAGGCCTGCTGGGCAAATCCGTAGGCGATGTAGCCGAGATAACGGTGCCCGCCGGAAAACTAGAGTTTGAAATTTTGGAAATCAGCCGCTAAAACCATGGAAGCTTCGATATTCACTAAGATTGTTAACGGGGAGATACCTGCCTACAAAATAGCAGAGGATGACCGCTACCTTGCCTTCCTGGACGTGTTTCCCACCACCAAAGGCCATACGTTAGTTATACCGAAGCAGCAGATCGATTACCTCTTCGACCTGGACGACGACCTGTACCTGGGCCTGATGGCCTTTTCCAAAAAGGTAGCCGCCGCCGTGGAGAAAGCCGTGCCGTGCAAGCGCATTGGCGTGGCCGTGGTAGGCATTGAGGTGCCCCATGCACACGTGCACCTGATCCCGCTCAACAGCATGCAGGACATGAACTTCGCCAACAAACAGAAGTTTAGCAAAAAAGAGTTTGAGGCCGTAGCCGAAAAAATCAGAGAAGCCTATCAGGCCGATTAACCTATCTGGAAAAAGACAAAACAGGCAGGGCCGGCAAGTATACTGCCGGCCCTGCCTGTTTCAGTTTCTGGCACAAGTGTCCGCTTGTGCCGACGTGCAGGATCAATTCTCCAAATTTATTACTATAAGTAAATATTTAGTATTGGGTATTTATTCCTAGCGGGAGTATTCTGCAGAAGTATAAACATCCCCCTACCCCCTTCAAAGGGGGACTTAGCCTAAGTTGCATCCCTACAGTCTTAGTTAGCTGAATTGTTTCCAGTCCTTGGGTTGAGCGCCTTTGGAGTTTTTCGGTCCCGCGTGAGCGGGATTGCGATGCGCCAGCGAGCAAAGAAAAGGTCCCAGCGCGATACCCTTATCGAGGGCTCCTACCCCCAAGACGGGGCCTCGCGGCCGTGAGCGCTCCAAAGCCAAAGGTGAAACAGTGGGTATTTGGGAACTGGAGGGTGAACGGCGGCTAGAAAATATAGCTTGTCTAAAGTTGCAATAAGCAGCGGCTATGGTACTTTAAACTGCACAAAGTCCGAGCGGTTGAAGTCACAAGCGAACGTTTGCGCCAGAAATAGAGCAGATGCGCAAGCTACTTCCCCGCCAGCCTGTCCGGATTATCCGTAACGAAGCTCTTCCATGATTTGCCGCCTTGCTTGGCATTGTTGCCTTTCTGGTAGTGGTGGCAAAGAGCCACACCAAGCGCATCTGTCGCATCGAGTAGCTTGGGAGCTTCTTTTATATTGAGGATCTGCATCAGCATGCTGGCCACCTGCTCTTTGGAAGCGTTGCCGTTGCCTGTGATAGACTGTTTGATCTTTTTAGGCGCATACTCCACATAAGGAATATCACGGGAGAGGGCAGCGGCAATGGCTACTCCCTGCGCGCGGCCTAATTTGAGCATACTCTGCACATTCACACCAAAGAAAGGAGACTCAATGGCCAGCTCGTCGGGAAGGTACTCGTCGATGAGCTGTATCATGCGGTCAAAAATTTTCTTTAACTTGATGGCGTGATTACTGTAGCTTTTGAGGTTGATGACGCCGTATTGCAGCAATTGGACCTTCGTTCCAGTCACTTCAATAAGGCCATAGCCCATAATCTGTGTACCGGGGTCGATGCCAAGAATTAATTTGTTGGGCGGAAGTGCGGAAGAGTAAACCATTGGAGTGCAAATTTAGACATTATCTTGAACATCAAACCAAACAAAAAAATCCTTTTGCTGCTCGGCAAAGGGGCGGTGGTGGGGCTGACCCTGTTTCTGCTGTACCAGGCTATTTTTACCGCGCCCGATGCTTTTTTAAGCTGGGGAGGAATTCTGCGCCGGGCCCTTGAAAGCCCGCTGCGCTTCCTGTTTATACTTACCGCCCTGCTGATTCCCCTCAACTGGGGCTTTGAGGCGCGCAAGTGGCAGCTGCTGGGTCAAAAACTGGAGCCTATTTCCTTCTTAAGGGCCTATAGGGCCGTGATGGTGGGCCTTACCTTGGGCTTCATCACCCCGAACCGCCTCGGCGACTATGCCGGCCGTGTGCTGGAGCTGAAAAGCCGGCAGCGGCTGGAGGCCGTTGGTGCCATCTTCATCGGGAGGTTCTGCCAGCTGGTGGCCACCGTGCTTGCAGGCTCATCCGGCTTCCTGTACTTCATCTTCGTGTTTGGCTGGCAAGCGTATCCCGGCGTGGCGTTAAGCCTGCTGGTACTGCTGGCTGCGCTCTCTGTAGCAATGCTGCTGCTGCTCTACAATGCGAAGGCGATGGTGGCGGTAGTGGCGGCCGTTAAACCGTTGCGGTCCTTTGTTCCCTATGTCTCCATCATGGGGCGCTATACTTCGGTAGAAATGACGCGGCTGCTGTGGCTCTCGCTGGGGCGCTATGCCGTGTTCCTGCTACAGTTTATACTTCTCTTGGTTTTGTTCGATGTGCGCCTTAGCCCGGTGCAGTACCTCAGCGGCGTGTCCGGCACCTTCTTCCTTAAATCGGTGGTGCCGTCGGTGAGCTTGCTGTCTGATTTGGGGGTGCGGGAGCTGTCAGCCATGTACTTGTTTGGCTTGCTGGGGCAGGAGCGCCTGCAGGTGCTAAGTGCCAGCCTAAGCCTTTGGCTGCTCAATATTGCGGTGCCCAGTGTAGTGGGGCTGTTCTTCGTGTTGCGCCTTCGCCTTATCCGAAAGGGAGTGGCCGCGTGAGCTGGTTGCTGGCCGGCTCGATCTTTTGGTACGCCTGGGTGATTCTTCGCCGCTGGCTGGCCTGGTACAAGCTGCCTGATACGGCTACGCCTGCTCTCTATCAACCTTCAATTAAAATTTCAGTCATCATACCTGTTCGTAATGAGTATGAGCAAATTATGTACTTAATGCGTGACCTGGAGCAGCAGCATTTTCCACAGGAACTGCTGGAGGTAATCGTGGTGGATGATCACTCCACAGACAACACCAAAGAACAGGTACAGCAGTTTATACGTGCAACAGGTTTATCCGTGAAGCTTCTGCAGTTGCAGGATTATGTTAAACAAGAAGGAAAGAAAGCCGCCGTGCAATTGGGGGTGGAACAGGCGCAGGGGCAGCTACTGGTGTTTACGGATGGGGACTGCCGGGTAGGGCCGGAGTGGCTGCGGGAGTACGCTCACCTGTATGAGACGGAGCAGCCATACTTCATCAGCGGCCCCGTTTGCTTTCATCCTACGCCCACCCATTTCGAGCGGATGCAGTTGGTGGAGTTTGCCTCCCTGGTCGGGGTGGGTGGGGCCTCCATCGCCCTGCATAAGCCAAACATGTGCAATGGCGCCAACCTGGCTTACACCAAAGAAATATTTAAGGAGGTGGGAGGCTTTACGGGCAACGAAAGCATTGCCTCCGGCGATGATGAGTTCCTGCTGCACAAGGTGCACAAGGCCTTCCCGGGTCGCGTCAGGTTTCTGAAATCAAGTAAAGCTATTGTTTATACTGAAGCGCGTAAGTCGCTGAATTCCTTTGTGCAGCAGCGGGTAAGGTGGGCGAGCAAGTGGAAGTCGTATCAGAGCCTGCAGGTGCAACTGGTAGCGGTGTGCGTGTTCCTGGTGAACTTCCTGCTGTTCCTGGCCATTCCGCTGGTTATATGGGGCGACATGTCCCTGAAAGTCTTTTTATGCGGATATGTTGCCAAGTTTGCCATCGATTGCTTATTTTTAAATTCTATACTTGGCTTCATGGGCAAAAAGCAGTTCTTATGGTACGCTTTGCCGCTGCAGCTGGTGTACATACCGTACGTGGTTTTTACAGCTGTTCTAGGCCTTTTTGGCCGCTACAGCTGGAAAGGCCGGACCATCAGAACCCCATGACAGAAAACGAATTTGACGTACTAGACGAGCTATACTTCGTCACCTCCTACCCGGATTTGAAAAGCACCCTGTCGCTGACGGATGAGGAGCTGTGTGCGGCATTGCAGGCGTTGATCAAGCGCGGCTATGTCAAGATTCTTTACCCCGACCAGGATACTGAGCACGAGTATGAGGAGGGGAGCTTCGGCCAACACTGCCACGCTTATTTCTACCTGGCCACCAAAGCGGGGTTAGTGGTGCATAATTCTATCTAAATGGCGACAATCACCAAAGCCGCGCCAGTGTCGCGTCCGCCTTCCTACTACATTCGGCAGCGCCTGCTGCAGAACAAGCCTGCTATGATTGGTCTGGTGGTTATTGTGGTGGCTGTGCTGGTGGCTATACTTGGTTACCTGATCATGCCTGATAACACGCCCAATGCGAACAACGGGTTGGTGCAGATACAGAAAAAGCAACCCGGTTTTGCCACACAGGTACTGCGCGTGCCTACAGCCGTGGGTGAGGCAGAGGAGGTGAGCCCGCTGGAACTGATGCTATTCGGGCAGCCGGCCGGTTACCTGGAGGTGCCGATCGAAAGCTTTTCGTTTAGGGGCGATAGTTTGGTGGTGCAGCCACTGCGCAGCAACAACGCCCAGGCCGATCAGGAGCGGGTGTTCGACTTAAAGTTGTTTTCCGGTGATGCTGCTGAAGGGGCTGATAAAGAAACAATTGAAGCAAGAATAGAGCAAGACTATTTGTCCGAAAGAACTTTCCTTTTAGGAACTGATAAAGCCGGCCGCGATGTATTGAGCAGGCTTATACTTGGTACACGCATCTCTCTTGGAATTGGGTTTGTGGCGGTGCTGATCTCCCTCGTCATCGGCGTACTGATCGGAGCGACGGGAGGCTATTTTGGGGGATGGGTGGACAAGCTCATGCTCTTCCTGATGACGGTGGTTTGGTCGGTGCCGGGCATTATGCTCGTAATCGCCATCAGCCTGGCCATCGACAGCAAAGGCGTGTGGGTGGCTTTCGTGGCGGTGGGGCTTACCATGTGGGTGGAGGTAGCGCGCGTGGTGCGGGGCCAGATCTTAAGTTTGAAGGAGAAAACCTATGTGGAGGCAGCCCAGGTGCTGGGTGTGCCGCAGTATAAAATGATTTTTCGGCACCTGCTGCCAAACATGACGGGACCTTTGATAGTTATTGCCACAGCAAATTTTGCCTCGGCCATACTTATCGAGGCGGGCCTAAGTTTCCTGGGCCTGGGCGTGCAGCCACCTGCGCCTTCGTGGGGCATGATGGTGAATGAGGGCTTCCAGTTGATAGGTGCCAAAGCTGGCCTTTTTTTAGTAGTTTTACCTAGTATTTGTATCAGTTTGCTGGTGCTGGCCTTCAACCTGCTTGGCAATGGCCTGCGCGATGCTTACGATCCTAAAATTCCGATATCAAATGCCTGATATACCTTTACCGAATCCGCAGCAGGAGTTGAACCTGAAGAAGCTGGAGTTAACTGCTTTGCTTGAGATAACTCAGGCCATTAACGCGAACCTGCCAGAGAACGCCCTGTACAAGATTTACCGGTTTACGCTGCTTGCCCAGTTGCAGATCCGGCAGCTGGTGCTGTACGTGCACGACGGGGACTGGGCCTGCATGGTTAACTCCTCAGGTACCGAGCACGATTTCAACAAGCTGACGCTGCCCAAAGAGATGCTGCAGGTAAAGGAAATCACGAAGATTTCGAAACTGAAGGTTGATAAGAAGTGGCGCTGCTTTGACATCGTGATTCCGGTGCTGCACAACAATAAGGTGCTGGCCTTTGTGCTGATTGGCAAGCTGCAGAACTACTATAACAACCTCGATGCGCTGAACTTTGTGCAGACGATCAGTAACATTATGCTGGTGGCCATCGAGAACCACAAGATGGCGCGACAGCGACTGGCGCAGGAATCCATTCGACGCGAGATAGAGATTGCGCGCGAGGTGCAGAGCATGCTGTTTCCAAAGAGCCTGCCCAACGACAGGGACGTAACCATTCACGCCAGCTACATTCCGCACTCCTCCATCGGGGGCGACTACTACGATTTCATCGAGATAGATGCCGACCAGTTCCTGTTCTGCGTGGCAGACGTGTCGGGCAAGGGAGTACCAGCCTCTTTGCTGATGTCGAACTTCCAGGCGGGGCTTCGAACCATACTTCGACAGACCTCAGATTTGAACACGGTGGTTTCGGAACTTAACAACCTGATTTACCGGAACGCGATCGCCGAGAAGTTTATTACCACCTTTGTGGCCATTTACAACCGCAAAAGCAGGGAGCTTACCTATGTGAATGCCGGCCATAACGCCCCGATCCTGCTGTACGAAGACAACTCTCATTACCTGCTGAACGACGGCTGCACCATGCTGGGCGTGTTTGACGTGCTGCCGTTTATGAATGTGGGGCGCGTGCATGTGCCGGAGGGTTCGGTGGTGCTGTGCTATACTGATGGCCTGACCGAGGTTTTTGACGAGGACGAGGCGGAGTACGGCATTGAGGGCACCATTGATTTCCTGCAGCGTAACCGCTTCCTGAGCTCTAAAATGCTGCACCTGCAACTGCTCCGCGAGATCAACCTTTACAACGACGAGGCCTCCTTCAACGACGACATTACGCTGCTGTCCTGCCGGTTTAAATAAATTTTATTGTTGAGTTGCTGGATTGCTGAATTGTTGATCAGTAATAGTGCAATTAAAGTAATGAAATTACTCAATTAGGTCAGCAATCAAACAACTAAACCATCAACAATTAAAAAAATTGCTCCGCCTTTACAAAACGCCCTGGTTGCTCAAAAAGCTGATGCCCCGGTATACGTGGCATAGGGAGGTGCAGGGCAAGCAACTGTTTCTTACGTTTGATGACGGGCCAATTCCGGAGGTGACGCCCTGGGTTCTTGAGCAATTGCGCAAGTATGGGGCAAAGGCGACGTTCTTCTGCGTGGGAGACAACCTGTACAAGCACCCGGAGATTGCGAATGGATTAGTTGCAGAGGGCCATTTGCTGGCAAACCATACGTACCACCACCTGAAGGGCTGGAACACTGCCATGCAGCCATACCTGGACAATACCCAGCGATGCCAGCAGGAGGTGGAAAAGCTGCAGCAGGCTAACCGAAAGTTGTTCCGGCCACCGTACGGGCGCATCACAAGGGCACAGGGCCGGCAACTGCAACCCAATTACGAGATTATCATGTGGGATGTGCTCACCAACGATTACGACCAAAGCCTCTCACCCGAAACTTGCCTGCGCAAGTCAATTAAGTATACCCAAAGCGGCAGCATTATCGTATTTCACGACAGCCTGAAAGCTAAACGAAACATGATGTATGCCCTGCCGCGTTTTTTAGAGCACTTCAACAGGCTGGGCTATACTTTTGAGACTCTATGATTGTATCGGTAGCCTATTTTATACTTTACTTCACCCTTTTTTTTGTTTTGCTTGCCCTGCTTCTCTTCAACAGGAAACAATATGCCGCATCTCTGACAGACTTTCCGCCTGTAAGTATACTTATAGCCGCCCGAAACGAGGAGCATACTGTCTTACGCTGCCTGCAGGCGTTGGAGCAGCTAAATTACCCTAAAGACAAGATTGAGGTGCTGATCGGCGACGATGCCTCCACCGACAACACCCGTGCGGTGATCGACGCGTTTATCAGCGACAAGCCGAACCATACCTGTATCACCATCACCCATACGTTAGGCAAGGCAAAGGGCAAAGCCAATGTGCTGGCGCACCTGGCCAAACTTGCCACCACCAACTATTTCTTTTACACTGATGCCGACATTGCTGTGCCGCCGCAATGGATCGAAACTATGCTGGCCGGGTTGGAGAACGAGAAAATAGGAGTGGTAACGGGCATCACCACCACGGCCGGAAAAGGCTTTTTCGCCAAACTCCTGGCGCTGGACTGGCTGTATGCGCTGGGGCTGATACAGGTGGTGTCGGACCTGAACCTGCGCGTGACAACCATGGGGAATAATATGCTGCTGCGCCGGCGGGCCTATGAGGAGGTGGGGGGGTACGAAGGCATTGACTTCTCCATTACCGAGGATATCGCCATTTTTAACCAGGTACTGAAGCGCGGTTGGGGCTTCCGGAACATATACAGTAAGGAGGTGCTGGCGCTTTCCACGCCCCCTGAAAATTTAAAATCTTACCTGGACCAGCGCAGGCGCTGGATGCGCGGCTCCATGCACTTGCCCTTTTACATGGCCATCATCTTCATTCTGCACTCGGCTTATTACCCCGTGCTGCTTCCATTTTTTGCCTATACTTCGGTGGGGGTGATGCTGGCTATTTTTACATTCAAACTGGTGCTGCAGAGTTTATTTCTGCGCATCTGCCTGCGACGCGTTGGCCGCACCACTGCCTGGTGGATGTACCCGCTGTTCGAATTGTACCTGGTTGTTTCCTCCATCATACTTATCGTGTACTTCTTCCTGCCAATAAAAACGAACTGGAAAGGGAGGAAGTATTAGCAGTTGAAGGTTGGGGACTGAGAGAGTTAGAAAGTACAAAGATGTCTCTTGCCTGACCGTTTCAGCTGGCAGCGGATAAATTCCTAACTTGCGGCTCTAAAATGAGGTGGCACTGCATTGATCTATTCAATGCTAAAAAAAAGTATACATGAACTTGATTGATTCGCACGCACATATTTATTCAGAAAAGTTTAACGCTGACCGTGCCGAGGCGGTGGAGCGGGCACAGCAGGAGGGGGTAAGCAGAATATACATGCCCAACATCGACCATACTTCTATTGATGCCATGTTGGAGGCCGAGGTGAAGTACCCGGGCCAGTGTATCCCCATGATGGGCCTGCACCCGACTTCCGTAGAAAAGGGATTTGAGAAGGAGCTATACTTGGTGGAGGAGTGGCTAGGCAAACATTCGTTTGCGGCCGTGGGCGAGTGTGGCATAGACCTTTACTGGGATAAATCCTTCCTACCGCAGCAGCAGGAGGCTCTTAAGGTGCAGGTGGAACTGGCTAAGAAGTATAAACTGCCCATCGTGCTTCACACCCGCGATTCGTTTGAAGAAACCTACGAGATTATCTCTGCCGCGCAGGATGGCACGCTGAAAGGGATTTTCCACTGCTTCAGCGGCACGCTCGAGGAAGCCGAGAAAGTAAAAAAGCTAGGTTTCCTGATGGGCATTGGCGGCGTGGCAACCTTTAAGAATGGCGGCATGGACAAAGTGATTCCGCACCTGCAACCCGAGGACCTGGTGCTGGAAACGGATTGCCCTTACCTGGCACCTGCCCCGCACCGTGGCAAACGCAACGAGCCCGTGTACCTGCCCCTGATTGCGCAACGCGTGGCCGACCTGCTGGAGAAGCCGCTGCAGGAAATAGCTGAGCAGACTACTGTAAACGCGCTGAACCTCTTTAAGCTGTAGGTATGGATTTTGTGAAAGTAGACATCGACACCGCCGCACCCGAAAATCCAGAGGCGTCCATCCTGATTATATACACAGGTGGCACCATTGGGATGGTGTTTGATGAGGAAAATAAGCACCTGGTGCCCTTTAACTTCAGCCAGATTATTGAGAAGGTGCCGGAGCTGAGGCAGTTTAACTTCCTGCTCACGGTGGTGAGCCTGGAGCCCGCTATCGACTCCTCTAACGTAACGATTGCAGATTGGCACCAGCTGGCGCGCCTTGTAGAGGAAAACTACAGCTACTACGATGGCTTTGTGATTCTGCACGGCACCGACACCATGGCCTACAGTGCCTCTGCTTTAAGTTATATGCTGGAGAACCTGCAAAAGCCTGTCATCTTTACGGGGGCGCAGGTGCCTATTGGGCGTGTACGGACAGATGCACGGGAAAATTTAATCTCGGCCCTGCAGATTGCGGCCACGAAAATAAATGGTAAAAGCGCGGTGCCAGAAGTGTGCATCTACTTCCATAACCTGCTGCTGCGTGGCAACAGGGCCAAAAAAGTAGAAAGCAGCCAGTATAACGCTTTTAAGTCAGAAAATTACCCGCCGCTGGCAAAGGCAGGAGTGAATATAGACTACTTCTGGAGCGCCGTCGGAAAGCATACGGATTACCCGTTCCGCGTCCACTACCAATTCGATGATAGGGTGGCCATCCTGAAGCTTTTCCCCGGCATTACACCCTCCATGGTGAGAAGTATAGTCGAGGCACCGGAAATAAGAGGCCTGGTGCTGGAAACTTTTGGTGCAGGAAACGCTCCGACAGCGCCCTGGCTTCTTGAATTATTGGGCGGTGCTATCCGGCGCGATGTGCTGATCCTGAATGTGTCGCAGTGCGATGAGGGCCGTGTGCGCCAGGGGAACTACGAAACCAGCCGCTACCTGCTGGAACTGGGCGTGATTGGCGGGGCAGACATCACCACAGAGGCTGCCATCACGAAGCTGATGTATGTGCTGGGGCAGGGCCTGCCGTATCAGGAAAGCGTTTTGCTGCTGGAACAGAACCTGCGCGGTGAAATAACCATAGAAGTATAAGGTGCCATACTTGCAGATGTAAACCAGAATAACGTATATTTGCACCATCAAAGAGAGTTGTCCGAGTGGTTGAAGGAGCACGCCTGGAAAGTGTGTATACCTCAAAAGGGTATCGAGGGTTCGAATCCCTCACTCTCTGCAAAAAGGCCTTGTACATATGGTACAAGGCCTTTTTATCTTTCAAAAGTGAGGCTACTCAGGAAAGATTTCTGTCTGCAGTTCTCCCCACGCGCGTTACCTGCGTTTTCTTTTTTGTTTCCCTTATCAGCAGAAGCAGCACAGGATTTACCGCTGCTGTTCCTCTAGCGCCATACCCTGTAGCATGTGTGCCAGAATAGGGGCGCATTTCTCGCGGCAGGCGGGGTAGTAGTGGCCGTGTTTCCAGTGTGCAGATTTAGGTGACAGTCCCCACCAGAACTCTGCCATAGATATGGGCGTCAAATTGTTTTGAAAGGCGAAGTGTAAAAGTTTTGGAGCGGCGCATTCACCGGCACCGGCTGGAGGATTCTTATGCGTCTCTTTCCTGAAAATGTGCCGCAGGCTCTTTGTTTCGCCGGCCTGATTCATGAAATGATATTGATCAAACAGTTTTCCCTGCAAGGCAATGGAGTTTGATTTGCGTAGCTGTTGCAGTCTTTTGATTCTGTTCAGGTTTTCCTCTTCTTTCAGGTCCTGAAGCGCCTTTATTTCCTGATTAATGCGGGTTAGTTCCTGCATTCCAGAATTCAGAAAGCTGCCTTCCTGCAGTGCATCAAAAACCGGCGGTACAAAGCCTGCATGATGGTACCCGCCTGCAAGTTTACCTGAGAACGCTGAAAGGTAGCCAAGTTGTCCCTTCTGCGTTCGCACTACCAGCACCCCAAACATTTTTCCAATTATATTTCCTTCCTGCCCTTGAAGTAATCCAAAATTATGTTCCCAGTCCTGCTGCTCCCTAAGGTAAGCCTGTAGCTTTTCTGCAGCCAGCAGGCTAAGCGGGTGAGGTACGTACTGAAAGGGATAGTTGAATTTAGCAGGTAAGGTGAGTGCTTTGGGTATTTCCAGAAAAGGAGTGAAAAGCGAGGTGTCAGGAAGTAGGGGCTGTGGCAAGCGTATACACTTTACGTTATTCGCGGGCAAAGGTAGGGAGAAGGAATGAATGTAGAGGCCATTCTTTAAGTCATAAAATGTGTTTCTCAAAATGAGACCTACATTCTAAGTTAAATCGGATGAACTGGAACACAAGATGTTTGCTTAGATTAACTTTAATGCAGCATTCAGGTAATAGTTGCAGATGGCTCATGAACCCAAATCAGGTTTTTTAAATGAACAACATTAGCCTGCCCAAAGCTGATATTCTACAAACGAGCAACTACTCTTTTATACTTCCATAATGAGCAAGTACAGGTAAAAGTCCATTACACAGCTAATCTAAAATTATACACTTTTTAGTATCAATTGAAATAAGAGCAGAACCTTTAACTAGTATAGGAGTATATGTATACTTGCTTGGTATAGGAGTATGAGTAGAATAGTTTGCCATAAACCAAGCATAACAGACTTGGCTTTAAGTAGTGAATTTTATTTCAAGTAAATGAAGTATGCCTCAATTAAGCTTCTTCAACAAGAGGAGCCGGTGCAAAAGGCTACTTTTCTGATTAACTAAACATCCAAAAACAGCATATGTCTGCAGCTGAAAAAGCCTGGGAGTGGAAAATAGATTCGGGAACAAGCTACTGGGGGTGGAACTTCAAAAATCTCTGGAGCTACCGTCATTTGGTGGGCAGCCTGATCCGGCGTGACTTTCTGCTGAATTACCAGCAAACTATACTTGGTCCGGTGTGGGTGTTGTTACAGCCTGTGTTAACACTGGTGACGTATGTGCTTGTTTTCGGAAAGCTGGTTGGTATTCCCACGGGCACTATTCCGCCGGTTCTGTTTTATTTCTCCGGCATAGTGCTTTGGAACTTCTTCAGCGACAGTTTTAGCGGAACGGCTTTCACCTTCAAAGACAATGCGCATATCTTCAGTAAAGTATACTTTCCGCGCATTGTTATGCCGCTATCGGTGGTAAGCACGCATTTTATCCGGTTTGCCATACAATTGCTGCTGCTGCTCTTGCTGGTGGCCTACTACTGGCTGTTCCTCGGACTAACATTTTCCTTCACCTCGTGGGTGCTGGTGCTGCCTGTGGTGGTGGCCTTTGTGGGAATGATGGGCCTGGCCCTGGGGCTTATCTCCTCTGTGCTCACGGCCAAGTACCGGGATGTTATCAACCTGGTAACACTCGGAATTCGGCTGTTCATGTTCGTAACCCCCGTTATTTATTCGGTACTGACCGTTCCGGAGGATGTGCGCTGGATTGTGCAGATTAACCCGCTGACACCGCTCTTTGAGTTGTTCCGGTTTGCCTTGTTGGGCGAAGGGGCAGTTACCGTATTGCAGTTGGGGTACAGCATGCTCTTTATCGTGATCTTGCTTGCCGGCGCCGTGCTTGTGTTCAACAAGCAGGGCGATAAATTAATAGACGTTGTGTAGCCATAAGTATAAGTATGGGAGAAGAAGTTATAAGAGTGGAGGAGTTGTCGAAACTGTACCGCCTGGGCACTATCGGCACCGGCTCACTGCGGCAGGACTTGCAGCGCTGGTGGTCTACGTCTGTATTGAAAAAGGAGAATCCTTTTTTTAAGCTGGAGAGTGAGGAGGCTATTGCCGCTAACAAGCAGTTTTTGTGGGCGCTCAAAGACATTAACTTCAGCGTGAACAAAGGCGAGGCCCTAGGCATTATCGGGAGCAACGGCTCGGGCAAGTCCACCTTGTTGAAGATTATATCCAGAATAGTAAAACCCACCAGCGGCACCGTTCACGGCAACGGCAAAGTGAGCAGCCTGCTGGAGGTGGGAACGGGTTTTCACCAGGAACTCACGGGCAGAGAGAACATCTACATCAGCGGCTACATTTTAGGGATGCGGCGAGATGAAATTAAAGCCAAATTCGATGAAATTGTCGCTTTTTCAGGTATAGAAAAGTTTATTGATACGCCCGTGAAGCGCTATTCATCGGGTATGTACGTGCGGCTGGCCTTCGCGGTAGCGGCGCACCTGGAGCCGGATATTCTGATTGTGGATGAAGTGCTAGCTGTGGGTGACGCAGATTTCCAGAAGAAATGCCTGGGAAAAATGAGGGAGGTGTCGCAGGCTGATGGTAGAACCATTTTGTTTGTGAGCCACAGCATGCAGGCCATTAACAACCTCTGTGACAGGGCCATTTGGTTACAGAGGGGCAAACTCATGGAGAACGGAGATGTAGCCACTGTGGTGAACAAGTACATTGCCGGAGTGCAGAAGTACAGGCTGAAGCAAAGTTGGGAATCGCCGGCACAGGCGCCAGGCAATGAGAAGGTGCGTTTCAAATCAGTGGAGCTTGTCCCGCACCTCGAAAACCCAGGAGACATTCTGGACATTCGTGTGCCACTTACGGTGAAGTTCCAACTATGGAACATGAGCGATGATGTTCTGCTAAGCACCAGCCTTGTTCTTTTTTCCTATACCGGCGAATGCATATTTGATCTCCCGTCAGCCGCAAAACTGTTTGATAAGGGGTTGATAGAGGGAGAGGTTACTATTCCCGGCAACTTCCTGAACGATGGCTCTTATTTTATCACCCTGGTTGCCTCCAGAGATAATTCCATTCCCCTATTTGAGTTCGAGGAGTGCCTGGCCTTTGATTTGGAAGATTACCGGGGCGATATCAAATGGTTTGGGAAATGGTGGGGAGCCGTTCGGCCGCAGTTGCCTTTCCGCCTGACTCAGAAATCAGACCTGGTACTTCATTAGGTTGTCTTTATACTTCTATGCCGCCTGTTTTACCCTACCATATCACCCACCTACACTTGCACGATGTGAAAAGCATGCCTGTGCCTGGCGTGCAGCAGCAGGGTGCGTACCTGGTTTTCTGGTGGAAGGAGTTTGCCTTAGGGCACCTTTTCATCGCACCAGGGGAGGCACAAATAGAAGCCGAATTCTACAAAAAAGTTACTGCCGCCATAGCGCCCGCGCTTGCTTTTTATACTTCAACTTCAGAACAGGAGCGGCCAGGTATAGCGGGAATGCAGTTTGAAGCATGGAAGGAATGGATGGAGACAGCTTTTGCCCGGTGGCAAACGGAAACTGTTCCGGAAGCCGTTCCTGTTTCTGTCGTGATCTGCACCCGCAACCGGGCAGTGCAACTTAGCCGCTGCCTGCAGCTTTTAATGCAGTCGGACTGCATTCCCGCTGAAATTGTGGTGGTAGACAATGCCCCTGCCGATGATAGCACGCAGGAGGTGGTGCGGCAACTGGAAAATGTGCGGTATGTGCCGGAACCGAGGGCGGGGCTGGACATCGCCAGAAACACGGGTGTGCTGCATGCCCGTTTTCCTCTTGTTGCGTTCATAGATGACGATGTGGTGGTGCATCCCCTGTGGGTTTACCAGGTATGGCAGGCATTCGAAGATCCCGAAGTAGCGGCCATAACCGGCCTGGTGCTTGCATCGGCTCTGGAGACCGAAGCGCAACTGATCTTTGAGAAGCATTGGAGCTTTAACCGGGGCTACACGGATAAGCAGTATGATGCTAACTTTTTTAACGCTACGCTTGCGCAGGGGCCGCCGGTGTGGCGCATAGGCGCAGGGGCGAACATGGCCTTCCGCAGAAGCATATTTGAGCGTACAGGTCTTTTCAACGAGCTGCTCGATGCCGGTGCGGCAGGCTGTAACGGCGATTCTGAAATGTGGTACAGAATTTTGGCTGAAGGCGGAAAAATTCTGTACACTCCCAGGGCCATCGTGTTTCATGAACACCGCCGGGACATGGCAGGTCTGAAAAAGCAAATCTACAGTTACATGCGCGGGCATGCCGCCGCTGCCCTGATGCAGCAGCAGCAACACCCGCAGGCTAGGTACCGTAAGCACCTGGTCAATATTTTTTTAATCAATTACAGCCGCGCCATCATCAAGGGCTTTCCTGCGTACCGTTTCCAGTACCGTACGCTCTGGAACCAGATTCTTGGAGTGTTTTCAGGGATTGCCTTTTACTACAGACACCGAAACAAAGCTAACAGGACAACAGCAAAGACCTATGCCCACAGTGCAGGATAACATAGCAGCGCCGCTGGTTTCGGTTGTAATTCCGTGCTACAACCATGGTGCGTTTCTTTGTAAGGCCATTGAGAGCGTGCAAAGGCAAACCTACCGAAACATAGAAATTCTGGTAATAGACGACGGCTCTACAGATAGCACAAAAGCCGTGGCTACAGGCTATAAAGGGGTAAGGTACCTCTACCAGCACAACCGGGGTCTGTCGGCTGCCCGAAACACTGGTATCCGGAACAGTACAGGAGCATACATCCTTTTTCTGGATGCCGACGATTGGCTGTACCCACAAGGAATAGCACACCAGGTGGCTTATCTGGAGCAGCACCGCCTGCATGCTTTCGTGTCAGGAGGCTTTGATGAAGTTTTTGTGGACGAGAACCGGGTACAGGAAGTGGTGCAGGAGGTAAACGAAAATCATTACCACAGGCTGCTACAGGGCAACTACATCGGCATGGTAGCTACAGTCCTGTTCCGTAGAAAAGCGCTGGAGGAGGTGCTCTTTGACGAAGGCCTGAAGAACTGCGAGGATTACGATGTGTTTCTGAAGATTGCGCGAAAGCATCCGGTAGGGCATCAGACACATAAGATCGCAGCCTACCGCTACCATAACTCCAACATGTCGGGAAACATCCCAGCCATGTTACAGGGGGTGCTGCATGTGCTGGACAATCACCGGAAAGAACTAAGCGCTGCCGAGGAGGAAAGGTGCAGCCGGGATGGAAGAAACGTTTTTATTAATTATTACTGCAGGGAACTATACCATAAACTGCGACACAAAAAAACTCCCATCAACCGGCAGGCGAGGCAAATGCTGCTGAAATACAAGCCTACCCTATATTTTAAATTTCTACTAACCCAGCTGCTCTTAAAATGAAGGCGTTTATCAAGAAACATGCACCTGCGTTTGGCTTACGATGGCTGCACCATAAGGTACTGCACAAGAACTATATACCGGCGGTAGGCAAAGTGGCCACCGGCGACTTCGGGGAGGTGCTCCCGTTCAGCACTGCTTTTGGCTACGACCGTGGCGGTCCGGTAGACCGGTATTACATCGAAAACTTTCTGGAGAAGGAGGCAGCAAGTATAAAAGGACGGGTTTTGGAGATTGGCGACAACGAATATACTATGCTGTACGGGGGCATCAACGTGAAGCAAAGCGATATTCTGCACATCGACGAAAGCAACAAGGCCGCATCGTTTATAGGAGACTTAAGCAATGCCCCGCACATTCCCAGTAATACTTTCGACTGCATTGTGCTGACGCAAACGCTGCACCTGATTTATGATTTTAAGGCTGCCCTGGAAACCTGTTTCCGCATCCTCAAGCCAGGAGGTGCTTTTTTGCTTACCACTCCCGGCATCACCCCCATTGATAAAGGCGAGTGGAAGGAAACATGGTACTGGAGCTTTACAGATAAAGCCGTGGAGCGCTTGCTGGCAGAGGCTTTTCCGGGTTGCGCGGCTGCTATCAACTATTTCGGGAATGTGCATGTGGCAACCGCCTTCCTATATGGCATGGGCGTGCAGGAACTCACAAAAGCGCAGCTTGATTTCTTGGACGCGCAGTATCAGGTGATTGTAACAGCGAAAGTTACCAAAGCACGTTAAGCCTATGCTTGTCCGCCTGCTGAACCACCTGAAACGCTTCTATACCGACACAGCATTGGTATTGATGTACCACAGGGTGGCATCGCCTGTGGCCGATCCATGGCAGTTGGCTGTGAGTGCCGCTAATTTCGAGCAGCAGTTGCAGGTACTGCAGCAGGTGGGAAATGTGGTGCCTTTAACGGAGCTGGTGGAGCGGATAAAAAGCGGAAAGCCACTTAGGAAGTGTATTTCCCTGACCTTTGATGATGGCTATTCCGATAATTTTCTGGCGGCAAAGCCCTTGCTGGAGAAGTATGGTGTTCCGGCTACTTTTTTTATCACACAACATGCCATTGGGGCTCAGCAGGAGTTTTGGTGGGATGAGTTGGAACGCATTATACTTCAGACGCCCGTTTTGCCGCAGCAACTGACCCTGCAATTCGGCGGCCGTAACTTCTTTTTTGACCTGGAGGCAGAAACCGTGCTGACCCAAGAGATGAGGCGGAAACACAGCACCTGGAATGCGGAAGATGAAGCGCCCACCTTACGCGCGTTGCTGTACATGCAGGTATGGCAACTGCTAAGTCCGCTGCCATACCTGGAGCAGCGGAGGCTGCTGGAGGAGATCAGTGCGTGGGCCGGGACAGGCCAGGCACCGCGACCAGAAAATTTCAGCATGTCGGAGGAGCAGCTACAGTCGCTGGCACGCCATGCCTTGTTTGAACTGGGCGGGCATACCGTGCATCATCCTTTGTTACCGGCACACCAACCTGAGGTGCAGTCGCAGGAAATCTCGCAAAATAAAGTTTACCTGGAGGAGCTTACCGGCCAGCGCGCACACCTGTTTTCCTACCCCTCAGGCAAGTATAACCAAGATACCCTGAACGTGGTGCAGCAGGGCTTTACCGCAGCCTGCACCACAGATCATAAAGGAGTCAGTAAAGCCACAGACCTGTTCCAGATCGGGCGTTTTCAGGTGAACAACTGGGATGGCGCTGCTTTTGAAAAAAGAATAACACAATGGCAGCGCACCCTCTAAAAACCAGAAAGTATGGCTGAATCGCCCAAAATATCCATCATTACCTGTTTTCTAGACGTTGCTCCCTATTTAGAAGAGACTATTCAGAGTGTGCTGCGGCAGGAGTATGAAAACTGGGAGCTCGTGCTGATTGACGATGGCGCTACCGATGGAAGCACAGCCATTGCCCTGAACTACGAGGCGCAGTACCCGGGCAAGATCCTGTATCTGGAGCATGAGGGGCATCAAAACAGAGGAGCCAGCCTGAGCCGTAACCTGGGCATTGCTAAAAGCACCGGCCAACTTATCGCATTTCTGGATGCTGATGATGTATGGCAGCCTCGTACTTTAAGCCAGTTAGTCTCCCTAATGCAGCAGCACGAGGTAAGCCTTGTTTGCGAAGCCACTGTATATTGGTATGAGTGGCACAATACCGGTAAAGCAAACTTTGTTGTACCTGTTGGCACCGCGCAGGATAAAGTATACCAACCACCTCAACTAATGGAGCGCCTTTACCCGCTGGGGAGTGGTGCGGCTCCCTGCATCTGCGGAATGCTGGTAACGCGCGAAGCGGTTGAAAAGTACGGTGGCTTTGACGATAGCTTTGAAGGGATGTACGATGATCAGGCCCTGCTGGTGAAACTGTACCTGCATGAGCGGGTGTACGTTTCCTCGACCTGCACCAACTGGTACAGGCAACGGCCCGGCTCGCTTGTGCACTCCTCGCATACCAGCGGAAAGTATGCGCAGGAGCGGAAGCGCTTTCTGGGGTGGCTTGAGGCCTATTTGAAAGCCGAGCAAATTCATGAGCCGGCAATACGAGGGCTGCTAAGGAAGGCGCTGTTCCCATACCGCCACCCTTTGTTATACTTGCTAAGCCATACTTCCCCAAAGGAGGCTTTGAAAAGCGCGAAGAAGCTGTTGCCACAAAAAATCAGGCGCTTCCTCAAAAACAGATTTTCCACCAAAACAACGGTGCCATGGCCAAAGTAACCGTTTTGATGCCGGTGTACAACGCCGAAAAGTTTCTTGCGGAGGCTATGTACAGCATCTTGGTCCAGACGTTCCCTGATTTTGAGTTTCTGATCATCGATGATGCCTCCACTGACAACAGCGCGCTGATCATTCAATCCTATTCAGACCCGCGTATCCGCTTCTACCAAAACAGAAAGAATCTGGGAGTTACGGCCACGTTGAATGCGGGAATAGAACTGGCCTCCTGCGAATTGATTGCCCGTATGGATGCCGACGATATCAGTTACCCGTACCGGCTGGAGAAGCAATACCAGTACCTGCTAGCACACCCCGACTGTAGCCTTGTTTCCTCCCTGGCCCGGGTAATAACAGAAGAAGGGGAGACGGTGCGTGTCGATAACTTTGCTAGTTCCTACTTTTACTATAACCTCACGTTTATCTGCTGGATTTACCATTCATCGGTGATGTATCGGAAAGCGGCCGTGCTGGATGTCGGGAAGTATCCTACCTCCTACGGTGAAGACTATGAGCTTTGGAGCCAATTGATGAAGAAGTATAAGCTGGCGAACCTGCCAGAGGTGTTACTTGACTATCGTTTATCATCCCAGAGCCTGACCAGTGCTACCAGGAAACAGGAAAATGAGCAGGCTGGTCGGGAGCAAACGCTTCGTAACCTGCGCTACTATGCGGGAGGGCATTACAACTTGCCTGACGATTTTCTGGCTTGTTTCCGACATAACTTCGCGCCACTGCTCAAAAAGCAACGTGTGGATCGAATCCTTGACTGTCTGCGCGAACTTGATTTTATTACGGCTTGTATTCTTCAAAAAGAAAACATCAACCGGAACAAAACCGACATAAAAGCGGCCGCCAAGTATAAAAGGCGATTTATACTTTCCTTCTATGCCCGTAACCTGCCGCGCCACAAAGGTGCAGCGCTGCTGCTCCGCGACAAATCGTTCCTATACTTGCTGCAGATTGCCTGCTCGCACCTGGCCAGGAAGTTTGGCAGAAGCGTACGATTAAAAGGAAGGGAGACAGTAGGGGTTAGAGCAGCGCAGCAAGTATAATCTTCTAATTGCCAAGGTTCTGAGCTGCACCTGGTCATGCAAGTTAACGTGGTAAGTATAAGTATAGGCAATAAGGCCACAGCTACATCAAAATCAAACAATGGCTTTTAATTCATGAAGGATACTCCTGTTACTCCTCCTGTTATTGCGCCCGTTCCCGCTGGAGTGGTTCGTCCGCTGTGGTCGGTGATGATACCTGTGCATAACTGCGCCCACTACCTGACAGAGACGCTGGAGAGTGTGCTGGTGCAGAACATCCCGGCGGAGCAGATGCAGATAGAAGTGGTTGACGATGCCAGTACAGACGCAGACGTTGCCGCGCTGGTGATGCGGGTGGGGCAGGGGAGAGTGCAGTACTTCAGGCAGCCGCAGAACGTGGGAAGCCTGTGCAATTTCGAAACCTGCCTTACCCGCTCCAGGGGGCAACTGGTGCATTTGCTGCATGGCGATGACAGAGTAGAGGAGGGGTATTACAAGGCCATTGCGCAAATATTTGCGCAGTTCCCATCTGCCGGTGCAGCCTTTTGCCGCTACAACTGGATAGATCAGAACAGCAAACCCATTCACCTGGAAGCTGCCGCCAGAACAACCCCCGGCGTGCTGGAAAATGGTCTGATGCAGTTGGCGGAGCGAAACATTATCCAATACGCGGCTATCACCGTGCGCCGCGAGGTGTATGAAAGCCTTGGGAGCTTCAGTGGGGTGAACTATGGGGAGGACTGGGAGATGTGGGTGCGTATAGCACGTGATTACCCAATTGCCTATACACCAGTGGTACTGGCCTCCTACCGAAAACACACGGCCTCCATTTCAGGGCAGAAGTATACTTCCGGGCAGCACCTCCGCGACCTGGAGCAGGTGATGCAAACTATTCAGCAGCACCTGCCAACTGAAGCGAGAGAAAGACTACTTCAGAAATCTAAAAAGTTTTATGCAGGCTATGGCCTACGAATAGCGAACCAGATCTGGCATACCACCCATGACAAGGCTGCCGTTCGGGCACAGGTAAAGCAGACGCTGCAACTGCATAAAAGCTCGGCGAGCTACTATGCAATCGCCCGGTTATACTTAAAAATGTTGCTGGGTATGCGCTAAAATCTGTTTGTCTGCTACTTTGTGCCACCATGGCCTTACTGGTGGTAGAAGTATAGCAGGGGCTCACATTTTGTCCAGCAGCACAAACACGGGGCTTTCAGTTACGTCAAATTTCACTTGCTGGCCTGTGAGTTTCAGGGGCGTTTCAATGCCGTTTTGCTGACCGTTGGCAAGTGCCACTTTTTTAACGGAGGTGTTGTTCTTCGGAATGGTCAGCTCATAATCTTTGATCGTAGCGCCTGTGCTGGTCGGACTCCAAACCACATAGGCGCCCTGGCCTGTTTCATTGTTTCTGAAAGTATACACCATCGCCCCTGCCTTTTCCGCACCTCCCGTAAAATGCATTCCTTTAAGCCGGTTTTTCAACGTATAAACGTAATACCACGAAGGCTTCAATTTCCAGCCGGTTTCCTTGCTCGATGTGAGTCCTGAGGTGCAGTACTGAACATCGGCATCCGGGTTCACGTCGCGTAGCATGTACATGGCGGCCCTGTCTACGCCTGCGGCGGCAATAGCCAGGTAGGAGCGAACAAGCCACTGTCCCTGCACTTCTTCCTGGCTAAACGAGGCGATAGCTGGCGCTCGCTGCGGGGAGCGGGGGTGAGTGTCGTAGCCAAACTCAGTAATCCATACTTCCTTGCCGGGCATGGCCGCATCACGGTAGGCTACCAGCTCCTGCAGCCGTTCCTTTAAGTTATCCTCTTCCGGGCTAATGCCCACACGCCCGTCTTTTTTATCGGCCCTGCTGTAGTGGTGCACGTTAATCACATCAAATGGCACACTTCCGTTTCTGTTGTAATCCGCCCAATGCTTAATCGCTTTGATATAGTCCAGGTTGATGCCGGCCAAACCGCCCATCACCATACGGGCATTGGGGTCAGCGTTTTTCACGCCAACGGTTTTACCTAATTTCCCCTGGTGCCCGTCATAATCGGCGCTGGCCATGGCGGCGTATTCAAAAGGTGTAAAATGATGGGTACGACCCATCCAGTCCATATTCTGCTCATTCCAGTTCTCGTAGTAATGCAGCAAACCCAGGGCTGCTTTTTTGTCTTGATCCGGGGCAAGCTTCAGTGGGGCCTTACGGACATCGCCGCTTCCGTAGCGGGCCACAAACTGGTACATATGGTCGGCGTGGGCGATGTAAGAGGCGGGATCCTCGGAGCTTTTCCCTTCTGGCACCGGCTTATTTCCGTCTGGTGAGATCCACTTCACGGTTCCCATCATGGCGGGCGCCACCAGAATATCCTGATCCTTTAACTGGCGGTAGAAATCGTCGAAGTTCCAGCCACCGCCTGCATAGCTGGGGTTCCATTTTTTCTCGTTGTTCGGGTATGTCTTTGTCTGGCTTTCGTCCCAACGCCAGTTGTGGTATTCGCGCACAAAACCCACAGCGTTTAATTTGTCCAGGGGGTCATCAATAAAAGCATTTACGCCTATGAGTTGGTCCATGGTAACCTGCCGCGGGCGTTTTGTGTTGGCAGGGGTGGTCGCAACTTTAACAGTCTCCAGCGGCTTACCCTTAATCACCAGTTCAACCGGGTTTATACTTTGCTCCACGGTAAACCGGAGGTAACGCGTGTCGGCATAAACAGTATACTTGCGCCAGCTTTTATCGATGGCAGGCGCCTCCTCCGTTAAGGGCTTCCACGAAAACGGTTTTCCGCCCTCTATCTTTACCACGCTGCTTAGGTTCACGGCGTAAAGGTAAATTTCTGAGATGGCGTGTATGGCTTTCAGATCAACGGTAAAGCTTACCGGGTATAGCCACTTACTGTGGTGCCGCGTAAAGAAAGCGTTCTTAGGCTTTGCCTTTGTCTGGCCCGGGTCTCCCACCAACTGCTGCTCATCTATCAGCAATGAAGTTTCACCGGCTATACTTTCATTCACAAACATATCTGGTTGCAATTTGATGATGCCGATTTGGTCAGAGGAGGCAAAGGAGATGGGAATAGCCTGCTTTGCAGCTGCCTCATCATCAAAAAAATCAAGCGAATACAACAGGAAGCCAGCAAACAGGAACAGAGACAGCAACAGCGCGCACAGAAAAGATAAACGTAAACTCATTAGGTTATGCTTTTGGGTTCGTGATAGGCTGCTCTCCATACTAACATGTTTTAGTTAAGCTGTTAGGGCTTCTGCTTGGCCCTGCACTTCAGATTTGCCGGTGGCAGACAAAACCTCTTTGTAGAGGTTTTCTACCTGACGCGCCATTTCCTGCACATTATAAGTAGTGGCTACAGTTGCCTGTGCCGCCACGCTTAGCTTTTGCCTGAGTGCTTCGTCGTGTGCCAGGAGTATGATGGCTTCCGCTAACTTTTTAGGCGACGACGGAGGAATTAGCAAACCGTTTTCACCGGATGAGATAACTTCTTCTGTACCGTCTATAGCTGAGGCCACCACTGCTTTTCGCATGGCCATGGCCTCAAGCAGGCCTATTGGAAGGCCTTCCCAAAGGGAGGGCAGGCAGTAGATGTCTATGGCTTGAAGTATGTCCGGCACGTCCTGCCGGAATGGAACAAACGTGATTCGATCCTTTACCAGTAGCTGTTCTGCTAGCTGCAGCATTTCTGCCTTCAAATCACCATCGCCCACAACCAGGAAGTGCATGTGCAGGTTTTCAGGGATTTGTGCGATTGCCCTGACCAGTGTTAGGGGATCTTTTTGTTTGGTGATGCGGGCAATATAACCGATCAGCAGCGTATTTTGGGGAATTCCGAACTCGGACCGAATGTCTTTATATGCACCGTCTGGGTTAAACTTTTGAATATTTACGCCATTCCTGATAACAGTGGTATGGTTCTTCCCAAACAAGGATAGCCCGTCGCGGTGGTTGCTTTCTGACACACATACGGTGATGTCAGCGTTGTTAACCAACAGCTTTTCGCCCATTGTTCTAAACCTACGTACCAACAGCGGCTGGTCCTGGTGAAACGACCAGCCATGCACCGTGTAGATAACAGGAATACCCAGTTGGCGGGCACTCCAAAATGTGTTGGAGTTGGCTCTTGTGCCGTGCGCATGCAGCACGTCAACCTCCTCTTTCTGCAACAGCTGTCGTACCTCTTTCCATATGCGGATGTCAAAGGGCGTTTCAGTGTGGATCACGTACGTCTTGATGCCCATCGCCTTCAACGCGTCTACCATGGGGCCATCCGTGAAAGAGAGCACTACCGGTTCGTATGTCTCCTTGTCCAGCTCGCGAACCAGGTCCAGCACATGGGTCTCACCGCCTCCGATTTTCCCTTGCCGGATGGTCTCCAGTACTTTTATTTTCTTTTGATTCGACATTAAAAGCTGTTTTTTTTAGAAGGATGAAAAGCTGCGCATTCGCAAAAAATTAAAAAGCATCGCCAGGTTTAGGTATGTTTTTATGCGTAAAGTCAAATAAGTACACATCGTTGTGCAGGCCCTTGAAAGCGTCTTTCAATTCTCCCCGTTTTTCCAGTTCCTTCACAAACAGGCTTCCATCTTTGAGAGCGGTGGAAAACAGGTCGCCGGGGTACTCTACCTCACCAATATTTGCACCCATCATATTATTGAGAAGCACCCAGGCGCGTGGGTGTTTTGCCATCTCATTTAGGTCTGGGCTAAGGTGCTGGAAATAGGCAGCCGTACTTGCCGACTGCTGCCTTACATCTTTGCCCATAATGGTTTTGAAGTTCAGGTCATACACCTCTCTGTAATAGGCATACTCTGGTTGGGCATTCCAGTTTACATACACCACGTCACCGGGCTGCATGTGCTCCTGAATGTATAGTATGGCTTCGCGGTGATGCGCATGTTTCTTCCCCCCAAACAAATTAACGTTGTATAGTTGCTGAAGAGAACTGAAGACAGGCCCCAGCAGGATCAGGCTGGCAAACAGGTAGCGCCAGCGCGCTTTTCCCGGCAATACCGCAGCCACCCATTGGGTGCCCGAGGCCAGGTATAGTATGAAAAGAGGCGCCAGGAAAACCGTTAGCCGCTCATAAAAGGGGTATAACTCCAACCCCGATGCCAGCAAAGCCAGCAAAGCCGGGAAAAGCAGCAGCATAAAAGTGGTTTTGTTCTTCCTGAACACAACCACAAAACCGATAGTAATAAAAATAAGGGGCAGCAGCGACATCTTTAGCAAAATCCGCAGCGCCTGGTTGTCTATTGTATTTGAGTTCCACAACAAGCCAAGGGGATATTCAAGTAACAGGTAACCCGCCTGAATAAACCATTTTACATCCGTCAGCGAACTGGGTGGCAAGGGCATGAAGGCACCACGCAGCTTAAACCACTCTACCAGCCAGGCAGAGTCTGCATGCTTGTAAGTGAACAGTATGAAGTTAATGGAAAAGCTGAATAGCCACAAAGCGAATGGAATAACAGAAAGGAAAAGTGCCTTCCACCTTTTCTGCACCAGGTACGTGAGGCACACACTTACCGCAATGCCTGCCAGTACAAAGATGGCTTCGTAGGAAAACCAAAGTATAAGCGCACCCCAGCCTCCCCAAAGGAGCAGGTCTTTTACATTGAATTTAGCACTGAAGCGAATGTACAAGTATAAACACAGCACCGAAGCCAGCACTGATGTTCCATACTGCTTTACCTCAACAGAGTGATATACCAAAGGAGGAGCCAGCGCCAACATACCTATGGCAATGGCTACGCCGAAAGGCTTTAGAAAGTGCCTGGCTACGGGCAGAAACACAAACAGGGAAGCAATACCGCAGAGGAGGGAGAAAAGCCGCAAGGCCATCTCGCTTTCGCCAAACGCCAGCACCGCCAGCCGCACAGCCCATAGAAACCCGATGGGCGCCTTTTGCTCGTAAGCCAGGGGTGGGGACGCTAACGCGGCGAAATCAAGATTTATGAGGCTGGTAGCCAGGTAAATCTCATCAATCCAAAGCGAGCGGTTGTCAATATAATGGAAGAGCCTCAGGAAAATACCGCATGCAACAAACAGCCAGGCAATCGTGCTCCATGAAACCTGTGTGCGTTCGCCTGTCAGGAGGGCAGCGTTGGAAGGGTGATGGAGCGTAGGCTGCTGAATTGGTGGGCTATCTTTCATCAATGTGTATGCTTTTTTCGCTTCTTTAATTTTTGAAAACGATGTGCTTCTTCGTGAAATAATTGAAGATGGCCACAAGGCCAATGGCGAACACTTTTCCCAATCGCACATCCAGCAGCACCTGGTCAACAAAATACCACACCAGAAACTGATTCATGCCCACGCCGATACCTGTGAACAGCACGAAAATAATAAACTCGACATTGGCCGTATGCTTACCGCTTTCAAACACAGCTTTTCTGGAGATCAGGTAGTTCAACACAACCGCCACCAACAGGGAAATTAAGTTGGCCGCTAAGTAATTGATATTATAAAAATCAACCAGCAGTGTAAAGAGCATAAACTCTACAGCAGCGCAACCTGCGCCTACTGCTATAAAGCGGACTACCTGATTTTTTTGGACCTTTCTTGTGATTGACATATAAAAATTACGTGTGCGATTCACTTCCCCCGCACCTATATAGACAGGCGTTATACTTATAGATTTAAACCATACGCTAAATATTATAATTTGTCTTGTTTTAATAGAAAAATTTAAAATTGTATCCTTGTAAGTATAATTTCTTATAAATAAAATCAAAAATTCAACCTTCATTAATTTGTCTCCGTAGAGGGATACTGAAATTAGATAGTCAAATATTTCAAATAGTAGTTAGTGTTCAGCCCAAAAGTCAGGCTGTTATGCACTGGCTTCTTAATATAGTACACGATATATAGCATTTATGCGGAATGAGGAGACGATAGACTGGTCGCAATTAAAAGCAGTTGTCTTTGACGTGGACGGCACTCTGTACGATCAGAAAAAGCTAAGAAAACGCATGCTTCTGGCTTTGCTGCGCCACTACCTGCCGCGCCCCTGGCAAGCAGGAGATGTGCTGCTGCTCTCTCGTTTCCGTGCAGAGCGCGAACGGCGGGCAGGGCAGGGGGTACCAGGGCTGGAGGAGGCCCAGTATTCCTGGTGTGCTCGCCGCGGAGGCTATACCGCAGCGAGTGTTCGCCGTGTGGTAGAACATTGGATGCACCGCTTCCCGCTGCGTTACCTTGCCAGTTGTATATACCCCGGCACGGCTGACTTCTTCCACGCACTTCGCTCCGCAGGTATACAGGTTGCTGTGTACTCTGACTATCCAGCCACAGATAAACTAAATGCCCTGGGGTTGCAGGCGGATGTGGTGGTGAGTTCCACAGACCCAGCGGTAGATTACCTGAAGCCAGACCCGCGCGGTCTGCGGCTGGTGGCTGAACGATTGGGAGTAGATGTAACCGAGTGCCTGTTTATAGGCGACCGTCAGGAACTGGACGGTGCCTGTGCCGAACGCGCTGGAATGCCTTACCTGATTTTGGGGAAAGGTCCGGAAGCTTATGCGTTCTATCCCTCGCTTTTAAAACAAATGAACATATCTGTAAACGCATAAAGACTTTCGAATGAACCTGGATTCCGTACAATCTACCTCTGTGGCTAGCCCGAAGGCACTGCCTGCCTCCCTGGCCGACTATGTTGCCATTGCACGCCCGGACAACTGGGTCAAGAACGTATTCATGTTTCCTGGCATGCTGTTCGCCTACGTGCTGTACCAGACGCCGTTAGACATGACGCTTTTGGCCCGGATACTGGTGGCCATCGGGAGCACATGCCTGATCGCATCAGCCAATTACGTGATAAATGAGTACCTTGATGCGGAATTCGATCGCTTTCACCCGCTAAAAAACAAGCGTACCTCGGTGGTGCGTGTCGTAAACCCGGTGCTGGTTTATTCGGAGTGGGCCCTGCTGGCACTCGTGGGTCTGTCCTTGGCCTGGACCATCTCAGTGCAGTTCCTGATAATTTCTGCCTTTCTTCTTTTTATGGGCGGTATCTACAACGTGAAGCCCTTCCGTAGCAAGGACCGCGTTTACCTGGATGTGCTGACAGAATCTGTGAACAATCCGATTCGCTTTGCCTTGGGCTGGTTTGCCGTAACGCCTGTTTCTATGTTACCGGATTCGGCCTGGGATGCCGGTTGGCTAATATTCCCGCCTACCAGTATCATCGTGGCCTATTGGATGGGCGGTGCGTTTCTTATGGCAACAAAGCGCTTTGCCGAATTCAGACTTATCGGAGACCCGGCGCGAGCCGGTCTGTATCGCCGCTCTTTCCGTTTTTACACTGAAAACAGCCTGTTGATCTCCATGTTCTTCTATGCCTTGACATGTGCGTTTTTCCTGGGCATATTCCTGGTTAAGAACCGCATTGAACTGCTGATCAGCTTTCCGTTTTTCGCGCTGCTGTTTGCCTGGTACCTCAAGATAGGGTTGTTGAAGGACTCACCCGTTCAGGGATCAGAGAAGCTGTACACCCGGAAGTACTTTATGACCTATGTGGTGCTCTTCAGTCTTTTACTGGTGGCGCTGATGCTTATCGATATTCCATGGCTCAACTGGCTGCTCAGGCATTCTGTGGTAGGTTGATTGGGCGCAGGCAATCCGTTTAATTTTATCATCTAAAGTCAAACTCCTGCTCATGGCACTTGGCAATGAACTGGTTTATTCAGGTACAAAAATATGTCGAAGCTATCGTTAGCGTTAAGCAAAATTTTACCCCAGGGGCTACAGCGGGCGCTTCGCAATTTCAGGGACATGAACCTGAGGAGGTACCGCGATTCGGCGCTTCCAAAGGAGATTTACGAGCAGGAGCATCACTACTCCATCTCCTTCTGCTCCACCTGCATGAACCGCCTGTTTCACCTAAAGCACACTATAGAGAAAAATATCCTGGATAACATGAGTTATCCGAAGGTCGAGTTCGTGCTGATTAACTATAACTCTCAGGATGGATTGGATGCGTACGCGGAAAAGCATCTGAAAAAGTATGTGGAGGCAGGTCTGTTAAATTATTACCGGACAGATGAGCCGCAGCGGTTTCATGCCTCCAAGGCAAAGAACCTCTCGCATGCGCTGGCTAAGGGGCAGATCGTGTGCAACGTGGATGGAGATAACTTCACAGGCAAAGACTTCGCCTATTACATCAACTACCTGTTTAACCAGCACGGAACCGGCAACATTTACCAGTTTCATAAACCGCCGTACTGGGGAACGGTGGGAAGGTTGTGTCTCTATAAGGAGAGCTTTATGAAATTGGGGGGATACGATGAAAGTTTCTTGCCAATTGGCCACGAGGATATTGATCTTTTAAACCGGGGGCGTGCCATGGGCCTCGTATTTAAGCAGGAAAAGCTGGAGAACTTCCTGCGCTACCTAAGCAACACCACCTTAGAGAAAGCCATTAATTGTACAGACGATCAGGTAGCTTACTATCAGTTGGAAGGTACAAACAGAAGCCGTTCTGATGAGAACATTCGAAACGGCATCCTGACAGCCAATGCAGATGGAATGGAAAACTATAAAATCTTTAAAAACTTCGGGGCTGAGGTTCTTCATTCCAGGGAGTTAATCCAGAAGCAGGAAAACTCGCTGTTCGCTTAGGCGTGCCTGTGAGTCAAAGCCATGTGAACTGAAACATAAGAGCACTAGCAGCAGAAAACCTAATTAGCAGAGCATTCTTTTCCGGAGCAGGGGCAGAATGCTTTTTAGATATACAGGAGCCGGCTTTTCAGAACTCATACTTAAACATACGACAGAGAGCAACTATGCATGTTTTTCTTAAATCACCCCATCCCGAAGTTAGCGAAGTTGCTGTTGCGCAGGGCGGCGAACACTCTGCCTATAACTGGAAGCCTATCCTATGGGCATTGTTAGCATTTGGTGTGTTCCTAAGGCTGTTCCATTTCTTTGATAACCGGTCGTTGTACATCGATGAGCTTTTCCTGGGAGCCAGTTTGGTGAAAATGAGCTTTGCTGAGCTAGCACAACCAATGCTGGAGTACGAGCAAAAGGCACCGCTGGGGTATTTATGGATGTCGCGGCTGGCGGTGGTGCTCTTTGGAACGGGTGAGATGGCACTCCGGCTCTTCCCGCTGCTCTGCGGCCTTGCTTCCCTGTTTGTATTTCTGCCCGTTGCCAGATATTTTCTGAGGCCCTTGGGAGTAGTGGTGGCCGTAGGAGTGCTGGCGGCAGCTCCGCCAATTGTGTACCATGCGGTAGAGGCCAAGCAATACAGCACAGAGTTTTTCGCCACGGTGCTCATTTTATACTTGTACATCCGCTTCCATGACAAAAAAGACATAAAATCGCTGCTTCTATGGGGACTAAGCGGTGCCGTGATACTGTGGTTTTCCTTCGCCTCTATTTTTGTGCTGGCGGGTATGGCATTTGGCGTGTGCCTCTCCTACATATTTAAGCGGGATTGGCAGCTGCTCTTTAGAGCTATGATACCCTTTTCTATGTGGCTCTTCAGCTTTGCGTTGAACTACTTTCTGTTTATCTACCAGTATGCTGATTCGGAATGGCTAATGTACTGGTTTGAGGTTCGTAACAGCTTTATGCCGCTTCCGCCCACTTCCGTGGCGGATTTGAAATGGTTTTTCCTGAAAGCATTCTCTATTCTGCACCATCCACTTGGCTTGTCATGGTATGACCTGCCGCCCTACCATAATCCTATCGTGCGCATCCTAAGCAGGGTTTCAGTGTTTCCGCTCATCATACTGGGGGTAGGGCTGGTGTCCTACTTTAAAAAGGACCGAAGGCTTTTCATGATCCTGCTGTTTCCGCTGCTGCTTACCATGTTGGCTTCCGGCCTAAGAATGTATCCCTTTATGGACCGCCTTCTCATTTTTCTTGCGCCCTTACTCATTATTTTTGTGGCGCAGGGGAGCGATCGTGCCACCCGCTTTTTCCCAGCTTCGGCCAAATGGCGCTACCTGCTCCCTGCCTTGCTGCTGCTGGGTCCACTGGCTAACTCCACCAATCTGCTTATCAACACCCATCTCTTTGGCGAGTATAAAAAATCCTTTCAGCGGGAGACGCTTTCGTTTATAAACGAGCGGTACCAGGAAGGGGATGTGGTATACATCTACTGGAACAACCTGGTGGGGTACCGATTTTACAAGGACACGGAGGGGCTGAAGTATGATGCCATAGAAGGCAACGATTACAGGACGAAGGCAAAAAACCTGCAGGAGTATTACAGGCTGCTTGATGCGGATATTGCCGCGCTTAAAGGAAACAAACGTGTGTGGCTCGTTTACAGCAACGGCAGGGGCTTTAATATCGGCGATTTTGATGAGCAGCCAACCTGGTATTACACAGAAGACAACACCAGGAAAATCTTGTATGACAAGTTTGATGCAATGGGAAACGAGGTTGATTCCTTTCTGCGGCCTGATGTAAATGTGCACCTGTTTAAAATGGAAAAAAAGCTGAAATAAAGGTGTATAACGCAATACTATTGACGCTGTAATGTAGCGTGTTAATTTGCGAGTATCTGGAGGGAAAGTGGTGGATACAATAGAGAAGCCAAAATAAAGAAGAGAAATGCGGCTGTGGTAAACTATAATGGAGCAACTTCTAGCCTAGAGGTTGATGGGCACATATCTTTAGCTGAAATCTGCTATTTTTAAGCAACATTATCTGGGAAGCTGCGGGAACAGAAAGAACCACGTAAAGCAAAACCATACTTTATGTCGCCCTATTTTTGTTAAAACACCAATCCAACAATGTTGCATCTCTAATATATAACCATCCGAATTTAATTTCGTATCATTCTGTAATAAACCAATAAAAATTTTAATGTTACGAAGTAATCTGTTTCTGAAGATTTTGTAACTGTAAACCTGATTTAGTACCCGCACCCATTGAGTTAGCCTGTAAGGCTTCACCTAAAATCACCTTTAGTTGAGAAACGAAAACAAATACGCGCTGGTAGTTGTGGGGTCCAGCTTTGCTGCCACCTTTTTCCTGCTAAACTATCTGAAGAAAGCGCCGGCAAATGCGAAGGTGCTGGTGCTGGAGAGAGGCTACCACTTTCCGCACATGGAGCGCGTGAAGGAAAGAAGAGGGGAGGCCACAGCCTTTGCCAACCCCAATCCTGACTACCACCAGACCCAGGATACGATCGTGAACATGACGCCGGAAAAGCGCTGGCTTTACACGCTTGGCTTTGGGGGTAGTTCCAACTGCTGGTTTGGCTGCACTCCCCGGTTTATGCCCAACGACTTCCGAATGAAAACCATGTATGGCGTGGGGGAAGACTGGCCGGTGCAGTATGATGAACTGGAGCCTTATTACGCGGAAGTAGAGGAGCATATGGCTATTTCGGGTCCTGCAGAAACCCCCTTCCCTAAAACAAAACCATACCCGCAGCCACCGCACCTGTTTACCGATGTCGACAGGCTGATGAAGAAGCAATACGGTAGCCTGTACATTAACCAGCCTACAGCTCGGTCACGCGTGGCAGGCAACGGGCGTAACATGTGCTGTGCCAGTTCAGTGTGCAGCATTTGCCCTGTAAACGCCAAGTATACCATCGAGAATGGAAGTATGGCCGTGTTCGAAGACCCGCGCGTGGAAATGCTTTACGGCGCACAGGTATACAGCCTGGAGCTGGACGCAGATTCGGTGCGCTACGTGAATTTTGTAAAGGACGGGAAAGAAACAAAGGTAGCGGGGGAGGTGGTGGCCCTGGGGGCAAACAGCATCTTTAACGCACACATACTTCTGAATGCCGGAGACGGCAACCCTATGACCGGTAGCGGCTTGGGAGAGCAGATCGGCCTGGATGCCAGGGTATTTCTAAAGGACTTGCAGCACGTGGGCGGCAGCACCTGGGTGAACGCTAACGGCTATATGCTATACGACGGCGCGCACCGGAAGGAGTACGCAGCCTGCCTGATGGAGTCGAGCAACCACCCATACATGCGCGTGGAGAAAGGCAAATGGCGCGACATAGTTACATTTCGGATGATATTCGAGGACCTACCCTCGAAAGAGAGTTATGTTACCCTGTCGGATGATAGAATGAAGCCGAAGGTGCATTACAACGGGCCAACTGAGTATGCCCTGAAGGGAATAGAGACCATGAAGCAGAAGCTGCCGGAACTCCTGGCCTGCCTGCCTGTGGAGAAAATCACCTACGAAGCCCCGCACAATACCGAGGCGCACATACTCGGCACCACCAGGATGAGTACAAACGCTGCCGGGGGCGTGGTAGACCGGCACCTGATCCATCACCAGTACCGCAACTTGTTTGTATTGGGGAGTGGCGTTTTTACCACGTTTACGCCCTCCAACCCAACGCTTACCCTATCAGCGCTGTCGTTGTTTGCGGCAGACAAAAGCTTTTAAACAGAGAGACTATGAACAGACGATTTTTCTTGCTCTTAGCTGGTGCAGGTACTGCTTTGGTGGCAATACCTGGTATGGGTTTGATGGCTGTTTCTTATGCTGAGGCAGCAAAAAGAACCATACAAAGAGAACTGTCTTACTTAAAACTCGATGAACCCGGAATAGAACGTTTTGTAGCGGATTACAGCAAAAACAAATCCTCTAATTATCAGCTAAAAGTAAGAAGTTTATACTTGATGCATGCCAGTTCGGAGCAGTCGGGTGTGGTGAATGAAATGGTGCAGGATTATTTGCTGGCAACCGATTTCTTCAGAAATAAAATGGATGAGCAGAGGACGGTGCAGTATGTAGGGCTATACGATCCCTACAAAACGCCCTGCGCCAATCCTTTCTCTTTCCTATACTTTCCGCCGCATTTAAGTTAATCAGGATTCAAGTTGAAAAATGAGGAAAATGATGCATCAGGTTCAGGAAGCACTACTCACGGTCAAAAGTTCCATTCAACGAATCAATACGTCGCAACAAGAGCTGCACTTTAAGGTGTTCAGTTGCCTATGGGCTTTTGCTTCGTTATTTCACATGGCGCAGTCAAGTTCCTTCGACACGATGCTGCACTATTCGCTCCTGACGCTTGCGGCTATACATGTGTTGTTTCGGCCGGCTTCCGTGGCTGGCTTTGTGGTACTGCTCTTACTTCAGTTGCATGATGTTTTCTACAAGCTCCCAGTTATCAGCAACCACTGGATTTTTACGGCTTTCGTAAACCTTACCATTCTGCAGGCACTGGTGTACCTTATCCTAAAAAACAAAACGTTTAAGATTAACGCGGGCGAGTGGCTGGAAACATTTGCGCCCGTGGTGCGGATAGAGGTGCTGATTCTTTACTTCTATGTGGTTTTTCACAAACTCAACAGCGGCTTTTTTTCTACGGACCTGAGTTGCGCATCTTACTTCATGTATGCCCAGGTAGGAGACTCTACAGTGGTAATACCGCCCGTCTTGCTTTCTTTGGGTGCCTACGGTACCATATTTTTTGAAGCGCTGATTCCCTTGCTGCTATGCTTTAGAGTTACGCGTAACTGGGGGGTGTTGGTAGGGTTGCTCTTTCACGGAATGCTGGGATTCAACCCACTTAATGGCTTCTACGATTTTTCTTCCATGATTTTCGCAGTTTACTTCCTTTTTGCCGGGCCGCAGGTAGTTCGCAACATTCCAAAGATGTGGGCCAGGGTCAAAGCCAAAAAATACTTAAGCAAAATTAATTTCAATGTATTCAGTTACAAAAGGCTTTTTGCTGTAGTTTTTGTAGCGGTTGGCGCGTTGCTCGTTCTGAACTTGCTCACAAAGCTAATGCTGAACTTTGAGCTGTACTTTTTCTGGATGGGCTACAGTCTTGTGGTGGTGGTTCTGTTTATCAGATCCATGCTGGAAGGAAAACCGAAAAAGCTCTACCAGAGTTTTTGTACCTTCACCGTACGGCACTGGGCGTTTTTTCTGCTTCCAGCGCTCGTGTTCCTAAACGGCCTGTCGCCGTACCTGGGCCTGAAAACGGAAAGCTCTTTTGCCATGTTCTCCAATCTCCGGACGGAGGGTGGGGTAAGCAATCATTTGCTAGTTCCAGCCAGTTTGCAGTTGTTCAACTACCAGGATGATATGATCGAAATTGTGGCCTCCTCGGATAAGTTTCTGCAGCGTTTGGCTGAGGGAGACTTAATCATGAACGCTTATAAGTTTAACGACTATGTTGCCCGGGAACGGCCAGCCTTTGTAACCTACCTCCAGCAGGGGGAGCAGAAAACCTTTACGCTGGCGGAGGCTGGGCCAGATGCGGCATTGTTACAGGGTAATCCTTACTGGTTCCGGAAGTTGATGAACTTCCGGGAAATCAGCAAATCTCCACAGGAGCCATGTGGTCACTAACATAAAGCCTCTGCTTGATGTGAAGATTAAATTTGTGATAAGGAGTTGGCCATTCATTTAAGCCGGTTCCATGAAGGTCTTGCCCAAGCGAAAGGGTATTCATATTGCTAAAATAGGTTTAGTGCCTTGCGGAGAAACTTTCTGATATTGCCCCTGGTTTTTCCCACCGCGTCCGGGTAAATCATTTTTCGGGAGTCAACACAGTAAACCGATTTGCCCGCTAAATTGGCAATTTGCCGTGCCTGCCACTCTGAGCTCTCAATAAACAGCCAGTAATCGTTTTTGATGTAGACGGATGCCTTAAAGCCCCCATGGTTGTTGGCCTTCAGGCGGGCTGCTTTACTGGGCAGGTTCAGCATGACCAGCTCCTTATACTTAATATTGTGGCGCGCCAGCCATGCTTCAGTTTGTGGCCTGTACTTCTCCAGGCGGTTTGTAACCAGGCACCCGATTGTTTTGCTGGGCACCAAATGCGAGTCCACATTAGTTAGAAACTCCTCGTAAAGGGGCCCATCATCGTTCTGCTCCTCAGTCGGGTCTTTACACAGTACACCATCAATGTCTACGCAGCAGTTTTCGAGCAGCTCGTGGTGCATCATGTTCCATTCAAAAATACGGGGGCCAGGGCAAACATCAAAGTAGAAGTCCACCTTGTCCACGGCCTCCGGCGCGATGAACACAGCAGTATACACAATTTGCTTATCGGGATACAACCCCACCAGTTTCTCTTTTACTTCCTCAATCGACTGTCCCGACCATACGCTGTCTTCAATTACCAGTACCTGCTTGTACGCTTCGAATGGTTTCATATAATTTTTCAGCCGGCTGCCTGACTGCAGGATGCGGCCTTCAACAAAGCCCTCTACATCGGTGAAAGGAAGATTGAGGTGAAGAGCCAGCAAATTAGCAGCCAGCAAGCCGCTGCGTGGTACTCCCACGATAAGATCTGTTCCTGCAGGCACCTTGGCCAGATTGGCGGCCATGCAGTGATTCATATCGTCGATAGATCTGTAGTTCATCTTTATGCTTTTACGCTACTGTTTTTTTAGAATGTTGTTAACTGCTGCTGTACCAGCGGAAGCTAAGAAGCTTGCTTTCTGTTGCTGCGGGTAAAACTGACAGAAACGTTCTAATGAACTTTCTGCTGCTTCAGTTTAATCAATCCATACTTCAGTTTCTGTGGTTAGTACTTGAGCGGGAGACGCCTTTTTATATCCTGCTTATACTTGTTTTTTGTATAAAAGATTAGAAATAAATTATATTAACCTGGCAAAAGCTGTAACAGCTTTTACTTGTCGCAAACAGCTTGCTTTTAAACCTTTGTGCTTTGCCCGTAACCCTTATAACTGGCAAAGCTATGGGTCCTTTTCCTATTTATTTATTCTAGGTGCTAAGCCTGTGCCTGCATGGTGTTAAAACAGCTCCTGAAGGTACTCCAGCACCTGCTGCTCTGTTTTAGCGTGCACGATGCGTGCGCCAGAAAGCAGAGGAAATATTGTCTCGTACTCGTTAAACTGGTGTTCAATCCCCTTTTTTGACAGCAGAATGTTAATGCCCCCAAAGTAGCTGGCCAACGTGGCTGTACCGCCGTGCACCGATACAAAGTGACTGCAGTTGGCATACACCATTAGCTGCAAATGATTAAAGTTGTTTACTTTATCGCGGTGCTGCAGGTACAAATCATTCATAAGTATAACCTCTGGGTGCTTGTCGCGCATCCAGGCATACTCGTGCAAATCAAGAATTTCACTGTTGTCTGATACAATCTGGCTGGAGAGCGGTCGGTTGTATACAATCTGGTACCTGTGCTTATACTTCTCCAGTATGGTGTTAAGGGTCGGAATATCGAAGAAGTTGACAGGCTGCTCGTTCCATTCAATGTTATACTTGTTAGCGATAACCAGCAGTGGCTTGCCGAACACAAACACATCGTTCTGGTAATGCTGCTTGAGCGGTACCCGCTTCCATTTGGAGTAGCTGTAGCTCGCGCTGTGCGTCATGTTCGGCACCTCAAAATTATCATAGTTCGAGGTCCAATCCCGTACCTCATACCTTTCCTCGTGGTTGCTGCTGAAGAAATAGAGTTCTTTCGTGTCTTTGCAGGAGATGGTCTTGAAGAGGGTGCCGTTCAAGTGGTGCCAATAAGCAAAGGGAAGTATAAAGGCTAGTTCCTGCTGAAACTCCCCATGGTAGTGGATTGTCTTATACTTCTTCTTGATGAAGAAATCCTTCACCACATACTTTGCCTGGAACAGGCGGCAATATAAGTTGTCTCTTAGGTAATACCGGATGCTCCTATCAATGGAAGGGTACCGAAGGGTGGTAAAAAAGTAAAGGAAGCTTAGGAGTAGCCGTTGCATAGCGGGTAGGATGTTCCGAAAAAGGTGTTGGAGCGGTAGTTTTTCTGTTTTAAGCTCTATTCCTATATAGTTACGAAACAATATTTACATTGTTAGTACTAATGTAATAAAAAATAATAAATATTTATGTAAAAGCAGTTATACCTTAAACCTGTTCATCAGCGTGGAGGCAATATCAAAAATCTGGTTCGCCTTGGCCCTGCTTTGTTTGGAAATGCACCACGCCAGGAGGTAACAGGCTGCACCAACGGCAAATCCTGCCGCACAAAGGGCTATATCAGGCAGTTGGCCAAAGTTGAGCTTAAAGAGGAACATGGCTGCGCCGCTCGCTAAGGAAAAAAGTGCCGGAAGGGAAATCTCCTTCAGAAACATGGCGGTGGTAACAGGTACCTGGCGGAAGCAAAAGAGGAGAGCCGGAAAGAGCAGGAGATACGTAACGACGGCATACGCAATAGCTACTCCCTGCACACCCCACTGCACCCCGATAAAAAACGCAGTCACTACGACTACCGCATTGATAACGCCCCACCAGAAATAGCGCTTTACCATGCCGCTTGTTATCAGCACCAACCCAATAGTGCTAAGCGAGGGCTGTATGAAGGCTGCAAAAGCGAGGAGTCGGAAAATGGGCCCGGCGGCAACCCATTGGTTTCCAAGCACCGTCAGGATAAGCTCTTCGGCATAAACAGCCATGAACACCACCAGCGGCATTGAGAAAAAGGAAAGCGTGAAAAGGAACCGCCTGTAAAACGCTTGGTATTTATACTTGTCGTTCTGCAAAGAACTTAAAGCCGGCAGTGCCACGCTATTGAGCGGGTCGCGCAGCTGTGTGATCGGAAGAAGCAGTAATTGGTATGCCTTGGTATAGACACCAAGCGCCCCCGACCCGACGTACCGGCCTATCAGCACATAATCCATGTTTCGGGAGAAGTAGTTGACCATGTCGAAGCCGGTGATGCCAGCACCAAACCTTAACAGGGCGCCCACCTCCAGGGCCTTCACCGAAAAGCTCGGGCGCCAGTCGCAGGTTAGCCAGAGCACCGCAACCGAAATGACAGGGTTAAGCACCATATAAGCCACGATTGCCCAATAGCCAAACCCCAGCCAAGCCAGCAGGATACCGAGCAGCACACTCACGGCGGTGCACCCTATCTGTATCATGGAGAGCGCCTGAAACTTCATCTGCCTTTTCATGAGCGCGTTGTGCTGCAGCGATAAGCCTGTAACAAAAATACTGGCCGCAAACACCAGCGTAATGTCCAGCAGGCGCGGTTCCTTGTAAAAGTCAACCAGAAAAGGGGCCAGCGCGGCAATAATCAATCCTATCCCCAGGCTGATGCCGGCATTTATCCAGAACACAGCGCTAACCTGTTTCTGATCGATGTGCTCCCGTTGAATGACAGCCGCTGATAAGCCCATATCCTTGAAAATAACCACAAAGCCGGTGATGGCCGTAACCATGGCCACCAGTCCGTAATCTTCCGGCGACAGGAGGCGCGCCATAAATACGGTAGAGGAGATGTTCAGCAGAAACGAAACCAACTGGCCACCAATGGTACTGAACCCACCTTTAACCGAGTGTGATTTGAGGTTTCCGTTGAGGTGCTTGGTACTGAACCACTTTTCTTGTTTGGCGCTATCTTCTATAATTTCTGCTTGCATGCAAGTGTAGTGGCTTTATAAGGGTACTCCACGCTTCTCTGAACCGGAGAAATATATGTTTGGCTCTTACTGTAGTGGGTCGGTTAGGATAAGGCAGGCTTTTTTCGGGCAGAGAGTTTACTTTTCAGCATGCCCAACAGGCGCTTTCTGATCCGGATATAAGCTGCCCTGCCCAGGCCACCGTCTGCCAGTGCTCTGTCGGGGCTGGTCCAAACGCGGGCACCGCTGCTGCGCACAATCTGGAGTTTTCCTTCCTGCAGCAGGCGCAACGCCATCGTGCCGTCTTCCCCGTCCTCCACGTGGTTTGCCGTGCCGGGCTTGGCATCCATTTTCCGGATTTTATTTTTATCTAACTCAAAGCCCTTCACCTTCCTGCCCAATTCAGCTTTGAAACCAAAGTTTACGCCCCGCACGTTAATGAACTCCCGCTCCCCGCGGCGCAATTCCACATCGATGTCAGAAAGTATGCTGTAGATCCCGAAGGAGTAGGCAGAGTGATCGATAGGGGGCACCAGCGAGTACAGGCCGTACACACAGACAACCCCTTCCTTTTCGAGTGGTGGAATAATGGCATCCACCCAGGTAGGAGGGTAGAGCGTGTCGCTGTCGCCACAAAGGTGGTATTTCCCTTTCGAAATCTGAAGGCCGGTATTGCGGGCATAGGCAACCCCCTGTTCCTTCTCTATTACCGAACGCACCTCCAGCAAGTCCAATATCTCCTGTGTCCGGTCTGTGGAGTTGTTGTTCACCACGATCAGTTCAGTGGGGTAGCGCGTCTGTAGCATCGACAAGGAAGATAACGTATGCAGCATGCCTTGCTCTTCGTTCCAGGCCGGCAGCACAATAGATACTACCGGGTCTGGGTGACTCAACCTCTTAAGTCCCTTTTTTATAGCCTCTAACCGCTCACGCGACACGGTTTTGTAATCATCGTAGTGAAAGGAATGCTGCGAAAGCCAGGACGGTACCATAAATCTCTTCGACATAATTAGCGCGGTAAAGTACAGCTATGGTTTATACTTGGTCTTATGTTTATAGCAGTGGCTCATGTTAAAATAACGCAGCACTTATTTGAGCCCCATCGATTTCCGGGCTTCACCTGAAAAGCCGAGGCTGAGAGCAGGCAAATAGGCCTCTACCGGGCCCTCAAGCTTTTTTAGCACAGCCTCCTTCTCCCTGGTATGATTGCCGGCTATACTTGCCAGTAGCAGTTCAGCCACTTTCTGCCAACTGAAATTTTGGGCAAACCGCTTTCTTTCCTGCTGCACTTGCCCGTTATCCTGCAGCAGGGCTTTCTCTATTTGTGCGATGAAAGAGGTGGGGCTGTCAGCCAGGTAAGCATATGAGCTAAAAACCTCGTTCATGGTATTGGTCTCAGTGGCTACCACAGGTCTGCCCATAGCCAGGTACTCCACCACTTTAAGCGGGAAGTTGCCCTTTGTGATGTCGTTTAGGATTTGCGGGTTTACACAGACATGAAAGTGCGCGGTATAGGCAGGAACTTCACTTGTGTGCTTTTTCCCTAGAAAGTAAACATTCGGCAACACATGCAGTTCGCTGTCCTTAAAATCCTGGTCTTCCGGCCCGATCAGCACGAAGCTCCAGGCAGGCCTGGCTTTGGCCATCTCCACCATCAACGCAATGTCTAACCGGATGCTAAGCAATGCACCGACATAGCCAATCCGGGGGCCAGGAATTGCTTTCAAGTCTTCAGGTTCCACCCTTTCGGTGGCACTGCTGTACTGCTCCACATTAAAGCCGTTGCCAATGTAAAAGCTGTTTGGGTTATACAGTTTCGCCCGCGTTACAAAATCATAGGAGTTGCATACCACGGCATCCGATTTCCTCATCAGTTCAGGCTCCAGCTTTGTTCCGTGCTTCTTCCAGTAATCCACACCAATGGTGTAGTCCCGGTCCAGATAAATATACTTTTCCGGTTTCAGCAGTTCCTTCAGGTAAAAGCTGCGGAAAATATCCTTGTCATTGATAAGTATAAACTGGGTTATGCCAAGCCTTTCGAGAGCCGACCTAATGTCATCGGCCAGGCGCTTGTTGTTCAGGCGGTTCGCCAGCGAAAAAATGCCGGTAAACGGAATCCAGTTAAGGGACTCAATGATGCTCGGTGGATTCAGTACCCAAAGATTTTCACTAAGCTGAGAGAGCGGATCTTTTTTGCTTTTGATGGCACTGATGTGGGCCTTTGTATACTTGTCTGCGCCGGATGCTTTTACGGCAGTACCCCGGGCAATGGGGGAGTTAACGTACAAAACCCTATGCGACTTGGCCAGTTCCTTAGCCAGGCTCGTAGAGGTTGAGTCCCTGTCCGTGTTAATCCGTTGTAAGCTGACAAAAACAAAGTTCATTCCAGTGTGGTGTAGTTCAAATACTAGTGCTTTTCAGGCGCCCCAATACCGGGGCTTCTGTATCAAGTACAGAAAACTCGTCTTTTAATCAGGCTGGTAATGATGCGATTAAAATGGTGGTTTTCTGTAGTATTTATAGCTTTACGTGAATTATAAATATAAGTCACTAACTTTTTTACTACTTCAACCAAAAATTATACAGCGATAGGTTTCTTGATGATTTTTTCCCACGCTTCTGTTTCAGGGTTGTACTGCTTCAGAATCCGGGCCGGATTACCCCCGACGATGGTGTAAGGTGGAACGTTTTTAGTGACAACACTGCCTGCCGCCACAATGCTGTGTTTCCCGATGGATACTCCCGCTGTGACAACAACATTCGCCCCGATCCAGCAATCATCTTCAATCCTGATTTCTGCTGTGGTGCAAGGCTGTTTTTTAATGGGAACGCTGATGTCTTTGTAGCCATGGTTCAGGCCAGAGAGCACCACGTTTTGTGCGAAAATAATGTTTTCTCCGAGGGTTACCGGCCCTATTATCACATTAAACAGCCCGATAAAAGTATTGCGGCCGATGTGCACGTGGCCCATACCGTTATTAATGACGGCATAGTCTTCAATCACAGCGTTTTCCCCGATGCTGAAGGGGTTAAAAGGCAGCACATCGAGCCGCGCCTTAGACTTACAAACAGCCCCGTTTCCCTTCCGGTGGTAAAAGGGATTCATGAAGTTGCGTACCCACCATCGGGGGCGTGCCTGGTTAGCGGGCATCAGCAGATAGAGCGCCAGTGCCTTTAGCCGTTCGTTTGACTTTATATGTTGTATGATTCCCAATATTATAATAAAATAAGCGTCAGGTTAAACAAGAAGTGGCGGATCAGGAGGCTTTCCTCATATCCTGCGCAAAGGCAGCTGCCGCAGGAGTATGGATGTTTCGTTCGGCCTTTTCCCAAGCCGCAGGCTGAGCCTTGCGGATGTACCTCAGAAATCCGGCAAACACAGCCACGTTCATCATGGTAAAGTATAGCGGAACCAGAAGCGGTTTTAGCTTATGCCCCTTGGCATCTGCCAGCCAGGCCACCCACGCAGCGGCGTAGAAGAGCAGCTGCGCCACAAAAAACCAAGTATAGAGGCCGCCCTGCAGGTAAGCAAGGCCCAGGTTCAGGGGCAGCAACAGCGCAAGCAAAGCAGGTGTCAGGCTCCAGCGCAGCACCCGGTGCGAAATGTAAAGAAACGTTACCACCGGTTGCCGGAAGGGGAGAAGCAAGGACTTCAGGCGGACCATCGACTGCCAGCCGCCGGCGCAGATCCGGATCTTGCGCTTCATTTCATCGGCCATCGAGTTAGAGGGGTCTTCCATGGCAAACGCCTGTGGCTCATACACCACTTTATACCCTTTCTCCACAATACGTAACGACTGCACAAAGTCATCCAGAATGGTATCGGCTTCGAGTGGCTGGTATAGGCTGGTCCTGAAAGACACTAGCTCCCCGGCGGCTCCCATCAAACTATGGATGTCGGAATCGCAGCGTTTCAGGAATGACTCATACTTCCAGTAAAGACCTTCCCCCGATCCGGATAAAGAGTCTAATGTCATTACTTTTTTCTCTCCGGACACAGCCCCTACGGCCGGATCCTGGTAATGCTTTACCATCTCCCGCACAGCTTCCCTGTTCAGATAGGTGTTGCAGTCGGTGAAGATTACAAATGGCGTACGCACATGCTCCATTGCCCTGTTTTCGGCCAATGATTTTCCGCCACGCGTGGCAATGTGCAGGTGTTGTATCCGGGGATATTTGGCAAGTATGGCTTCTGGTTTGTCCGTCGAGCCATCTGTGATAAACATAATTCGGAGTTTAGCTGCTGGGTAGCTTAGGGCAAGGCAGTCCTTGATTTTGCTTTCCAATATGCAGGCTTCGTTGTAGGCGGGTACGATTAAAGTTACCTCAGGCTCAAAGGGGGCAAGCGCTTCTCCTTTTCGCAGTTTCGAAAGGCTTTTGGCCCAAACCCAAGCTACTATTCCATACCCGATGTAAGTATAGAATACAACCGAAATGGCAGTCCAGAAACATACTTTGAGAAAAAGCTCCATCGTTTTTTGGTCTCTTAGGGTATAAAACATAGCACAGGAAAACCTGGGTTTACCTGTTGTGCAATTGTTGCCGGCTGCTTTTAGGCTATTTTTTACCGGTTTTCAAGCCACTTATAAAGCCGATCACAAGAAAGAGGATGGCTGGGAATATGATTATTTCGAATGGCATAAGGCTTGTTTTTAATCGTTTAAATCTGACGTAACTGCTTTCGAAGTATGCGGTGTCGGTAAAAAAGATGATTTGGTTCTGTTTAACCTGAAGAGTGCGGCACACATGCACACGAGCGCCCAGGGTAAATGAAGTATAGCTAACAGGAGCCTCCGGTTGTAGAGGTACCTTGGCAGCGCAATCAGCAAAGCTATGTTCAACGCCAACAGCAGAGCTCCCCAAAACCATGCAGGAGGGCCAAAGGAAATTAAGCTTGAGAGAAGCAAAAAGACCCCCACACACCCAATCAAAAGTACCTTTGGCAGCAGCAGTGTCTGCAGCACCTTATCGAAGTAGCCCACATTCCCAAACCGGAACAAATGGGCAGTTCCTTGCAGCGTGTACTTTTTCACGTATTCCAGCTGCGTCGACATCCAACGGGTTCGTTGCTGTGTAAACACCTTCGCGTTCTCGATTTTCTCATCGTACACATAGATTTTGTTGAGGTAGCATACTTTCTCCCGGTCTTTGAGAATGCGATAATCTAGTTCTTTGTCCTCGCCCACTGTCTCGCCTATATCGGCCAGTAGCCGCTTTAAGTAGGAGAATTCGAAAGCCATACCGGAACCGATCAGGGAGGGGGACATACCCAGGGCAAAATGCCCTTTTCTGAAAATGTGATTGCTTATTTCTTCGTTACAGGCATCGAGCAAGGCAAAGGCTGAGTCAATGTTTTTTGCCCGCCGGTGACATTGCACTACCTTATAACCAGCCTCAAAAGCGTTATTCACCTCTTCCAGTACATCGTTACCCATAATGTTGTCTACATCCAGCACCACTGCCACCTCATACAGGTCAGGGGGCAATATTCGCATGGCTTCTAAAAGCGCTTTCCCTTTCGTGCTTCTCTCAAAACTGACTTCAACAACCTTGGCACCCTTCTGCCGGAGTGCTGCAATGGTTGCGGCCTTCAGTCCGTCAGCAATCACAATAACATCTAATTCGCCACCGTAAGAATGCTGGAGCGCGGTCTGGGCACTCTCAAGTATAACCACGTCCTCGCGGTAAGCCGGGATCAGCACACACACATTCCGAAAGGTATGTGCAGGAGGAAGCTCGCCCCTTTTAAGTTTGGTATGCCCGGCTACAGCAAAGAAAAGGAGGTATGCACAATTGAACAGCAGGTAAGCAGCAGCGCCATATAGTATCGTTTGTATAAATAAATAAATCAGTGTCATACTCTAATTTTAAGCCTATTATAAGTTGCTGCTGCCTGCTTTACCTGTCAATTAACAGTAGACTTTATGGCAGGTAATGCTCATTGAATCATGAAAAATATTGGTGTCAAAATATACCGGTTTAGCCTGCTTTCGATCGGTTTATATTGGTAAAGTTCCACCACAGGCCACGGCCGATCGCCACCAGGTGTTTCCCCTGGAGCCGTAAAGCAAACTGCACTGTTTTTTTGGGAATTGCAGCCATAAAAAATATAAAGGTGCTGCTCCAGAATGGCCACCCCTTTATGTTTCTGCGGATAAATAGTAGCCGGTTACGGTTCATGTAGTAAGTCTTTAAAACCGATACCTTCCCAACCGACATTGACTCTTTGTGGTAGATGGTGGAGTTGGCGATGTAGTGGCACGTAAAACCGGCACGTTTAATCATTTCGCACCAGTCCAGCTCCTCGTAGTAGAGAAAATACATTTCCGGCATCAGGCCCACCTGGTCTATCACGCGCCGGGGCACCATCATGGCTGCCCCGTCGGCCAGCGCGGTTTGCATAGAGGTGTTGTACTGCCCCATGTCTGTTTCCTGGCTTCCAATTCCTTTGCTTCGGCCTGTCCAGGGGTTAATGCCTGTGGAACCTGCGTACTGGATGACGTTGTCGGTCCCATAAAAGATGATTTTTGGGGAGGCGATGCCTGCCTGGCTGTTATTCTCGAAGAGTTCCACCAATGGCTCCAGAAAGTCGGGTGCCACCTCAGTGTCGTTGTTCAGGAAGAGCAAATACGCTCCCTGTGCCTGCTGTATGCCCAGGTTGTTTCCCCCGGCAAAACCTAAATTCGCTTCAGATCTTATGAGCTTAACTTCCGGGTACGTCTCCACTATCACAGTAGGGTCATCTGTGGGAGAGGCGTTATCCACCACAATGATCTCTACGTTAGGGTACGTTACCTCACGAAGGGAAGCCACCATGGCACACGTAAGCGCCGCCTGGTTGTAATTAACAGATATAACTGAAACTAAAGGTTTAAGCATTAGCTTGAGCAACGGAATCGTTTAGAATTTTTTTATCCATCTTTGGCCCCAGAAAGACGAAGGCCCAGGAGACATACACTATAATTGCTGACGGCATGGCATTGATCACCTCATTGCCGTAGCTGCAGAAGAGAATGCCAGCCGCACCTGCCGTCAGAGCCATTAACTTTATGCGGAGCGCTTTGTCCTGAATGCGCCAGACAATGCCGCAGCATTTGCCAAGTATGTACATCATCATTCCAAACCAGATGATAAAGCCGACGATGCCGTAACTAGCCCAGACTTTTACCCAGTAACTATCGGGTGGGATGGTGGAAAGGTATTTGTCGGAGTTATACCGCTCGCCCCAGTAGCCGATCACGCCAACACCACCGCCAAAAGGGCGGGTATCCAGATACTCAGCGAGGCGCTCCTGGTTGTATAGTCGTACGCCTAGTGAAGCATCTTCCGGGTTTAAGGCAGTGCGCAGACGGTATATGTGGTAGCTGCTGTTGCCGATATACGTATACTTCAGGATGAAAAGGCCGGAAAGGGCCAGGAAGGAGCCAAGCAGCAGTATCTTGAAATTCTTGCTCAGGAACAGTGCCACGGCAACACCCACTACCAGGGCGAAAAGTGCCCCACGCGTTCCTGAGATTAACATGCCGTAAAAAAGTATGCCTGCCGCAGCTAACAGGAGCACCCGTATCCAAATTTTAAATGGCCCCAGTGCCAATACCAGGGCCACAAGGCAAAGGTGTGCCTGTGATGCGCCAAACTGCCCGGCATCGCTGTAAAGGGAGAAAACCCGGAGCTTTCCGAAAAGGATGTGCGTTTTGTTTGCACCGGCATCCAGGAAAGCCTGCTCACCGGTAGATAAACCGATATGCAACTGCTTAATGCCAACCAGGGCGGCCACCACCGACAGTACAATGATGATGGTCAAGAAAGAATTCAGGTCTTTGTTGGTGTTGAAAAGCATCAGGGAGAGCGGCACTGCCAGCAGCCAGTACAGCGCAGTGCCTCGCATCTCCTGTAACCATCCCATCGGGCTGGCATCTGCCGGGTTGGCCAGTTCCAGTACCGTTATCAGAAACCAAAGCAGTGTGATCAGGCAGAGGTCATTCTTTATGTTGTCCCAATCAAGTGCTTTTGAATTGCTGAAAAAAACAGCTATCCAGGTGAAGACCAGTAAACCGTCCACCAACAGGCCGTAAGGGAAACCTCCTACTTCGCGCGCTATCCCAAAAAGAAAGAAGCAGTAGATAATGGTGGCCTTCAGCCCCAGTCTGGGGTTGTAGAATACAGCAAGAACAAACGGTATAGCCACCGCCAGCAGCACCAGCATGCCTGGGACAAGTATGCCGATGTTTGCGGTAAGCCATCCGATGCCAACGGCAATAAGCGTTGCCACTGGCAGGAGAATGCCGACCGTTTTACGCTCTGCAATAAAAGCAAACTGCCTCATATCGAATCTTTAGCTACTAAGGGACTAGCGTTTTAAGGTGACGTACAGGCTACGGGTTAAGTATGGGGGTTTCTTTCTCCCATTTCCCCAGTTTCTGGTGCGCGTCTTCTGTTGGTGCCGGGCGCGTTGGCGCTGGCAACGATTTAGCAGGCGCGCCCACGTAATCCTGCACATACTGCTGCAGCACGCCGTTCAGCACAACCTCTATCGGCGCATTTGTGATCTTCTCGATGTTTTCAAATACTGTTTTGTCCGCCTGCTCCCAGGTACGGTTTGTTTGAACGGTAACCAGAATCATGTCGAGGCGCTCTAACAGCAGCACCGGGTAAACTGATTCTAACAGTGGCGGGAACTCAATAATCACTACATCTGTGCTGTTCAGGCTTCTGCCCGACATCTCAGATAAAGCCGAGTCTGAACGTACGCCATTCACCGGGGAGTAGTAGGTGGTGGTATCGAAAAGTGCATCCGGGAAGGCATGCCCATCCGGTATGAAACTCACAACCTCTATGCCCATGTTGTGCAGGCTATTGGCCAGTGCATTGGCCACTGTGGTTTTGCCTTCGCCGGAGTAGCTGCTTAACACACCAATTACGCGCGGACTGTTAGGGTTGCGCTGCTGCTGCAGTTTAAGCAACACCTGGCGGGCCAGCTGATCCTCTGCTCTTTTCACCTCATCCAGCTGCTTGGCGCTGGGCTTGCCCGTTGTTTCAGGCAGAACGCCCAGAATCGGAAAGTTGATGGTCTTTAAAGCCAGCTCTGGCTTCCTGAGGGAGTTGTCCAGTTTATCGGCGGCAAAAACTCCCGCACTTGTCAACAAAAATGCACCGAAGAAGCCAAACAGCACAAGCATAATCAAACTGGCCCCTGTCGACTTTATAGGGAAGTATGGCGGGTCGATCACCTTTAGGTTGGAAGCCATGGCAATATTTTGCTGGTTCAGCTTGCTTTGCTTCAGGCCTTCTAACTGAGCGGTATACTCTTGCTCTGCCACTTCCACATCACGCTTCAGGTTGTTGAACTGTGAGCCCAGCGGCGCCAACTCCTCATACTCTCCGGAGGAGGCATCGCGCTGTCTGCGGAGCACATCCAACTTACTCTTCAACTCTTCCACGAGTATAGTATTCTGCACGTACGTGTTCAGAACGCCTGTTATTGGGACACCTTCTGCGGTATTATTCCCTTCGTAGGCGGCAACGTTATCGGCAATCTTATCTGATACTGTCTGCGCTTCCTGCTTCAGTCTTGTGAGGCGCTCGTTGTTGTCTGGCTGGGGAGAACGCTGTAGCTCCAGCTCCATGATCTGGGTATTCAGTTCTGAAAGCTCATTCCGAAGCCGTATTATCTCCTGGCTTTTAAGGTTAGAGGCACCACGTCCGCTTAACTTGTTTTCTGCCGCCTTCAGGGCAGTAAGAGCACCGATATACAGCATCTCCACCTCTTTGTACTGCTCTTCTGCCTGTGTTTTCACTGCAGAGGAAGAAGCGATTTGCTGATCGTAGTCTACAATGTTGTTTGCCCTTTGGAAGGCCAGCAGTTTCTCCTGTGCTGATTTGAGTTTTTCATACGCCTCCTCCGTAGATGAGTCGAAGTAGCCCATGACCGATTTGTTTTGCCCCATAAACAGTTCCTCGTGCTTGCGGGTAAATACATTTATCAGGTTCTCCAACGTGTGGAACGTGGTGGCAGGGTCATTAGAGGTATAAGAAACTTTTATTAAATCACTTGCGCCCATCCGTTCGGTCATCATTTCCTCGAACGCATCCGTCGAATATACTGGGTCGCCGGAGTTGATGAGGTTATAAATAGGGTTACTGGTGTCTGCCGTGTAATACTTCCTGATGTTCCGGGTTGTTTCTTCCATCGTCTTGCCCACCAGTTTCTTTTTGAGGGAGGCAGGAATAACTTCGTGCAGGCGCTCGTATGTTTTTTCACTCACCACACTCGGGTCCGGGCCGGGCAGCATTAAATGAGAGGCTATCAGCCGTGTAATCACCTCCTCTTTTATCTCGCGCGAGTTCATGAGCGAGAGCATGTTGCCATAGGCATTATCGGCAGCTTTGGGCGCCTCTTTTTCACCATTTGCAATACGTGAACCAGTGGCAATACCTGTATAAAGCACAGTGTCTGAACTATAGAGTTTGTCCTGGTCGCGGGCAAAGAAAAAGATGGATATAGCGGTTATCAAAGGGATAGCCAATAGAAGCAACCAATTCCGGCGCATCAGTCTATTAAAGTCTCGAAGTGTCATTTGGCGTCGTTCATTAAGTTATAAATAGTCATCCCTAAGCGCTCTTCCAGCAAGAGGTAATTGGTCAGGTAAACGCTTTTGGCTTGCTCTAATGCCAGGCCTGCTTTGCTGTAAAAGTCTAATACCTGCATCTGCTCGTCTACCTGCAGTTCGCCTTGTCTGAATCGTTTCTCCGCGATTTGCTTGCTGACTTTGGCGGATTGAAACGCATCCTGCGCGTTTTCCATGACTTTTCGGGATAGCACCAGTTCCTGGTACAGCGTAATGATCTGCTCTCTGATTTCGCGCTCTGTCAGCTTTTGGTCGGTTTTAACCTGTTTCAAAGCCAACATGCTTGCTTTGATCTGGCTTTTGCGGTTCACAATGCTAAGCAGGGGGAAGCCCACGTTTACGCCTACATTGTAAAATGCCTGCACCGGCAGCACAAAAGGGTTCCAGGGGTTGGATATCTGTTCGGCATCTGAGTACCGGAACCGGGAGCCCCAGTTGTAGCCACCGCCAATGGATATACCCGAAAGGATCTGCCGCTTGCTCAGCTTTATTTGCTCTTCCGCCAGTTGCTCCTCGGCATCGAGCCTTTCCATTTCTGCGGCGCGCGCTATGGCAGCGTTGTACAGGAGCGGAAGCGCAATGTCCGGTGAGTTGAAGAACAAATCGATTCGGGAGCCTGTGGTGTCTGGCTTGGTTTGGCTAAAGGCTAGCAGCACGTACATAGCAAATAGCACAGTTAGAGAGAGTTTTTTCATCAAACGTTTTGTTTTTGAAACAATGCGGGTAAAGTTTTAAGGATTATAAGGATGTCTTTTTTCATGGAGTATTCCTCTGCATATTCAATGTCCAGGGCTTTTCGCTCATCCTCCGACATGTAGTGCCCGCCACGCCGGCTCACCTGCCACAGGCCCGTTATTCCTGCGGGGGCAATAAAGCGGGCGGCAAACTGGTCGGTGGTGATCTTCTCTGCCTCGTAGAGTGGGAGCGGCCGGTTTCCCACAATCGACATGTCGCCCCGCAGCACATTGTACAGTTGCGGAAGCTCATCTATACTTGTGTTGCGCAGGAACGTGCCCAACCTTGTGATGCGCGGGTCATTGGCTATCTTAATGAACGCCGATCCGGAGGTGGCTTTTTTTGCTAGCTGATACTCTTTCTCACAGATGGATTTGCCTTGCATGTCAATCAGTTTATTCAGGCACTCGGTGCCTGCGCTGGCGCATGCCGCGCAGAGGCCCCCATCCAGTGCAGCATCAAAGCTATGCCCGGAGGTGTACTGGTTTTGCCCTTTAACAGACTCCAGTAAGTGCTCGGCGTCCTGCCGCATTGAGCGGAACTTCCAGAACTTAAAGATTTTATAGCCGGTACCCACCCGGTAGGAGTAATAGAACACGGGACCTTTCGACTCTAGCTTTATCAGGATGGCAACCAGCAGGAACAGGGGAGAGAAGCAGATCAGAGCCAGCGTAGCCACAATAATATCGAAGGCGCGTTTGCCGGACAGGTTTCGCCTGACTGATAAATTCGTGTTATGCTGTACCCGCTCGCTCGTTTGCTGCCGCGACAGAAAACGCAGGCGCGCCACCAGCTTTTCTTTGTCTCTTGAGGGGTGGAAGATATCTTTGATGCCTGCTTTCTGAAACACCTGCTGCAGTTTGTGTGAGTAGGATTTATTTGCCAGCCAAAACACAGGTGCTTTAACATTAAGCTCCTTGGTTAACTTCCGGGCCAGGTTTAAGCCCAGTGAGGAAGTCAGGTCCGCAGAGATAAGGATGGCATCGTAGTAGTTGCCCTGCGAAAGCCATTTCAGCAACTGTTTTACATTGCTGAAATGCTTCACATCCAGTTCTTTCGCAAGGGCATTCCCAAAGTTGCTCGCTTCCTGAAAGTCAGGACAAAAATAGGCTACTCTTCTTTTCATCTGGAGGAAGGGTTTACAACTTGATTCTCTTGAGCATGTTCTTAATCCGGATATCAAGTTCTTCCGGATTGAAAGGCTTTACTATGTAGTCGTCGGCCCCATGTTTTAGGCACTGAATCTTGGTACGGGTCTCATCCTTGCCAGATAGCATCAACAAGGGGATGTCTTTGTGCAGGGTGCTGGCCTGAAGTTGGATTATAAATTCAAGGCCATTCATAAAGGGCATATCGAAATCAGCTACAATGCAGTCGATAAAATGCCCTTCCTGTAACCAAAGCATGGCTTCCTGGCCATTCGTTTTGACCACTACCTCATATTCTTTTGAGAAAAAATGCTCAAGTATTAATCCGATAGATGGTTCGTCGTCAACGATTAGAAGTCGCTTTTTCATAATGCTCCTGGTGTCATTCATTAAGCTCAGAAACCTGGCTTTGAAGTATAAAAAATAGGTCTCTTTTGCTTTACTGCTTACCCATCAATGTCATTTTCACTGTTAATGCTGTTCATGTTTGCCTAAGGGTACATTTAATATCTAATAAGTCAATTTTATATCGCTATTGTTAAAGTAAATCTTTAAGAACCTATTAACGCAGGATATTTAGATAGGTTTGTTTATGTAATATGTTTATTTTGTTATATCTGATTCCGCGCTTGCACGGGCAGTTTTTTTATGAAAATTTGCACCTGAATAAATGCATTTATACTTCAGAGCGGTCTATAAATGTCACTCTCTTATTCCCAAAGCAGGAAAAAGAGAACTGAAAATGCCTGTAGATTATGTTAGAAGGAGAAGGTGATGGCATAGCGGGTAAATCCAGTTACATCCTGCTAAGTAGTAGCACAGGGGTTTGCCTGAAGCTGCTCTTCAAAATCTGCCACAATAGCATTTGTGATGCTGTAGAGGGTGGAAAGCAATGTATGGTTGGCAGCAATGTTCAAGGCTGAGGCAGCGTTCTGCTCAATTTCCTTCAACACGTCCGTGGCTTTATGGACTCTTATATTTGAGAAGATGGATCGTAGACGGTGTGTAATATGGCCTACACTGCCCCAGTTTTCGGAGTAAATGGCGTCGGCCAGGCTGGTAAGCTGCTGAGGTACCGAGTTCACGAACAGAAGCTGCATCTTTCGAACAAACATAGGGTCGTCCATTAAACTTCCCAAGCCAGAGAAGTCATACAAAGCTTGCTGTGCCGGACGCGCTGCGCCATTTTCTGAACTACCGCTTCTGCCCGTGTTTCTGCAGATAACCTGGTACAAGTCTTTTTCACCGTACGGTTTGAACAGCAAGTCCTGAAACCCTGCTTGCCTGTAGCGTTTGCTGTCGATGTGCACATTTTGGGCAGTGAAGGCTACGATGGGAGTACTTTGGTTTGGATAGGGCAGGTGCTTTATATGGTAAGAGGAAGTATAGCCCTCCTCGTCTTTCAGCCCAACGTCCATCAGAATGAGGTCATACGGTTTTTCGCGCGCCTGCTTTAAAATTAGTTCGCTGCTGGAAGCTACATCCAGCAGCACACCCCAGGAGCGAAGCAATCTGGACGCCAGGAGCAGGTCTGTAGGTTCGTCTTCGGCTAAAAGCACGCGTACTCCTTTTAAGTTGCCATGGCCATTCTGTTCTTCCGGGAGAGGCTGCTGTTGCACTCGTTGCTCATCGGGTGCTTTCGCCTTCAGCAATGCGTTCTGGGGTATATCAGGTAACTTACCGGCTATGGAAAGAAGTGCGTTGAGGTGGGCTTCCTGGTCTTTTGAGAGGCCTTGCTTGCGGAGGTGGTTGGCCATGCTTAAAATAGCCTGTGCAGAGGCGCTAAGCTCCTGCCGTACCTCGTTAAGATAAGTTTCCTGCGCTTCGGGTTGACTGGCCGCAGCCTGCAGGGCGTTTTTACAGCTGGAGATATCAAAAGAAACGGAAATCAGGTATCGCTCCCCATTCTCCAGCACAATCGCATTCTTGATAGTATGGTACCAGGTTTTAGATTCGCTGTCCGTTCTGTACGATTCCTCAAAGCTAGCCGGGCTATTGCTCTCCATCACTTCCAGGTCACGTTCAAAGGCATAGTCATTAGGTAGCTTTCCTTCTGCAAGCAGGGTTGGAAGGGGCACTTTGTGCATTTTGGCGAATGCAGCATTGGCTATAACAATTTTGCCCTGCCGGTTTTTGATATAAATAGGGTTGGGGTTGGCCTCTAATACCTGCTTTGTTAGTTCCATCGTGCGCCGGGTGTAAGTAAAAGAATCGTAGAGTACCCTTCAGGGTCTGTTATCCGTGTGTGACAGGATAAAGACTGTACGCGGCAGCGACTTTCTTAGTTAGGTCAAACTAAATCATTTATTTGTTTTATCCTGTTATGGCGAAGCAGGAGCAGCAGTACCTGCTAGGGGATCAGGCAAAATGGTTGCTATACTTATTGAGTTATCCCCTATAGCTGATCTGGGGTTTGACTGGCTAACGCGTGTACCTGTACAAGCTTGTTGTACAACTGTTGTGGATGGAACGGCTTTACGAGGTAATCGTTTACCCCCAACGTTAGTAATCTGCAAATCTCCTCTTTGTTTGCAGTGCCTGTTAAAGCCACAAATGGCACTTGCAATCCACTGTTCCGCACCTGAGTGATCGTCTCAAACCCATTCATGTCGGGCATGTACAGGTCCATCAGCACCAGATCGTAAGAGTTTTGTTTAAGCTTTTCGAGGGCCAGTAAGCCATTCTCGGCGGTGTCGGTAAGTGCTCCCCACTTACGCAGGAGTTCGCTTGTCACCAGGGTATTCATGGCGTCATCATCGATCACAAGCACACGTAGCCCCTCCAGGCTGCAGTTGCTTTGGTACTGCTCCGCTACCGGGGGAGCAGCCGGTGCCGCGGCTCGGCCATACTTCAGCCTTACCTTAAAAACTGATCCTACACCTTCAGCACTGGTCAGCTCTATTTCGCCTTTATGCAGCTCAATAATTTCTTTTGTAATGGACAGGCCAAGTCCCGTACCGCCAAACTGACGGTAGGTAGAAGGCCTGGCCTGCTTATAGCTTTCGAAAATGAGCTGCTGGCAATCCTCAGGGATGCCGATGCCTGTGTCCTCCACCGCAAACTCGAGCACACAGTCACTATCCGACTGGTACACCACATCAACCAGGAGCCGGACGTAACCTTCTTTCGTGAACTTAAGAGCATTGCCAATAAGGTTGTGCAGTATTTGCGTTAGCCGAATCGGGTCACCGGACACTTCCTCCGGAACCGACTTGTCCAGGTGAAGTTTGAAATCTACCTGCTTTTCCAGCGCCGTTGCATAGAAAGATTGGTGCAGGTTGTGCAGCAAATCCTTAATTCGGAAATCTTCCACCTCTAGCTCCAGTTTGCCCGCTTCAATTTTGGAATGGTCGAGCGAGTTCTCACTCAGGGAAAGCAGGTGCTTAGCCGAGAAATGGATAGAGTTTAAATACCGCCGGTGATCGGGTGCCAGGTGCTGGTCCTGCAACGCTAAGTAGGTGAGGCCCATTATGGAGTTAAGCGGCGTTCTAATTTCATGGCTGTAGAGCGACATCAACGCATTTTTAGCCTGTGTCACTGCTTCCGCTTTTTTCTTTTCAAGTATAAGCTTGCCTTCCTCGGCAACTTTTTCTGAAACATCCTCTATGCTGCCAACAACACTTATCAATTTATCGCCCGCACAGAGAGGTTTAAACTTCAGCTTCAACCAAACTTCTTCCGGACCACGGTGTAATTTTGAAGTATACTCCGACTCCTGCCGCAGGTGAAGGGCACAGTTCCAGCAGTCAGCGAGCTTGCCTTGGTCAGCTTCGGTGAAGTATGGAAGCAGCGCATTAAAGTCCAGGGCCTCTGACGGAGCGGGTATCTGCAGTAATGTGTAGGTATTGGGCGTGCAGATAAAAGACTGGGCTTCTACATCATACTTCCAACTACCGGCTTTGAGCAGTTTCTCAGTTTCCAGCCACAGGTCATTGGCATAGCCGTTGGCAGCGACAGACCCGGCGGCGGCACTTTTTTCTTGTGCCGGTGCCGTGTAATCTGATACCCATGCCTTTTGAGCCGGGGCTTTGGAAGGGACAACAAAGTAAAATGTTTCTTTGCCCACCTTCTTTAACAAAGATAAGAAGCTGTCATCAAACACATTGCCCGTACTGGTGCCGGCCTGGTAACCTGTAGGCTGCGGAAAGTCTTTTTCAGGCTTCGTGGCTGGGGTGAAGTTGATCTTTGATGAAGTTGTGCAGGGATTGGTAGAAAAAGGAGCCGCATCACGGGCAGGGCTTACCCTGTCTTTCCACCACTCTTTCAACTGCCCCATTGTTGACTCACGCATAGTATAAGGATTTACTGCTTGCCGTATTTCCGACAATATATGTAATAGGTATAGGAGAAATTTCTTAGCTAAAAATCTCTGAAACAGTTAATACGAAGCCAAATCAGTTCTAGGCTATGAAACTTCGGTAAATCTAAACTGTAGCTCATAAATTGAATTTTTTACTTGTATACTTGGATATATTTGCAATAGTTACGGCAAAACAATCTTGAACTTTAACCTGAAGAATGATGAGACGCCACGAGATGCGGGGAGCTGGCTCAGCTTGACTGTTAAAGGTGCTTTAGTTCGTCAGAAAGAGGATTTGAGGAGGTTTGTTGTATACTGATTAACCGTGTGTCGGTCAGGGGAGGAGTGGGGAATAAGTATAAACAAAATTTAAAATTAACAGAATTTTAACGCAGCTCTGTTTTTGTAGGGCTCAGAAAGGCGTGAAGATAGGTGTGCTGGTTAAGGAGCCAGGTGTGCCTTTCGTACGGTAAAGTGTACTGGAGGAAATATTGACTTACACATGGAACAGTAGAGTTGAGAATGCATGGCTACAGCGACACTGCAGCACCAAGAGTCTTCATTCGGAAGCGATAAGATGTTAGCTTATAAAAAGGAGATAATAAAATAAAAGACCTCCAGAGCAACAGCTCTGGAGGTCTTCAAATATGCTTTGTGCAAAGCCTGCTTGTGTAAGGTAGATTTAATGCAGGAGCGCTATGGCTTTATAGTTCAAGAACAATTTTCTGTGTGAACACTTTTGAGCCTGTTACCAGCCGGATGATGTATACCCCACGGTCAAGGCCCTGTGCCTTTAAGGTAAAGCGATTCAACTCTCCCGCGTTCACGCTGCCCTTGTAAAGTTGGCGAACCAACCTGCCTTGCAGGTCATACACTTCCAGTGACACTTCCGTGGCAGCTGCCAGCGAAAACGCAACCGTGGCATCTGTCGTGAACGGGTTCGGATAAGCCGTTAAATCTGCTGGTGTCTCGCCCATACTTGCATCTGCTCCATTGCCTAGCAAAGCACTTGTGCTGCTGCTACTCAAAGTCACGTACGGGGAGAGGTGCTGCCCTGCGATGGGGCGCTGCAGTTGCCCGTTGGGCAGCTGCCAGCCCACGGCCAGGTTGTCGCCTCCCCAGCTCTGCAGGTGCAGGGCCTCGATGTAGTAGCGCTTTCCGGCCTCCAGGGTCACCTTCACCGACTGCTGCGTGTCGTACTTGTCCCACTGGCGGGCGCTGGTCCAGCCGGCGGAGTAGGCGATGCGCGTCTTTCTGGCCGGGTCCTCCGAGGAGCTCAGGTAGAGCTCTGCCTTGTCGTCGGCGGCGATCCAGAAGGTGTACTGGCCCGTCACCGGCGCCGTCACGTAGCCGCGGATGCGCTGGCCGTAGGTGGAGCCCTGTCCCGAGGGGGCCTCGAAGAGCGTCTCCTCTGTGGTCTTTGTCGGGGCGGTGCCTACTGGCACGTCGGCCACGCTCGAGCCGCGCACGCTGGCCCAGAACTCGCGCGTGATGCTGCCCGTCTGCCCGGGCGCCGGTGCCGGCACTGGTGCAGGCTCGGGCTCTGGGGTTGGCTCCGGGGTTGGTTCTGGTGTAGGCTCCGGTGCTGCAGCAGTTGAGCCGAATGGGGAGAGGTGCTGCCCTGCGATGGGGCGCTGCAGTTGCCCGTTGGGCAGCTGCCAGCCCACGGCCAGGTTGTCGCCTCCCCAGCTCTGCAGGTGCAGGGCCTCGATGTAGTAGCGCTTTCCGGCCTCCAGGGTCACCTTCACCGACTGCTGCGTGTCGTACTTGTCCCACTGGCGGGCGCTGGTCCAGCCGGCGGAGTAGGCGATGCGCGTCTTTCTGGCCGGGTCCTCCGAGGAGCTCAGGTAGAGCTCTGCCTTGTCGTCGGCGGCGATCCAGAAGGTGTACTGGCCCGTCACCGGCGCCGTCACGTAGCCGCGGATGCGCTGGCCGTAGGTGGAGCCCTGTCCCGAGGGGGCCTCGAAGAGCGTCTCCTCTGTGGTCTTTGTCGGGGCGGTGCCTACTGGCACGTCGGCCACGCTCGAGCCGCGCACGCTGGTCCAGAAGTCGCGCGTGATGCTGCCCGTCTGCCCGGGCGCTGGCGCCGGTGCAGGCTCAGGCTCTGGGGTTGGCTCCGGGGTAGTCGCAGCGTTCACTGCAAAGCTCTGTCTTACCGGGTTGGCGGCACTATAAGCATCATTTCCGGCCTGCATTGCCTCCACAGTTACCGTTCCGGTAGCAGTAAGGGTGATGGTGTTGCCTGAAATAGTAGCTGGTCCTGATACAATTCTAAAGCTTACCGCTAATCCTGAAGAAGCGGTAGCGCTAACAGTGAAAGGCGCATCGCCCAAAACCTTTGCAGCAAGCGGAGCAAACGTGATCGTTTGGCTTGCTAGGGCTGGCTCTGTTGTGGAGCTGCCAGACGCGGTGAAGAAAGCTGGTGCGCTATTAAGCACAATGCCGGTAGAAGCCTGTGTTTTGGTAGAGCCGGTGGAGGAGTGGTTCCAGTCCTTGCGCTCCACGGTGCCTATGTTCCAGGAGGAAGGGAAGGAGTACGTAGCACTGGCAGTCTCGCTTTTATCAGTCAAGGCCTTGGCCCAAAGTACGTATACAAACTGTCCGTCTTTTTTGAAAGCGGCGCCTTCCATACTTGCAGGCATGTTTAACGCCGAAGTACGCCCGGCATCGTAGGTATAGCCCTCCAGCAACTGTGAGGTGGTCTTGTAGCCAATTCCCTCCTGGTTTATTTTTTCACTTCCTGGGGCATCTCTTTTCAGGTTCTCATACAAGCCCATCAGTTCATAAGAGTTCGTAAGGCTTACGGTCTGGTCTGCAGGGGGAGCATCGATGGTTTCAGCAGCGGCATAGATATGCACCTGCTTCACGTTGTTTTTCTGTGCCAACACCAATGTTTTGATGCCAAAATTCCGCTGCATTTCGTCGCTTCCATGGTGGTTGCCAGATGATCGGCGGCTAACATTGGTCTCGGTGATGATGAGGTCCTTTTTGGGATAAGTAGAGCCGTTGTAGCCATACTTGTTCAGCACCTTCTCAAAGTTGTTTTTGTGGCCGATGGCCTGAGCTGCAGCATTGTCTGAATTGCGGGTATACACAAAGCCACCGTCTTTCCAGACACTCATGAAGTAGGCAGGGTACACGTGGTAGCTTAGCAGGTCGAAATAAGCACCTCCTTTATTCGGGTACTGGCTGGTAACGGCACCGCCGTTCGGGTTATCAGTGTAGCGCAGTAGGGCATCGAGGTATTCAGGATATCCTAATCCGCCTGGTGTTACGTAGCTGTCCGGGTTATACTTTTTGATCACCTCATAAGAGATGCGCAGCATGCGGATGTAGTGGTAGAATGGAGCCCGCGTGTTGGGAAGTTCAGAAGGAAGGGGAGCGCGGGTAAGCCATTCAGTGGCATTGGCGTGTGTCAGGTCAGGCTCGTTTACAACTTCCCATACCTTCACGTAAGGGCCGTAGGTCTGCACCAGCTTGTTCACGTACTCGGCGTAATAGTTGTTCTTGTTCACAGAACCATCTGAATTCCAGATGGGCTCGTAAAGGTTCGCGAACAGTTTGGAGGGCTGGGTGCAGCCAGGGTAAACAGTTTTATCCTGGTGCGCATCAGAAGGATTGCCGATGAACACGGTAATGCCCTTCATGCCCAAGTCGTTAGTGTAGTACTGGAATTCCTTCAGGCGGATCGGCGTGCCCCATTGCTCAATAAAGTAATCTGGCAACGATGCCCGTACGGTGTTCACGCCCGCATTACTCAAAACGGTGGCAATTTTTTTGTCGTCCCATCCATTCGAAAAGTAGCCCATGTTACTGCCATAGCCGAATTGTTCGGAAAAAGGCTTAACAGAGGTGTTGGCCGTTTGGCTTGAATTAAGTTGCGCATGACCCGGAAAGACATACAAGTAGCTCATCAAGAGGATGATAAGCGATTTAGTAGTTAATTTTTTCATGTTTGGCTAAAAATTGAAAAAGTTAATTTGTACTCTGTTTATATGTTATAACTTCTGATTATTTGTTCTGCTGTTAATCGTTTCAGTGCCGTAGTGACATTTGTAAAAGCAACGCAATTTGCAGGAGTGTTTAAAAAGTGATATTTCAATTAATTTAAAAAATGACAAAGTAATCCTATGGTTAAAGCGGATGCTTTTACCAGGTTGTAATAATTAATCCAAAACAGGATATCAGGTGTTAAAACGTTAGTTGGATTAGGCTTTGAATAAGCATTGAATCCAGTGTTTGAGTGGGTAAAACTATGAAACAAATTCAATATGCAAGCTTTACAATAAATAAATTTAGTGAATGAAAGTGCAAAAATAGATATAATGCATAATTAACTTTGCAATGAACAATTAGAGTCTTAAATCTTAATTTATGTAATGAAATCCCAAGGTCTTTTATGATTTTTGTTCAATTATATTGGCCTAATGAAATATGTTGTGGAAAAATGGGGCAGACTGTGGAATTGTATATTTAAGCATACTGAAAAGAATGGTTTTTTACGTGGAATTGTATAATAGGTATATTTTGGCTTGCTGCGGAGCATTTTTGGTTGATGGAAAGCTTGTTTAAGAGTAGAGAAGAGAGAAGGAAGAGCACCAGAATCATTTAAGCAGGATATAAAGGAAACTAATGAGCCGACCTGCTTCTAGTACTTTGATGATAGCTCCGCACAGGAGTTGTAGAGAGTTGAATCCTAGGCGATGACCTACTCAGGTAATGTGTAACCTCAAGCTGAACTATCAAACAACAGTAGCAGAACTCGGGCGAAGCAACCGCAACCAGTCCTGCAGCGCTATACATGCAGGTACTACGGGGTTAGGTTAGAACTCTGCCGAGTTAACAGATGAAACTTGCTATGCCACAGAATAAAATGCACTAGCTTGCCTGCAGTACTATAAAGCGCGGCCATTGTATTTGAAGCTACTATATTAAGTACAGGATATTAATAAATGGCGATGAATGATGGCAAAGAAAGCGCTGCTGGTGCTACCTTATTTTCTAAGAGGGGCACACTTTGCCCATTACTGCCACAGTTTTTCAGCAGACGCCAGCTGGCTACCGAAACAAACAGAAGCAGCTGTGCGCTCTGTTTAGTAAGTATAGAAACAGCTGGGGCGCCTGAAGCAATTACTCCTAAAAGAGGGGAAGAAACGTGTAGGTCTACGGGAGTAAATAGCCTTATTTTATCGCCTCCACCCGGAGGCAGGGCTCTTTGCTGGAGTGGTAGTCCTGTGCGGGCGGCGTGCTTACGCTGGTAAAGCCTACCTGCCGCACCAGCGCCGACAGGGTCTCGCTTGTGTATCCCCAGTGGTGGGCATCACCGGGAAACCGCTGCCAGCCGAAAATGCTGTGCATGATATCCTGGTTTCCTGCCAGAAGCTGCTCGATATCTTTTCCGAAATCAGGGCATTCCATCACGAGCACACCGCCTGGAGCCAGCACACGGAACCACTCGCCAAGTACCCGCTCTGCCTGAGGGCGGGGGATATGCTCGATCACATGATACGTTTCGATGCGGGTAACACTGCCATCCGGGCACGGCAGCTTGGCTATATCGCAGCGGTAATCAGTAGCTGCCGACCAATTCATGTCGATATTCACAAAACCGTCTAAGCGTCTGTTTCCACAGCCAAGGTGCAGTTTCAGTGGCTCCTTTGGCCAGTGCAGGCGCATATAGGAGGAAGGAATTCTGGAGATGTTGCGGGCACTCCGCAAAGGCGCTTTAATAGCTTCGGGCATTTTCTGAGCAATGTTCATCAAGTTGAGCGGGTTTGTTGAAGTATGAATTATGCGGCAGCACCTGTTGAATTCTGCCTTAATTGCCAATCTGATTAAAGCTTCCGTGCCTTTCCATCCTGCCTCGGCCTTACGTTCTTCTTCATATAAGTTACAGGTTATTACGTACCTATAAGCTAAGTAGGGTCTTATACTTTGGTTTTTATTACTTTGTTATTTCTCCTATATATAAATAACTATACATCATAGCACATGCTCTTTTTTCTGTGACTTTCAAACAGCCTTCGGTCGTGCAACCCCGTGCCGGTCAGGAGGGCTGCACAGGCGCCTCATAGATTTCCTTCAGGCGCCAGGTTGTCCAGTCGTGTCTCCAGAACACCTCGTAATAGAACCAGTCTGTATCCTGTACTTTGTCGACGGCAGGTAGTGTCTCATTTACGGCGGTAAAAGTTTCTTTATTAAACTCACGCTGGACGAAGCGTGGCGGCTCCACTAAGTCAAATTGGTTGTCAGCGTTCACAAGCACAAAGCCGTTGGTGTGTTTGTGTTTTATGTATTCTGCTTTGATTGCCGCTATGTGCTGCTTCAGAAATTTTAATTTCAGTAATGTATAGCTATCCTTAAACCTCATATTTCTTGCTTCTCTACACAGCATCTACGCAATCTGGCATCAAAAGCTTATGGCGCAGGAGTGCCGCAGACACAAGTTCCGATGACAAAGACAGTTATCTGAGCATCTTCCGCTGCGGCTCGTGTTATCCGCTACTTATCGGCATGCAATTCGGATCTGTTGGGCAAGCAAGGCGCGAGCCTCTATAGGCCGCAGATGACCAGCGTAATTTGAAGAAACCGTCTTTGGTACGGCTGGGGTGCCGAAGCATGCGCACCTTTTCCTCTTCCGGCATCGGCTCAGTTGTAGGTGGGGAGGGAGCAAAAAGAATCAACTGTTTCACCATTCCGGTGGGGCGTCAGCAGCTACCTGTAAGGCATTTTTGCCTCCCATGGAGTGCCCTACAAACGTGTAGTTGGCGATGCAGAGGTTCCTGCAGCACATAAACGGCAAAGCCTTGCATAGAGGAGTTGAGTAAGCCAGGCGCATCGCCGAAACCTGTTAAATTCAGCGGCTTTAAGCTGGCAGTAAAACCCTTCTCCTTGTGTGCCCCATGCATAGGCTCTGTTGCATAGCGTCATTTCCCCTCCGTCTATAGTTAATCAATCTGCAGCGAATACTTCCTGCACCCACCCAGCATCGTTAAAACAGGCACAAGGAGGCTTTGTTGAGGTCTTTCCTACTCTACGTTCTATATTCGGAGGACATTATTGAATAAAACTGACAAATGTCAGCGGCCAGAGCGCCCAAAGTCATTCCTGAGGCAGGCCGAATCCTTCAATTTTGCAGAAGTAACCGGAAGTTATAAACGGTAAAAGCAACGGATATGAAAATGAGCACGCAGCAAGAGAGATTGGTACAGAAGTATAACGTTCCGGCCCCACGGTACACGAGTTATCCCACCGTTCCGTTTTGGGATAACGAGAAGCCTGCAGCCGACAAATGGATGCAGATGGTGCAGCGAACTTTTGCTGAATCGAACGCAGAGAAAGGCATCAGCCTGTACATTCACTTGCCGTTTTGCGAAGCCCTGTGCACCTACTGCGGCTGTAACAAGCGCATCACCAAAAACCATAAAGTGGAAGGAGGATACCTGGAGGCGGTGCTGAAGGAGTGGGATTTATACTTGCAGCAGTTCCCGGAGAAGCCGGTAATCCGGGAGTTGCACCTGGGTGGCGGTACCCCCACGTTTTTCAGCCCTGAAAACCTGAGCCTGTTGCTGGAAGGAATTTATGCCGGGGCCGAACTGCACCCGGAAAAGGAGTTTAGCTTTGAGGGCCACCCAAACAATACCACCACCGAGCACCTGCAAACCCTCTACGACCTGGGCTTCCGCCGCGTGAGCTACGGCATTCAGGATTTTGATCTGAAAGTGCAGCTGACCATCAACCGCTTCCAGCCTTACAAAAATGTGAAGCACGTGACCGACGAAGCCCGCCGGATCGGTTATGACTCGGTGAATTTTGACCTGATATACGGACTCCCGTACCAGACGCTGCAAAGTGTGGGTGAGACGATTGACAAGGTGGCCCAACTGATGCCCGACCGCATTGCGTTTTACTCTTACGCGCACGTGCCTTGGGTTAGCCCCGGCCAGCGCAGCTATACGGATAAGGATTTGCCGGACAACGTGGAGAAGCGGGCGCTATACGAATTGGGTTTACAGAAACTGACAGCACTTGGCTACACCGACATCGGCATGGACCACTTCGCGCTTCCACACGATCCGCTTTACAAGGCCATGCAGCAAAAGGAGCTGCACCGTAACTTTATGGGCTACACCACCTGCCAAACCGATTTGATGATTGGCCTGGGAACCTCCTCTATCAGCGACGCAAAGTATGGCTACATGCAAAACCTAAAGAAAGTAGAAGACTACGAAGCAGCCGTAAACAGAATTGAACTGGGCATCTTCAAAGGCCATTTCCTGACAGAAGAAGACCTTCGAATAAAGGAGGCCATCCTTCAGATTGCCTGTAACGGCGAGCTTGAGCTGGAGGAGCAGCTGATTGCTATACTTCCCGCAGATACTTTTGCCGCGCTGGAGGAAATGGAGGAGGAAGGGCTGGTGCTATTAGGCAATAATAAGCTAATAGTGACACCAAATGGCAAAGCCTTTATTCGCAACGTCTGCATGGTATTCGACCTGCGGCTGAAGCGCAATGTGCCTTCTGAGTTGCAGGTATTCAGCAAAGCGATATAAGATAAACAAGTATAACTATAGGAGACGCCCAGGCTGTGCCATCGCATTGCCTGGGCTTTTTTAGCTTTATCCCTAGCTGGCGCAAGTCTTCAGGCCTGTGTTTTATCATGGTGTCTGGTTTGCTACTCGACTGGCTGGCTAAGCCACACTTGTATAGCAGCGGCTTTACTTTTTCAGTCATACTTAGCCACTGTCTTCTGTAAATTCAACCAAGCTATCTTTTCTAGTTACGGTTTATCCTCCAGCTCCCAATTACCCAGTGTTTCACCTTTGGCTTTGGAGCGCTCACGGCAGGGGAAGGGGCCCTATTTGAGCGAGGCCTCGTCTCGGGCATCGGGCATCTCGCTGTGCAATTGAAGCTGCCATCGCTGCGCTGCAGGCTGCCCTTCGGGCACCGCATCAATTACAAGGCGCTCTTTTTCGAGGGCCCCCACCCCCACCCAAGGACTGGATACAGTTCCACTAGCCACTGCTGTAGCTATGCAACAAGTATAACTGTCCCCTTGAGGGGACTACAGGGGTGTTCTACTTCTGCGGATATTTTCCCATGCCTGTAGCCTCTGTTTGTACAACTTAAACCATACTCCCTCTCCTGTTTTTAGGAGAGGGAGTATGGTTTTTTAGAGGAGTTTGGGGTGGGTTGAACAGAATAGCATTTATACTTGATACGTGGCAGTCAAACAACATCAAGCCAAAATCTACAACCAAGTATAAAAAGGAAAAGCAGGCTACAAAATAACCTGCTTTTGGCCGTGTATACCATATACTAAACTAAACTCTAAAACAATCCTGGTGTAGTGGCTCCTGCCATACTTCCCTTGGTGGCAGATAGCACCCTGTGCCTCATCTGCTTGACCTTACAAAGGTACGCCGCTCCATTGGCCTTTTCTGTTGAGAAGTATCAATGGGATTAGTGACGTTCATCATCATTTGCCGCGGCCTTGCCTGCTACTTTTGTGCCAAACCATTTAAAGAAAATTGTGATGGAAGCCGCACTCCAAACCAATGTTCAGACCTGCTACCACTGCGGGGATTCCTGTGTGGATGAGCTCGTTCTAGCAGACGACAAAGCCTTTTGCTGCGCCGGATGCAAAACCGTGTATGAACTGCTGGAGGAAAACAACCTCTGCACCTACTATAATTTAGAGCAAAATCCAGGCATTTCCGGAAAGGCGCAGGCGTCAGATGCACGTTTTGCTTACCTGGATGATGCGGGCGTGGAAACGCAGTTGCTTAACTTCCGCAACGACACCATTTGCAAGCTGACGTTTTACGTGCCGCAGATGCACTGCAGTTCCTGTATCTGGTTGCTGGAGAACCTCTTTAAGCTGAACACTGGAATTTCAGAATCAACCGTAAATTTCCTGCGCAAGGAAATATCACTTACTTATTTTCACCAGCAAACCAGCCTGCGCGAGGTAGTAACGCTGCTGGCACGACTCGGCTATGAGCCGGCTATCACACTGGCCGATACCGACGGAAAGAAAATCCAGAGCCAGAGCCACACCATCATCTACAAGCTCGGTATTGCCGGTTTCTGCTTTGGCAACGTGATGTTGCTGGCTTTTCCGGACTACCTTGCCGTAACCGAAGGGCTGCAGCGCAGCTTTGGCTCCTTCTTCGGCTACCTGAGCATCATTCTGTCTATCCCGGTGTTCATCTACAGCGCGCGGGGTTTCTTTACTTCGGCCTGGGAAGGCATCAGACAGCGTTACATCAACATCGATTTCCCGATTGCGCTGGGACTTATTTCGTTGTTCTGCGTGAGTTTGTATGAAATCATCACCGGCACTGGTCCCGGCTACCTCGACTCCTTTACAGGCCTTGTGTTCTTTATGCTGATCGGCAAATACTTTCAGCAGAAGACCTACGATACGCTCTCCTTCGACAGAGACTATACTTCCTACTTTCCGGTTTCAGTAACAGTATTAAAGGACGGAAAGGAAGAAGCCACTGCTGTACGGAACCTGAAAGTGGGCAACCGCATCCGTGTCCGCAACCAGGAGCTTATACCTGCCGATGCGATGCTGTTGCGCGGACAGGCCATGATCGATTACAGCTTTGTTTCCGGTGAATCAGAGGCGGTAGAAAAAGTGGCGGGTGAAGTGATTTACGCTGGCGGACGACAGGTAGGGGAGAGCATTGAGTTGGAGGTGGTAAAAGAGGTGTCGCAGGGCTACTTGACGCAGCTCTGGAACGACGGCGCCTTTTCCAAGAAAGAAGCGCATTCGGTAGAGACGTACGCCAACACTGCCGGGAGGTGGTTTGTAATTGTGACGCTGATCGTGGCTGCCGGAACGCTCTATTACTGGGTGCCGCGCGATATGGACATGGCAATGCGGGCTTTCACATCGGTACTGATTATTGCCTGCCCTTGCGCGCTTTCGCTGGCTACGCCATTTGTGCACGGCCATACTTTGCGGGTGTTCGGCAAGAACAAGTTCTTCCTTAAAAACACTTCGGTAGTAGAAACACTAGCCAAAATAGACACGGTGGTGTTTGATAAAACCGGCACACTCACCGAGCTAAGCGCTGCCGAGATCAGCTACACCGGCAAGGCATTAACAGCGGAGCAGGAGCGAAGAATACTTTCCGTGTTGCGCCACTCCACGCATCCGCTAAGCCAGCGCATCAGCGAAAATCTGAAAGATAAGCCGCTGCCGGTGGAAAACTTCAAAGAGTATACCGGCCAAGGGTTGAGCGGTGAGGTGAACGGGCAGCTCGTGCGGGTAGGCTCTGCTGCTTACCAGGGCATTCCCGCCGATAAAACCTCTGACAACCTAAAAACTACCGTTTATGTATCGCTGGACGGGGTGGTGCTGGGCTACTATACGTTTTATAATGTGTATAGAGAAGGCTTGAGAGGAATCCTGCAGGACCTGAGCGACAAGAAGATTGCGGTGCTATCCGGTGACAACAACCATGAGGAGGACAGGCTAAGAGCTTTGTTGGGCGAGGAGGCCGAACTGGTGTTTAATCAGTCGCCGGTGCAGAAGCTACAGAGCATACAGGCGCTTCAGGAAAAGCACCAGCACGTACTGATGGTGGGCGACGGCTTGAACGACGCAGGCGCCCTGAAGCAAAGTGATGCGGGCATTGCCCTTACCAACAGCGTCACCAACTTCTCCCCATCCTGCGATGCCATACTGGACGCGACGGCCTTTGGCAAGCTGAGCAGGTTTTTGGCCTTTTCTAAAAAAACCATGAACATCATCCTAGCGACGTTCATCGTGTCGCTGTTCTACAACGTGATCGGTCTGACGCTGGCGGTACAGGGACTCTTTTCACCTATTGCCTCCGCCATTCTGATGCCGATTAGCTCCCTTAGCGTGATTGTGTTTGCCACACTCTCGGTGAAATTTGTCGCCAAAAGAGCTGGGCTATAAAGGAAGCTCAGAATACCTCGCGGTGTCCGAAGGTCCCGCGAGTGTCTGAGCCACGGAGCAAAAGCCTTTCAAAGCCAGACACTCGCAGGAGCTGCGCACGCTGTGAGGTCTTTTGGAAACTGCTACAATTCATAATTCTTAATTCGTCATTCATAATTACAAAGCCATGTACATCATATTCTTCATGATAGCGGTCAGCGTGTCGGTAGCGGCGCTGTTTCTCGGGGCATTTCTGTGGGCAGTGCGTTCCGGCCAGTACGACGATGACTATACGCCAGCTGTGCGCATGCTCTTTGACAACGAAACTGTGGCCGACAACAAAGGCAAGGGACAAACTGACGCGCAACCGCGGGCTTAGCGCCTGCTTGCCAGTAGTGGCCGTTACGCTCATCTTATTCTTGGGCACTAAATCAGCAAATCATACTTGCAGAGTGGTCTATGGTGCTAGCGCCAGACAGGTGGGTTAGCAAGTATAAAGTGCATCTCCAGTTGCTATAGGCTCTTTTCTGCCACCGCCGCCCCTGCTGTTGACATCAATCAATCCCTCAGTTGACTTTTGTCATCTTTTCAGAGCCTGCTCTTCCCGAATTTTGAAACACCAAAACAGACATCCAAAAGCTGAAAACAAGCATGCGGAACAGCCGCTTCGGGGGCTAAGAAAAACTTAAACATCACACAACACTATTAAACAAAATGGAGGACACCGCACATGTCAACTAATGTAGCTGAAGTCTTAGAAACCGCACCCGATAAGCTGAAGCCGAAAGGCAGAAACACGGGAGCCACCGACACGTTCTTCTATGACAATAAGATCGTTCGGGATTTTGGTATAGCCACTGTGTTCTGGGGCATTGCCGGTATGCTGATCGGGGTGATCATCGCCTTTCAGCTGGCAAACCCGGACGTAAACATGGGCAACCAGTACACTACGTTTGGCCGCGTTAGGCCACTGCACACTAATGCCGTTATCTTCGCCTTTGTGGGCAACGCCATCTTCATGGGCGTGTACTACTCGCTGCAGCGCCTTTGCAAAACCCGCATGTACAGTGACCTGCTTAGCAAGATTAACTTCTGGGGCTGGCAGCTGATCATCGTATCGGCCGTAATTACGCTTCCGCTGGGAATAACCACCTCCAAAGAGTATGCAGAGCTGGAGTGGCCGATCGATATTGCCATCACGCTGATTTGGGTGGTGTTTGGCTGGAACATGTTCGGGACACTTGCCAGGCGCCGTGAAAAGCACATGTACGTAGCCATTTGGTTCTACATTGCCACCTTCCTGACAGTTGCTGTGCTGCACATTGTAAACTCTTACGAGATGCCGGTTAACCTCTTCAAAAGCTACTCTGGCTACGCCGGGGTGCAGGATGCGCTGGTGCAGTGGTGGTACGGCCACAACGCGGTTGCGTTTTTCCTGACAACGCCGTTCCTGGGCCTGATGTACTACTTCCTGCCGAAGGCTGCGAATCGCCCGGTATACTCGTACCGCCTGTCCATCATTCACTTCTGGTCGCTGATCTTTATCTACATCTGGGCTGGTCCGCACCACTTGCTTTATACTTCATTGCCTGACTGGGCACAGTCGCTGGGTGTGGTGTTCTCTGTAATGCTGCTGGCTCCGAGCTGGGGTGGTATGATTAACGGTCTGCTCACACTGCGCGGCGCCTGGGACAAGGTGCGCGAAGAACCGGTGCTGAAGTTTATGGTGGTAGCTATCACGGCTTACGGTATGGCTACGTTTGAAGGGCCGATGCTGTCGCTGAAAAACGTGAATGCCATCGCCCACTTTACCGACTGGATTGTAGCGCACGTGCACGTGGGTGCCTTGGGCTGGAACGGCTTCCTGACATTCGCCATGCTGTACTGGTTGTTCCCACGCATTTACAAAACGCAACTGCACTCTAAGAAGCTGGCTAATGCGCACTTCTGGTTGGGCACATTAGGAATCCTGTTCTATGCCATCCCAATGTACTGGGCGGGTTTCACCCAGGGCCTGATGTGGAAGCAGTTCACTCCGGAAGGAACGCTGCAGTACTCTAACTTCCTGGAGACTGTGCTGCAGATTGTGCCGATGTACTACATGCGCGGCATAGGTGGCATCCTTTACCTGAGCGGTGTATTCCTGATGGTGTACAACCTGTACAAAACTACTAAATCAGGAAGCCTGGTAGCAAACGAAAGAACTGAAGCTCCTGTGGTTGTGAAGACTGAAAGTGCCAACGCTGGCCACTGGCACTCCTGGATTGAGAAGCGCCCTACGCAGATGGCTATCTGGGCGACAGTTGTTATACTTATAGGTGGTCTGGTAGAGTTCATTCCTGCCTTTGTGATCAAGTCGAACGTGCCGACCATTGCCAGTGTGAAGCCTTATACTTCGCTGGAGTTGCAGGGCCGCGACCTGTACATCAAGGAAGGTTGCGTGAACTGCCATACCCAAATGGTGCGCCCGTTCAGATCAGAGACAGAACGCTACGGCGAGTACTCCAAAGCAGGTGAGTTTGTGTACGACCATAACTTCCTGTGGGGCTCCAAGCGTACGGGTCCGGATTTGCACCGCATCGGCGGCAAGTACCCGCACTCCTGGCACTACAACCACATGCTCGACCCAACCTCCATGTCACCAGGCTCTATCATGCCGTCTTACCCGTGGCTGTTTGAGCAGGATGTGGACCTAAGCACTACACAGGATAAGCTGGAAGTACTGAAAGGCCTGGGAGTTCCGTACGAGGACGCCTACATCGCCAACGCCAACGAGGAGCTGATGGAGCAGGCAAAGGGTATTTCCGCAGATCTGGCCAAAGAAGGCATCGAGGTAGCGCCTGAAAAGGAAATCGTAGCTCTGATTGCTTACCTGCAGCGCCTGGGCACGGACATCAAAGTGAAAGAGGTAATTGAAGAATAATTGAGACACAAGACACAAGTAGCAAGACACAAGACCAAAATTCTGAAAGTACACATCATCTAAAAGTCTTGTGTCCTGTGTCTTGCTACCTGTGTCCAAATTCAAAAAGTTATGTATAAAAATGTTTTGCAAGCCATAGAAGGCATCGAAATATACCCGCTTATCTCGTTCAGCATCTTCTTCGTGTTTTTCCTGGGCCTAATCGTCTATGTTGTCTTTATGGATAAGAACTATACCCAGGCCATGAGTTGCATTGCCTGCGATAACGAGGAGGAGGACAATACCATACTTGAAAATACAAGAAGATGAGCCTGATAAAGAACATTTTCCGAAAAAGCAGCCTGGCCCTGGTGGCTGGCCTGCTGCTGTTGGGCGCTCCGGCAGCCAAGGCCCAGGATGCCGTAGCCGGGAAGGCTATTTTTGAGGGCAATTGCGCCGCCTGCCACAGCATGGATGCTGACGTAGTAGGTCCGGCACTAAAAGATGCTCACAAGCGTCGCGGAGACGAGTGGCTGGTGAAGTTCATCAAGAACTCACAGGAGATGGTGCAGGCAGGCGATAAAGACGCGGTGGCCCTGTACGAGAAGTTTAACAAAGTACCGATGCCAGCCTTCGCCAGCTCCCTGTCTGACGAGGATATTACTAATGTGATCGCCTATATAAAGGCAGAAAGCGACAAACCTGTGGCGGCGGTAGCCGAGACACCTGCCACACCAACCGCTGATCCCGGTGTGGCGGTTGCTCCGCATGAAGTAGCATTCTCTGACCTGCCTTTGGCCGTGCACATAACCATTGCGCTGTCTGGTATTATTATCCTGCTGATTATCGCGGTGCTGGTGATGCTGTTCCGCCTGTTCGTGCCGATGCTGGGCGACTCTATTTACGATGAGGATTTCCGCAGCTCGTTTGCAGGCCGTGTGCTGTTCCTGATGCGCGGCGACACTACCCTAATGACTGGCAAAGCCAAAGACGAGATCCACTCGCACCACGATTTTGACGGCATCCAGGAATACGATAACGACCTGCCGCCTTGGTGGAAAACCATGTTCTACGTGAGCATTGTGTTTGCCATCAGTTACATGCTGCATTACCATGTGTTCAATACTGGTGCGCTGCAGGCAGAGGAGTATGAAATGGAAATGGAGCAGGCCGCTATACTTGCCGCCATGACGCCTGATGACCCGAACGCTGTGACAAACTACGAGGTGCTGACAGACGCCGTTGCCTTAGAAGCCGGACAGGCGATCTACAACGCCAACTGCGCTGCCTGCCACGGGCAGGAGGGGCAGGGTACTGTAGGACCAAACCTGACAGATGAGTACTGGCTGCACGGCGGCGATGTGAACGACATCTTCAAAACCGTGAAGTATGGCGTGCCTTCTAAAGGCATGGTGCCTTGGCAGGGCAAACTGACCAAAGACCAGATGCTTGAGGTATCCAGCTACATCCTGAGCCTGCAGGGCACCAACCCAGCCAACGCGAAGGAGCCGCAGGGCGAAAAGATGTAATAGATTAAATTGAGTTTCGAGTGTTTTTTTAGCGTTGCAGGCCTTTAAATTAATGTGCCTGCAACGTTTTTTTTGTTGCCTCCTCCAGTGCAGCCCCTGCTGCTGACCAGGATCAACCTAGTTAATGATGCTGGTCATCTTTTGCCACAGGCAGAATGCGGATTTTTGTAAAAGAATTTTAGAGATGCATTGAAGAAGACCAGGTGAAAAAGCTTGTTCCATTCACTCACTCAAAATTCAACTATTCAAAATCAATTAACAGGCAGGACTAATCTCCGCACAATTTTATCACTGCCATGGCACTTAAAACGAAACCAACCGATGAATTTCGGGACCACATCTCGACAGTAGATGACCAGGGGAAGCGCATTTGGGTGTACCCTAGAAAGCCGAAGGGCAAACTGTACGATTACCGCAAGTATGTCAGCTACCTTCTGCTGGCACTCCTTTTCGCCGGGCCGTTCATCAAGATCAACGGCCTGCCGCTGCTCATGCTGAACGTGGTGGAGCGGAAGTTTGTGATATTTGGGGTGCTGTTCTGGCCGCAGGATTTCTTTTTGCTGGTGCTGGCATTCCTGGCCCTCGTGGTATTTATCATACTTTTCACGGTGGTGTACGGGCGTGTTTTCTGTGGCTGGATTTGTCCGCAGACGATCTTCCTGGAGATGATTTTCCGCCGTATTGAGTATGCCATTGAAGGCGATTACACGAAGCAGAAGGCACTGGATAAAATGCCCTGGAATACGGAGAAGATCCTGAAAAAAGGCAGTAAGACAGTTGTTTTCCTGCTGATCTCTTTCCTGATCGCCAACATATTCCTTGCCTACATTATTGGTGTTGACGAGCTGCAGAAAATAGCAACCGATGGTCCGCTGAACCACCTGGTTGGCTTCGGAACGCTAATAGCTTTTACAGGCGTGTTCTACTGGGTGTTTGCCTACTTTCGGGAGCAGGTGTGCACCATTGTCTGTCCTTACGGCCGTTTGCAGGGCGTGATGCAAGACAAGAAAACAGTGGTGGTGGCTTACGATTATAACCGTGGCGAGCCGAGAGGCAAACTACGAAAGAACCAGGAGCGCACCGAGGGCGACTGCATCGACTGCAACCAATGCGTGCAGGTTTGCCCGACTGGTATAGATATCCGCAATGGCGCGCAGCAGCTCGAGTGCATTAACTGCACAGCCTGCATCGACGCCTGCAACGACATCATGCGCATGATCGATAAGCCTGAAGGTTTGATTCGGTACGAGTCGGAGGAAGCGCTGGAGACCGGCAGGAAGTGGACCTTTTTCACCACGCGTGTCATGAGCCTGACGGGCGTGCTGGCTATACTTTTGGTAGCGCTGACAACTTTGCTCATGACGCGTGACGAAGCAGAGGCAACCATTCTGCGCACACCTGGGCAGCAGTACCAGAAGACAGAGGAAGGGCATATCAGAAACTTGTACAACATTTCTGTCATCAACAAAACCAACCACAACCTGCCGCTTTCGCTGAAGTTGCTCGACAAAGAGGGAACCATCAAGGTAATCGGAAGTGAGTTGGTACTGCCAGCACAGGGAATTGTGGAGGGGATTTTCTTCATGGAAATTGCCCAGGAACAATTAACCGGCCTGAACTCTGAAATTGAAGTAGGCGTGTTCCACGGCGATGAACTAATCACCACCACGGATACCAAGTTTATGGGGCCAGCCAAATAATTATTAAGCTGCTAGAACGGCAAAGTATAAAAGTGATATCAAATGAAAACTGCAGATAAAAATAACAGCTTCACCCTCTGGCCATACGCGATCGTTGTATGCATGGTGCTGTTCATGGGCTACATTGCCATGTTCGTGTACCGTGCCATGAACCAGGATGTGGACCTGGTAAGCACGAACTATTACGAGCAGGAAATTAAGTACCAGGACCACATTAATAAAGTTGGCCGCACAAAGGCTGCCGGAGATGTGGCCATCAACTACAACGCGGAAAACAACAGCATCCTGGTGCAGCTTCCGCAGAGCCTGAAGGGGCAAGCCATACTTGGTACGGTTAACCTGTTCCGCCCTTCCGATGATAAGCTGGATCAGGAACTGCCCCTGCAGCTTGGCCGTGACATGAGCCAGTTGGTGGAGACAGCAGAACTGGAGAAAGGCCTGTGGAAGGTGCGCGTCAACTTTACGGCTCAGGATGAAGCCTACTTCGCTGAGCAAACCATAACAATACAGTAGCCATGATCTGGGCTGGATTTATATTTGGGTTAGTTGGTAGTTTCCATTGTGTAGGGATGTGCGGCCCTATAGCAATGGCGCTACCCTTTGTCGGGAGTACCGGCTGGCGTTACTACGCTGGCCGGCTCCTGTACAACAGCGGCAGAATTGTGACCTATGCCTTGCTGGGGGCACTGGCCGGTGCCTTTGGTGAAACCCTGCAGCTGGCGGGTTTGCAACAAACTGTATCCATTCTTTCTGGGCTGCTTATACTTTTATTGCTGGTACTGCCTGCTACACTTAAAGGTAAATCAGCAAGTATTCTTGGTACCGATAAGTTGATGGCGTGGGTGCGGAAAAAGCTGGGCTACTACTTCCAGAAAAACTCCCTTTCCTCGCTATTTACGGTTGGTCTGCTAAACGGCTTGCTGCCCTGCGGCTTTGTGTATATCGCCCTGGCGGGTGCTATCAGTGCACCCGGAGTACAGGGTTCTATGCTGTACATGGCGCTGTTTGGCCTGGGCACTTTTCCGCTCATGTTCCTGGTGTCCTTGTCCGGCAAGCTAATCAGCCTGAAAATGCGCAGCTTCTTTAACCGTGCTGTGCCATATGTCGGAACGACGCTGGCGGTGCTTTTCATCGTTCGCGGGCTGGGGTTGGGCATCCCATACTTGAGCCCAGAAGTAGTGGAAACTCCTACGCATAAAACAGAAATGAGCTGCTGCAGCAAGCCTGTTGTGGCAAAGGCCGAGCTACCGTAACGAAATAGACTTAACTCAAAAGCGAATTATAAGATTTTATCACCTTCAACTATGTGCAAGACAAAAAATGTGAAGCGCGTATTAGTGCCTGTAAAGTTCGACAAAGCAGGCAAAAAGTTGCTGCGCTATGCCGGGCACTTAGCCAATGCCCTTGGGGCAGAGCTGCTGCTGTTGCAAAATTCCCATACCAACGAGCTAACCTTTACCCAGCAAAGCAGCTTCCTGCAGCAACTGCGCACGTTCAGTATGCGCATTCTAGGAGAGGAGCAAATGTCGGGAGCCAAACAAGTGCCTTTTCAGTGCGTGGTGCGGCCGGGCCAACTGCGTGAGTGTATAAATGTTATCATCAGGGAGTATGCCATAGATATGGTGCTGATGGAGACGTGTGTGCTGCACCAGGAAGAAGGGCACAATGACCCGGATAACGCAGCCGCCATTATGGAATTGGTCAAATGCCCGGTGATGGTGGTGCCGTGCACGGCTACCTATAAAAAGCTGGAGAACTTGGTGTTTGCCACCGACTTCACCGACCAAGAGGCCCACGTGCAGGAGCAGATCGTGGCTTTTGCCGAGCAGGCCGCTGCCCGGCTGACACTGGTGCAGGTATACACCAAAGCAGAGCGCCAGCAGCTAAGCAGCTACAAAGCCGCCATGCTGGCGATAGAGAAAAAGCTTAGCGGCAAAAATGTGACGCTGAAAATGCTGGAGGAGGAAGATACCCTGGAGGGCATCAGTGACTTTGCCGAGAGGTCTGCCGCCAGCATGCTCGTACTGGCCACGCAGGATAATTTCATGCTTAAACGTCTGTTCAGCAGCAACTACATTAAAACAATGGCCTACCACACCCGCAACCCAATCTTAACGTTCAGGCAGCAAAAGAAAAAGCCCTGCTCAGGCTGCTGCGCCAATTGTGCCAGCAAAAAAACAGCACTACAAGCAGAAGCACCTGCATACCAGCAGGTTTTTGTGTAGTAGGAGCGGTCTTCAATAGCTTTTCAAGCGCCACCTAAACAAAATACCCTCATCACTTCAAACTGATGAGGGTATTTTTATACCTAATATGTGTTTCAAATCAGATAAAGGAGGAGCGGCAAATTCAAAGTACTGCTGAATTGTAAGCAATTCAGGGCGGTGGTCAAAGCGAAGACCTCTTTAAACATATAGCCGGCATTGGAGCTTGTACTGTTGTGAAGGAGAATAAGCATAGCTGGTACACAACGGAATAGCGCTGGCAGTGAGTAGTGATGTCATAGCCGAAGCAAAGTCTTTTACGTTACATCCATCAGCAGGAACAGAGATTGTCAGGTGAACAAATCATCAGAGGTAAGAGAGATTAGATGTTATCTAAAACGTGTAAATATGGCATTCGGGCGGCAGCTTACGTTGCGCTCAAAGCCAGTGATGGGGTAAAGCTGAGCGTAAAGGAAATCGCGAAGGAGGTGGATGCACCCGAGGCTTTCACAGGCAAAATCCTGCAGCTACTGAACAAGCAACACATCATCACCTCCCAAAAGGGGCCACATGGTGGTTTTTATGTGGAGCGATTTCAGCTGGACCAACCCATCATTCATATCGTGAATGCTATCGATGGCATGGCCATTTTCCAGGAGTGTGGTCTTGGGCTCAGGCAGTGCTCCGAAGTACATCCCTGCCCCATGCACGCTACCTTTAAAGTAGCGCGGGAAGCACTGCTGGATGTTTTTCAGAGCACAACCCTTGGGCAGCTGGCAGGTGGGGTGAAAGACGGTTCCTCTTACATTAATAATGCTTTAGGAGCTGATTGGTAGTGGGGTACGTGTGCCGCGGCTGAGCCAGTTCCGCCACAAAGTGGTTGCGCTCTATTTTGGAGCGAAGAAATCAGAGCAGTTCTGCTTTCGTTAAACCTGTGGGTTATAACGTATGGGAGAGGGCCTCGATGGCTTTCACTGTTTCGTCTGGTGAAGTACCAAGGCCCTGCTGCTGGTAAACTAACTCTCCCGCCGCATTGAGCACCGAAATTGTGTTGGAGTGGGAAATGTTTCCCTTGAAGTCGTTCTTATACTTCACATGCAGTAATGCTGCCAGTTCCTGTATGTTCTCTGGTTCGCTGGTGAGCAGGTTCCATTTGGCTGGGTTGAGGTTGTGGCCCTTCGCAAACAGCTTCAGCTTTTCTGGCGTGTCGTTGGCAGGGTCGATGGTGACGAGCACGATGCCCAATTCAGTGTCGCTATACTTGCTCAGACGGCTTTCGAGTACTTTCAGGTCCTCCATGGTTCTGGGGCAGGCATAGCTACAACTGGTGTAGATCATCGAAACCAACTGCACTTTTCCCCGCAGCTTCTCCAGCTTCACAAGCTGCCCCTGCTGGTCTGTCCACTCCGCATCCAGGTGGTACAGCGACATGTCCGTCAGGGCCCCTCTTTGCTGCGCCTGCGTTTTGGATGTGGCTGGTGTAGCCATATGCTGGTCGTTCGGCTGACAGGCAGCCAATCCGAAACCAAAGGCGAGAAGTAGAGGATAGGTGAAGCGTTTCATGCATTTTTTGTTTTTAGGCTGTTTAATTTATACTTCTGTTGCCTTCTAGCGGCGGGCTACCTGTGCTTTAGTGCTTTGGGCGCAACGGAAACCGAGGTTTCCCACGGTGTAGTTGGCCTTAAGGCTGGAGCGGAAGGCGTACCGCATGAAGGCAACATAGTTCTTCAGGTCAGTGGCATTGCTGGAACCGCCGCCGCAAAACTGCTGCTCCCCGTTTTTGCCTGTACCGCGGGCATCGACTACCAGCATGGCTGAGTTAAAATCTGCTGTCCATTCCCAGACCAGGCCAATCATGCCAAAGACACCATAGTAGTTGCGGAAACTCTTTTGCACAGGCGGCAGGTACTGCGGGTTTGGCTGGCTATACCACTCTAGGCTGCGCTGGTAAAAGCGCTCGTCGTTGGTGGCATCGGGTTTTGTTTCGGAGGCCAGTGCGGCATACTCCCATTCGTTCACCGTTGGCAGCCGTTTTCCCTGGCACTCGCAATAAGCCTTGGCCGCAAACCACGACACGTTGATCACCGGACTGTTGCTGATCTTGGCAGCCTCTGCGCCTATACTTGCATCCGATGCCCAATGGCGGAGGTAATTCTGATCGGCAAACAAACGCTTCACCTTTGACTTCTGCCACTGCGGGTTCTGCTTCACGAAAGCGAGGAATTCTGCGTTGGTAACAGGGTATTTATCTAGCTGAAAGCCTTGTACCGCTACAGGTTCTTTTTCAGAACCATAGAGCGGCACAAACGTGCCGCTCTTTATTCTGGCCATCGCTGCAGTACCGCTTTGCTGTGCCGTTTCCAGCAGGCTGCTGCTCCAGAGCAATAGGAAAATCAAAAGCTGTCGGGCCATGGTTTTAGATGTTAATGCTTGTTACTGGCCTTTGCTTTGGCTACCTGCTGTGTTGTTACCTCACCGCCTTTGTTGCCCCAGTTGTTCAGTATAAAGGTCATCACGTTGGCAATCTCCTCGTCTGTCAGCTTCAGCTTCGGCATGGTGCTATTGTAAAGCTCGCCGTTCACCTTAATCTGCCCCTCTAAACCATGTGCAATCACCCCGATGGATCTGTCCACATCAGCATTCAGGTAATCAGATTTGGCAAGGGGAGGGAAGGCGCCTTTGATACCCTGACCTTCAGCCTGGTGGCAAGCCTGGCAGTTCTGTACAAACACAGCCTTGCCAAGTGCCAGTCGCTGGTCTTTGTTGGCTGCCACAGGTGCGGTAGGTGCTTTTGCCAGCGGCATTTCCTGTATGGTTGCGCCCTCAGGTAAGTATACTTTATCCATGATCTGGCCAGAGTAGATGTCTTTGTATTCCGGTCCTTCTACTTTCAGCATGCCTAGCGCGCCTTTGTTGAAGGCCCTGAAGATGGAGTGGTCTACCAGGATATAAGTGCCCGGCACATCAGCCTTGAACTCGGTGATGGCGGAGCCACCGGCTGGGACCAGGGTTGTCTGCACGTTCAAGTTTGTTTTAGAACCGCCCTCAGAATACACTTTGTCGAAGATCTCGCCGATCACATGGAAGGAAGACACCAGGTTCGGGCCACCGTTGCCTACAAAGAGGCGCACTGTTTCGCCAGTTTTAGCGGTAAGGGCATTGTCGCCATTAAGCGCACCCACGGAGCCATTGAACACCACGTAAGTCGGATTTTCGTCCAGGGCTTTGCCCATGTCAAACGGTTGCAGACCGGCATCCCCAAAACCTCCTTTGGTGTAGAAGTCGCCCTGCATCACGTAGTACTCTTTGTCTACCTTCGGCAGCCCTTCTTCCGGCTCTACAAGTATAAGCCCGTACATACCGTTGGCGATGTGCATACCCACCGGTGCGGTGGCACAGTGGTAAACATACAGGCCCGGGTTCAGGGCTTTGAAGGAGAACACGGTTTCGTGTCCTGGCGCCGTGAACGTAGAAGCCGCGCCACCACCTGGGCCTGTCACGGCGTGCAGGTCGATGTTGTGCGGGTTCTTGCTGTCGGGGTGGTTCATGAGGTGAAACTCCACCTCATCGTTTTGCCTAATGCGAATGAACTTGCCCGGAACGGATCCACCAAACGTCCAGAAAGTATAATCCACACCATCAGCCAGCTTTTGAACCACCTCTGTTACCTCAAGGCGCACCACCACCTTTGCAGGGTGCTTGCGGGTGATGGGGGCGGGAACTAGCGGAGGGGCTGTCAGCTCTGCCTCAATGACAGGAAGTTCTTTTGAGCTGCTGGTGCCTGCTGTCAAGGCTTTTTCTGCCTCTGTGGTTTGTGTGCTGCATGCGCCGAGAATACCGGCGCAGTAGATGGCGATTGCCAGCAGCTGCAATTTTCTGGTGATAGATGACCTTTTCATGACGTAGGGTTGTGGTAGGATTGATAGTGCTAAATAAAGAGCTGGCACTCTTTTATTTCATGATGCCCGTCATGAGCTTTAATGACGGTTGTCACTATGGTTTTTAAGCTAGCAGAAGACTCCTTTTCGTATATGAGGTGACTTTCTTTTCTATCACTTTTGAAATAAGTGTTTTTCCCGAATTGTCTGTTGGCGGAAGTTAAGGGAGGCTATGAAAGTAAGGGCAGAAGCGTCCTCCGGAGGTGGACGGCCATGGTGTTAACTACTGCAAAGCAATTGTACAAGCTTATACCAGTTCTAAACATGCTGCCGGCTACAAACTTGTGCTACCAAGTAAAGTAAGGGTTAGATAGCTAACTCTACCGCTTTATGATGTTGGTTTAGGTATAAAGACAGAAAGCCCTGGCTGTGGTGCCAGGGCATTCCCTATTAAGTTTGTATTCTGATGTGTAAGCGCAGTGCTAAGATCATGCACTGCCTAGGGCATTAAAACTAAGACTTGGCTTCTTTTTTAACTTCAGAAGAAGGGTAATCCTCCAGTGAAACATCGGTGTCCTCTTCCAGCGACCACCCGGTTTTCAGACCGATGATGAACCAGGCCAGGGCCACTACACCACCCGCGAAGATGGTATCACCCACCACGCGCAGCCAGCGCAGAATTTCCATGGTGTCGGTTTGCATAAACTCCATAGAGCGGGCGTACCACAGGCCGTACTCCACACTGGCCCATGTCTGCAGCAGACCGATTGGCAGCACACTGATCAGCACCATTAGCATCAGGCCGATATTGATAGACCAGAACGCAAAGCTGATCACACCGTCCTTCCAGCGGCGGCGGGCAGAGAGACATTTCACCACGAACAGCATCAAACCAATACCCAGCATGCCGTACACACCAAACAAGGCGGTGTGGGCGTGTACAGGCGTAGTATTAAGCCCTTGCATATAGTAAAGCGCAATCGGCGGGTTGATTACGAAACCGAATACGCCGGCACCTACCAGGTTCCAGAACGCAACCGCTATGAAGCAGTATATTGGCCATTTGTAGGCTTTGATCCACTGGGTGGCGCGGCTGATCTCCAGGTTGTGGTATGCTTCAAAACCAATTAGCACGAGCGGTACTACTTCCAGAGCGCTGAAGGTGGCTCCCAGTGCCATCACCGAAGTTGGTGTGCCGCTGAAGTATAAGTGGTGGAAGGTGCCGATGATACCGCCGAACAGGAAAATGATGGTGGAGAACAGCACGGTAGCCGTCGCCATTTTTGTTTCCAGCAGGCCCATGCGCACGAACAGGAACGCAATCACCACAGTGGCAAACACCTCAAAGAAGCCTTCTACCCACAGGTGCACCACCCACCAGCGCCAGTACTCGGCAATGGCCAGGTTGGTGTGCTGGCCCCACATCAGGCCGGAGGCGTAGAAAATGGCGATGGCAGCCGACGAGATCAGGAACATGCCCAGCAGGTGGCGCCCTTCGACATCGTTTTTAAAGGCAGGCATAATGGCGCGCACCATCAGCCCCAGCCACAGGAACAGCCCCACCAGCAGGAAGATCTGCCAGAAACGGCCCAGGTCTACATACTCATAGCCTTGGTGTCCGAACCAGAAGTTCTCGCCGTAGCCCAGTTTTTGCATCACGCCGTACCACTGCCCGGCCAGTGAGCCAGCCACAATTATGAGTAGGCAGATAAACAGAAAGTCAACGCCCAGCTTCTGGAACTTCGGCTCATAACCAGACACAGCCGGGGCGATGTATAGACCCGTAGCAAGCCAGGAAGTAGCAATCCAGAAAATGGCCAGCTGCACGTGCCAGGTGCGTGTAATAGAGTAGGGTAGGTAATCAGCCAGCGGGAAGCCATAAAGCGCCTGTCCTTCCACACCGTAGTGCGCCGTTACCACGCCCAACGTCACCTGCACCACAATCAGGGCTGTCACAATCCAGATGTACTTTAGCGTCGCCTTCATGGATGGCGTAGCTTTGAGACCCAACAGCGGGTCCTGCTTCGGCAGTTTGGAATGGTCAATCTCATCCTCTTTGTTAGAGGCATAATAGTAGGCCAGCAAACCAACACCCGCAATAAGTATAATCACACTGAAGCCTGTCCAGATGATGAGGTATGAGCTTGGTTCGTTGCCCACCAGTTTATCTGCAGGCCAGTTGTTGGTGTAGGTAATTGCCTGACCGGGGCGTTCGGTTATGCAGGCCCAGGAAGTCCAGAAGAAGAAGGCATTCAGCTTACGCATGCGCTCCGGATCTTTCACCGTATTGTCGGCCATGGCGTAGGCATCGCGGTGTTCAGCCAGGGCCGGATCATCTGTGAAGAGGGCAGTATAGTGCGCACTTACATCGGCTATGGCCTCGGCACGCAGGTCAGAAATGGTGAGAACACCTGTTGCCGGATTGTAAGTATTAGCGCGGATCTGCTTCTGCAGACGGGCCTGCAGCATGGCTTGCAGCTCCTCATCCAGTTCGTCGTATGGAACGCCTTTTTCCTGCTGCGCCCAAACGTTCACAAAGTAAAGCGCCTCTTTGTGCAGCCATTCGGCGCTCCAATCAGGTGCAACGTAGGCGCCGTGGCCCCAGATAGAACCTAATTCCTGCCCGCCTATAGACTGCCATACGTTCTGGCCATCCTGTATATCCTCCTGAGTGAAGATCACCTTACCTGAGGCAGTGACAACTTGTTTTGGAATGGGAGGCGCCTCCCGGTAAATCTCGGAACCGTAGTACCCGAGAACAGCGAAGGAGCCGACTATCACGGCTAAAAATCCCAGCCAGAGCTTTTTGTATTTCATGGCATTTAGTGTTTAAGTGTTTGATGCTTTTTGTTTAAGTGTAGGAAGTATAGAATCAGGTTGTGTTAGTTCCGGGTTGTTGCTGGCTTAAAAAAGGTAGGCGACGCCAAGTTGCGTGCGGCTGTTTCCTTTGGTATCGCGGTTGGTGGTGGTGCTGATGTTTTTCTGCAGCATGGCGCTTACCGAGAAGTTCTGCAGGTACACGCTCAGTCCCAGGTTGCCATACATGCTCTCGTCCCCCGTTTGCGCGTTCACCTCGCCGCTTACTTTGTCTGCCTCTGCCTTTTCGTAGTAGAGGCCGGCGCTGGGCAGTAGCGTAACTTCACTGCCCATATTCTGCCAGTAAAACAGGTTGGAGGAGGCGCTAAGGCAATTGCCAAACTGATAGCCGGCGCTGTTCTTGTTGTTGCGATTGTAAGTCACATCTGAGTTCAGGCCGAGCTTATCAAAGCGGATGGTGTAAATGCCGGTTACGATATAGTCGGTGCTGCCGGTGCCGGGCTGCATGCTGACAGGGCCATGATCGTGGCCGGAAGAAAAGGAGCCTGTGGGCAATTTGATGCCGCCGCCCACGCGCAAGGTGTGCTTTAAGGTATAATTCAGGCTGTCGCCGGTATTGATTACCGCATAGTTGGCCAGCAGGGTCACATCCCCAAGGCCGCTGCTGCGGTGCGTCATGTCAGGCATCACGTGCTCGTTAAAGCGGTAAGGCACAAAGGCGAATACCTGCATTCCCCTTATTGGGGTATAGCGGCCCCAAAGCTCGGCGGTGCGGAAAATATTATCTGTTTGCTCGTGGTGTGTCTCCGGTACCCCATCATGCAAGTGGGTATAGGTGCTGGTAATGGTGTAGGAGCTGTTCAGGTAGCGTACGCCAAACAGGTTTTTGTGCACCTGAGGCAGAATGCCCAGGTAGCTTCCTCCCATGGTGCAGCCGCCGTCGCAGGCCTGGCTGGTGAAACTTATGCCTGCAAAGGCTAGGGCAAGTATAAATAGCTTTTTCATGACTTGTGATTTTAATGGGTTAAATAAGGATGAGGTGCCTGCTGGCACCTTTCAGGAAATAAAGTCATGCCTTTGGGGAGGGTGGAACAATGTGAAGTCCGGGGAGGAGTATACTTCTAAAGTGTAGGGAGTCGCTTTACCGGGTGTTTCTACCGTGAGGCTAACTTCGTGCAGTTGAAATAACTGATCGGGTATGGAGATATCCATCCGCTGCTGCAGCTGGCTTTCCTGCTCCGCCTCTTTCTGCAGCTTCCGCTTTAAATAGCAACTGCCCTCGCAATCGGAACCTTGCACCTCGCGCTGCTCACACAGGTACTTGCTAATGTAGGCGTGGTTTGCCTGGAAAAGCAGGTAAGCGCCCGTGTTGCCCATTGGCTGAGCCACTGCACCAATCACCAGAAATATCCAGGCCAGCCGTTTCATTTCTATTCCATTTGTTCGGTACAAATGTCCTGCGGCAGGGCAAGATGGAAAATGACAAGAGTCATTACTAAAAGAGATTTAGGTCTTCTATTATCCCCCAATCCGACAATACCTTTGAACCATAGCAAAACACAAATACAATCCGAACACTTAAATTTTGCCACCATGAAAAAAATACAAACAAGCCTGGGAAGTCTGCTGAGACAAAGCCTGTTACCTGCGATCAAAGGAAGCGCTACGGCTATACTTTGCGGTGCCATGCTTTTTAGCTGCTCATCAGGCGAAAGCGAGAACTACTACGACGGTTACAAAGCGGAAAATGGCGTTTTGGAAGATGCCACAGCGAAAGCCGAAGCTCCTGCAGCCGATGACGGCAAGGGAATAGGCCCGGTTAAAACAGTAGCGCTGGGGGAGCAGGTGGATGAGGCACTCGCCGCAAATGGCCAGGCCATCTTCGAGGGTAAGTGCGCAGCCTGTCATCAGTTGTCAGACCAGAAGATTGTAGGTCCGGGACTGGCTGGGGTTACAGAGCGCCGCAAGCCTGAGTGGGTAATGAACATGATCATCAACCCTGAGGAGATGACCAAAAAAGACCCTGAAGCGAAAAAACTGCTGGCCGAGCACCTGACCCAGATGACGAACCAGAACATTAACGAACCGGATGCCCGCGCACTGCTGGAGTTCCTGAGAAAGAACGACACCGAAGGATAAGAAACACACGACCATAACCTTACTTATATGGAAACCCTGATCAATAAATTAAAAGCAGCGGCGCTTAAGATGACGCTGCTGATGGCGCTGGCAGCCGGCGCGGCGTTCCAAGGCTGTAGTGGCACGGAGCAAGGAAACAGCAAAGACGAAGCTGTGTCGGCCGATGCCGCAACCGCCGTTTACGTGGCCCCTGGCGAGCACGATGAGCTATACTCTTTTCTCTCTGGCGGCTTCAACGGGCAGGTATCGGTTTACGGTATTCCCTCTGGCAGGCTGCTGAAGATCATACCGGTGTTCACCCAGTTCGCGGAGAACGGCTACGGCTACAACGAGGAATCGAAAGCGATGCTGATGACTTCCCACGGCTTTGTGCCCTGGGACGACCTGCACCACCCGAAGCTCTCCCGCGCCGACGGCATGGCAGACGGACGCTGGCTCTTCGTTAACGGTAACAACACACCGCGCGTGGCCCGGGTTGACCTGAAGACTTTCGAGACGGTGGAGATCATGGAAATCCCGAACAGCGCCGGTAACCACTGCTCACCTTATCCTACGAACAACAACGAGTATGTGCTGGCCGGAACACGCTTCAGTGTGCCGCTCGACATGAAAGGCGGAACACAGGACGTGAGCCTGAACGACTATAAGGACAAGTTCAGAGGCTCTATTTCTTTCATCAAGGTAGACAAGGAGCATGGCGACATGGAACTGGACTTCCAGATCCTGGTACCTGGCTTCGACTATGACCTGGCTAACGGCGGTAAAGGCCCTTCTGAAGACTGGGTGTTCTTTACAACCTACAATACTGAGAAATCTGCCACGCTGAAAGAGCTTGGTGCCTCCCAGAACGACAGGGATTATCTGGCTGCCATCAACTGGAAACTCGCTGCCAAGTATGCGGCAGAGGGCAAGGCAAAGGAAATGCCGGCCAACTACTATCATAACAAGATGGACCACAACTCGCACATCGCCAAATCTACGGTGAAGAAAACAGTGCGCTACCTGCTGCCAGAGGATTGCCCGGGTATGATGTACCTGCTGCCTGCGCCTAAGTCGCCGCACGGTATTGACGTGGACCCAACTGGCGAGTACATGGTGGTGAACGGCAAACTGGCCTCATCGCTGCCAGTGTTCGCGTTCTCCAAAATGCAGAAGGCTATCAAGAACAAGGATTTTGATGGTGAGGTGAACGGTATTCCGGTGCTCAAGTATGAGTCTGTGCTGGCAGCCGAAGTGAAGGAGCCGGGCCTAGGGCCGCTGCACACCGAATTTGATGGCAAGGGCAATGCCTACTCTACCATGTTCGTGTCTTCTGAGGTAGTGAAGTGGAGCCTGAAGGACTTCCAGGTGAAAGACAGAATGCCGGTGTACTACTCTCCGGGTCACCTGATGATTCCGGGTGGCGATACACGGGAACCATACGGCAAGTACATGGTGGTGATGAACAAGATCACAAAAGACCGTTTCCTGCCTACAGGTCCTGAATTGATGCACTCTGCGCAGTTGATCGACATCAGCGGCGAAAAAATGAAGATGCTCCTCGACTTCCCGACAGTGGCTGAACCGCACTACGCCCAAGGTATACGGGCTGATTTAGTGGCGCCGAACAGCGTGAAGTTCTTCAAACTGGATGAGAACACCCACCCTGAAGCCGTAAAGAGCGAGAAAGACGTGAGCGTGACCAGAAACGGCAGAAACGTGAAGATCAATATGACCTCCATCCGAAGCCACTTCACACCGGATAACATTGAAGGGGTGCAGGTTGGCGACACGGTGCTCTTCCACGTGACAAACCTGGAGCAGGACTGGGATGTACCGCACGGATTCGCAATAATGGGTGCCAATAACGCCGAAACGCTGATCATGCCGGGAGCCACCCAAACCCTTAAGTGGGTGCCACAGCAGGCTGGTATCTACCCGTTCTACTGCACTGACTTCTGCTCTGCGCTGCACCAGGAGATGCAAGGCTACGTACGGGTTTCCCCGAGAGGATCTAAAGTACCGATCAGCTTCTCTACCGGAGAGAAAAAGCCGGTACCGCCAGCAACAGCCTCTGTAAGCAAATAATGCTTTAAACGGGCAAGACAGCGGAGGTTGCCCCGGGCAGGCCTCCGCTGTTTTTATTTCACCTTAAACAGTGCAAAGATGAAAACCTCCCATAAAGTGCTGATGCTGCTGGCGGGCTTGTCACTTGGGCTTTTGTTTTTCTTTCCGATGTGGAAGATTTACCTCAACGCTCCCCAGTACCCGGAAGGGCTGGAGCTGCACATCTGGGTAAACAAGATTTCCGGCAGCTCTGAAAGCGTGCTGCAGAATTTCAACATCCTGAACCACTACATCGGGATGGAGCCAATACACGCCGAATCATTTGCCGAGTTGAAGATTATGCCCTACGTGGTAGTTTTCTTTATGGTGGCGGGCGTAACCCTTGCCCTGCTGGGCAGAAGGCGGCTGGTGCTTTACTGGACTATGCTGCTGCTGCTGGCCGGTGCCGTGGGCCTGTTCGACTTTTACATGTGGCTGCACAAATTCGGAACCAACCTGAATCCCGAAGCGCCGATAAAGGTACCTGGCATGACGTACATCCCGCCCCTGCTGGGCAGTAAACAGTTGCTCAACTTCGATGCACTGTCGTTGCCAGGTTGGGGAAGTTTGGGTGTTTTCCTGGCGGTGGTGCTGGCAGGGCTGGTATACTTCCTAAGCCGCAACACAAACAAAACAGCAAGTATAAATCGAAAAAATGTACTGGTATGAAACAAGTCATTCAAGATTCTTTGAGCCTGCTGATGCTGCTTTTCCTGCTGGCAGGCTGCAGCGTTGAGCCGAAGCCGATTGCGTACGGTGCCGCCAACTGCGCCCACTGCAGCATGACGCTGTCTGACAAACGGTATGGCGCAGAGCTGGTGAACGATAAGGGCAGGGCTTATTTTTTTGACTCTGCCGAGTGTCTGGCTGCCTACGTGGTAGACCAGCCTGAGCTGGGGAATAAGGCCGCCTTCCTGATGGTCACCAACTACACAAACCCCGAGGAGCTGATAGAGGCGCAAAAGGCATACTTTCTGCAAAGCGAGGCGCTGCCAAGCCCCATGGGAATGAACCTGACTGCGCTGGCAGAAGCGGCGACCGCAGGAGAGATGCAACAGCAACTGGGGGGGCAGGTATTATCCTGGGACCAGGTGCTATTAGCCGTACAGAACGATGAAAAATTTAAGTAACACCTTTATACTTACCTGCACCTTTATACTACTGTTGCTGGCTCCAAATGCCTTCGGCAGTACACTGAAGGTGTGCAAAACCTGTCGCTATACTTCGGTGAAGCAGGCGGTGCAAAAAGCCAATCCAGGCGACACCATACTTGTTTCCGGTGGGGTGTACAGGGAATCCGGAATAGATATTAACAAGCCATTAACGCTGATCGGTCAGAACAACGCCGTAATTGATGGCAACTTTACCGGCCAGCTCCTGACCGTAACGGCTGACAATGTAACCATACTGGGGCTCACGCTTAAGAATGTGGCCACCAGCTACACTCGCGACGATGCCGCGATTAGGGTAATGGGGCGCCAGAACATCCGCATTGTCGGCAACACCATTCTGAAGACATACTATGGCATTTACCTGCAGAATTCGGAAAAAGTTCTCATCAAAAACAATAATATATTGGGTGATAACACTGACCGGAATGAGTCGGCCTTAGGAAACGCCATCCATTTATACTATACCGACGAGGTGGAGATAAGCGGCAACAACGTGCAGGGCCACCGCGACGGTATTTACCTAGAAGTGGTGAAAAACAGTCAGGTGCACCGCAATACAAGCCATAAGAACCTACGCTATGGGCTGCACTTTATGTTCTCAGATGGCAATACCTATACGTACAATACCTTCCGGAAAAACGGGGCGGGCGTGGCGGTGATGTATACACGAAACGTGCGGATGGAGCACAACACGTTTGAAGATAACTGGGGTGCCGCTTCTTACGGGCTGCTCCTGAAAGAAATAAACAACAGTGTGATTCACCACAACCTCTTCCGCCGCAACACCACGGCCATACACATGGAAAGCTCCAGCCGACTGGACATTAAACACAACGATTTTGAGCGCAACGGCTGGGCCATCAAGCTGATGACGACCTGCATAGAGGACACGTTCCGGTTGAACAACTTTACCGGCAACTCCTTTGATGTCAGCACCAATGGCAAATCGCAGTACAATTACTTCGAAAACAACTATTGGGAGAAGTATACCGGCTACGACCTGAACAAAGACAAAGTAGGAGATGTGCCCTACCGGCCGGTGAGTTTGTATGCCATGCTGGTGGAGCAGGTGCCGCCTTCGGTGATGCTGATGCGCAGTTTTATGGTAAACCTGTTGGATAACATGGAGAAAGTGCTGCCGAGCATCATACCTGAGCACCTGGTAGATAAATTCCCCTTAATGAAGAAGATTGACCATGATAACGATAGAAAACTTACGCAAGTCCTACGGTAAACTGCAGGTGCTCCAGGATGTGAGTGTAACCTTTGCTGCAGGCAAAGTGATCTCCATTATCGGACCGAACGGCGCCGGCAAAACCACCGTGAGCAAGTGCATCCTGGGCATGGTGCTGCCCGACAGCGGCGATATAAAAATGAATGGCAAAAGCGTTCTGAAGCAACATGCCTACCGCAGGCAGATTGGCTATATGTCCCAAATTGGCCGCTACCCCGAGAACATGACGATCCGGCAGGTGATCGAGATGATGCGCGACATTCGCAAGGATGTGAAGGAAGTAGATGAGGAGCTGATTGGGTTGTACAGGCTGAAGGAGATGTACGACAAACGCATGGGCGCCTTGTCTGGCGGCACCAAGCAGAAAGTAAGTGCGGCGCTGGCTTTTATGTTCAACCCGCAGGTGCTGATCCTGGATGAACCAACTGCCGGCCTCGACCCGATTTCTGCAGAAATTCTGAAGTGCAAAATCTTGAAGGAGCGCAAAAAAGGGAAACTGGTGTTGATCACATCGCACATCATGAGCGAAGTGGAGGAGGTGGCCGATGAGGTGATGTGCCTGGTGGACGGCCACGTGAAATTCTACGAGACCATCAGCAGCCTGAAGCAGCAGACAAACGAAGAGCGCCTAAGCAAGGCCATCGCCAAAATTATGAATGAGGAGGTTAAGCCATGAGCAAAATTATCAAATACGTGCTTTACGACATTGTTAAAAGCAAGATCATTATTGCCTACACGGTGTTTCTGCTGCTGCTTTCCATCGGCTTGTTTAACCTGGGAGGCAGTCCGGATAAAGGCATTCTAAGCCTGCTGAATTTAATAATACTCACAGTGCCGCTTATCAGCATTGTGTTTGCCACCACGCACTTTTACAACTCCTACGAGTTTATGGAGCTGCTGGTAGCTCAGCCGATCAACCGCCGCAAGATTTTCCTGGGCGAGTTCTTTGGGGTTGCCTTGTCGCTTTCTGCCGCTTTTTGGGTGGGGGTGGGGCTGCCGGTGCTGCTTTTCGGGGCCAGCCTTACAGGCTTGTACCTGCTGCTGACGGGCATCTTTATCACCTTTATTTTTGTGGCGCTGGCGTTTCTATCCTCCGTTATCACCCGTGATAAAGCCAAAGGCATTGGCATCGCGCTGATGCTGTGGTTTTACTTTGCGCTGCTCTACGATGGGATAGTGCTGTTTATACTTTACACCTTTGCAGATTACCCGCTGGAGTACGCCACGCTGGCGATGACGGCGCTAAACCCGGTAGACCTGGGACGGATCATGGTACTGCTGAACCTGGATGTGTCGGCGCTAATGGGCTATACCGGTGCGCTCTACAAGAGCATCTTCGGAAGCCTGTTGGGAATAGGAATGTCTTTTGGATTGCTGCTGGCCTGGGTGCTCCTGCCTTTGCTAAGCTCCAGCAGAATTTTCACGAAACGGGATCTATAGTTTCAATAAGGTGAAGTGTTTGGTTTGAGCGCAGGGCCTTTGGCCCTGCGCTCCTGTTTTACGGTAGGCAGTTGGGGTATTAAGGCTGCTCTTCAATCACCGGTGCTGCCGATGCAGTATCCGTTTCAAATGTGCCGGCAGTGTCCGCTTCGTATTCAATCTGAGGCCTTACTTCATCGCCCGCCTGAATGTCAGTGTCCTCCTCTGTAGCGCCTTCGTTCGCGGCATCACCACAGGCGAAAGTACAAGTTCCGAGCAATATGATCAGTAGCTTTTTCATAGTTCTTTCAATAGTTTAGTAACTCTAGAACGGCATAAACAACAGGTTGTTACAGGTTTAGCAAGTATAGCTGGGAGCCCTGATTGCATCCTGAACTTAAAGCTGCAAGTATGGCTGTTCTAAAAAAGGAAATGCGCTGTAGTTATTTAAAACTACAGCGCATTTCCTGTAAAAAAGTAGCGAAGGATTTAGTTCTTCAGTTTTACTTCGTCTGCGGCATACCACTCGGCAAATGAACTCTGCGTTTCCCAAAGCTTTAAGCAGTGCAGTGAGAGGTTCTCAGGTAATTTGTTGCGGAGCTTTGTTCTGAAATCAAGCAGCATGTTTTCACAGGTTGGCTGGTAAGGTGTTAAAACCAGTTTGTGCTGCAACTGCTGCAACATGCTGATCAGTTCTGCCGGGCTATCCTGACTCAACAGCAGGGCATGGTCTACCTCATCTACAATTGTTTCCTGAACCAGCTTTTTCAGATCACCGAAGTCCAGCACCATCCCATTTTTAGGATGCCCTTTCTCCTGGATGGGTATGCCGGTAATGGTTACCTCCAGGCGGTAGCTGTGCCCGTGAATGTGGCTACAGGGGCCATCGTACCCCTGCAGCGCGTGCGCCATCTCGAAGGTGAACAGGCGCGTTAACCGTATTATGTTCATTGCTTTTTTAATCGGCAGCTGTTTTTGGGAGGCGGGCAAGCAGCAGTTCCTCTTCGGCATCCAGCAACTCATCCAGCATCAGCACCTGCTGCTCCAACTGGTCTTTAAAGAATTCAGGCAGCTGTTTTTTGTAGTATTGAATACCCTGTTGTAAATTCTCCCAGAAGCCCTGCAGGTACTTGTATTGCTTTTCCGTCAGCGTTTCGAGTTGCTCGTCTTTTTTGTTTTTCCAGTAGTCGATGTACATGTTTAGCTCCTTGATAAACACGTGCGGTCGATAGGTGCTGTTGAGCACGTTAAAGCGGCCATAGATGTGATCGACCATCTCCTGCAGCCTGAAAACACCTGAAAAGTAAGCCAGGTTAGGACCGGGGCAGATGGTAACGGCTTTGGAGGCGGCTTTTTTGCCGATGTTCAGTAGCTGCAGCGCTGCGTTGGCCAGTCCGTCGCAAAGGCACTCCTTTGCCAGCACTTTTGCTTCCTCGGCCTGGTATACTTCTGATGGCAGCTGCTGTTCCTGCAACTGAATCAGTTTGCGCCGCTGGTACTTGCGGGAAGCCGTGCAAATGGGCTCATCCGTAAACTCGGTGTTCGAAACCAGGAACTTCTTGATACAGGGGCTGCCGGGTTTGCCTTTGGCTGCACGGTCAGCCTTTTGCTGCTCGCTTGAAGTGCCCCGCAATGCATTGAAAGGTACGCCCAAGGGAGATATCGGGCTCAGGTACAAATCTTTTTCTGTGGCCTGCACCAGCTTTGCAAGCGTTTCCTCGTCCACTGTGGTTGCTTCGGGTACCAGCAGGAAAGGCGTTCCCCAGCCGGTGGCGTCCATGCCATAGTGGCGGCGCATTAGTTTGTCTTCCCCCGCCGTACCGATTCCACCCTGCGCACTGATGCGTTGTTCCGGAACATCGTACGGTACCTGGTTGCCTTTGGCGGCCAGGGCGGCACTGTACAAACTGTAAAGCTCCAGGCGCATGCTCTCACGGTTCTGCCGGAACTCCTCCAGGATAGGGCCCATCAGGTAGCCGTCGGTGGCGAAGGCATGGCCGCCGCAATTCAGGCCGGACTCCACTCTGAACTCAGATACCCAGATGCCTTTCTTAGCTAGTATCTTACCCTGAACAAAGGCAGAGCGATAGTCACTCACTTTGATGATGACTTCCTTCTCGAATGCACCTTCTTTATCTGGCAGAAAGCACTCAAACTGCTCCAGATACCCGTAAAGGCGCATGTTCATACCCGCTGAAAACACCAAGGCGGCCCGTACGGTGCTGTTGGCAAACCCACGCAAGGCGGCCTGGGCATCGGTGTACTCCTGTGGCAGCGGCTCCCCGTTTTTCGCGAAGTTCGTTTTATCCAGCTTCGTCATGATGTTCACGTCAATCCGTCCTGGCACCACCGCCTCACACAGCTCTTCCTGAATGCACAGCCGCTGAAAAGGATCTTTGGTGTAGCGCATCTCCAGGTACTGCTCCCGTAAAGGAGAATGATCCGGTAGCATCTCAAAATAGCGGGTAAGGTCACTGTCTGGCGTGAACTCCTGCTGCTTCAACTCCTGTATTTGCTCCTGCACCAGCTCATCCGTCAGATTTAAGAATGCGGTAATGCGGCGGGCACGGTAATCCTCCTCACCAGGGGCGATGGGAAAGTATGGCCGCCCGTGCTGCTGGCTGTAGTGGGCCCTCAGTTGCTCGAGCAGCACATCGTCTCCGATTGATACAACAGACGTGATGCCGAAGCGGGCCACCTTTAAAGGGGAATCGGCCGTGAAGGCAAGCCCCATTACCGGGATGTGAAATGTGTGCGGTGCGTGCTGGTTCATATGTACTTATTTTTTTGATGCTTTTAAGATCGATGATTCACTGGCCTGCTCTACTCAACATCGTCATTTCAAGCACAGAAGCTGGAGCAGGCGCTAAGGAGTGACAAGGTAGCGGGTGTGGGTTCGAAGCTGAATGCCGGGCATCATTGGCAGGCATGATATATATCATTGCTATATTGAAAAGTGCATATAATGACGAAAAGCAGCCGGTTTATGGGGCAGAAGTGACGACAGTCATTTAAATAGCGGTTTAGTAGAAGTAATCTTGCATAAAGAAATCTGGATTATGAGCCTATACAACATACTTGCCCCCGCCATGCGCAACCCGCGGTCTTACCAGGCATACCACAGTGTGGTGGCAGAGCTGGTAAGGCAGCAGAAAACCTCTGGCCCTGAGCAGTCAGAAGAGCGCATTGCTTACACGAAACTGAACCTGCAGCGCATGAAACGGGTGGAGAAGCAGTTTGTGCTCCTGCCTGAATTGGAAATGCTGCTGCAGGAAAACAAGCCGGAATGGGAGTGGGTGGTCTTGTCGGAATCCTGGTGCGGCGACGGCGCGCAACAGATTCCAGCCATTGCCGCTATTGCCGCACAGGCACCTGGTATTTCCCTCCGGGTACTGCTGCGCGACGAAAACCCGAACTGGATGGACACCTGCCTGACCAACGGCAGCCGTGCCATCCCGAAGCTGATCTGCACCTCGCCCGTGACAGGGGAGCGCATGTTTACCTGGGGCCCGCGCCCGGCAGCCATCCAGGAGCAGCTCAACAATTTTAAGGCAGCCAACCCACGGGCAGAGGCAGCGGAAGTTGCCCTGTACCTGCACAGCCTCTACGCCCAGGACCGTAGCCAGGCCCTGCAGCAGGACCTGCTGGTGCTTATGCGCAGGGCGCTCCAGGTAAAGGAGAATGAGGCGCTTGCACACTAATTAACCAGGCAAAACAGGCTTTACTCGAACCTGTTGGCCGGTACACGCATCTACTGAAAATGAGAAGGGAATGGCTTATCGTGACGCTTTTGAACCTGGTGGTGGTGGCCTTTCTGGGGCTGTTGCTTCGCTGGATGTTTGTGGCGCCGCTGGAGGGGATCAACTATAAATACCTGCTGCACGGGCACTCGCACGTGGCGTTGCTGGGCTGGCTGTATTCGGCCCTTTTCGTAGCGTTGCTGTACGCGTACCTGCCTCCCCTTATGCAGCAGAAAAAAGTATACGCCCGGCAGTTCTGGCTCTCACAGGGCGCAGTGGCGGGTATGCTTATCAGCTTTCCGGTGCAGGGCTATGCCTTCTTTTCCATCACCTTCTCTTCGCTCCACATCCTGCTGAGTTACTGGTTTGCCTACCGGTTCTGGCGCGATGCCAAAGCAGCGAACCTTGCCCACGGTGCACATAGTTTTTCATTCAATCTGATTCGCGCCGCGCTGTTTTTCATGGTGCTTTCCTCGCTTGGACCCTGGGCGATGGGGCCGATCATGGCAACAGGCCATATTGGCGACAGTTTATACTTCAACGCCATCTATTTTTACCTGCATTTCCAGTACAACGGCTGGTTTGCGTTTGCGGTGACGGGCCTGCTTTTCTGGCTACTGGAAAAGTATAACGTAGGCTTCAACCGTGCTATAGCGCTTGCTTTTTTTCGGCTGATGTTCTGGTCCTGCCTGCCCGCCTTTGCGCTCTCAGTGCTTTGGACAAAGCCGAATGGGCTTGTATATCTGCTAGGTGGTGCGGCGGCTTTTGGGCAGGTAGTGGCGCTGGGTTTATTGTTGCGCTTGCTTTACCCGTTGCGCCAAGCCATACTTGCTCGTTTTGACGCCTGGAGCCGAGCGCTGCTGCTGCTATCTGGTGTAGCGCTTGTGATGAAGATCGTGATGCAATTTGCCTCCGCTTTTCCGTATGTGGCTGACCTGGCTTACCGGCAGCGAAACTTTGTAATTGGCTACCTGCACCTTGTTTTGCTCGGGTTTGTGAGTCTTTTTCTGCTGTCTTTTTTTGTGCAGCGCGGCTGGTTAAGCTTCCAGACAATCAGGAGCCGCTGGGGCATCAGTCTGTTTTTAACCGGACTTGTAGGCAGCGAAGCCATACTTTTTCTGCAGGGCATCTTCTTCTGGGCTGGTGCAGGTTTGATTCCACACTATTTTATACTCCTGTTCTGCATCAGCATCGCCATGCCAGTGGGAATATTGCTGTTTTTCATCCCACAGATTTCCGGCCTCAGAAGTATAAAGCAGGAGCCGGTGGCAAAAGCGAAGCTACAACATAAAGTTGCCTGAGGAACAAGGAGGCTGTTCACTCTATACCCCATTTGTAATCCCGAAAGGTTCTTTTCAGCCATAAGCATCAGCTTAAGCTCGCTTAAAACAAGACTATTTATCCGAATAACAGAAAAGGAACTGGTAAGATTAGCCTTACTGGCGCAAGCGTCCGCTTGTGCCTCCTTCAACTATACAGATTCAAAACAATCTTATTCTAAGCAGCAGCTTGGTTGTTGCTTTGTCTAGACAAAAAGAAGCCGCAGCTTTACTAAACAGCTGCGGCTTCTTTATTTGCTTGTCACTTGAATCAACTGCAGCCCAGACTATTTCCGCAGTTCAGGCATTTGTAGCAGGTACCGGAGCGGATGGTGATGTGGCCGCAGGTGTTGCAGATGGGTGCATCGCCCATCATGCTGGCCAATACCTGCTGCGTTTGCTCCATCAGAACCGTGCGGCTTTGGGACACTCCTTTGTAGCTGCCGTTGGCGGCGGCTGTACTTGGTGGGGCTATACTTGCTTCTGCCGATGAAGGTGCTGTTAAACGCTGCAGCATAACCACCTCCTGAGTTTCCTCTGATTGTACATGCACCAGGTCGTTACGTTGCAGGTATTCGTAGCCCAGCAGGCGGAAAAGGTAATCGAACACTGAGGTAGTGGACTTGATATTGGGGTGCTCCACGCGGCCAGCCGGCTCAAAACGGGTGAAGGTGAAGCGGCTGACAAACTCCTCCAGCGGCACGCCATACTGCAATCCCAGCGACACGGCAATGGCGAAGCAGTTGAGGATGGAACGGAAAGAGGCTCCCTCCTTATACATGTCAATGAAAATTTCACCCAGCGTGCCGTCGGCATACTCACCTGTTCGGATGTACACCGTGTGCCCGTCAATCTTCGCTTTCTGGGTGAAGCCCTTGCGTTTGTCGGGCAGTTTGTGGCGCTCCACCATGTGCGTGAGCTGCTGCCGGAAAGCAGGACTATCGGCATTGGCAAGTATGGCTTTGGCTGCCTGCAGCACCTGCTCGGCATTGTAACTCAATTCCTCGGGTTTGGCCGTGGGTTTCTCCGTTTCAGCTTTCGCATTTTTACCGGACAGCGGCTGCGACAGTTTGCTGCCATCGCGGTAAAGTGAGCAGGCCTTCAAACCCAACTCCCACGAAAAAGCATAGCAATGGGCTACCTCGGCGACGGTGGTTTCGTGGGGCAGGTTAATGGTTTTAGAGATGGCTCCGGAGATAAACGGCTGTACCGAAGCCATCATCCGAATATGCCCCTCGGGCAGAATATACCGTGTACCGGTGTGGCCGCAGCGGTTGGCGCAGTCAAAAACAGGGTAGTGCTCCGGCTTCAGAAAAGGAGCGCCCTCCACCGTCATCGTGCCGCAGCAGTAGTCGTTCAGTTCTGCTACCTGTAGGTTTGTAAAACCAAGGGCGCGCAGCAGGTTAAACTCCGGCTGCTGGTATTGTGCAGGCGTGAATCCCAGACGTTGCAGGCAGTCATCACCCAAAGTATAAACAGAGAACAACGCGCTGATGTCGTACGCAGTAGGCAAGGCCGCCTCCAGCACCGCAACATCCTGCTCGGTGAAACCCAATTGTTGCAGGGCTACCTCGTGCAGGTGCAGCGCGCCTTTCAGCGAAGCGTGTCCTTTGGCGTAATGTACAATGGCTTCGGACTCTTTGGAAGTATAGCCCAGCTTCTGGAGTGCCGCCGGTATACTTTGATTGATGATCTTGAAGTAACCGCCGCCAGCCAGTTTTTTATACTTCACCAAGGAAAAATCTGGTTCAACGCCTGTTGTGTCGCAGTCCATGAGCAGACCGATGGTGCCGGTGGGGGCGATAACGGCGGCCTGAGCGTTGCGGTAGCCGTGTTGTTGGCCCTGCTCCAGCGCCTCGTCCCATACTTGTCGCGCAGCCTGCAGCAGGTAAGCCGGGCAGGTGGCTTCATCCAACCCCACTGGTTGTACATGAAGCGACTCATACTTCTCTTGCTGGTTATAGGCAGCGTAACGGTGGTTCCGGAGCACGCGCAGCATGGCGGTTTTGTTTTGCGCATACTTTGGGAAAGCGCCCAGCGCTGCTGCCATTTCTGCGGATGTTTTGTAGGCGGTGCCTGTCATCAGGGCAGTGATGGCGGCGGCGGTACTCCGGGCTTCGGGGCTGTCGTAGGGGAGGCCCTGCACCATGAGCAGCGCACCAAGGTTAGCATAGCCCAGGCCGATGGTGCGGTAATCGTACGAGCGCTGCGCCACCGCCTCAGATGGGAACTGCGCCATCAGCACCGATAGCTCCAGCACCACCGTCCATAGCCGGCAGGCGTGTTCGAAAGCCGCTACATCAAACTGCTGCTTCTTAGTGTTATAGAATTTAAGCAAATTAAGGGAGGCGAGGTTGCAGGCGGTGTTGTCGAGGAACATGTACTCGGAGCAGGGGTTGGAGCCGCGGATAGGGCCGTCGGCGGGGCAGGTGTGCCAATCGTTGATGGTGGTGTCGAACTGCAGGCCCGGGTCGGCGCAGGCCCACGCGGCGTCTGCAATCTGTTGCCACAGTTCCCGTGCCGGTATGCGTTGTACGACGCTGCCGTCGGTGCGGGCGGTCAGTTCCCAATCCCTATTTTCCTGCAGCGCTTCCATAAACGCATCCGGCACGCGTACCGAGTTGTTTGAATTTTGCCCTGACACTGTCTGGTACGCCTCCCCGTTGTAGTCAGAACTGTAGCCCGCGGCAATCAGCGCCGCCACCTTTTTCTCCTCTTCTTTTTTCCAGTTGATAAACTCCACGATCTCGGGGTGATCCAGGTCGAGGCTCACCATTTTGGCGGCCCTGCGTGTGGTGCCTCCTGACTTAATGGCCCCGGCCGCGCGGTCTCCGATTTTCAGGAAAGACATCAGCCCAGAGGAAGTGCCGCCGCCTTCGAGCGGCTCGTCCTTGCCCCGGATGCTGGAGAAGTTGCTGCCCACGCCCGAGCCATACTTGAAAATGCACGCCTCCTGCACCCACAAATCCATAATGCCGCCCTTGTTCACCAGGTCGTCGTTTACGCCAAGTATAAAGCAGGCATGCGGCTGCGGACGCTCGTAAGCCGAGGTGGATTCCTTGAGTTCCTGTGTGTCTGGGTCAACATAAAAATGACCCTGTGCCTTGCCGGTGAGTCCGTAGCTTTCATAAAGGCCGGTGTTAAACCATTGCGGGGAGTTGGGCGCGGCATACTGGCCCAGCAGCAGGAAAACCAGCTCGTCGTAAAATGCCTGTGCATCCGCCTCTGATTTGAAATAGTTGTAGCGCTGGCCCCATACTTTCCAGCAGTTGGCGAGGCGGTGCACCACCTGCTTCACCGATGTTTCGGTGCCGGTGCTGCCGTCGGACTGAGGGACGCCCGCCCGGCGCAGGTACTTTTGGGCCAGGATGTCGGTAGCAATCTGCGACCACATTTCCGGTACTTCCACGTCCTTCAGCTCTGCCACCACCTCGCCGGTGGGAGTGCGGATGGTGGAGGAACGGCGCTCATACTTATAGAACGTGTAGGGGCTGCTGCCCGCTTTAGTGAACAGGCGCGGAATGGTCATGCCTTCTAGTGTGGGTTGGTGTTTTGCCATAAGATAGGGGTGAGCGTGAATAGAATTGGTTTGCATTGTGGTGCTGCGGGTTAAAAGTGGGACCATCTGCGCGTATGAAAAATGACGAAGATCATTCCTATAGAAGACTTTACTGTCTTTTATTCAGCGACGGCTTTTTTACTTTTGAAATACAAATCAGAAGCAGAAAAGAATTTTAACCTTCATCAAATTCAACAATGGAAAATACCGCAACAGTAGAGACCCTGGATGTAACCGTGCTAGCGCCACGCCTGAAGCATCCGACCATATTCGACCGTTTTGACAACCTGCAGGGCGGCCAGGGATTCATCATCCACAACGATCACGACCCAAAGCCGGTGTATTACCAACTGCTGGGCGAGCGCGGCAATATCTTTAAGTGGGAGTACCTGGAGCAGGGCCCCGAAGTATGGGAAGTGCTGATTACGAAGCTAAACCTCGAGGCCGGTGAGTCTATCGGGGAGCTGGTGGCAAAGGACTTCCGCAAGGCGCAGGTGTTTAAGAAATACGGCATCGACTTCTGCTGCGGCGGCAAGAAATCCATTAAGCAGGTGTGCGAGGAAAAAGGGCTTGACGCCAATGTGGTGGAGAAAGAACTCCAGGCTATTCCGGATGCAAGCACCAGCAACGAAACCGACTACGCCAGCTGGGAGCCATCCTTCCTGGCCGATTATATCGTGAACGTTCACCACAAGTATGTGCGTGAGGCCATTCCGGCGCTCTACGAGTACACCTCGAAAATTGCGCGCGTGCATGGCGGCCGCCATCCGGAGTTGCTGGAAATTGCCAGGCACTTCACCAACGTAGCCAACGAACTGGAGGCGCACATGCCGAAAGAGGAGCGCGTGCTGTTCCCGTTCATCAAGCAGTTGGTGGAGGCTAAAAAGAGCGGCGTACAGCTTGATAAGCCAGCCTTCGGCTCTATCCAGAATCCGATCAACATGATGGAGATGGAGCACGAGGCAGCTGGCGAGAGCCTGGAGGCAATCCGTGCGCTTAGCAGTAATTTCGCTTTGCCCGCTGATGCCTGCGCAACCTACACCGTTGCCTTCAAAAAACTGCAGGAGTTTGAGGACGACCTGCACCGCCACATTCACCTGGAGAACAACATCCTGTTCCCGAAGGCCATTGAACTGGAAAAAGAAGTGATTAAATAAACTCTCTGAATCAGGAGTTGCAGGATGTGAAAGGATGTGCAGAATTTGTTTCGCTGTTGTGCAGACTTCACAGCGTGGAAGGTCCTGCGAGTGTCTTGTCCGCCAGGCGTGAAGTATGAACTACTGAATCTGTTCATCCTGCTTCATCCCGCAATTCCTGATTCAGAAAAATTCTCAAGATCATGAAAAAGACTGCATCCATCACCCCACAGAAAAGAGACAAGAGTTTGGTGCCGCTTTCCAGGGAACACCACTTTGGGTTGCTATTTTGCTGGAAGCTGCGCCAGGGCCTGAAGAAAGGAACAGATCTGGATCTGATTCGCGACTACGTGCGCTATTTCTGGGGCAACATCCTGAAGGAGCACTGCCAGGAGGAGGAGTGGCTGCTGGATCGGCTGCTGCCCAAAAACGATGCCCTGCGCATCCGTATTGAGGAGGAGCACCGCCTGCTGGAGTCGATTATCAACCTAATCCTTAAAGAGGAGAAACTGACAAAGGAGCTGTATGAAATGCTGCAGCTGGACCTGACCGACCACATCCGGTGGGAGGAGCGGGAGCTGTTCCCGTACCTGCAGGACCAGGCGAACCCGGAGGAACTGGAACTGGCGGGGAAACTGCTGGAGCAGTGCCACACCGTGCACACCGACGATTTTACACCGGAATTCTGGGTACACAAAAAAGCAGAAGCCTAAGTATGAATCTGGCCGCCAGCACCAAAATATCCGCCATCATTAAAGCCAACCCGGCGGCGATAGAGGCGATTGCAAGTATAAGCGCTCATTTTGCGAAGCTGCGAAACCCGCTGCTTCGCAAAATTTTGGCGTCGCGTGTAAGTATAGCGGATGCTGCGCGCATTGGCGGCTGCCAGATAGAGGACTTTTATCGGAAGCTGGCGCCGTTGGGTTTTACTATGGCTGCCACGGCGGCACCCGAACCAACCCCTGTTGCCGTTGCCGCCAAACCGGAATTTCTGCAGCAGCTGCCAATAGAAAAAATCACCACCCTGGACGTGCGCGAAAGCATAGCCGCTGGCCAGGATCCATTCCGGTTGATTATGGATGCCGTGACAACCCTTGATCTAACGCAGGCGCTGCTGCTGGTCAATACTTTTGAGCCCACGCCCTTGCTGACTATACTTCGGAAGAAGGGATTTCTGCATTTCGTGGAGAACCTTGGGCTGGAGCTGGTGCATACTTACTTCTGGCGTGAAAACGCGGCAGCGCCCGTTTCTGGGGAAGCACTCACTGCCAGTTCCGAAAGCTTTGATGCGCTGCTAGCGGCCTATGCCGGCAAAGTTCGACGCGTGGATGTGCGCCACCTGGAAATGCCGCAGCCCATGGTTACTATCCTTTGTGAACTGGAAAAGCTACCTGCGGATGCGGGACTGTACGTGCTGCACAAACGAGTGCCGCAGTACTTGTTGCCGCAGTTGCAGGAGCGGGGCTTTGCTATAAGTATAAAAGAGGCTGGCCCAGGCGAAGTATATTTGTTCATCTATAGAAAATAAAGAAATGAGCACTGCCTCTACTTCAAATTCACCGGGCAAATGGGTTGTATTGCCGCATTATGCCTTTGCCGCGCTGTCGTTTGTGGCCATGAGCGTGTTGCTGCTTTTCTCCACCGATGCCTTTGGAGGCCATTACTTCAACCCAAAGCTGCTCACCATCACGCACCTAACCGTGCTTGGCTGGGCCACCATGTTGATCTTTGGCGCGCTGTACCAACTGCTGCCTGTGGTGCTGGAGAGCAAACTTTACAGCGAAAAGCTGGCGGTCTGGACGTTCGTTTTACTTGGAGTGGGCACCATGTTGCTGGCCTGCGCCTTCTGGCACTTCTGGGTGGGTTTGCTTCTGCAGGTGGCGGCGGTGCTGTTGTTTTTCTCTTTCTTGTTGGTAACAATCAACATCATTCAAACAGCCCGCAAAGCGGCAAAATGGGCCGTGGAGGCTGATTTTATCGTGACCTCGGCTGTTTGGCTCCTGGTAACGGGTTTTGTGGGACTGCTGATGGCGTTCAATTTTACCTATGCGTTTTTGCCACGTGATCATGTGCATTACCTGCAGCTGCACGCGCACATGGGCATGGCAGGCTGGTTTCTGCTGCTCATCATCGGCGTCGGCTCCAAGCTGATCCCGATGTTTTTGCTGTCGCACGTGGCAAGTATAAAAAAGCTCAACTGGTCGTATAATTTCATCAATGCCGGGCTAGTGCTTTTCATTTTCGACCACCTGCTTTTTCGCACGGCGCTTTTGCCGCTCTACGCGGCCTTGGTGGTGGGAGGGGTGCTGCTGTTCCTGTGGTTTTTGCACGATGCCAAGCAGCTGCGACAGCGGCAGGATGTGGACCTGGGCATGAAACAGACCTTCGTGGCGCTGGCGCTCCTGCTGCTTCCCCTGCTGCTGGTGTTTGTGGTGAGCAGCAACCTGGCCTTGCCGCAGGAACTGCTTTCAGCCATCTACCTGGTGTATGGCCTCTCTGTGTTCCTGGGTTTTATTTCAGCCCTGATCCTGGGGCAGACTTTTAAAACGCTGCCCTTTATCGTGTGGATGCATGCCTACGAAGACTACGTGGGGCGCTTTAAAACACCGCTGCCGAAGGACATGTACAGCAACATGTTGCTGCGCTGGCAGAACATCCTTTACCTGGCTGGCTTCGTGCTGCTGGTTGCTGGTGTGCTGCTTCAGATGCAGCCTGTTATACTTGCCGGTGCCATCTGCTTCACGGCCACCTCGCTCCTGTACACGGTCAACGTGTTCCGCATGCTGCTGCACAAAGTTCATGACCTTAAACCTTTTACGTATGGAAATGCAAACGCCTGATATTGGAAAAGATGTTTTCGAGACGCTCAGGTATATCATTGACCCGGAACTCGGGGTGAATATTGTGGATCTCGGGCTCGTGTACGAAGTAAGCCTGGATGGGAAACTGCTGGAAGTGAAACTGACGCTTACCACCCCGGGCTGCCCCATGAGCGGCACCATCGTAACTGCCACCGAACAAATCCTGCTCAAACGCTTTCCTAACCTCGAGGTGAAGGTAAACCTTGTCTGGTCGCCGCCATGGTCTCCTGACATGATAACGCCGGAAGGCATGGCGCAGTTGGAGGGGCGGTAAACTTAAGACCGGGCAGGAGAAGGGGCTGCTAAGTTTTCGGGAAGCCGCATTAAAGACATTTGCGTCCGTAAAGTTACGTGGTGGAAAAAACTTCTCCCGTGGAGGCTAAGCCTTTTACTTAATTGCCACCATGGCCTTTCAGGTGGACCAAATCGGAGAACTTAATAGCCTTCGCGCAGGAGAGGAGCCATCTTGTTTCCCGGACATCTTTTACAACTGCCAACATCACCCACCATACTTAATTACAAAGGCCCCATGATATCAAAATGATGGGGCCTTTGTAATAGCTTTGATGCTGAAAGCTGGATTAGCCTCGCAACACAAGTATAGGGTGCGACAGGTTCGATTCATCTGATAAGAAATCCATCGCTCCGCTGCCTATACTTGTTGCAGCAACAGCGAAAAGCACCAGCAGTTGGTGTGGCTGAAGTTGTGCTATGAAGGGATTTTTAACTGGCGCTGCTGTGCTTACAATTGCTACGTCATTCCTAATTGATGATTCTCCTACGGCGGCGATAGGCTGATGCGGCTGCAGAAAGCTGCCCGTGCCGTATACTTTCTTTAGCTTTGGCAACAGGGAGTTTTCCGCTATACGTGTGCCATACTGTTCCTGCCCGAATGCCATGCCCGCTGCTTGCGTGAAAACAGCCAGCGGTGGAACGAAAAGCAGGGCGGGCATTCCTGTGGCAAGTAAAGTTGTTGTTGTCTCCCCGCTTTGCAATTGCTGCAACGAGGAAAAGGCCAGCACCACCACATCCGCCTTCACCCGGCGGGCAAGCGAGGGGATTTCATCGGCCGAGAAGCCCGGCTTCAGCAAGCGTGTAACAGACACCCCATAGTGGTCGTGCAGTTCATGTGCCAGTTCATCCATCTTTGCCTGCCGCCGCTTTTCAATGCAGGGTTTACTGTCCTCATTTTCTGCGACCACGTCTGCCATGCTGTACGTATGCAGCAGGATTAGGCGGCAGCCGGCACAGCACGCCAGCCTTGCAGCATATATGGCTGAATTGCGCGCGTTGTCCGAAAAATCTGTTGCTACCAGTATGTTTTTCATCAGTGGGGCTACCTTAAAATTTAAACCAAACCTGCCGTAGGGCGGCACTTCACTTTTCCTTCGCCTGTAGAAACAGCCTGTTCAGTTAGCGTGTGTAAAGTTATTTTTCGTATGCCTTCTCCTGTATGATGTACAGCACCCGGGGCAGTGATAATTATCAGTTTGAGGCAATGATTGCGGGGATAGTTGGTAAATATTAGTTCTAGTACCTATTTTTATAAAAACGTTTGATTTGGAAGAACCTTTGCATACCCATCAGGACCAGATAGACAGCCGCACCCGTTTAAAGGCGATCATTGACACGGCGATCGACGGCATCATCACCATCGACACCCGTGGCATTGTGGAAACAATGAACCCTGCTGCGGGGAATATCTTTGGCTATGCGCCCGAGGAGGTGATTGGCCAGAACATCAGTATGCTGATGCCTGAGCCCGACCACAGCAACCACGACAAGTACATCCAGAATTACCTAGAGACCGGATATGCCCAGATAATTGGGAAGGGGCGCGAGGTGCTGGGCAAGAAGAAAGATGGAAGCGTATTCCCTTTTCTGCTAAGTATAAGTGAGGTGCGCCTGCCCGACAGGCTAATCTTTACAGGCATTGTGCACGATATCTCGGAGTTGAAGAAGGCTGAAAACGCCCTGCGCGAGAGCGAGAACAAAATCAATTCCATCATACAGGGAGCGGTTGACGGTATCATCACGATCAACCAGCGCGGCATCATCGAAATGGTGAACCCCGCCGCCGCGAAACAGTTTGGCTACAGCGCCGATGAGCTCTTGGGGCAGTCCATTAACCTGCTCATGCCCGAGCCGGACAAAAGCCTGCACGACGGCTACATGCACGACTACGAGGTAACCGGCAAGCGCCGCATCATCGGAATTGGCAGAGAAGTAACAGGTCTTCGGAAAGACGGCACCATCTTTCCTTTCTATTTAAGTATAAGTGAGGTGGAATTGAGTGGCCGCAAAGTATATACTGGTTTCGTGCACGACATTACGGTGCAGAAACTGAACGAGGAGCGCCTGCGCCGTTACGCCGCCGAACTGGAGCGCAGCAACAGGGAGCTGCAGGATTTCGCCTACGTTTCCTCCCACGATTTGCAGGAGCCTTTGCGGAAAATTCAGGCATTCGGCGACCGCCTGATGACGAAGGAGTATGACAACCTGAGCGAACAGGGCAAGGATTATGTAAACCGCATGCTCAATGCCGCCTCCCGCATGCAGAACCTCATCAACGACCTGCTGGGCTTTTCCAGGGTTACCGCCAAATCAAAGGCTTTTGTGATGGTGAGTTTGGACGACATACTTTCGGAGGTGATTTCGGACCTGGAAGTAAGTATAGAACACACCGGCGCGGAGATTATCCGTTCGCCTTTGCCAAACATAGAGGCAGAGCCGACCCAGATGCGGCAGCTGTTTCAGAACCTGATCAGCAATGCCATCAAGTTCCGCAAAGCCGAGGAGAGCCCGATCATCAACGTATATGCCAAAAGCCTGCAGCGCAAGGCCCACCTCACTGCCACACCCGGCGATGAGGTGGTGGAGATATACGTGGAGGACAACGGCATCGGCTTCGATGAAAAGTACCTGGACCGTATCTTCAACATTTTTCAGCGGCTAGAGGGGCAGAAGTATGAAGGCTCAGGTATTGGCTTGGCGGTATGCCGTAAAATTGCCATCCGACATGGCGGCGATATTACCGCCAGCAGCCAGCCCGGTGTAGGCACCCGCTTTATCATCACACTCGCACGTAAACACCCAGAGGAGTAGATTAAAAATTATGGCCGATAAAAAAACAATTGTTATTCTGATTGCCGACGATGATGCCGAAGACCGCATGATGGTGAAGGATGCCCTGGAGGAAAGCCGCCTGAAAAACAACATCCACTTTGTAGAGAACGGCGAGGACCTGATGGACTACCTCCATCACCGGGGGAACTTTACGGATAAGGCAAAGTTTCCAACACCGGGCCTTATTCTGCTCGACCTCAACATGCCGAAGAAAGATGGCCGCGAAGCTTTGAAGGAAATTAAATCGGATGAGTACCTGCGCCTGATTCCGGTAGTCGTGCTCACCACCTCCAAAGCCGAAGAAGATATTCTGCGTACTTACGATCTGGGTGTCAGCTCCTTTATAACAAAACCCGTTACGTTCGCCTCGCTCGTGGATGTGATGAAAACCCTGAGCAAGTACTGGTTTGAGATAGTGGAGTTGCCGAAGCTATAAGTATAATGTCCTACTAAGAGAGGGTTATTGAACACTGAGTTAAGTATAAAATAATACTTCTAAGGGCGAACTGGTTTAGCTGATCAGTTTACTTTTTAAGTGCCGCTTGTTTATACTTTCAAGCCATACTTTATCAGGAGTTACTAGAGCGAAGCATACAGCTAAGACAAATTAACCCCCAACTGCCCCAAAACAGCTCCTTTATGCAAGATAAGATTCGCATACTGCTGATAGACGATGATGAGGACGATTTTATCATCACCCGCGACAGTATCAACGATATTCCGGGGCGCCACTACCTGCTGGAGTGGGCCGGGTCTTTTGAAGAAGGCCTTGAGCTGATCGAGCAGAAACGGCACGATGTGTACCTGGTCGATTTCAGGTTGGGCGCACAGGATGGGTTGGAACTGATAAAGGAAGCGGTGAAACGGGGAACCACAGCCCCGCTTATACTGATGACAGGCCAAAGCGACCGCGAAACCGATGAAAAGGCCATGCGTGCCGGTGCGTTGGATTATCTTGTCAAAGGCACCATCAGCCCAAATGAGTTGGAGCGCTCCATTCGATACAGTATAGAGCACGCCAAAAGCCTTGCGGTGATTCAGCGGTTGAATACTGAGCTGGAACAGCGCGTGAAAGAGCGCACGCACGAGTTGGGTGCTGCCATCCAGAAGCTCGAAAAATCGAACAGAAGTTTGTACAAAGCCGAGCAGGAGGTGCGCAAGGCCCTACAAAAGGAGAAAGAGCTGCACGAGCTGAAGTCCAGGTTTGTGACGATAGCCTCGCACGAGTTCCGGACGCCGCTAAGCACGGTGCTTTCCTCCGCATCGCTCATTGGCAAGTATAAAACAACCGAGGACGATGACAAAAGGCAGAAGCACGTCGAAAGAATAAAATCTGCCGTGAGCAACCTGACCGGTATTCTAAATGACTTCCTGTCGATCAGCCGCATTGAGGAGGGCAAAATATACAACGTGCCCACGCAGTTTGATCTGGTGGCGTTCGCGGCCGAGGTTACAGACGAGTTGCAAGGATTTTTAAAGCCGGGGCAGCGCATTCACTACAGCCACTTCCGCGAAAAAGCACTGGTAGCCTTGGATAAGCAGCTTCTGAAAAACATCCTGTTCAACCTGCTCTCCAATGCCAGTAAGTATTCTGCTGAGGGAAAGGAAGTTTACTTCTCCACCGAAACAACCGAAGATAACATCACGATTACGGTGCAGGATGAGGGCATCGGCATACCCGAGGCCGATAAAGCACACTTGTTCTCGCCATTCTTCCGCGCTCAGAACGTAACGAATATTCAGGGGACGGGCCTAGGCCTAAACATTGTCAAAAAATATGTGGATATTATGGAGGGGACGTTGAGTTACGAGAGTGAACTGGACAAAGGCACCACCTTCACCGTTATTTTCCCGAACAAAAGCTAAGAAATGAAGAAGATACTGCTAATAGAAGACAATCAGGAGATACGCGAGAACATTGCTGAGATTCTTTCGCTGGCCAATTACAATATTTCAGAGGCGGCCAACGGCAAGGAAGGGGTGGAGCTGGCAAAAAGAGAACTGCCCGACCTCATCATTTGCGACATTATGATGCCACAGCTCGATGGCTACGGCGTGCTGCACCTGTTGGGCAATAACCCGGCAACAGCCAGTATTCCTTTTATTTTTCTGACAGCTAAATCGGAGAAGGAGGATTTCCGCAAAGGAATGAACCTGGGCGCCGATGATTACCTCATAAAACCCTTTGATGACCTGGAACTGCTTGATGCCGTGGAGATGCGCCTGCGCAAGAACGAAGCCCTGAAGGCGGGCTTTCAGAAAAGTGCCGAAGGGCTGAATGAATTTATACAGGAGGCCAAAGGACAGGACAACCTAAGCCAGCTCACCTCCGACAGGCAGAAACTGCAGCTCTTCAAAAAGAAGCAGCCGCTGTTCCTGGAGGGAAATCACCCCAACGCCCTATACTTCCTCAACAAGGGGAAGGTCAAAACTTATAAGTCGAACGAAGACGGGCGCGAGTACATTACCAACCTGTACAAGGACGGCGATTTTATCGGCTACCTCGATTTGATTGAGGAGAAGGCTTACCATGAGTCGGCGACGGTGATGGAGGACTCGGAGATCTTTGTGATTTCGAAGGAGGATTTCTTCCTGCTACTGCACAACAACCGGCTGGTGGCTAACAAATTTATTAAAATACTCTCCGACAATTTGGCCGAGCGCGAGGAGCGGCTGCTACGGCTGGCGTACAACTCCGTGCGCAAGCGCGTGGCTGAGGCGTTGATCTTCGTGGAGAAGCAGTATAAAAATGAGCACCAGGGATTGTCGCAGGTAGTGATCTCGAGAGAGGACCTGGCCAGTATTGTGGGTGCCTCCAAGGAAACGGTGATTCGTACATTAGCCGATTTCAAGGAAGAAAAGCTTATTGACAGCCAGGGCAGCAAAATCACCATCCTGAACCTGGACAAGCTGAAACGCATGCGAAACTAAGGCGGCTCCTTTAAAAATACCGTACCACCGCCCGCTCGGCGCGCGGTGGGGCATCTGCTGAGTATCATCAAATTGGGTGACATCCGTCATGTTTTAGCATCGGCTATATGCTGAATTTTGCATCAGACATTAACCGATTTCAGATGCAGAACCATTTTAAAGCACTCACACTTTCCTACAAAAACGCTCCGATCGTCATTCGTGAAGAGGTGGCTTTGAATGAGATTGCCTGCCGAAACCTGCTGGACAAGATCCGCGAGTTTACTGAGGCGCAGGATGTGCTGGTGCTATCCACCTGCAACCGCACCGAAGTATACTACAGTTCACCCAAAGACCTGTCACGCGAAATTGTGAAGCTGCTGGCGATTGAGAAGGGATTTGTTGCCACCAAGCGCATCATGCCGCATTTTCGCCACATTACGGCACACCAGGAGGCCGTGCAGCACCTGTTTCAGGTGGCACTGGGGTTAGAGTCGCAGGTGGTGGGCGATATGCAGATCCTGAACCAGGTAAAGAAGTCTTACCAATGGGCTTCGGACGCAGGAATGGCCGGTCCGTTTCTACACCGGTTAATGCATACAATTTTCTTTGCCAACAAACGCGTGGCCAACGAAACCGCCTTCCGCGACGGTGCCGCCTCGGTTTCCTATGCCACTGTGGAGTTGGTGGAGGAACTGACAGACCACCTGCTGAACCCGCGCGTGCTCATGATTGGCGTTGGGGAGATCGGCGCCAACGTGTGCGACAATTTCCGCAAATCAAGTATAGAAAATCTGACAATTGTAAACCGTACGCACCACAAGGCACTGGAACTTGCGCAGAAATGCAACGCGCGCGTGGCCTACTGGGAAAACGTGTGGGAAGAAATAAAGCTGGCAGATGTCGTGATTTCATCCGTGCCGGGAGACTGCTTCTTTATCAGCAAAGCAGAGTTTGAGCAGTGTGGCCCGCAGGCGCCTACGTTTTTCATCGACCTGTCCATGCCACGCAGCATCGACAGCGATTTGGCTGCATTAAAGGGCACCTCAGTACACAATGTAGACAGTATCCGAAACCGGACAACCCAGGCTCTGGAGCTGCGCCTGGCCGCTATCCCTGCGGTGCAGTACATTATAGCTGATGCTATAGCTGAGTTCAGTAACTGGACACGTGAGATGACGATGTCGCCGGCCCTGCAGCAGTTTAAGAACCGCCTTGAGGAAGTGCGTGAGCAGGAGATAGCGCGTTACCTGAAAAAATTAAGCACAGAGGAGAAGGCTTTGGTAGAGACCATCACCAAGAACATGCTGAACAAGATTGTGCGCATGCCAGCGATGCGTTTGAAAGCTGCCTGTATGCGCGGGGAGTCTGATGCACTTCTCGAAGGGTTGAGCTCCTTGTTTGACCTGGAGAAAGAAGAGTTTCCTGCAGCTGATGTTAGGATATAAACAGATTTGCCTATAGCAGTATAAGTTGAAGTTGTTGCTTCTACCTTTAGGGTAGAAAAATTATTGAAAAAGGCTCCGGCATGTTTGCAGCTAACAAAGCAGACAGGCCGGAGCCTTTTCCACTTCACGCATGGTTCATTAAATTAGTAGAAACGAACATAAGCAGCGTAAACTTTCCGCAAGAAAGATTGATGCAGCGGCCTTCAGGTGTTTTTTGCTGTACCCTGTAGGCATTCATCGAAGCTGATTGATTATAAAAGTCATTTTATAGCTGACCTAATGCAGCCCTGTAGTTCAACCTGCAGGAATTGCAAAAGCCTTAAAAGCAAAAGCCCTGCAGGGGGGACTACAGGGCTTTGCCTAATTTAAACACAAACAACCAACAAAATCTATTTTAAAAATTAAAGGGGTTACAAACAAATTAGTCTTATGCTACCGGGAATAGGGAGGTAGCGTGATAGACTGACACGAATCGGCAAAGCCAACGAAATAATCACCGATGAAGATACCGGAGCCACTACTGATGGCATATGATCCGGAATGATGAGAGACCATACTACCATCTATGGTAGCAAAGCCAGCTGGTTCTTCTTCAACTGTAGCTGCCTTCTGAACACCTTTAGGATGTAATCCTATGATGCTCAGGCATGATTCTACAAGCACTTTTGCTGAGGGGTGAACATTCGATTTCATGTGACAAAGGGGGTTTGGGTTCTAACACGTTACAAGTATACCACTGCCACCCCTCCGATAACAGGAATATAAAGTTGCAAAAGTAACATTGTTAAAACCTTACATCTTTTGCATTAAACTTCAAGAATAGGGCTTTATCAACTTATTTAAGTTGATGGAAGCTGTTTTGTAGTGGATTTATAGGCTGAAAAGTAACATATAGCTGTCACTTTTTTGTGCTGAATAGCTTTGTCAGGTAATGGCTGCAGGTATAAATAGCCAAAACAGTAATCGATAGTAATCCGCCAGGGAACGCGACAAGCCACCAGGCGGCTGTATTGGTTCGGAAGCCAGCAATTGTACGGCCCCAGCTAACAAAAGTTGTGGGCAATCCTATATTTAGGAAAGACAGGGTAGACTCTAAGGCCAGCAAGCCTCCTAACCCAAAGGTAAACGCCACCAGCACCGGGCCCAGCAGGTTTGGAATTGCATGGCGCCAGATTAGAAGTAAGGGTGGTGTACCAACACTCCTGGCAGCTTCGAAATAAGGCAGCTCCTTAATTTTAAGCATTTCGGCACGTGCCAAGCGTGCGGGAGTGGGCCACAGGGTGAAGACTAGCAGAAGCGACAGCAGCAAGACAGAGGGAGGCATGAAAGAAGCAAGTACAAGTATGAGCACAAACCTCGGGATGGTGTTGAGCGCTTCTATACTCCGCAATACGAGCCAATCAGCGGGTAATTTTACTTTCCGCTTCCAGAAAGTATAGCTGGCTAAAATTTTTGCAAGTAACGCGCAAAGCAGCACCAACCCAAGTAGGGCCGATAGTGCCTGAGTAGCATAGGTAAAAGGCAGCTTAAATTCCATTACCTGTAACGGAATATACAGCCCATAGTAGCAGCTGACCGCCATGGTTACTACTAAAGCAAGTAACAGGTAGCGGGGCATAACCAACCCTTTGTCTCCAAAATAGCCGGAACTTACACCTATCAACAAACCGAAGAGGGTTGCCACGGTCATTACGGGAAAGCTGATGAGAAAGGCAGAGCGGGCACCGTAAAGCAAATTTGAAAGTATATCCCGCCCCAAACCGTCGGTTCCGAGCCAGTGCTGGGTGGCAAGCGCACTCTCCGAAAAAGGCGGCAGAAAAGCATAATTCAAATCAAGGTAACCCGGTGAATAGGGAAGAGGGAGCGCCGGTAGCACCAGCACCAGCACCACTAGCAACAGCAAGTATAGCAAGGCAAGGCGGAAGGGCCATTTAGTCTGCCACTGCTGCAAAAGGTTTTCCCAGAGCTGCCTCATGCCACTTGTTGCTTGATGCGCGGGTCCGCCAGGACGTATCCTATGTCGGCCAGTGCATACGCTACCATTCGCACAAATAAAATTACCAGCACGATTGCCAGGAGAACGGGGTAGTCACGGGCCAGTACCGATTCCACCAGCAGACGCCCCACACCGGGTATGGCAAAAATGGTTTCGATGATGAAAGCGCCATCCACCAGCGCCGGTAAAAAATCAGAAACGATGGTGATGAGCGGAATAAGCGCATTCCGGAAGGCATGCTTCCGAATGATTTGCTGCTCCGGTAAACCCTTTGCTCTGGCGGTGCGGGTGTAATCCTGCTGCATTGAAGCCTGCAGCAAAGTATAACATTGGTTTGCCATGTAAGGCAGGTTCGCGAGTACCAGACAGATGATGGGCAGCGCCATGAACTGAAACCACTGTGCCACCTGCTGCCCAAGCGATAGGGTTTGCGGGGTAAAGTAGCCCATGCCATACATGGGGAAAAGCTGCAGGAAATTAGGATTAGCAAACAGAAGCAAAAGCAGCAGCGCTAATACAAACAGCGGAATACTGTCCAAAAGGAAAAGAGAGGGCAAGGTAAAGCGGCGAAGCCATTGCATACGGCCCTTTGCCATCTGTACGCTTAATTCAACGGCCAGTATCAGGGTTAGGGCCATGCTGCATAGCAGCAGCCACAACGTGTTGCCGATTGCTTCCTCCACCATTTCCATCACCGGCCGTCCTGTGCGGTAAGAGGTGCCTAAATCACCAGCTAACAGGATGGTGAGCCACTTGTGGTATTGGTTGTCAGTGCCGTGCCAACTAATGTGGGGAAGCAGGAACGCGTGTTTTAGCCCATTCTGCTCCAGCTGCTGTAGCTTTTGTTCTACACCCACTGCAGCCTTAGCCAGTGCCTGATCGGTTGATTGGGTTAAACGCTGTGCCGCCACTCGCAACTTTTCAGGGTCAGTGCTGTAGCGGAGTGTTTGAATGTAAGGTGCGGTGTTGGTTGGGGCACCTAACAGAAGTCGCTGCACAGCGGTATCATACGCAGCTACAGCAGTCCAGTCACTATAAACAAACGTCAGCTTTTCTAACTGTTGGCGACGAGCCTCAGGGAAAACACGCTGCAGCGAATCAGGCAGGGAAGTGGAGGAGAGGCTAAAATAAAACAGCGGCAGATCAAGACCTGACTTCTCCTGGAATTGAGCATAGGCTGCCTGCCTGCTCTGCTCTGTGCCTGTGCTATAGTAGCCTGCCTCCTTCTGCAGAAAGCGCTCTGCTCCAAAGGAGCCCGGTAGGAGCCGGCTCAGAAGGAATACTATAGTGCCAAGTAGCCAAAGCGCGGGTAAAATCAACAATAGCTTCCTGATCAGGGACAACAGCATCGGCGCCTACTCTTTTTTAAGGGTGAAGGCGCTAACATCATAGTTAGGCTTCAGACCGGATATTTTCAGGTTACCGAACCGGCGATGCACTGCCAGGCGGTCCTTCTGGTAATACATGGAAATAAAAGAGGCTTCTTCATGCATAATATGCTGCAGACGCTTTAGAAGCGCTGCCTTTTCTGCCTCGGTTGCTGCCGTTGAGCTGATTTTGTCGAGTATCTGATCGCTTTCTGCTGTGCCAAATCCGGTATAGTTCAAGCCGCCAGCCGCTGCATAACTCGTGTGGAGGAGTGGCTTGAAATTGAAAACAAAAGGATTTCCTGAAAGCGCCCGGAAGAATAGGTCAAATTCATGCGCTTTCAGGTTTTGGCTTAGCAAACTGTTCTCCATGGCCTGCACCTGCACCGGAATATCCAGCTTGGCTGCGTTCTGCTGCAGGATAATGGCTGCATTTTCGAAGTTGGTGTTTCCGGCGCGGTAATTCGCCTTAATGGAAAGTTGCTGTCGTTTGCCTTCAATGGTTTTGAACCAGCCATCCTGCTCCCGTGACCAACCCGCAGCTTTCAGCAACGCAATAGCTCTGTCAGGGTTATAGGTAAATGGCTTGAGGTTTGCGTTGTAATATTCAGGGACAGAAGGCGGAATAGGGCCCACTGTTGGGGTAGCATAACTTTGCTGCGAGACCTTGATCACACTGTTGATGTCCAATAGGTGGGCGATAGCCTGACGAGTTCTTTTATCGGCAAATTTGGGAAGGCGTGAGTTAATGCCTGCATATACGAATTCGTAGGCATCGGGCGCGAAAAGCGCATAGTGTTCCTGAAAGTTCTCGTTTTGCTTTAACTGGTCAAACTCAGCAGCTGGAATGTTCTCGAGTACATCCAGCTGCTGGTTTTTCAGCGCCAGCAGAGCCGTTGTGATATCTGGTATAATCTGAAAACTAACGCGTTCCGGAATGGCTGTCAGATGTTGTGTGTTAGATGTGTTATTCCCCCACCAGTCTTTTTTGCGCGCCAATGTCAGGTATTGGCCGTTTACCCAATTCTCTAATGTATAGCCGCCACTGCCTTGCAGCAGGTTCGGGTCCCGCCCATACTCGGCAGAATTAAACCTGGCTGCATAAGTTTTAAGTTTACTATCGTTTTCCAGCTTGGAAGAGCTTCCAGCTAAATCAGCCACGCGAAGGTGCTGAAGTAAGTTTTCAGGATCGAAGACATGGGACGGCAGAATGAAGTAATCACCTGTCAGCAGTTCCATCTCAGGAGCGAAGCCAGCACAAACCAGCGTAAAACGCCTGTTGTTCCTCTCATCAAACCTGATATCCTGAATAAATTCTACCTGCGGCTTCATGCTCTCGTTATTGAGCAAAGGAGCTTTTAAAACCTTCAGGGTAAAAGCTACATCTGCTGCTGTAACAGGTCTGCCGTCTGTCCACGTGGCTTCTTCCCTAATGGTGTAGGTAAATAGCGTTAGGGAGTCCTGCTGCTGAATCACAGGTAGCTCTGCAGCCAAAAAAGGCTTCACCTTATTCGTGCCCAAATCAGCGCTAAGCAAACTCTGGAACAGAAGGTTGATGATCTGTAAAGCCCCGGCATCACTGTAGCTGACAGGGCTTAGTGTTTCCGGCTCTGCCTGCAGCCGTACACGCACCTCTTCAGGCGCCCGCTCAGGCTGGCCACAGCATGTAAGTAAGAGTATGCAGCAAATTAATGCCTGACTAATTTTCCTCATGAATCGCCTTTTAAGCTACAAGCTTTTAGGGGCAAGATAGGGAAAAAGGGGCAATGTTATTTATCGATCCAGCCAGTTGTTCCGCCGAATGTAGATATAGGTTGTTCAGTTGCTGGCTGAGTTGTAGGAGTAGTAGTACCAGTAGTGCTTTTATCACCTGATGTAGGGAACAAAGAAATGATGATAGTGACGATCAGAGTTATCATGATGTGAGTGTTTAAGTTATAAGCAAATATTTCTAAAATGAGGTCTACTTTAAAAGGAATAAGTAATAATAAAAGTAACTATTAAAATTGCATTGTTTTATAAGGGAATTCTTATAAAAATCAGAAAATATTGTGCTGTTTTAAAAATTAAAATGTTATTTAAAATCAGAATTTATATATTGTAACATCTGGTAAATAAAATTTCAGATGTCAGTATTTCAAAAATATATAAAGTGGCTTTGCCTAAAAAGTAAGCTTTTGAGCTAATTGTAACATTTATTATACCGTTATAAGATATAACTTTTGGAAGAAATATTACAACTGGTTGAAGTGTTAAAAGCTAGCCCAACGAAAGGAAGTCTTTTTAAGTCTAATAGAAGCACTAGCAAAGAGGCGCAATTCTTTGCGATGGTTACGAGTGGTGCTATTAAAGATGACACAGAGGCTGCTCAACAACTATACAACGATTTGCCGAATAACTATAAGTACAAGATGCTTAAACACCGGGTTAAAGCAAAATTGTATGATATGTTATTGCTCTACGAGTTCGATAATGATGAAAACTTAATTTATCAGCAGGAACAGTATTGTCAGCAACTGCTTATTAAGGCCAATGTCTTATTCCGAAACCAAAGGTTTCAACTAGCAGTGAGTATCGCAAATAAGGCGCTCTCCGTTGCTATTATGTTTTCATTTACCAATCAAACCCTTCTGGCATATGAGTTAATCCTGTCGTGTTACGCCTTTACAGGTAAGCACACTTTATACCAGAAACAGGTGAGTGAGTATAACAAAATGCTAGATAATAAAATTACTGAGCGTAAAGCCCAAAATATTTACCAGTTAATGCGGGTGTCAGCGCATAAAAGTGTAAAAAACAGAAGGCTTCTTGTTGCGGAACTGGATCTGAAAGTACAGGAAGTAAAGGAATTGTGGCGGTGCTCTGGTACTTACGAGGCTTTTAATTCTTTTTATAAGCTTTCAATCCTTTATTATGAAATGATTGGAGACTTTGAGAAGATTCTACAGTTGACAATATTTTCGGAGAAGCTGCTGGCAAAAGGTCTGGTTAATAAATACCGTTTCGACAGTTTGTATAACAAGTATATACTTGTTTACGCGCTTTTAAGGCTAAAAAGGTATGCCACAGGGCTTGAGTATGCAACCGAATACATGAAACTTTTTGACGAAAGGTCAGCAAATTGGTTTGCATTCCAGGAGAACTTCTATCTTTTGGCTATCCATGAAAAGAACTATGAATTGGCTGAAGTTGTAATACATAGAGTACTACATAACAATTCCATCAACAATGTATCTGTTTCTGCCAAGGAGAGGTGGAAAATATACGAGGCTTATCTGTTTGTGATAAATAGGAAAATTTATTCGGGTAAGGCAATCAATCCCTTTCTCATGTCTCTTCCGGAGTACAGCAAGGACAAGCAGGGTTTTAATGTGGCCATACTTATTCTACAGTTTATATATTATCTGCAAAAGAAGGAAACAGAAGCGCTGCTTTATCGCATTGAAAGCCTAAAAAAATATATCAATACTCATCTAAAAGATTCCTTCAGTTTACGGAGCAAACTTTTTCTGAAGCTTCTCATCCTTTCAGTCACTGAAGATTTTAATGCCGCTGCCTGTCGCAAGAAAGGGCTGAAGCTGTATCAGAAACTGATCGAAACCCCAACCCCTGGAGATGCCTACGCTGAAATAGAGATTGTGCCCTATGAGCACCTTTGGGAGCACATTCTTTCTGTTTTAGATGATAACTATTAAGAGTTGGAAGAACTGTCAAGGCTTGTGAAACTGATTAACCGGCATGGGCAAAAAGGCTCTGTTTTGTTAAACCTTCAGGACGAACACACCCTGGAGGCCCGGCTTTTCAGGTTGTTGGAAGAATCGAAAGTTAGAACGGACCAGGACGCCACTTTTGCTTTATATGGGAGTGAGACTCTCACGAGTAATTACCGTATGCTGAAGTCGCGCTTCCGTAAAAAGCTGAACAACCACCTTCATCTTGTTAAACTAACAGATAAGTATTTTGACCAGCACATTATTGCAACGCAAGAATGCCTGTCTCTCCTGCACAACGGTTTTACCTTGATGCAGCTAAGCGAGCAACGCATGGCGGACAGGAAGTTTGACCAAGTCTGGGAATTGGCCAAAGAAAACGAATTAACCGATTTAGGTATAAAAGCGCTTGAGTACAAACAGACCTTATGTGCCAACTCAGGAAATCTTAAAGAATACATGCGGTTAGATTCGTTACTGCATCAGGAACGGCCATTAAGAGCTGCCGAGCAGGAGGCGTTGAAAATTTACCATCTGTGCATGGTGCAGCAGAAAACAAACGTTAAAGCACGGGCTGCTTTGCTCAGTCAGTATCCTGACACGCTAGCCCACATGCGGTCGATCTGGCAGAGCACAGGGTCTTCTGTAGTATATTCATACTACCACATACTTAGAATTAATTACCTGGAATTTTCAGGAAACTATGAAGGCGTGGTAGAGGCGGTGATAGAAGCAAACAAGCTACACACGAAAGGGCTAATTAACAAAGCTTGGTATAACCACAGGTTTAACCTGCATATTCAAATTTACGCTTTACTCAGGAGTAAGCGTTACGAGGAGGGCTTAACATTGGCTGCTGAGGCAGTAAACCACTTCGATCAATTCTCATCTAATTGGTATGCCGTGATGGAGAACTACATTTTGCTAGCGCTTCATGCTCGGCAGTATGGCTTAGCAGTCAGCTTGTTGGAAGGAGCCTTGACGGAAGGGCACCATGCTAAAATTTCAGATATAATTTTAGAACGGTTCGAGTTAATCAGGCTTCACGCGCTGTTGCTAGAGAAGGTAAGTTGGATTGATAAGGTGGAGCTGAAAGAAAGCTTCAAAGGCCAGCTAGCTTTTTTACCTAAAGATAAAACAGGGTTCAACCTAGCACTCTTGCAGCTGGACATCCTGGAGGTATTGGCAAAACCTAAAAATGACCTGGAACAGCAGGCTGAGCGGGTACGCAAGTATACCAGCAAGTATCTGAAGGGAGAGAAGGCTGAGCGGCCTCGGCTTTTCATGCGCATGCTGCAGTTGGCGCTTCAGGAGCATAGTTTAGCGGTTGTGCAGGAGCGGGGGGAGAAACTGCTGAACAAATTAAAAGTCACACCGCTGCCCGGTGATGCTTTTGCCGAGGTGGAAGTGGTGCCGTATGAGCACCTGTGGGCGCTTGTGTTGGAATTACTGGAGCTACGGCAAAAGCACTGATTCCTTTTCCTCCCGAATTAATGTGAGGTGAAAAGAGATCAGTTTTTTTGTTATTTTGGCTCATGGAAAAGAATAACCCCACCGTTACCCGTGCCTGGTGCTTTTATGATTGGGCCAATTCCGTTTACTCGCTGGTCATCACCTCTACTATCTTTCCCATTTACTTTACCGCCGTTGCCCGACGGCCTGATGGTACCTCTGTGGTGAATTTTCTGGGTGCTGAGTTGGAAAGTTCGGTGCTCTTTACCTACGCCATTTCAGCGGCTTTTCTTATCATAGCCGTTTTGAGCCCAATACTTACAGCCATTGCCGATTACAGTGGACGGAAGAAGCTGTTTTTGAGGCTGTTCTGTTACCTGGGGTCTCTTTCCTGCGCCGGTTTATACTTCTTTACCTTTGAAACCTTCACTCTTTCTGTTATTCTCTTTGTGCTGGCTACCATTGGGTATAGCGGCAGTATTGTGTTTTACAATGCCTATTTGCCCGAAATCGCCACCGAGGATAAATTCGATAGCCTTAGTGCCCGCGGCTTTTCCATGGGTTATGTGGGCAGCGTATTGCTGCTGATCTTCAACCTGATGATGATCATGAAGCCGGAGTGGTTTGGTATTGCCCCGGAAAATACGTCCCTGCCGCCGCGCATTGCCTTCCTGACAACAGGCATCTGGTGGTTTGCTTTCGCACAGTATTCTTTTTACCACCTTCCCGGTAACGTGTATGCCCGGAAGCCGGAGGGCAGTTGGCTTCTGAATGGCTTTAAAGAGCTGCAGCATGTGCTGCAGCAGGTGAAGGGGCTGCCTTTGCTCAAGCGTTTTTTGTTAGCCTACTTTTTTTACAACATGGGGGTGCAAACAGTGATGTATCTGGCTGCCATTTTTGGGGAGGTAGAACTACGGCTGCCAAGCGAGGTGCTTATACTTACTGTTCTCATCATTCAGCTGGTGGCTGTTGCCGGCGCCTACGTATTTTCTAAGTTATCAGCCAGGTATGGTAATATTCAGGCGTTAATTATGGCAGTCTGCATTTGGATCGTTGTTTGCGTGGGGGCCTATTTCACTTATGGCGAATACCAGTTTTATGGTCTGGCCGCAGTTGTGGGTTCTGTGATGGGAGGGATACAGGCATTGTCCCGATCCACTTATTCCAAACTTATTCCTGCCACCACCATCGATCACGCCTCCTTCTTTAGCTTCTACGATGTAACCGAGAAAATCTCCATCGTGTTGGGAACGCTGGCCTACGGCGCTATCGCGCAGGCAACGGGTTCTATGCGCTACAGTGTGCTGGCGCTGATATCCTTTTTTATACTTGGGTTGATCTTCCTGTTTCTGGTGCGTGGCAAAAGAGCTAATCTGGAGGCACAGGCGCAAAATGTGCAGCTAGCTGGAAGCTGAATGTAACAAAGTAAAATTCAGAGCCTCAAACAAGTGAATAAACAAATGGCCGCTGCGGTAGAACCGCAGCGGCCATTTGTTTATTCACTTGTTTGAGCTTGCTTGGCTACTTCTTTTTGTAAACCTGCTTTCCATTCACATAGGTTTGCAGCACCTGTGTGTTGCGCATTTCCTCTGGCTTTACTTTCATCAGATCGCGGTCTACAAGTATAAAATCGGCAAACTTACCAGGTTCTATACTTCCCTTTTCGCCTTCCTCGAAGTTGGCTTTTGCCGCCCAGATCGTCATGCCACGCAGGGCCTCCTCGCGGCTGAGTGCGTTCTCCATCTGGAAACCGCCCTGGGGATAATTCTCCGCATCCTGCCTGGCCACGGCTGCATGGAACGTATAGAATGGATTGATGTCCTCCACCGGGAAATCAGAGCCTAATGGAATATAACCGTTCTGCTCCATCAGTTCCTTGAACGGGTACGCGTGCGCGATGCGATTGCTGCCCAATCGGTCGCCGGCCCAGTACATATCAGAGGTTGCGTGCGTTGGCTGCACCGAAGGAATGATGCTGTACTTCCCAAACTTGTCCATGTCAGCCGGGTTCACGATCTGCGAGTGCTCAATGCGCCAGCGTTTGTCGTTTTTGCCTCCCAACACCTCTCCGTAGATGTCCAGCAGCAGGCGGTTGGCAGAGTCGCCGATGGCGTGCGTGTTCATCTGGAAATCATGCTCATTAAGTTCTTTGGCGATGTCGCGAAACTCCTGCTCGGAGGCCAGCAGGAAACCGTAATGGCCCGCGCGGTCGTGGTACGGCTCAATCAGGTTTGCGCCTCTGGACCCAAGCGCCCCGTCCGCATAAACCTTGAACGAGCGTACATTCAGCCTGTCTGTCTTGTAAGGACCGTTTTTAAAATAATGCGCTTTGTTTCCTTCGGTTGGGTTCAGCATGGCATACACCCGGATTCGCAGGTCGCCTTTCCGGTGCATGTCGTCCATCAGGTCCACTGTAGCCTTGTCTAGGCCGGCATCATCCAGGGAGGTGATCCCCACGGCAAAAACGTTCGCTTCTGCGTTCTGCAGCGCCTGCCGCTTTTCCTGCTCTGATGCATCCGGAATTTTTGCTGTTACCAGGTCCACTGCATTGTCAATCAGGATACCAGTCATTTGCCCGTTCTTCACCTCTACCAGGCCACCCACCATTTTCGTGTTTGCGTTTATGCCCGCAAGGTCCAGCGCCTTTTGGTTGGCGAGTGCGGCATGGCCATCAATGCGGGTGATGATAACAGGAGTGGACGGAAACAGCTGGTCCAGCGTATCCTTCGTCGGGAATTCTTTTTCCTCCCAGTCGTTCTGGTCCCAGCCGCGGCCGGTAATCCACTCTGTATCCGGGTACTTTTCACGCTGCTGCGTTACCTTGCGCACGACCTCCTCAAACGACTTCGTTCCCACCAGATCGGCCGACTGCAAGGCGAGTCCGTAGCGGTAGAAATGCGCATGGGCGTCAATAAGGCCGGGATAAATTGTTTTTCCCTGTGCATCCAGTTCCTCTTTAGCTTTGTAAGTATTTCGAATGGTTTCTGCTGATCCAACGGCTATAATTTTGCCGTCCTTTACGGCAAAAGCCTCGGCTTTATCGAAGTTCTCATTCACCGTGTAAATAGTGCCGTTGTACACGATCAGGTCTGCCTCTTCAGTGCCCTTTTGTATGCTGGTGCAGCTACTGAAAAGCGAGCTGCCCAACAGCAGTGCTGCGGCAAAGGTGCGTAGGGTCTTGTTCATTGGTTTAGATATGGTTTTGGTGCGGTTGTATAGGTGATTGGGCGGCAATATAGCAGAATGTTACCTTAAAAGCACGTGCGCCGCCAGTAAGGCAGCTACAAGCAGAGGGGTTCTATACTTGGGTAGGAGAGAATAGCCCTGAATACAAACAGGCCCTGCCTTCTGAATTAGAAGCAGGGCCTGTTATACCTGATCAGCCACGAAAAGACCAGGCAGCTATATTTAGTGAAAAAGGAACTGCTGCGTTATTCTTTTATTCAAAGCGCATGTGCTTCACTGATTCTCCGGAGTTTATAAGCTCGAGCAATGAGTCGATGCCGATGTTCAGGTGCTTGTCTACGTAGTTAGATGTTACCAGCTTATCGCTTTCAGAGGTTTTCACCCCCTCAGGTATCATCGGGTTGTCCGAAACGAGCAGCAGGGCGCCATGCGGGATCTCGTTCACGAAGCCAACGGTGAAGATTGTGGCCGTTTCCATGTCCACACCCATGGCCCTGATTTGGCGCAGGTACTCTTTAAACTCCTCGTCGTGCTCCCAAACGCGGCGGTTGGTCGTATAAACTGTTCCGGTCCAGTAGTCCATCTCATGCTTTTTGATCATAGACGATACGGCACGCTGCAGGCGGAACGAAGGCAGGGCGGGTATTTCAGCTGGCAGGTAATCATCCGACGTACCCTCGCCGCGGATGGCGGCAATGGGAAGGATCAGGTCACCGATCTGAGTTTTCTTTTTCAAGCCACCACACTTGCCAAGGAACAGTGCCGCCTTTGGCTTTATGGCCGACAGCAGGTCCATAACCGTGGCAGCCATGGCGCTGCCCATGCCAAAGTTGATGATCGTGATGTTGTTAGCGGTTGCCGTTTGCATGGGCTTGTCCAGTCCGCGAATCTCCACACCGAACTTGTCAGAGAACATGCGCACATAGTTTATAAAATTGGTGAGCAGGATGTACTCGCCAAACTCATCCAGGGGCACTCCTGTGTAGCGGGGCAACCAATCGTTTACGATCTCTTCTTTGGTCTTCATATATTCAGCATTATGTTAGTAGGTATAAAAAATCCGCCTTCGCAGTGCAGCTACTGGGGCGGAAGTACAGCTTTTAACTAAATTGCGGCATGGATGCTCTAAATCTGCCACCTTTCGATTACAAAGTTACAAAATCCGGCGCTAATTATCTCATTTTTGATATGCTTCGGCGCAAAAACGTGATTCTGACGCCAGAGGAGTGGGTGCGGCAGCACCTGGTGCACTACCTTATTTACCACCTGAATTACCCCAAAAGCCTGATCAGCATTGAGCGCGGCACAAGTTACAATAAGCTGCAAAAGCGTACGGATGTATGTGTGTACGATAACCAGGGGGAGCCCTATTTGCTGGCAGAGTGCAAAGCAGCGTACGTTCCTATTACACAGGAGGTAGTGAAGCAGGTGTCAACGTACAACCAAACGTTGCAAGCGCCCCTTGTGGTTATCACAAACGGCCTTGCCCATTATTGCTGGAAGGTGAATTTTCAAACCCGAAAGTATGAGCCGCTGCAGGAAATTCCTTTTTTTAATGATGAAGTATGAATTAGAGGTTATGAAGGGCATCTGTAGCTAGATGAGAAAAATTCCCCTCCTTGGATAAGGAGGGGCTAGGGGTGGTTTGACTGGCTTAGAAGATGCGTATAAGGAGACCATTAATAATTCATAATTCCAAAATCAACGCTCTTCCCAGAAGTATAACTTGTTCGCCACCATCTTATTCCGAAAATATTGCACCTGTGCTTTCAGCAGTTCTGCTGCCCTGGGGGCCGGGGCTGCACCTGGAGCGAAATCCTGGAACGAGTAGAAGCTAACCTCATCGTTCTGCTCCAGCACCGTAACTACCTCCGGTTGCACTAGCAAATAAGCGTTGCCGTTGAAGAGGACAGCTCGTCCGGTACTTGTGGAATCGAAAAGTGAGCGGCCGAAAGGAAGCAGCTTCGTTGTCGGGATGTTCAGAAAATCGATGATTGTGGCGGGTATATCGGCGTGCTGAGCGATACTGGTTGCATTCAGCGCCGACAGATTTCCGCCGGGGTGGAAGAGCAGCAGGGGCACCCGGTAATAGCCCGGCTCATTTTGGTAAGTTGGATCTATGCTTTTTTGGGTATGGTCTGCAGTGATGATAAAGAGCGTGTTGCTGTACCACGGTTGTTTGGCCGCTGTCGCAAAGAACTCCCGCAGCGCATGGTCCGCATAGCCAATAGATTCATGTATCTCCAACTCTCCTTTCGGGAAACGGCCTTTATACTTGGAAGGGATAGTATAGGGCTGGTGTGAGCTAAGCGTGAACAGCATAGCCATGAACGGCTTTTGCATTTGAGTTAGCTGCCGGGCCACGTACTGCAGGTAAGGCTCATCAAAGATGCCCCACTGCCCGTCAAAGTCACGTTCGCGCAAGTCCTCCGGGTATTCATCCAGGCCATAGTACGCCTGCACACCTACGCGGGTGGCGAAGTTGTTAAAGCCCATAGAGCCGTTTGCTGCGCCATGAAACATGGCAGTTTTGTAGTTTGCCTGCTGCAGCAGCGTTCCCAGCCCGTACAGCTCGTTTGCCTGGTAAGGGGAGGTGATAAACGGGTCCTGCATCAGCGCGGGCACCCCGGCAAGTATGGACGGCAGCGCCTCAATGGATTTTCGTCCGTTTGCAAAGGCGTTCTTGTACAATACCCCCTCCTGAGCCAGCGAGTCGAGGAAAGGAGTATAGCCGCGACCCTTATTCAGAGCACCCACATACTCAGCAGAAAAGCTCTCCAGAATGATGATCACCACGTTGTCCTGTTTCAAAGGCTCATCAGGTTGTGCATACTGCTGCGGGTCAAACTGCAGGGCCGCCAGCAGCGCTTCATCTGAATCGAAATAATGCTTTTGCTCCAACTGCGTTTTGCCGATGCCCTTGATAAAGGTAAAAGGGCTATTGAGGGTAAGGTGGCCAAGCACGGCGGGTTCCAGCACAAAGGCATGGCTTGGACGCAGTGGCTTCAGTTGCAGCCCGCCGCGTATGCCCAGCACCATAAAACCAGCTACGAGCAGCAAACGCAAGCCCCGCAGCCATACTTTTGGTTGCGGTGAAGTATGGGCAGGTGCTTTTGGGTATATTTTTACCAGCAAAAAGAGCAGCAGCCCGAATCCCAGCAGCAGGTACCAGTAATAGCCAAGGAGTTGCCCCAGTTGCGCCGTCACATCACCGGCAATGGTAAACACCTCGTTACTGGAGCGGCGGCCAATGAATTTGAAAAACTCCACATCTACCAGCGCGAGTGCGATGAAAGGGGCATTGCAAAGCAGAAACACCCACTTCAGCGCTTTTTGGTAGGTGGGATGAAGGGTATTGCCAACCGGCAGCAACGAAAGCAGAATGAACAGACTGTTCACGGCAAGTATGGCGGCTGCATCAAACCGAAGGCCATGTACAAAGGCAAGTATGGTTTCGCTGGCCCCGGCTCCGGAGAAGGTGCTGTAGTTAAATAAGTAGAAGACCAGGCGCAACAGCATGTAAAGCCCAAGCAGCAGGCCCAAACGACGCAGCAATAGTTTAAAAGCAGAATCAAACACGACTCTTTTATTCTAAAAGTTTAATTGAGGCAGCATCCGGTAAAATGGTGTAACGCCGCCTTTAGCGCAAAAATAAAGGCGCCTTTCTGAATTAATCAAAAAGGCGCCCTATATAGTAGCATTAAATTGTATTACAGCACGTTCTCAGCTGGAACAAATTCCAATCCGAAAGCCTCGGCTACACCCTGGTATACTACTTTACCTTGTACCACGTTTAGGCCTTTCAGCAACTCCGCGCTGTCGGCACATGCTTTTTTCCAGCCTTTGTTGGCCAGCTGAAGCGCATATGGAAGCGTTGCGTTAGTAAGGGCAAGCGTAGAAGTATAAGGCACGGCACCCGGCATGTTGGCCACGCAGTAATGTACTACGTCGTCGATAATGTAGATAGGATCTTCGTGCGTGGTTGGCTTGCAGGTTTCAATACAGCCACCCTGGTCAACGGCAACGTCCACCAGCACAGTGCCCGGACGCATGTCCTTCAGCATTTCCCTGGTTATCAGGTTTGGAGCCTTGGCACCCGGTATAAGCACAGCACCGATGATCAGGTCGTGGGTAGGAAGCAGCTCGCGAATGTTATACTCGTTCGACATGAACGTGTTCACGTTGGCTGGCATGATATCATCCAAATAGCGCAGGCGCTGCAGGTTGTTGTCCATGATGGTTACGTCTGCACCCATACCCGCTGCCATTTTCGCAGCGTTGGTACCTACCACCCCGCCACCAAGTATAAGCACTTTGGCAGGACGCACACCCGGTACGCCACCCAGCAGGATACCACGGCCGCCCATTGGCTTCTCCAGGTACTTCGCGCCTTCCTGAATAGACATACGACCGGCAACTTCAGACATAGGCACCAGCAGGGGCAAAGTTCTGTCAGCTTTCTCCACTGTTTCGTAGGCAAGGCAAACGGCTTTGCGCGCAATCATGGCGTGCGTCAGCGGCTCGTAAGAGGCAAAGTGGAAATAAGTGAACAGCAACTGGTCTTCGCGGATCAAAGAATACTCAGACTCGATTGGCTCCTTTACTTTGATGATCATCTCGGCGATGCCGTACACATCCTCTATACTTGGAAGGATCGTGGCACCGGCAGCCGAATAGTCTTCATCCATAAATCCGCTGCCTTCGCCGGCAGTAGACTGTACGTATACGGTGTGGCCATTGCGCACCAATTCAATCACACCGGCAGGAGTGGCTCCAACGCGGTTTTCGTTATTCTTGATCTCCTTCGGAACACCTATTATCATGTTGCGATTAGTTTTAAAATGGACAAGATTTAAGTTTAGCTGCGCAAATATACCACAAGTAAACAGAAATAAAATACTTCTGCGGCAATGTGGGGCAAGTGGCTAAAGGAGAGAAGGGAATAATAGAAAAACGGTGCAATTCCGGGCGAGGAGCGAGGAAAAACCAAAGGGGTATAAATGAAAAAAGGCAGTGATAAGATCACTGCCATTAGTACAAAATAAAACTATGAAAAAAACTATCTATAAGGTTTAGGCGTTGCGCCTTCCCTTACTATATCTTTAGCTGCCTTGGGCTCCACCACATCTGCTCTTAGCGTTAGCTTGAGGCCCGGCATTACAATGTCATTTGAAAGAACTGTTACTATCTCCTTTTGCTCCCCTAACACCGCCGCATCATACCTTAGTTCCAGTGTTGCAATTTCGCCGGCTTTTATTTCAGGCACAGAAGTACGGTAGATCACGCAGTTGCAGGCACTCTTCACGCCCTGTATGATCAGCGGCTGACGTCCGTTGTTACGGATTCGGAATTTAGCCACAACTTTTTGTCCTTTTTCAAGTTTTCCAAAGCTGTAATTGGTACTTCCGACTGCCAAACGCGGGGATAAAGCCTTTTGTTCCGGCGTGTAACTTAAATTTAAATCTTTTGGCCCAACCTCACCCTTAATATACAAAATTCTGTTTTGCGTTGCTGCATTTGAAACTACATTTATGGATTTATTAAATGCGCCCGGCCGGCCTGCACTGTTATATTCCGCTTTAATCGTGCCAATTTTTCCCGGCAGTATCGGCTCCTTCGTCCAGGTAGGCGTCGTGCACCCGCAGGAGGGCTGCACCCCCGAAATAATTACAGGCTCGTTCCCGATATTTTTCACCCGAAACACGTAAGAAACCTGAGTGCCTTCGGCAATGGTTCCAAAGTCATGTACTTCTTTCTCAAACTGTAATTCGCCCTGTGCGTTTGCTGTGAAGCGCACAAATATCAGAAACAGCAGGGATAAGAAGTATAGCTTTTTAATCATAATCAAGTAAACGCAAAGAAAAGACAGACATGCTCTGTTATAGTAGCGCAAAGCAAATATACAATATTCTCTTTTCCAACAAAGTGTTTCACTTTAAATGTCAGACAAGTGGCAGAACCGCGCAAATTTGAAATTAAGCGAATGTTCTGTACTTTTGATGAGTAAGAAACCCTTTTGTTTTAACTGACAAGACATGCAGACTGCTGAAGTATCTATAAATAAAAAACTAACAGCTGAAGAAATACTAAACGACTACCGCATCGGGTGGGAGAGCCGCCAGGCCAGTCTTACGGGCCGCAAGGAGGTGTTCATGGGCAAGGCCAAATTCGGCATCTTCGGAGATGGCAAGGAACTGGCACAGTTGGCGATGGCGAAATACTTTATGCCCGGCGACTGGCGATCAGGATACTATCGCGATCAGACCTTCATGTTTGCCATCGGAGAACTGACGCTGCAGCAGTACTTTGCACAGTTATATGCCCACACCGATGTGGAAGCAGAACCCTCCACGGCTGGCCGCGCCATGAATGGCCACTTCGGAACGCGCTCCCTCGATGATGAAGGCAACTGGAAGAACCTGATGGAGCAGAAAAATTCCAGCTCAGACATCTCGCCTACGGCCTCGCAGATGCCCCGCCTGCTGGGTTTGGCCTACGCTTCAAAGCTGTACCGCCAGAACCCCGCGCTGCAAAACCTTAAAAGCTTCTCCGTTAACGGAAATGAGGTGGCCTTCGGTACCATCGGCAATGCCTCCACGTCAGAGGGCATGTTCTTTGAGGCGATAAACGCGGGCGGTGTGCTGCAGGTGCCCATGCTGGTTTCTGTTTGGGACGATGGCTACGGCATCTCGGTGCCAGCTGAATACCAGACCACCAAAGGCAGTATCTCTGAGATTCTGGCTGGCTTCCAGCGTAACGCGGAAGGAGAGCAGGGTTATGAAATATTTAAAGTGAAAGGCTGGGACTATGCCGCTCTTTGCGAAACATACGAAGCCGCCGTACGCGTTTGCCGCGAGCAGCATGTGCCGGTGCTGATCCATGTGGAGGAGGTGACGCAGCCGCAGGGCCATTCAACCTCGGGCTCGCATGAGCGCTACAAATCGAAGGAGCGCCTGGAGTGGGAAGCCGCTTACGATTGCCTTGTGAAGATGCGCGAATGGATTCTGGACAATGAGATTGCGACAGAGGAGCAGCTTAACGAAATTGAGGCTGGTGCCAAAGAGACGGTAAAAGTTGCCCGCAGCAATGCCTGGAATGCTTTTGCCAATGCAATAAAAGACGATCACGCGGAAGCACTGCAACTACTGGATAACATGGCAGCAGCCAGTGAGCATATCACAGAAGTGGCAACCATCACGGAAGAGCTTCGCAAAACGGCAAACCCGATCCGCAGCGACGCTATCAGAGCGGTGCGTAAGGCATTACGCTACGTGCGCGATGAGCGCAACCCCGCGAAGCGTGAGTTGGTAGGATGGCTGGAGCAGGCGCTCGGTGAGAATGCAGACCGTTTCAACTCTTATTTATTTAGTCAGTCCGAAAGCTCGGCGTTGGAGGTAGAAGAAGTCAAGCCAGAGTTTGACGAGAACTCGCCGGTTGTAGATGGGCGCGAAGTACTGCAGGCATGTTTTGATGCCATGCTGTCGCGTGACCCGCGCGTGTTCGCTATAGGCGAAGACGTTGGCTTCATTGGTGATGTGAACCAGGCCTTTGCCGGTCTGCAGGAGAAGCACGGCGAACTGCGTGTGACAGACACCGGTATTCGTGAAGTGACCATCATCGGTCAGGGAATTGGTGCAGCCTTGCGTGGCCTGCGTCCGATCACTGAAATTCAGTACCTCGATTACCTGCTGTACGCTATCCAGATATTGTCTGATGATTTGGCTTCGCTGCAGTACCGCACCAAAGGCGGTCAGAAAGCGCCGCTGATCGTGCGCACGCGTGGCCACCGCCTGGAGGGAATCTGGCATTCGGGCTCGCCGATGGGGATGATCCTCCACAGCATTCGCGGCATGCACGTGCTCGTGCCCCGCGATATGACTCAGGCAGCTGGTTTTTACAACACGCTACTTAAGGCTGATGAGCCGGCACTGGTGATAGAGTGCCTGAACGGCTACCGCCTGAAGGAGCGCATTCCAAACAATATCGCAGAATTTACTGTGCCGCTTGGTCAGCCGGAAGTGCTGCGACAGGGAACGGACATTACGGTGGTTACCTACGGCTCCATGTGCCGCATCGTGCTGGAGGCTGCAAACCAGCTGGAGGACTTCGGTGTATCCGTAGAGGTGATTGACGTGCAGACGCTGCTGCCATTTGACGTGCACCATAGCATTGTAGATTCTATTCGAAAGACGAATCGTGTGCTCTTTGCAGATGAGGATGTGCCGGGGGGAGCCTCTGCCTACATGATGCAGCAGGTGGTGGATGAGCAGGGGGCATGGCGCTGGCTGGACTCCAAGCCGCAGTGCCTTTCGGCGCAGGCGCACCGTCCGGCCTACTCTTCGGATGGGGATTATTTCTCCAAGCCAAACTCAGAGGATGTGTTTGAAACAATTTACCAGATCATGCACGAAGCCGAACCGGAAGCCTATCCGACAATATACTAAGCAAGCAGAAGTATAGATCATGAAAAAGGGCCCCGGTATCAGAAAACCGGGGCCCTTTTTCATTTAGAATTTACTTTAACTGGTGATTGATGCTTTTTGTCAAAATGAGTTGGCAGAAAGTAATATAAGTCTGTTGGTAAGGCTATACGTGGTTAGCGCCCCTGACCCTGGTAGAGCACTACGTCATCGGTGTACACCACATTGCTCTTGTTGAGGGCACGGTCATAGATGTATACTTCAAAACGAACGGTATCTCCGGCAGGGTAGTCAATCGTGGTAAAACTGTCGATGGTGAAGCGTATCTCGCCTTCCAGTGTTTCGGGCGCCTCATCGTTGGAGAGCCTTGGAAATCGGCCGCTGAACGTGAAGGGAGTGGACTCGTAGGTGTTGCCCCGCTTTACCTGCAGGTTTGCGAAATAATTGTCGAAGTATGGCGAGCCGGGGTTGAAAGGATCTTGAAAATCAGGGCCTGTCTGTGAGCCACCCGAACCACGGCTCAGGCCCAGGTTACCATCGCCATCCTGAAAATCGATTACGATAAACAGCGTGTCTATAAGTACTTTGTTCTGGGAGTAAGTATACTGCTCTACCCGGTCAAAGGTGATTTGAGGAATGTCGCTGTAATTCGGTTCCTTGCGGCATCCGGCTAGTACCAGGACCAGCACCAACAGCAGGGCACTATACTTTAGCATGTTGTTCATGTAGCGTGTCAGAAAATGAAGCTAAATTTACTAAAATAAACGCAGGGAATATAGGAATTGTTGTATCAAATGGATTTTAAAACCCACCATATTAACCTTTTGCAGCAAAATGAGACTTTTGATTTCGAAAGTGCTGCATTGGCACTCTTCCGGCACCAGGCCCGCCATAATGAAGTATACCGCTCTTACCTGCAGCATCTCAGCGTGCAACCGGAACAGGTGCAGGCACTGGTGCGCATCCCATTCCTGCCGATAGAGTTTTTTAAGGAGCAGCAGGTGCTGACAGGCGCGTTTGAACCTGAAGCTGTTTTCTACAGCAGCGGCACCACCTTGCAAGCGCGCAGCCGCCACTTTGTGGCGAACCGGGATCTTTATCACCAGGTGTCGGAGCGCATATTCGAGCAGTTTTACGGCCCACTGAATGAGTACGTGATCCTGGCGCTGCTGCCGTCTTACCTCGAGCAGGGCGGTTCCTCGCTTGTGGCCATGGTTGATTATTTTGTGAAGCGCACCGGGCAGCAGGAGGAGGGCTTTTACCTCCGAAACCATGCGCAGCTGCTGCAAAGTATGCGGCAGGCCCGTGCCCGGGGCAAAAGCGTGCTGTTGATGGGCGTGTCTTATGCCCTGCTAGATCTGGCGGAGGAGTTGCAGGGGAAGGAGGATTTTACCGGTGTGGCCGTGATGGAGACCGGCGGTATGAAAGGGCGGCGCCGCGAGATGATCCGGGAGGAGCTGCACGCGCAACTGAAACAGGGGTTCGGGGTGGAGGCCATCCATTCGGAGTATGGCATGACCGAGTTGCTCTCGCAGGGCTACTCCAGGGGAGAAGGCATCTTTTGGCCCGGCTATTCAATGCGCCTCCTGCTCCGCGACCTGAACGACCCATTTGACATAGGCAGCACGATCCGCAGCGGCGGGATCAATGTTATTGACCTGGCAAACGTTGACTCCTGCGCCTTCATCGAGACGAAGGACATCGGGCGCCTGCACTCAGATGGCAGCTTTGAGGTACTGGGCCGCTTTGATAATTCTGACATCAGGGGCTGTAATTTACTTGTAAACTAACATCTTTCCCTCCAGCCCTGCGTTTAAGTTGCCATGGGATATATCGCTTTTTTTGCTTTTGTAGCAGGCCTGTGCCTGCTTTTTTATAGATGGGCTTCCCGAAAGACCAGGCACCGCAAACAAATACTGAAGCGGGAGTTTCCCGCTGAGTGGCGCAAGATACTGCTGGATCGCGTTGGTTTTTACCATACGCTGAAGACAGACGAGGACAAAGCCCGCTTTGAAAAGATGCTGCAGCTGTTTCTTTCAGAAAAGCGCATTACGGGCATTGACGTGGAGGTGGACGATCTGACAAAAGTGCTGGTGGCTTCGAGTGCCATCATTCCTATCTTCGGCTTCCGCGACTGGGAGTACCGCAACCTGGGGGAAGTGCTTGTGTTTCCGGGCAGCATCAAGAAGTACAAAGATGAGAAAAGTGAGGCGGTGAGCGAAGTGCTGGGAAGGGTGAACCCGTTTCAGAACGACCACTATGTCACTTTGTCCAAGCCAGCGCTGGAGAGGGGTTTTAACGACATGGCGGACCGCAAAAACGTAGGCATCCACGAATTTGCGCACATGCTGGACCAGGCAGACGGCGAAATAGACGGTACGCCAGCAGCCTACCTGCCGGACGAGCTGATTGAGCCGTGGCAGCAGCTGATGTACCGCGAAATAAAGAAAATAGAGAAAGGCGACTCGGATATTAACAGTTACGGCGCTACCAGCGAGGCCGAGTTCTTTGCCGTGGTGACGGAATACTTCTTTGAAAAGCCGGGTATGCTGGCTGAAAAACACCCGAAGCTGTATGAACTGCTCACCAAAGTGTTTGATCAGAATCCGAAACGCCGCTTCCGCCTAAATTTCAGGGAACTGCTGAACCCGTTTGGCAAGCGCCTGCGCCGGAACGAGCCCTGCCCCTGCGGGAGCGGCCTCAAGTATAAGCAGTGCTGCCGTCTAAAAGCCAAGGCAGCATAGGTAAATATCTTCTAATACCAGGGCGCCACTTACTTGCCTTAACAAAATGATTTTCGAGTTTCCACCTCCAAATAGGAAACTAGCAGCAAGAATAACTGTCCCCTTGAGGGGACCATAGGGGTGTAGATTTGGAGGCAATAACTTAAGGCTTGAGTTCCTGTTATGAGTTTTCAGCTGTCAACACCCCTGTAGTCCCCTCAAGGGGACACTTCTATTCTTGTGGTGTAGAGATAAAGAAAGTCATCCCCATCAGGATGACTTTCTTGTTTAAGTATAAAGTTAATATCTAGCTGATATTAAGAAGACAATCAGTGTGCTTATACAACAGGGCGCGCATAAGCTTTGGCATCTTCGGCAGTAATTTCAGGGCCGCTCATGATCACGAGGCGCTCTACTACGTTGCGCAATTCCCTTACATTGCCCCGCCAGTCCAGTTGCTGCAGAAAAGCGAGGGCATCGGTCGTAATGGTTTTGGGCTTGTTGCCGTAATCGTTGGCGATGTCGTTGAGGAACTTCTGCACCAGGTCCGGAATGTCTTCGCGGCGGTCGTTCAGGGCAGGCACGTGGATAAGGATGACGCCCAACCGATGGTACAAGTCCTCGCGGAAATTCTTTTGCTCGATCTCATCCAACAGGTTTTTGTTTGTCGCTGCCACCACACGCACATCCACTTTGATGTCTTTGTCGCCGCCCACGCGTGTAATTTTGTGCTCCTGCAGTGCCCGCAGCACCTTCGCCTGCGCCGACAGGCTCATGTCGCCCACCTCGTCCAGGAAAAGGGTGCCGCCGTCGGCCTGTTCAAACTTGCCAATGCGCTGCTTTACAGCCGAGGTGAACGAGCCTTTTTCATGCCCGAACAACTCACTTTCGATCAACTCACTTGGTATCGCGGCGCAGTTCACCTCTACCAGCGGACCGCCACTGCGGTTGCTGTGCTCATGTATGGCACGGGCTACCAGCTCCTTGCCCGAACCGTTCGGTCCGGTTACCAGCACGCGGGCATCGGTTGGGGCCACTTTCTCGATGGCCTGCTTCACGCGCGAGAGGGCAGCAGAGGTGCCAACCATTTCGTAAGTTTTCGAGATCTTCTTTTTGAGGATCTTGGTTTCCGTCACCAGCGTCGATTTGTCGAGGGCGTTACGCACCGTTACCAGCAGTCGGTTGAGGTCGGGTGGCTTCTGCAGAAAATCGTAAGCCCCTTTTTTGGTGGCTTCCACGGCGGTGTCTATTGTTCCGTGGGCTGAAATCATGATGAAAGGAGAGTCCGGTGCCACCTCCATAGCCTTTTCGAGCACTTCAATGCCGTCCATTCCAGGCATTTTAATGTCGCAGAGCACCACATCATACTTGGCTTTGCCGAGCAGCTGCAAGCCTTTTTCGCCATCCTCCGCTTCATCCACCGTATAGTTCTCAAACTCCAGTATTTCCTTCAGGGTGCTTCGGATAGCCCTTTCGTCGTCAATTATTAGAATCTTGGGCATAGTTTTTATTTTGTCAGGGTAAGTATAGCCAATTCAGGGCCGCTTGTCAAGGCGGCTGAGGCACTTTTACGAAATCAGGCGAAAGTAGATAACCTTCCATCCAAACGCCAGTTACAAGCCTGCTTTTCAATTCTGAAAAGCGACAAGTCTACTGGTAAAATGGGTTTTAAGCCATATTTACCCCTTGTTAAGCTTGCAGCTCTGTAAAGTACTATGTATTTTTGTTTAAACCATACAGCAGCATACCTTGACAAATAAGCAGCAATCTTCCCTGACGCCAGCGTATACTTCCCCGGACTCCCTTATTCCGGTTAATGATGTCAGCCGTTTGCGTGCGCTTTACCGCTACGAGATTCTCGATTCGCCCCCGGAGCCTTTCTTCGAGAAAATTACCCGGCTGGCGGCTAAAATATTCAACGTTTCCAGCGGTTTCGTGTCGCTGGTAGACCGCGACAGGGTATGGTACAAAGCCAACTTCAGTTCGCTGGATGTTCCTTGCGTGGACCGGGAAGACAGCCTCTGCTCTCATACCATCATTAACGAGGCGCCTGTCACCGTTTTCGAAGATACGCACCTTATTCCTGACCTTCTGAGCAGTCCGTACGTCAGTGCAGAAGGCGGCATCCGCTTTTATGCCGGGGCGCCTATTATTACACATGATGGTTATAACCTGGGCACCGTCTGCGTTATAAGTGACCAGCCACGGCAAACGAGTGAAGATGAGATGAAGATACTTGCCGATCTGGCTACGCTGGTGATGGAGCACATTGAGATGCGCGCCATGGCCAGAAAGGCGGTACGCAGGCATGATGCCTTGCACAGCGGTATTGTGGTAGGAATTAATTCTTCACTTAAGGAGCAGGTTGAACTGCTTAAGGAAGCAGCAAATGTGCCGGGACCCGTTAACATCATCAAGAAAACAGAGCACCTAGCCACTGCCATGCTTAACACTACAGCTAACCTGCTGCATGAGTCGGCGCACGAACAGCTGGTGGTGTTCCCACAACGCGAACTGGTATCGGTGGCCGCTATCGCGGAGGCCGTTGCAAACGAGTATGAAGCGGTAGCCGTGGGCAAAGGGCAGGAGCTGTTTTACTCTGTGGCCAGCCGACGCGAAATGCTGGTGGACCCCAACCTGATGCACGAGGCACTCGCCCTGCTGGTGGACCACCTCATCAAGTATACCCCAAAGCACAGTTCTCTTGCCATTGATGTGTTTGAGGCAGATGACAAATTCCGGGTGGAGGTAAGCAACGAAGACACTACACTGAAAGAGGCGGACCTGCTGAACATGTTTTACCGCTATGCCTCCCTCGACGGAAAGGTAACCGGTAATGAAAATTCAACGGGGCTGGAGCTGGCAAGGGCCAAAAGCATTGTTGAGAGCCACGACGGCGCGATCTGGGCAGAAACCGCCAATCACGGATCAGCCACTAAAATTGTGGTCGAGTTTTCAGTTTAAATCATGTTGTCTATACTTCCGGTTTTCAGTTAGTTAAGCAAGTAAAATTATTATGATATACTTTCCCTGGAGAGCTGCATTTCATGCTGGGGGAATACACATTCAAGTGAAAAAGCGCTGGCCATACTTGTGCATGGCCAGCGCTTTTTCATTAGACTTAGATTATAGTTTGCCAGCCTGATAGCCGCTGCCCATCACCAGGGCATCTTCCAGGGCACCGTAAACAGGGTCGGCTATGCTGGTGTTATCTCTTAAGGCTTTGCGCAGGTAAAAGCTGGCATAGGTGCCTGCCAAAGCAGCCGCTGCCCCAAGCGCTGCTCCCTGCACACCACTCTGGCGACTGCTAATGAACAGGGCAGCCCCAACCAAGGCACCGGAAGCCATGCGCGTCAACAACGAGGGCATCTCAATCCGGTCTGGCACATCAGGTACTTTATCACCAATTATCTCTGTGGCGGCAAGCGCTGTGAGTGTGTTAGCCACGTATTTATTTTGCAGGAACCGCAGGGGCGTATGGCTGAGGGCACCGTTTTTTTCATCGCTTAGAGTTCTGCTTAGCAGGGCAGGTGCAGACACAGCCCGCATACCAGCCAGCGTACCCATCACCAGTGTTTTGCTGATTAATTTTCTCATAGGTAAGGTTTAAGTTTATTTATAGCTTTCTCTGTCTACGTGCCAGCGCAACTTAAGCTTCTATTTCAATGCAATTTAACAGTTTCCCGTCGCGGGCTACAGGCACAGAAGCAAAACAGAACTCTTCAAAGGCCGTTTAGAATCAACGCTTCATCCTTACCGGCATATTTACCAATAACATTACGTTTAGCAGGAATTTGCTCCGGTAAAACATTGCAGGCGCTCATGGGCGTATAGCTAAAACGGTACATTCCGGTGGGGCGGTGGGCATGATTAAGTATTATACCTTATATTTACCTTGCGTAAGCTTATACTTCCTAAGTTTACGTAATCTAATGAACATACATTCTTGATGGGTTTAAAAGAGAACAAGGCTGATACAGGCAGAAGGCGTCAATTCGTGACCACACGCAGGCTCGACCGTCTTTTCCTGGAGCTGTACAGAATATATAATTTCCACGTGCGTTTCTTTAAAGAAGTGTTCGTGCCACCTTACGAATTCCGGGAAGTACTCAGGCAGTGTTACGAGGTAGGCGTGCGGTCGCTGCCGCTGATCGCGCTGACAGGGTTTATCATCGGCATTGTATTTACAAACCAATCGCGGCCATCGCTTCAGGATTTCGGTGCCACCTCGTGGCTTCCCTCGCTCGTATCCATCGCCATCGTGCGGGCCCTGGCGCCGCTGGTAACCGCCATTATCGCCGCCGGTAGGGTAGGTTCCAGCATTGGGGCAGAACTCGGGTCGATGCGCGTAACCGAGCAGATAGACGCGATGGAGGTTTCGGCCACCAACCCTTTCAACTTTCTAGTGGTTACGCGGGTACTGGCCACTACGTTCATGATCCCGGCCCTGTCGATGTTCACGATTTTCGTGGCTCTGATGGGGGCATACGTAAACGTGCATCAGAATGAACTCACGAGCTTTACCACCTTTATCACGCAGGTTTTCGGGGCCATTACTTTCCTGGATGTTTTCTCCTCGGTTATCAAGACATTTATTTTCGGATTTACCGTAGGTATGGTAGGGTGCTACAAAGGCTACTATTCGTCTAAAGGAACAGAGGGCGTGGGCAAGGCAGCCAACGCCTCGGTGGTAACGGCTATGTTCATGATTTTTATCGAGGAGTTGCTGGCCCTACAGGTCATTAACCTGTTCAGGTACATGTAAGCTTGACATATGAAGAAGATTAATCCGAAGATAAACAGGGAGAACAATGTCATCGAGATCAGGGGACTCAAAAAGGCCTTTGATGACTTTGTAGTGTTGAAGGAGGTGAACCTGGACCTGTACCAGGGAGAAAACCTGGTGGTGCTGGGCAGGTCCGGTACCGGTAAATCCGTGTTGATTAAAATAATCTCCGGCTTGCTGAGACCCGACGAAGGGGTGGTAAACGTGCTGGGGCAGCAGGTAGATAAGCTCACGCCGAAGGAACTAGACAAGCTGCGCCTTCGGATAGGCTTCTCGTTTCAGAACAGCGCCCTGTATGATAGTATGACGGTGCGTGAGAATCTGGAGTTCCCGCTTATACGGCACTCCAAATCCATGACCAAGGCCGAGCGCGACGAACTGGTTCAGGTGGTGCTGGAGGCCGTGGGCTTGTCGCAAACAATCAACCAAATGCCATCCGAGTTATCGGGTGGGCAGCGCAAGCGCATCGGCATTGCCCGCACGCTTATTCTGAAGCCGGACATCATGCTGTACGACGAGCCAACCGCGGGACTTGATCCGATTACGTGCATCGAGATCAACAAGCTGATCAACCAGGTGCAGGAGCGCTTCAATACCTCTTCCATCATCATCACCCACGACCTTACCTGCGCCCGCGCGGTGGGCGACCGCATGGTAATGCTGCTGGATGGCGAATTTAAGCGGGAAGGCACTTTCGAGGAGGTTTTCTCCTCGGATGATGAGCGTGTGAAAATGTTTTATGACTACAATTTTGTAAGCTAATAATGAAGACCGAAGAAAGTAAGCGTGCCGTAATGGTCGGAATATTCGTGCTGATCGCCATCATCATCTTTGTGGTGGGTGTGTTAACCTTGGGTGGACAGCAAAAACGATTTATCAGCAGTATTACCGTCAAAACCCTGTTTGATGATGTGGAAGGCCTAAAAGTGGGCAACAACGTGTGGTACTCCGGGGTGAAAATTGGCACCGTGAAAGCCATTGATTTCTATGGCGACTCCCAGGTGGAGGTGGTCATGAACATCGAGGAGTCGGCCCAGCGCTTTATCCGGCAGAACGCCAAAGCCCGGATCAGCTCTGAAAGCCTTATCGGCAACAAGATCATCGAGATTTTCGGTGGTACGCCAGCGGCAGAACCTATTGAAGATGGAGATGTGCTGGCCTCCGAAGCCAACCTGAACACCGACGATATCATGAAAACGCTGCAGGAGAACAACAAAAACCTGGCAACCATCACCAGCAACTTCAGCGTGATCAGCGACCGGCTTGTAAAGGGTGAGGGCACCTTAGGCACCTTGCTGACGGATTCGACGCTGGCACTAAACTTCCAGAATCTGGTGGCCAGTCTGGAGCAGACATCGGTTAACACGGTGAAAGCTTCCCGCGACCTGAGCCGCTTCACAAACCAACTGAACACCGAAGGCAGCCTTGCCAGCGAACTGCTCACCGACACTACCGTATTTAACCGCCTGCAGGCCTCAATGGCGCAGTTGCAGCAGGCAACAGAGTCGGCGGCGCAGATGACGCAGAACCTGCAGCAGACAAGTCAGAAGCTGAACAACGAGAACAACGCCGTGGGGGTACTGCTGAGCGACGAGGAGTTTGCCAACACCCTGAAACAGACAATGCAGAACCTGGAGACCAGCACTCAGAAGTTTGATGAGAACATGGAGGCGCTGCAAAGCAACATCCTGCTAAGAGGCTTCTTCAAGAAAAGAGACAAAGCAGAGAAGGAGCGAATGGAAGAGGCGGAAGAGGCAGGCCAGGAACCCGAACAGCAGAACCAGTAGTTACTGCCTGTATCCATTAAAAGAAAGCCAGCTCCACGCTGGCTTTTTTTATGGAAAAAACTTAAATGATACGGACGCGTCTTAAAACTATCCTACTGTCGGTAATGCCTTAACCCGAAGCCATGAAAAAGCCCCTGTTCCTTATCTGTGGAGTTGTGTTGCTTGCTGTACTGCTACGCCACGGCAGGTTACGGGGTGATGCCGTGCCTGCGCCGGAAACACATGTAGCGGCAGCACAGAAAATGCGCGGGGTAAACTGGGTGGCCGGCGACAGCATTACTCTGGAGCAACTGCAGGAGCTGCAAAGCCACAATGTTACCTGGATTGCTCAGACCCCCTTTGGCTGGCAGAAAGCCTATAACTCGCCGGAGGTACGGCAGAGCAGGGATGAGCGGGTGTACTGGGGCGAGCGCGACAGCGGTGTCATACATACAACCAAACTAGCGAAGCAACTGGGCATCAAAACGCTGCTGAAGCCACACATCTGGCTTATGGAGCGCGACAGTGGCAAATGGCTGGGCGACATCCAAATGCAGAGTGGGAGCAGTGGTTTGCCAACTACAGCGCGTTTATACTACATTATGCACGGTTGGCGGAGGAACTGGAGATAGAGGCTTTCTGCATCGGCACAGAGCTATACTTGCCGGCGGTGCAGCGGGAACAGAATTGGCGGAACCTGATACAACAGGTGCGCCAAGTATACTCCGGCCAGTTAACCTATGCGGCAAACTGGTATAAGGAGTATGAGGAGATCCAGTTCTGGGATGCGCTCGACTTTATCGGGGTGCAGGCGTATTTTCCGCTCACCCAGCAGCACAACCCAAGTATAAAGGAACTGCAGCAGGGGTGGAAGGCGCACAAAAAGCAGCTGGACGCGCTGCAACGGAAGTATGGCAAGCCCATTGTGTTTACAGAAGTGGGGTACAAAAGCACGCCCGATGCCGCGATTGAGCCCTGGAAGTGGCCGGAGCGCAAGCAGGCAACTTTTATTCCACTTTCGGAGCAAACACAGGCGAATGCTTTTGAAGCGCTTTTTCAGCAGTTCTGGCAGACACCCTGGTTTGGCGGCACCTTCATCTGGAAATGGTACCCCCGCCTGCGCGAAAACCGCCGCGACCACGTGGACTTCACGCCGCAGCAAAAACCCGCCGCAGAGGTAATGAAACGGTGGTATGGGAAATGAGCAGGGGCCGCAGCTTTTGCGGGCAAGTATAAAGCAAAGGAATTAAATTTTGCTTAGCTTACGCCTGTAGCTGCCCCTGCACCCGCCAACGCATGCGGTAGGCATTCATGGCCGTGGTGCCCAGTTTCTTGAGCAGCCGGTAGTTTACCACGGCTCCCACTGGTGCGCCAATAATCGGAATTAACTGCGCCATTTTTGCCAGGTCGATGTAATCGCGGTATTCCTGCTGAAACGTTCGCCAGTTAAACTCATTGATATCCTCCGGCAGCACCTGTTTCTGCGATTCCCAATCGGCCATCTCCCGGTAAATGTCGTGGCGGTGCTCGTGTGAGCTGAAGGCCAGCTGGAAAATGTGCAGCAGGTAGACCCGCTCCCGGTAGTCGTGCACATCGAAGCCATACAGCGAGGCGACATCAAACAGCAGCTTTAGCTTGAGACTCAGCAGCAGCGGAAAATCTGCCAGCCCAAGTAAAAAACCACCGGCACCCGTAACGCCGCCTTCCGCCGCCGCCGCATGCTGGTAATACTTAATCCGTTCCCGCACCAGCGACTCCCGCAGCTGCAACGGCGCATCCGGAAGTGGTTTTGCCGTGATCTTGCCTGCCCCAAAAAGCACCCCGCGAATCATTTGCTTGATGGCCGTAGTGATGGCCTTGTGTATTTTTTCAGGAATGTAACTGTTGATCTTGTGCTGTGTTTTGCGGGCCAGATTGTTGAAAAAAGACGGCGGGCGCTGCATTTCATGTTGCCACAGCTGCAACTCATTCAGTACCTGTTGTTCGTAGGGTGTTGGCATATTGCTTAGATGATATATCAAGGGAAGTATAAATCGCCTCCACTAATTCATACTTCAGGCAGCCCCGCTTGGTTAGCAGGAAGGCAAGCCACATTATAGTTTAACCGTTTTCGTATCCGGCCCCAGGCCTGTAGCTCCTGATTATCGTTTGCTGGCTACTAATTGGAGCGTCTCCGTTTTCGGGTTCCTCCCCATCAAAACTGATATCAGCTAAAAAACTGCAACAGCGCATATGCTGTAAGTATAATTTGGTTTGAAAGGCGCCAAATGAACTGCATGCACATCTTGCCCGTAAGTATAGCTGAACCAAAGCATGAAAATATGAAAGTAAATACATACAAATCGATAATGTCGGGAATAATGATCCTGTTCTTCCCGCTGATGATGAGTTGCTCTGTGCTAGGCGGCGGCAGTGGCTATTCGAACGATCCGGCCGTGGCTGCGCAGCAACGCGTGGTAGAGGACCTGAAGCGGGAAGTGAAAGAAGCGGAAAGCCTGGCCGAAGAGGCCGAGCAGCGCGAAAAAGCGGCCAAAAACAGGTTAAAAGCAGCCGAGCAGGAACTGAAAGCCCTGAAATCACGGGCTGAGCGGGAGAGTAACTATTAATATAAACCCGCTGTACCAGGTAAGGCATGTTGCTGCACCTGACAAGTATCAAAGGCTCCTGATCTTAGATCGGGAGCCTTTTTTGTAGGAAAGGGGAAAAAACAAATGCTAGCGGCTGTTAAGTAAGCAAGTGGTTTTGCTGTTACTGCTGTTTTTGTGGACCCACCCCTGCCCCTCCCAGGAGGGGAATTCTCAAATATTAAGTTGTATGTGGGATAATTTAATCAACTATAGTATAATCTGTCACTCGTGCTGAAACTCCCCTCCTGGGAGGGGCAGGGGTGGGTTTACTGCAGCCTCACCTTGAAGTATAAAATCCCCCACCACTGTTAATCAGTCCTGCAGGTGCGAAATTTGGCGAGGGATGAGAAGCAGTTCTTTTTGCCTGCCGTCGATGTAGCGCATGCCCGCTGGGGTAAGCACGGCTTGCTCTTCCAGCATCACGCGTATCTCCTTGTTGTTCCATTCTGGCAGCGTCACTTTCGCGTTCAACTCAATGGCGTAGGCGGTGTTGGGCCGCAGTACGTAATCTCCGGTGCCGGGAACGCCGGCTTGCATGTCCCACATACCAATGGCAGGGCCCGCGCCGTGGCCGTGGTAGCCGATGGGATGGCTGTAAATACTCGCTACAATCTGCTCTTTCTGCGCTTGCGCCAGGGTTTCCCGTAGCGCCTCATTCCCGGTTTTCCCCGCTTTCATGTTAGAAGTAAGGATGTCCTGCAGGCGGTTTCCGGTGGCCAGGGCCTGCCGGAGGTAAGCGGGGGCCTCGGTTTCGCCGGGCTTCAGCACGTACGCCAGCTGCTGCACATCGGTGTTCAGGTTGAGGTACGTGATGCCCAGGTCCACGTGCAGCAGGTCGCCGGGTAGGATCACATCTGCACCGGGGCGCCGGGCAAACGAGCGATCAGAGTCGCCTGCGCCCGGATCGGCCCGCTGCACGTCCACGGTGGGGTGAAACCAGGCCTCCAGCTTCAGCGCCGCAATACGCTCACGAAACCACCAGACCACATCCTCGGTTGTCGTCACGCCCGGCTGTATCACCTGCTCCGAAAAGCCCTCGGCAATAATGCGGTGCCCAATGCGGCTGATCTGCTCGTATAGCGCCAGCTCCTGCTCGGTGCGGGTCTGCAGCCAGTCTACGGCCAGCGGCTCGGCTGATACCAGTGCTTTCCGCTGTGCCCGCGGCAGGTAATGCACCAGGCTGTCGTACTCGGCTTTAGGCAGCCCATCGGCGTGGGCATACAGCGGGGAGAAGTTCAGGCCGATTTTCCGGGGCTTGCGCTCCGCGATCAGCTGCACCAGCCGCTTCCACTGGTTTGGCTCCTGCTCCGGATTCCATGTCCCTTTCATCAGATTGCCGATGTCGTAGCGGGCCACGGCTAACTTCTCCATGCCCTTTCCCGGTCCTTTGTCGTGAAAGAGCAGGATGGTGCGGCGGCGGGCGCCCAGCCAGGTAGCGGGCAGCATGGTTTTCAACACCGGGTCCTCGTTGTACTCCCGCGCAATCAGCACCCACATGTCAATGCCATGGCGGCGCATGAGCTGGGGCAGCAGCGAATCCAGGCGCTCCTGCAGCAACGCATCCTCCACCACCGCCCGCTCCCGCAGCGGAAGTATAGCAGGGATTTGCTGTGCATGGGCTGACGGGAAGTTGCTTAAAAACAAGAGCAGGAGGGGAAACAGTTTTTTCATGAGGCGGTGTGCTAAGGGTTAAGCAAAGATAGAAGTTTCTGGTACTTGTGCTAATCAAGGGTGGGAGGGGTGCTAGGTGGTTGAGGGTGCGGTAGTCTTGTGGTGGTTGATTTCGCTTGTGGTTGTTGATTTCGGCAGAGCGTGTGAACCCACTCCTAGCCCCTCCAGGGAGGGGAGTTTCCCTTCTTGTGTGGGAGCTACGTATTAGAAGTTGAGTTTTACGCAAACCTAAAACGTATCCTACTACTAATACTGAATATTCCCCTCCTCGGAGGGGCAGGGGTGGGTTTGCACGTATAGAGGTAAATCAAATTACGCCCTGAAACAAGTATAGCCTCAGACTATAAAACAACCACTACGAGATCTGTAATCTTTTCAGAAGCGTAAGGAGTGAGGTAATCGTGCACGGATGAAAAATAAGATCATTCCTTACAAGCCTTACCTGTGTGAACTGGCAAAGCAGCTTCGGCAGAACAGCACCTTGGCTGAAGTTATACTTTGGAACGAGCTGAAAAATAGACAACTGCTTGGGCTGGATTTTGACCGGCAGAAGCCGCTTGACAACTTCATTGTGGACTTCTACTGCAAAGAGCTGATGCTGGCCGTGGAAGTGGATGGTGATAGCCACGACTATAAGTATGAAGAAGACGTTGAGCGGCAGCAGACATTAGAGAAGTTGGGGGTGACATTTCTGCGGTTTGATGACAGGGAAGTGAAGCAGGACCTAGCGAATGTGCTGCGGGGGATTGAAGGCTGGGTGCTGGAGCATCGCGGAGAAGGAGGTTAGTTCGTGGTATATTGAACCTGCCCCTCCGAGGAGGGGAGTTTCAGCACGAGTGATTTATGACATGATGCGTGGAAGCTCTATAATCCATAAGCAGCACTTACATTTCAATAAGAATTCCCCTCTTTGGAAGGGTTTTTGGGTGGGTTAAACGTGCACTGGCAAACACAGTCCCAGCATGGACCCCATCCCAAGCATTCATAATTTCTAATTCTTAATTCATAATTCCTCTTTATCTTGGGCTAAGAAAACATTCTGCCCATGCTGCTGCACCACACCCTGAAACCAAAACAAGCTTTAAACAAGGCCTACCTGTGCCTCAAAACCAGCCGTGCCGACATGGAGGGCTTTAAAACAACCTTGCGGACGCTGCTCGACAGCATTAACCTGCAGGAGAGCGAGGAGCATGTGAAAAATTGCCTGCGTGATTTTCTGAAGTTGGCGTATTATGATAAGTATACCGTAAATACAAAGGGTAAGACGGAACTGTCACCCATACCGGGCCCACGACCAAGAGCGCGGCAGGGGGGCTGCTGGAGGTGAAACGGCCGACGAACAAGGCGGACATGCCGACGGTGCAGAACCTGAACTACAAAGCCATGCACGAGCTGGTGCTCTACTACCTGCGCGAGCGTCTGGCTCACGAAGCAAAAGCCTTTACTTACCAGACCCCCGCAGGAGCTGCGCACGCTGCGAGGTCTTCAGAAGCCTGCATCTAACTTTGTTCTGGCTAATTAGGGATCAGCTCTAAAGCTTTGCATTCACATCAACTTTATACCTACTTTTACACACCCATGCGTAAAAATTCACTATTCCTGCTTCCACTGGCGCTGTTGCTGTGGGGCTGCCCCGGCCAATCAAACGAAGAGCCGGAGCCCGAGAAAACCTGCCTGCTGCAGGAGCACAGCAGTATAGGTGTTAACGGCGGTGTCTCCAACGCCACCTACTCCAGCCGCTATACCTACAATACCGACGGCCGCCTAAGTGTTGTTGCACGTGATTCTGCCGGTATCGAAAAGGGTAAGACCGTCTTTACTTACGACAGCCGTGGCAACCTGGTGCAGGAGGAAAACAATTATACCAAAGTGGTGAACGAATACGATAAGCAAAACCGACTGGTAAAGCAGACGAAGTTTCTCATGGTTGGTCCTACCGCTAATTCCGAGCTTTATTTAGCTACCTTCAGCTATACTAGCACCGGCGACTTGGCCGAGACGCGTTACTATTCCCCTAGTACAGGCCCAGCCACACCTCGCCAAATTTTGCGGTACAAGTACACCAACGGCAACCCCACCCATATCACGCATCTGGATGGCCAGGAGCGGGTTGAGGTGCAATCTTTGTACACTTTTGATGCACATCCTGCCCCACGGCCAACGCCTGATATCCTTTCCTTAACGCCGCAACAGGCACCAGCCGTCAATAATATGCTTAGCGCCACGCATACCAATAACCGGGGCTATACCACGCGCTATGACATCGATTATACATATCAGGGAAACGGCTACCCAGCCACAGCGATCATTAAGTTTCCGAACAATAATCAGGTGCAGCTGGCTTTCCGCTATACCTGCATTTAGCGTCTTGCATGTCGCTCTTACCTGATCAGCCGATACCGTACATGAAAACTTACTTACCGCTGCTGTGCCTGCTGGTGCTTGCGGCCTGTCAGCAACCCACATCCGAACCAACCCCTAGGCAGGAAGCCGAAGTCCTTTGCTTTCCGCTTACCGTTACCTCGGCCAGTCCAGAGGGCGTGAACGAGGTGTTTTACTACACCAGTTACGGTGAGCTGTACATGCGCGAGTATTTCACCCGCACCGACACGGTGCATTATTTCGAGGAGTTTCTGCTGGGCGAGCGCGAGGCCATCGGCGTGATAAACAACCGCCGCCATTCGCCCGCCGACACGGTGGTATCGTACCACACCATCGACCGAATGGATTTTAACAACCTGCCGGTGCGCCGCAACAAGCGCCCGGTGTACCCGCAGAACACGCTGCTGCTCGATGGCTACGAGGTTTACACATATAACGCGCAGTATGAGCTGCAGGAGCAGCAGTTCTACACCAACTACCGCCTGACTGAAACCTACAAGTACACGCACGGCAACAACAACAGAAGCGGTATGGAAGTGTTTGATGCCACCGGCGCTATAATCCGCTCTTACACCCTGACCTACGACAACCAACGGTTTCCGCATGCCAGTAACCCGAAGTACCAGACCATCCTGATTGGCCTGGGGTACCCGCACGCGCACAACATGCTGCAGGTGGAGGTACGCGATGCGACAGGCCAGTTGCTGCCTGCCGCCTCCTACAGCAACGCCTATACCTACAACTCCTAGGGCTACCCGCTGCAGGTAGTGCAGACCTTCCAAAACGGAGCCACTAACACCTACAGCTATACTTACAACTGCCGCTAAAAACATCCAACAGAATATTTTTTTGAGAAATATTTAAGAAAAGCTGCCGAAAAGGAAAACTTGAAGGTGAAATGTACTATTAGGTGGCGCAAAAGGATAAACCCATGTTGATACATGTTTTCCTTGTGCCGTGATTAGTACAGCTCCTGTGATAAAAGTTTAACTAAATATTAAAAATGTTATTAAATAATTGTTGTTGTCCCATTGATTTTCGTGAGAATTGAGTACATTTAGAACTAAAACAATCCAAAAACCCTTTCCCCTATTACAATAACAAAATCCTAAAAACTTACTTAAAAATTATGAGATTAAGATCTTTTACAATGGCCCTGCTATGCGGTGGTGTAACTTTCCTGACCGTTTCCTGCGAAAACGAAATGGAAGAAATGGATATGAAAGCCGTTTCTAAAACACAGAATGCCATTGGCTTGTCTTCGGCAGGCCAAGACCGGTTTGCAATTAAAACGCCAACCAACTTTGGGCCTATGAGTGAGAACCTTAGGAACATTATTGTGGGTGAGGCAGTAGCGGAAAGCGATTGTGGACCAACTGAATTTGTAACAGTTCAAAGAAAGTATGCAAGGCCACTTGTTGCTGATCCTCTAGCCTTTTCGAATTACAGCTTATATTCACAGCTAAACCAACTCTACTCTTATTTACTGGATAGGGGACCTCAGTACTTCGGTGTGGATGGCGAATACACTGACCTAATGACAAAGCGGCAGCGCGAACTGGAGAAATTCTGGAACATGCCAAACCAAATCCGCGTGAACGGCCAGCACGGCGCTACGCTAAACGATCGCGAAGCCCTTGCTGATATGATGCAGAACTTTATCGTTGGTGTGAATTCACGGGAAATGGCTTACGCATACGCAGACATGTTGATGGCAGAAAATGCAAAGTCTCCGAACCTTCCTGAATCTCCATATTTTTCGCTTGATGGTTTTGCTACTACCTATGATAACCTGATCGTGATAGGGGATGGTCTGGTGCAGATGTTATCAGAGTCTGGTGTTGACGCTGACATAGTATGGACAGGCATCCTGGCGCACGAGTGGGCCCACCAGATCCAGTTCAAAAACATGAAGACATGGTACCCTAAAGGAGCAGCTTCGGATATACCGGAAGCCACTCGCTACACTGAGTTGGAGGCCGACTTCCTGGCTGCGTATTACATGACGCACAAGCGTGGCGCAACCTATAACAGCAAGCGTGTGGAGCAGTTCTTTAACCTGTTCTTCCAGATTGGTGATTGTGGTTTTACCAGCGATGGACACCATGGCACTCCAGTACAGCGTTTGGCAGCTGCTCAGTTAGGTTTTGATCTGGCTGACAGTGCTCAGAAGCAGGGCCATATCATGAGCATCGAAGAAGCTCACGCCTACTTTGTAGCTAACGTGGGTAACATCGTAGCGCCTGCTACTGTTTATGTGCAGTAGTCAGAAAAAATAAAAATTTTAGAAGGCTGGCCCCTAAGGTCAGCCTTTTTTGTGTCTATACTTTTTGCTTATGCCTAATAGAAGCTACTGTCGCTTATGTACTTACTGCCAGTCGAACACCTTCCTGATCAAAATCAAGTCAGCAGCAGGAACAAATACTTCGTTTTAATTTGGAATATTATCTGCCGTGCAGCTTTACTTTAACGGGTGCACCTGTTATACTTGCAGGCTAAGGTAATGGCAAACGTAGCGATTAAGCACTGAAACAGGAGAGAAGATGAACACGGAAGATAAAATGCACGGCTCCATATTTGTTCTGTTGAAGCGCTTTGTAGAAAGCACCTACGACTACAGCACCTGGATGAACCTACTGGAAGCAGTCGGACATACAGGAGCGCCTTATCAGTTGCAGGAGGTGTACCCGACAAGCGAAATGGTGGCCATCCTGGAGCGGGCATCAGCTATGACGGGTATTCCGGTGTATGAGCTAACGGAACGTTTTGGCGAGTTCCTGGTGCCGGACCTGCTGCTGGTTTACAAGAAGTACGTGAACCCCGAGTGGCGCACGTACGAAATGCTGCTTTACGCCGAAGAAAAGATGCACGGGGCTGTAAAGCGGGAAGACGGCCGAACTAACCCGCCTTTGCTGCTGGTTACCAAAGTGGGAAACAAGCAGCTGATCGTGGATTATTACTCAAAGCGCAGAATGTCGGGGGTGGCCGTGGGCATTATTAAAGGTATTGCCGCCTACTACCAGGAAAGTGACCAGGTGGTGGTCAGTCGCCTTACCGCGGCAGACGAAGAAAGGGTACAGATAAAAGTGGACTTTCTGTAATAAACCCATACCGTTTCATTTTCCACAACAAACCCATTCTCCAGCATATTTCTGGTGCAAACAGCAGCTTGCGCCAGAAAAAATACAGTATCCTTTATACTTGGCCGTTTTGCTGGGCAGCCTTTATTTCAGCCAGCAGTTCTTCGTCAGGTAGCTCCTCCAGCCAGTTCTTAGGCAGCTCCACGCGTACCGTTTGCGCACCGCCACTGGGAGTGCACACCACAGGCACTTTGCCGTTTCCGTTTGAGGCCAGTTCAGTGGCGGCTTCGGCTGTTTTTTCGTCTTGCATGGCTCCGGCGTAGGCCTGCACGCACGTCCACTGGGTAGAGTCCTGGTCTGTTACTTCGCGTTGTGTCATCTTCTTCTATCAGGTGTAAGTTCTCCTGCCTTTACTGCTCCAGCCTTCATTAAGATGCAGTCCTAACAAAATACAGCTCCTGGCGCCGCTGCTGTATCTGCCTATGCCGCTGCCGGCACATGAATTTGGTATTGTAAAACGCAGCGGCTATACTTGAAAAAACAGAACCTGACATGAGACCATTTATTTTAGCGGAAACAAACTGGAAAACCATCAGAGAGCAGCACGTGGAGGTAGCCATACTCCCGTGGGGCGCCACCGAGGCGCACAACTTCCACCTGCCTTACGCCACCGATGTGTTGGAGGCAGATGCCATTGCAGCGGCTTCGGCCAGGCTGGCCTGGGAACGCGGCGCGAAGGTGATGGTACTGCCCACTATACCCTTTGGCGTAAACACAGGCCAGGCCGACATCAAACTGGACATCAACTTAAATCCGAGCACCCAGTTAGCCATTCTGCGTGATATTGTGGCAGTGCTGCACCGGCAGGGCATTAAGAAACTCCTGGTGCTCAACAGCCACGGCGGCAACGACTTTAAGCCGATGCTGCGGGAGCTGGGGCTGCAATTTCCAGAGATGTTCCTGCTTACCTGCAACTGGTTTCAGGCTGTGGACCGCAGGCAGTTCTTCGACACCCCCGGCGACCATGCCGATGAAATGGAGACAAGTTTGCTGCTACACCTGCGCCCGGACCTGGTGCTGCCGCTTTCGGAAGCCGGGGAGGGGCGCGAGAAGAAATCCAAGTTGCGGGGCATTCGCGAAGGCTGGGCCTGGTCTGAGCGGCAGTGGTCTATGGTGACTGAGGATACCGGGATTGGAAACCCAATAGCTGCCACCAAAGAGAAGGGAGCCTTTTTTTTGGGCGCCGCTGCCCGGCAGATAGCGGAGTTGCTGGTGGAGTTGGCGGCTGTGGAAGTGCAGGATCGGTATGAGCCGTAGCGTGCTTTATAGGGGAAAGTATGGTTTTGTCTGAAGGCGATCAACTCACCCCTGCCCCCCGAGGAGGGGAATCTTTCAAATGTTCAAGTTTGAGACTTCAGCCTTCTATAATGATGAGTTTGTTAGCCAGGGAGGTGTAGTGACTGATAGGTGTAACTGACGAAGAGGGCAGGCCAGGGGTACCCCCTCACCCTGGCCCTCTCCCCAAGGGGTGAGGGAATTAGCAGCATGGGTAGCGTTAGCCTTTATATCAAATGATGAGAATAATTCCCCTTCTCGGAGGGCAGGGGTGGGTTCTTCGTGTGCGGCAACACAGCGTTTTTGTTTTGCAACGCTTCGTAAACTTCTACATAAACTCATCTCTAATTCCACGCGCTGAGCAATGGCAGAGGGGGCTAAAACAAAAAAGCCTTACACTTAGTGTAAGGCTTTTGAAATTAACTTATATCGTAAAACTAAACCAGCTGTACGTTCACAGCGTTCAGTCCTTTTTTACCTTCTTTCAGGTCGTAAGTTACTTCGTCGTTTTCTCTGATTTCATTTACCAGACCAGATACGTGTACAAAATACTCCTGACCTGTGCTTTCGTCCTTAATGAATCCAAAACCTTTTTCTTCATTAAAGAATTTTACTTTTCCTTTGTTCATGATGATGATGATTGATGATGTTTATGATATCCCTATTACGTTCCTGTGTCAGAAAGCGTTCACTTTACTATGAGGAATATATTTATTTTTTTCTTCTTTATGCGGAAGCTTGTGGTATCCGAATGCTTTTTCTGAACTAGCTGTATAACAGTTGAATAGGATTAAATACATGCAGCGTTATCTGCGGTCTTAGAAGATTCTTACACTGTTAATTATGCGGTCCCTCTAATATCGTAGCAACATAATATAAATTTTACTTTATACTATATTTCCCTGCTTTGGCGCCGGATGCTGCTGGCACGTGTAAAAATACAGTATACCTGGCAGAAGGAGCAGAATGAGCCGACTAAATTTACGCTCAGCTTATGGATAACTAATTGCACAGGAAATCAAGCTTTCAGAAAAGAGAACCTTGGGGTTGGCGCGGAAATAAACGGCCCTACCGCCAATGCTGGACGAAAGCAAATTATAATTAAATTTATTGGCCTTTAGGGGGTTAAATAATATTAAGCTAACAAAGCTGCAGTTAAAATTTTAGAAAAATATTTGCTGAAAGTAGGTTGATCCTGCCTGAAGCGGAAGTTTAATCCAATACGAAGGCCTTAGTGTACCTTCTTCGCCTGTTAGGTAGAAAGGAATAAGCAGGAAATATATGGCTTGCCAACGGTGATTCGTTTATCTTCGTAGTGAGAACCCGATTCTGTATGAAAATTAAACTGCTCTTACCGCTTTTTGGCCTGTTACTGCTTGGTTCCTGTGCCGAAGAGGAGACACCTGCACCGGTTCCGGAGCCCGAGCCAACCGACTTCTGCTACCTTCAGGAGCAAAGCACTATCTCGAAAACCGACACCTCTACAGTAACCTACCGCTACGACGCACAGAACCGGGTTATCGGCACAACGCATCTCGAAAACAATACGATGGTTGCCAGCCGCACCTACGAGTACGACTCGAATGGCAGGCTAATTAGGGAGACCCTTTTTGGTCCTGAGGCGGAGGAAATCAATTATATCCTGTTTAGCTATAGTGCTGATGGCCGCCTGTCGAAGTATGAAGTGCTGCAACCTCTGAGCATTGGCACCATACACAAGGTAGGTGCCTTTAAGGCAACTTATAACCCGAACGGCAGCCTGGCTTCTACCACCAGCTATTATTACCAGGACAATCAACTGAAACAGGAGCAAAGCGCGCGTTTCAGCTACCCAAGGGATTCCACATTGTCGGTAACTGTAACTTTCCGCGACAGCGAACGGAATTATACAGGATCGTACGTGATGGACAAAAGCAGGGCCCCCCTTTCGGCTGTGCCTGCCTTCCATATCCGGCAGCCGCAACTGGGGTATCCCGGAAGAAACAACCTGCTAAGCCTGGCTGCTAAAAGAGGGGAGGAGGACGCAAAGGCGGTGTCTTTTAAAACAGAATATACTTACAATGGGCGCGGCTACCCTACAAAGGCTGTGAAAACGTTTGGAGACGGCACAGTTGCCACCACTACCTACAGCTACGACTGCCTGTGAGAAAAGGCATTGGAATAAAAAGAGAAAGGGCAGCCCGGTTTATAGGCTGCCCTTTCTCTTTTATGCTAAAATGACTACAGTAATTTAAACAGCCTGTCCTTCAGGCCCGCAGAGGCTTCCAGCAGCGGGAGCCTAACGGTGGCACCGCATACGCCAAATCGCTGCAGCACGGCTTTTACACCAACCGGATTGCCTTCCTCGTACATCAGCGGGTTCATGTCCACAAAATCCAGCAGCAGCTCCGACGACTCCCTGAACTTGCCATCCAGCGCCAGCTGCACCATGTTGCTGAACTTTCCTGGAAAGGCATTTGCCAAAACTGAAATGATGCCGTCTGCCCCGAAAGAAATCATCGGCACTGTCAGCAGGTCATCGCCGCTGATGAGCATGAAATCGTTTGGCTTGTGCTTGGCGATGACCATGCACTGCTCCAGGTTGCCGGAGGCTTCCTTTATGCCGATAATGTTCTGGTGGGTAGCCAGCTTCAGGGTGGTTTCAGCCGTCATGTTGCTGCCTGTACGGCCGGGCACGTTATAAAGCAGTACCGGAATGGGGGAGGCCTCCGCCACCTGCACAAAATGCTGGTAAATTCCCTGCTGCGAAGGCTTGTTGTAGTAGGGGCTCACCGACAGCAGCGCCTCAATTCCCTCCAGGTCGGTGAAGGCGATAGTTTCGAGCAGGTGCTGCGTGTTGTTGCCGCCAAGGCCGTAAACCAACGGCACACGTCCTTTCACATGCTTTTTAACAAACTGCAATATGGTTGCCTTTTCCTCTGCGGTGGTTGTTACTGATTCAGCCGTGGTGCCGTTGATCACCAGGTAATTTACGCCACCATCCAATACAAAATCCAGCAACTTGTGCAGCGCCTCGTAATCTACAGCAAGCTCTTTTGTAAAAGGCGTTATTAACGCTACTCCCGTTCCTCTTAATTTCTCTCTAGTCATCGTTTCTGAATTATAAATTACGAATTACGAATTATGAATTGGAAACTGCAAGCACATCCTGTTTGGTTATTTGTTTCCCGTTGTTCGCTTTTCAGGTTTGGCTTTACGGGTATGGTATACTGATACAGTCGCTTAAAACAAATGCTTTACAACAGACAACAATTCATAATTTCTAACTCTTAATTCATAATCACTGAATATTATTCTCCTCTACCCACTTCAGGAACTGCTCTTTGTATACTTCGCCAATGGGAATTTCCTTGTTTCCGATGCGGATACGGCTCTTCTCGATGCTGTCGATTTTCTGCAGCGACACAATAAACGAGCGGTGCACGCGCAGGAACTTGGCATCTGATAGCTTCTCCATCATCTTGTTCATCGAGAGCAGCGTAATGATTTTCTGCTCCTTTGTCTGAATGATAATATAATCTTTCAGGCCCTCAATCCAGAGTATATCCTTGAAATCCACCCGAATTGTTTTATAATCCGCTTTCACAAACATAAAGTCCTGCTCGTGCGCCGGGGCAGCGGGCGCCGGCGCGGCCGTTGCTGCCTGTTTGTTGCTCTTTCCGTTATCCCGCTGCAGGCGCTCCTGTGCCTTGGTTACGGCCTTCAGAAAACGGTCGAAGGGGATGGGCTTTAGCAGGTAATCCACCGCGTCCTGGTTAAAGCCCTCCAGGGCATAGTCGGGGTAGGCGGTGGTGAAGATAACGAGCGGCTGGTGCTTCAGAATGTTCAGGAACTGTATGCCGGTGAGCTCCGGCATCTCGATGTCGAGGAAAATCAGGTCCACCTGCTCTTCCTGCAGCACCTGCATGGCCTCGGTGGCACTGGAGCAGGTTTTCACAAGTTGCAGGTAAGGCAGTTTCCCGATATAGCTCTCAATAATATCGAGGGCCAGGGGTTCATCATCAACGGCAAGGCAGCGAATTGTCATAGTTTTATGCGTTTAGGGGGGTAAAGTATAGTTTCAGTGTTGCGTAAAATGTTCCTTCTTTCTCCTCAAAGGTCAGCTCGTGGCGCTTGTTGTAAAGCAGGTTGAGGCGGCGCTTCAGGTTCTCTAGTCCGATGCCGCCAAACTCCCGCTTCTTGTGCTGGCTGGTGTTGTTGATGGTACTGAAAAGCAGCGAGTCGTTCTGCACCACCAGGTTCAGGATAATCCCGATCTCGTTCTTGCTCACCAGGCCGTGCTTGAAAGCGTTTTCAACGAGCGTCATCAGCAGCATCGGAGCAATCTGCTTTCCCTTCAGGTCTCCCTGGATGTTCAGTTTTATACTTGTCTGCTCGCGCAGGCGCAGCTTCTGCAAATCTATAAAATTACGGATATGGTCTACCTCTTTCTCCAGGCTCACCAGCACATCGTTGCTTTCGTAGAGCATGTAGCGCATCAGCAGCGAGAGCTTCATGATGGCGTCTGGCGTTTCCGGGTGCTGCTTGTAAGCCAGTGAGTAGATATTGTTTAGCGTGTTGAACAAAAAGTGCGGGTTCACCTGCGATTTCAGGAACGCCAATTCCGCTGTCAGCTTCTGCGTTTCTAGCTCCTTGTTGCGCCGCTCATTCCGGATGTAGTTCCCGGTTACTTTCAAGCCTGATGATATGAACACCAGCACCAGCCCGCCCATGATGTAGGGCATCATGCTGTCGTAGGAGTAGAGGGCGGTAACATCCTTTTTAAAGTCGCGGAAAAAATAAAAGTCCAGCGTAGCGCGCAGTACGGCCGTCGTCAGCAGCGTGGCCAGCACCGCCGCCAGGTACAACAGGATGCGGTTGCGCGCCAGGTACTTCGTAATCAGCACGTACCAATTGAAGTAGAAGATCAGGATGTTAAAGAACATGCCGACCAGCACGTCCGTCACCTTGTTGAAGGAGATGGAGCTGTTGGTGTACAGAAAGTAAAATACCCACGTCTCAAACAAAAGCCAGACCACGACATGAATGGCAATGGTATAGCGCTTTTTCATGGGCATCTGAGTTAAAACTAAGCTTGTGCTAGGCAAGAGTATCCGGGTTAGGGTGGTTATAAAGGAGGCCGCGCTGCTTTAGGTGCGCAGGGCGTGGCACAGCCTTTTTTTTCCTTAAAGATAATCAAAGTATAGCATTTTGCACTTCTTGCATGGTATGTATATACCAAAATGGCTATTGTTCCTACCAAACGTTGGTTTTCAGGGGATTAACTGCTGACTTAGGCCGGCAGTAAGCTTGATCTTGTATTTACTGGCGTTGGTATAATCGGTTTTGATGAATCCGGAATAAGTAGCTTCTTTGTTTAATGACGCCTCTGACACCTAAGAAACTATGAAGAAAAACATTATCGAAACTCACGGGCTTAGTTTCAGCTTCGGCAACCGGCAAGTGCTGCACAACCTGCAGCTTCGCGTTCCTAAGGGTGCTATTTTCGGCTTTCTGGGACCAAACGGGGCGGGTAAGTCCACCACCATCCGGATTTTACTGGGCCTGCTGCCGGTGCCAAAAGGGCAGGTGCTGCTGCACGGGCTGGACCTGAAGGAGAACCGCATCCACATTCTGAGCCGTACCGGCGCCCTCATCGAAATGCCTACGCTATACCGCCACCTATCTGGCTACGATAACCTGGAAATGCACCGCCGGATGGTGCAGGCACCCAAGGCGCGCATTGCGGAGGTGCTGCAAACCGTGGGACTCACACAGGACGCAAAGCGCAAGACAAAAGAATACTCGCTGGGCATGAGCCAGCGCCTGGGCATTGCCCTGGCTTTGCTTGCCGACCCCGAACTGTTGATTTTAGATGAACCAACCAATGGATTGGACCCCAGTGGAATACGAGAGATACGGGAGCTTATCATCCGGCTGAACCGCGACTTTGGCAAAACCATATTTCTCTCCAGCCATTTGCTTTCAGAAATAGAGAAATGCGCCACCGAACTGGCTATTATCGACAAGGGCGCCACCCTGTACCAGGGCAGTTTGCAGAACCTCTACCAGAGTGCTTTCCAGACAAATCTGCTGCAACTGGAAACCAACAATAATACATTAGCCCATAAGCTACTGTCGGATCACCAGTACCACGTGCTGCCGCAGGAGGCAGATAGCGTAACAGTGCAGGTGCAGCATAAAACCGAGGTGGCATCACTAAACCGCTTGCTGGTGGAAAACGGGCTGGAGGTGTACCGCCTCAGTAGCAACACCCAGAATCTGGAAGAACTGTTTCTGCACATTACCAACGCCGATGCTGCCGCGCCTGCTACACGTCAATCAGAGCCTGCAAAACTATGAATAGCTTAACCTACTATGGTAACAGCCTAAGCGCTGAAACCCTGAAGCTGAAAAACACTTTCTCGCTGTGGTTGGCCGTGTTGGCTCCCTGCGCCCTCATCAGCATGTATGTGCTTGTGTTTTGGGCAAAAGGAGAGCATATGGTCAAAGACGGAGCTAATGCCTGGCATGCCTTCGCCGCGCAAAGCTTTATGGTATACACCATCATGCTGATGCCCATTTTTATCGCCCTGCTAACGAGCCTCACCAATGGCATTGAGCACAAGTCGAATGGATGGAAACACCTCTATAGCCTGCCGCTGCCCAAGGGCGCTATTTACCTGGCGAAGGCAAGTACCGTGTTAGGGTTGGTGCTGCTAAGCAATGCGGTGTATGTGGTGGCCTACCTGGCTGCTGGTTTTTTCCTTAGCCTGGTGCGCCCTGATCTCGGCTTTGATGTAGTGGAAGGGTTGAATATTGTCTACATCACCTGCCTGAAACTGTACCTGTCCTGCTTTGTGATTGTAGCGCTGCAGTTCTGGCTGAGTATGCGCTGGAGCAGCTTTGCTTTAAGTATGGGCGTCGGAACAGTGGCCATTATTACGGTGATGGTGGCAATGCGCTGGGAACACATCCACTACTATCCATTCGCCTATCCGCTCATGACCGTTATGACGTTTCCGAAGGGCAACGATGTGCAGCAGGTATTTGTAGAGCCGGTATTGCTGAGTCTGGGATCGGGCCTGCTGATTTTTATACTTGGGTATTTTGATGTAGCCCGAAAGCGCATCTCCTGATTTTATAGTTTAGTTTAGTTGTTTGTTGTTTGAAAGGTTGGGCAGCACCGTTAAACGGTGCTGCTCTTCTTTTTTAGGATAAGCAATGGCGTGCTAAGATCTTAGAGGCAGGTACTCAATAAGATTATTCAAATCTTAAACCCTCCTCCTGGCTTCCTCCCAGAGGGAGGAGGGATTTGTTACTTTTGCTACTTGTGTGCAAAACAGCACGGGCAATTTATGTTCCCTTGCCCGAGTTGGTAGAAGGTTGGGGTGAGGTGACTTATATAGCAGAAGCAAAGGCAGTCTTTACCCGATCATCCTTAAAAATTCTTCTTCACTGAGTATGGTTATGCCCAGGCTTTCCGCTTTCTCCAGTTTAGATGGCCCCATTTTATCGCCGGCCACCAGGTAAGACAGCTTCTTGGAGATAGAACTTACCACCTTGCCGCCATGGCTGATGATCAGTTGCTGCAGCTCTTCACGGCTCACACTCTCAAATACGCCGGAAATTACAAACGTCTGCCCCACAAACTTATCGCTCTGCATCTCAGGTACCGTGTTCTCGGACCTAAATTGCAAGCCAGCCGCTTTAAGCCGCTCCACGAGCTGCACCTGATCCGGGTCCTGAAAGTAAGCAAGTATGGAGCGGGCAATGCGCTCACCAATTTCGTTTATGGCAATCAGTTCCTCATACGTGGCACCCCGCAAGGCCTCTAAGTCGGGCAGGCCCTGCGCCAGTTTTTTGGCTACCGTGCTGCCCACAAACCGAATTCCTAAAGCAAACAACACGCGGTCGTACGGCGTGGCTTTGGATTTCTCGAGGCTCTGCAGAATGTTGTTCGCTGATTTCTCGCCCATGCGCTCCAGTTCCACCAGCTGCTTAAAGGTCAGGTCGTAGAGGTCGGCTGCATTGCGTACCAGTCCTGTTTCGTACAATTGCTCAATAGTTTCCGGGCCCAGACCGTCGATGTTCATGGCTTTGCGGGAGATGAAGTGCTCCAGCTTCGCCTTGATCTGCGGCGGGCAACCCTTGTCGTTCGGGCAGTAAAAATGCGCTTCGCCTTCCGATCGAATCAGTTCGGTGCCACAGGCCGGGCAACTGGTTGGGTAAAGTATAGGCTGGCTGTCAGCGGGGCGTTTTTCAAAATCAACTCCCGTGATCTTAGGAATAATCTCGCCGCCCTTCTCTACAAAAACGATATCGCCCAGGCGCAGGTCCAGGCGCTGAATTTCATTAGCGTTGTGCACAGAAGCCCGTTTTACCACAGTTCCGGCTAGCTGCACCGGTTCCAGTAGGGCTACCGGCGTAACGGCACCCGTGCGTCCCACCTGGTACTGAATTCCTTGCAACTGAGTAGCCGCGCTCATGGCGGCATACTTATAGGCAATCGCCCAGCGCGGGCTCTTGGCTGTAAAGCCCAGCTCTTCCTGCAGGGCGTAGCTATTTACTTTCACCACTACGCCATCGGTTGCAATCGGCAGTTCAAATCGCTTTGTTTCCCACTCGTTGATATAAGCCATCACATCGTCTATACTGCCGCACTTGCGCCAGGTATCAGACACCTTAAAGCCCCATTTATGGATGGCCTGCAGGCTTTCGGAATGGGTTTCGAAATGAATTTTGTCAGTGTGGAAGCTGTAGGAGAAGCAGCCTAACTTACGGGCGGCCACCACGGCAGAATCCTGCTGCTTTAGCGTACCTGATGTGGCGTTGCGCGGGTTGGCCAGCAATTGCTCACCTGTTTCTTCGCGCTCAGCATTGAGTTGCTCGAACACCTGGAACGGCATAAACACTTCGCCGCGCACTTCAAACAGCTCTGGGAAACCTTCGCCATGCGCCTGCAGCGGTACATCGTGAATGGTGCGTACGTTGGCGGTGATGTTATCGCCACGGGTGCCGTCGCCGCGGGTGGCACCCTGCACAAACCTACCTTTTTCGTAGGTAAGGCTAATGGCCACACCGTCAAACTTCTGCTCGCAGACATATTCTACTTCATCGCCCACAACCTTGCGCACGCGCTTGTCAAATTCCCGCAGGTCCTCTTCTGAGTAAGTGTTGCTAAGCGAGAGCATCGGCCACTTGTGGTAAACAGTTTCAAAGTTCTTCGTCACGGTGCCACCCACGCGCATGCTGGGGGAGTGGGGCAGCCGCAGCTCCGGGTGTTGCTCCTCGAGTGCCTCCAGCCGCTTCAGGAGCTGGTCAAATTCGAAATCAGAAACTTCGGAAACGCTGTTCTGGTAATACTGGTAATTCAGGTGGTTTATTTTCTGCGTCAGCTCCTGTATCTCCAGGGCCGGATCTTGCGCTGTAGCCATGTGTTGTGTCTTTTATACTTCCTGTAAAAATAGGAAACAGATTCTAAAGCACACAGGAAATAGGGCAGATGGTTTAGGGGCTTTTGCTGTGGGGAAGTATGAATTTATACTTGCTGCGGTATGCGCTAATTCTTTTTGTCTGAATCAGGATTTTTAGTATTGGAGGATTGGCAGGATGACTCCCATTTCCTGAGCAAGCGCCAAGTTTATCCCGACTATAGTATGGCTACTACTCCTTAGAAGTGTGGGAGGTATTTTTAGAAAGGAAAACAAAACATCAACGACAAGCCTGTAAGCCGGGTTCTGTCGCTACGCCCGAAGGCACAGCGTCTTATCATTTATCTAGGCCTGCACTCGCGCGCAGGCTCCATCGACCTACCCACTGACATCGGACGAGCAGCCCTTAGCCCCGCCGAAGCGAGGCGCTGCCAGCCTATTTGGTCTTTCAACTCCTAAGGTTTACCCAGCCGGACTGGTCACCCAGCCGCTGGTGCGCTCTTACCGCACCTTTTCACCCTTACCAGCACAAGGCTGGCGGTTATTTTCTGTGGCACTGGCTGTATCCCAATTGCTCAGGACCCTTCCCGTTAGGAAGTAGGATGCTCTGCGTTGCCCGGACTTTCCTCTCCCCCCGAAAGGGCAGCGATAAGACGGCTTGCCGTTGATACTTTGTTCAGCAGCAAAGATAACAAATAACCAGAACCGTAGGTTCTGGTTTTGTTCTGAGTCACGAATTCTGAGTCTTGAGTTATAAATATATGGGACAACTCGTGACTCAGAACCCATGACTCAGAACTACCAAGGCTATTTCAGCTTTACCAGCGTGGCGCCGTAGCCAAACTTTTCTTTGTGAGCATCTTTGTAGTGCTGAATGCCTGGGGTGCGACTCAGGATTTTCTGAAGTTCCTTGCGCAGCACGCCGTTGCCGGCCCCGTGAATGAACACGATCTCGTGCATATTGGTGGCCATGGCACGATCCAGGGCATCCTGGAACCGCTCCAACTGCAGCTTCAGCATGGCGCTGTTGCTCATGCCGCTGTGGTCGTCGATCAGCTTCTCGATGTGCAGGTCCACTTCGTGCTCCGGTGCGGTCAGTTTAAAATTCTCGCTTTTCTCAACCGCCTCAGCCAACTGTTCCTTAATCTTGTCCGGATCGATGGAGACGGGCTTCTGGTCGAGTTGGTACACGTAACCTTCTTTATTGAGAACCGGTGCCGTGCGCTTGCTTTTGTAGAAGGAGCTGGCCTTGAACTGGATGCACTTTACGGTAGGCTCAAAAATGGTAGGGCTGCCATTGCGGTGCTGCATGAACTGGATGAGCAGGTTTGGCCATTTCTCGAAATCCTTCAGGTGGTAATGCGTGATGACGCGCGTTGCCTTAGGAGCCAGTTTGTCGTTCTGCAAGCCTCGGTAGTTCTTTTCGCGTTCCTCGCCGCTCGTAAAAAGCAGATCATAATCGGAATTATTCACCACCGTTACCGCCAGCAACTCATCCGACTGATGCACCAGCGCCAAGTAAATGCCTTGCGCGGCCAGCAGAGGCGCCTGTGGTGCTTTAACTCGCGCAGGAGCCGGGGCAATGGCATCCTCAGGGCGCATAAACTGCTTTTCCTCGGCAGCAATCACCACCACCTCGCGTCTGGCAACAGGGATGGTGAAGTCGTTGTCGATGGCTACTTCTACGATATTGTTATCTAAAAGGCGCGTGATGATACCTTCTTCACGGCCGGACATCAGGCGCACTCTGTCTCCTACGTTCATATGTTTTTTATTCGTTACTTGTGTTGGGTTGATCACCTGACTTGAAAGTATGGCCATATCCCGCTTGTACAAAGATACGAATTGTAAAAGACTCTGGAGGCAGGAGGGAAGTGGCTAGAAGTATAGCGGGTGCAGTTTCAGGCCGTCCAGCCGGTTGTATTCCAAAGCTGGTGCTGGTATTTTGATGATGCTGAGCAGGTAGAGCGTGGTATTCCATACTTTGCTGCGGCCCTTAAAGTGCATTAAATTCAGGTCGGGGCTGAGGTAGAACTGGCGGTGCGCATCCAGGCCAGCCGCAGCGTTACGCTCCGGATCGTTGTACACCATTTCCTCGGCACCGTAGCCTACAGCCAGGTTCAGCCATTTGGGATAGCGGCTCTCCTCCTTCAAAAACGCTCCCACATCCACTGAAAGCCAGTAGGTTTGTCCGTTATAATCCTTCAGGGCCTGCTCAGCTAAGTTGCTGCCGAGCACCTTCGGGCGCATGGTGGCATAGCGGGAAGTATGAAAAGAGTATTTGGGCATGATGCGGATTTCCTGCCAGGCAAGCTCCTGGGCTACGGCCGCTGCGGAACCAACTGTGTTAGCCACTATATCCGTTACAGAAGCGCCATAAGCTGCCTGATAACCGTCAAATAGCTCGATGGGTGTTTGCAGCGCAACTCCCAGAAGGCCGCCGTAAAGTATGGCTTTCTTCTCCGGCACACTTGCCCAACGCAGCACATCCATACCCATCCGGCTCTCGTGGAAAGCGCTCCAGAAATGCCCGGCTTTGTCTACCTGCCGCCACTCTTTGCTGTCATCAAAAAAATGAAATTTTGTTCGTGCTTCCTCGGCATACCAAGCCTGGTTCAAAGAAACCAGCATCGCCGTATAGCCTACCGCAAATGTAGCGCCTACTACCACCAGCCGCTTCTGGTTTACAGCCGTAGTGTCTACCACCGGCTGCGCCATACTTGTACGCGACAGGCAAAGCAGTAGCAGAAGGACAAGTATAAGCCGCGATTGCATGAAGTTTAGCTAGCCTTGGGAAATTATGAAAACAACAGCGGCGAAGCTTAGTAGCTCCGCCGCCGGATATGATCTAAAGCAGGAGAGTCTTATGCCTCCTTATACATTACTTTTTTTACCGCATCTACAGTACGCTCAATGTTCGGCAGTGACGCCTCGATCAGTGTTGGCGCGTACGGAAGCGGCACATCGCGGCATGTTACACGCTTCACCGGGGCATCCATGTAATCAAATGCGTTGCTCTGGATGTGGTACGCTATTTCAGAAGAGATGGAAGCCAACGGCCATGCTTCTTCCACCACTACCATACGGTTTGTCTTTTTAACAGACTCGATCAGGGTTTTGTAGTCGATCGGGCGCACCGTGCGCAGGTCGATTACTTCAGCCTCAATGCCGTCCTTCGCCAGTTCATCAGCCGCAGCCAGGGCTACTTTCATCATCTTGCCAAAAGAAACGATGGTTACGTCAGTTCCTTCGCGTTTAATGTCGGCCACGCCAATTGGCAGGATGTATTCTTCTTCAGGAACTTCGCCCTTATCACCATACATCTGCTCGGACTCCATAAATATTACCGGGTCATTGTCGCGGATGGAAGCCTTCAGCAAGCCTTTTGCATCGTAAGGGTTTGACGGAACCACTACCTTAAGGCCTGGTGTGTTGGCATACCAGTTCTCAAAGTTCTGTGAGTGCTGAGACGACAGCATCCCCGCGCTACCAGTCGGGCCGCGGAATACCATCGGCGCGCTGTACTGGCCTCCTGACATGGACATCACTTTAGCGGCAGAGTTAATTACCTGGTCGATGGCTACGAGTGAGAAGTTGAAAGTCATGAATTCGATGATCGGACGCAGTCCGTTCATGGCGGCACCCACACCGATACCGGCAAAACCCAACTCGGCAATTGGCGTGTCGATGATGCGCTCTGGACCAAACTCGTCCAGCATGCCCTGACTTACTTTATAGGCACCGTTGTATTCGGCTACTTCTTCACCCATCAGAAACACGCTTTCGTCGCGGCGCATCTCCTCCTGCATTGCCTCACGGAGGGCTTCTCTAAACTGTATACTTCGCATATATGATGTTTAATTCTCGGTTCAGAAAGTAAAATTAAGAGAACTCTCTGAAATTACAATGTAAGCGTAGCTTTTCTGCCAATTGGGTTAACGAATCAGCGCATCCTTGTAAGCCGCCTTGTCGCGATAAGCCTCAAACTCCAGATCATTAATGGCTTTCTGTGTGAAGGTGCTGTCGGCGTTTACGGCGCGGCGCAGGTTTTCCTCCAGCATCTGCTCGTTCTGCGTGCGGGCACCAATCAGGGCTAGGCTGTAATAAGCCAGCGCATCGTTTGGCTGCTGAGCCAGTGCCTTTTGGTAAAACTCCTCGGCGCCTTCGTAATTTTCCTTCAGCAGGTAGCTTAGGCCCAGGTTCATATTGGTCTGGTAACTGTCGCCGGCGTAGCTTAGGCTGTTGATGGCCGCGTCGTACTGTCCTGTTTCTATCTCCAGAGCGGCTTTATCGGCGAAAATGCGCTGCAGCAGTTCTGGAGAGCCTCCCTGCCTGATGGCATAGTCGTAGCTTTGCAGGGCCTCGAGGTAATCTTCGTGCTGGTGGTAGGCACTGGCGAGGCTGTAGTATACTTTGGCGGATGGGTTGCGGAAACCAGCGTATCTCAGGTTTTGGATGGCTTTTGCCAACAGTGCCTGCTTGGCCTTAGGGCGGTAATCCTTTCGGGCCATTTCGTTGTACACCACGCCCAGGTTGTAGTAGGCCGGCCACTTGTCTGTGGTTTTTACAGCAGCTTCGTATAGCTTGCGCTTTTCGTCGAGCAGCGGCGTCAGGGTGGCGGCATACTGCAGTTCTTCCTCTGTCAGCGCATTGGCATCCGCTTTTTCCTGTGCAATCTGCTTGGCAAGTACATACAGTTCGTAATCCGGCTTGCGGCTGCGGTTGTAGTCTACGTGCACTTCGGCGGCGCGCAGGCTCGGGTACACGTATTTTTGCAGGTAATCGAAGGCGGCTGTCTGCTGCAGGGCCTGCTGCTTTTGGCTCGTGTTGGTGCTGTCGCTGCCAAGTATAGCCAGCACCTCCTGCTTCTGCGCTTTTGGCAGTGCAGATAACTGCACCTTCTCCTGAAGGGTTTTAAAGCTGTTGTCGCTTACCTCGGTGGTGATGTTTACCTTTTTGTCGCTGTAGTCTAGGGTTTTTAGCTGCTTTCGGTAATAGTTCTCCAGTTCCCTGGCGCGCCTGGAGGCCAGGCCGTTTCCTTTTTCACCCGGCGCCTGGTATCCGATGATTTTGATGTTTTGCGAAGGGACATCATCCAGCACATACTGGTCTAGTGCCTGCATGTTGGAGTCAGCTGTTTTGTTCAGCTCAGCACTGTTCTCCCTGAAATAGAAGAGCAGACTGGCAGGTTTATCCACCGCCTCCTTGAACTCGTTTGAATCGAAGGTGAATTCGTTGTTGCGCACCAGCAGCAGCGGTGTGGTATTCAGGCCCACGGCCACCTGCCTTGGCTTGCCATATTCTATGTCCCCGTCTTTTTTGTCTACCGCTTTGCCCTGCACCATCAGGCGGCCTGTGGCTTTGGCTGGGTCGTAGGGGAAGGAGAGTTGGCGGATAATGGTGGGTTTCTGATTTTCGTACAGGAAATTGCCAAACTCAAAGTTATACGTGGCAATATTCTCGCGCTTGTCGTTGCCGTACTCGTAGTAAATATCCAGCTTGTACGCTTCATCTTCCCGCACCAGTTTGTCAGGCACCTGGGCCTTCAGTTCAAAGTTGATGTTCTGGCCGTTGGTGGTCAGGGGAGAGGGTTCTACGGTGATTTCCTGGTGCTTCTCTGCCTGTTTCACCATGCGCTGCAGCGTACAGCCGGTGCTGCCAACACCGAGTGAAAGAGCGAGTAAAAGGGCCAGGTTCTTGTTTTTTTTAAGGTGTTGCATATCCTGTTGTTTACGAAAGCCGTAAAATGAGTACATTTAACTTTGTTTGTGGGATGAATCTTTACGGACTCTCGTCTGTTTGCGTGTTTGAAGTATGAGGAACAAAGTATAATTTCGGATTAAAACCAACCTAACATGAAGCGACTTCAGTATTATATCGAATCACAGGCATTTGGTGTGTGCACGATGCTGGGGGAGAAGCTTGGCTTTGCTACCAGCAGTATCCGGCTCACGTTCATCTACGTTTCCTTTCTGACCATGGGCTCTCCGGTGCTGCTGTACCTGATGCTTGCCTTCTGGATGAACGTCCGCAAGCATTTGCGCCGCGAACGCAGCACAGTCTGGGATCTATAGCTCCCGCACCGTCCGCTTCTGCCGGATAAAATACGCCCACACAATACTGCCTTTGTAAACGCCTGGCAGGTGCGGGAAATTGCCTTTTTGTACTTGCTCCCGGCGCCTGCGCCGCCAGTAGTCCCTATTCCGTAAAAGATCAGCGTGTGCATCAAACACAGCACGTGCGTCTTGTTGCTGCCCCGCCGCCGCCATACGCAGCGCCGCTACCCAATCCAGTAAAATTCGCAAAAGCATGGCTGCCAATAGCTCTTTGCCTGGTATGTTCTTGTAGAGCAGCGCCAGCCCGTTCCGGAAGTTCAGGTACGTTTTGCGAGGGTTTGATTTGTGCAGCGTGCCGCCACCCACATGATAGACGCAGCTATGCCCATTGTACATGACTTTGTACCCTGCATTCTTAGCGCGCCAGCAAAAGTCAATCTCCTCCATGTGCGCGAAAAAAGCAGGTTCCAGCCCGCCCAGTTGGTGAAACACCTCTGCCCGCACAACCATGCAGGCGCCCGTCGCCCAGAAAATTTCCTGCACATCGTTATACTGCCCCTTGTCTTCTTCCAGCGTCTCAAATAGCCGGCCGCGGCAGTACGGATAACCTAACGCATCCAACAAGCCGCCGCCCGCCCCGGCATACTCAAAATAGCCGGGGTGCTGCTGCGCCAGGATCTTTGGTTGGCAAACGGCTATACTTGCGTCCTGCTCCATGAGCTGCAGCACGGGCTCCTTCCAACCCGGCGGTACGTCCACATCCGAGTTAAGCAGCACATAATAGGTAGCCTGCACCTGCTGCAGGGCTTTGTTGTACCCTTCGCAGAAGCCGTAGTTCTCGGGCAGCAGAATAAGGCGCACCTCCGGGAAATGGGTCTGCAAAAAGGCAACGGAGCCGTCGGTGGAGGCATTGTCGGCCACTACAATCTGTGCATTGCCGCTGTTGGCCACCACCGAGGGCAGAAACTGTTGTAGGTAGCGCAGCCCGTTCCAGTTAAGGATAACGACTGCTGTTTGCACGGGCTTATAGTCCAAAACCGCCGAGGTCTAAGCCTGGGATGTTTGGTATAAGGCCCTCTGTAGATTTGCGCATTTGCTCCTGCGCCTGCTCGCCAGCGGTCAGCATGGCATTGTTCACGGCAGCCACCACCAGGTCGTTTACCATCTCGCGGTCGCTCACGTTCATGATGGTTTCATCTATTTCGATCTTAAGCAACTGGCGCTGTCCGTTTACGGTGGCTTTCACCAGGCCTGCACCCGATTCTGCCGTTACGGTAATATCCTTCAGTTTCTCCTGTGCTTCCTTCATTTTGGCCTGGACTTCCTTCATTTTGCCCATCATGCCCATCATATCAAACATAGTTCTTTATTTTTAGGTGTTGTACGAGGTAAAATTGCGGGTACTACCGCTTTGTGCAAATATAACCCTTTTTATACTTAAGCGAACCGGTGGCTACCGAAGCAGCGTGATGGTGCCGGTTTTCTGCTTTGTCACCCCAAAACTTGTGCGTATGGTGATGATGTACGCATAAGCACCCGGGAGCAACTTTTTGCCCTGGTGGGTGCCATCCCAAGCGGCATCAGCCTCTGTGCCCTCAAATACTACGGCTCCGGATTGATTGTAAACCCGCAAAGTATAACCGCTGAAAAAATTGCCCTTCACCTCAAACACATCATTCAGGCCATCGCCGTTGGGCGTGAAGGCGCTGGGCAGGAACACGGTTGCCTCCTGTTCCAGCACCTGCAGGTTGGAGTACGTAAGGCCGGTGCCGTTTCTGGAGGTGGCTTTTATTCTGTAGCGGAGCTGTGGCAAGGTAGTGCTGAGGACGCGGTCGGAGTAGGAGGTGCCGTTAACCGGATAACTGGCTGCCACGGCCCCGTTTTCATCCAGCAGTTCCACAGTATACTGGCCCGCGCCATTCGGGAAACCCGTGTAGGCGGTCCAGGAAAGGTTAACGCTGCCATCAACCTGTTTCTCTGCTTTCAGGATAATGGGGCAGGCCACATTACTGACAGGAGAGGTATTGCCGCAGGCGTTTGTGAGGGTGGCGCGGTAACAGACAGGCTGTGGTTCTGTACCTGTATCGGTAAAAGCCAGCTGCTGCGCCTGCCCCACCTGCTGGTAAGGGGCGCCTTTTATACTTCGCTCAAAGGTAGCTACTTGAACAGGTGCACCTGAAGCCTCCTGTAAGGTAAGCTCCACCTGGTTGTTCAAGTTAAAGCTGGCGAGCAAGTATGGCGTAGCAGGCACCTTGGTAGACGTTACGGTTACCGCCAGTGGCGCCGTGACAGAAGTATAAGTTTTGCCCTGGTAGGTGGTTCCTTTGCCTGTAACATAATACGTATACGTCTGGCCGCAATCAACATTCCGGTCAATGAACCGCTCTGAAGTGCCTGGCAGCGTTTGCAGCAGCGTACCGTTGCGATACACATCAAAAGCTTCGAACTCCGGTAGGTTGCTCCAGTTCAGGGTGACTTCTTCTTCGTTGATAGTTGCCTGCAGTAGTATGGAGCTGACAATTGTTGAGTTAAGGGAGGTTTTGCCACAGGCATCCACCGGACGAACCAGAAACCAGGTGCCCTCGCTGGTGTTCACGTTGCTAACGGTATGGGTTTGCGTGTTGCCGGTAACATTCTCCAGGCGGCCTACCTCTTCATAAGGACTGAAGATGCCGCCAGTGTAGCGCTCCACCACATATGTGTAGCCAGCCACTAAGCCAGAAAGCTCCAGTTGCAGCCGGCCACTTGTTGCCTGCTCCTGTACGGTAAGCTTCGAAATTAAAATTTGGTTGGCGGCAGTTATAACGGGCAGGGGCTCCACCTGCTGCAGGGATGCGTTGCTGCATTGCCCTCCCGTAATGCTACCGGTAAGCGTGGCGGTATATGGCCCGACCGAAGTATAGGTGTGTTCTACCACAGCGCCGGCACGTACAATTTCCGAGTTTCCATCGCCGAAATCCAACGTATAACTGTCGTAGTTCGCGTCGGTAACGGTGAAGGAGACGATGCCCGAGGCGCAGCGCACAAAGGCGAATGTTGGTTCCGGCGAGGCTTTAACCTCGAAAACATGGGAAACGGTGTCGGTCCCGATGGTGCCGCCATAGTTAGCGATCTGCAGCACGCGGTACCTTCCCGGTGAAGTATAAGTATGTTTCTTGTTTGTGCTGGTGGGGGTGGTATAGGCTGTGCCGCCGGTATAATTGAAGACGTAGTACTCCTTATCGTCGTCCACCTCATTGCCACAATCCTGAAACGAATATTCCTGGCCAACACACAGGGTCTGTACGACATCACCGGCACTGTTGTAGGCTTTGAAGCACTTGTTCTGTGCCCAGGTAAGGGTGGTCAGGAGTAGGAAGAATATGGAAAGCAGGTATTTCAAGCAGACTTTTTTTGATGAGTTACGAAGTTATTTAATTAATGTGCAGCATTTAAGTTTATTGCCCTACAAAATAAAAACTCCCAGTACCAGAGTGATACAGGGAGCTTTAGCGGCTAAAAAGTTGTGCTATAAAGGATACGCCTTTAAGAAGGCTATACTTTGCATGATGTCGTTGTGCAGCACGCGGTCGGTGGAGACAAAGGGCACCTGCGTTCGGTACGCCTGCATCAGCTGCTCCAACTGCTCCGACGTATGGCTGGGCCGTCTGAAATCGAGCGCCTGAGCTGCATTCAGCAGTTCGATCGCCAGTATCCGCTCCGTATTGTGCACCACCTGGAACAGTTTGGTGGCCGCATTGGCACCCATACTTACGTGGTCTTCCTGGTTGTGCGATGAGGGGATAGAGTCGATCGAGGCGGGCGTGCAAAGCTGCTTGCTCTGGCTCACGATGGAGGCCGCCGTATATTGGCTAATCATAAAGCCGGAGTTCAGGCCTGACTCTGCCACCAGGAAATCCGGAAGCCCGCGCTGCCCGGAAATAAGCTGATACGTTCTGCGCTCTGAGATGCTGCCAAGTTCTGCCACCGCAATGGCCATAAAGTCAAGCGCCAGGGCGAGCGGCTGCCCGTGGAAGTTGCCGCCCGAGATAATCTCATCATCCTCCGGAAAAATATTCGGGTTATCGGTTACAGCGTTAATTTCGGTCAGAAACACCTGCTCTACATAAGCCAGGGCGTCTTTTGAGGCTCCGTGCACCTGCGGTATGCAGCGGAAAGAGTAGGGGTCCTGCACGTGCTGCTTCTCCCGGGCCGCCAACTGGCTGCCGGCAAGCAGGCTGCGCATGGCCTCAGCGGTTTGCAATTGCCCCTTGTGCGGACGAATCCTATGAATCAATTCATTGAAAGGCTCCATTCTGCCGTCAAACGCATCCAATGACAGCGCCGCCACCACATCCGCCTGCCTCGACAGACGTTTGGCCATCAGCAACAGGTATACTCCATAAGCGCTCATAAACTGAGTACCGTTCAACAGGGCCAGGCCTTCTTTTGCATTTAGCGTGATAGGCTGCCAGCTGAACATTTCCAACACGTGATCGCTTGCCAGTTTGTACCCCTGGAAGTGCACCTCGCCCAACCCGATTAGCGGCAGGCACAGGTGCGCCAATGGAGCCAAGTCGCCGCTGGCACCCAAGGAACCTTGCTGGTACACCACCGGGTATACTTCGCGGTTGTAAAAGTCAATCAGGCGCTTCACTGTTTGTAGTTGCACACCGCTGTGCCCGTAGGCCAGGGATTGGATCTTGAGCAGCAACATGAGCTTCACCACCTGCTGCGGCACCTCCTCGCCAGTGCCGCACGCATGCGACATCATGAGGTTGCGTTGCAACTGCTCCAGGTCGTTGCTTGCTATTTTTTTGTTGCAGAGCGAGCCGAAGCCGGTGTTAATGCCATAAATGCTGCGGTCCGTGTTCTGGATCTTCTGCTGCAGGTATTCGTGGCAACGGACAATGTTCTGCTCCGTTTCCTCTGAAAGCGCCAGCGTTTTGCTTCCGTTCAGAATTGCCTCAATTGTCTCGAGCGTCAGGAGTTCGCTGGAAATGTGGTGCACATCGGCCATGCCCGCTTATTTTAGTTTGCTGATGATTTCTTCTATCGATTGGTCCTGCTGCTCACCTGTCTGCATGTTGCGCAGCTTCAGCTTGCCGCCCGCCATTTCCTCAGAGCCGATTAGCACCACGTACGGGATTTTTTTCTGGTCCGCATAGCTCATCTGTTTCTTCAGCTTCGCTGCCTCAGGGTATAGTTCTGAACTGATGCCGGCATCGCGCAACTGCTGCAGCAGCGGCAGGGCATATTGCTCTGAGGCTTTGTCGAACTGCACCAGCAGCACCTGAGTGCCCGACTCGTTGCTGGCGGGAAACAACTGTAGTTCTTCGAGTACATCGTAGATGCGGTCCACGCCAAACGAGAAGCCCACACCCGATACATCCGGCATGCCGAACATACCAGTCAGATTGTCATAGCGCCCTCCACCGCTGATGCTGCCCATACTTACGTTGTTCACCTTCACCTCAAATATGCAGCCGGTGTAGTAGGAGAGGCCGCGGGCAAGGGTTACATCCAGTTGCAGGCGTGGCGCTCCGGAAGGGTTTTCCGCCGATAATGCTTTGCTCTGGAGCCCTTGCAGGTAGTTCCATACTTCGTGCAGGTCACTGAGGCCGCGCTGGCCTTCTGCCGTCTTGCCAAGAATAACCTGCAGTTGGTTTAGTATTTCTTCGTTGCTGCCGTTAAGGTCGTAGAGCGGTTCCAGTTTGTTTACCGCATCCGCTGTAATACCTCGCTCCAGCAGTTCCTTGCGCACGCCCACTTTCCCGATCTTGTCCAACTTGTCAATTGCCACGCAGATGTCGCCTTCTCGGCCGTTCTCTCCAATTGCCTCAGCAATGCCGGCCAATATACCGCGGTGGTTAATTTTAATGGTGAAATCGGTGAGGCCAAGGTCTGTCAGCACGCCATTGATCATTTGCACGATCTCGGCTTCGCAAAGCAGGGAGTTTGTTCCCACCACATCGGCATCGCACTGATAAAACTCACGGTAACGTCCTTTCTGCGGCCGGTCGGCACGCCACACCGGCTGAATCTGGTAACGCTTGAAGGGAAAGGAAATCTCGTTGCGGTTCATCACCACGAAACGGGCAAAAGGCACCGTTAGGTCGTAACGGAGGGCTTTTTCAGAGATTTTGCGGGTAAGGTGCTTGCTGCCTTCGGCAATATCCTCGGGCCGTGTTTTGGAGAGAAAGTCGCCGGAGTTAAGGATTTTGAAAATCAACTGATCTCCCTCGTCGCCATACTTGCCTGTGAGCACCGACAGTTGCTCCATGGCAGGCGTCTCCAGGGGCAGGTAGCCAAACTTCTCAAACGTGCGCCTGATTACGCCAAATATATAATTCCTTTTGACCACCACAGCGGGGCCAAAGTCTCGTGTTCCTTTCGGTATGGATGGTTTTTCTTTACTCATGCTTTTGCAGGTTTGCCCGCGAAGTTACTAAAAGCTGAGGAAAGGAAGGAGTATAGGCGATAGGAGTTTCTGTACGCGTGCCATCGCGTACCTAAAAGGCATGCTCATCGCCACGGAATACGTTGTAGACGGTATAGAAGATGATTTTCAAGTCTAGCAGTAGCGACCAATTCTCCAGGTAAAAGATATCCAGTTTCACTCGTGCCTTCATCTGGTGCACTTCGCTGGTGTCGCCACGCAATCCGCGCACCTGCGACAGACCGGTGATACCCGGCTTAATGAAATGGCGCACCATAAACTTATCCACGAGCAACGAGTATTCCTGCGTATGCTTCAGCATATGCGGGCGCGGGCCAACAACGGACATTTGCCCCATCAGCACATTAAAGAATTGCGGCAGTTCATCCAGGCTCGTTTTCCTTAAAAAAGCACCTACAGGCGTGATTCGGGAATCTCCGCGGCGTGCCTGCTGCAAGTTTGCTTCCTGGTTAACATACATTGACCGGAGCTTCCAGCACTTAAATTTCTTATTGTCGATGCCTGACCTTTCCTGCTTAAAAAATATGGGACCTTTAGAGTCCAGTCTTATCATGATGGCAAGCAGAGGAAGGAGCCAGGAAAGTATGAATACAATGACAAAGATGGAAAACAGAATATCGAATGTTCGTTTGAAAACCTTGTTTATGGCATCATCCAGGGGAATAGACCGGAAAACAAGCACAGGCAGCATGTCATAAAAATCGACCTTTAAGTTGCGGAACATAAAGCCTCCTGGTTCTGGCAAAAATTTTAACCGCACTAAGTTATTATCCACGAAGTTCATGAGGCGCACTACCTGCTCATGTTCCAGTTCGTAAGGGCAGCAATATATTTCATCCACTTGGTTCTCAATAATGAAGTTTTCTACTTCTGCTATTCTACCAACAACATCTTTGCTGGTAGTCTCCTTGTCATCGAAGAAGCCGAGGAAGCGGTAGCCGTGCTCAGGGTGTTGCTTAAAAAATTTCTTGAGGTCTTTGGCAGCCGTATTATACCCCACTATGATAACTCGGCGGTAATTGTATCCTTTCCTGCGAAAGTAGCGCAGGAATATAATCACAAAAAGACGCCACGAAAGCACCAATGACAATAGGATAGCATAGTGCAAGAGCAGGTACTCGCGTGAATACAGGTCTGTGTTTAGAATGTTCAGAATGGCCTCTACCAGAAGCACATAAAGCAACACCACTTTAAGTACATTTGTAAATACCTTAATGATGCGGGTAACCCTATAGAACTTGTAGCTGTTTAATAATGCGGTGCACGAAAACCAGGCAAACAGCGCGTATAAGAGCTGTTGCACGTAAGTTACCGTGAAAAAGCCATAGACATTGCTGTAAACAAATACATGAGCAGCGATAGAAGAGATCACAATTGCTGCAGCATCTCCTAAAGCGTGTACAGGTTTTATGTATCTTGAGTAAAGCCCAGGCATCTTAACGAAATATGAGTAAATATCCGTTAATTTCTCTTAGTAGAAAAGAGGAAAAATGAATTAAAGAAGGAATAGAAAACAATACCCTTATTACTTTGGAGCATTGATTCTGTTAAAAAGCAGATGCTGATTAAGATCAGAAACGACAAGTATAAATATTGACGTCTCCTAACTGCTATAACCAATGCAAAGCAAATGTTTGCTAAAAGAATAGAAAACCCAATTATACCTGTGGCTATTGCAGATTGG